>NZ_JBBOBY010000001.1:0-900000 GCF_038002205.1 Paenibacillus sp. FSL R7-0340
TCAACCCCGCTCGACTTGCATGTATTAGGCACGCCGCCAGCGTTCGTCCTGAGCCAGGATCAAACTCTCCATTTAAAGACCAACCGAAGCTGGTTTATAGAAAGAGCGATAAGCTCATTTTGAAACTGACGAGATAAAAATATCTCTTGTTTGATTTCGCGAACAAAATCGTTTTACTCACTCGTTGTTCAGTTTTCAAAGATCAAACATTCTTTTTAGTTGATTTAGCTTGTCGCTTCATCAACTCTTATATCATATCATGTCCGAACCAACTTTGCAAGCACTTTTTTAAATCTTTTTTTGTAACACTCGCTCGCAATATTGTATTTCTTGGCCGGAATTAGAGTATACCACTCCGCATATTTAAATGCAACCGTTTTTTAATAAATTGTTTTTACTATCATTATTGTTGTAATGACATCCTGTGTACTCTGTACTTTTGCTAAATGGACTTAGTTATCTGCATCCAAGAACGACGTGAGATCCATTCAATGATCTCGAATACGCGTGTTGCTCATTACAACTCAAGTGCATATTCTGCTTTTTCTTTAATATTGATGATTTGACAAAGAAAGGATGGGTAAAAAAGATAAGGAGCTAGCAACAAACCATGCGATAGCAGCTTTGTTTCACGCAACTTTAGGTAATGATTAATTATAACTGTATAGAGGAGTAGATTTACTAATGAAGCAACGAAGGCGAACATGGACGAGAATTGTGTTTCTTATCATCTCTTGCTTACTGCTTTTCGTGATCTCAGGATTTGTGTATGAGTGGATTGCATCCAAAAAGGATAAATCACAATACCCACCTCCGGGGGAATTGGTCGATGCCGGGGGTTATCGACTCCATATTCGTAAACTCGGTAACGGCTCTCCAACAATATTGCTTGAATCAGGGAGCGGGGAAAGTAGCCTGTCATGGAGAGATATTCCCGAAAAACTGTCATCATTCGCCACTGTTGTATCCTATGACCGGGCAGGCTATGCCTGGAGCGAGGAGGCTGCTACTCCACGAACCGGGGAAAACATCGTTCGAGAGCTTCATGTCGCCTTAAAAAACGCAGACATCCAAGCTCCTTATATTCTGGTAGGCCATTCCCTTGGAGGGATGTACTCAAGACTGTACGCGCAGACATACAAAGACGAAGTGGCAGGATTGGTTCTGGTGGATGCCAGGCCTGAAAATGACGCTCGCCGGACAAATGAGATCTATGCCAAGGAACGGCCTAAAGTCAATCCCTCCCCGTTAATATCCATTCTCCTAGAAAAGTCAGGGGCTTTTCGCCTGTTCCCCAATTTAATGCTAACGGGTCGGGTCGAATATCAAGATAGAAAATCTTTTGTGAATATTGTCGCTTCCTCTAAATACTTTCGATCTGTTGCGGAGGAGGGTGATCTAGCAAGCACTACCGAAGATGCCATACGGGGACAGCATCTGGGTAATCTCCCTGTACGTGTAATTGCCCGGGGCATTCAACAAGATTTGACTCAGTTCGGTATTAGTAAACGCGGAAATGATCAGATCGAACAAAGCTGGCAAATGGGACAGCGCGAGATGCTTAACATCTCTACAAACAGCAAATTTATTGTTGCCAAGAAGAGCGAGCATATGATCATCCATGATCAACCGGAGCTTGTCATCCAAGTCATCCGTGAACTCATCACCGACACAAGACACTTTCAGTCAACCATGTCTAAAGCATACACAGATGATTAGGGACTTTATATGTTAAACAGCATAAAAAAATAAAAGACGCCCGAGTTCCTTCTATATAAAGGAATTCGGGCGTCTTTGCTGCCTAACACTTATTATGCTTGATTGAGCTTAGGACAAAATGGGCTTGTTTTTAGATGAGGCCTCTGTGACCTTGCCAAGTATCTGTCTCAGTACTTTAGCATTTTCCCCAATAAAACCGGAATCAAGCAGCACATCATGCGTTCCGATGACTTCGTATTCTTTGTATTGACCAAGTGTCGCCTGTTGCCATAACAATTTATCTAATGATGTATCCGGACCAATACTATCATCCTCTGCAATTAGAGCATGGATATTCGCATGAACTTCACCTGAGTTAATAAGCTCATCGCGGTAGACGGAGTAAACCAACATTTTGTCCATGACTCGCTCCCTGTCCACTGGATCGGCAAGGAACGCTTTGTACTGGTCCCTAATGCTGTCCAGTACCATCTCGACAATCTCTTCAAGCTCCTCCGGTGTCGATTCATCCTTGGACATCTTTCTCATAGCATCTACCATAATAAGGTCGCTAACATGGTGACCTCGGCTTTCCATGGCTTTAGCTACCTCGAAGGCGAGGTTTCCTCCAAGTGAGTATCCCAGGAATATATACGGACCCTCTGCTTGAATATCCACGATGGCATCGATGTATCGATCCAGCATATCTTGACCCTGGAAACGATCGCCGATAAATTCCATCCCGTACACCTCGCAAAGCCCTTCCAGCTCCTTGGCCATCTCATAGTATCCCAGAGAGTGGCCCACCCGTGGAGGGAAGCAAAACACTTTGAGCGTTCCTTTCCCTGGGAAGCGGATAATTTCCATTTCCTCTTCATTAGCAGCAGTTGTTGCCTGCAGCTTGGAAATTTCATGCGCCATTTCTTCCACAGTCGGCAGATTAAACACGACTTGGAGTGGGAGCTGGACGCCCATACCGGACGAGATCCTTTGGATCAAGCCCAATACTTTCAGGGAATGGCCCCCAAGTTCAAAGAAATGATCCCTGATCCCGATTTCCTGTACGCCGAGCACCTCGGACCAAATCTGAGCGAGCTCTACTTCTGTCTGCGTACGCGGCGCGATATACTCCGCTGTGCTCCGCAGAAGTGTTTCCGGTGCCGGTAGCGCTTTGCGATCCAATTTGCCATTCGGATTCAGCGGCATTTGTGCCAACTGTACGAAAGCAGTCGGAATCATGTAGCTTGGCAGCTCGCTGGCCAGTGCCTCGCGTAGTATGCCCGCTGTAAGCCCCTCTTCGGCCACAAAGTATGCACAAAGCTGAGTACTTCCAGTAGAATCAGCCAGTGCAAGAACAACCGCTTCCTGCACAGATGGCACTTTCAAAATTTGTGCTTCCACTTCTCCCAGCTCAATGCGGTAACCCCGGATTTTTACCTGGTGATCGATCCGTCCCAAATACTCAATATTCCCGTCCGGCAGCCATCGGGCTAAATCGCCCGTTCGGTAAATCCGTGCTCCCGGTTTGTACGGGTGAGGAATGAACTTCTCTGCCGTCAGGTCCGGCTGGTTGAAATACCCCCGCGCTACCCCTTCGCCCGCAATGCAGAGTTCTCCCGGTACCCCCACAGGTGATACCTGAGAAGCGCTGTCCATCATCCATACTTGGACGTTAGCGTACGGTTTGCCGATTGGCACATGCGTTAGAGCCGCAGTCTCAAGGCTCGTTGTATACCGAGTCGCATATACGGCTGCTTCCGTAGGACCGTAGATGTTTTCCAGTACTGCGTAAGGAGATACTTTATAATACTCTTCCACAAGTTTGGCAGGCAGCGTCTCGCCGCAGGCAAACAGATATTTCAGAGTAAGGAATCCTTGGGTGCCGCTTTCTTTCAAGTATTGAACGAGCACACTGAGCATCGACGGCACCAAATTGAGATGCGTGATACGGTTCGTATCCACGGCCCCTAGCAGTGCCATCGGGTCTTTGTCCACGCCTTGTGGCAGGATCACGAGAGTCCCCTCTCCAAAGAACCAGCAGAACAGCTCCGGCACGGAGAAGTCAAAGGTAAATGTCGTTTTGAGCAGGAAACGGTCGCCTGCCAACATCGGATATTCAGCTTCCAACTGACTCAGCGTATGGACGGCAGCGCGATGTTCAATCATTACCCCTTTCGGCTTGCCGGTTGAACCTGACGTGTAAATGATATACGCCAGATGCTCCGGCCCCGCAATTGGCTCCAGATTCGAGCTATCCGCATGATACGCCTGCGGATCATCAAGTGCCAGGATCGTGCCAGTGAACGGAAAACGATCTTTGAGATGGTTCTTCGTCAGCAGAAGCTTCGCTCCCGAATCCTCCAGCATGTGGCGAATACGATCTTCTGGGAACTCCGGATCAATCGGTACATAGGCCCCGCCAGCTTTTAGAATGGCATGAATGCCAATGATCATCTCAAGCGAACGCTCGACCATGATGCCGACTGGTTGGTCCGGTCTGACCCCTTGGGCACGCAGCGTACGTGCAAGGCGGTTCGCCTGCTGATGAAGTTCTCCATAGGTAAGCTCCGTTTCACCGTAAATAAGTGCTGTACAATCCGGTGTGAGTGCTGCTTTTTCCTCAAATATACCGTGAAGGGTCTGCTCACGCGGATAAGGAGCTGCTGTATCGCCCCACACCTCTATAATCTGCGATTTCTCTTCTGGCGTGATCAGCTCCAGCTCATCAATACGGATAGCAGGTTGAACAGCAACGCTTGTCAGAATTCTCGTCAAGTGTCCTTGAATTCGTTCCACGCTCTCCCGATCATAGACGCGGGCATTGTAACGGTACAAGAACTCCAGATTACGACCCGGCAGCACAATGAGGTTAAAATCATAATTCGTCTGTTCAAACATCTGAACATCCGTAATTTTGTATTCAGCCTCTTCACTGGCAATTTTCTCTTCCAAATGCTCTTCTACTGGGTAATTTTCGAACACCATAATATGAGAAATCAAATCTTGCTTTTGTTCGCTCTGTGCTTGAATCTCATAGAGCGGATAGGAATCATAAGCATGTCCTGCCAAATATAATTCCTGCTGTCTTTTCATCACATGGGAGAACGAATCGCTTCCCTCGGCCTGTACCCGAACCGGAACTGTATTAATGAAGAGACCGATCATGCTTTCGATACCCGGAATCTCGGCAGGTCTTCCCGATACCACACTTCCGAAGACGATATCCTGGCTTCTATTGTAACGCTGCAACACGATTCCCCAGGCTGCTTGCATCAGCGTATTCATCGTCACCTGATGCTGTTTGGCCACCTGTTCCAGGCGATCGGTCAGTTCCGCATCCAACGTGAATACCAGCTTCTCCGACACGTAGGCTTCTGCTTTTGCCGATGGCTGTGTGATGGCTTGTGGCAGCTTCGTCTGCTGCTCGTAGCCTTCCAGGTACCCTCTCCAGTAAGAGGATGCCTCTTCCTCGCCTTGCTTCTCCAACCATTGAATATACTGGCTGTACGATACAGCTGCAGGAAGCTCAGGTTCCCTTTGCTCACGCAGAACCCCATACGTCTCAAACACTTCCTGGAGCACAAGCGGCATACACCAGCCATCCAAAATGATGTGATGAGAGCTCCACAGCAAATGGTAAGCCTCTTCTGCTGTACGTAGAATAGCAACACGCAGCAATGCTTCTTCAGCAAGATTAAAGCCTCTTGCTTTGTCCTGAGCAGTATAAGCTGCAAGACGCGCTTGAATTTCATCGGCTTCCAGCTCGTGCAGATCCTCGTATACGAAGTCACATGCTCTTTCTTTGAACACAATCTGAATAGGGAAATCGCCCCACCCGGCATGGAAATTGGTTCTCAATATGGCATGCCGTTTCATCAGATATTTTAAGCTGCGTTTGAAATCCTCAGGATAGAATGCTCCCTGAATTTCAAACTTGGCCTGCTCAAAGTAGACTTCCGAATGAGGCTCCAGCAAGCTGTGGAACAACATTCCTTTTTGCATCGGCGTCAGTTTATACATATTTTCAATACTGCCGATATGCCGTGTCTGCTCTTCTAACTCCTCGATTTTTTCCAAGCTGATATCTTTGAGGAGTACATCGCTTGGTGTAAGTTCTGTTCTTTTCTTACTTACGCAATGTCCAATGACTTCGCTGAGACGGTTCTTCAGAATGTCAACAAACTTAGCCACAGACTCCCCGTGGAACTGATGACGGTTATAGCTGACCGAAAGTTGAAGCTGTCCTTCGGCAATCAGTCCATTAATGTTCAATGTCTGATGCTGCACCATCTGCTCACTGACCTCAGGTCCTACTGAGTAAGGCGATACTTCCATCGTCCCTCCTGCAAGATCCTGGTCGAACTGTCCCAAGTAGTTGAAGGTAATCTCAGGTTCAGCCGAGAAGGAGGAGACACCAGAACCGCCGCTTAAATATTTCAAAATACCATATCCGACACCTTTGTTCGGGATACGACGCAAGCCTTCCTTAATGTGCTTGATTCTGGCGCCGATCTCCAATTCCCCTCCCATCTCAAGGGCGACAGGGTATTGACTTGTAAACCAGCCTATTGTGCGAGTAATATCCAGTTCCGGCACAATAGGCTCCCGCCCATGTCCCTCCAGAAGGATGCCTACACGTTCGATTCCCGTCCACTCGTGAACAGCCATACCCAGAGCCGTCAGGAGCAGATCGTTAACCTCCGTATTGTAAGTGCGGTTCGCTTCTTTCAGGAACTGCTCTGTCTCTTCTGGTGACCATCTCACCGTGACAGCCTCACTGTCTTTGATGAGAAGAGCGCCGTCTACCTTGTCTTTTGGAAGAGGGGCAAAGCCATCTCCCTCTACCTCTGCCCAATAGCTGAGTTCTTGTTCAGCCGCCGGGCTGTTTGCAAATTGTGTGATTCCCTCAACCCATGCACGGTACGAATCCGTCTTCTGTGGAAGCTTGACCGCTTCTCCACGTACTGCCTGCTCGTAGCCTTCCTGCAGGTCCTCAAAGAGAATACGCCAGGATACGCCATCCACAGCCAGATGATGAATAACGATCAACAGATGTTCGCCTTCCACACAGCGGAACAGACCCAGTCTAAAGAGAGGTCCATCCTCCAGAGAGATGCTACGCTGAATGGCTTCCGCACCTGCTTCTATCGCTGAAGCGGGGTCTGTTTCATCCCGCAGGTCATGGATTTGGAGACTATAGAGTTCTCCCTCACCCACGCTCCGGTTCCAGGCCTCCAACCCCTGCTCTCCTTGGCGGAGCACCAGTCGTAAAGCATCATGATGCTCTGCAATTTTCCGAACAACCTCGGCGAGCGCATCGGTATTGAAGCCATCCCGTCGGTACAACATGACCGACTGATTAAAGTGATGCAGATCCATAGACTGTTCATGGAAGAATCTGTGCTGGGCAGGCCCCAGTCTTACCGCTCCGTGTACCTCGCTTTGATCCGCAATTCGGCTGACCACACTAACGCGCTGCGCCAACTCTGCAATTGTCGGATAACCGAACAAATCCTTCATTTCAAGCTTATAGCCTGCTTGGAGAAGCCTTGAGGATACTTGAATGGATTTGATCGAGTCACCTCCAAGCTCAAAGAAATTATCATGTATGCCGACAAGCGGCACGCCGAGTACACCTTGCCAGATTGAAGCCAAAATGTTCTCCACATCCGTCCGCGGAGCGGTAAAGTCTGCTCCCGCCTTTATACCCGAGTTCGGTTCAGGCAGTGCCTTGCGATCCAGCTTGCCATTCGGTGTCAGAGGCATCACGTCCAGTTGGACGAAGTAAGACGGAATCATATATGCAGGCAGTCCGGCAGACAGTTCGTCTCTCAGCTCGCTGACAGACATTTCGCGATCAGCTACGAAGTAAGCACACAGCGATTTCTGCCCATGAGCATCTGCCCACGCAACAACGAGAGCTTCCTCGACAAGTGGAATGTCCAGCAGCTTGGCCTCAATCTCACCAAGCTCAATACGATAGCCCCGTATTTTAACTTGATGGTCAATGCGTCCAATGTACTCAATGTCTCCATTAGGAAGGCGACGAGCCAAATCCCCAGTGCGATACATATTTCCTTCCGAAGCGAACGGATTTCTAATGAATTTATCTGCGGTAAGCTCAGGACGGTTCAGATATCCACGGGCTACCCCGTCCCCGGCGATGTACATTTCGCCCTCCACGCCTAACGGTACGAGACGAAGCTGATCATCCAGAATATGGATGAATATGTTGTCGGACGGCAACCCAATCGGTACGGATTCCCGTGTATCCTTCGCAGGATCGTACAGGTGAATCATGCAGCCGACGACGGTTTCGGTCGGACCGTATTCATTGTAGATTTTGATGTTGCCACCAAAGAGGTCGGTAATCGTTTTGGACAAATGTGTGGTCAGATTTTCTCCGCCCACAATGAGTTGCTGAATACGACTTTCCGCTGGAATGGTCATGTCTTTTATCAGACTGAGATGCGTTGGCGTCAGCTTGAGAATATCGACCGCATTTTCGCGCAAAATATGCTGAACAACCTCCGCTTTATCTATACCATCATAAATCCGCACTATTCCTCCGTTTATTAACGGAGTAAACATTGATGTCATCGTCAAGTCAAACGAAATGGATGAATACAACGGGAAATCCGTTGGTTTCCCAGCACAATAGACCTTATTGGCCCACCAGATGTAGTTCACGATCCCTTTGTGGTTAATCATGGTTCCCTTCGGATTTCCGGTTGTACCCGAGGTATAGATTAAGTACACCAGATCGTTTCCTCCAACAGGAATATTGGGATTATCCACCTCGGTTCCGTAGATGTGCGGGGAATCCAATTCCATAACCGTTCCCTCAAAAGAGGCCAACTTAGTCAGGTGGCTCTGTGTGAGCAGAATTTCAGCGCCAGAATCCTTCAGAATATACTGAATCCGCTCCTGCGGATATTCAGGATCAATAGGTACATAGGCTCCACCCGCTTTGAGTACACCCATGATGGCGACAAGCAGCTCTACAGACCGATCTGCCAACAGACCTACCACTTGTTCACTCCGTAGTCCTTGGTCTATCAAGGTGGAAGCTAGTCTGTTCGCCTGCTCGTTCAGCTCCCGATACGTGATCTGGATGTCGCCGTTTACTGCCGCAATCTTATCCGGCGTACGGACCACCTGTTCCTCAAACAAGGTGTGCAGCCCCTGATCACTTGGATAGGTATGGGCCTTGCCGCCCCAGTCAAGCAGGTTCATCCGTTCCTCAGATGTTACAATCTCCAGTTCCTGTATCGTCGCCTGCGGACGAGCAGCCACCTGGTCGAGCATCTGCAACAAGTGTCCTCCGATTCGTGCAATGCTTTCTTGCTCGTAAACCGAAGCATTATAGCGAATGCAGACCTTGATGTCTTCGCCTGGAATTACAACCAGGTTAAAGTCATAGTTGGTTTGTTCAAACATGGTGAAGTTGGCAACTTCGAGATTGTCCTCCGTTTGATTACCCGATTGCTCCACCTGTTCGTCGAGCGGGTAATTTTCAAAGATCATAATATGAGAAATCAGGTCCTGCTTTTGGGTTGTTTTCCCCTGAATCTCATACAGTGGATAGGTGTCGTAGGCACGACCAGCCAATGACTGTGCCTGTGTACGTTTCATCACTTCGACAAAGGCTTCGTCTTTGGATGACTGTACACGGATAGGTACTGTATTAATGAACAGACCCACCATATTTTCGATCCCTGCAATCTCAGCGGGTCTACCCGACACAACGCCGCCGAAAACGACATCCGAGCTGGCATTATAACGTTGAAGAATCAGTCCCCAAGCTGTCTGCATGAGTGTGTTGACGGTCACGTGATTGCGCTTCGCGACAACATCCATTTTACCTGTCAAAGATACACCCAGATGGAGAACATGCTCTTTTAGAACATAGCCCGCCTCTTTGGCTTGAGATTTCGTTTTACCTTCCGGCAATACAGTATTCCCGTCATAATCTTCGAGATATTGGCTCCAATACGTTGAAGCTTCTTGATCATCCTGTGCATCAAGCCACTCGATATAACGACTATAGGGCTGAGCTGGCGGTAGGACAGGCTGTACTTGCTGTTTCTTGGCAGAATAATAATCGAACAGCTCCTGTGTAATGATCGGGATACACCAGCCATCCATGACAATATGGTGGAAGCTCCACAATACAAGACAGCTTTGATCCTTCTGCAAGACGGTCACCCGCATCAGCGGATCTTCTGACAGGCCGAACCCCTTAACCATATCTTCAGCAATATAAGCCTTGATTCGGGCTTCTTGTTCCTGCGTAGATGCGTCGCGCAAATCTACGTAGTGCAGAGGGATTAACCGTTGCTTAAAGACAACTTGCAGCGGTACATCAGCAATGTTGTTGTAAAAGCCGGTACGTAGTATGGCATGTCGTTGCACCAGAGCCTGGAAGCTCTCGAAGAAGGTATCTACATCGAAGCTGCCACGCAGCTCAAACGTTGCCTGTTCGAAGTATGAAGAGGAGCCCGGCTCCAGTAGGCTGTGAAACAGCATTCCCTTCTGCATCGGCGTCAGCTTGTACACATCCTCAATCTCTCCGATGTGAGCCGTCTGCGCCGTGAGTCGATCAAGCTGCTCCAATGTTAATCCTTGGAACAGAACATCACTTGGTGTAAGCTGTGAACGCTCCTGAGCCACACAATGACGGATGACCTCACTAAGGCTTGACTGTAATAATTCAGCAAAATGACTCACCGTCTCCTTACGATACTGCCTGCTGCTGTACGTAATCGTCAGTGATAGCTGGCCTTCGGCAATCATGCCATTCACATCCAGAGCATATTGCTGTGGTGTGAGATCGCTGAGCGCTTTACCAACTGAATGTGTGGATAGGCTAAGGGCATTACCCTCCAAATCCTGATCAAACTGCCCAAGATAATTGAAGGAAATTTCCGGCTCCACGCCGAGTCCGACACTTTTCTCCGGTGCCATATACTTCAGAAGACCGTAGCCGATTCCTTTATGCGGAACCTCTCGCAAATTCTCCTTGATGCGCTTGATTCGCGCAGATACTTCCTGTCTGCCTTGCAGGTTCAGCAGAACTGGATACTGGGTTGTGAACCAACCCACGGTACGGGTAATATCCAGGTCTGGTACGATTATTTCCCGTCCATGTCCTTCAAGATTGACCAAAATCTGCTCCATGCCTGTCCAGCGCTGAATGGCTGCCCCCAGAGCAGTCAAGAGCAAGTCATTCGTCTCCGTATGATACGCCCGGTTCGCTTGTCGCAACAGCAGGTCAGTTTCCTGCGCAGACCACGTTACCGTAACCGATTCAGTATCCCGAATGGTGCCCGGCTTCTGATCCTCATCCTTCGGCAGTGGAGCCAAAATCGCCTCCTCGATCAGCTGCCAGTATGCACGCTCCTTGTCCAGAGCAGGCCCTGCTGCATACTTCGTCGCTTGCTCAGACCATACAAGATACGAATCGGTCTTTTGTGGAAGGACGATTGCTTGTCCATTCCATGCCTGCTCGTACCCCGCTGCAATGTCCTCAAACAGGATGCGCCAGGATACGCCGTCAACCAAGAGGTGATGAATGACAATCAACAAATGATCGCCATCGTCACAATGGAACAGGCCTAGCTTGAACAGTGGGCCACCTTCCAAGTCAAAGCTTGCCTGAATGGCATCGGCTTGGGCCTGAACCGCAGCTGTCTGGTCTTCCGCCTGCCGCATATCGGCAATGTCCAATGTGTAGAGCTCGCCTTCGTCCGTTCCCCGATTCCAAGCTGCGTATCCAGCTTCTGTAGGCCGGAAAACCATGCGCAGCGCGTCATGATGGATCGCAATTTGGTCCATTGTCAACCGGAGTGCAGCCTCATCAAAGCCGTCTTTCCGATAGAGCATGACGGCATGATTATAATGGTGCGGCTCCGCTGTATGGCGTTCAAAGAACCAACGCTGAATTGGCATTAACTCTGCTGCACCTTTAATTTCACCCTGTTCCGCTATACGTCCAGCTGCCTGAAGATACGGGCTTAGCTCGGCAATTGTCGGATATTTGAAGAGATCCTTCATCTCTAATTTATATCCAGCTTGGAACAATCTCGAGGACACTTGGATCGCCTTGATGGAGTCACCACCCAGATCGAAGAAATGATCATGGATGCCGACCTGCTGCGCTCCCAGCACACCTTGCCATACGGAAACTAAAGCTTCCTCAGCCTTCGTCCTTGGCGGTTCATAAACCGCCCCAGTCTGCACATTGGCCTCAGGAGCCGGAAGCGCTTTGCGATCCAGCTTGCCATTTGGCGTCAAAGGCATCTGTTCCAATTGCATAAAGTAAGATGGAATCATATAAGTCGGCAGTTCGGCAGCCAAGTCTTTTCTCAACTCGCCTACCGTCAGCATCTGATCGGCAGTGAAATAGCCGACAAGCACTTTTTGTCCACTTCCATCCTCCCGGGCGAGCACAACGGCCTCCCTTACAGACGGAGCATGGAGCAGCTTCGCTTCCACTTCGCCCAGCTCGATACGGTAACCACGGATTTTAACCTGATGGTCAATGCGTCCCAAATACTCCATGCTTCCATCCGGCAACCAGCGTGCCAAGTCACCCGAGCGGTACATACGCTCGCCCGCTTCAAACGGATGAGCGACAAACTTCTCTTCCGTCAATTCCGGTCGGTTCAGATAACCTCGCGCCAGGCCTACGCCCGCCACATAGAGTTCACCCGGAATGCCAATCGGCTGTGGACGACGTTGTTCATCCAAAATGTACGCCCGCAGCGTCGGAATCGTGGTGCCGATATTGCTGCGACCCTGTTCAATTTCCAACTCTGTAATTTCCTTGTAGGTTACATGCACGGTCGTTTCGGTAATGCCGTACATGTTAATGAGCTGCACTTGCGGATACTTCGTTCTCCAGTCCTTGAGCAGGGCCGGGGCTAATGCCTCTCCACCGAAGATAATCAAACGGAGGCTCAGTTCTGCCGCCTGATGACCAAGCTCTTCCTGTAGCAACTGATAGAAGTACGTCGGTGTCTGGTTCAAAACGGTGACCTTCTGATCCTTAAGCAATTGCAAGAAACGATCTGGACTCTTCGCGGTAAGCGATGGAACGATGACCAACCGTCCTCCGTTCAGCAATGCTCCGTACATTTCCCATACAGAGAAGTCAAAACAGAATGAATGGAACAGTGTCCACGTATCCTGAGGACCAAAGTCAAACATATTTTTATCATTAAAGAGCAAGCGAACTACATTTTTATGCTCAATCAGCGTTCCCTTTGGCTTGCCTGTCGTGCCCGATGTGTAGATGACGTAGGCAAGATGCTCCGGTCCGGCTGCAGGCTGCAGGTTTGAGACATCTTCCTTATAGGAAGCCATTTTATCCAGACTCACGATGTCCCCAGCGAAGGAGACACGTTGCTCCAGATGCGCTTGTGTCAGCAGTAGCTTGGCTCCCGAATCCTCAAGCATAAAGCGAATGCGGTCCTCTGGATATTCAGGGTCTACAGGGACATAGGCCCCGCCTGCCTTCAAGATGGCTAAAATTCCAACCACCATTTCAAGGGACCGATCCGCCATGATTCCAGCCAAACCGTCTGGTTGCAAACCACGTTCCCTCAGCGTTCTGGCAAGTCCATTGGCCCGCTCGTTCAGCTCGCTGTAGGACAGGGCTGCATTTTCACATACGACTGCCACCGCATTCGGAGTACGTGCAGCCTGTTCCTCGAACAGCGCATGGATCGTCTTGTCACGAGGATAATCTGCCTTGGCTTCGTCCGGCGCTTTCATCAGCCTTGATTTTTCCTGAGGTGTCACGATATCAAGGGATGACAACGGCATTCCCGGATTGGAGACGGCTTCCCGAATAAGCTGTACAAAGTGTCCTGCCATCCGCTGGGCAGTCTCTTGCTTGTAGATCGCAGTCGCGTACTCAAGCGTGCAGTTCAATACCCCGTCTGCTTCACTCACGGTCAGCGTGAGATCGAACTTGGCAGCCGGATGTACATTATCGTAAGGAGTGAAGCGCAATCCTTCTATTTCTTGTTCTCCCTGCTCGATATTTTGCAGGACAAACATGGTATCAAATAGCGGGTTACGGCTCAAATCACGCTGAAGCTCCAGCTTTTCTACCAGCTCCTCGAACGGGTAATCCTGGTTTTCATAGGCCCGCAGCGCTGTTTCCTTCACTTCCTGCAGATAAGCCTCGAAAGGCTTTTCCCCTTCTGGATAAGTACGAAGTGCCACTGTGCCGACGAACATACCGATGAGGCCTTCGAGTGTCGCATGGGATCTTCCTGCCACAGGTGAACCGACAATGACATCTTCCTGACCTGTGTACTTGTGTAAGAGCGCCGTATAGGCTGCCAGCAGTACCATGAACAGAGTGGAACCCGTTCGGGTAGCCAGCTCCTGAAGTGAAGCACTCAGAGAAGAATCAATTTGGAAGTCGATTCGATCGCCCGCAAAGCTTCGCACCGCAGGACGAACTTCATCTCCTGGCAAATCCAGCACTGGCAAGCTTCCGCGGAAAGCATCCAGCCAGTAAGCTTCCTGGGCCTTAAGACGCTCGCTTCCGAGCTGCTCTTGCTGCCATACAGCATAGTCTGTGTACTGGATCTGTAGTTCAGGGAATACGTCCTCCTCTTGGTAGAAGCGGAGAAACTCTTCTATGAGAATATTCATAGAAACCCCATCTGAGACAATATGATGCATGTCAAACAATAGTAAATGGCGCTCATGTGCAATTCGAATAAGGCCGACCCGCAGCAATGGAGCTACACCTAAATCAAAAGGACGGACAAACTGCTGAAGGGTAGCTCCTGCCTCTTCCTCGCTCAACTCCGCATATTCCACAGTAAACGGAACATCCGTCAGGAGCTGCTGTACAGGTTCACCGTTCACGGTCACAAAACGAGTACGCAGCGAACCATGACGATGAATTAGACGACGGAATGCCTGCTCTAGCCGTTCCCGATCCAAAGCTCCCTCAACGGTAAGGATACCCGGCATATTGTAGCTCAGCTCTCCACCTTCCAGCTGACTTAGAATAAACAGTCGTTTTTGGGCCGAGGACAATGGATAATGCTCTCTCGCTCCCGCTGTAGGAATTTCTTCGAAATTCAGCGGTGTATAGCCCTCAATGGCACGAGCCAATCCTTCAATAGTAGGAGACTCGAACACTGCTCTCAGACTAATCTCGCGATTCATTTCCTTGCGAATTCGTGAGACTAGCAGGGCTGCACGCAGTGAATGACCTCCAAAATGGAAGAAATTATCCTTCACTCCCGCGCTCTCTACACCCAGCACCTCTTGCCAGATTTCGGCTAATTGAATTTCCACAGGTGTCCTTGGAGCCTCAGATGAAGCCGCTGCCCATCCACGCTCGCCCTGCAGCGCTTTTCGATCGATTTTTCCGTTCGACGTCAGAGGCATATCCTCCAGTTGTATGAAGCGGGAAGGGATCATATATCCAGGTAATATCTCCGACAGGACGGCCCGAAGCTCGGATACCTCAAGTTTCTGAGCAGCTACGAAATAAGCGACTAGATCTTTGTAGCCGTCATCGCCCTCTACAGCCATGGCTACGACTTCCTGAACGGACGGCACTCTGAGCATTTGTGCTTCTACCTCGCCTAGCTCGATACGGTAGCCGCGGATTTTGACTTGATGATCTATTCGGCCTAAGTACTCGATGGTTCCATTCGGTAACCAGCGAACCAGGTCACCCGTCCGATACATACGCTCTCCTGGAGCAAACGGATTGTCCACGAACTTCTCATCCATTAACTCAGGCCGGTTATGATACCCCCGTGCTAATCCGATACTCGAAATGCATAGCTCTCCAGCTACACCGACAGGTTGCAATCTAAAATGGTCATCCAAGATGTACACACTATGGTTAGCAATAGGTCGTCCAATAGATACAATATCCGTTGCTTCCTCACTGTCCGGGACAGACCAGATTGTGGTGCATACGGAGTCCTCCGTTGGGCCATAGCCATTAGAGTAACGTACATGCTTCCTCCACTCTTCGATCAACTCGACCGATGCGGCCGATCCAGCGGTTAGCAGGCACCGCAGTGTTGGCAAACGCTCTGGATCAAGGTGGATAGCGTAAGCGGGTGGCAAAGTCGCTACCGTAATCCCCTTATCGTTCATGAACTGCTCGAACAGGGCATGATCTAAAATATCTTCTGTAGAAGGGATGCACAGAACACCCCCATGGCTCAGCGCCGTTAAAATTTCCGAAACCGATGCATCAAACGACAGGCTTGCAAACTGAACGATCCGATCCTGCGGTGTAACTTCGAAGTGTGCCCCATATACGTTTGAAAGATTTGGTAGTCCCCGATGCTCGACTAATACGCCCTTAGGCTGACCGGTCGTACCTGAAGTATAGATCACGTAAGCCAGATCATCCGGGCCAGCAGTATCCTCCAAATTCGAGGTGTCGGCATCATAGGTCGATGATTCATCCAGCAGCAAAACATTTTCCGTCCATCCGAGATGTTCCAAGAGATGGGCCTGTGTAAGGATCAGCTTCGCTCCGGAATCTTCAAGCATATAACTGATTCGTTCTTTCGGATACTCTGGGTCGATTGGAACATAGGCACCCCCGGCTTTCATAATGCCGTAGATCCCAACGATCATTTCGAGCGACCGTTCAGCAATCAGTCCCACCAGATCTCCCGTCTTGATTCCCTGAGTACGGAGCCTTCTGGCCAGTCCATTGGCTTTTGCATTAAGCTCGGCATAGGTCAGACTCTCGTCCTCGAACCAAATGGCAGTCGCATCCGGCGTTCGTCCCGCCTGTTCCTCCAATAGCCCGTGGAACGTGTTACAGTGCTCGTAAATGCCTTTCATATTTCCCCATACGTTCAGAATCTGTTCTCTCTCCTGCGGCGTGACTAATTCTAGAGCATCCACGGAAATAGCAGGGTTCTCTACAATTTGTTCCATAAGGTGAACCAGATGGCCCTTGATTTGCCCAATTGTCACTTGGTCATAAACAAGTGCATTGTACTGGAACAGCAATCTCATCTCTTCGCCAGGGAGGACAATTAAATTAAAATCATAATTCGTTTGCTCAAGAAGCTCCGCTTCCTCAATCTCAAAGGCAGCCTCGCCACCACCCAGACGCTCTACCTCCTCCTCCACAGGATAGTTCTCAAACACCATAATATGGGAGATTAGATCCTGCTTCTGATCCGTCTGAGCCTGAATCTCAAACAACGGGTAGGTGTCATACATATGAGAAGCCATATATTGTTCCTGCTGCTGCTTCATCAGAACGGTGAAGGGGAGATTCTCCTCTGTCTTCACACGAACGGGAATCGTATTGATGAACAAACCGATCATCCGGTCAATGCCCGGAATTTCTGCTGGTCGGCCTGATACTACACTTCCGTACACGACATCCCGGCTACCGTTGTAGCGTTGAAGCGCAATGCCCCAGAGGGACTGCAGCAATATATTCATCGTGACATGAGCATCCCTGGCCACCTTTTCAAGGCGCTCAGTCAATTCCCTGCTGAGAGGATAATTCAGCTTTTCTGCTACATAGCCTTCTCCCTTACTTGCTCCACCGACTTGAGGTAAAAGCGTCTGCTGCTCGTAACCGGCCAGATATCGGCTCCAATAGTTGGACGCAACTGCTTCATCCTGCTGTTCCAGCCATTCGATATATCGACTGTACGGATGGACCTCTGCCAGCTGCGGCTCTCTTCCTTCCAGGAGGGCAAAATAGTGTTCAAATACCTCCTGCGTAATTAACGGAACACACCAGCCATCCATGACGATGTGGTGAAAGCTCCATAAGAGTCGGAAGCTCTCTTCATCTGTTTGTAAAATTGATACACGGAGAAGCTCGTCTTCAGCTAGGTTGAAGCCCTGTGCTTTGTCCTTAGCACCAAATGTCTTCAGGTAAGCTTCGCGCTGCGATGCATTCATCTCACGCAGGTCTTCGTACACCAATTTAGCGCCTCTGTGTCGAAATACAACCTGCAAAGGCTCGCTGCCCCATCCGCTGTAAAAGTTCGTGCGCAGGATGGCATGACGCTCCACCACGGCATCCAGACTGTGTCCGAATGCAGTCGGATCAAAGCTACCCTTAAAGTCAAAGGCAGCCTGCTCAAAATAAGCACCTGTATGCGGCTCAAACATATCATGGAACAGCATGCCCTTCTGCATCGGCGTCAGACTATATACATTCTCAATATCGCCTATGTGGCTGATCTGCTTAGAAAGCTCCTCCAGATCGGCAATGCTTAGACCCTTCGCAAGCACGTCGCTTGGTGTCAATACGGTTTTTTCTTGGGTTACGCAATGCTGGAGAAGCTCTCGCAGGCTTTCTTCAATATATCCAGCGAGCTGTTCCATCGTAGATAACTTATACTGTTTTCCGTTATAAGTAATCGTCAGAGTCAGGGCTCCGTCCGTCACCATGCCATTGATATCTAGCGTATAGGCTGGTTCCTCCAACAAGCTTTGGGCGCTTCCGGTCGGATAAGGAGAAATCTGCAACGAGCTGCCTTGCAAATCCTGATCAAATTGCCCCAAATAGTTAAAAGAAATCTCAGGCTGCAAGCTGAAGCTGTCTTCATCCAACTGACTTGCCATCGTTTTAAGCAACCCGTAGCCAATACCTTTGTTCGGAATTCGGCGCAGCCCTTCTTTCACAGACTTGATCAAGGAGGCCACTTCTGGGTCATCCCCCAAGTCTAAAATCACCGGGTATTGACTTGTAAACCAGCCGACGGTACGGGTGATGTCGATATTCGGTATAATCGGCTCACGACCGTGTCCTTCCAGATTCACAGCAACCTTTCCGATGCCAGACCATTTGGATACCGCCATGCCCAGAGCAGTCAATAGCAGATCATTCGTCTCTGTTTGATAAGCACGATGGGCTTTTCTCAACAATTGGTCGGTTTCTTCTATAGTCCATTGTGCTGTTATTACTTTGCTATCCTGTAAAAGAAGGCTTTCCACAGCCTCATCCTTCGGCAACTGTTCGAGTGGCTGATTCTCCAGCTCCCTCCAATACGCCCGATGAGTCTCCATTTCAGGACCTTCCGAATAACGAGCAAGGGCGTCTCCCCAGTCACGGAAGGAATTCGTCTTCTGCGGGAATGTCAGCGCTTGTCCTTGAATCACCTGCTCATAGCCTGCTGCAATATCCTCGAACAAAATCCGCCAGGATACTCCGTCCACCACCAAATGGTGGATCACGATCAGAAGGTGGTCTCCATCCTGACAATGGAAAAGTCCTAACTTCAGCAGCGGGCCTTCTGCCAGATTGATACTGCGCTGAATGTCATCCGACAGCGATGTAATGGCTGCAGCCGGATCGGATTCATTCCGTAAATCAGCGGTGAACAGGCTATAAAGCTCTCCTTCTTCAAGATCACGATTCCAAGCTTCGTAACCATGCTCTGTCTGACGGAAAACCATGCGAAGGGCGTCATGATGCTCAGCGAGTTTTCTTAGCACCTGATGCAAGGCCTTTTCCTCAAATCCCTGTTCACGATACAGCATAACCGCTTGATTGAAGTGATGAGGCTCTGCCTGCTTCCGTCCAAAGAACCACTGTTGGACTGGAGTCAAGCGAGTCGCTCCACGCACAACTCCCTGTTCAGCCATATGCACAGCCGTTTGTATTTCCGCTCCTAGCTCGGCAATGGTTGGCGATTTGAACAGCTGCTTCATCTCTAACCGATAGCCGGCCTGTAGTAACCGTGACGACACCTGGATAGCTTTTATGGAGTCTCCACCCAATTCAAAGAAATTATCATGGATACCCACCTGTTCGGCACCCAGCACCCCTTGCCAGACAGATGCCAAAGCTTCCTCAGCCGGTGTACGAGGAGCTGTATACTTCCGTCCTGTATGCGCGCCTACTTGAGGAGCCGGCAGAGACCTGCGGTCCACCTTTCCGTTTGATGTTAATGGCATACGATCCATCTGGATAAAGTAGGATGGAATCATATAGCCTGGAAGTACCTGCGATAGGGAAAGACGTACTTCGCCTGCCGTGAGCGTACGATCCGCCACATAATAAGCGCAAAGCTGCTTCTCGCCAAGCTCGTCCGCGCGAACGACCACTACGGCGTCGATTACCGACTCCACCTTGGCCAGTTGGGCCTCGATTTCAGGGAGTTCGATGCGGTAACCACGTATTTTGACCTGCTCATCAATTCTTCCTTTAAACTCCAAATTCCCATCTGGAAGCCAGCGTACCAAATCCCCAGTTCGGTAGCAGGGTTCTCCGTCCTTCACAGGACTAGGAACAAATTTCTCTGCTGTGAGATCAGGACGATTGAGATATCCGCGTGCTACACCTTCACCGCCGACAATGAGTTCACCCCAAGCACCAATAGGCTGTAATTGCAGCGATCCATTGACCACATAAGCGGTCGAATTACTAATTGGGCGACCAATCGGCACACCCCCTTCGGCACAACCTGGAATCTTGTAGGTGGTGGAGAAGGTCGTATTCTCTGTCGGACCATAGCAATTGATAGGGACAAGATCAGGATTAGCCTCGATTACACGATTCATATGAGATAGAGACAGTACGTCACCGCCGACTAACAATGCTTTTAGCCCTCTGAACAGGTACTCATCCTGCAGAGAAAGCTGATTGAAAAGGGGTGAAGTAAGCCACAATGTTGTAATCCCGTACTTGGCAATAGCCGCTTTGAGCCTATCAGCAATCAGAATGTCGTCATTCTCTACAAAATAGAGCTGCCCACCGTTAAGCAACGCTCCCCATATCTCAAATGTAGAAGCATCAAAGGCCACGGCTCCTGTTTGCAAAATTCGTGTGGATTCATTCAGCTCCACATAGTTGGTCTCTTTGACCAGACGGACCACGTTCCGGTGTTCAACCATAACGCCCTTCGGTCTACCCGTCGTACCCGATGTATAGATGACATAAGCAAGCCCCTGCGATCCCTGAGCCGTCTCCGGCTGGGCAGGCTCAGCAGCATAAGCCTCTTCACTGCTAAGATCGACAATCGGTATACCGTAGTCTACACTTATAAGCTCGCCCTTTTGCACCAATAATAGCTTGGCGTCGGAATCATCAAGCATATAACGAACCCGATCTTCCGGGTAATCAGGATCAATCGGCACATAGGCTCCACCTGCCTGAAGCACCGCGAGCATACCAATGACCATCTCAATGCTTCGTCCGCCCATCACGGCCACAGGCTGCTCCCTCAACGTTCCCAAACGACGCAGTGTTTGGGCCAGTCGGCTCGCCTTGTCTTCCAATTCAAGGTACGTTAGCTGGACATCGCCGAATACAAGCGCCGTCTGCTCCGGTGTACGCTTGACTTGTTCCGCGAACAGATCATGAATGGTCTTGTCCCTTGGATAAGGGGCCGATGTCGCGTTAAATACTTCAACGATCTGTACTTTCTCCTCCGGTGTGATCATTTCAATCTCGGCCAGTTGCAACTGAGGATTGGCCGAGACTGCATGCAGAACCCGGAGCAAGTGCGTTGCAAGTCGCTCTACACTTTCACGCCGATATAAAGCCGTACTATACTCGAGGCCAAAGGCTAATTTTGATCCCTTCTCCTCTACATTGAGGGACAGGTCAAATTTGGCTGTGACGGTGTCCATCAAGTAAGGAGTAAAGTGCACTCCGTCCATATCCTGCTCTTCCTGCTCGGTATTTTGTAATACCAATAAGGTGTCAAAGAGCGGATTGCGGCTGACATCACGTCCTACGCCCAGCTTTTCGACCAATTTTTCAAAAGGGTAATCCTGATGCTCAAACGCCTTGAGCGCCGTTTCCTTGATTTCCAGAAGATAATCCTGAAAGGTTTTATCTCCTGCCGGGTAGCTGCGCAAGGCCAGTGTGTTGACAAACATTCCGATGATGCCCTCAAGCTCAGCCTGCGGTCTTCCGGCTACTGGAGAACCTACGACGATGTCCTCCTGTCCTGTATATTTGTGCAGTAGTACCGAATAAGCGGCCAGCAATACCATATACAGTGTAGTACCTGTACGGGATGCAAGCTCTTGTATCGCCTTATTTCCAGACTCATCCAATGTAAAATCAATTCGGCTACCCTCGAAGCTCCGAACTGAAGGTCGTTGGAAGTCTGTAGGCAAATCCAATACCGGCAACTCTCCTTCAAAGGATTGCAGCCAATATTTCTCAAGATCTTGCCATTGGTTCTCTGACTGTTCTCGTTGCCATACGGCATAATCCTTGTATTGGATGTGCAGTTCTGGTAGCTGTTCTCCTTGATACAAATGAGTAAGTTCCTGTATCAATATTTGAATAGAAACCCCATCTGAAATGATGTGATGCATATCAAACAGCAACAGATGACGCTCCTCCTGGAGCTTCACCAAGCTAACACGCAGTAATGGAGCCTGGCTCAGATCAAAGGCACGAATAAAGTTGTGAATGAGCGTATCCGTCTCCTCCACCGAAGCCTCTGTATAGTTCAACGCGAACGGCACATTCCTATGCACACGCTGAACAAGCTCTCCATCCTGCATATAAAAGCCGGTTCTTAGGGATTCATGACGCTGGATCAGTCCCTGGAACGCGGACTCCAGCCGCGTGCGATCCAACGGTCCATCCACTGTGAAGGCCCCTGGCATATTGTAGCTAAGCTCTCCCCCATCCATCTGTCTCAGCACGTATAACCGCTTTTGCGCTGAGGACACTGGGTAAGCTTCGCTTTCCGTTGCCTGTGGGATGGATTCGTACAGGGTCGGAATGTGTTTTTTCACAAGTTGCGCCAAGGATTCGACCGTAGGTGACTGAAACACCTCACGCAGCGAAATGCTACATCCCAATTCTTTGTGAATCCGTGAAACGAGCACTGTTGCCCGCAAAGAGTGACCACCAATTTCAAAGAAATTATCTCTGACACCGACGCGGGCAACTCCCAAGATATCTTGCCAGATGAGTACCATCTGAGCTTCCACAGCAGTTCTCGGAGCCAAATAAGCCTCGCCGGATTGTACGCTGCTTTCAGGAGCCGGCAACGCACGGCGATCCAGTTTGCCATTTGGCGTAAGCGGCATTTGCTCCAGCCGGACAAAATAAGAAGGAATCATGTAAGCGGGGAGTTCCGCTGCCAGCTGAGACCGCAATTCCCCCGGCGAAAGATCACTGGAGGCTACATAGTAGGCGCACAGCAATTTTTGGCCCTGTTCGTCATCCCGTGCGAGGACAATCGTTTCTCGTACGTTCGGAGCCTTGAGAATTTGGGCTTCTACCTCGCCAAGCTCAATTCGGTAGCCGCGAATTTTGACCTGATGGTCGATCCGTCCCAAATATTCAATATTGCCATCAGGCAACCAACGAGCAAGATCCCCAGTTCGGTACAGCCGCTCTCCCGCCCGATACGGATGCTCAACGAATTTCTCAGACGTCAAATCCGGCCGATTCAAATACCCACGGGCAAGACCGTCCCCTGCAATGTATAGCTCTCCCGGAACCCCAACAGGCTGCAGCCGTCTTTGCTCATCGAGAATATAAGCGCTAAGTGTGGGGATCGTTCTGCCAATATTGCTTTTCCCCGCTTCAATCTCATGTTCCGTGATTTCCTTGTAGGTGACATGGACCGTTGTTTCCGTAATTCCGTACATATTAATCAGCTGCACATCAGGATACTTGACCCGCCAGTTTCTCAGAAGAGATGGACTTAAGGCCTCTCCACCAAAAATGATTTTTCTAAGGCCAAGCTCTGTCGAAGAGTGCGTTAACTCTTCCTGTAGCACCTGATAAAAATACGTCGGCGTCTGATTTAAAATGGTGACTTGGTTGTCTTTCAACAACTCCAGGAAAGCTGCTGGGCTCTTGGCTGTGAGAGATGGAACAATCACCAATTTCCCTCCGTAAAGAAGCGCTCCGTACATCTCCCAAACGGAGAAATCGAAGCAGAACGAATGGAATAGCGTCCACGTATCCTGAGAGCTGAAATCAAATAGATTTTTATCGTTAAAGAGCAGTCGAACCACATTTTTGTGTTCAATCAGCGTGCCCTTCGGCTTGCCGGTCGTACCCGACGTGTAGATAACATAGGCTAGATGGCTTGGTCCCGAAATACTCTCCAGATTGGAAGCATCTCCTGTATACGTTGTAGCTTCGTCCAAACTCACAAGCTTTCCGTCAAAAGTGGTGCTCTCCCATAGATGACTTTGGGTGAGCAACAGACGGACCCCTGAATCCTCCAGCATATAATGGATACGTTCCTCGGGATAATCGGGGTCAATCGGTACATAGGCACCACCTGCTTTCAAAATGGCCAACATCCCAATGACCATCTCCAAGGAACGGTCAGCCATAATCCCTACGAGCGTATCTGCAACTACTCCCTCGGAGCGCAAATATCTCGCAAGCTGGTTAGCCTGCTCGTTTAGAGCTAGGTATGTAATGCTCTGTTCGTCCATCTGAACGGCTACGTGATCTGGCGTGCGCTCGGCTTGTTCCTCGAATAAGCCATGGATGGTCTTCTCACGTGGATAATCGACTGCAGCGCCTTCCGAAAGAGCCAAAATGGACTGCTCTTCTGGTTCACCCAATAAGTTTACCTCTGCGATAGAAAGCTGAGGTGAATGAATGATCTGCTCGGCGATCGTAAGCAACTGGGAAACCATGTCCTTAACTTCACTGCGTTCAAACAGCTCCGTCCGATAATCGACATCCAGTACCAGTTCGCCTTCATCCAGGATCTCCACGATATGAAGCACGAAATCGTTCACTTCGTCCCCGCAGAAATCATAATCCGTCAAAATGCGCACATCATCCAAATCAACCCAATTGATAAGACGATATTCCATTGAAACGCCAAAAAGCCGCTGAATATCCTTGTTACCATGCATTTCTCTAAGATCCTGAATTAACTGATTGTACGGATACTTCTGATGCCGCAGGACTGACATCTGATCTCTGGCTACATCCTGCAGGAAGCTCAACACATCCATATCCTTTTTGACGTATGTTCTGGCAGCAGCGGTGCTGACAAACATACCTATCTTTTGCTTCTCTTTTTTGTTCCCCCGGTTAGCGAACGAAGTGCCAATCACCACATCCGGCTGATTCGTCATTTTGTGTATGTAGATATACATCGCACCCATGAAGAACTGGAACAAAGAAATCCTGTTCTGTTGGCAAAATGCTTGCAGCTCGTGATATAGCACTTCTGGTACGGTAAAATGCTCCCGAACGGCGTGGGTGCTTAAAGATAACGGATTATATGACTTCCAACCCGTAAGCTCAGGCAAATCAGAAAATTTATCCAGCCAGTAAGCCTTATCCTTTTGGTATCTGTCAGAAAGTTCGTATGCATTCTCATCTGCAATATATTGAATATACGAGCAATCGTCGCCCAGCTTCGGTTCATTTCCTTGAATTAACTCCATGTAAAATGTTGTCAGCTGATTGCCATAGACCACCATTGATATTCCGTCAGAAATAATATGGTGCATCTTGATATTAATCCAATACTCTTCCTCGCTAATCTTCACAATTAAAAACTGGAAGAGCTCAGAATCCAGCAGGGGCAAAGGTTTGCTTTTGTGTTGCTCAAGTAAGGCTTCCACCTCAGATACACTTTCATAGTGGCTAAGATCCAGGCACTCCAGCTGTCTCTCTTCATAAGGAACGACGTACTGCTGAGGCACTCCATCCACTGAGGTAATACGGATGCGGAACGCATCATACTGTTTGATAATCAAATTAATGGACTGCATAAAGGCAGCAATATTGATATGCCCCTTCATCTTAGCTGTACCGGAAAGCTGTGACACTGACGTATCTGGGTAGAGTAATTCGGTATACCATATACGCTTCTGCGCATTTGTTAAATCATATAACTGCATGTCATTCATCTCATTCACTCCTATTCCATGATGTGAATATCCTCCCGCTGCACCTGGCAGTCAGGAGGACAAAAGGACAGTTTAACGTGCGCTTCCACCCCGTCATTGATCCAGTGAAACAATTTCTTCCGCCTCAACCACCAATCGATCGTCCACGGAAGCCCGACCGCTACCAAGAATATAGCCCCGCCGACGCTTGATCACTTCAAAATAGAGATCAATTCGGTCCCCAGGCTTGGCCAAGCTGTGGAATCGAATTCCATTGAGGTTAGTCAGGTATGAAATGCCTTTTTTATCAATCGCAGCGAATGCCGCTAATTGTGCAAGCGACTCCACAATCAACATAGGAGGCATGTATGGGTTAGTGTCAGTAATGAACCACTCACTCCAGGTGACAAGCTTGTATCCCTTCGCCCATTGCGACGTTTCGTACCCGGTCACGCCATCCAACAGAAGAAATGGGTACCGGTGCGGAAGCACATCCGGGATATGGATTAGCTCTTCGCTCACAGGCTTATTCCCCTTCCCACTTGCGAACAGCAAGGCAGACGTTGTGCCCTCCGAAACCAAATGAATTGCTAATCGCCGCGCGGACCTCGCGTTCCTGATATACATGCGGCACAAAATTCAATTCAGGAGCTTCAGGATTGTCGCAATTGAGTGTCGGTGGTACTTTGCTGTGAATCATACTCTGCACAGTCGCAATTAATTCGACTGCCCCTGCACCGCCCATTAAATGGCCAGTCATGGATTTAATAGACGATATCGCCAATTGGGGGGCATGCTCCCCGAATACTTTTTGAATAGCGTTAATCTCCATACGATCATTAAATGGCGTACTCGTACCGTGGGCATTGACATAGTCGATTTCCTGCGGTGTCAAGCCGCCATCCTGCAGTGCGATGTTGATCGCTTCTGCCGGGCCGGAGCCAGAGGGATCTGGAGCCGTGATATGATACGCATCAGTTGTGCATCCGTAACCCACAACTTCGGCCAGAATGGTGGCTCCGCGGTTCAAAGCATACTCCAACTCCTCCAGCACCAAAACTCCTGCTCCTCCACCGATGACGAATCCATCACGATCCACATCAAACGGACGACTAGCCTTCTGCGGCTCTTCATTACGTCTGGAGAGAGCATGGATATTCGCAAAAGATGCCAGATCAAGCTGACTAAAATTGGCTTCTGCTCCACCAGCAACCACGACATCAGCCGTGCCGTACTGGATCGTACGTAATGCCTCACCAATGGCATTACTTCCTGTGGCACAAGCCGTAACCACAGCAAAAGAAGGCCCCTTGGCTCCAATAGCAATGGAGATTTCACCAGGTGCTGAATTAATCATCATCGAGGAAACAAAATAAGGAGAAACTCTTTTGGGACCAAGCTTTGTTAATTTCCCATAGTTCTCCTCTATAACGTCGAGGCCGCCTGCTCCAGAACCGACAATAACCCCCACGCGACTTGCATTCCGCTCATCAATCACTAATTTTGATTGCTCCACTGCCTGCCGGGCAGCCGCCAAAGCAAACTGAGTGAACTGTGCGACTTTATTAGCTTCCTTCTTGCTCATATATTGCAATGGGTCAAAGCCCGTAACCTGTGCACCGATCTTTGTCGGAATGTCCGCTGTATCGAAAGCAGTGACAGGTCCGATTCCGCTTTTTCCTTCCAACAGTGAATTCCAGAAATCCGTAAGATTAAGCCCGACCGGCGTTACGACTCCCTGTCCAGTCACTACAACACGTCTTCTCACTGTATCCACGTCCTTCGTTGAAATTAATTCTTGGAAGCCTGTTGCTCGTAGAGAGGAAAGTCGCCATACACATGACTGATTTTTTCATGCACATCCGCAAGATCAGCATATACCTCGACGACCACAAGCTTGTTCTCCTGATACTTTTGCCAAGCAAGCTGAAGCTGTTCCCGTGCCTCTCCCTTACTCCGAATTGCAAGGCTTTCCACAAACTCATACTGAGGAATTTGAATTCCTGTCTTGGCCGCCTCAGAAACAAACGGGAGGGACTGCCCTGTGAGTTGTTTATAATTCATCTGATTCTGCAACCAACCATAGCCACCATTATTTAGTACGATATAGATTAACGGTATTTGATACTCCACCGCCGTCATAAAATCCGAACAGAAGAGATTGAACGCACCGTCACCTACAAGTGCCACTACTGGACGTTGTGTCGCCACGCTTGCTCCCAGAGCAGCCGCCGCACCGAATCCAAGACTCGTTTGATCACTAGGAACAATCGAAAGAGAACCGTGGGCAAAGCGAAAATATGGATAAAAATAGGACCACATATCCTGCAATCCATTCTCTTGAAGAAGCACTAGATTTTCAGGGAACTCCGTCTGAATCATGTCCAACAGCTCAGGAACGTGGATTCCAGGGGTCTTTTTCAGCTCTTCCAGATAAATAGCCCTGTGAGAAAAAGCCTCCTGTTTACAACTCCCAATCGTTTCAAGCCACACTCCATCAGGCTCCTGCCCACGTCGTTCAAGCCACTGCTCCACCGCTGCATATCCATCACCGAGCACCTTGATACCCTTGTATTCGTGTGCAAAATCCTCCAGATTTACATTGACCTGAATCAAAGGTGTATCCTGTAGCAAAATATCCCACTCGAAAGTAGCCGTTTCTTCCAATCGACTGCCCAGTGTGATCACCACATCAGATTCCTTCCAGATTTGTCTTAGACTGAGATCTGTATAGAGTCCCGCAACACCACAGAAGAGTTCGTGGTCTTCATCAACTACACCCCGTCCCGAGGCGGTTGCGAACAAGGCCGCTCCATGTTGGTTAGCGAACCGCTCAATCACATCACCTGTACCTGACTTCATTCCGCCTCCGACTAGAATGAGTGGTCTGCGGGCGTTCTCAATAATTCCCCACGATGCATCCAACTCCCGACGAGACGGAGAGCACGACAGCTTTTCTGGTGGGGTAAACTGAAGCCCTGTTGGCACAGGCTGGTCCATCAGGTTTTCAGGGAGTTCGATATAGACAGGACCCGGTGCTCCATTGATAGCCAAAAAGGCAGCCCGCTCCATCGCCCATACAAGCCGATCCACATGCTCGACACGATAAGCCCATTTTACGAGCGGCTTCACGAGTGAGATTTGATCGGCTTCCTGAAAGGATCGGGTACCCAGCTTGTCTCCGCCAGTGCCAAGCGCCAAAAGCAGGAGCGGAGCGCCCAGGTTCTTGGCCTCCAGTAGCCCTGTAAGTGTATTACTGAGCGCAGGGCCTTTCCCCACAACGCATACGGACATCTGGTTGGTGGTGAGCGCATAACCTGCTGCCATGAACACAGCATTACGTTGATCTTTGCACAGAATAAAATCCATACCGGATGAGGGGAGTGACGATACGATTTTGAGATCATCACTTGGTAATCCAAAGAGATGCTGAACCCCAGCCGATTTTAAGTAGCCAATGATGGCATCCCAAGGGAATAAACTCGCAGTCATACCAAACTCCTCTTTTCCGACAAATATTCTGCGACAATTTCTGAAATCAAGATCGGCTTCGAAATGAGCTTGAAATCGTAAAAAATATAGTTCGACATCGTGCCATAGCCACCAAAAGGCTTATTGCCTTGATCCACATCCTCAAGCGTCTGATTAATGGTCAGCGTGTGCTTCTTTCGCAGAACGTCCGCCAGGTGACTAGACCCGTATAAGCTGCAACCCATTGCTCGTTCACTGAAATAACTGGAGGAAATACGCTTGATCAGCTGCTCGTCGTCTCGGTAGCTAACCACGTTGAAGACCGGTGAAAAATACTCAATAATCTCCAAATCCTGATCTAGCTCGCTATATACAACCGTTGGCTCCATCTTTTTCGTACGGAAATCAATGCCACCGCCGTAAATAATAAACTTATCGTTCGTATTAAAATATTCAGAAACCGAGTTCAGCGCATCTTTATAGAAAATAGGGGAATAGTTTGCGTTCGGATCATCGTTGGCTCCAAACACAAGTTGGTCAAGCCGCATAATCAGCAGGTTTTTGAAGCTCTCTGTCACATCTTGATGTACCAGAATGATGTCGGGTCCCAGGCAGTCCTGTCCTGAGTTGAACAGTCTCATTCGGATTACATCGGTAACCGCCAGTTCCAGATCAGCATCGGGTCCGATGACGAAAGGATTGATCCCTTGTCCATAGAAGATGTAGAGTTGGTCTTTTCGGATTTGTTTTTTGATCTTCTCCGCATTGACATAGCTCCCGGTGAACACCACAATATCAGCTGGCATAACCGAATTTTCCATAAAAACCCTTTGACTGACCTTACGAATATAGATGGGTAATCCGTGTACAGCCTGAAGCTTTTCATGCAGCATGTTGACGTACTCGTTTACGTGAGAAGAAGGGCGAAAGTCTATATTTTCAACGTACAGGGACGGAATCAAGAGGTATAATGCATAGGAGTACAAAATGACGTTGGAAGGCATGAATACAGCCATAGATCGTTGCCAGCTTGGCTGATAGGTCTGCACTTCTTGCAGAGCACCTTGAAGTGTGAGGATCGTGGAGTCAATTTCTGCATTGGCGGCCCGATAGGATGAAAATTGCGTGAGAATATCCATCACTTCCTGCCGATTTTCAATCAAATAATTGAGGCACTTCAGAATAGATTCATGCCTTTCCAAAAACAGTGTGTTTTCTGCCAATTCTGGATTTATACTCATGGCACATTCTCCCTTTCCTATATGCGGTTTTGGTAAATATTTTGCTATACTTTGCGAGAAGCAACTTTCTCCAGGGCAATACGCTCCATCTCCAGACGATCCACTTTTCCATTGCGATTTAAAGGAAAGTGGTCGAGCGGAAGCAAAAGATCGGGAAACATGTATGAAGGAAGTACACGATTTATTTCTTTACGGAGTACAGACAAGGCTTGCGAGGATTCGCCTTCGATGAATGCAACAAGCAATGTCCCTTTAGCCTCATCCTCCAAGGTGATCACGCAGGATCGGTAACCTAGCGAACCAATCCGATCCTCAATATAGACAGGAGATACCATATAGCCCATCCGGTTGACCGTCTTACCGCTGCGACCAATGACATACAGCATTCCGTCATCCAGATAGCCCAGATCCCCCGTCTTGAACCAGCCGTCCTGTAGAACCGATTGCGTTAAGTCTGGACGATTCAAGTAACCTTCCATGCGTCCAGCACTATGTATCCACACTTCGCCTACGATACCGTCCGCCTGCTGGTTGCCTGTAGAATCTAGTATTTTCAGCTCCACACCAGGTAATGGTAGACCACAACCCTTCGGACATTCTAGCGTCCCCAGTGTAACGTTGCCCAGTTCAGAAAGGCCGTAACCATTCAGGAGGGGCTGTCCAAATATGTTGTTAAATTTCTCTTCAAGGTCTTGGGTAAGTGGGGAACCGCCTACGCACCACATGCGCACCGGAGCTTCCTTGACCATTTCCAGTTGTTCGGGTTTTCGGTTTAGCATACGCAACAAGGTGTAAAAAGCAGAGGGGTTAGCGTCTACGACCGTCGCCCGGTCTTTCGTAATACTTGCAATGACGCTCCAGAGGTTTTTTGGATTGCAGATGATGAGAGAACATGAGGTTAACCACCAGGAGAAGATAAGTGAGATTCCATAAAAATGAGAGAACGGCACAACGGGGAGCATATGGTCAGACGGTAGGTAGTTCATGGCGTGTATGGAATGCCTGATATTCTCCATAAAAGCTGAACCAGCTTTCACGATTCCCTTGGGTTTTCCCGTCGTACCTGAAGAATACAGAATGAGCGCATCTGTCCTCTCGCACCACTTGTTAAAGTCGAGGGCTTCAAGCTTTGGCTCTCCCACCCAATCCGGGTGTACTGCTTCTTCTTGAATCAGATCTTGAATCAGAATAATGAGAGCATGAGGAAGTTCTAAATCGGAATCCGTAAGGATGCAACAGGCACCCGCTTCATCATAGATTTGAGCCACCTCATCGAGCACAGTCTGCTCGTCCACCACAGTCACCGAAACAGCAATATTGCACAGGGAGAACAGAGACACAACAAACCAATAGGAATTGGCCGCTTTCAGAATCACTCTACCGTCTTCGGGAATTCCTCTGAGCGTCAACATCCGGGAGAAGATCGTAACGTCTCGCTCCAGACGCTCCCTAGTCATAACTCCTTCAGGTGAGATAATACGGCAATCCGTATGCGTAATAAGCACAACGTTCCCTCCTTACATCCCCGTAATATGGTATCCAGCATCTACATGGATAACTTCACCCGTAATGCCTCTCGATAAATGGGAAAATAGGAATAACGCCGTATCTCCGACTTCCGACGTATCAACCGTCTTGCGTAGGGGCGTAGTTTCTTCAATATGTTTGAGCATTGTGTTAAAATCTTTAATGCCATAGGCAGCCAAGGTCCGTATCGGACCAGCGGAAATCGCATTTACGCGAATGCCATATGTGCCCAGATCATTCGACAGATAGCGCATGCTGGCTTCCAGTGAAGCCTTCGCCACACCCATAACGTTGTAATTTTTGATCGCTCGTTCTGCGCCAATATACGTCATGGTGACGATACTTCCACCCTCTGTCATCAGTGGGTATACTCGACGGGAGACAGCAGCCAGAGAATAGGCACTGATTTCTTGTGCAACGGCGAATCCCTCACGAGAAGTGTCAACGAACAAGCCATCCAAATCCTCAGCCTTAGCATAGGCGACACTGTGAAAATAACCATGTAATACGCCTACTTTTTCTTTTAGAAAATCCGCCAATGCATCAAGCTCTTCATTGCTTTGAACATTACAAGGACAGACCAGTGCTCCTGGAATGGTTTCAACGAGCTTTAGTACCCGCTCTGCAACCCTCTCATTTTCGTAAGTAAAAATGAGCTGTGCTCCTTCAGCAGCTAAAGATTGAGCTGTCCCCCAGGCAATACTCCTGTTATTAGCCACGCCCATAATCAAAATGTTCTTACCGCTCAGTAGTACTGCCACAGAAACCACCTTTCTTTTTTTACATTTTTAAACAAAATAACAACTTAACTGCGTATGTCTACATTTATAGACATATGTAATCTTTCCTGGAATATTATCGCGTTAATTGCCAAACTTGGATAGGCGACGTTTTAGGCAAATCACAAAATTTATTTTAAAATTGGTGGAACACATCTTGTATGCTGTCTGTCATCTCACAAAAAATAGTTGTGTTGCTTCCGTTGGTCTGTGTTCAAATCGAAAGGGATACATGTGTGAAAAAAGGTAGCGAGGCAAAAATAAGGTGACTGTCAAAGCGAGTTAAACATAAAATCCTCATATTTTTGTAAATATTTACATTCCGACGACGGACTCACCCCACTACCGGAAGTAACCACTTCATTTTCACCAACAATGAGTCTTCCGATTTGAACATCCTGAGTGACCAGCCAGATTTTATCTAATCTAAGTGTAAAGCCTTAACCTCTATAGACTACGCTTTTGTTTTTTGGGAGCTAAAGTATAGCTAAAGGAGACAACAAAGTCGATTGCCAGAACGATCGCCCATGTTTGCATAATGCCCTCCAAAGACACCGTACGCTGCGGATCATCAACATACATAATGATGGCAAGCAACAAAGCATTACCTATAGCCCAACCCAAAAGGTGAAGCAACCAACCTATCCGTTCCTCTTTTGCATGAGCAGCACCATACTTGCGTTCAGGCTTGGGTCCCTTACCAAACCAATGGGAGAACCGTACATCCGCCCACTTAATTAACCTATGACCAAATGCTACTGTAATACCAAAATAACAGGCCGCCAAGCCAGTAGCAGTCGTAATCTCCATGCCACTTTTCACCGTGATGAACACCGCAATCAGTAGCAGGATATCAATAATGGGGGTAAATAGTAAAAGAAGACCGCCTAATTTCTTCAAGCCAAACATATACCTTGCGATCAAGCCTGCAACAACAAAAACCCAAAATAAAACTTCAGCACTAATAATAAATAAATACATAATAGATGATTCCTTTCAAATTAGAAATTGGTATTCACCTCAACTATCCCCCTTTCATGCCCACTATCATACAATATTATACATAATATTCCTAGTATTTTGTCTATAATTACATAAAAGGAAACAAATAGCCGTTTTTTCTGCGAAAATCAGTATCTGTTCAGCCCATTTCGTCTTGTTCTCAAAATGGGCATTTTACATGATATGCTACCCATAAAGAATTATGATGATCTGAAATGAAAAAAGATGTACCTATGCTAATCAGCACGGGTACATCTTTTTTTACAGATACACTATCCAATTACAATATGACCTTCTGGACGACGGTACAATGTCTTGGTCGAGCGTGGACGAATGGCATAGGCAATCGTAAGAGGACCAATCCGACCAATAAACATAGTCACACAAATAATCAGCTTGCCTGCGTCAGACAATCCTGGCGTCACTCCTACAGACAACCCTACCGTTCCAATTGCGGAAGCAGCCTCAAATGCAAGGGAGAGAAATGGCGCATCCTCTGTCATTAAGAGCAGTATAACCACAATCGAGAATATAAATAGGGCCAGTACAATAATGGTCAGCGCCCGCATCATGATATCTTTGGGGACCCTATGACGGAAAAACACAATTTCCTTCTGTCCTCGCATGACGGCGATTAGCGCACCTACCATAAGCAGAAACGTAGTCGTTTTAATTCCTCCTCCCGTGGAGCCCGGAGAAGCACCGATAATCATCAGCAACATAATAAAAAACTGACTTGCCTGCCTTAACCCGCTGATATCGACTGTGCTCGTACCTGATGATCTCGTGGAGACCGATTGAAAGACAGCTCCATATACTTTGCCTTCCCAGTTCAGCGCACCCAAGGTTCGTGCATTGGTAAACTCAAAAACAAATAAAACCAGCGCACCAACCACAATGAGCACTCCCGACACGCTAAGCACCATTTTGGAGTGTAGAGACAGTCTCCGGGTACGGCGAAAATCGAACAGATCGCTAAGTACAAGGAAACCCAAGCCTCCTGATATAACGAGCACAGATGCAATCATATTGAAAACAAAATCTCCAGCGTACTGTTGGAAGCTAGTCCCGAACAGATCGAATCCCCCGTTATTAAAGAGGGATACGGAATGGAATATTCCATAATATATCGCTTGTCCGACAGGCATCTCTCGCATCCACCGCAAAGCTAAGACGACGGCAGCTATCGCCTCAATGGTAAAGGAAAAGATCAGCACCTTGCGAATAATACGTACGATCCCTTCCATGCTATCGGCATTAATAGCCTCCTTAAGCAGCAACCGATCCTTTAACGATAATCGCCGCCCCAACAACAGCGCAAACAAGGTCGCTAAGGTCATAAACCCCAGCCCGCCTAGCTGCATCAGCACCAGAATGACGGTTTCGCCAAACATCGTATACGTTGAATCGACGTCAACAACGACCAGTCCTGTGACACAAGCGGCTGAGACGGACGTAAAAAGCGAATCAATCCAATGCGGAGCATGACCACTATGATTGGCAACAGGAAGCATCAGTAGCAAAGTACCCAATGCAATAATCAATAAATATCCGATGACCAATATAAAAGGAGGCGATGCGAACCGACTAAGCTTGACGCTGCGTTTCATTAGAGTATTCTCTCCATCCGTTCTTATGAAAAAGAGGAACAAGACACGGGAAGCCCGGCTGATCCTCTATATTCATAATGTTATGTTATTCTACTGTTGGTTACGCATATGCGGGAAAAGCAGCACATCGCGAATGGAAGGCGCATCTGTCAGCAACATAACCAAACGATCGATGCCGATGCCCAGTCCACCTGTTGGTGGCATCCCGTATTCCAAGGCGCGGATAAAGTCATCATCCATTTCATGCGCCTCGTCGTTACCGTGCTCACGTTCCAGCAATTGTGCTTCAAAACGTTGGCGCTGGTCGATTGGATCATTCAGCTCAGTGAACGCATTCGCATGCTCACGAGCAACCACGAACAGCTCGAAGCGATCCGTAAACCGCGGATCTTGTTCGTTTTTCTTGGCCAACGGCGAAATTTCAACCGGATGTCCAGTAATAAAGGTCGGTTGAATAAGCGTTTCCTCTACGAACTGCTCAAAGAATGCATTCAGGATATGGCCAAATGTCATATGCGGTTCAACCGAAACTTTATGCTCTTTCGCAAGGCGATGAGCTTCTTCATTACTCATCTGCACGCTAAAGTCTACACCTGTTACTTCTTTAACAGCATCAACCATGGAGACTCTGCGCCATTGCGGCGTCAGATCCACTTCCTGGCCTTGATATTGAATGTGTTGTGTGCCCAGTACTTCCTGCGCAATATGTGCAACCATGTTTTCCGTCAATTGCATGATATCTTTATAATCAGCATACGCTTCATACAGCTCAATCATCGTAAACTCAGGGTTATGGCGGGTCGAAATACCTTCATTACGGTAAACACGACCGATCTCATATACTTTCTCCATTCCGCCGACAATTAGTCGTTTCAAATGGAGTTCAATAGCAATACGCATATAAAGCTGCATGTCCAATGCATTATGGTGCGTAACAAATGGCTTCGCCGCCGCCCCGCCAGCAATGGAATGTAATGTTGGGGTTTCAACTTCCAAATAGCCGAGCGAATCGAGATAACGACGCATGGATTGAATAATACGGGACCGTGTAATGAACGTTTTTTGTACTTCAGGGTTCATAACCAAATCGACATACCGCTGACGGTAACGCAATTCAACATCCTTCAGGCCATGATATTTCTCTGGTAATGGATACAAGGATTTGGACAAGACCTCAATATCCAGCACTTTGATTGTCGTTTCGCCCGTTTTGGTCTTGAAGAGCACACCCTTAACACCAACAATATCACCCAGATCCAAAATACCAAATGCTTTATATTTGGATTCAGGTACCGTGTCTTGACGAACATAAATTTGAATACGTCCGCTAAGATCCTGTATATGAGCAAAGCTGGCTTTTCCCATCACACGTTTAGCCATAATACGGCCTGCTATGCTAACTTCAATATTCTTTTCTTCCAGTTCTTCCTTAGTCAAACTGTCATACTTGCTCAGTAGTACGCCCGCTTCAGCCGTGCGTATGTATTTGCGTCCAAAAGGATCAATGCCCAATGCGCGAAGCTCGTCCAATTTGGCACGACGAATTTGTAATAGTTCACTTAATTCCTCGCGATTTTCTTGTGTTTCCTGGTTAGTAGTTTCATCCGACATGGTGCTAAATCAGCTCCTTCAATATGAATAGACGGGCCGGGGTCCGTCCGGGTGTAGAGAAAAAAAGCTTCCACAAGGAAGCTTTTACATTAAATTCCAAAGTCCGTGTCTTATTTCTTGATATCCACGATTTTATATTGAATAACGCCTGCTGGAACGGTGACATCCACAACAGTTCCCTTTTTCTTACCGAGAATTGCCTTGCCAACCGGACTTTCATTCGAAATCTTATTCTGTAGCGGGTCGGATTCGGCGGAACCTACGATAGCATACTCTGTAATATCTCCGAATTCCAAATCTTCAACGGTCACAGTTGCACCTACTCCCACAACATCGGTGTCAATTTCATCACTATTGATAATGCGGGCATTGCGTAGCATCTTTTCCAACGTAATTACACGGCCTTCAATAAAGGCCTGCTCATTCTTCGCATCCTCATATTCGGAGTTTTCACTAATATCTCCGTATCCGATGGCTACCTTAATCCGTTCAGCCACTTCGCGGCGTTTGACAGACTTTAAGTTCTCAAGCTCATCTTCGAGCTTTCTAAGACCTTCCTGTGTCAGAATGACTTCTTTATCGCTCATCTTAACCGATTCTCCTGTCATGGGAAAAGTTTAAAAGTGCATCGGAATGCACGCTTTCAAAACATAATATGCCACTCTGAGGGAATGAGAACATTTCCTGCTGTTGTCTTGAGAGCTGCACACAATTTGTAGCATACATCAAGATTTTATACTGAACGATTATAGGGCAAGCAATTGGAAAAGTCAATCGCGTGCGCAGGCCGGAACAGCTTCCTTATTGCGCAACAGCAGCAGGAGAAGCAGCACTTGTAGAAGGCTCATCGTTTTCTACCATGTGCAATTGAGATACAAATTGATCCAAAATACGTACCATATCGTCGCGCTTTGTTTCTTCCATAATGACATCCTTAATACGTGCAGAACCTTTAAACCCCTTGAGGTACCAAGCCAGATGCTTGCGCATTTCACGGACAGCTACCGCTTCACCCTTCAATGCAACCAGACGATCCATATGCAGAATGGCAATGCGGATTTTTTCTTCCGGTGAAGGATCGGGCAACAGCTCACCTGATTGCAAGTACTCAATCGTACGGTAGAGCATCCACGGATTCCCCAGCGCACCGCGTCCGATCATAACGCCATCACAATTGGTCAGATCCAGCATGCGGCGGGCATCTTCCGGTGATGCCACATCACCGTTTCCAATTACAGGAATGGAAACTGCTTCTTTAACTTCTTTTATAATATCCCAATTCGCATGTCCCGTATACAGTTGCTCCCGTGTACGGCCATGTACGCTAACGGCCTGACCTCCGGCACGTTCAACAGCGCGAGCGTTCTCTACGGCATAAATATGCTCGCTATCCCAACCAATACGCATTTTCACGGTAACCGGCTTGCTTACCGATTCCACTACCGCCGATACCATTTCATAAATCTTGTTTGGATCGAGCAGCCAACGAGCACCTGCATCACATTTGGTCACTTTGGGAACCGGGCAGCCCATATTGATATCAATAATATCTGCATTCGTTTCCTGATCTACCACCTTCGCTGCTTCCACCAAAGATTCGCGGTCGCCTCCAAAAATTTGCAAGCTAAGCGGCTTCTCGCGCTCATCTACAAACAGCATCTCACGTGTACGCTTGTTGCCGTGAATGATGGCCTTATCACTAACCATCTCTGCACATACCAAGCCTGTACCGAACTCCTTGGCGATCAAGCGAAAAGCAGGATTGCACACGCCTGCCATGGGTGCCAAGACGACTTGGTTTTTCATTTCAATATCGCCGATTTTCAACATATCTGTTCACCCCTTTATTCCTTCTTTTATATCGTATACTTATCGTCATTCCGTCAGTTCCCGGACTTCAATTTCTAGCGTTTGGGCGATGATGTTCAGCATGTCTGGGTCTACTCTACGATTGCCTCGCTCCACAGCACCTAATACAGTCAAAGATATACCAGTACGTTCTGCCAACTCCTGCTGTGTGAACCCTTTTAGCTTCCGAAAGGCGCGGAGTCGTTGCGCCAGCTGCATGTTTTCCAAAGCTGTATGCCGTCCTTTCCATCCACAGAATTCAATGCAGTATGCACGATACTGTACAGACCGGACGGATCTTGGTTCGGAACGATATCAGCCAAAGGAACCAGCACAAAAGCACGCTCCAACATACGAGGGTGAGGAAGCTCCAAATCCGGTGTAGCCAGTTGCGCCGCTTCCATCCATAACAAATCCAGATCAATGGTTCGTGGCCCATTAGGAATGTGTCTTACTCTCCCCAGACGACTCTCCACCTCCAGCATATATACCAGAAGCTCCTCTGGAGCAAGTGTTGTAGATACGGCTACCGTCATGTTCAAAAAAGAAGGTTGATCCAGATACCCAACAGGCTCTGTTTCGTACAGGCTGGAGCACCGAAGCACCCGTATACCCGGATGTTCGTCCAGCGCCGTAATGGCTTCATACAGGGTATGCTCGCGCTCCCCCAAATTAGCCCCTAAAGCAATATAAGCCTCTGATGCCTCAGAGGTCGAATGTGCATTCATGTATCGTTCCTACTTTCTTGCGCGATAAAGCTCAACCGTCACGCCTTGAAAATGAATATCAAACGGCGGATGCGGCTTTGTGACTTTGACAGTCAGTGCATTGACACTAGTATAAGTGTCCAGTAGGGAAGATGCAATACGTTCGCCCAAAGCTTCAATCAATTGGTAAGATTCCTTTTCTACAATATCTTTAACGGTGTAATGCACCTCGGCGTAATTAACCGTTTTGTCCAAGGCATCCTGCTCACCCGCTTCACGCAGATCAAGCTCCAGTTCCAAATCAATATAGAAACGTTGTCCCAGCTTGCGCTCCTCTGGAAAAACGCCATGATATCCGTAATACTCCATACGATGCAAAACCATTTTATCCATCGTGGGTATCCCCCCCTGTTTTTTATTAGATTTTCTCAATAAGCTCAACTTAAAAGTTTCGTATCGTGCCACTGCGCAGTCGGATGGTGCTCCCCATCGCCACTGCCCCAGATTTCTTGAATAAAACCTATAATAAAGGTAGAAATTCGGGGAAGTGATGCTTCCGAAGCGAGCTTTCCTACGGAAAGCTTTTAAAGCGACCGCTTTGCTTGTACAGCACCATTCCGCCTACTCCGTTCTCGTTCTACTTGATCTATTCTTCTGTTCACCTTACACAATAAATAACTCCCTAAAAATACAGTGACTTTATGGCGCGTTGTAGCGGAATGAAGGATTTGAATCCGGAGAAGCGAAGCGCTCGCCTTTGCAACGGGATTCTAACAGTCATATGTTTACCAATTCAAAAGAATCCCGTTGCAACAGCGATCGCAGGATCAAATCATTCATGAAGCGTCTTCTAACCACCATAACTCAGTGCATTTTTAGACCCGTACACCATCGCATCACACATACGTACGGTGCGCTTGATTTGCGCCACATCGTGTACACGCACAATCTGGCACCCTTGAGCAATGCCAAAGGCAACGGTAGCCGCCGTGCCCTCCACCACATCATTCACAGGCAAATCCAGTGCTGTACGAATAAACCTTTTGCGCGACGTAGCCAATAACAGCGGAAAGCCCAGCTGACTCAATGTATCGAGAGAAGTCATGGCATGAATATTTTCATCGTAATCCTTGGCAAAACCGATACCTGGGTCTAAAATGATCTGTTCCTCACGTACCCCCGCATCCAGCGCTAATCGGATACTTTCTTTTAAATCGGACAGCATATCAGAAACCAAATCACTATAGTTACGGTCATGACGATTATGCATCAAAATGACCGGGCAATCGAATTCCGAAGCTACACGTGCCATATCGGGGTCTGCCTTAAACCCCCACACATCATTAATGATATGTGCGCCAGCCTCAAGTGCCTGCCTGGCTACCTCGGCTTTGTAAGTATCTACAGATAACGGAATGTGCGGTGCGATACGATGGATAGCCTGAACGACCGGAATGACCCGAGCCAGCTCCTCTTCCACACCTACTGGATCATGACCCGGGCGAGTAGACTCCCCACCAATGTCAATGATATCCGCTCCATCTTCCACCAGCTTCAATGCATGTAAAACAGCAATCTCGGGACTATAATGTAATCCTCCATCGGAAAATGAATCCGGGGTCACATTCAGTATACCCATGATCTGTGTGGAATGTCCGAGCGTAAGCTCGGCATCCCCCATTCGGTAACTACGTTGATAAAGGGTCGGTATGTTCACTTGATCCCTGCTTTCTGTCTATAATCGTGCAACAGCAAAGCTGTTATGGACCTGGGCTGTGTCAAGGGAACCGATAAATGGTTCGTTGCTCCTCCCGGCTCCAACAACAAATCCACGGGCCGTATTTCTTGTATAGAGTTGGTCATAAAAATTTCATCAGCCTGTTTCAGCTCGTCCCAGCGGTACAGGCCTTGCTCACAAGGAATGTCTCGCAGATGCGCCAGCTCCAAAATGAACTCACGCGTAATGCCTGGCAGAATCCCTGTAGACAAGTCAGGGGTATACAACGTATTGTTCCGCACAAAGAACAGATTGCTGACCATTCCTTCTGCCAGAAAACCATCCGCCGTAAGCATCATTCCTTCAGCCTTATAACGGACAGCCTCGGCATACTGCTGAAGTTCCCGCTTTGCAAGAATATTATTCATATAATGGAGCGACTTTAAGCGAACCTCACCCTCTGGAGTATTTCTGGGAGTTCGCAACAACTGAAGCGCCGATGGGGAAGTGGATTGCCCGGTTTGTGTATTGGTAGAGGGCAACGGTTTAGCGAACAGAATATGATTAGGACGCGTATAGTCCCCTGTCGGCAATCCTAGCACCTCTTCGCCCGCTGATACGGTGTAACGGATATAGGCTTCATCCAGTCCATTCGCCACCATCAGATGTTGGATGTGTCTCGTAAGTTGCTCCTCATCCGGTTGAAAAGGAATGCCGAGCATTCGGCAACCTTCCTGCAGTCGATGTAGATGCCGATCCAGCAAGAATGGGACACCCTTGTAGGTGCGGAATGTTTCAAACAAGCCCATTCCGTATAAAAAGCCGTGATCACTTACGTGAATCACGGCTTTTGCGGCTTCCGTGAGGACGCCGTTGACTCCGATATATTTCATGAATCAGACGCCTACCTTGCGTTTTAGGAAATTGCGTAACAGTTGATGCCCATAATCCGTAATAATGGATTCTGGATGGAACTGAACTCCTTCTACGGCAAATTCTTTATGCCGCAAACCCATAATTTCACCTTCTGCGGTTTCCGCGGTAATCTCTAGACACTCAGGCAGACTCTCGCGCTCCACCAGCAATGAGTGATACCGGGTTGCTGTGAACGGAGAAGGCAAGCCTTCAAATACTGACGTATTGTGATGAAGAATCGGTGATGTTTTACCGTGCATGAGTCGTTCAGCCCGGATAACCTTACCGCCAAAAGCCTGTCCGATGGCCTGGTGGCCGAGGCAAACGCCAAAAATCGGAATGCGACCTTTAAAATGGCTGATCACATCCAGTGATATCCCTGCCTCATTCGGCGTGCATGGACCCGGCGAGATCAAAATATGCTCTGGTGCCAGCTCTTCTATGCCTTTCACATCAATCTCATCGTTCCGTTTTACGGTTACTTCTTCGCCAAGTTCACCTAAATATTGAACAAGATTGTACGTAAACGAATCATAATTATCAATCACCAAAATCATACGACTCACCCTCCTGTGATACCGCTTCTGCTCAAAGCGGCTTCTTCTTCACCACATTGTACCGCCTTCATGACAGCTCTAGCCTTGTTCCGACATTCCCGATATTCCCTGTACGGGTCTGAATCAATGACGATCCCCGCACCTGTCTGTAAATAGGCAGTGCTGCCTTTAACAGCTAGTGTTCTTATTATAATATTTAATTCCATATTGCCGTTATAGTCAATCCATCCAAGGGACCCTGTATAAGGCCCCCGACGAACGGGCTCTAATTCTTCAATAATTTCCATGGTGCGCACCTTGGGTGCCCCGGTAATGGTTCCGCCTGGAAAGGTAGCAGCAATTACATCTATAGCTGTACGACCCGAGGCTAATTTTCCTTCAACCTGAGAAACCAGGTGCATAACGTGCGAATAGTATTCGACCGTCAGCAGTTCAGGCACATGCACCGATCCGTATTCGGCAATCCGTCCGATATCGTTACGCTCCAGATCGACGAGCATAATATGCTCGGCGCGTTCTTTTTCGCTTGATAGAAGCTCTGCTGCCATAGCGGCATCTTCATCCGGTGTTAGCCCTCTTCTTCTCGTACCTGCAATTGGTCGGGCGCTCACACGTCCATCCTCCAGCTTCACCAACAATTCCGGCGAGCCACTAACGATCCGTAAATCTGGCATACGCAGCATACCCATATAAGGGGAAGGATTCAGCAGACGAAGCCATTCATATATATTTTCAGGGAGGGCTGTAAGCGCACGTTGCTGACGAATCGATAAGTTAACCTGGAATACATCCCCTTGGGCAATGTATTCCTGCACACGTTTCACGGCTTGTTCAAAATCTTGTTGGTTGAATGCCGCTGTCCAGCCTTCAGATTCAAAATGAGCAGCCTCTAACCCTTCTTCGGCGAGCCTAGCACAACGACGAGGGTACGCAGAATCAATCTCTCCTGCATTTATGATGTTATTCCACTGAGTCAGCATACGTTCTGCACGTTGGGCAGCTTCCGCGTAATGCTCGCAAAGTATAGGATTTGGCCCATCCAGCATAACGTGACTGGTCAAATCGGTATCACTGCTGACTTTATCGGAATGCGCAGGAGCGGGCATATGAACAGCACAATATATGGAGGATTTTTCGTGATCATAAATCCATAGCTCATCCACCCTCATCCATACATAATCAGGTATGTCTGTATCGTCTGCAGCTTGAGATGGCAAACGCTCCAACGAGCGAGCTACATCGTAGCCAAGATAACCCGCAAATCCTCCAGAGAAAAAAGGCATGCCAGGTACACGCGGCGCACGGTAAGGAGCGATCCAGTTGCTCATGACTTTCAAAGGTTGACCATGCATTTCTCCATGTTTCCCGCTTTGCAAATCAGTCCAAACTGCATGTTCTCCCTTGCCCTCCAATATAGCAACCGGATTTAAGGCCAGATAGGTGTACCTCCCACCTTTAGCGCTCTCCAGCAAAAAGGCATATGGAGACGAATCCTCCCAAGCCTTCCGCCACGATGACGGTAGCCCCCCCACGGGTAATGGGTACTCAGCAATATAGGGAAGTATGCTCCAGCCTTCCTCCTGCCAAACCTGCCACTGCGTCTCCGTCACTCTAGCTGTCGATTTCATCCGTGTGTGCTTCCCCTTCCCTACTTTTCAATAAGTCTATATTCTCTCCTTAAAAAGAAACCCCCACCCCCCTGCAACAGGGAAATGAGGGAATCCTTACGTATAGTATACACAATTACGACATAATTACAGCTCGAAATTGTATAGTGGTGTGCTCAGGTAACGTTCTCCATTACTTGGAACAATGACAACGATCCGTTTACCCTTGCCCAATTGCTTAGCAAGTTTCAAAGCCGCATGAACAGCCGCGCCAGATGAAATACCGGACAAAATGCCCTCTTCCTTGGCCACTCTACGTGCTACCTCGAAAGCTTCATCGTTTTCTACATGAATAATTTCATCATAGATATCGCGGTTTAAAATTTCAGGAATAAAGTTGGCACCAAGTCCTTGAATTTTGTGGGGTCCTGGCTTACCGCCTGCTAACAGTGGGGAAGAGGCAGGCTCTACAGCCACAACTTTAATATCAGGGAATTCTTTCTTAAGCACTTCTCCGGCACCAGAAATGGTTCCGCCAGTACCTATTCCAGCTATAAAAGCGTCCAGAGTTCCGCCAATGGAACGAATGGCTTCCACAATCTCAGGACCGGTCGTTTCACGGTGAATTTTGATATTAGCTTTGTTCTTGAACTGCTCAGCAGCAAAATATTCCGGATTTTCACTCAGCAATTCTTCCATTTTCTTAACGGACCCGTTCATGCCTTCTGATCCTGGTGTTAGCACAAGTTCGGCTCCATAAGCACGCAACAAATTACGACGCTCTATGCTCATCGTTTCTGGCATAACGATCACTGCCTTATAGCCCTTCGCAGCAGCAACCATAGCCAAGCCGATTCCTGTATTACCGCTAGTTGCTTCAATAATCGTACCGCCTGGCTTAAGCAAACCTTCACGTTCAGCTTCTTCTACCATGCTAATCGCAATACGATCTTTTACACTGGAGCCTGGGTTCTGATATTCCAGTTTCAAATAAATTTCGGCGCTATCTTCCGGTACGATCCGGTTGAGCCGAACGAGGGGAGTTTCCCCGATAAGTTCGGTGATGTTATTAACAACTTTAGCCATGATAATTCCTCCCTGACTGTAGATGATGTATTAAAAATTGCGAAATCATATTGTAGATCAATCTTAGTCAATCACTTTAATTCTGTACCGTTCATTTAATTTCCGATAAAAATAGTGGGTTTTATACGCTAATCATAACAATCTTCAATTCCAATGTCAATACGAGTGAGTAAGCCGCGATGCTGTCAACCCGCGTTATCAGCATCGTGCTTCCTTCAAACCAATATTCTTTCACTACGTTACAGAGCAGCGGAGGATGCATCTTTTCCAGATAAAATACGCGCTCCATATTTATCACGTAGACTCTTCTCGACCTCTTCCAAAGGAGCGGCCTGTGCAAGCGCAAGAGATCGGCGAATTTGCTGCCGGATCTGCTGCTTATCCGGAGAATTCTTCAACCGGACATCCTGTACATAAATGACAGCATAGCCATCGTTAACAGAGATCGGACCTGCAACATCCCCGGAGCTTAGCTCTCTCGCCGCCTTCATGATCGCCTCCGGTTGCAATGGATCATATTCATCCACCCATCCCAAATGCCCGCTGCTATCCTTGCCAAAAGGCTTACCTGAATACTCTTGAATCAGCACATCGAAGCTCTCCCCCTGCTTGACCCGATCTAGCAACGCTTCTGCTTCCTCCGCATTATCCACATAAAGAGCTGCCAATTGGATCTGCTTACCGACGGCAAATTCCTCAGGGTGCTGTTCCCAATACTCGTCAATCTCAGCTTCCTGAACTTGAATACCCTGCGTGGCTATTTTCTCCAAACCAATCCGGTATTCCGCTTCATTCCGCAAGTCAACCGGATCTAAGCCAAACTGTCGCTGCATTTCATCAAAGTAGGCATGATCTGAGTCATACCCTTTACTATCCTGCTCCAGCACCTGCTGTAAATCCTCTTGGGTGATCTTGATACCGAGACGCTTGGTTTCAGCCTGCACGGCTTTACGATTCAACATTTGCAACAGCGTATTGGTTCCATATCGCTTTTTCAGTTCCGCTACCCACTGTTCCTCCGATATGCCTTCCTGACCCATCTCCGCCACAGTATGATCGCCGTCATCCTTGCTTACATCACCCGGCTTTGACAGCCCCCGAAGCATGATAAGACCACCCAAGGCGGCGACGCTAACGGTCAGAATAATGACAGCTGTCCATAATCCTTTTTCCCGTGTAGTCATCGCTTGCACCGCCCATCCGGTTAGGATTTGGCTTGATCTAACAGATTTTGCAATTCATCCTTATTAAACTGATAAGCCTCATTACAAAAGTGACATACGACCTCAGCCTGTCCTTCTTCCTCAATTAGCTGCTCTAATTCGCTTTCTCCCAAACTGATCAATGTTTTTTCCACGCGCTCACGTGAACACTCACATTGAAAATGGATATCCAATTCATCGAGAATCCGAACGTCCGGCAGCATCCAGCGCAGCATTTCATCAAGTTCCAACCCTTGATCCAGCAAAGCAGTAACGGGTGGAATGGAGCTGACTGCATTTTCGATCGCAGTAATCTCATCATCATTCAAGCCTGGAAGCAACTGAATAATAAATCCACCGGCCACAATAACCGTGTTATCCGTATCTACCAGCACACCCAAGCCCACCGCTGACGGGGTCTGTTCCGATTTGGCAAAATAATAGGTAAAATCCTCACCCAGTTCACCGGAAATAATCGGAGTACTGCCGCGATACGGTTCTTTTAACCCCAAATCCTTGATGATATGAATGAACCCCTCTGTACCTACGGCACCCGCTACATCCAGTTTGCCCATACTATTGCTCGGCAAATGCACATGCGGTTCAGTAACATAACCTCGCACTTCCCCTACAGCATTGGCATCAACGACGATTTGCCCAATCGGTCCATCACCTCTAACTTGAATGGTCAATCGCTCTTTTCCTTTTAGCATAGAACCCATAATAGCACCTGCTGTGAGGGTTCGCCCCAAAGCAGCGGTAGCCGTTGGATACGTATCGTGTCTTCTCCGCAATTCCTCTACCAATTGAGTTGTCCGAACAGCAAAAGCTCTAACCCTCCCATTCATGGCTGTGCCACGAATAAGTCGATCCTGCTTATTTTCCATATTGATATCCTCCCCTATTCACCAGGACAGCTATGCTGCTTATTTTCGTTAGTATTGCTTATCATTGAAGCATAATTTCCTACTATATAAACAACCTGCATCTACAGATCACGCGAATTGTTCAAAAACGTAACATATTTCAGTATAGACGAAAAACGCCGCTAATCCAAACCGATAAAATCATTCGGTTGGACTCAGCGGCAGCTTATACCCACTTTTTTATTCGGCGTTACGTTGGTAAATGATGCGCAATCCTTCGAGCGTCAACATCGGCAACACTTTCTGAATGCTCTCCGCCTCTGATGCGATTAGCTCTGCAAGACCTCCGGTAGCAATAACTGTAGGCTCCGCCTGCATTTCTTCCTTAATGCGCCGCACAATGCCATCCACTTGCCCAGCATAACCGAAGATAATCCCAGCTTGCATGGCATGAACCGTATTACGACCAATAACCTTTTTGGGTTTCTCCAACTCGATGCGGGGTAGCTTGGAAGCCCGTTGATACAGTGCCTCCGTCGAAATCCCGATACCCGGCACAATGACACCGCCCAAGTAGTTTCCCTTATCGTCAATACAATCAAACGTCGTCGCTGTCCCAAAATCCACCACAACCAGCGGCCCGCCGAACCGTTCTACAGCCGCAACAGCGTTCACGATCCGATCCGCACCTACTTCACGCGGATTCTCATAACGCAGGTTAAGACCAGTCTTGATTCCCGGTCCGACGATTAACGGCGTTTTGCCTATGTATTTATCGCACATTTCTTCTAATACACGGACCAACGGCGGAACGACAGAGGAAATAATAACTCCCTGGATGTCATCCTTTAATACGCCACCCATACTAAAAAGATTATGTATGAGTACGCCGTATTCATCTGCGGTTGCCTGTCTGGAGGTACTGATCCGGTAATGGTGTAACAGCTCCCGCCCTTCGTATATCCCCAGAACAATATTGGTATTACCTACATCCACTACAAGAATCAATGGGTGTCACCTATCTTTCTTTGCGTTAAGGTCAAGGCTGATATCCAGGTTATGAAAAGAGTATGTCAGCCTGCCTACAGAGATCACATCTACGCCACTCTCAGCCATCTCACGCACTGTATCCAGCGATACATTGCCCGAGGCTTCTGTTTTGACATGTGGTGCCCGTTCCCGAATGAACCGAACGGCTTCCTTCATATCTGGGGCAGACATGTTATCCAGCATAATGATATCCGCCCCAGCTTCCAGGGCTTCCTGAACTTGTTTCATGTTTTCCGTCTCTACTTCAATCGTCATCGTATGCGGTATATTAGCGCGCGCTCGACTTACAGCCTGTTCAATCCCACCTGCACCCTTAATATGATTATCCTTAATCATAACAGCATCGTACAGGCCAAAGCGATGATTCGAGCCACCGCCTACACGCACAGCATACTTCTCCAGCAACCGATGTCCCGGTGTTGTTTTACGTGTATCCACCAAGCGAGTGGACAAACCATGCAATTGATCTATAAAAGCCCGAGTCCGCGTGGCAATGCCAGACATCCGTTGGAGCAAATTTAACGCCAGTCGTTCTCCGGTCAGAATTGCATGAGTACTTCCATTCACTTCCGCCAAAACGCTTCCCTTTTCAATCCACTGTCCGTCCGTCACCAGCGGAGTGAACGACAAGGAAGGGTCCACTACCTGAAATACAAGGGCAGCCACGGGTAAACCGGCAACCACGCCGCTCTCCTTGGCATGAATGACAGCCTTGGATTGGTGGCCCTGCTCAATCGTCCAGCGCGTGGTCACATCGCCAGAGCCCGTATCTTCTCGCAGCCAGCTGCGAATTTGTGCTGTCAGTTCTTCCTGATATCCACTAAACTCTCCATAAAGCTCGCTGTTAGATGTCATGAACGTACTCCTCCGTTATCCCTTGCTCACGTCTCTGCTGAACATGCTTTCGCCAGACGCTATCATCTGTCTCAGGAAAATCCTCGCGATAATGCGCTCCCCGGCTCTCCTCACGCAGCAGCGCACCATCTGTTACTAATAAAGCACAGGTGAGCAAATTGGCAAATTCGATCTCTTCCTGGCTAGCGATCACAGCCTCAAAAATAGGCATTTGCCCTTGCAGCTCGTCTAATGCTGCTTGCAGCCCCTCGCCGTGCCGACGAACTCCAGCATAACGAACCATTGCTTCTTGCAGCTTATGCCGCTGCTCCGTGACGGATGAAGCCGGGAACTCTGTACGGTTATCGCTATAAGATATCAATGTATGGCCGACCAGCGGTGGCAATGAATGCAGTCGCTCAATAATCCTGCTGGCAAATACAATAGCTTCAGATAACGAATTGCTCGCCAGACGATTAGCTCCGTGAACTCCTGTAGAAGAGGTCTCCCCGCAGGCGAACAAACGCGCAATGGAGCTTTCCCCGTGTAAATTGGTCTGGACACCACCCATCATATAATGGGCAGCAGGCGCAATGGGGATCCAGTCTGTCGTCATATCCAAACCAAATGAGAGACATGTCCGATAAATTGTTGGAAAACGTTGCATCACCCGCTCTGGCGGCTCGTGTGTAATATCCAGGTATACAAACGCAACTTGGGTGCGCTCCATCTCATGAATGATAGCACGAGCTACGATGTCTCTGGGTGCAAGCTCCTGCCGGGAATCATACTTGTCCATGAAGCGTTCTCCGTGAATATTGCGTAACACGGCTCCTTCTCCCCGTACGGCTTCGGAAATTAGAAACCTTGGAGCGCCCGGATGGCACAACGCCGTAGGATGAAACTGTATGAATTCCATATCCCGTACAATCGCCCCAGCACGATATGCCATAGCGATACCATCCCCGGTTGCAATATCCGGATTGGTCGTATAACGGTATAATTGCCCGCTACCTCCTGAGCACAAAATCGTTGCATTAGCGGTTATATACGACCTTTCCCCACCTGGCTTTTGGACGAGGGCCCCAATACACTCACCATGCTCCGTCAGCAGATCAATTACCATGCACTCTTCCCATACTTCGATACCGGGATGGGCAGCAACCTGCTTTGACAACGCACGAACAATTTCATAACCCGTAGCATCTCCATTTGCATGCAAAATACGCCGATGACTATGCGCTCCTTCCCGTGTCAACGCTAGTTCACCATCCACACGATCAAAAGCCGTTCCCAAACGTATTAACTCCTGAATGCCAACTGGACCTTCATGGACAAGCGTACTGACCGCCTCAGATTCACACAGACCTGCACCAGCAATCAGGGTATCTTCCATATGATAAGCTGGTGTATCCTCGTCCGATGTGACAGCAGCGATGCCGCCTTGAGCATAACGCGTGTTGCTTTCCATCAAAGTCTTCTTGGTAATCAGCAACACTTTCCGATTCTCCGCAGCCTTAATCGCCGTATATAAGCCCGCAATGCCCGAGCCGATTATTAACACGTCGGCCTCCAATCGGGTCAATTCCGCTACATCAAAATCAACTAGATACCTTGGAATCATGCCTTCACCTGATTTCACAGAAGAATAGCGCACACCATAGGTTCTACAGTATGCGCTCACGTATATGTTCAAAATGATAGAAAGTCGATTGCAGCGGCTGTTGGCTTTTATAAGCTAAGAAGACGACAGCCGTTTATTTAACAATAAATGTACACAACGTTCCGGTGTCTGTCAAATCACGTTAGCAATAATCTTCCATTTAAAAAGCTCCGGAAAACCCATAATACCTGGTTCCCCGGAGCTTACATATACGCTTATTCAACTATCCATCGGATGATTAGGTTGTTGTCGGTGGAGTACCACCGGAGTTGCCCGAATTGTTATCATCCTCTGGCTTTTGCAGATTAGGGATATCATTCGGTTGATCCGTTGTATTCTTAGGCTCGTCATCCTTACCTTGAATACGTACACGGACGTCTCCAATGTTGTCGATCACAGGCTCACCATTTTCCGGTGTTCCTTCTCCCTCAGTCGTGCCACCATCCAAAGAACCTGTCTCGATCAAACGTTTGATTTGTTCAAGTTCCAAGGTTTCTTCTACCAGCAAGGTTTGAGCAATCAAATGAACCTCTTTGGAATACTTGGTCAGGAGTTCTCTAGCACGCTCATAAGATTCAGTGATGAAGCGATTCATCTCCTGGTCAATCTGATAAGCGATCTGATCACTGTAGTTCTGCTCATGACCGATATCGCGTCCAAGGAATACTTGGCCTTGTGAAGTACCGAACTGCATTGGACCAAGCTTCTCACTCATACCATATTCTACGATCATGCTGCGTGCAATGCTTGTCGCTTGCTGGAAGTCGCTATAGGCTCCCGTTCCGATCTCACCAATGAACAGTTCCTCGGATACGCGTCCACCCAACAATCCAGTGATTTTGTCCAGCAATTCCTGCTTGGTAGTCAGCATGCGGTCTTCCTTCGGAAGCATGATGACATATCCGCCTGCACGTCCACGTGGAATAATCGTTACCTTGTGAACCATGTCGGCATTTTCCAAGAAGAAACCAATAATCGTATGGCCTGCTTCATGATAAGCAACAATTCGTTTCTCGCGGTCACTGATTACGCGGCTGCGTTTTTCTGTACCTACGATAACACGGTCGATGGCTTCATCTACTTCTCGCATCGAAATATCTCTGCGGTTACGACGAGCCGCCAACAAGGCAGCTTCGTTCAACAGATTTTCCAGATCAGCGCCCGTAAAGCCTGTTGTACGTTTCGCAATTACGTCCAGTTTAACATCCTTCGTTAATGGCTTGTTGCGAGCATGTACATACAATACTGCTTCACGGCCTTTAACATCTGGACGGTCAACCGTAATTTGACGGTCAAAACGTCCTGGACGAAGCAACGCCGGGTCCAAAATATCCGGACGGTTTGTAGCGGCTACGATGATGATCCCTTCGTTTGCGCCGAATCCATCCATCTCTACGAGCAATTGGTTGAGCGTCTGCTCACGTTCATCATGTCCGCCACCCAATCCGGCGCCACGTTGACGTCCAACGGCATCAATCTCATCAATGAAAATGATACAAGGTGCGTTCTTCTTCGCGTTCTCGAACAAATCACGAACACGGGAAGCACCGACCCCGACAAACATTTCTACAAAATCAGAACCCGAGATGCTGAAAAACGGTACTCCGGCCTCGCCTGCAACAGCTCTCGCCAAGAGTGTTTTACCCGTACCTGGAGGGCCCACTAACAGAACACCTTTTGGAATACGAGCGCCCACAGCTGCAAACTTGCGTGGGTCCTTCAAGAATTCTACGACTTCGACAAGCTCCTGCTTCTCTTCGTCAGCCCCTGCCACGTCCTCGAACGTAACCTTCTTCTTCTCTTCGTTATACAGACGAGCTTTGCTCTTGCCGAAGTTCATAACTTTGCCGCCACCGCCCTGTGCCTGATTAAACAGGAAGAAGAATAACAGGAACATGATCACCAAAGGAATGATAGAAGTCAAAAACGTCAGCCAAATGCTTTCGCCTTCCATTTTCTTCTGCACGTATTCAAACCCGTTCGTTTCGCTGGCATTCACCAATTCACTTAGTGCTTGATCCGTTGGTGGAACATATACGGAAAAATTGGTCGATTTAGCATTAGCCGGCTGCTTCTTATATGCACCGGTTACAAGATAGGCGTAACCGTCAAATTGGACCGTTACTTTAGAGATGTTATTAGCTTTAACCTCTTGCCGTAATTGGTCATATCTAGGGAGATCGGAGGCTTCGTTACTGTTGCTAACAAACTGAACGATACCCACCACAACTAAAAAAAGAATCAAATAAAAACCAGAATTCCGGATGAACCGATTCATCCCCTACCTCCTCTCGAGACACTTAAGTTATTTTACCATAGCCTGTAAGTCCTTCTCAACAAAGGGCCTTATTTAGTCCTAGGACTGGAGGCTGAGATTAGCTGGTGTAGATTTCCGGCTTTAAAATCCCTATGTATGGGAGGTTCCGGTAGTGCTCGGCATAGTCCAGACCGTAGCCGACAACAAACGCATCTGGAAGCGTAAATCCAGTATAATCTGCTTCAAGATTAACTGTCCGGCGTGCAGGCTTGTCGAACAAGGTTACGACACATACCGAATTGGCATTACGATTCTTAAGCAATTCAATCAAATGCGTCAGCGTCAGGCCGCTGTCGATAATATCTTCGACAATCAGAACGTCGCGTCCTTCCACAGATGCGTCCAAATCTTTAATGATTTTGATGATACCTGAGGATTTTGTAGACGCTCCATAACTTGATACAGCCATGAAATCAAGCTCCAACGGCACTGTAATGGATTTAACCAAATCAGCCATAAAGATAAACGCACCTTTCAGCACGCAAATCACCAATGGATTTTTTCCTTCATATTTTACGCTGAGCTGTGCACCCAATTCCTTAATTTTACTCTGAATTTCTTCTTCGCTGATCAATATTTCCTGAATATCATTCTGCAACGGTGTAAACCTCCTAAGTTTATACTATGAAAGCCGTTCCTGCGCAATTACCGGTGCCCCGGACTCTCTCGTCTTTGCCATGACATATATATAACCGAAGACGTGTGCTTTTGCACCGCGGCATGTACAGAACGTCGTACGCCCGGAATCCAGAGAATAGCCCCAGAGTGGTCGCAGACGATGGGAATAACGGAACGCATTGAAGGAGGTATTTTTTCATCAATAAAAATATCTTTAACCTTTTTTCTTCCGTTTAATCCCATTACATACATGGTATCTCCAGGTAATCGCGAGCGTACAGTCAAAGGCAGACTCAATTGATCTGCGTCGAACCACGCTTCCTCCTTATTCACCGGATGGTCCGCATCCGAATAGGAAGCCCTTCGCCACCGAAGTATACCACCTGCCTCAGGCAACTCTAGCTCACCGGAAATAGGCAATACACTTAGTCCATAGCACCATTCGCCCATAACGACTTGCGTACGGTCAAACAAAACCGCCTGGTCATATTCGCGGACTCCAACCGCACCGCCTCCCAAATCCAAACTCCATGTAGACGATGCCTCTTGGAGAAGTCTTAGTCGAACGGTCTCAATTTTACGAAAATCAAAATTTTCACTGTCCGAAGGCAGATAATTTAATATTAGTTTAATCAACCTCCGTTGTAAAGCAACGGATAGCTTACGGTATGAAGCGATGGGAAACATGTACCTGCCATTATCCAAGCGCACCATTTTCTCGTATGCCGACAGTGTGGATGCCTCCATAAAGTCATTTTCGTCAGCCATCGTTTCGGCCAGCCGGTTTAGGGACGGTGTCAGTCGCTCATTATATTGCCCCAAAAAAGGAAGCACATCCATGCGAATGGCGTTACGACGGTATTTGGAAGATGAATTAGTGCTGTCTATCACATAGGAAAGACCATAAAAGTTACAAAACTCAATCAGGTCAGCCTTGTACATACGTAGTAGCGGGCGAATGAGTTGCACATTTTTTTCCCTGCGCGCCAAACGCATACCCACCAAACCTGCTGGGCCGCTACCACGCAGCAAGTGCAAGAGAACCGTTTCGGCTTGATCGTCGCCGTGGTGGGCCATTGCAATATGCTGCGCTTCCCACTTTGTAGCCATATCATGTAAAAAGCTGTAGCGCAGCTCGCGGGCTGCTTCCTGTGGCCCCTTCCCGCTCTCCTTCATATAAGCGGGTACATCCACCCGAGTCATTTCAAATGGAAGTTCAAGCTTTCGGGCAATATTGCGTACCTCTTCAGCCTCCGCATCCGATTCCTCTGGTCTGAAGCCATGATGAACGTGAGCGCAGACGAGTTGTAAAGGCATATGTATAACGGATATTTCATGTAAAATGTGCAAAAGGGCCACCGAATCCGGCCCACCGGATACAGCAACCACAATGCGGTCTCCGGGGCTCCACAGTGAATGATCTCGCGCCAAGGCGAGCACTTCCTGTACAACACCGGTCGGTTTTGTTGTTCCCATTCACGACCCTCTTTTCTCCCGACCGTAAAAATGATGATCATCTGTTATCTTATGTAAGTCATGCTGCTACCTTAACGCAATCCAGAGCGCTCCGGCAAGCAGCAAAAGCGATACCGTGAAAGCATATCCCAGCCAGCGTGGGTTCCCTCTTTTGACCGACGATTGCCTGACATGTGCGGAAGCCAAACGTGACCAAGATCGGGCCGCTGCACGAGTATCGGAATATTCTCCACGCACTGCACCCAGTAGCCATTCGGCATAGGGGCGTAATACACGGCTGCGGCGAATGATGACCGTCAATTCTGCCGTATTACGCAACTGTGGCAGCCTGCTCGCAGCCGCCTTTAACGATTCGCTCTCCAATATATGAATCGTTAGAAGAGCGAAGGCAAACAGATCATACTGGGAATCGGCATTTCGGCTGCCAGCATTCCAGAATCCCCTGTCATACCATTCTGTAAATTGTTTAACACTCCGACCAGCAAGAGACACCCCACCGTAGTCAATTAATTCAGCCTCTCCATAGGCATTGACCAAAATATTCTGCGGCTTCAGGTCGCCAAACACCCATCCTGCCTGATGGAGATCCGCCAGACGATTCAGTATACCGGTTCCAGCCACACCATACCATTCCGACCCTTTGGCTGCCACAAAACGATGAAGCGGATCACCTTTAACATATCGCATAACATAAAAGGGGATTTCTCCGCTGCGTAACACTACATCATCCACCTCAAACAAAAAGGAAGGACTTCCATTTCGCTGAAGGGCGGCCTGAGTCCCCTGAGACTGCAATGTGGTTAGCACATTAATCTCTGATTGCAGATCAAGCGTGTTCTTCCCCATTTTCAGAGCAAATTGCCGATCGGCCTGTGCTTCTTTTACCAAATATACAGTTCCGTTCGCTCCCCGGCCCAGCAAGCGCTGGATGACATAGCTGCTCCGCTTCCACTTGCCCTTGATGACCGTTCCGGGTGCAAGAACGGGATCAGACGACGTAGTCACCGAGCATCCCTTCTCCTTTGCCATAGGATTCTTCCAGATCTTTCTGTTCTCCTAGTGTAACATATCGGTAATAATCAATCACTTGTAAAATGGCAGGACCTGTCGGTGTTGCCCCTTTCATCCGCAAGCGTCCAAATATCGATTTGATCTGGTTAAGCTCAGAGGTCCAACCGATATCCATGACTGCGTCTTCTCCCATTTTTCCGCCCGGAAAATGAAATACAGATATACGGCTGTGTCCGCTTCTGGACTGTAAACTGAGCAGCAAATCACGAATGCTGTCCTCTACAGCAGGCAGCTTGGGCTTCATGCTCGCACTTGCATCAATGAGCAAAGCAATCTCCAGGGTGCTTGTTTCTGTCAGCTCATCCATCACCTCAACCACTTGGGCTCGTTTTGCCGGAGGAAGTTCACCGATATGTTTGGCGCCACCCTCACCCAGAATGTGCGTTAACTCTCTATTAACCGCCTGCTGAATGGTTTGAACCACCGTTTTGCGCGTCATCATCTGCATGGTCTGAGCCAACTGCTTCGTCCCAACGATTTGGCTAAACCCTCCCCCTGCTTTAGCAATTTCTTGAATCTCCGCGCTGCCAAGCTCGCCAATAGTTCCATAATCTATGACTCCGGCGACGTTCACTGTAATACCTTCTCGTAAAGCTTGGGCAGCCGCCATGACTGGACTAACACCTACATTTGAGCATCCGTCTGTAATGATCAAAATTTGCTTCATTGTTTTTTGACCTCCGCTTCCTCTTAATCTATCCCGATAGATTCTATCTTTGCCTAATCCGGAACGATTCAAACGAAGGATGCGGATTTTTAAAAACGAATAAGGAATTTCCCGGGCAATGTCGGATTAGCTCACCGTCCGTGGACGTTCCAACCACCTCATGCCAGGTACATGGAGAGTTGCCCATTCTGGGCGGAAGTGATCTATTTTACTAACGACTACTGTCATATCATCATAGATTTGATTTTGTTGGTATCGAATAACCCTTTCTAGTAAGCAGTCGGCCAACTGCTGTGGATCTTCGCTTTCAATTTCCTGAATCATGCGTTTCATCCATATTTCCTTATTAACCGCATAACCCGGTGAGTCGTATATACCGTCTGTAATCATAATGAGAATATCACCCGGCTGGAGCTGCAGTGATACCAAATCAACTTCAATATCCTGTATAATGCCAATCGGCAAGTTGCTGGCAGATACGGGAATGACCTCCTCCCCTCTTTTAATAAAGCTCGGCGTAGACCCAATCTTCATAAAGGTTGTCTGGGCCGTGTACTGATCAATCAGCGCCATATCGACCGTAGCATACATTTCCTCAGGTGATCGCAGCATCAAGACAGAGTTAACCGACTTGATCGCCAATTTTTCGTCCATACCCGATTGGAGTAATTCCTCCAAAATGTTAAGTGCTGCACTGCTCTCTTGCTGCGCGCGCTCTCCGTTCCCCATACCATCACTTAAAGAGACTGCAAAAGTCCCGTTCCCTAGCTCCATCATGCTGTAGCTGTCACCTGAGAAAAAATCGCCTCCTTTGGCGGCACTAGCTACTCCTGTAGCAATCTCATACGTTTTAGCAGAGCCGAACATGACTGTAGCTAAGCCTTGGCGGCGATCTGCCTCCGTTTCGCGCATCACAGCTATATGCTCGTCCAGTATGTCCGACAGAAGTGGAGCAATGATTTTCCGACATTCATCAAATCCCCTTGTATAGGCATGGACAATCTCAATTTCTACCTGACCTGCATCCAGGTTTATGATCTCAATAGATTGAATGGACAAGCCCAGTCTATCAAGAGCCTCCCGTATTTGCTCCTCCTGCCGATGCATGGTCTGCCCTTCCCGCTGAATTTCTCGCGCTAAATCCTCCATAATTTGTGATACACCCGATAGCTGGTCAGCAACAAGCTGACGACTATCGTATACTTGGCGCTTCCACTGCATATTATGTTGGTAGAGGCTATACTGCTGCTTCATCACTTGCAGGACAGCGCCCGTTTTAGCACATGCCTTGCTCCATTGCGGCGGTATCTGCTCTGGTTCCAAATCCGGGTTATCCTCAATGGCGCTCATCATTTCCGTCATATACTGATGAGTTTGCATAAACTTGCCGTCCCAGCACTGCTCACACTTGAAGCAGGAGGCACATGTCCCTTCCGCCACCGCATTCATAAAGTGTTCGATTTCACCATCCGACTTCGTGCTCTCACTCGCAGATATCTGATGAAAGCTGCGGGATAGCTGACTGAATACACGAGAAAACTTCGTTACCCGCTCTGCGGTGAGATCGCGGACCCTTTTGGCATATTCATGCTGAGATTTGGCGTGGTCCTGCGTACCGGGAACATAGGTAGAAACCGCTTTAAAGAAACTTTTTGGGGTCATTAAGAATAATAGAATCGCCGCACAGCTCTCCCAGGTTGACGTCAGCACGTCTCCGGTCCCGTCCAAATAGATTGTCAGGATTGAGGAGCCTAGCAGCATCCCAAGCGCAACAGCACCTTTTTTTCCTTCACGCAGCATTCCTGCCAGCAAACCTGCAAAAGCGAGTAAACTCATCTGCACAATTGCAGACATATTGGCCAAGCTTAAAATTAAGCCAGTAATTACACCGACCGATGCCCCCAGCGAAGCACCTCCCACCAAAGCAAACACCAAGACCAAATATCGCGACAGTACATGATCGACAGACAATGAATGAACAGTCCATCCTACTGCTCCCGTCATCACAGAGGCTAATAAAATAATAAGACATAAAATTTCCTCATTCTTGAGCTGGCTTGTCTTCTTGCGGTACGTAAACAACGGTATGGCCTGCGTGAACACCAGCGTAAGCATAAAGCTGAGAACCGCATCCGTTCCCACAATGATAAGTTCATACCATGTGAAAGTTGGAGCCATCACGGCGTTAAATAAATTGACCATAAACACAGACAAGAAAACCATAAGCGGGGCATAGGATAATTCCAGACGGTCGAAGGTTCGTAGCCCGCGATACAGGAGATAAAATACCAGTAACTCACCACCAATCATAAATAACGATGGGTAAGGAGCTAGCAGGCTGCCTAACACAACTGATACAGCTACAGGCAGCATCAGATCACGCCGAAGAAACGTTATGACCGCAAAATAAGCGAGGGCAAAGGGAGAAAGCTCGTCCAAAATAGTGGCGCGTCCTAGTAGAACTCCCATAGCTGACAATAGCAGCATCCATCTTTGCGCCGTTACCCATTGCACCACTTTATGTGAATCCAGCCGTTTCTTGAGTCTGGAAGACCACCCTTCCGTACGCTCTTTGGATTTGGACTTTCTAGATTTTAACCCCGGAAAATGTACCACGTTCCATTTCTCCATCATGCGTCAGGCACCCCATTCATCAATTTGATGTTCCCATCTTAAACCGGAACGACTGAGAAAGTTTGTCAGAACCTCACGTCTTATTCCAAGAAATTTCCGACAAAAAAACGTTCTGCGCGAAAGGACAGAGCATCACTCTGAACATCAAGCTACGCCCGTATGGAAGCCGATGGAGGAAGCGTCCCGCTACTCTTTACATGACCTCTCGATGTCGTTCGTCCTGATGCCCAGACTAGCGATTTGCACAGAAGATAGACGGAAAACCGTTGGAGTTTGTCGGACGATTATGTCCTCACGACAAAAAAAACATCCACTTTCCAGCATCGTAGCTCTTATCTTCTTCGCCAAAATTGCGAATCTCATAAATGCCCGTACGACTAACCACTGGATTCAGCGCCGACAGCCGCTGCTTATCGCATCTGTTGTCGGTAGAACGCAAAAAAACCGTAGCAGTCTCTCGACTGTACGGTTTTCCGTGTATGATTGATACGGTTGTCAAAGTGAATTAAACACGCTTCGCGCCGCGTCCTCCGCGTTTACCTTCGGTGTTCTTTTTCAGCGACGAAATGCGTTCCTCACTATCTTTCAGGAAGCGTGACATTTTATCCTCAAATGAAGGTTTACCCGGTGCAGGCTTGAAAGAACGGCCTCCACGATCGCGGTTGAAACCACCGCCACCACCACCGCGTCCTTGACTTGGACCTGAACCTCCACCGCCGAAACGGTCGCCTCCGCCTGGTCCTCCTGTACGCTCCGGTCTTGGAGCTCTTGGGGGACGGGCTTCACTTGCCGGCTTGTCAATCGTTTGCTTAATGGAAAGTCCGATTTTGCCATCTTTGTCAACATTAATGACTTTCACCGTCACAACATCATTAATCTTCAGGTGGTCGTTAACATCCTTAACATAGTTATCGGCGATTTCCGAGATGTGAACGAGACCCGTGACACCTCCAGACAAATCCACAAATGCTCCAAAATGCGTGATGCCTGTCACTTTGCCCTCTAACTTGGTGCCCACTTCAATTGCCATAGAATAAAATGATCCTCCCTTAAAATATACAACCGATTTTTTTGCAAAAAAATCCCGCTGTGGTGATTTGATTATACAAAATGGCGGAACCAAGGTCAACTAAGCATTGGCCCGATAATGTTCCTATTTCTGATCTTCGATGATTGGCGTCTCTTCCGGTTTGTAAAGACCGTACTTGCTTCTGGCAATCTCGCCAATGTACTCAGGGTCCTTGAGACGATTCACTTCGGTTTGAAGCTGTTGTTCCGTTTGTGTAGCAGCTTGCTTCTGCTTTTCCTTCTGGGTGAGCTGTTCACTTCGATCGGCCATAATCATGCCTTGAGAAAAAAAGGTAAAAATTGCCCAACTACCAAAGGCGGCAAGCGATAGCAACCAAATCATGATTCGCCTGCGCCCGCCCGCGTTGGACTTGGACGTAGAAGATGAATGGCGATCTACAGACGAATTACGCATGATACTACCTCCTTCCAAACCATCTTTTCGCTGTGTTTTTCAGTCTGATACCCAGCTTTACGAGCAACTCTGGAGTCTTCCAGCGCGCTTTAAGCGGACCGATCAGCCATAGGATCGGCTTCCAAACCGGCATCAGGATGTATATCAGCATCCTTCCCAGGAACACAATAAGTGTCCATGTCCATCCGACCAGCTTGCGTAACAGCCGATACAGCGCTAACACCGGAAGAACAATCAGGATGCGCAGTATGCTGTTCACGATCAACGTCAGTCTGCGAACTATCTCTAATAACATTACCACAAAACGTTGGGTTGTAACACTAAAGGCCCAAAAATAGAGCCAAACCCCCAAAAGTAGTCCTAAAAAGACATAAAACCGCAGCTCACCGCGATTACTCGCGTATAGCACACGGAAAATAAACAAAGCCGAGGCCACCCAGTACAGCACGTCCAACATATGAACGCTCCAGCGGGCAAAATGAAAGCGGATGGACAGCACCCGGTAGCTGTCAAACACCACTCCCATGGCTATGCCCGACAACAGCATCCATGTCAATGTCAGCCATTGTGTGTAAGGGTTCATTTGAAGAGCTTGCCGAATAGGCTTTTTCCGTTTTTGGCCGGGGCCCCGGGCTCCAGGTAGACGAGGGAAGTAATCAAACCTTCAATGGACAACAGCCCCTCTTCTAGACTGAGGTTTTTGATATGTAAATGTTGTCCGCGAATGGTGAGATGGCCCAGCTCGGTCTGAAGCAAAAATTCTTCACTGTCAAAGCTCTCCACATTGCTGACGCCTGAAATATCGAGTTGCTTGCGGCTTTGCATGCGCAGATCATGGTGCTTGGACTTCCCTTGTTCAATCATGGCATGTACCCCTCCTTCTGTTCTTAGCTTATGAAGGGGGCCGTATGATTTAGAACCGCTTTTGCTGTTAATCAGCATATGATGGACGAAACCTCGTCATCTAAAGAAAAAAAAGCACTCCTTCATAAAATAATGAAGGAATGCTTTCATGTACAGTTGTGAGAAAATCAGATGTCTGCTTACCAGTTCAAACCATTGTCCCTGGCAATAGGCTCTTCCTTTACCAAAGTGTACATACTTGCAGCCTCGTCCTTGCGTGTAGTGTCGGCGAGCCGTTCCACTCGCACGGTCACCAGCTTCTGGCCAAACTGGACGGTAATTTCATCGCCTACTTTGACCGCACTGCTCGGCTTGGCTTCGCGTCCGTTCACCAGCACTCTCCCTTGTTCGGAGACGTCCTTGGCTACCGTACGCCGCTTAATCAGCCGCGAGACTTTCAAGAATTTATCAAGACGCATTAGTTAACGGCTTCTTTAAGCTTATTACCGGCTTTAAAAGCAGGAACGGTCGATTCTGGAATTTCAATCGTGTTACCGGTTTGTGGATTGCGGCCTGTACGGCTGGAACGCTTGCGTGTTTCGAAAGTACCAAAGCCGATCAGTTGCACTTTGTCACCGCTAGCAAGTGCATCTGTAATTTCACCAAGAACGCCATTCAATACAGCTTCAACGTCACGTTTGCTCAAACCGCTTTTGCTGGAAATATTGTTGATCAGATCTGTCTTGTTCATAAGATAAAAGCCTCCCAAATGTCAAAAAATAATCATCACGCTGCATGTCCATTTATGGAGCAGACGTGAGGTCCAACTGTGGCCGAAGCCCTCCTGAATGTCACTGTAACACGCTTAACTATAAGCTACAGTTATTTTCAGAATTACTACAAGTTATTCTGGCTTGTCCGTAAAAATCCTGCAATGACAGGCGTTTTTTTATTCGACCCCAGTTAAGCCAACATCCTACTACAAAACTCTGCCCATTGGCAAGTCTTCACAAACTGGGCCTTCTTTCAACCCTGCATATGTCTCATTTTACTGTTCTGTGCAGCCAAAAGCGAATATGTGGAATCACGCTTTGCCAAGGAGCTTTTTCGCTTCCTGCCAGTAAGCCTCCATTTCATCTACGCTGCTGTCTTCGGGACGGCGTCCCTGCTCGCGTAATTTCTGCTCAATATACTGGAAACGGTCGACAAATTTGCGATTGGTGGCGGACAATGCCTCTTCCGGATCTACTCCCATGAACCGGGCTGCATTCACTGCAACAAATAATACATCGCCTAACTCCAGCAACTGGGCTTCCACGGCATGCCCTTCACGAACCGCTTCCTTCAGCTCAGCCACTTCTTCGTCCAATTTATCGAATACGCCCTCAATGCTATCCCAGTTAAAGCCTACTTTAGCTGCTTTCTTCTGGAGCTTGTACGATTTCATAAGAGCAGGCAGATCACGTGGAACCCCATCCAGTACGGAAGGGTCTGCTGCCGTCGTGCCTTTAAGCCGTTTTTCCTCAGCCTTCATCTGCTCCCAGTTTTGCAGCGCTTCTTCCGCATCATTCGCTTGATTGTCACCAAATACATGTGGATGACGGAAAATAAGCTTATCATTCAGCCCCTGGATAACATCATACACATTGAAGGTTCCGACTTCCTCTTCCATTTGGGCATGCAGTAAAATTTGCAACAACAGATCGCCCAGCTCTTCCTTCATATGCTCAGGGTCGTCCTCATCTATCGTTTCAATGACTTCATACGTTTCTTCGATCAGATTTTTGCGGATCGACTGATGTGTCTGTTCACGATCCCATGGACAGCCTTCCGGACTGCGTAAAATATCGACAATCTCGTGTAAACGGTCAAAAGAACGCCGTTTCAGTGCCTCATCTTCACTGCGAGGTATGTATACCAAGGATAGGTTCCCGTAGCCCTCTACTCGATCTAGCTCGTACAGCGGCACCTTGTGCACCGCTTCCTCGCCTTCCACCCCAAGAGCGTGACCGACGTACACCTCATAATCGTCAGGATACCGCTCCATCAGGCACAGCTTCACATCAGAAGCCGTGAAGGTGTCATACACCTGTCCGATCAGCGTATGCAACTGAGGCTGGAGCCAGCTGGCATCCAGTGTACCTGCATCCAACAGTTGGAAACCCTCGATCGGATCAAAACCAAGACGCACAAAAGCTTCATCCAGGAAACTTTCGCCACCCAGAATGTTCAGTTCAATCCCTTGCGCAGGACAACGCTCCTTAAGCAACTGCACCGCTGCTTCTGCCACCATCGGATGACCGGGAACCGCATATACGATTTCGCTTCCGTCTACCGCCTTAGCAACCATCGTAATCAATTGGCTGGTAATTTCCTCGTATACCTCTGGAAAAGACTCCTTTGTCTCATATACCTCGTCAAACGACTCAAAAGCCACTTCAAACTCATTCAGCACTTGAACCGCAGGATGCTCCTTGGTCCGCAGATACAGCGCTGAAGCGCCCCGCATTTTGTTCAATATCCCTATCGTAAGCTGATCCGGATCTCCCGAGCCCAAACCTACGACCGTTAATGTTACGCTCATATCCAATCCTCCGTTTCGCAGAAACAAGGTTCATGCTCGAAAAAATATACGGCCTACCCCCGCTTCCGCTTCCTTTGCTTTGGGACTTACTATACCACAAAGTTGTATAGGCTCATAAAATGGCTGTGCCACTTTCGCGCCCTAAGCCCTATGCCTGGGCTAAGCCAGTACACGCAGCCTGCGCAGCACGGCTGCCAGCGGGCGTCCGAGCTTGGGCACCGCCACAAGCTCGGCTTCCGTGATCAGCCTCAAGCGTGCGAGGCCGATCACGAACACAACGGCGCCTGCTGCTACGCCCAGCAGGCTCTCCGCGGCTGCCGTGGCGCGACCTCCGGCAGCCCATCCCAAGGCACCCAGCACAGCGCTGGTGCCCCACATCGCCGCCCCGGCCGCACCAGCCAGGGCGATAAGCAGTGCCGCCGGCTTGAGCACGCTGGCGGACCAGCTCCCACGCAGGCCTACCAAGCGAGCCAGCAGCACGATGTTGATCACCGCCGCCAGCAGATAGGCGACAGCCCCCGCAATGGCGGCTCCAGCCGTGCCTAGCTGCGGCACGAGCAGCCAGTTTAGCAGCGCCTTGGCTACTGCGGCCGCGAGCATCGCCAGAGCCGGCGCGCGAACCGCGCCAAGCCCTTGCAGCAGCGCAGCCGAGATGATGCTGAGCGTACCGCCTACGGCGGTTAGCGCCATCCAGCGCATGACCTCGCTGCCGGTGTCGTCCGCATACAGCATCACATTGACGGGCACAGCCAGCACGATCAGGCCTGTCGCAGCGGCTAGTCCCAGCAACCAAAACCAGCGCAGCGATTGCTCGCACTGGCGACGTGCCAGCTCCGTACCGCCGGTCACCCGCGCCTCAGCCAGCGATGGAATGAATAATGCCGACAGTGTGGTAGCAAACATCATGACTAGCTGTACCAGCGGCAGACCTCGGTTATACACGCCAAAGGCCACCATAACCGCAGTATCGTCCAAACCCTCCTGCTTTAACAAGCGAGGTACGGTAAAAGTGTCTACCAGGCTAATTAACGGAACGGCTAGCGCTCCAAGGCAAACAGGCAAGGCATAACGCAGCAGCGCCTTTAGCAAGGCACCGTTGCTTTCCGCCGGGTGTAGCTCTCCAGTTTGTGCTTGCACTGTCGCCATGACCGTCCCTTGCCTTCTAAGCCTCTTCCTGTGATTTCGCCAATATAGCAACATGACGACCAATCCCGCTGCTCCACCTGCTGCTGAACCAAACACTGCTCCGGCGGCAATCATATCCGCCCCCGCTCCTTGCGACAGCATGAGCAGCAACAGCATAATCATCACGCTTACCCGTATCGCCTGCTCCGTCACTTGGGAGATAGCAGTCGGAAGCATATTTTGCAAACCTTGAAAATATCCTCTCAATCCCGCCATAACCGGTACGAACAAAAAGGCAAACGCCGCCGCCCTCACCGACGGAATAACGTGAGCATTGTCGATCCATTGACCAATGAGCGGCGCGCATGTATACATCAGCACGCCCAAGATCAATCCAAAGACACCCAAGACAAGCGAAGATAGCCGAGCAACACGTTGCCCCGCTGCCCGGTTTCCCACTGCCTCAAACTCAGCTACAAATTTGGATATTGCAGCCGGAAATCCAGCAGCTGCAATGGTAATGAACAGCGTATAAAAAGGATAAACCGTATTATAAATGCCAAACACGCCGTCGCCGCCGATATTCTGCAGCGGGATTTTTTGCACTGTGCCGATCAGCTTGCTCGCTACTGCTGCCAGTGTCAAAATGACAGCACCCCGTAGCAGCCGCGAAGCGGCGCGATTTTCCTGCATTCTCCGTCTTCACTCCCACCTGAAATATGCATCTTTCACGAGTCCTATTATACCGCCTCTTCTCCCGGAAAGAAAAAAAACCCTGTACAACGCAGGACGGCTTTCGCCATTCTGTACGTCATACAGGGGTAAAACGGGATGTTACTGTTCCATTTGTTTGCCCAGGAAGCCAGCGGCTGTTTCAGCCATTTTGATCTCCATTTCGGACATTTTTACATTTTCGTCCTTGTTCAACAATACAACGGAACCAATGGGATCACCACCGGAAACAATGGGAGCCGCCACAAAGGACGAGAGTGTTTCTTCGTGGTCTCGCGTTAGCTCATAGGAGCCGCTGGCTGTCTCCAGCACAGTTTTGCGATTATCCATACTACCTTCGATAATGCTACCGATTGGCTTGTCCAGAAACTCTTTTTTAGAGCCTCCAGCCACCGTAATAATGGTGTCCCGATCGGTAATCATTGTAATATGGCCCGTGCTTTCAAACAGGGACTCAGCATATTCTTTGGCGAAATCACCAAGTTCACCAATAGGTGAATACTTTTTCAAAATGACTTCTCCGTCACGATCCACAAAAATCTCAAGCGGATCTCCTTCACGAATTCTCAAGGTGCGGCGAATTTCCTTTGGAATAACTACCCGCCCAAGGTCATCAATACGGCGAACTATACCAGTAGCTTTCATTTCACATGTTGCCCCACTTTCTCAAGAAGAATTTAGTAAACTACTGACGGTATCGAAAGACGCTTCCACTCCCCCAGAAGCGGTCACGAAGAACGTCACGGTCATGGTGTTTATGGTGATATCTGACCATAGTATTCATCTGTTCCCAATTCCTTATGCATGTTCAGTTATTTACCTTCGTTTGTAGCTCCATCTTTGGCTGTTCCTGCATTGGTATCGCCCGTACCGTTTGTTGCTGCGCCCGGTGTAGTTGTGCTACCAGCACCGGAAGTTGCACCGCTTTTCTCTTGCGTAGCTGGTACCTTCGGCAGATTGATTTTCAAATCAAGCTTCGTCAAATCATTTTCGGTAAAGTTTTGGATACTTTCCCCGGCCAATTTATTTTTCAGGGCAGCCTTTTCGTTGTCTTTCAATTTATCAAACGTTGGCTCATTGCGGGACTCCACTTTGATCACGTGATATCCGTATTCCGTTTCCACTGGCTCCCCGATTTTGTTAATCGGCTGAGTCTCAGCGGCCTCTTTAAATGCAGGTACCCATTGCGCTACGGATGCATTCTCATACAGGCCTCCGTTAGACGCAGAACCTGGGTCTTCTGAATACTTCTTGGCAATCGTCGCAAAATCCGCTCCTCCGTCCAGCTTCGCCTTCACTTCTTTGGCCAGCTTGAGGGTATCCTCTTTTTTGCGCTGTTTCTTCGTTTTAGGATCTTCGAAGTTAATTAATACATGACGCACGGTTGCTGTTGTGAATTGATCTTTATTTTTCTCAAATTCCTGTTTTAGCTGATCATCTGTTACTTTGTTGGTTTCGCTGTTGATTACCGTCATTACACGCGTGAAGTAATCTTTCACACCTTGTTCGGTCAGTTTTTTATCACTCAGAAATGTCTTGAACTTATCTTCTCCGACTGACTTTTTATACTGCTCCAGCTGTTCGTTCCCTTCTTTGGCACCCTGCTCCTTGGCTTTGTCGTCCGCTTTGGCCGCCAGAAGCTTGTACACCACTTCCTGCTTTACAATTTGCTCCCGTACCTGATCCGAAGCTAACGCAGCCTCATATTCCGGGTAAAGGAATTTCATCATGCTGATTTCTTGGTTGAACTCATTTTCGGTAATGGTTCCACCCTTATAGGTCACGACAACCTTGCTGTTGTCCTTCGGTTCATCCTTGACCTTGTTCTCATCCGCTTGCTTCGTACATGCTGCCAGCACGGATATAGCTAGCAGCGCTGCCATTCCCAAGGAGAGCATTCTCCAAGGTTTTCTTTTATTTAGTTGTGGCATTTTGCAGTTCCTCCTTCAATGTGAATGCTTCTTTCAATGCACTCAAAAATTGTTCCAGCAGTTCTAGCAACTGTGGATCATTTAGACCTTTGCCCTTTATGCGTGCGCTCATAGAAGTGCCCTGTTCAAATTGTACACGTCTTTCAAAGCGATTGCCAATCTCGGCAAGTTTAGCAGTCTGTACCGCCTGCTGACGCCCTTCATGGAATTTCAGCACTATATTGTCATCCCGTTGCACTATGGACTCGATGCCATACATGCGTCCATATACCTTGAGACGAGCCACGGCTAGCAAATGAAGCACAGCCTCTGGCAGATCGCCAAATCGGTCGACCAGTTCATCTTCCAGTTCAGAAGCCTCGTCAAAGGTGCTGACCGCTGCAACCTTTTTATAAATCTCAATCTTCTGGATGCTGTCATAAATATAGTCTCCCGGCAAGTAAGCATCGACGCCTAAATCAATCGACGTACTCCAATTCCGATTGGACTGATCCTCTTCTCCAAGTACGCTGACTTTACGTTTATTAATTTCCTCAGCTAGCATCTGCGAGTAAAGATCAAAACCGACGGATGCGATGAATCCATGCTGCTCAGCGCCAAGCAAGTTACCCGCTCCACGGATGGACAAATCGCGCATTGCAATCTTGAACCCGGAGCCCAGCTCCGTAAATTCTTTAATCGACTGAAGGCGCTTCTCTGCCACTTCCGTGAGCACCTTATCCCGCTGGTACGTGAAGTAAGCATAGGCAATCCGATTGGAACGACCTACACGCCCACGTAGCTGATAAAGCTGGGATAGCCCCATTTTATCGGCATCATGCACAATGAGTGTATTCACATTTGGAATATCCACACCGGTTTCGATTATGCTCGTGCTGACCAGTACATCATATTCGCCATCCAGGAAATCCAAAATAGTTTTCTCCAGTTCGGTTTCGGACATCTGTCCGTGACCCACGCCCACCTTGGCCTCCGGTACGAGCGCATTGATCTCTGCAGCCATCTCCTGAATGCCCTGCACGCGATTATACAGATAGTACACCTGCCCTCCGCGTGCCATCTCGCGTTCAATGGCCTCACGAACTAGAGTCTGGCTGTGCTCAACCACATAGGTTTGCACTGGAAAACGGTTTTCCGGTGGCGTCTCAATGACTGACAAGTCACGTACACCCAGCATGGACATATGCAACGTACGCGGAATAGGTGTTGCCGTTAACGTCAGCACATCTACGTTCGTTTTCAGCTTCTTCAGCTTTTCCTTATGGGTTACGCCAAATCGCTGTTCTTCATCGACAATCAGCATTCCCAAGTCCTTAAACACCAGATCCTGCGACAACAGACGATGGGTACCAATGACAATATCGACCGTGCCTTGCCGGACCCCTTTAATCGTCTCATTCTGCTCTTTGCGCGAGCGGAAACGGCTCAATACCTGAATATTGAACGGATACCCTGAAAAACGTTCACGGAACGTCTCATAGTGTTGTTGTGCCAAAATTGTCGTCGGTACCAGCACCGCTACTTGTTTACCTTCAATAGCAGACTTAAAAGCAGCACGAATAGCAACTTCAGTTTTGCCGTAACCTACATCACCGCATAGCAAACGATCCATCGGGCGACTCTGCTCCATGTCCTTCTTAATCTCTTCAATGGCCCGAATCTGGTCACGTGTCTCATCATACGGGAACATATCTTCAAACTCTTGTTGCTCAGGTGAATCCTTTTCAAAAGCAAACCCTGGTGCCGACTGTCGTTCTGCATATAGCTTGATCAAGTCATCCGCAATATCCTGAACCGAGCTGCGCACCTTACTTTTAACCCGTGTCCACTCATTGCCACCCAGTTTATAAATCTTGGGTTCCTTGTCCTCTGAGCCGACATATTTCTGAATCAGATCAATTTGTTCAATCGGCACAGACAGCTTATCTCCACCCGCATAGAGGACATGCATGTAATCCTTATGGATACCGCCAACCTCCAGCGTGCCGATCCCCATGTACTTCCCGATCCCGTGATTTTGGTGTACGACGTAGTCGCCCACCTTCAGCTCGCTATAGCTCTTAATCCGTTCTGCATTGTCCACATGCCGACCCTGCTTACGAGCTTTCCGCTGCTTCTGGGAAAACATTTCACCCTCGGTAATGACTGCCAGATGAATAGACGGCATTTCAAAACCGCTTTGCAGATTGCCTATAGCCATCGTCGGCTCATCAATACCGTAATCTTCAAGCACTCTGCGCATCCGGTCCAGACGTTCATCTCCACTCGCCAGCATCATAACCTGTGTGCCTGCTTTGCGCCAACGATCCATCTCCGCCTTGAGCACATTCATTTGGCCATGGAAATCCTGCATGCCTCGGCAGATGAAGTTCAAAATATTTTGTGGCTGGGTATGAGGAACCTGACGGAGGAAAATCGACAGAAACAACGTCTGAAATCTCCGGTTGTACAGCAGATTGTCCGCGTCATCTGACAGTTCTAGCTGCGGTAACGTTTTACCGTTTTGAAGCAAATGCAGATTCCATTCTGACTCATCTCGTTCCAGTTGCTTGGCTGTTTCCAGCATACGTGCCGGTTCATCAATAATCAGAATCGTATCTTCCGGCATATAGTCTGCTAGGGTTTTACGTTCAGGATACAGCAGGGAGATATATTTATAGATTTCGTCAAAATACACATGCTCTCGCAGCAACTCAATTTCACGATGGATCTCTTCTTTCAGATGCTGCTTAGCTTGACGATCCGTCATTTTGCCCAGTTGTTCCTCCAACAAAATAGCAGCGGCATCCGCCGCCTGGTCCATACGCTGGTTATTCGCAATAACTTCCTTACACGGTGTTACGGTAACGTCCTGAACCTTCTCCACCGAACGCTGATCTTGCGGATCAAACTTACGGATCGAATCAATTTCATCGTCAAACAGCTCCACACGATAACCCCAACGGGTTGTCATTGGATAAAAATCAATAATTCCTCCGCGTACGCTCATCTCTCCACGTGATTCCACACGCTCTACACGCTGGTAGCCCATCTCGACCATATGTAGCAAAAACGCTTCCAGCTGAATCGTTTCGCCTTCTTTCAGCTCAATACGAGCCTCACGCCATGTTTCCGGAATTGGCAGTAAACGTCGGACACCAGAAAACGGCACGACAACAATCCCACGAAAACCCTGGGCGCAGCGTATCAATACATCAATTCGTTGGGACAATGTCTCTGGACTGGATATTGCTGCTTCAGCAGCTACCAGCTCATTAGCAGGATACAATAAAACCTGATCAGGAGAAAGCGCTTCCTGTAAGTCATCTGCTATTTTTTGAGCGGCAAACATATTGTGCGTCATGACCATTAACGGTCGTCCGGTATCTTCGGCAAGCGCGGCCATCAGTACCTGTCGGGAAGAGCCTGATAAACCTGATATCAGTTGTTCCTTCATTCCTGATGATATACCTGCTGCAATGGATGCATAATCAGCATCCTTCGTAAAAGCCTGAATAAGTGCTTGTAACAAAAAAGGCACCCCTTTATGCTTATAAATAGTTACATGTAAACCGAAAAAGAAGCCTCAGCAATGCTGCCAAGGCTCCATAAGCGGAATTGCCGCTTCACCTCTCAAGCTGGTACATCCTACCAGTTGAATACCTGTTATTGGAGCGGATTAACGAGCAGACTCAGCTCAGGATTATTCTCCAATGCCTGACTGCAATGCTCGCAAATGACTTTGACGGTCACTTCACCACCCGAATTATACGCTATTATATCTCTACGTTCGGCAGGGGTCAAGGAATGGAAGCCCAACCTTTCTTCGGTTATTGCCGCGGAATCAATTCGTCCCAAGAAAGTTCGACAATGTCTGCATACATAATTAACAATCATGTAATGTATATGCCTCCTGAAAGTTTTCTATACCTTTCAGTATGTCCAACAATCTTCCATTTAAGCCCGTCTGCCTGCGTCTGAACTTACTTGTTGAATTCAGCCATCGTCCGTTCAAACGGATGACTCAAGCTATGCTCTAAGGCGTTGCACGTGTCCTCGATCATTCCGGCCAGTAATTCTTTTTCCTTCTTGGGAAAGGTACCCAGAACATAATCGACAATAGCATGTCCAGGTTCCGGGCGGGAAATGCCCATACGTATCCGATTGAAGGACTGCGTGCCGGTATGCTGAATGATCGATTTAATGCCGTTATGACCGCCTGCGCTACCTTGATAACGCAATCTTATTTTACCGACTTCAGTATCCAGATCATCGTACACGACAACCAGATCTTCCATATCGGCCTTATAGTAGTCCATATAAGCACGTAGAGACTCGCCTGATAGATTCATATAGGTCATTGGCTTAATCAGTACGGTTTTTACGCCACCAATGTGGCCTTCTCCAATCAACGCCTTGCATTTGCTTTGGTTAATCTGGATGTTATGACGTGAGGCAAGAGCATCCAATGCCATAAATCCGACATTATGTCTCGTTTTCTCGTATTGGGGACCGGGGTTGCCCAATCCTACAATCCACTTCATAACCTTGACACCCTCTTTCGCAGTCTGTATTTTTTGGTAAAATAGTTGTATTGAATAGGAAGGTGCGTGCCGGTATGCTCAATCAAGGTGATATCCTCTTATATGACAGCCATTTTCTATATCATTTAAAACATTCCGTTCCTGTCCAGATATATGACGGGAATGTACATATTCAGATTGGCATCGTTGCGCGTTTTAATGAGCATTTCGTCGAAATAGAGGACACACTATACAATCGTCAACGCTTCACATTCATATCTCGCCCAGGCTTTTAGCCTGACATGCTGATAGGGGTTACCTTTTCCATATGGAAAAGGCAACCCCTTTTTTAATGAGCCAGCGCTTATTCGATTTCAAACAGTTTGCTGATCGACAATTCTTCATGCACACGGATGATAGCTTCTCCCATTAATGGAGCCACAGACAACACCTTCAGCTTGCTTGTCGGATTCGGGTGAACGATCGGGATCGTATCCGTCACAACCACCTCTTTTAATGGCGAATTCTCCAGTCTTTCCATCGCAGGACCAGAAAGCACAGCATGTGTACAACATGCATACACATCTTTTACGCCGCCTTCTTTAAGCGCATTTGCCCCTAATACAATCGTTCCGGCTGTATCAATGATATCATCAATTAAAATAGCCGTTTTACCCTCAATGTTCCCGATGATGTTCATCACTTCACTGACATTTGGCTCTGGACGACGCTTATCAATAATAGCGAGCGGCGCACTCAGGAAGTCCGCCAGCTTACGCGCACGAACAACCCCGCCATGATCGGGTGAAACGACAATCGGGTTCTCAATTTGCTTGGAACGGAAATATTGGGCCAGAATTGGCGCTCCCAGCATATGGTCCACTGGAATATCAAAGAATCCCTGAATCTGCATCGCATGCAAATCCATGCTGATCACGCGGTGAGCTCCCGCTTTTTCAATCAAGTTAGCGACAAGTTTCGCTGTAATCGGATCGCGTGAACGAGCTTTACGATCCTGACGAGCGTAACCGTAATATGGCATAACGACATTGATACTTTTGGCAGAAGCGCGTTTAAGTGCATCAATCATAACCAATAACTCCATCAAGTTGTCGTTAACCGGCAGACAAGTTGACTGCACAATATACACATGGCAGCCGCGTACGCTTTCCGACAGCTTAACCTGGATTTCACCGTCACTAAACGATGTGGTATGGGATTCCCCCATTGGGATGCCGATGTAGTCCGCAATCTGGTGGGCTAACTTCGGATTGGAGTTACAAGTAAATATTTTGAGTTTGGAATCGCAATAAGTCATTAATAGAAACCCTCCGTGCTGGTTCATTCATTACAGATTCAACAGCTTGCTGATTAAGATCATTCCGATCTTTTCTTCTTCGCTTTGGCACGTGCGCGGATTTTGTCCGCATATCCGGCTTTGTTCTCTTGACGTGGTCTGGCAATGGCCAGATCGTTATCAGGGACAGCATGTGTTACAGTGGAGCCTGCTACAACATAAGCACCTTTTCCAATCTTAATCGGGGCGATCAGATTCACGTTGCTGCCAATAAAGGCATCGTCTTCAATTTCTGTAATAGATTTATTATATCCATCATAATTGACCGTTATTGCCCCGCAGCCAATATTTACGTTTGTACCCACCTTGGCATCACCGACATAGCTCAAATGAGACACCTTGGAATGATCTCCAATGGTCGCATTTTTCACCTCAACAAAATCACCAATTTTCACATGTTCGCCAAGCTTCGCGCCTGGACGCAGATAAGCAAACGGCCCCACAGATGTACTGCTTCCCACTTCCGCTTCGTTCAACACCGAATGTTTTACCGTTGCGCCTGAATGGATAATCGTATTCTGAATCTCAGCCTGTGGACCAATCACACAATCTTCTCCGATTTGTGTTTGACCATGCAGCCATGTGTTCGGGTACAGTACCGTATCGGAACCAATAACAACCTCGCTCCCGATATAGGTAGAAGACGGATCAATGACAGTGACACCATTCAGCATATGCTTGCGGACGATGCGCTCACGCATATAGCCCTCAGCTACCGACAAAGCGACTCTGTCGTTAACACCGATGGATTCAGACACATCATCTGTCAAATACGCTTCAACCTGCTCACCTTCACCATGCAAAATACCAATGACATCTGTCAGATAATATTCCTGCTGTGCATTGGTGTTCGTTACCTTGTCCAGCGCTGCAAACAGCTTGGCATTGTCAAAGCAGTACGTTCCCGTATTGATCTCCCGGACAGCATCTTCCTCAGGTGAACAATCTTTCTGTTCCACGATCTTGAGCACGGCCCCGGAAGCATCACGGATAACTCGTCCATATCCTTTCGGGTCGTCCAACTCAGCGGTCAGAATCGTCGCAGCCGCCCCACGGCTCTCGTGCAGTTGCACCAAGCCCTCTAGCGTTTCCGCTGTGATCAAAGGAGTATCCCCACAAATGACAATGGTTGTACCTTTTTCCTGACCGAGCAAGTCCTTGGCTTGCTTGACAGCATGGCCCGTTCCCAACTGCTCTGCCTGAAGCGCATATTCTGCCGACGGTCCCAAATAAGACTGTACCGCCTCTGCTCCATGACCCACGACGACTACACTTCGGGACACACCGATTTCACGAACCGTGTCGAGCACATGCCCGACCATCGGTTTTCCGCACACCGGATGCAGAACTTTATATAATTTGGATTTCATACGTTTTCCCTGCCCTGCGGCAAGAATGACTGCCAACCTTTCCAACAAGTCCAACCTCCTATCCTGAAAATAACAGTTACCCCTTGGCTAAAACGTTAATTCCCAGATCAGATTTTGCTTAACTTTTCACAATCCTCCTGAAAAATAACGGCGAACCTTTGGTTAATGGCTATTTTTTCAGGCCAGCTTGTGCTGGACATTCATCCCCGGGACGCATCGCTGCCTAGTCCCTGTCTTATGAAAAAGCCGCTTCGGCAGCCCGGATGGCTCCAAGTTGCCTTAAAACTGACTGTTAACTCACTAAAGAATATATCTCATTCCAGACAAAAAGAAAAGAGAGCCACAGTTAGTGGCTCTCTTTTTCTTTTGTACCCCAATCCTGCTTTAGGCGAATTAAGCGCCTTCTTCAATAGCAACTTCTTCATCCACAGCTGCACGTTCGTACTCAGTCAATACAGCAGCTTGGATCTTCTCACGGGTTCCTGAAGATATCGGGTGAGCGATATCGCGAAACTCTCCGTCTGGAGTTCGTTTGCTTGGCATAGCTACGAACATCCCGTTATTACCGTCGATAACTCGGATGTCATGAACAACAAACTCATTATCAATCGTAATGGATGCAATCGCCTTCATTCTTCCTTCTGAGTTCACTCGGCGGAGTCTAACATCCGTAATCTGCATGTGTGTTTCACCACCTTTTTCCAAATAGGACTTGGTGTATACATTCCACACAGCAGTTCGAAATCCTTCTTTTTTTCGGCAATTCGTATCCTAAATTCAGGTAATTTTTTTGAAAAGATTTCTTTTCGACATATTTAGGTATTTTATGATGGATTGTGACAATTTACTGCCCTGTTCACTCATCAAAATAATTGCCCAGCTTGACTGTAATTTGCTTGCTTCGAGAATCGACTGCGGTCAGATTCGCCAGTGAAATATAATCGTGCAGCAGGCGCTCTTCGTTCTCCACCTCGCCTGATTCTACCAGCACACCTACACCGGCCACCTCAGCATCGAACTCAGCCAACAAGTCGACCATCCCCTGAATCGTGCCACCGGCCTTCATAAAATCATCTACAATGAGCACACGCGATTTCTCACGCATTGCACGTCTGGATAAAGACATCGTATGCAGGCTCTTTTGTGATCCTGAAACATAATTAATACTTACAGCCGAGCCTTCTGTCACCTGATGATCACGCCGTACGAGAACGACTGGCAAATTCAGCTGTGCTCCGGTTGCATAGGCAAGTGGAATACCCTTGGTCTCCACCGTCATAACCACATCAATCTGACGATTGGCAAAAGCGGTCGCGAATATTTTACCAGCTTCGTTCATCATCGCAGGTTGGCCCAGCAAATCGGACAAATACAGGTATCCTCCTGGTAATATGCGGTCAGGCTGCTCCAGTTGTGCACACAGGTCGTTCGCAAACGCAAGCGCATGCTGCTTGGAAAGCCTTGGGATCAGTTTGACGCCCCCTGCCGCTCCCGCCAGCGTCAGAAGCTCGCCAGTGCCCTCATCCTCAAATACTTCCTTGATGATGGCCAGATCCTCGCTTATGGACGACTTAGCTGCCCCGTAGCGATCCGCAAAATGAGTAAGAGGCACCAGCGTATGCGGCCGTGACAACAAAAATTGCGTCATTTCCACCAATCGTGAGCTTCTTTTAAGTTTTTTCACAACAATTCCTCGCGATCTATTCTCCTGCCGCCCGCTTTGTACAGTAAAGCACCGGCGGACTGGCCGGTTGCTGGCGGAATGTAAGTGATATAGTAAAATCCGAATATTTAATAGTAAATATATCATCTTCGTACGTATTTGTACAACAATTACCACTATAATAAGAAAAAATTATCTAAAATCAGGTCAAAAGTCGTACTGCATACACATCTTTACAGAACCCTCTTAGTCCATTGTAAATCCGTGGCACTTTGGCTTCCTTCGATACCAGTCCGAACACCGTAGGTCCACTACCTGACATCAGCACACCGTCTGCTCCTAAGCGGATCATGGAGCTTTTAAGATGCTCTACCTCTGGATACAGCTTTAGTGTTACATCCTCCAGTACATTCCCCAGCGCGTTGCATACATCGGTAAAAGAAGCGTTACGGATCGCATGCTCCATCTGGCGGGCAGACGGGTGGTGCGTAATCTGATCTGCTTTGACACGACCATACACTTCAGCCGTCGACACATTAATCGGCGGCTTCGCAAGGATCACCCAGCATTGTGGCGGATTCGGAAGTGGCTTGAGCAGTTCTCCGCGTCCGCTCGCTAAAGCTGTACCCCCTGTAATACAGAAAGGTACATCTGAGCCCAGCTCAGCACCCAGCACCCTTAACTCTGCATCCGAGATGCCAAGCTTCCATAGCTTGTTCAGTCCACGCAGCGCTGCGGCAGCATCACTACTTCCACCTGCCAACCCTGCCGCCACTGGGATATGCTTATCCAGATGGATGTGGACGCCCGTAGACACGTTATAACGTTCTTTGATCAGACGCGCAGCCTGAAAAGCCAAGTTCTTTTCATCCAATGGTATGTACCCGGCTTGACTTGAAATAATAATGGTATCACGCGGTAACTCGGACATTGTCAATCGGTCAGACAGATCGACCATGGTCATAATCATTTCGACCTCGTGATAACCATCGTCCCGCTTACGTAGAACATCAAGCATTAAATTGATTTTCGCCGGTGCTTTTTCATATATTTTCAAGGCGTTCACCCACCTTCAACTTTTCCCTCAAGACAGCTTAACATATTATATCAGACTCAGCGTGTCAAGTCATGAGGTTCAAAAAAGCGGAGATGACCCGGTCTAATCCCGGATATCCCCGCTTTTCATCAGCACCACCGATGGCTACGATTTGCGGGAAGCTGCCTGCTCGGCAAGTTGGATAGCCCGCTTGACCATATTGCCCGCATCCTTGGCTTTAATGCCTCCCCAGCCTTCTTCCTTGACCGTGTCGTAAAATCCAAGATCTTTGGCCAGCTCGTACTTTAGCTCCTCCGACATGACACTCCGTCTTCTTCGGCTCATACATACGCCTCCTTCGGCAATGGAATAAGGAAGATCATTCCCGGCTTAGTATGTGCAGAGATGTCATGCTTCATCCTGCTCTGTATATACAAAACGGCCCCGTCATTTGAAATGACGAAGCCGTCGTTAAACCTGCGAAGCTGGTATAAATCACGAAATTAATTAAGGTGTTTCAAAATATTCGACTACACTTGTATGGGAGTCGGGATCATATACGCTGACTTCCACCGACTCGGTAAGAATGTCAGCATAGCTGTAGGAGACACGTTTAAACGTCTGTTGCTCCTGATCCAGCTTGACGATAAAAACAGAAGGGTACGTTTCTTCCAAGACACCAGTTCGTTCGACGGTCTTACGGCGTCCGCCGTTAGCCCGCAGCAAAATTTTTTGCCCTACATGTGCGTCGAGACTGCGTTTGATTTCCAACAGCGTATTTTTAGCCATTGCCTAACGACCACCTCTTTCCTTGTCCATTATAACGAATTTTAGAGGGATTGTCAAATCAAGCTAAATATTATAACAACACGAAAAATAAGTTGTCAATTTAATTTTTTGCGAACAGGAATAATTTATATAAAAAATGACAAAAAGCCTCTGAAAGCAGAGGCTTTTTGTTCAGATTAATCCTATTGGCACATTTGAATCCTAGATTGCGGAAGGCGTTACTTTAAGCGTAGACAAATTTTCAAGCTTCGGCAGGCCGATGCGATAGCTTCCCCTAGTTTCAATTCCACCCACTCCGCGGCTGCCACTGATTGTCTGGTGAAACAGGTCCCCCATGTTGACCGTATCACGGATCGAAGTAAAGGCCGCCTTGGCAGCCACGTAAACGGGGTCCAGCGCGTGAATCAGGATACGCCCTGGTGAGCTGGCAAAGTTCGCTCCCGCACGTAGCAACGCTTCAAAATGGGACTGGCACGCCCCCGCTACAATCGTCAGCGAATCCAGATGACGTTCATATTGTCTTGCTACCTGAATCGCCGCCACAAAATTTTGCGAATTTTTATAACTTTTCAAGCTGTACAAATCATAAGGCTGTGGCTGCTTCAGCACACCGTCATGTCCGGTAATGACCACGATATCCGGACGGATACGGGGAAGCAGTCGGTACAACGTGTCCGCCATTGCCGATTCGTGAACGTGATGTCCCTCTGCAGGAACACGGAGCTGTTCATATAAACTGAGACATTTTTTCAAATAGCCGGGATCTCCATCCAGATGAAGAACCTTTCCCGGCATTTCAAAATACGTTGACTCGACCGGATCACTCCAGTCCCCAACCAGAGCTGCCTGACTACGAGCAGCTTGCTGCTGGCGTGCCCGTTGCAACAGATTAAGAGACTCACCAGCCTTAATATGGGCCTGCTGAGTCTTACCGCTAATCTGGTCTGCAGGCACTCTGACCAGATCGTTCACTGGGGAATCGGCCAGCAGCCGAAATTCTATTCCCTTAATGATCGCTTTATCCCGCTGGATGTCCTCAACACGAAACGTGACATCTCCGCCGTACGATTTCCGAACGACCAAGTCTCCTAAACTCATCACACTGTATCACCCCTCCTATATCGTATGGGTGAATGCACAGTTTGGTTCCAGCTTAGGATATACCTGCCTCCAACAGCACAGCGCTGAGACGCGCAAATTCCTCAATACTTAGCGTTTCTCCTCGACGGGAGGGTTCAATACCAGCTTGTTGCAACAACGGCTCCAGCGTGTCCCTGTTCTCTTTGGTGAAGAAACGGCTTTTTAAGTTATTGGAAATGGTTTTACGACGCTGGGCAAAAGCAGCATGAACCACTTCAAAAAAATGCTTCTCATCCACCACTTCCACTGGAGGGGCTTCCCGTACACGCAACCGGATGACTGCAGACTCCACATTCGGCTGGGGAATAAATACTGTATTCGGCACAATACAGACTAATTCAGGTTCGCTGTAATATTGCACCGCAATGCTCAGGCTGCCGTAATCCTTCGTTCCAGGAGACGCAGCCATACGCTCAGCCACTTCTTTTTGGATCATAACGACGATATTCTCCAAAGGGAGCTTGTCCTCCAGCAGCCTCATCAGAATCGGTGTAGTAACGTAGTACGGCAGATTAGCCACGACACTTACTTTGCTCACGTCTGCAAAATCGGTTGCGAACACCTCGCGCAAATCCAGCTTCAACACATCTCCATGACGTACCTTCACATGCTCGTAAGGGGCCAACACTTCTTCGAGAATTGGCAGTAGCCGCTGGTCAATCTCGACAGCGGTAACTGCCTTGGCCGATTGGGCCAGCTTCTCGGTCAAAGCACCAATCCCAGGACCGATCTCAAGTGCGCCCTTCGTCTCATCCAATCCGGCAGCATTTACAATCTTATTGAGAATATTCTGATCAATCAGGAAATTTTGTCCCAAACTCTTTTTGAACGAAAAACCGTGCCGTTGAATAATGTCCTTCGTACGCCGCGGTGTTGCTATATCTTGAATCCCTGTCATACGGATATCACAATCCTTCACTTTCAATTTGTGCCAGCGCCCCGGCAAATTCCTCGCGGCTGATCTGAAATACAGAGAGCCGTTTATGTAGCTGCTTTCCGTTACAATAACCAATACCCAGCACATTCCCTAAGGCCATACGGCGTGCAGCAGCATTGGGGTGGGTGATGAGTCCAGCATCAATCAGGTCCGCCCACTCAATCAGCGGGTCGGCGCCTTCCACTGTCGTATGGACCCGTGCAAGAGCGTGTCTGATCGCTTCTGGTGAGGCATTCTCCACGCCAATATCTCCTTTACGCGTCGCTTCTGCCTCGGGTATAAAGGCCTGCTTGCAGCCGGGTACCTTGGAAGCGATAATCTTACGGATGCGCTCCCCTGCATGATCGGGATCGGTTAAAATGATGACCCCCCGCCGCTCCTGCGCCAATGCAATTTTACGCAGCGTCATTTTATTAATGGCTGAGCCGCCAGTTTCTATCGTATCCGCTTCAACAGCGCGGCGAATGGCCACCGTATCATCCCGGCCCTCTACCACGATCACTTCCTTGATCATTTGCGTTTCCCTCCACTGCTACACAGCAAGCTATATTTATCTTTCCCTGCTTTTGAAAACAAAATAAGAAGAGGATATCCTCTTCTTAGCATGGCATAACTATGTTGTTAATACTATCGCATTGCCCTCAACATACACAACCTGTTTTAGTTGATTTCAGGCTTTACCGGTCCGATAACATAAACGGTTTTACCGTGCTTACGACCAAATTGGTTGGCTCGGCTCAAACTCTCATAATACACATCGATTTTGTGGCCTTTAATCGCGCCACCGGTATCCTCCGCACGGCGGAAGCCCACCCCTTCGATATACACCCACCAGCCGATTGGAATTACACTCGGATCGACCGCGATGGTGCGTCCTTCCGTGACACGTGCGCCGGATGCAGTACGTGTACCGATACCTGGCTCCTGTGAGGAATACGCCGTCATGGAGACATTTTGTAAAACTTTGCTATATTTAAAATTGACGCCTGCTTTACGGACAGCACTGCCCGAACTAACCGTTGTTGCCTTAACGGCATCATTGGGACCGACGGAAGCAGCCAGAACGACCGGTTTTTTCTTCGTTCCTACTGCAATGACTTTATCCACACGGTTCTGTGCAACTTCCTTGTTAACCAGCTGTTTGGATACCAACTTTCCATCATGATATACCTTTTGAACGTGCTGGACGACCACACCCGATTTGCCGCTTTGAATGACCCGATTATCGCCTTTATAAAGACTCGGATCGGCCGTTTTGATGACCTGATAAGGCACCTGTTTTTTCTGTTCGACCTGCTGTTTCTTCACACGGACGATTTTTATGTCCATGTTAGACGAAACAGAGGCATCCAACGCAGGATAAACTTTATCCGTTGATGATAATTTATAGCCCGAGGTACGAATGGCACCTTCTACTGTATTTTCTGTTGTGTACAGCTTTTTCGTCTCATTGCCTGAAGATACTTTGACTTGATTGGCACGTTTAATGACTACGCGATCGCCATCCTGTATTGCTCCATTTAGCGGCATGGAAACTGTATCATGCGGCTGAAGTGAAATGGAATGCTCGCTCAGCAAATCTTGAAGCTTGGATTCCCGGGTTTCTACCGCAGACGCCTTGCCATCGATGACAAAAAAGACTTGTTTTTTAGATTGCGTGTACATCAGAATTGAAATCATAATCGTTAGCGCGATTAGAAAAATAGCAACCAAAGCAGCCTGGCGCACATTCTCTTGCTTCCAACGCAATACGTAAGACATGCTGGATGAGCGTGACTCATGGGTATCCTTTTTTTGGAAAATGCCCATTTCCTCCGTCCTCCTTACATAGCCCGCCGTCTGGAGTAAGACATAGTTGAGATTTGACGTGACTATAACAGATTTTCTACAAGACAAGCCCAAACTGCGACTGTCCTGCACCATGTACCCGTCTTCGCGGCATGCTGTCCTCCCCTGTTTAACCACAGTATGATGACAGATTTTCTTTTATTCACAACAAAAAAAGCCAGAGAAAGAGACTAGAGAGCTCTTTCGTGGCTTCCGGCATGTGTGAATATGCGGGAAAACTCATGCACGAGATGGCTTCTCTCTTGTTACGCTTACGGGGTTAGCTGTCGGGTTCGGACGTAGAGAGTCGCCCTAGCTTGGGTCAACCGCTCATGGCGGTCGCCTTCACATTCACCCCGAAGACCCAGAAAGAAATCGAAATACGGCTCCTCCACCTATTCAATCCCATCCGGGGAAAGAATTTCGGTCGAGCCGGCTGGCGGAAGAGACGTTCCCTTCTTGCACATATGCCGGACGTACTGTAAGCCATATCGGTTCCCCCGTTCCCTGTAAAAGGGACTCAGCGAGACTGGTTCATGAAATGACTTGTTGATGTTTACATTCAAACAACAATTCACTGAAAAGATGATATCCTGTTTCTATGCATGTTGTAAAGCAGGTTTCAAGTACATTTTTTAAAATATTCGGTTAAAATATTGTAATATTCTCGAGTTTCCTGCAACAAATTCATGATTAGCTTCGTCTATCTCTTTATTTTGATCGATTTCTTCACTTTTTCATTGAATGTCAAATCGTTCCAGGGCATTTTGGGTCGTTATTGACACTAATTCCTCCACTGTAATCCCTTTGATTTGGGCTGCAGCCTCTGCTACCAGTCTCACATGTGCAGACTCATTTCGCTTCCCACGAAACGGATGAGGCGTCAGATAGGGAGCATCAGTTTCAATGAGCAGACGGTCCAGCGGCACCTGTGCGAGCACCTCTTTTGGCTGCTTGGCATTTTTGAACGTTATTGGACCACCGAAGGAAAGGTGAAATCCCATATCCAGCACCATTTTGGCAGTTTCCCAGCTACCCGAAAAGGAGTGCATGACTCCGCCAATCTCACTCGCTTTTTCCTCGCGCAAAATCTTAACAATATCTTCATGTGCATCCCGGTTATGGATAACAATGGGCATTTTGAGCTCACGAGCCAGACCAATTTGATTTCGAAACACCCGATGCTGCACATCCTTCGGTGATGTATCCCAATAATAATCCAGACCGATCTCTCCGATGGCTACAACCTTTTTATGACTGCATAACGATGCAATCCATTCTAGATCGCCCTCCTGCATTGTAATAGCATCCTGCGGATGCCATCCAACTGCCGCATAAATAAAATCATACGTCTCGGCCAATTTCATAGTGGATGGAATGGTCTCACGATTAAATCCGATATTGATCATCCGTGTTACTCCTGATTCGACAGCACGTGCTATAACTTCTTCACGATCTTCGTCAAATTGTGGCGCATCCAAGTGAGTATGAGTGTCGAATAAATCCAAGGTTTACATCTCCTTTTTTTACTTACATTTCTATATAGTTGTCTATTCTTTGACAAAATAATTCCTTATTTCGGCAGGAAGCCTGTCTTTTACCGCGTTCAATTTATTCTGGGGAAAATACATATGATATTTTCCTCGGTGAATACCACTTATTGAGCGCACAATTTCCGAAACTTCGGATATTTCACTCACCTCGCCCTGACGTCCAAGCAGTAAAATCTGGTTGTCCGTCGAGCCACCCTGCCGAAACACATCATAAGGAAGATCTGTCGGAAAATCAATTTCAAAATCATATTCAGGGTGCAAACCAGCCTCTTTCAAAGCTTCTCTAATACTGTCAATGGTATCTGTATCCATATTTTCAATCTCTACATATTTATACAATCTACGGTCCATAAAACGGCTGCTCAAATCACTTAAAATCTCGTCCTTTTCTCGTTTCCACTGGCTAAATACGGTCTGGATTAATGACTCGTCGAGCATCAGATATTGCTCTACTGTAAGCTCTCCTTTCAACAGATCCGGCAGCGGGTCCAGCAGAAAACCAAACTCATATCCGTTTTTAAACAATTCCTTTGCTCGCTTGAAAATTTTACGTAAAAGGATTTCCGAGCTGCGTGTTACAGGATGAAAATAAATTTGCCAATACATCTGGTAGCGTGACATTAAATAATCTTCTACTGCATGCATGCCTGATTCCTTCACAACAATTCTCCCATTATGAGGACGTAGCAGTCGTAAAATACGATCCAAATCAATTGTGCCGTAGTTGACACCTGTCGAATGAGCATCCCGCAACAAATAATCCATACGGTCAGCATCTAGCGGACTGGTTACCAAGTTGACAACGATTGGCTTATCATACGTTTTGGCTATAACCGCAGCCACCTTTTGTGGAAGCTTGTCGTCGACTTGCCGTAGCACGGCGTTGATCTTCGTGTCTCCCAGTACAATGCGGCATGTCCAATCCTCATGGTTCATATGAAAGGCTTCCTCAATTGAATGAGAAAATGGGCCATGCCCCACATCATGCAATAGGGCCGCACACAGAGCAACCAGCCTTTCCTCCTTCGGCCAATCTGGGAAATCTCCACGTTCAAATTGAGAAATAATACGTCTCGTAATCTCATATACGCCCAATGAATGTGAAAAACGGCTATGCTCCGCTCCATGAAACGTAAGATACGATGTGCCTAACTGCCGTATGCGCCGTAAACGTTGGAACTCCGGCGTGTTGATCAACCGCCATATCACAGTATCCTGAACATGGATGTAATTATGTACCGGGTCTTTAAAAACTTTTTCTTCACTGAGTGGCTGGTGCAAGATATCAGCTCCTTTAATATTCGGAATAATGGATTAAAATACAATAAAATCCTAAATGTTTTCCCTCATTCGACATTCTTTGTCGTAATATGTCGAATTATAGTTTTTCGACATTTCCAAATCGACAAACTGAATAAATCATCAATAAGATAAGGCAATACACATGAGTAAAGGTCTTTAATCTAAATACTTTTGCATAATCAGACTGTTACTACATTTTTAAGGTTGACTGTTTTGGGAATCGTTGGTATAGTAAATATCAGAAAAGAGAAAATTTTGTCGAATCATGACACTTATATTATTTTAAACGGCGAGAGGAGCCTGATTTATTATGATGAAATCCACTGGTATTGTAAGAAAAGTTGACGAGCTCGGACGTGTTGTTATTCCAATCGAATTGCGTCGTACCCTGGGAATCGGAGAGAAAGACGCTTTGGAAATTTATGTTGATGGCGAACGCATCATGCTTAAAAAATACGAGCCTGCTTGTATCTTCTGCGGCAATGCTGAGAACGTAATTTACTTCAAAGGGAAAATTGTTTGCCAAGATTGCATTTCTGAAATCCCAACACCTGTGACAAACTGAGAATTTTAGTATATAATAGACTTATCAGATATTGTTAATTCTAACCTTTTTCATATATACTCCTTGTTGCCTTCCACGGTTTGAACCCAACCGTTGGAAGGCCCTTTTTTGTTTAGACAGATATTCATAAGAGTGCGTTGTAAACATCTCTCTTGGAGATTGAACGATCTGTGGCTGTACGCTTCATTGCATCCTTGCGTGTAAGTCCCTCTGCCTCGTAATGTGCGACGTGGGACTCCAAAGATAAGGACTGCCACCACGCCTGACGTTCCTGTTCCTCTTCCTCTTCGTCTTTTCCTTCAACCACCAGGCAATATTCACCAATCGGTGGATTTCCCTCTAGTCTAGCAAGGCATTGCTCCACGGTTCCCCGAACCCATTCCTCATGCAGCTTGGTCAGCTCACGCGCAAGCACCACTTTGCGTGAACCTAATGTTTCCTTCAACACCATCAATGTCTTCACAATGCGATGAGGCGATTCATAAAAAATAATTGTGCCGTGAGATACCTGAAACGATAGCAACAGCTTCTCTAGATCCTTTTTCTCCCGTGGTGGAAAGCCAGCGAAGGTGAACCTTTCTGTATCCAGTCCTGAGGCAATTAAAGCCGATAGTGCCGCATTTGCTCCTGGGATAGGAATGACGCTAATTTCCGCTTCCAGTGCCAGCTTGACCAGATCCGAACCAGGGTCAGAAATGGCCGGTAGACCTGCATCGCTAACCAGTGCCAAATTTTTTCCTTCTATTATATAACGTATCAGTTCAGGCCCACTGGCAGCCTTATTATGTTCATGATAACTGAAGAGCATATCCGGTGTAATTTCGAAATGGGTGAGCAGTTTGCGTGTCTGCCGCGTATCTTCGGCAGCGATAATACTACATGATTTTAAGGTGTTAATCGCCCTAAAGGTCATATCGTCCAGATTCCCAATGGGTGTTGCAACAAGATACAACTTTCCCCGTTCTTCTTCGCTGGTACTAAAGCTTTTTTGTACAGCTGCTTTCACACAGAATCCCCCTTGCTTACTTCTCCATAAATATCTCTTATTTCCTGAGTATAATTCCCATTTTCCTGATATACAATGAGCGGAGGCAACAGACGAACCTCTGGTTTGCCGTCACGTAATGCTTCAACCAGTACCATATTGGCTTCCATATGAACTCGTGGGTGTACAAAACGTATTCGTTTGGGTTCCAGACTATGATTACGCATTAAGGTTATAATCTCACCCAATCGCTGCGGGCGATGAACCATGGATACTTTTCCCCCATTACGGACAAGCCGGGTGGATGCCTGAATGACTTCTTCCAGTGTACAGTTCACTTCATGACGGGCAATTGCCTGGTGAGGATTCAGCTTGATATCGCTACCATTTAGCGGCATATAGGGGGGATTCACGGTAATCGCATCATAAACACCATGTCCCGTGATGTGAACCAGCTCACGTAGGTCCCCTTCCCGAATCTGAATTGCTGCTTCTAATCCATTCAAGCTGACACTGCGTCTAGCCATATCTGCCAAGCGTGGTTGAATCTCAATTCCTTCAATAGACGCTTTTGTTCGTGTCGTTAGCAACAGCGGGACAACCCCATTGCCAGTACACAGATCCAGGATCTTTCCACGCTGTGGAATACCAGCAAAACGTGCCAGCAAGACCGCGTCCATCGAGAAGCTGAATACTTCATCACTTTGGATAATGCGCAAATTATGTGAAAGTAAATCATCAATTCGTTCAGACTTCTTTTCATTTTCGTCCATAATGCTCTCCCATCTTTTATAACCAAAATCGCTTTTCACTCATACTTCCTTACAAAAAAGCCGTAGGCATCTTGCTCCTACGGCTTGTTTTTATTTATTCAAAAATGACAGACAGAAGAGGCAATCGCCTTCCGTTCGCAAATGTCCGTAATACACGTTGCATATATGAAATCCTTCATGATACAGCCTTGCTAGATTGTCGTAGCCTTCGCCCACGACCTCACCCGTTTGCCCTTCATCCTTAATGACGATCGGAGGAGGAAGCTTCGGCTTGTTTGCCGTCTTTTCTTCTCCAGAGGTTTCACGTTTGAGCATCTTGCGCACCTGTTCGTTTTCAATCGTTAGTCGTTGATTTTCCTCCAGCAGCTCTTTTACTGCCAGTTTCAATTCACCCAGATCGCTATGCAACTGTCCCATTTGGGTTTCCATTTCGTGAATACGCGCAAAAACATTTAATTTATCCAAGTTTCCACCCCGAAGCAACCTAATGGTTTACTTGACGACTACATCGTCCATTGGAAGTTCCTTGACCTTACTGATCTCAAACAGTTGAACATGCACCGTGCGATGACCTGCATTCACACCTACGACTTTACCTTCTCCCAAAGAGGTGATAACCATCTTACCCACCTGAGGTAGCTCTTCTCGCATGCTTTCGTAGTTATCATGTTCAAACTTGAGGCAGCACATCAATCTCCCGCACAACCCGGAAATCTTCGTCGGATTCAGCGACAAACTCTGATCCTTCGCCATCTTAATAGATACCGGCTCAAAATCCCCCAGCCATGAGGAGCAACACAGAATACGTCCACAAGGTCCGATTCCGCCAAGCATTTTAGCCTCATCCCGTACGCCGATCTGCCGCAGCTCGATCCGTGTACGAAAAATACTGGCCAAGTCCTTTACAAGCTCTCGAAAATCCACCCGACCCTCTGCCGTAAAATAAAAAATGATCTTATTGCGGTCAAATGTAAATTCTACATCTACCAGCTTCATTTTAAGGCCATGGTCTTTAATTTTATTTAAACACGTGCCGAATGCATCCTTGGCCGCCAATTTATTCTCTTCTACAACAAGAGCATCATCATCCCCAGCAATACGAATGACTTTTTTTAAGGGCAGGACAACATCCGAATCATTTACCTCTTTTTTGCCCACTACAACCTTGCCATATTCAATACCGCGCGCGGTCTCTACAATGACACAGTTTTCTTTCTCCACTGGAAGGTCCAACGGATCAAAATAATAAGTCTTGCCCGCCTTCTTGAAACGGACACCCACTACACTATACAAAAATTAACCCCCTTGTATGCCACTAAACCTCATTTGAAGCCGACATTGTACGAATGGCCGCAATTGAAGTCTCACTGTCGCACAAACCGGGAACCTGGCGTCGCGGATTGTGCAGAGTGGAACAAGCGCGCCTTCCTGTTAGCCGGTGATAGAACCGCTTGTATCGGACAACCCAATCAGAAGCTGCTCCACGCATAATTGCCCGTTGACGTGAAAACGGAGCTTCTTCCTGCAATTCGCGGCCAAATCCATATAAGAGACCCATTGTTCCGTGCTGCGGGTGATTGCCAATTTGGAGACGGACTCCAAATGATCTATGAAAACAATGCTTTCGTGCCTTCCGTAACGGAAATGAAGCATATCCTTAAACCACAAATGAAACAGATGAAACAGAATATCCAGGTGTTCAGAAAGTCCAGTTTTAAAAATCTTCTGTTGAGCCAGAATAATAGACGAGCTCCCCCGACTCATGGACTCCTTCACTAATTGTAACACTACGTTTCTAATTTCTGCAAACCAATTCTGCTGGAGAATTTCTCTACATGATTCCAGTCCTGAAGCAATATGAACGACCGACCGGACAAGCCCTGCCGTATAGCCTTCCCCAATTAACGCCTGCATCATCACTTCCGGCTGTAAAGCGTGGAAAGGAACCTGCTGCGTCCGTGATTGAATCGTAGGTAGCAACGCCTGTCCATTTTCAGAAATGAGTATACCGACCACTGGAATCTGGGGCTCCTCCAAAAATTTAAGTAGGCTATTAGCAGCTTGCACTGTCATGGTATCCGCCTGTCGAATAATATATACCTTCGGATTGGAGCTTTCAGATTTGTAAGAAAATATACGTTGAAGCCCGCGAATCTGATCAATTTTAATCGTAGCTCCATCCGGCTCTACAATGTGCAAATCTGGATGATTCCCGTGCTCTACCTTACGGCACGACAAGCACTCCCCACATGCATCATCCGTCTGTCGCTCACAAAATAAAGCCTTAGCAAAGATCTGCGCCATGTTCATCTGCCCGCTTCCCGGCGGCCCGCTAAAAACATAGGCATGGTTGACCGTATGATTCCGTAGTGCACTTTGCAGCATTTTTTTGGCTACATCCTGGCCCATTATATGTTGAAAAGACATATTTCCTCACTTTCTCCACTGAAAACAACTGTGATCCCTCAGCAAACCGTTGTTCTTCCGGGCAAACTTTGTTGCTATTTTCATGATTCCAACTTCAAATCCTCGTTTTTCGGGGCAACTGCTGCTATTTCCGTATCACGTCTGCCCACATATACATAGTCAAAAATAATCTGCCAGCATGATCAGCAAGCAGATTATTTCTTCGTGGCAACAGCCCGTCTGTATTCATTTATAACATAAGTCTGCATTAAAATGAGAGATTAATCAGCAATCCTCTGATCTCACCGACCCCTTGCAAAAGCTCAATCTTGCCTTGTTCAGTTTCAAGCAGCTCATCCGCCATTTTGAGCAACAGCTCATCCACTTCATCAATCAGCTTATAACGTTTGCTGCGTCCCCGGCGATCCCAACCCTTTGTGTCCTTCATGGACACGCCTCGCCGAACTGTATCTTCCAAAAACCGTTTAACCAGCATCTTATAAGCCTTCAACTCACGAATCGTCATTGAACGTGCAAGACGATCTCCCTGCATTTGTATTTCCTTAAAGCGTCGATTCAATTCCTCCTGCGAAGCCTGCTCCCCATTTTGCTGCATAACGTCGGAGAAGCTCTTGGGCTGAATTGGCTTTGCACTCATTTCATTTGTAGACAATGTACTTTGTAAAGGGCGATAGCCCGGATTTATTTTCATATAAACCTGCTTTCTCCCCGGATGCTTCCACTTTCCCCCTTCATGAACAGTTCAAACTAGAACTCGGGGTTTCTTCGGCTTTCCGGGGACTACGCTGTAGCGCTGCCGTTTTAGTGGATCTGCCCTCACTCCCATCATGTGAGAAGATACAGGCGATTCCCCTATCATATCGGCAGAATAGGCCCTATTGTGTAGATTCAGAAATGCTCGAAACGGTCTACAGGCATCACGAATACCGTCGCTCCACCCACCTGCACTTCAACAGGTAACGGTAAATAGGAATCCGTCGTCCCGCTCATAGGGGTAACGGGTGTGACCAGCTGTTCACGAACCTTGCAACTGCTGCGAATGACGTTCATTAATGAGTCCACCTGATTGTCATCAACACCGATCATAAATGTCGTATTACCTGCACGCAGAAATCCTCCTGTGCTCGCCAATTTGGTAGCACGGAAATTAGCTTTCACCAGTCCGCTGGATAATCTATTACTGTCCTTATCCTGTACAATCGCAATAATCAGCTTCATCCTGTATTCCTCCTTCAAGTCATATTAGAGACAACCTTGTCCCTAGCTCAATTTTACCGTATATCCTTCGACAATTATATGCTAAAATTCTGAACAAACCGCTTTTTCAGCAAATCCCTCAATACTTGCTCTACCTGCTCTGGCGCCGGAGAGGCATCAACAATTGTAATTCGCTCCGGAAATTTGCGAGCCAACTCCAAATATGCCTCTCGCACCTTATGGTGAAACGATATACTCTCCATGTCGAGACGGTCCATTTCTGCTCCTCGTGACGCATTAATTCTTGCCAATCCCAATTCGGGCTCAATATCCAGATAAAATGTGGCATCCGGCTCCCAATCATCCACCGCGAAGCGATTAATTGAAGCTACCTCTTCAATTCCGATCCCTCTTGCAAATCCTTGATAGACCAAGCTACTATCCACAAAACGATCACATAATACGATAGCTCCCTGTTCAATAGCCGGCTTTACCTTCTCCACCAAATGCTGACGCCGCGCCGCCGCGTATAAAAGTGCCTCTGTTCGAGCATCCATACTGGTATGAGCAGGGTCCAAAATGATAGAGCGAATCTTTTCGGAAATTTCGATGCCACCCGGCTCCCTCGTCGTGATGACTGGATAGCCTTCTTCCTCCATAAACTTCGCCAGCCGTTGAATCATAGTTGTTTTACCGGAGCCGTCTCCCCCCTCCAGTGTGATAAAAATGCCTTTGCGATTCATGTTATTCCCTGCTTTCCTGCCTGAAAAATAAAAGTCACCCACAGGCTACGTATGCTTCTTTTATTCAGTCTTCTGTATTTGTTAAGTCTCTAGTATCTAATCTTTATTGTAAACGGAATACCCGAATTGTAAGCATACTTTCATCTGCTATCCCATGCCACTTGGCTCCCAGCTCACGTAGACGACTCATCCGCAGTGCAATCGCTTCTGTGATCGTTTCTCCTGTATATAACAGCGGAATACCTGGAGGATACGGGATAATCATTTCAGCCACTACCCTGCCAGCGGAATCGTCTACAGACACGTTCTCTATCTGATCCGGGCTAATCGGTCGAAGCCCAAAAAGCACCGGACTAGAGTATCCCTTCATTCTATCATTGTTCCACGTGGAAAAATCTAATTCGAGTCTTTGCAGCTCTTTTTCCGTTGCCCTCGGCTCACCAGCCGTCTCCTTAAATCTTATATCATTATCTATATGCACAAGAGCCTGCAACAGGTGACTCGCATCCTTAGGCGTAGAGCCTAACGTAAACAATAAAACAACATGTTTTTCGTCGCTCATCTCTGGAGTACATCCATAAGTCTCCAACTCATGCTTGAGTCCAAACCCATCCAGTATCCCCCATGTATCATACAGCACCAATTTAAAAGGGTCCTGGGTTGAATATCCGCTTATTCCCTCCTCATCCCTTTCTAGGACCTCAGAGATTCCCCTGTGAGCGTCTTTCCCCTCTAGTTCCTGCTGTGTAGGTTCTAGCAAGCGAAAGCGTGGGAGCTGCTCCAGCCCCTTTCTAAAAGCATCTGCCGCCGCTAAGCCCACTGTAAAAGCATCCGCTCCATACGCCTCTATATACCATCTTGCCAAATCCAGTGAAGCCATTAACGGATAAGAAGGGCTAGAGCTCTGCACCATCGCCAACCGCTGACGAAGCAGTTCCCGATGGATTCTCTCTCCCTGCACATGTAACATGGCACCCATGGTCATGGCTGGAAGCATTTTATGTGTCGACTGGACGACTACATCAGCCCCGCAGGACAGCGCAGAGGCTGGCAAACGAGGATGCAACCCAAAATGGGCACCGTGTGCCTCATCTACCAATAGCGGCACATGGGCTGCATGACAGGCCTTAGCCGTTGCCGTCAGGTCATGCCCCATCCCATAGTAATTAGGTAGTGTAAGTAACACCCCTTTAGCCGAAGGATAGGCCTTCAGTGCAGCCTTTATTGTATCCGTCGTTGGGGCAACCGCCAGTCCGCTTAGTGTATCTATTTCCGGATCCAGGAATACCGCGTTAGCCCCTGACAGCATGAGACCGTTCAGGACAGATTTGTGTACATTTCTCTGTACCAGCAGTAGATCTCCCGGCTCCGTACATACAGTTAAAATCATAGCCAAATTACCGACCGTGCTTCCTCCAATTAGCCAAAAGCTCTCTTCAGCACCAAAGCACTTTGCAGCCAGTCCCTGCCCTTCACGAATCACATCTTCTGGGTGATGCAAATCATCCAGTCCAGAAATTTCTGTCGCATCAATAGACATCACTTCTTGCAACAGAGACGCAATATTTTCATGCTCATATACTTGTCCATTTTTATGACCGGGTACATGGAAAGAAGCATTGCCCTGAGTCCGGTAACGTATTAGAGCTTCCATTAATGGTGCATGTACCGCCTTTTTCCCCATCATTCTGCAATCCTTCCAAACAAAGCTTTATATCTACCTTATTTTATCGTAAAATCAAGCGGAATCCTACTTTTACTCACAGAAAAAAAGGCCCGTATCGACAGACCTTGGAATGCCAATCCTTCAAAGACTAATTAGCAAAGGATATTATGCATTTTTCTGTACCCAGATTTGCTTTAATTGATCAATAAAAAAATGATATTTGGCATCAGTTGCATCCGTGTGCACCATTTCAGCTTCACACGTATCACAGATAAACTCGGAAACGATAAAAATGCCTTCATGCTTGTGCTGCCCGCATATAATGCAGCGGTGGCCGCCTTGATCATGCATATCCATCCCACCTTGTTTCTTTTACTATTAGTATGGGGCACTTTCTACTATTTTAAACCTTTTCATAGCCCAGTTCGACGATATACTCTATATATATTCCTTCTGGGCCATTATGGTGTTTGTACCCCGTATGTTTAAAAAACAGCCGTCTATGCCGATATAATAAGAAAAGCTCTTATGTATGGATACCCTTTCATCGGAGCCCTTGAACACTTCATCAGTGATAGCTTTTCCAGTAATTATAGAGTAGGCTAGCTAACACTGGATGTTGATCATTCTGTATTTCTACAAAAACGATTAAATGCTTATTTAAAGCGGCATGAGCGAAGTACCGTCCCTTTTTCCGGCTGTGGACGGGAAGCCACTTGTGATGCAGTAGATTAATGAAAGGACTGTTCGCATGACAGAGGAAACCGGAACCAAAGCTACCTACTATCACTACAAGCTCATTAAAAAAATCAGTATACCGCGTCAACTAATATGGAGTCACATCACATTACCTATTATTATGCTTCTCTTTCTGCTTCTTGCCTTTTCCTGGACTAGCGTGTTTTTGTTTGCTCTTGCCTTTTTCCTAACCTTATGGGTACACTTCGTAATCTCACGATCTGTCCTATACATCGGTGGCGGAACATCCTTCCGCAAACGCTGGGCATTCCATCGTAAATTACCTTGGCTAGGCTATATGACAGACCAGTATATAGGCTATAGCATCTTTCGTCGTGTGCACATACATACCCTCTGGATCGGTATCTGCTTATCAGCCGTATTCATTCTCTGGTCTCCACCAGCCTTTACTGTATCCTTACTCTTCTGGCATCTATGGCTTATTGCACCGCGTCTATACATCCTCAGTCGGCTTACAGGCGAGAGAAAAGACGGCATGTTGAAGTTTACCGATGAAGATGCCTCATATTATCAACAGTAAATCTAACCACTCATTATCCGTACAGATAGAAAATTCAGGTCTGAACTAACCTACACCCATATAGACCGAAGCAATAAAAAAGGAGCAACCTCAACCGGTTACTCCTTTTTTTGTGACTTAACAACTGTAATCGTTATATTCGCTTATCAAGTAAACTTTTCCTCATCATTATCCTCGTTATTCATGTAGAGCATTTGATCAACATGCAAATATATAAAAGGAAGCCACCCCCTACTCAACTGCAGTTCTGAGTGCTTCCCCATATCCGATCTCTTCATTCATCATTATACACAGCATACAATACGCTATGAGTTTACTAAAAATATGATCTACAATAAATCCTATGCTGCTTACTCGGTTGAAAACCGTGTCCCTAATTAAGATCCACGCTTTTGCTCTTCACAACAGCCTTTCTGTCTTTTGGAACCAATACAGTAAAAGAACCATCATGCACAGATAAATGCACCATGTGTTTATTTTTCTGAAACACCTTCTGATTCGAGGTGGATAAATTCGGTTCCTCAGTCCAGCCCCAAGCTGCAATCTCCTCTAGATAAGGAGCAGGTAGACTATCACTTTCCTTCAATGCTGGCAGTGCATAGCGAACATAGTCCATGTCCGAATTACTGCTGGCCCGATCGGTTTTACTAGCTTCTTTGGGAACCGGAAACGTCTTCTCATTGGCAGCACCCTCAAACGATGTCCAAGAAGGCTCCTCCTCCACGCACCCGGTAAGAATCGCGACAGCGACACTGAATAGCACCAATAGAGCAAGCCATTTATTTCGCCGCATGATCTTCCCTCCTTACCAGCCTGATTGACTATACAAAATCCTATGATGGAGTTTGCATAATTCTGCAATAATGCAGCGTGTGTGTATGGGATTCAATACCTATATTATACAGGGTTTACTCTTACATTCCGTAACAAAAATGTTACCTTCCTTTTGTAAGGATATTTCTAAAGTATACGTATATGCAAAAAAGAACCATAATCTCAATGAGATCATGATCCTCTTTACTTGTTGCTTGGCGACGTCCTACTCTCCCAGGACCCTGCGGTCCAAGTACCATCGGCGCTGGAGGGCTTAACGGTCGTGTTCGGGATGGGTACGTGTGGAACCCCTCCGCTATCGCCACCAAACATGAATTTACATCGTAAATTCTTTTTCAGGAATCAGCATCGCCAAATGCTGTGTGTTCGCTTGTTTCATATAAGCTACTTGAGCTTATACAATACAAAACTTACACCCTGAAAACTGGATCCGAAACTTATTTGCGTTTTATTTTTAGGATAAGCCCTCGACCGATTAGTATTGGTCAGCTCCATGCATTACTGCACTTCCACCCCCAACCTATCTACCTCGTCGTCTTCAAGGGGTCTTACTAATTGGGAAATCTCATCTTGAGGGGGGCTTCACGCTTAGATGCTTTCAGCGCTTATCCCTTCCGTACATAGCTACCCAGCGGTGCTCCTGGCGGAACAACTGGTACACCAGCGGTACGTCCATCCCGGTCCTCTCGTACTAAGGACAGCTCCTCTCAAATTTCCTACGCCCACGACAGATAGGGACCGAACTGTCTCACGACGTTCTGAACCCAGCTCGCGTACCGCTTTAATGGGCGAACAGCCCAACCCTTGGGACCTACTTCAGCCCCAGGATGCGATGAGCCGACATCGAGGTGCCAAACCTCCCCGTCGATGTGGACTCTTGGGGGAGATAAGCCTGTTATCCCCAGGGTAGCTTTTATCCGTTGAGCGATGGCCCTTCCATGCGGTACCACCGGATCACTAAGCCCGACTTTCGTCCCTGCTCGACTTGTAGGTCTCGCAGTCAAGCTCCCTTCTGCCTTTGCACTCTTCGAATGATTTCCAACCATTCTGAGGGAACCTTGGGGCGCCTCCGTTACTCTTTAGGAGGCGACCGCCCCAGTCAAACTGCCCACCTGACACTGTCCTCGCACCGGATCACGGTACCAAGTTAGAACCTAGATACGATCAGGGTGGTATCCCAAGGATGCCTCCTCTCAAGCTGGCGCTCAAGATTCAACGGCTCCCACCTATCCTGTACAGATCGTACCCAAATTCAATATCAAGCTGCAGTAAAGCTCCATGGGGTCTTTCCGTCTTGTCGCGGGTAACCTGCATCTTCACAGGTATTAAAATTTCACCGGATCTCTCGTTGAGACAGCGCCCAAGTCGTTACGCCATTCGTGCGGGTCAGAATTTACCTGACAAGGAATTTCGCTACCTTAGGACCGTTATAGTTACGGCCGCCGTTTACTGGGGCTTCGGTTCATAGCTTCGCCCGAAGGCTTACCACTCCCCTTAACCTTCCAGCACCGGGCAGGCGTCAGCCCGTATACTTCGCCTTGCGGCTTCGCACAGACCTGTGTTTTTGCTAAACAGTCGCTTGGGCCTTTTCACTGCGGCCCCCTCGGGCTATTCACCCTACCGAGGCACCCCTTCTCCCGAAGTTACGGGGTCATTTTGCCGAGTTCCTTAACGAGAGTTCTTCCGCGCGCCTTAGAATTCTCTTCTCGCCTACCTGTGTCGGTTTGCGGTACGGGCACCTTCTCCTGGCTAGAGGCTTTTCTTGGCAGTCTGAGATCATGACCTTCGCTACTACAATTTTCGCTCCCCATCACAGCCCAGCCTTACGATGTGCGGATTTGCCTACACACCAGCCTCACTGCTTAGACGGACATCCATCAGTCCGCGTCACTACCCTACTGCGTCACCCCATCGCTCATAACGGATTACGGTGGTACAGGAATTTCGACCTGTTGTCCTTCGACTACGCCTATCGGCCTCGCCTTAGGTCCCGACTTACCCTGAGCGGACGAACCTTCCTCAGGAACCCTTAGGCTTTCGGCGGATCTGATTCTCACAGATCTTTTCGTTACTCATACCGGCATTCTCACTTGAATGCAGTCCAGCGCTCCTTACGGTACACCTTCAACCCGCATTCAACGCTCCCCTACCCCTGATGCAAGCATCAAGCCATAGCTTCGGTGGTGTGTTTAGCCCCGTTACATTTTCGGCGCAGAGTCACTCGACCAGTGAGCTATTACGCACTCTTTCAATGGTGGCTGCTTCTAAGCCAACATCCTGGTTGTCTGTGCAACTCCACATCCTTTCCCACTTAACACACACTTGGGGACCTTAGCTGATGGTCTGGGCTGTTTCCCTTTCGACAATGGATCTTAGCACTCACTGTCTGACTCCCGGAACTAAATCTATGGCATTCGGAGTTTGACTGAGCTTGGTAACCCTTGCGGGCCCCGCACCCAATCAGTGCTCTACCTCCACGATTCTTTTTTCCGAGGCTAGCCCTAAAGCTATTTCGGGGAGAACCAGCTATCTCCGGGTTCGATTGGAATTTCTCCGCTACCCCCACCTCATCCCCGCATTTTTCAACATGCGTGGGTTCGGGCCTCCAGTGCGTGTTACCGCACCTTCACCCTGGACAGGGGTAGATCACCCGGTTTCGGGTCTACGTCCACGTACTCAAGATCGCCCTATTCAGACTCGCTTTCGCTGCGGCTTCAGCTCTTCACCTTAACCTTGCACGGGAACGTAACTCGCCGGTTCATTCTACAAAAGGCACGCCATCACCCATAAATAGGGCTCTGACTTCTTGTAAGCACACGGTTTCAGGATCTATTTCACTCCCCTTCCGGGGTGCTTTTCACCTTTCCCTCACGGTACTGCTTCACTATCGGTCGCCAGGGAGTATTTAGCCTTGGCAGATGGTCCTGCCGGATTCATACGGGGTTTCACGTGCCCCGCACTACTCGGGATCCGTCTCGGAGAGAACAAGTTTTGAACTACAGGGCTTTTACCTTCTCTGGCGGGCCTTTCCAGACCTCTTCATCTAACCGGTTCCTTTGTAACTCCATGTGAGACGTCCCACAACCCCAAGGAGCAAGCTCCTTGGTTTGGGCTAATCCGCGTTCGCTCGCCGCTACTGACGGAATCACTATTGTTTTCTCTTCCTCAGGGTACTTAGATGTTTCAGTTCCCCTGGTCTGCCTCTATTCTGCCTATGTATTCAGCAGAAAGTGACTGTCGATGAAGACAGCCGGGTTTCCCCATTCGGACATCCCCGGATCAAAGCTTGCTTACAGCTCCCCGAGGCTTTATCGTTGTTCGCCACGTCCTTCGTCGGCTCCTGGCGCCTAGGCATCCTCCGTGTGCTCTTTGTAGCTTAACCTAGTATTTACATGGTAAATACGATTTGCTTTGAATTTCGGTTCAACACAAATGTGTGAATAAAATTCAAGGCAGCTACCTTTATTTCACTTGTTTACACAAGATCAGCTTAAAGGAATATTCTAAAACGCAATTTCGTTTCGGTATCCAGTTTTCAAGGTGCAATTCGCTTCATTGAAGCGAAACCCGATGAATATTTCGGTTCCACACAGATGTGTGAATGAAACATTCGTCGAAGCTTGAGAGTTTGAGCTCTCAAAACTGAGCAACGAGTGAGTAATTTAAGGATATTCATTTCATTCACACGAACGTGATGAACCGAATTGAATATCCGGTCGCAGGTACATTGTACCTGCTTATTTGAATGTTTCCATTGCAGGAAACGATTCTCCATAGAAAGGAGGTGATCCAGCCGCACCTTCCGATACGGCTACCTTGTTACGACTTCACCCCAATCATCTACCCCACCTTCGGCGGCTGGCTCCCTTGCGGGTTACCCCACCGACTTCGGGTGTTGTAAACTCTCGTGGTGTGACGGGCGGTGTGTACAAGACCCGGGAACGTATTCACCGCGGCATGCTGATCCGCGATTACTAGCAATTCCGACTTCATGTAGGCGAGTTGCAGCCTACAATCCGAACTGAGACCGGCTTTTCTAGGATTGGCTCCACCTCGCGATTTCGCTTCCCGTTGTACCGGCCATTGTAGTACGTGTGTAGCCCAGGTCATAAGGGGCATGATGATTTGACGTCATCCCCACCTTCCTCCGGTTTGTCACCGGCAGTCTGCTTAGAGTGCCCAGCTTGACCTGCTGGCAACTAAGCATAAGGGTTGCGCTCGTTGCGGGACTTAACCCAACATCTCACGACACGAGCTGACGACAACCATGCACCACCTGTCTCCTCTGTCCCGAAGGAAAGGTCTATCTCTAGACCGGTCAGAGGGATGTCAAGACCTGGTAAGGTTCTTCGCGTTGCTTCGAATTAAACCACATACTCCACTGCTTGTGCGGGTCCCCGTCAATTCCTTTGAGTTTCAGTCTTGCGACCGTACTCCCCAGGCGGAATGCTTAATGTGTTAACTTCGGCACCAAGGGTATCGAAACCCCTAACACCTAGCATTCATCGTTTACGGCGTGGACTACCAGGGTATCTAATCCTGTTTGCTCCCCACGCTTTCGCGCCTCAGCGTCAGTTACAGCCCAGAGAGTCGCCTTCGCCACTGGTGTTCCTCCACATATCTACGCATTTCACCGCTACACGTGGAATTCCACTCTCCTCTTCTGCACTCAAGCTCCCCAGTTTCCAGTGCGACCCGAAGTTGAGCCTCGGGATTAAACACCAGACTTAAAGAGCCGCCTGCGCGCGCTTTACGCCCAATAATTCCGGACAACGCTTGCCCCCTACGTATTACCGCGGCTGCTGGCACGTAGTTAGCCGGGGCTTTCTTCTCAGGTACCGTCACTCTTGTAGCAGTTACTCTACAAGACGTTCTTCCCTGGCAACAGAGCTTTACGATCCGAAAACCTTCATCACTCACGCGGCGTTGCTCCGTCAGGCTTTCGCCCATTGCGGAAGATTCCCTACTGCTGCCTCCCGTAGGAGTCTGGGCCGTGTCTCAGTCCCAGTGTGGCCGATCACCCTCTCAGGTCGGCTACGCATCGTCGCCTTGGTAGGCCTTTACCCCACCAACTAGCTAATGCGCCGCAGGCCCATCCACAAGTGACAGATTGCTCCGTCTTTCCTCCTTCTCCCATGCAGGAAAAGGATGTATCGGGTATTAGCTACCGTTTCCGGTAGTTATCCCTGTCTTGTGGGCAGGTTGCCTACGTGTTACTCACCCGTCCGCCGCTAGGTTGTTTAGAAGCAAGCTTCTAAACAACCCCGCTCGACTTGCATGTATTAGGCACGCCGCCAGCGTTCGTCCTGAGCCAGGATCAAACTCTCCATTAAAGACCAACCGAAGTTGGTTTATAGAAAGAGCGATGAGCTCATTTTGAAACTGACGAGATAAAATATCTCTTGTTTGATTTTGCGAACAAAATCGTTTTACTCACTCGTTGTTCAGTTTTCAAAGATCAAACATTCAATGTCCGCATCGGCGTTTCTTTCAACCCCTCAGCAACTTTTATAGTGTATCATATTTTCTAGAGTTATGTCAACACTTTTTTCAAAAGTGTTTTTCGCTCTTCTTGATAACACTTGAAGCGACAAGAAATAATATATCATACTTTCTTTATATTGTGCAACTGTTATTTTAAAAATACTTAGTTAAGTAACAATACACTCGATATAAAGCTCTCTTTGCAGCATTAAGTTAATGATTTCCCCATCTACTTGAATCAACGGCCGAGTCGGATGATCTCGATCAGCGAAAATAATTTCCCCTGTACGGTTATCATTGAGGCGCACCTTGGTTCCATTATTGAATTGGGTTAACTTATGAATAAAAACTTGTACGACACTTGGGTCCAGCTTTCCAAATGATTCTGACTTGATTTGCTCTAGAACCAGATACGGTGATTGGGCAGGTCGGTATGTTTTCTCTAGAGTCATAGCATGGAATACATCAGCCACTCCAACGATTTTAGCGTAGATGTGGATTTGTTCCCCTTTAAGACGCAGTGGATATCCAGTACCGTCCACTTTCTCATGATGCTGAAGAGCTGCCAAACGCACACCTTCGTTAATAGCTTTCACATTTTTAAGCAACTGGTATCCTAATGATGTATGGCGACGTATTTCTTCTTGCTCTTCCCACGTTAGTTTGGAGGGCTTATACAGAATGACCGGGTCCATTTTAGCGTTCCCTATGTCATGAAGCAATCCAGCAAAAGCCACTTGCATCCAATCCTTTTGAGGTAATCCGATCCATTGTGCAATGGAATAGGAAGTAAGGGAGGTTAGCACGGCGTTGTGAAAAATATAGTCCACTTCGATCATGGCGGGCGGAGTATAGGTCATTACATTATAGCGCTGAATGTGCACCAGTAAGGACTCCAATTGTCCTCGCAGTTCATATATAGATAAATTAGAGACGAGCACCGATTGAAATGCATTCTTAACGAGCATCACCATTTTGTCATACTCATCCTGAAATTGTTCAGATTCATCTCGTCCATCTAACGAAGGTCCTTGCGATTCAGATGTTCCAGATCGAACAGTCGTAGACTCGCTACTGGATTTTGTAAGATCATCCGTCCCTACCTCAACTTGCTGGATCAGGAACGCCTGTAAAATCTCCAAGTCACGCGGTAGCAGAATGCGCCCTTTCGGTAGCAGCAAGCTTCCCATTTCTGTAAATACATCGCTTTGCAATCTAAGTCCTGCTTTTAATTCGGATACGGGTACAGTTGTCATGGTCAACCTCTCTGTTCTCACAACAGCTGCTCCAGCTGCCAGTTATGATGTCATTATATTACTTGGGAATGATCCTGTACATTCATTTTATGCCATTTAAAGCATACTTGTCTGAATTCGTTAGCCAGAAAAAGAAAAAGACTCCCCGACCAAATAGTCAGAGAGTCTGTTCCATCTGAAATTTAATAACTACTGTTGTTTATATATTCAGGCTCTTATTCGCCCTCAGAAGATTCTGGGTCGTTACCTTCCGCACCTTCTGTATTCGTTTCGAGAGTTGGTTCAACAGATGATAGAGATGAGCCCTCTCCAGCTTCCCCACCCTCTAATAATTCTTCAAGCAGTTCATCCTGCTCCTCATTCTTGTTCGCTCGACAAACAGTTGCAACCGAATCATCATCGCGAATATTAATCAGCCTTACCCCTTGTGTATTCCGACCCATCGTGGAGATTTCCCCCATGCTAGTCCGAATCAAGGTGCCACTAGCTGTAATGATCATCAGATCCTCTTCGGTTTTTACAACCTTGAGACCGACAACCGGACCATTTTTATCCGTAACATTAATCGTCTTGATCCCCTTACCTCCACGGCTTTGGATACGATAATCCACAACAGGGGTACGCTTGCCATAACCTTTGGCCGTTACAATCAGGATATCCAGGCTGGTATCTACGATGTCCATACCAATTACAGCATCACTCTCATCAAGGTTGATCCCTTTAACCCCTGTAGCGCTACGGCCCATAGACCGTACATCACTTTCAGGGAAACGGATAGACATGCCTTGTGCTGTACCAATAATCATTTCCTGTTGTCCGTCCGTCAGCTTCACTTCGATCAGGGCGTCATCTTCACGCAAGTTAATGGCAATCAAGCCACCTTTGCGGATATTTGCATAGTCGTCAAGTGGTGTCTTCTTTATGATTCCATGCTGGGTCGCAAAGAATAGATAGCTATCCTCCACAAATTCCTCGATTGGAATTACCGCATTGATCGACTCACCCTGTTCAATCTGAATCAGGTTAATAATCGGTGTTCCCCGGGCTGTCCGGCTAAGGTCAGGAATCTCATAGGCCTTAATCCGATATACCTTGCCCTTGTCGGTAAAGAATAACAAATGATGATGTGAATTCGTAATGAACAGATGCTCTACGAAATCCTCATCTTTGGTATCCATACCCACTACACCACGACCACCGCGTTTTTGACTGCGATAGGTAGTAACAGGAAGGCGTTTGATATATCCCGTATGGGTTACAGTAATAATAACATCTTCACGCGGAATGAGATCCTCATCCAGAATACTCTCTTCACCCACTGTAATTTCAGTGCGACGGTCATCAGCGAAGCGTTCCTTAAGTTCATTCAGCTCTTCGCTAATGATGTTGAGTACCAGATGCTCGTTCGCCAAAATCTCACGGTATTCCGCAATCTTTTGTATTAGCTCGTTATATTCGTTCTCGATCTTCTCACGTTCCAAACCGGTTAAGCGTTGCAGACGCATATCGAGAATAGCCTGAGACTGCTCAAGAGTGAGCGAGAAACGCTCAATCAGTCCTTCACGAGCTGCTTCTGCAGTTTGGGAAGAACGAATCAAAGCAATAACTTCGTCCAGATGGTCAAGGGCAATGCGCAAGCCTTCCAGAATGTGTGCTCTGGCTTCGGCTTTTTTCAGATCAAATTCTGTCCGGCGACGAATAACCTCGACCTGATGTTTGAGATAATGATACAAGACATCCTTCAGGTTCAAAATCTTCGGTTCGTTGTTTACAATGGCAAGCATATTAATACCGAAATTCGACTGCATAGCCGTATGTTTAAACAAATTATTCAGAACGACGTTCGGGTTCACGTCCCTACGCAACTCGATAACGACACGCATACCTGTACGGTCCGATTCATCCCGAAGATCCGTAATGCCTTCAATACGTTTGTCACGTACTAATTCGGCAATTTTCTCAACCAGACGAGCCTTATTCACTTGGTAAGGCAACTCATGCACGATAATCCGTGCTTTATTGCCAATCTCTTCTATGGTGGTCTTCGCACGCATGGTCACAGATCCGCGGCCAGTCTGGTACGCCTGACGGATACCAGAGCGTCCTAAAATATAACCTGCTGTCGGGAAATCGGGCCCTTGAATATAATCCATAAGTTCCATCGGCGTAATGTCGGGGTTTTCGATCAATGCTTGTACACCATCGATAACCTCTCCCAAGTTATGCGGAGGAATATTGGTAGCCATTCCGACTGCAATTCCGCCGACACCATTCACCAGCAAGTTAGGATAACGTGCAGGTAATACGACGGGCTCGCTCTCTTCACCATCGTAGTTCGGCATAAAATCAACGGTCTCTTTGTTCAAATCACGTAGCATTTCCATGGCAATCTTGGACAACCGTGCTTCGGTGTAACGCATCGCAGCCGCCATATCTCCATCCACGGAGCCAAAGTTACCGTGTCCATCCACCAACATATAACGCAAAGAAAAATCCTGCGCCATCCGCACCATCGTATCATATACAGCCGTATCACCATGAGGGTGATATTTACCGATAACTTCGCCGACGATTCTTGCCGATTTTTTGTAAGGCTTATCTGGCGACATGCCCAGCTCGGACATCGCGTACAAAATACGACGGTGTACCGGCTTCAGTCCGTCCCGCACATCAGGCAAGGCACGGCTAACAATAATACTCATGGCATAATCCATAAAGGATTCGCGCATTTCCACTCCGATATCCCTATTGATGATTTGCGAGTTATTTTGATCCGCCATGCTGGTCCTCCTTCTTATCCTTCAATACAATGCTCTCTATGTGAAAAGCCTAACAAGATACTGCCTATACACTCCGCTCTCTGCGCAGGATTTTGGCTGAAATCCTCATCTGTATAATTATATTACTTTCACAAAAAGAGCACAATTAAACACATCTGTCCTCTTTACAGCGTAAATCCCTCGTCATTCTCTCTCTGCCTGTAGCAGATCGCTATTCTCTTGTACAACTCACAAGCCCTGATTATAACAAATTCCCCAGAGCTGGGGATTAGCCCCCACCCTAAGGGCCTTTTCCACATACAATACGTATACGGTCAGGGTTCACTTAGCAAAATTCCGAAAAACGCCGTATTTCTCTATTATATCATTGTTTTACGCACTTGTCCTTTAGTTTCCCTTGTTTTGTCAAAGTGTTGCGGATTCCAAGTACATGACTCATATTTCGAAAAGAAAGGGATGAGATTACTTGTCTATTCAGCGAGTATCCAGTAAGTGGACTAAAACAAATGCCATTCTCCCCAATCCGACATTGGCCGCTTATGTACCGGAAACACGGTTGTACACATTTGATCACTTGAACGAAATGTTGGCCGTGTATGGTACTGTCTATATTAAGCCTGATAACGGTACTTATGGAAAAGGGGTTATGCGGGCAGAGAGGCTGACAGAACCGCTTCCGCCGACAGAAGAAGGAATCATCGAAGAGAGAACTTGGTATGTGCTTCGCTATGAAGTAGATACCTTCACCTTCGAAAGTCTAGAAGATCTGCATAGAGTGGTTTCTTCCCGCATACGAAAACGTCCATATCTGATCCAGCGTGGAATTCCACTTCTTCAGCATGAAGCACGCCCTTTCGATCTGAGGGTATTAACCCAGATGAACTTAAGACACCAATGGGAAACAACGCTTATTGTAGGACGCGTAGCTGCTCCTGACAAAGTCGTCACCAATCATCACAGCGGTGGGACAACGCGCTTTTTCAATGAGCTGGTCGCTCCATACATGGATGTAAAGGAATCTGTACGACTGGAGCAAAAATTATCAAAAATGGGCGAACGGGTAGCCTGGCAGTTGCAAAAAAGATACCCACGTTTAAGGGAAATAGGATTAGATGTGGGACTGGATCAGCAAAATTATCCGTGGATTCTGGAGGTTAACACGAGACCAGCAATCAAGGTATTCTCTTCCCTTCCAAACAAAAGCCTCTATCATAAAATATTCAGATATGCAGTAGGCTACGGACGGTACTCTCCATCCACGGGTAAAGCCGTACGCTCTAAGAAAAAAGCCTAAAACAATGAGATTAAATATTCAAATACACCCGGGCTGGTTAATGACAAGAAAAGGGACGCCCCTTTGGGCGCCCCTTGTGAACTCCTACAAAATACTACCTAATGAGCACGTAATACAGCCACTAGGAAAGAACATCACACATTAAAAATCGAGATTTTTCACGTACTTCGCATGTTCTTGGATAAAGTCACGACGAGGTTCTACATTATCACCCATCAAGGTATTGAACAGTGTATCAGCCAGCATCGCGTCACTGACAGTTACCTGAAGCATGGTACGACTCTCAGGGTCCATCGTAGTTTCCCAAAGTTGGGTCGCATTCATCTCACCCAAACCTTTATAGCGCTGTACATTGTACTTCGCGTTTTCTCCAAATTCCCTGATGATCTCATCACGTTCCGCCTCGGAGTTCGCATAACGTACAACTTTGTTACGCTCTACTTTGAATAGTGGTGGCTGAGCAATATAAATATAGCCTGCATCAATGATTTTACGCATGTACCGATAGAAGAACGTCAGCAACAACGTACGAATATGGGCACCATCGACATCCGCATCTGTCATGATAATGACCTTGTGATAACGGGCTTTGGCGATGTCAAAGTCGTCTCCGATCCCTGTGCCCATTGCTGTTACCATCGACCGGATTTCATCACTGGACAAAATACGGTCCAAGCGTGCCTTTTCGACATTCAGGATTTTACCGCGAATCGGCAAAATAGCTTGAAAGTGACGATCACGACCCTGCTTGGCCGAACCCCCCGCTGAGTCACCTTCGACGATGTACAGTTCACTAATCGAAGCATCCTTAGAGGAGCAATCCGCCAGCTTGCCTGGGAGCGAACTGATTTCCAGCGCGCTTTTACGACGTGTAAGCTCACGCGCTTTACGCGCTGCTTCCCGGGCACGTGCTGCTTGTAATGATTTGTCAACCACACGGCGGGAAACAGACGGATTTTCCTCTAGGAATTCCTGGAGTTTCTCTGCGAATAGGGATTCGACAATCCCTCGCACCTCACTGTTCCCCAGCTTTGTCTTGGTCTGACCCTCAAACTGTGGTTCTGGAATTTTGACGGAGATAATCGCCGTCAATCCTTCACGCACATCATCACCAGTCAAGTTGGCATTGTTGTCCTTAATCAAGCCATTTTTACGTGCATAATCGTTAATAATCCGGGTTAATGCACTCTTGAAGCCTGATTCGTGAGTTCCGCCCTCATGGGTATTGATGTTGTTAGCAAAAGAATAAATATTCTCGGTATAGCTGTCGTTATATTGCAAAGCAACCTCGACTTGAATCATATCACGCGAGCCTTCGACATAAATCGGCTGTTCATGTAACGCTTCTCTTTTTTGATTCAAGAATTGTACATATTCACTGATTCCGCCCTCGTAATGGAATGTATCGCTGGCGCCCGTCCGTTCATCAGTCAAGCTGATTGCAATGCCTTTGTTCAGGAAAGCCAACTCACGAATCCGCGTTTGGAGCGTATCATAATCGTATACAGTCGTTTCTGTAAAGATTTGATCGTCCGGATAGAAGGTCGTTTGGGTACCCGTCTCGTCTGTATCACCGATGACTCTGACATCATACTGCGGAGCACCACGGTGATATTCCTGCTCATACAGATGTCCGTCCCGTTTAACATGAACAATCATTTTGCTGGAGAGAGCGTTCACTACCGATACACCAACCCCGTGCAGACCACCGGATACCTTGTACCCTCCGCCTCCGAATTTACCACCTGCGTGAAGTACAGTCATAACGACTTCCAGCGCAGATTTTTTCATTTTGGCGTGTTCGCTTACCGGAATACCGCGTCCGTTATCTGTAACGGTAACGCTGTTATCTTCGTGAACCACAACTTGAATGCTGTCACAATAACCCGCCAGCGCTTCGTCAATGCTGTTGTCCACAACTTCCCAGACCAGATGATGGAGACCTTTGGCGCTCGTGGAGCCAATATACATCCCGGGACGTTTCCGAACCGCTTCCAGGCCCTCGAGGACCTGAATCTCGCCCGCATCATAAGACGGTTGATTCATAGACATGCCTTTCACCTACTTCTATAGATTCTATGGTTAAGCATTGGCAACAAACTGGTTTGCCCGCTTTTTGAGTGTTGTTGAGGAGATGGGGGAATAATACACCGTATTCTGAGTCACTACGATGGACTTGGCTTCCTCTTCGCCAATCATCTCGACATGCTTTTGCTGTTGGGCGTGGTTCACATATTGCTTGGAGATTTTAGAGGATTTTTCAATCGAGATATCGAAAATAGCCACAAGCTCTGACGAGCGGATGATTTTTTCTCCACCCAGATGAATATACATAGCGGTCACTCACTCCTTAGTGTTCCACATGCCCGTCGTGGACGTGATAAATATTGGCATCCTTGAGTCGTTCTGCGTTCAAAGTCTCAACCCCGGTTGCCGTGATAAAGGTCTGTACCTTGCTTTGGAAAGTCTCGATCAGCTGGGTCTGACGATAGGGGTCCAGCTCGGACAAAACATCATCCAGCAGCAAGACAGGATATTCACCAATTTCCTCATGAATTAACTCTATTTCGGCCAACTTCAAGGACAGGGCCGTCGTCCGCTGCTGCCCCTGAGAGCCATACGTATGCACTTCTCTGCCGTTAATGGCAAAGGCCAAATCGTCACGATGGGGTCCCGCCAAAGTCATGCCACGGCGGATTTCCTGTTCCCTCATTTGGGATAACTTTATCATAAATCGCTCCAATAAGACAGCTTCATCTTCTTCCTCTGGCTCACTGAAGGAGGGAACATAGGTTAATTTTAACTCTTCTGTCCCACCTGCGATCCCTTCATGAATGGCCTGAGCCCACTTTTGTAGCTTTGTTATAAATTGTTTCCGCTTTTTAACAATTTTAACACCATGCTCAACAAGTTGCTCATTCCATACCTCCAGCATCAGCTGCACTGACGCCATATCCTTACCCCAAGCTTGCTTGAGCAGGTTGTTTCGCTGAACCAATACTTTCTGATATTGCTGCAAATGATACAGATATCCTGGCGCAACCTGTCCGATTTCCATGTCAAGAAACCGGCGGCGAACCCCCGGTGTTCCTTTCACAATTTCCAGATCCTCAGGTGCAAACATGACCACATTTAACGAACCGATAAAATCGCTCAGTTTGCGCTGCTCCAGTCCGTTGATCTTTGCTTTTTTGCCTTGTGTGGATAACGCGAGATCCAGTCTGATTTTCCCGTATTTTTTATCCACATCCGCAGCTAGGTGAGTGGAAGTAGCCCCGAAAGAGATTAACTCCTTGTCGCGGGACGTTCGATGACTTTTGGTTAAAGCCAGTACAAAAATCGCCTCTACCAGATTCGTTTTGCCCTGCGCATTTTGTCCGATCAGCAAATTAACGGGCCCAAATTCATTCAGCTCCAGCTGTTCATAGTTCCGATACTGCTGCAAAACAATGTTGTTCACAAACACATAGGGTCCCCCTTGTTACTCCGTACCTAAAAGGAGTCCTTGCCACCCAGGCGATCATGCTCCTGCTGTAACTTCGAAACTTCCGTTGTCCTCTACTTCTACGGTATCACCCGGGTACAGTTTTCTTCCACGACGTTCTTCCGGTTCACCATTCACACGGACTTGTCCCTCTTGCAGCAGGGCTTTAGCCATGCCTCCTGTGGATACACAATCGGCTAATTTTAAAAATTGATCGAGCTTAATGTATTCAGTTTGTATAGATATCTGTTTCAAGGCTTGTTCATCCTTTCGCTTGTCCTCGGGTGGGTTAACGCTAAACGTCAGTTGGTTGTGCGATATGGCAGGATGATATACAGCGCATTGCTGGAATCAGCCGGTTTTAAAATAATGGGGCTCATAATGCCGGTAAAAGCAATCGTCAGTTGCTCGCTGTCAATCACCTTCAGCACGTCGAGCATGTATTTAGAGTTGAACGAAATTTTGAGCGGCTCTCCCTCAAATTTGGACACAGTTACTTCCTCACGCACTTTGCCAAGCTCAGAGGAACTAGAGGAAATCTCCAAACCGCCATTTTCCAGCGACTGCATTTTTACAATATTCGTTTTTTCCTCACGGGACAGCAAATAAGCACGGTCAATTGACTCACTTAAACTTTTTGTATCCACAATCAGTTCTGTTTTGTAGGAGGTCGGAATAATTCTAGAAGTATCAGGATAGGTGCCGTCCAAGATGCGGGAATAAAATAGCACCCGATCTACTTTGAATAATACCTGATTGTCCGCTACTACGATATCCACAAGCATATTTTGATCTGGAATAATTCTGCTCAGCTCATTCAGCGTTTTGCCCGCAATGACAACATTGCTAAAACGCAAGCCTTCAGACGTCTCCAAATGAGCGCTACGGGTGGCAAGGCGGTGGCGGTCCGTTGCCACAAACTTCAATTCACCCTCAGCCAGATTCCACAACACGCCAGTTAAAATCGGTGTCGTTTCGTGGGTGGAGATGGAGAATACCGTCTGTTTAATCATATTTTTAAGTAAATCTCCTGGAACAGAGATGACTTGATTTTCTTCAATGTTGGGAAGCACCGGGAATTCTTCAGGGTCCAAGCCAACAATCTGAATTTCAGTTGCGCCAGACGAGATAAAGGTTTGAAATTGGTCTTTTACCTCCATATGGATCTCCTGCGACGGCAACTTTTTGATAATTTCGACAAAGAATTTGGCAGGCAGCACAACACTGCCGGGTTGTACGACCTGAACAACAGTTTGGTCACCATCCTCCATCGGAATAAAGGATTGAATGGAGATGTCTGTATCGCTGGCGGTCAGCGTTACTCCCTGGTGATTCACATCCAGCTTAATACCACTCAGAATTGGAATCGTAGTCCGACTTGATATCGCTTTGGATACATGTTGTATAGCCTCGTTCAAAACGTTTTTCAGAATGCTGATCTTCATAAGTTCCTCCTACGGGTTTTAATCCTTCAAGCACGCGTTGACGCGGGCCTTATTTAGGTGATGTATATCTTTAAAATATATTAGTAATAGTAATAGGCGCACTGAATATGTGGATAAGTCACTGTAACCCTAATAAAATCAAGCCTATCCACATGTGTATAAATTGTGTATAGGCTCTGAACTTATTCAGGTTGGATTTTTGATTTTTTCTATTAGGCTGTTGATAACTTTAAACAGATCCTGATCCACTTGAATGGATTTGGAGATTTTTTCGTGCGCATGAATGACAGTCGTATGATCACGCCCACCGAAGGCTTCGCCGATTTTTGGCAAAGAATAGTCGGTTAGCTCACGAGACAGGTACATGGCAATCTGTCGTGGAAAAGCTACAGCCTTCGTCCGCTTACGCGCTTTAAAATCCTCCAGCCGTAGGTTGTAAAATTCCCCGACTTGATGCTGTATATCCTGAATCGTGATCATTTTTGGACGACTGGACGGGATAATATCTTTCAACGCCTCAGCCGCGAGATGACTTGTGACATCCTGATTGGTTAAGGAGGAATAAGCGACAACGCGAATAAGCGCCCCTTCCAGCTCACGGATGTTTGTATCAATTTGATTAGCGATATACATCATGGCCTCATTAGGAATATCCAGGTTCTCCGCCCGCGCCTTTTTCCGAAGAATAGCAATTCTCGTCTCCAGATCCGGCGGTTGAATATCCGTAATAAGTCCCCACTCAAAGCGAGAGCGCAGCCGTTCTTCCAGCGTTGGAATTTCTTTAGGCGGCCGATCGCTTGAGATTATAATCTGCTTGCGTTCCTCATGAAGGGCGTTGAACGTGTGGAAAAATTCCTCCTGCGTCGATTCCTTGCCCGCAATGAATTGAATATCATCAATGAGCAAAATATCAATGTTGCGATATTTATTCCGGAAACTTTCCCCGCGGTTGTCCCGGATGGCATTAATGAATTCATTCGTAAACTTCTCCGACGATAAATAAACGACCTTGCTGGTCGGATTGTGCTCCAAAATATAGTGTCCGATAGCGTGCATCAGATGCGTTTTCCCCAGCCCCACACCACCGTATAAAAACAGCGGATTGTAAGCTTTTGCCGGCGCCTCGGCGACGGCCAGCGATGCCGCATGGGCAAAACGGTTCCCCGATCCGATGACGAATGTATCGAATGTATATTTGGGATTCAGCATATGGGACACAGCTTCTTCATGAACGACCGGCTGCTGCTGAGGTTGTTGCTGAAGGTCGACCTCGGCGGGCTTGTTCTCTTCAATAACGAACTTGACCTCTAGTTGTTTGCCCAAAATTTCATAAACCGTTGCTCCGACTAGCTTGGTATAGCGGCTTTCAAGCCATTCCACGGCAAAAGTTGTCGGTGCAGAAATCACAATGGAGTGGTCATTTAGTTTCGCTGCCTTGGTAGCCTTAAACCAAGTGTCGTAACTCGGCTTACTCAGCTTGGTTTGTATGATGGATAGAATTTGCTGCCATAGTTCAGAGGTATGGCTGTCCACAGACGTCACTCCTTTTAAATCCTGACATTTTACCGAATTAAGCTGCAGAGAGCTGCTCTCGGCGCTTCGGCAAAACGCCTAAATCCCAAAAATGTTGTTGAAGGCCATAAAAAGACATACCGCCGCCTAAATCATGCGGCAGTGTGGTGAGAGAACGCAGCACAAAATGACCCTGAAAAATAGCTAATGGAAATTCCGCTGCTGATCAGCAGAAGAAAGGCGATATTTCTCAGGAGGGAATGTGCGGCACGATCCGTTCTCTTGATCCCGCAGGCCAAAACGGGACTGCAATATGTCGAAATCAAATGAAAAATGTAGAATATATCCCCAGAATCCCGAATCCGCACAAAAATAAAAAGATGGATAAATTGAACTTGTTCACAACTTTATCCACAGGGTGTTGATAATATGGAGGGTAAAACAACATATTCACATTCAAAAGTAATATCATCATAGCAAAAGAAGCCTTGTATTTCAATGACTGGTGGTTATTTATCCACAAATTCAATCTGTTGTGTACAATTTTTATTCACAACACAAGATATTGTTTATAATTTGTTCAGTTTTCGACAATAACTCTTTTTTACTCTAAAATGTTATGCACAGGTTATGACCATTTAAATCACAATTCAGTTCTTTTTGTGGATCTGTGTATAACAGCCGTTGCCTTTTGGTCACAGAGGCTTATTTTTCTGTTGAAAATTTCCGGTAACGTTTCCGACATTATTTTTGAACGAACCTGATAACGTCGATCTGAAAATAGGATGGATTCAAGTTACAGAATGAATAAATGTAAAAAAACGTTTTTGGAGGAGCGAAAGCTACAAATAGAATGCTGATGATGGAGGGAGAGGTGAAAGAAGTTTTATGAAGTAAGGGGATAAAAGAGTGAAGTGAGTGAGCGGGAGGAAGGGGAGAGGCTTCCTGAATGCGAAAAAGAGGGAGAGGATTCACAAGTACATTGACTTTGGCCGCTATTTGTGGTTAAATGTACAAAGGTGTTTTTTGTGGAGATTGCTACGTTAGGTATATTCCATATAAAACGTATTCCTTGTAAGGAGGTGCAGCACAATGAGACCGACTTTCAGACCGAATGTCAGCAAACGTAAAAAAGTTCACGGCTTCCGTAAAAGAATGAGCACGAAGAATGGCCGTAAAGTTTTGGCAGCTCGTCGCCAAAAAGGTAGAAAAGTATTGAGTGCGTAATGCGTGCATAAAGACCACTACGGTGGTCTTTTTTTTCATAATTGAGGTATTCAGGGATCGGATTCCTTCTTTTATTGTTGTAAAAAATGTAGTGAAAGAAGAGGGAGAAGTCCAGCATCCTGTCCTATATTAGATGAAGCTTTTGAAAACGGATATAAAATAAGCGAGATTACCATGTTGGAATGTTGTCCATACTTCTTACTATATAAAAGGTAAAGGTTAGCTTACCGACATGTGTAAAAGAGATGAGCAAGGAGAAGCGCCGTGCAAAAAAAATTGCGTCTACGAAACCGGGCGGACTTTGGGCGCGTATACCGCCATGGCAAATCTTTTGCCAACCATCAGTTTGTGGTGTACTGGTTCCGCCGCAGAGAGGTAGAGCAGTTCCGCGTCGGAATTTCGGCCAGCAAGAAGATCGGCAACGCAGTAGTTCGCAACCGGATGCGGAGAATCGTTAAGGAAATTGTGCGCCATCATGAGCATGAATTGGTGGAGCAGATTGACCTGATTTTTATCGTTCGTAAGGGTGCGGTTACAATGTCGTATCAAGAGCTGGAGAAAAGCGTGCTGCACGTTCTACGCAAAGCCTCGCTGCTCAAGTCTTCACGCCGATAGTCAGTATCTTTGTCCTACAGGATATGGTATGATTTACGTTGGAATGGATTGGTTAAGAAAGGGGTTATGAAGTGTCGCGTTTGAAGACTCAACGAGGAAAATGGTTCCTCCTGATTGCCTTATTGGCACTTGTTGCTGTGCTGTCCGGATGTGCTCAGACGGCCCACAATTCTTACACGACGGCAGACTTGGCCAATGGATCGTTTTGGCAAAGATATGTCGTTTACTGGTTTTCGTATGCGTTAGATACATTTGCCCAATGGTTCTCTGGAGAGTATGGCCTGGCCGTACTGATTCTGGTGATTATCGTGCGAACCATTATTTTGCCGCTTACACTCAAGCAAGTACGTAGTTCCAAAGCTATGCAGGCCATTCAGCCGCAATTAAAAGAAATTCAAGCGAAGTACAAGGATACGCCTGAAAAAGTCCAGCAAGAGACGATGAAGTTGTTCCAGGAAAATAAGGTCAACCCGATGGCTGGCTGTCTTCCTTTGGTAGTACAGATGCCAATTTTCATCGCGCTTTATAATGCCATTTATTATAACTCGGCATTGCGGGATCATGACTTCTTGTGGCTCCAGTTAGGTAAACCGGATCACTTGTTTATCCTGCCGATTTTGGCAGCGATTACGACTTTTGTCCAAACCTGGATGATGATGAAAATGAATCCGACGCCGCAGCAGGGACCAATGCAATTTTTGCTGTACGTCTATCCGGTGCTGATTCTGTTCATGTCGTACAACTTCCCATCCGCTTTGCCGTTGTACTGGTTCTACAGTAATATTTACACGATCATTCAAAACTATTTCCTTTATCGGAATAAGGATAAAGAAGCAGCACTGGCGAATGTGAAAACAGCCAGTCTCGCGAAAACAGGTTCCTCCAATAGTAAGAAAAAAAGTGGCAAAAACACGAAGGGGGCTAAAAAGTCGAGATGACCAAAGTCGTGACATCAGGAAAAACCGTTGAAGATGCTGTAAGACAAGGACTCTCCCAGCTGGGAGTAAGCCGTGAACGGGTAACCGTAAGCGTGTTGGAACAGCCGTCAAAAGGATTCCTGGGGTGGCTCGGGGTCAAGAAGGCGAAGGTGGAGCTTACGCTGCTCTCTGAGCCGTCTCCTGAAACCACACACGCGGCTGAACCTCATGTATCGGCTCAAGCACCTTCTAGCGTGGGACAGGCTTTATCAGAGGAAACTGGGCCTGTTGCACAGGAAGCACAGATGAACATGGAAGCACCCTCGGGACATATAGACCCTTATGAAGAGGCGGTGCGTTTCATCCGTGAAACAGCAGCAGGAATGGGACTGGACGTTAAAGTTGATGTCCGCCACCGCAAGGATGAAAGTATACTGGATATCTCCGGTCCGTCACTCGGTATGTTGATCGGCCGCAGAGGACAGACATTGGATGCATTACAGTACCTGACGAATATCGTTGCCAACCGTCATTCTGACAAATTCATCCGAATTGTGCTGGATGCCGAGCAATTTCGTGCACGTCGGCAAAAAACGCTGGAGGATTTGGCAGATCGGTTGGCAAACCAGGCTATTCGTTATGGCAAGGAAGTGGTACTGGAGCCAATGCCGTCACAGGAGCGGAAGCTGATTCACGCCAAGCTCCAACAGCATGCGCTGGTTAGAACATACAGCAAGGGGGACGAGCCCAATCGGCGCGTTGTCATTGCTAAAAAATAATCCGACGCAATGGCTCTCTGCAAGATGCAGAAGCCATTGCTTTTTTTCTTATATTTCTCGCTGAAACGGCTGCCGTCCTTGATGAAGGACGGCAATGTCGTTTCTACTTGATAGGAGGTAGAAACTTTATGCTGAGCGATACTATAGCTGCCATTGCAACGGCTGTCGGCGAGGGCGGCATTGCGGTTGTACGGATCAGCGGTCCAGAAGCGGTCATGGAAGTGGAGGCATTGTTCCGTAGTAAAACGCCTCTAAGCAAGGCTCCAACTCACACGGTACATTATGGACATATAATAGATCCTCAAAGCCAGGAAAAGGTGGAGGAAGTTTTAGTTACAGTGATGCGGGCCCCGCGCTCTTTTACGACAGAAGATGTCGTAGAAATCAGCACTCATGGCGGGGTCGTAGCCGTCAAACGGGTGATGGATTTACTATTGCTGCAAAATATACGTCTGGCTGAGCCAGGTGAATTTACGAAACGTGCTTTTTTGAATGGTCGTATTGACCTGAGTCAGGCGGAGGGTGTCATTGACTTGATTCGTTCCAAATCAGATAAAGCTTTTTCGGTGGCTTTGAAGCAGGTGGATGGACAACTGTCCCAGAATATTCGTCGCTTGCGTCATGTTTTGGTGGAGACACTTGCTCATATTGAAGTGAACATTGATTATCCTGAGCATGATGTTGAATCTTTTACATCTGACTTAATCAAGGATAAAAGCAGTCAGGTCATGACGGAAATTGATCGGCTGTTGCATACGGCGGAGCAGGGAAAGATTTTACGTGAAGGGCTGACCACAGCGATTGTTGGAAGACCAAATGTGGGAAAATCATCACTGCTGAACACATTGGCTCAGGGCGAGCGGGCAATTGTGACCGATATTCCGGGTACAACCCGTGACGTTATTGAGGAATATGTGACGATTAATAGTATTCCGCTCAAGCTGCTGGATACAGCCGGGATTCGTGAAACGATGGATGTAGTGGAACGGATCGGAGTAGAACGTTCGAGAACGGCGGTTAGTGAAGCGGATCTGCTGCTCATCGTCATTAACGCCAACGAACCACTGCATGAGGATGAAATGGCATTAATGGAACAAATCCGCGGTAGACAAGCGATTGTCATTATGAATAAAATGGACTTACCGGCCCAAGTAGACCGGGATTTGTTGCTGCGTTATGTTCCCGAAGAGCTTATCGTACCGATGTCTGTGAAGGAAAATGAGGGAGCGGACCGACTGGAGCAGGCTATATCGAATTTATTCTTTAGCGGCAAGCTGGAATCAGCGGATATGACATATGTCAGCAACGTACGGCATATTGCTTTGTTGAAGAAGGCGCGGCAATCGCTGGTAGATGCCTATGAAGCCGCTGATCAATTTGTTCCGATCGACATGATCCAGATTGATGTAAGGCTGGCATGGGAGCATTTGGGTGAGATTGTAGGCGATACTGCGCATGATGCGCTAATAGATCAAATATTTTCACAATTTTGTCTGGGCAAATAGAACTTTCAAGCATGGCTGATATAAGCCTACTATCGTTATATATACAAGAGCATATTCGGCGTGAAGACCGGAATGTATAAGGAGGTAAGAAAGGTATGGGTTACCAAGGAGGCGACTATGACGTAATTGTCGTAGGCGCGGGCCATGCGGGCGTAGAATCAGCCTTGGCAGCAGCACGGATGGGCTGTCGCACGTTGATGATCACAATTAACCTGGATATGGTCGCTTTCATGCCCTGCAACCCGTCTATTGGCGGTCCTGCAAAAGGGCATGTGGTGCGAGAAATTGATGCACTGGGCGGCGAAATGGGTCGGAATATCGATAAGACGTTTATCCAAATGAGAATGTTGAATACTGGTAAAGGTCCCGCGGTTCATGCATTGCGTGCACAAGCAGACAAGTTCTCTTATCAGCATACGATGAAGGAAACGATGGAAAAGGAACCGAATCTGACCTTACGCCAAGGTATGGTTGAAGAGCTGATTATGGAAGACGACCATTGCGTAGGTGTAATTACGAAGACGGGCACAGAGTATCGAAGTAAAGCAGTTGTCCTGACCACAGGCACTTATCTGCGCGGAAAAATCATTATGGGCGAGCTGATGTACGAGAGTGGTCCAAATAATCAACAGCCTTCGTTGAGATTGTCTGAGCATTTGAGAGAGCTGGGTTTTGATCTAGTTCGATTTAAGACAGGAACGCCGCCACGTGTGCATAAGGACACGATTGATTTTAGCAAAACGGAAATACAACCGGGTGATGATCAACCGAAGTTCTTTTCCTATGAAACGAAGTCATCGGATAATGAACAGCTTCCTTGCTGGCTGACATATACTTCAATAGAAACGCATCAGATTATTAATGATAATTTGCACCGTGCACCCATGTTCTCTGGTCTGATTGAAGGAACGGGACCACGTTATTGCCCATCTATTGAAGATAAGGTGGTACGTTTCAGTGATAAGCCTAAGCACCAAATCTTTTTGGAGCCTGAAGGTAAAAACACATCTGAATATTATGTTCAGGGCTTGTCCACCAGCTTGCCAGAGGATGTGCAATTAGCTGTGCTGCGTTCGATTCCGGGGATGGAAAAGGTAGAGATGATGCGCAATGGCTATGCTATCGAATATGATGCAATGGTACCTACGCAGTTATGGCCTACTTTGGAAACGAAGAAAGTCCCAGGCTTGTTCACAGCAGGTCAGATTAACGGTACCTCCGGTTACGAAGAAGCTGCAGGTCAAGGGATTATGGCAGGTATTAACGCAGCTCGCAAGGTGCAGGGCAAAGAGCCTGTCGTATTGGACCGTTCGCAAGGCTACATTGGGGTTCTGATTGACGATCTCGTGACGAAGGGTACGAATGAGCCGTATCGCTTGCTGACGTCACGTGCAGAATATCGTCTGTTGTTGCGTCATGATAACGCCGACCTGCGATTGACTCCGATCGGGCATGATATTGGCCTAATTACGGATGAACGATACGAGCGCTTTTTGGATAAAAAGCAAAAGGTAGAGCAAGAGATTGAACGTTTACGCTTGGCGAAGGTTCGTCCGGTTGATATAAATGAGATGCTGGAGCAAGGCGGATCTGCACCAATACAGGATGGCAGTAATCTGTTAACGGTGCTGCGTCGACCAGAGATCAGTTATGCGCAAGTAGCACAAATCTCACCTTCACCTATAGCTCTAACTGAGGAAGAACAGGAGCAGGTGGAAATCCAAATTAAGTATGCGGGCTACATTGAAAAGCAATTGATGCATGTTGAGCGTCTGCAAAAGATGGAGAAGAAGAAGCTCCCAGAGGATATTGTATACAGTGAAGTTCAAGGACTGGCCATTGAAGCCAAGCAGAAACTTGAAAAGATCCGTCCGATGTCGATTGGCCAAGCATCCCGTATTTCGGGTGTAACTCCTGCGGATATTTCCATTTTGCTGGTTTATCTGGAGCATTATAACCGCGTAACGGCAGCAAGGGGATCATAATGGACGCGATACAACAGCAATTTAAGCAGCGGCTGGCAGAGCATAGTATTGTGATTAATGACAGTCAGTTAGAGCAGTTTGAAACATATTACCGTGTGCTGGTTGAGTGGAATGAAAAAATGAACCTGACGGGTATTACTGAGCGTGATGCAGTGTACACCAAGCATTTTTATGATTCTCTTTCCCTGGCCTTTTATGTACCGTTAAAAGACGTGGAAAGCCTAGCTGATATTGGATCAGGTGCAGGTTTTCCGGGCATTCCTTTGAAAATATGCTTTCCGCAGATTCAGTTGACTATTGTAGACTCGTTGAATAAACGTATACAATTCTTGGCACATGTGGTAGAACAGTTGGGTCTGGAAAATGTTGAACTGATTCATAGCAGGGCAGAGGAATTGGGGCGTAAACCAGGATACCGCGATAGTTATGATCTAGTGACAGCCAGAGCGGTTGCTCGTCTCGCAGTATTGAATGAATTTTGTTTGCCGTTTGTCCGTGAAGGAGGACACTTTGCCGCGATGAAGGGCAGTGATCCTACAGAGGAAATCAAGGAAGCTTCCTACAGCTTGAAAGAGCTAAAGGGAAAAATCAAACATGTTCAGGCCTTCCAGCTACCTGTTGAAGATGCAGCCAGACATATGATTATTATTGAAAAAAGAGCGGCGACACCACGAAGATATCCACGTAAGCCGGGTACTCCTTTGAAGACGCCGTTAGTGTAAATGTTTGAAAGAAAGTGAATGTTTCACGTGAAACATTCACTTTTTTTATGGCTGATAGACTCTTTCCATAAAAGACTCTTTGCTAACTGCGTCCTTGTTTACATTTGGGGAGGAAGATGGATGATAGTTATCAAAGAGGATGCACAATTTATTCTCTTATCCTTCCGAAAAGCTGGTAGAGACGATAGGATTATGGCTGGAAAAGTGATAGAATAGAGATAATCGTTTTAATGTAAGTTGACTGCTCCTGTACCCATGAATTCAGATATACATATAGGGGAGTGGGACAACAAATGTCAGGGGAGTACGTGGAGTGTACCCGCTTACGGTGCTGTTTCATATAAAAGGGTCTACGATCCGCGTAAGGAACTGTTTTTCACGAAGCGCTGTTAGTATGGTGCTATTATGAAATTAGGTGGTATTATACGGAATGAAAGAACAATTTTCCAAGCTATTTGGTTTGACGGAGCGATCTACTGGGGACGAAATAAAACAAATTCCAGTTCGGGATATTGTCAGCAGTCCTTATCAGCCCCGTACCATATTTGACGACGAGAAGATTGATGAGCTATGCCAGACCATTAAGACGCATGGTGTAATTCAACCGATTGTCGTTCGTTTCCGTAATGGACAATATGAGATTATAGCAGGGGAACGTCGTTGGAGAGCTGTCACCAAGCTGGGTATGGAAACTATTCCAGCCATTGTTCGTGAGTTTAATGATTCACAAGCTGCATCCATCGCGTTGATTGAGAATCTTCAACGGGAAGGATTAACTGCGATTGAAGAGGCTGTAGCTTACCAAAAGCTGATTGATCTACATCAGCTCACCCAGGAAAGCCTCGCTCAACGACTTGGTAAAAGCCAATCCACTATTGCTAACAAGATACGGCTGCTTCATCTGCCGGAGAGAGTGAAAGAGGCTCTAATGGAACGGAAGGTGTCCGAGCGTCATGCTCGTGCATTATTGTCATTAGAGACCGAAGAACTACAGTACAAGGTTTTAGATGAAGTCATTGCCAAAGAACTCAATGTGAAGCAGACAGAGGCACGAGTTGCCTTTTATAAACAAGTATCCACCAATAAGAAATCGAAGCGGATTTCCTTTACCAAGGATGTCCGGCTTGCGCTGAATACGATACGTCAATCCATTGATATGGTGTCTGGCTCAGGCTTGGATATCAAAACCAAGGAATCTGATCATGAGGATCACTATGAGATTGTCATTCAAATTCCCAAACGTAAGTAAGGGATGAAGCGTACAGGCGGCAGCAATTGCCGCTTTTTCTGTCTAACGCCGAATAAAACCGCAGCATACTCAATTCTATTCTGAAATTGCCGTTATCCGTAAGTTAAGGACTAAGTAACGTCTCCATAGAGCATTTAGCAATCATGGAGTGTAGCAGGATTCCGATTAAATTATGAGGTGAATGAAGTGTCAAAAATAATAGCCGTAGCCAATCAAAAGGGCGGAGTAGGCAAAACAACTACTTCCGTTAATTTGGGCGCCGGACTTGCTTCCCTCGGCAAAAGGGTATTGCTCGTGGATATCGACCCGCAAGGTAATACAACCAGCGGTGTGGGTATCAATAAGGCGGATGTGGCAAATTGCATTTATGATGTACTCATTAACGAGGTTGATCCTAGCGAAGCTATTGTCAGTACACAGGTTGAAGGATTAGATATTATTCCGGCAACCATTCAGTTAGCAGGCGCGGAAATTGAACTGGTACCGACCATTTCTCGTGAATTGAGATTAAAAAGATCGCTTCAACTCGTTAAGCATAATTATGATTATATATTAATTGATTGCCCGCCATCGCTGGGTATTTTGACGCTCAATTCATTGACGGCTTCCGATTCAGTCATTATTCCAATCCAGTGTGAATATTACGCATTGGAAGGATTAAGTCAATTGTTGAATACCGTGCGATTAGTGCAAAAACATCTGAACACCTCATTGCAAATTGAAGGTGTGCTGTTAACCATGTTTGATGCTCGCACGAACTTGGGTATTCAGGTGATTGAAGAAGTGAAAAAGTATTTTCAAAGCAAGGTTTATCAGACGATTATTCCACGCAATGTGAGACTCAGCGAAGCACCATCACATGGCCAGTCCATTATTACGTATGATCCCCGTTCCCGTGGGGCAGAGGTATATATTGAGTTGGCAAAGGAAGTGGTATCTTATGAGTAAACGGTTGGGAAAAGGACTTGATGCACTCATTCCCTCCCTTACAGTCAATGAAGAGGATAAGGTTGTTGACATTCCGCTCAGCCAGTTGCGTGCGAATCCGTACCAGCCTCGAAAAACGTTTGATGAAGAGTCCATTAAGGAATTAGCCGAATCCATTCGTCAGCACGGTGTTATCCAACCTATTATTGCACGTAGTGTATTGCGAGGATATGAAATCATAGCCGGGGAAAGACGTTTTCGGGCTTCTCAATTTTGTGGGAATCCGACTATACCTGTAGTTGTTCGCAATTTTACGGATCAGCAGGTGATGGAGATTGCCCTGATTGAGAATTTACAGCGTGAGAATTTGAATGCAATGGAAGTGGCAGTAGCTTATCAGGGATTAATGGATCAGTTTTCTTTAACTCAGGAAGAGTTGTCCATGAAAGTGGGAAAATCACGTTCTCATATTGCCAATTTCCTTCGCTTGCTCGCATTGCCTGAAGAAGTTAAAGATCATGTTTCACGTGGAACATTGTCTATGGGACATGCTAGAGCTATTGTTGGGCTCAAAGATCCAGACATGGTGAAACAGTTAGCACAGCAATGTATTGAACAGCAGTGGAGTGTTCGCGAACTGGAGGAAGCTGTACAGCAGTTGGATCATAAGCCTGGTGAGGCGAAAGCCAAAACAAAGGTACGAAAAAAGGACCCCTATATTGACCATATGGAAGAGTCCCTGCGTGAACGCTTTAAAACAACTGTAAAGATCAAGCACAATAAGGATAAAGGCAAAATTGAATTGAATTATTACAGCCAGCAGGATTTGGAAAGATTACTGGAGCTATTACAGTAGTTTGTTGAAATATGGACATGTCTCCTTGAGTAAAATGGAAAGTGAGATATGTCTTTGCTTTGTCTGGAATTGCAGGAATTAGAATGGTTTTGATGGATAAACTAATAGCCTTGTGTTATTTGTTTCGCTGTTCTCAAACGTATAAAATATAAGTATGCAGTAACATGATTTTTGAGGTAGAGGAGTAGAAGCAAGCATATGGCTGAATTGAATGGACTAATCATGGAACAGCTTGCCGGAATCGTTGCAGGGATCGTGCTTATTTTGCTCATCCTGTTGATTGTTATTATCGTGCAGGGTGCAAAGCTGAAGAAGATGCGGCGAAAGTATGAAACCATGATGGCAGGCAGCGGTGTCGAGAATTTGGAAACGCTGCTGATTGATTTGAAGGTACAGATGGATACGATTGAGGATGAGCAGGAAACCCATCGTGCAAGTATGAAATCATTACGTAGTAAACTGGCTGGCTTGAAGGGACATATAGGTATCAAACGCTATAATGCCTTTGGTGAGAGAGGAAGCGATTTAAGCTTTTCCCTGGCTATTGTAGACGACAATCAGGATGGTATGGTATTAACCGGCATTTATAACCGAGATGGCTCATATGTGTATGCCAAGCCTCTAGAAGCGGGACAATCCACCTATTCCTTATCACCTGAAGAAAAAGAAGCCGTTACTCTTGCGCAGCAAGCAGGACAGAACGGTAATGCCACTCCTTAATTGCGGAGTATAGGCTGCCAGCAATGATATCTGATAATTTCATTACCAAATTTAGTCTCGTATTTTGCAGCACGAAGTATTCCATGAAGCCGCCGACGTTAACGATACCAGTTAAATGGATATCGCCGACCGGCGGTAATTCTTTATTTACACCTGCTCCAGGCTTGAGAGGACCATCTGAAACCTGAATGCATCCAACGCTGGAGGTTTGTCCAAGACATGCATCTATACCAATGATATAAGGCTGTTCATATCGGGCTTGTATGCCATTCAGCGTCGTTTGCAGGTTCATAGCATGTACAGGCTCCTCTAATGTACCGTATAGGTTAAACAGAGGGCTTTTGTAGCGTGATAAATGCGTACCTACGAGCGGACCCAGGCAATCTCCAGTAGAACGGTCGGTGCCGATGCAAATAATGACGATATTTTGCAGACTCGGCGCCTGATGCAGATGGAACAGCAGACGATGGATGATGGCTGATTGGATCCCGGGGTCTGTGTGTGATATTTTTAAGCTTAGGGGTTCTTGCTCCGGAATGAAGTCAGATGGATGAGTCATGGAATCTTCCTTTCGCTCTGTAATGGAGTGTGAAGGTTGCGCTCGCTGTACCTTGGAGAATAACAATTAGCCTGCGGGTAACATTTATTCTCAAGATAGTAGCTAGTATATGGATAAACTTGTGCTTTTATACTCGAAGGAAGTAGATTATTCATAGCCATATGTTTGAAGTCAGTAGATAAGCTTATATAGTTAGGAAATAGAATTCGGGAAGCAGGAAGAGTAGTTCCCTTTTTTAAGGAGGAGTACAGGATGACCTTTATGCATTGGCTGGAGGGCGATTCAGGCACAGAAGAGGTAGTGAAGGGTGCTATCCACTTGAAGGATATCGTATGGAAATTCATTACAGATGGTGAGATGTGGTCGACCTTTTTGTTTGTGATTTTGAAAATTGCAATTATTTTCATTATTACACGTATCTTTATTCGAGTTATTAATAAAATTATAGATAAGTCAATGCAACAAAAGGGAGATAACGGCAGATTCCGATTGAATACAAGGCGGTTAACGACCGTTGGGGAATTGCTAAAAAATGTAACCAATATTGTATTCAATTTCATCTTGATTATGCTGGTGCTTTCTCAAATGGGCATTAATCTTGGTCCTCTGATTGCTGGAGCTGGAGTGCTTGGATTGGCCGTTGGTTTTGGGGCACAGAGCCTGGTTAAGGATGTAATTACTGGATTCTTCATTATTTTTGAAGATCAATTTGCCGTAGGAGACGTCATTCAGACAGGTACTTTCAAGGGTACGGTGGAAATGATCGGGCTGCGCACAACCAGACTGGTGAGCTGGAAAGGTGAGGTGTACATTTTACCGAACGGCTCAATTACAACGGTAACAAACTTCTCCATGTCCAACGCGTTGGCGGTAGTGGATGTGCCAATGAAGGCCGAGCGTAGTCTGGAGGAAGCAGTTGGTTTGGTAAAACAGGCAATCGAAGGCATTGAGGAGTCCAATGTACAGATACTTAATATACCAGATGTGTTAGGGGTTCAGTCCATGACTACCTCAGAGTATATTGTGCGTGTTGTGGCAGAATGTATGCCAAATACAGGGGCCGTGGTAGAGCGCGATATTCAGAATAACATCAAGAAGGCCCTAGAGGATGAGGAACATCGTCAGGCCGCCTTGGAGACGGCGATAACCCTAGAAAAAGAAGATGAGCAAGGAATAAAAGGGGGAGAGAAGGGTGGAGCGTAAGTCATTTGAACTAGGGGACATTGTACAGATGAAGAAGCCTCATCCGTGTGGAACGAATGAAATGGAAATTATCCGCATGGGGATGGATATTCGAATCAAATGTGTCGGTTGCCAGCATAGTGTGCTGATTCCGCGTGCCAAGTTCGAAAAGAATATGAAGAAAGTGCTGCGATCAAAGGCCAACGCCGACGATTAAAACACGGAAGCGAATTGAGCCAAGAAAGATGCATGGCGATGAACCAGAATCAGCTTGCGTCACAGTTGCAATGATGATATAATTATCCTTGCTGCGGAAAGGTACCCAAGAGGTCTAAGGGGGCTGACTCGAAATCAGTTAGGCGTCGCAAGGCGTGCGTGGGTTCGACTCCCACTCTTTCCGCCACTAACTTCATTTAATAAACCAATCTCTTACGTCTGTGACGTAGGAGATTTTTTGTTTATGGGAGATATTTTGAAGGTATATATGCGGCTAACGTGTCCACGAAGTAAAGAACTTAGAAGGGATTTATGCTTTTTGAAAGGTAAGAATCATATTTTTAAAAAAAGTACGCGCTATCCCAAAGTGGATTAGCGCGTATTTTCTGTGCTTTGAGGGACGTACTGAATGATATCTTCAATACCAAATGTTTGTTCCAAGCCGTGGCTACGGGCGATTTCGTTTATCGCATTTAAGATATTAACCAAGGTTTCCAACTTAATGGTTTTTGTATCGCCACTTGCTAAATCAAGAATTGTAGCAGGTCTTGTTTTCGACTCCACCGCGATCTTGTTACGTGTAGCTCCAATCATTTCTAGTGTTTCACTCAATTTAAAATGAATTTGACTCACGTTAATGAGCCTCCTTAAGAAAATATTGTGGGTTACAAAATTACTAAATTAGTTATTTGTATTATATCCTACACTACCTATATCGTAAAACTTTTTTCGTATATCCTATTGACATACTACTCACCGAGTAGTACTATTTTTTATATTATATTACTAATAAAGTAGTACTTATTAAGTTTTATTGGTTTTAGGTTTACATACTTTTGCTCCATATTACTTGGAAAGAAGGATAACTTTATTTTCATTAGGAAAGGGGAAACGATGTATGAGTAAATCGTTGGCATTGGAGTGGGCTTCGATGGTATACGGGCCGTATGATTTGCCGCATATGTATGAGATATTCGAAGGGGTTCTATATAAAGGATGCTACTTCTTCTATCTGGACAATGGTGTGCTATGTCTGCGTCAGGTACGCAAGTTGGAGCAGCTGGCACACACACATTTGTTCATTGATGGTGACAGTGCAGGATTACAACTGGCAGAGGGGATTCGGCGTGATTTGATGGAGGTAGTATCGGACATCATCAGAAACTGGAGAGACAAAAGCGGACTTACTTTCCTGTTCGATGAATTGCTGTGTCTGCGAGAAAGGGGAGACATACAGCTCGACCTTGTAAAAGACAAGGGTTAGTTTGTTCCTTCTGAGAGATATCGTTACAGCAAAAAATGCTCCTGACAGCAGAGAAACATTGCCGGTAGGAGCACTCTTTTGTTATAGCTGGTTAGGCGGGTAATGATAGCGTTTTGTTTTTTTTGAGCCAGAGATCATCAGAAGGATCGCTGCAATCAAATGGAGAGCCCAGCCTACAAAGGGTATCCAGGCCAGCAAAGAAGTGAGTACTCCCCATACAGAGCCGTAGATCGCCTCCTGATTGCGTAACGACAGGATAAGTGTTACTGCATGCAGGACAAGCATAAATCCCAGAGCCGAGTAGCCGGTCCCCATGACAATAGCTCCCCCCACAATCGGTACGGCAAGCACCAATTCGAATATACCTGATATCCACTTTAATATTCGAGAATAGCTCATCTTTAAACCTCCGTAGATAGTAGGTCTTTGTACTTGGATATATTCTAGCAGAAGGAGCTGAATTAATCTGCATTTTACCAGGATATGCAAAAAGTCCGATAATGCAACAAAGGAGGACCACAAAGGTCCTCCATCGTAGGCGATACATTTTTAACAGGATACGATCTGTCCAATCACATCATGAAACTCGGTGTACTGACCAGCAATACCAGTGTTGAAAAGACAGTGTCCTTTTACACAAACCTAACGCTTCTAATGCCCGGTATGGATCTCCTAACAGTTTGTCCGGCTACGTCGTCCAACGGAACCACACCTCTCTGTTGTACCGCCTAATCATAATATGGCCAGGATTCCGAGGAAATATACATTAGTGGACACGAGCTTTCGTTTTTTTCTTCCATTTGCGATTATGGTTGGCGGTTTCGGGAAAAGAATCGCCTCTTTCCAGCGTTACTTGCTGTGGGTTTTGGATTTCAGTATGGAAGCTCTTTTCTCCGACCTCCATGTATACGCCGTCGTTTGGGACCTTATCCCCTGGTTCGAACTCAGTCTTTTCACCCATACGGTGGTGCCTCCTTAGATAAATGAATTTGGACTGCAACGGTTATTGTGCGCTGTCTTGAACAGAAACATGCGAAACCGTGTATACAGATAGTGAGTGAATCAAATTATTTCCTTTATATATGCGAAATTTTTGATGTTCTATAAAATTGTATAAAGCTAATGATATGCAGTGTTTTTAGCCGTTTTAGGCTTGTGTATTGAATTTGTAGGTTGCATTCAGTTGTTGGATTTGGTAAACTGTTTTAGTGCGAGCTTAGGCTCGTTCCTTGCTCTCAACTGAGATTGAGGGCCTTATGTCCATAAGGAGGTGTAAAGAATGCGCAAATATGAAGCGATGTATATTATTCGTCCTGACATTGAACAAGAAGCTGTTCAAGCGACAGTCGATAAATTCCAAGGTATCATCTCTAACGGCGGTGGCGAAATTACGAGTCACGATGTAACTAAACGCCGTCTTGCGTATGAGATCAAGAAATTCCGTGATGGTTCTTTCGTTCTGGTAAACTTCACAGCAGAACCTGCTGTTGTTACTGAGCTTGAGCGTATCATGAAAATTTCTGACGAAGTAATTCGTTATCTCATTACGAACGACGTAGCTTAATTATTGTACGTGATTATGTAATGAACAACGCTCAAAGGAGGGGATTGGATTGTTGAACCGTGTCATTCTGATCGGTCGTTTGACCAAAGATCCAGAGCTGCGCTATACACCATCTGGTGTAGCAGTAACCCAGTTCACCCTGGCTGTAGACCGTCCGTTTACGAGTCAAGGCGGCGAACGGGAAGCGGATTTCTTGCCGATCGTAACCTGGCGTCAGCTTGCTGAAACATGCGCTAACTATCTTCGCAAAGGTCGTTTAACGGCTGTTGAAGGCCGTGTTCAGGTGCGTAATTATGAGAACAATGAAGGAAAACGTGTATACGTGACTGAAATTGTAGCTGATAATGTGCGTTTCTTGGAATCTAACCGCGATGGCGGTAACGGTGGCGGCAATAGCGGTGGAGCTGCGCGTGAGGAGTCTCCTTTCGGAGGCGGTAACAGCAATAGTGGACGCGGGAATAATAACTCGCGAAACAATCAGGATCCTTTTTCCGATGACGGAAAACCGATCGATATTTCGGATGATGATTTACCATTTTAATTGGGAAAGGACTGACAAAGAATGGGCTTCAGACAAAGAGAAGGCGGAGACGATAACAAAAGACCAGCTCGTCGTGGTGGTCGCAACAAACGTCGTAAAGTATGTTTCTTCACTGTGAACAAAATTACTCACATTGACTATAAAGATACAGACCTGCTTAAAAAATTCATTAGCGAACGTGGAAAAATTCTTCCTCGTCGTGTGACTGGAACAAGTGCGAAATATCAACGTATGTTGACAATCGCTGTTAAACGTTCCCGTCAAATCGCATTGCTTCCTTACACTACTGAATAGTAGTGGGTGGAAAAAAGAGACGTTCCCGATCCCGGGAGCGTCTTTTTTCGTGATTTTTTATATTGACAACAAGTGCCATCTATTGTAACTTACTAATAATACAATCCATGTTTACCCATAAACCATAGTATACCTTTTAATGGCTTGTGAAATTGCAAGCTCCCCAACTCGCCAGAGTAAACATTTCGGCCTTCTGAAATGTTATTTTATATTACATGAAATCCTGTTTTTTTGTCATTTTCCACAAGTAAAATTCATAAACTTTACATAAATAGATATTTTGCATTTTTATATTACATAAAAAAAGATATTGACGTGATATTATTTTACACTTAAGATAAATCTTAATAAAAATGTAATGGTTGTTAGCGCACGAAATTGACCAGAGGTCTAAAACACGTGTTTACGCTATTAAGACAGTGAGGAGGATGTGCAAACTTCATTTTCAAACCTCAAGCTTTAACGAATCACCGCAGGAATGAGACAGGCTGTTAAATAAAGAACCGACTAAGGGGGATTAACAGGATGATGCAGACGAAGAAATGGGTTTCTTTGCTTATGGTGCTTACGATCGTTGGTGTTCTGTTTGCAGGATGTAGCGGGGGTGCTAATGAGGCACAGCCACAGCAAGGCAATGCGGATAATAAAACAGAGGGAAATGAAGGAACTGCACCCGTTACGGAGGGCGTTATCAAAGCGACTGATCTCACGCAAAATCCTCCGGGAGCCACTAATCGGAAAGATAACATTGTAGTAGGTATGACATCACCTAAAGGGGTATTTAACCCGCTATTCTGGCAAACGACTTACGATTTATATGTAGTCAGAACAGTATTTGATTCCTTCTTACAGGTGAAGGCGGATGGTACATATGAAAATAGTTTGGCTGACAAGGTTGATGTATCGCCGGATGGTCTAAAATATACATTCCATCTGAAACCAGGCGTGAAGTATAGTGACGGTACCCCAGTAACAGTGAAGGATTATGCTTTTGTCCTCAAGGTACTGCATGATCCAAATTATGACGGAGAAACAGATGTATTATCTTTTAAGATTAAAGGCGGTAAAGAGTACCACGATGGCAAGGCGAATGATATCTCTGGTATCAAAGTCATTGATGATAACACAGTAGAGGTAACCGTTACAGAAGCAACAGCGTATACAAAGGATTTTCTGGGTGAGCAATACTTCATGCCAGAAGCTTATTATGGAAAAGGATTCAAAAAGGGTAACCTGGACAGCATCAAGGCGCTTAATAATAAGCCAATCGGCTCTGGTCAGTATGTACTGAAGAGCTTCTCCCCGGGTCAACAAGTCGTATTTGATGCGAATCCAAACTACTTCAAAGGCGCACCAAAAGTGAAGTCAGTTATTTTCAAAACAACAACAGAAGAAACAAACCTGTCTATGCTGCAAACAGGTGAAACGGACATGGACAACATCACAGTTACTGAAGACAATGTAGAGGAATTAAAGGCGTTGGGCTTCTTGGACGTGAATATTATGCCGACAAACGGCTATGGATATATTGCGTTTAATCATAAGGAAAAGAAATTTAAGGACCCTAAAGTACGTCAGGCTCTAACGATTGGCTTAAACCGTAAGGAGATTGTGCAGGGCGTGTATGGTCCATATGCGAATGTTATTAACATTCCACAATCTACAGAATCTTGGTCTTATACGGATGAAGGTATCAACAAATATGAATTTGATACAGCTAAGGCGAAGGCTTTGCTGGATGAGGCAGGCTGGAAGGTTGGTGCTGACGGAATTCGCGAAAAGGACGGAGAAAAGTTGACCATTAACTTCTCTGCGACTGCTGATAACCCAGTAGTAGAGGCCTTGCTACCGATCATGTCCAATAACTATAAGGAGCTAGGCATCAAGCTGACTTCCGAAACTTTAGATTTTAACGCCATTATGGATAAAAAGGACACAGGCAAGTTTGATATGTTCTTCGCGGCTTGGGGCTTAACACCAGACCCGGATACAACGACTTTTATTTCGAATGGTGCACAAAATGATATCGGCTATTCCAATAAGAAGGTCGATGAACTAACGCTTGCTGGTAAGCATGAACTGGATCAAGAGAAACGCAAATTGATTTACAAACAGCTCTATCAAGAGCTGAACAAAGATCTACCAACTATTTTTATGTACCAACGCAGAGATATGTGGCCAGTTAATGGACGTGTATCTGGCTTAGAAATTACGCCATACAAAGATTTTGAGTTCACTCTGCATAACGCTCAGATCGCTCAATAAGGGTTGCCAATCGTATGCTCAGCTCTCACGAGCTGGGCATATCACTTTATTCGTCTGGAGGAATGAATATGAAGCAGTACATTATTCGAAGACTGCTGCAACTCATCCCCACACTTATTGGCATATCCATTATCGTATTTGCGATTTCAGCCATGGTGCCGGGTGATTATATTACAGCCAAGCAGAACCCGAATATGACGGCCGAAAAGGCGCAGCAGCTACGACATATCTACGGGCTGGATAAACCGGAGTACCAACGCTATTTTATATGGGCCGGTAATATGTTAAAGGGGAATATGGGGGATTCATTACAGCATAAGCAGCCGGTAACGAAGGTCATTGGCAATTATGTATGGAACTCATTTATTATCGCTTTTTTTAGTCTTATTTTTAGCTGGCTGATTGCGGTTATTGCAGGAGTATTTTCAGCCAAGTTTCAATATTCGTTATTCGATAAGTTTGTCACATTATTCATTTTCTTATGTATGTCGCTGCCTTCATTTTTTATTGGTCTATTGGTCATCAAAATATTTGCCCTAGAGTGGGGGATTCTCCCGGTTGGGGGCATGACCACAGCAGGGATGGAGCCAGGCTCGTGGGCTTATATGGTGGATGTTCTCAAGCATATGTTCCTGCCGACACTCGTACTTACGATGCTGAGCACAGGAAGTCTGACCCGGTATTTCCGTACAGGCATGTTGGAGGTCATTCGTCAGGATTATATTCGTACCGCACGCGCCAAAGGCTTGAAGGAACGTACGGTTATTTTCAAGCACGCACTGCGCAATGCACTGATTCCAGCCATCACACTACTCGGCTTCGAGCTTCCGGCCTTATTTGGTGGGGCGATGATTCTGGAGAAAGTATTTGTGTGGCCGGGTGTGGGTCAGGTCTATCTGGAGTCGATTAGTATGCGGGATTATCCGTTTATGTTGGGCTTCACGATTTTCTTAGCGTTACTTACGCTTATCGGTAATTTGCTCTCTGATGTATTGTATGGCATGGCAGATCCAAGAATTCGCTTGAAGTAGGAGGGATACTATTGTCCGCAGAAACAGTCACGATTGAAACGAATCAAAAGGCGGCGATCCGTCCTGAAGCGTCTCCATGGAGAATCGCCGTTCGCCGTTTTAACCAAAACCGTCTGGCTTTGGCTGGTCTCGTTATATTAATTCTGATGGTTATCATTTGTAGTTTTGGACCGATGATTTCACCTTATCATTTAGATGATTACAAGCTAGCTGACAAAAATTTATCGCCTAATGCTAAGTACTGGCTTGGTACAGATAAGTTTGGTAGAGATATTTTGTTGCGTACAATGCTGGCAGGCCGTATTTCCTTGACGGTGGGGCTGGTCGCCACGTTTATTTCGGTCATGATCGGAGCGACGTTGGGTGCGCTGGCAGGGTTTTATCGTAAAGGCGTGGATACGGTTATTATGCGGATTGCCGATATTTTCATGGCACTCCCTACATTACCGCTGCTTATTATTTTAGGTGCTGTTCTGTCGGATTTGAAAGTCGATCCGTCGAATCGCATTTATTTTCTGATGCTCATTATCGGGGTCTTGAGCTGGACTAGCTTGTCCCGTCTGGTCAGGGGGCAGATTCTTACGCTGCGTGAACAGGAGTTCATGCAGGCGACGGAAGCGCTAGGCTTGAGAGACCGTCGCAAAATATTCCGACATTTGCTGCCGAACACCATTCCTACCATTATTGTTACGGCTACGCTTGGAGTAGCGGGTGCGATTATTACAGAATCTGCGCTCAGTTACTTGGGAATCGGCGTTGTGCCGCCCACACCTTCGTGGGGGAATATGATATCGGCTGCAAATAACCTAATTGACTTCCGCAAACGGCCTTGGATATGGGTCCCACCGGGAATGTGTATTCTAATTACAGTTGTAGCGATTAACCTGATTGGCGACGGTTTGCGTGATGCGCTGGACCCTAAAATGAAGAAGTAGGAGACGAACGTTTATGGAAAATGCTTTGATTGAATTTCGTAACCTGAAAACCCACTTTCATACCTCTAACGGAACTGTCAAAGCGGTCAATGACGTCAGTTTTAAAATTCGTGAGGGTGAAACGCTCTGTGTGGTAGGAGAATCTGGTTGCGGTAAGAGTGTAACTGCGATGACGATGATGCGGTTGATTGATTCTCCCCACACCTCAGACGGACAAATCTGGTTTGAGGGCAAAGACCTCCTAAAACTCAATAAAGGTCAAATGCAGCAAATTCGCGGCAATGACATCTCGATTATTTTTCAGGAGCCGATGTCTTCTCTGAATCCCGTGCTTACGATTGGGGAACAGATCACGGAGCCGTTGCTGATGCATACATTAATGAGTAAAAGAGAAGCACATGCTCGGGCAATTGAGCTGATTAATTTGGTGGGGATTTCACGTTCAGAGGAAATATTTCATTCCTATCCTCATGAATTGAGTGGCGGTATGCGCCAGCGGATCATGATTGCCATCGCATTAAGCTGTAATCCGAAGTTATTGATTGCGGATGAACCAACAACGGCACTGGATGTTACGATTCAGGCACAGATTCTGGATTTAATGCGGGATTTGAAGGATAAGCTTAAAACGTCCATTATGCTCATTACGCACGACTTGGGTGTCGTGGCAGAAATGGCTGATTATGTGGTCGTTATGTATGCTGGAAACGTCATTGAAGAGGCGCCTGTCATTGAGCTGTTTAAAAATCCGCAGCATCCATATACTCAAGGCTTATTAAAGGCGAAGCCCGTCATTAATCAGAAAATGGATCGACTGTATTCCATCCCAGGACAGGTTCCAAACCCAATTGAGTTGGGGGAAAATTGTCATTTCCATGATCGGTGCTTCCACTGTATGCAAATCTGCAAGGATCAGGCTCCTCCTTTGAATGAAAAGGAGAATGGTCATAAGGTTGCCTGCTGGCTATATGAGAAAGAAGGAGGGCAACGGATATGAGCGAGCCTTTGATTCAAGTGGAAGGGCTGAAAAAGTATTTCCCGATCACAGGCGGGATTTTTCAGCGTACTGTCGGACATGTGAAAGCAGTCGATGATGTATCCTTTAACATTCATAAGGGTGAATCCTTCGGTCTGGTAGGAGAATCGGGTTGTGGCAAAAGTACGATTGGACGCACGATTCTTAGATTGATGGATAAGACAGAGGGATCGGTACGATACAAAGGTGAAGACTTGCACGCGTTAAACAAAGAGCAGATTCGTGCGCTTCGTCCGAAGTTGCAAATCGTCTTTCAGGACCCTTTTAGCTCACTGAATCCGAGAATTAAGGTCGGTGAAGCCATTGGTGAGGCGTTGCTGGATCACGGGCTGATTGATCGTAGTGAGCTGCGGAAGAAGGTCAATGAAACGCTGAATATTTGTGGGCTATCCTCGTATCATTATGATCGGTATCCGCATGAGTTCTCTGGCGGCCAGCGTCAGCGGATCGGGATTGCAAGGGCTTTGATTTTGAATCCTGATTTTATTGTGGCTGATGAGCCGGTATCTGCTCTAGATGTGTCTATTCAGGCCCAGATTATTAACTTGTTAAGTGATTTGCAGCAGGAACGCCAATTGACCTATCTGTTCATCTCGCATGATCTAAGTGTAGTCGAGCATCTGTGTAGCCGGATTGGTGTGATGTATCTGGGTTCAATGGTAGAGCTTTCCTCCAAGGAGGAACTGTTCAGTAATCCGCTTCATCCGTACACAAAGGCGCTGCTATCGGCAGTACCGATTCCCGATCCCACGATCAAGAGACAACGGATTGTGTTGAAAGGAGACATCCCATCTCCGGCCAATCCGCCTTCAGGATGCAAGTTTCATACACGTTGTCCTATGGCAGAAGCACGTTGTAAAACAGAGATTCCGGTATACCGCGATGCGGGCGATCAGCATTTTGTAGCCTGTCACTTTGCCTAAAATATATAATTAGGAAGCAAAATATCCGTCATCCTGAAAGCAGAATTGACGGATATTTTGGCGTGGAATACAAAAGGTAAAAAAATTGTATCTTTTTTTCGAAAAATTGCAGACAAAATGGATTTTTCATCGTCTAATAAAGTATGGAGGTTATTACGATGATGAAAAAACATTGGTTACGTTGGGCTATTGTCGTCCCGGTACTTATTATATTGATTTTTATTACGCTTGGACCCCGCCTGTTGATCGGAAAGCCGAATGTGGATGCAGAGGCTGCGGTGCTGATGGACATGCATACTGGGGAATTACTGATGGATGTGAACGGCGATACGCCTATGCCTTCCGCAAATATGTCCAAGCTCATGACTGAGCTATTGGTGCTGGAGGATATTCGGGCCGGACGGTTAGGCTGGAATGATGAAGTGCGAATTAGCCGTTACGCGAGTACGGTGGGCGGTGTGAATTTGTCCCTCCGGTATGGTGAAAGGATGACCGTATCCGAATTGTTCCAGAGTATGGTTGTGTATTCAGCGAATGATGCCGCTGTCGCGTTAGCGGAGCGTTCAGCAGGGAATGAATCAGCTTTTGTGAAGCGTATGAATGGAAAAGCTGCCCAAATCGGGTTGTCATCCGATAGTCGCTTCAGCAATGCCTCTGGAGCAGGGCAGAGTGAATTGGGGCCGAATCACCCTGAGGATATTCGGGGAGAAACGAAAATGACAGCAAGCGACACGGCGAAGTTGGCCTCCTATTTGATTACGTCACACCCGGAGATTTTGAGAACGTCCAGCCGTACGCAGATGGAGTTGAAGGATAAAGGCATCTACATTAGTAATACGAACTGGATGCTGCCTTCCTTGGCTGGACCGTACTCTTACGCGGGAACGGACGGACTGAAAGCAGGATACACAAGCGATGCTGGATACTGCTTCACGGGTACAGCTGAGCAGCATGGAAGACGGCTAGTTGCTGTGGTGCTGGGTGCACCGAGCAAGGAGGAGCGTTTTGAGCAGACACGGAGGTTGTTCGATTATGGTTTTGCCCTGTCGACTTCTTTCCCGGTGCGACTGCAAAATTTGGTGAAACTGGCCCCGCATTAAGGGGGAAAATGATTTTGAAAAGCTACATAGGATACGAATATAAACATGAATTGGGGCTTTGACCGTGAGGTCGAAGCCTTTTTTGGCATGAATTTGAGAAGCTGACCACGCCATGATACTTTTGACAACAGGGTAGCAGACCTTTTATGCTTTGAGGGGAAGTTTTCGCTTCATGTGGGACCAATTCGGTTTAATGAAGAGATGGGATTTGTGACGGAAAGAAGGAAGGTACCTGTTATGGAGAGAAGACATAAGAGAAGGACCAGTGGAAAGCCCAAAAAGAAAAAGAGGTTTACCGCTCTATATATTTCATGTATTGTTTTATTTTTGATTGCAGTGGGAGGCTACCTATTCCGCAAACAGCTGACACTGGTGGCTTTTGATTGGTTTGTATCACCGACGTTGGAGAGCAAGCTGGAGAAATCCTATCAGCCGCGACAATCCGGTGAACAGCAGCAGCAAGAGACAGTAGCTTACCGTAAGGAGCCCTTTTCGGTGCTGTTACTGGGTACAGATGAAAGGCCAAATGAAAAGGCGCGTGGTCGTTCGGATACGGTTATGTATGCAGTAGTACGGCCCGCAGAATCGCGTGTGCTTTTGATTTCCATTCCAAGGGATACGTACGTACAAATTGTCGGACATGATCCGAATCGCGATGGCGAGGATGATTTTGATAAGTTGGGGCATGCTTATGCGTTCGGAGGCGCAGATATGTCCATGGCTACAGTAGAGAAGTTGATGGAGCATAAGGCCGATTATTATGCTACGATTAATTTCCAGGGTATTCAGGAGGCGGTGAACGCAGTGGGTGGAGTTGTGCTTCCCATCGACAAGCCCATTGAGAATAAGAATCCGCTGCATATCAAGTTCCGTATTGAGGCGGGCAAGCCGCTTTATAATGGTGAGGAAGCCATGTATTATGTTAGATATCGGGAAGATAGCGACTTCAACCGTACAAAACGGCAGCAAATTTTCTTGAACGCTATGGCCGATAAGCTGCTGAATATCAACGGAATTACCAAAATCCCGGAGCTGCTCGATATTATGGGAGCCAATTTCAAAACCGATATGGAACCTACTTTTATTACTGGGCTTGGCAAGCAGGCTATTTCGCAGGGGAATCCACAAATTTCAAGTTTTACGATTACGGGGGAAGGGTTCAAGAAGAAGGGCCTGTATTATGACCGGGCTAATGAACAGGAACTTGAATATGCCAGACTTATGATTGCGAACTGGCTAGATTCCGATACAACCCCGCAGACGCTGAGGCTTCCCGACAAGCAGGACATTCAGTGAATAATCAATTGATTTATATTTGATTTTGAGGGGGATTCGTTTCTCATGAACATCGCTTTTTTCTTGCTTCCCAAACAGGAAGTTGCTTGTGTAACGGCGGATGCTACTTTACGGCAAACGTTGGAACGGATGGAATATCACCGTTTTACAGCGGTTCCTATTTTGGATAAAGAAGGTAGATATACAGGTACAGTTACAGAAGGTGATCTGTTGTGGCATATGAAAGAGTCCGAGGGGAAAATCACCTTTGAAAACGCTTCTAAGTTTATGCTTAAGGACGTTCCGTTGCGGGTTACGATGAAGCCCGTATCCATTGACGCGAACATGGAGGATTTAATTAATTTGGCGAAGGTACAGAATTTTGTGCCCGTCGTAGATGATATGGAACGGTTTATTGGCATTGTACGTCGCAGCCAGATTATTGAGTATTGTGAAAAATTTGTGTCCAGGGAATCGCTTAATACTTCAAGCTAAAATAAGCAGCAAAGCTGGTCCGAAAATAACGATTTACCTTATGGGGTAACAGTTATTTTCAGAATAGGATATGCTATAATGGAGAATAAAGCTTTTTCAGAGGGGTGTGACTCTTCATCATATGCCTAAAGAAATGGATGTAGTTAAACGAGCCAAGGTTATTGAATGGCTTAAAACAGAGGTGCTTGACCAAGTCTCCCGTCTGTTTAAGGCGATGTGGGAAGGCAGTACAGCCCGCATTGGTGATTGTTTGGCGAGTTTGGTGATGAGCAGTTATATTTTGGGGAGGCGCCTTGGAGTGTCTTACCGTGAATTGGATGATCTACTCATCGACAAGCTAAGAAAGCACAGAAAAGAAGGACACCAGCTGGAGGATTGGTATCAGGACATTTCCGCACTGGAAGAACATATGCGTAAGAGGTGAAAACGTTGAAATTCCGCTTGGCAACTGTAGCATGGAGCGTCATTTATTTGCTTCTGCTGCTGACTCTATTGACACCATTAAGAATCATTACCGTATTTTTGCTGATTGTGCCTGGCGCTGTATTGTTTTCATCGCTGCCTTTCAAAGGATTTCTGGTTCACGTCATACCGGTGCTGTTAATTATAGCGCTACTCGATGTGTATTCGCTGCTCCCTGCGATTTATTTTCTGATTCCTTCAATAATGATGGGACGGATTTATAAAAAGGGAGGACCTGCTTTTCAGGCGTTGATGACCGGAATGGGCATTATTTTAGCCGAGTTGTTGGTTGTTCTGTTTATCGCTACGTATTCTTTTGGGTTTGATCTTTCGCAGTACCTTCGTGATCAGGCCGCGATATCGGCAAGTATAGTACAGCAGGTTTTGAGTGCTAATCCGATGTTTTCGAACATGAATTGGACAGCGGAGGATACGCAGAAACTCAGTACAATGCTGATTGGAAAAATTCCGTATGTGCTGATCATGACCTCGTTCATATTGGCGGTGATTACGCATGCTTTGGCACGTCCGGCATTGAGCAGTCTCGATGTACCGGTACGCAAAATGAAGCCTGCTCGCGAGTGGAGGCTACCGCGCGCGCTGATCTGGTATTATCTGCTGGCAATTGTAATTGAATGGATAGCAGGGTCTTCCGATAGCAGCTGGATTCAAATGGTTTCCATTAGTATGCTACCGCTGATTCATGCATGTTTTATTATCCAGACGATTGGTTTTGTATACTTCTGGACGCATAGCCGTAAAATGAGCCCGGTGATTGCGTTGCTGCTGTCGCTCGTCGTTCTGGTGTTCCAGCCGCTCCGCATTATAGGTATTATTGATTTGGCCTTTCCGCTGCGTGAAGCTATTACAAGATCAAAGAAATAGGGTGAACAGTCATGCCTAAATTTCTACAAAAACGCTGGCACGGCTATCAGACGGTCTGGGCGTTTTTACTGCTGCTGGTGCTTGTCATATGTATTTCCATGTACAACTGGGAACTGGGTGTGATAGGACTGCTGCTGTCATTCTTGCTCGGCGGGCTGATGCTGAAGACGGAATTGGATTTTCGTCGGGAACTGAATCAATATATCAGCGGTCTTTCCTTCCGGATCAAGCGGGTGGAAGGGGAAGCGATTAGTGCATTGCCGTTCGGCATCATTTTATACAGTGAAAATCGAACGGTAGAATGGCACAATCGGTTTGCCGGGGAGATGTTCGAGGAGCAATCACTGATTGGTGAGTCTCTTCAAGATTTGTTTCCTCAACTCGCAGGTGCTCTAAGCACCAAGAAGGAAACAAAGGAGCCTGCTCGTGAGCTGAAGGTGGAGCTACAGCATGATGAGCGTCATTATCAGTTTTTGATCGTGCCCGATGAGCGTCTGATATATTTGTATGAAGTCACGGAGTTGGCGGTGCTACGCAAGCAGTATGAAAACGAGCGGTTGGCGCTCGGTATCGTCATGCTCGATAATATGGACGAGGCTGCTCAGGGAATGGACGATCAGCAACGCACCGCGCTTATTGCAAAGGTGTCAAGCGAGATTACATCTTGGGCTAATCAGTACAATATTTATTTGCGTCGATTATCTTCTGAGCGTTATCTCATTATGCTAAATCATAAAGCGCTTCAGGAGCTGGAGCAAAGTCGATTCGTCATTCTGGATACCGTAAGGGAAATGACGGCGGATTTAAAAGTACCAATGACACTGAGTATTGGCTTGTCCTTCGGTGCAGAGAGCATCAAGGAGCTAGGCGAGCTGGCCCAATCCAGTCTAGATATGGCGCTTGGACGTGGGGGCGATCAGGCAGCAGTGAAGGCGGGACAGCGCCTGTCCTTTTATGGAGGCAAGTCCAATGCTGTCGAGAAGCGTACCAGGGTGCGTGCCCGAGTCATTGCACATGCGCTGCGTGACCTGATGCAGGAGAGCGACCGCGTCCTGATCATGGGACACAAAATACCGGACATGGATGCATTGGGAGCGGCCATCGGTGTGTGGAAGGCTGCGGCACTTTACAATGTAGAGGCACATATCGTACTGGATAAATCCAATCCGTCTATCGACCGAATGATGGAGCAGGTAAACAAGGATGAGAAGTTATCGCAAGCGCTCATGACGCCAGAGCAGTCGCTCCAGCTGATGACTGAGCACAGTCTGCTGGTCGTGGTGGACACGCATAAGGCCTCAATGACGATTGAGCCGCGTCTGGTGCAAACGGCCAGCCGGGTGGTGGTTGTCGACCATCATCGTCGGGGCGAGGAATTTATTAACGATTCGGTTCTGATCTACTTGGAGCCATATGCGTCATCGGCCTGTGAGCTGGTGACCGAGCTGCTACAATATATCCATGAGAAGGTCCAACTGACACCGCTGGAGGCAACATCACTGCTGGCGGGGATTACGGTGGATACCAAGCATTTTTCCCTGCATACAGGCTCGCGTACATTCGAGGCAGCCGGCTTTTTACGGCGTAGTGGGGCAGATACAGTAATGATCCAGCGCATGTTAAAAGAGGACCTGGATGAATATATTGCTAAGGCGGAAATTATTAAGCATGCTAAAATGATATATGGGCATATCGCAATTGCGGTAACTGAGCCCGGACAGAAAATACCGCAGCTCCTGATTGCTCAGGTGGCGGATTCATTACTCAATATGACGGATGTACTGGCCTCCTTTGTGGTCAGTGAACGTCCTGACGGCCTGGTGGGGATCAGCGCCCGTTCACTCGGACGCATGAACGTACAGGTCGTCATGGAACGGCTAGGCGGCGGAGGACATCTGACGAATGCGGCGGTTCAGCTGGATTGCCCGCTGGAGGAAGCTAAGCGCAGAGTGGTCGACGTGCTGGCCGAAATTGATGGGGAAGAGGGGTTATTTGAATGAAAGTGATATTCATTAAAGATATGAAGGGCCAAGGCAAGAAGGGGCAAATTAAGGAAGTGTCGGACGGTTATGCAGCGAATTTCCTGTTGCCGCGTGGTGTTGCCCGTCCAGCGACAGAAGGAAATATGAAGACGCTGGAAAATCAGAATGCTGCTGAGGAAAAGCGCAAGCAAGAGGAAAAGGAAGAGGCTCAAGCGCTCGGCAAAAAGCTGGAAGAGACAACGATTCAGCTCAAGGCGAAGGCTGGTGAAGGTGGACGGCTGTTCGGCGCGATTACAAGCAAGCAAATCGCGGAGGCAGTAGCTAAAACTGGCATCAAGCTGGACAAACGCAAAATTGAGCTGGAAGAACCGATTCGTACGTTGGGCGTGACTCAAATGACCGTTAAGCTTCATCCTGAGGTCAAAGCTACGCTGAAAGTACAGGTGACTGAAGAATAATTATGGGCGGCGAATTTTTTGATCGGATTCCTCCGCAAAATCTGGAGGCTGAACAGGCGGTTATCGGGTCTATTTTGCTCCAGTCTGAAGCACTGATTACCGCAATGGAGCGGGTGCAAACCGAGGACTTTTATGATAAGGCTCATCAGATGATTTACGAAGCAATGATTGAGCTGGGTGAATCCGGACAGCCGATTGACTTGGTTACGCTGACCTCGAAAATTCAGGACAAGGGACAGCTAGAGGATATCGGCGGTGTCAGTTATCTGGCGAAGCTGGCTCACGGGGTGCCAACAGCGGCTAACGTGGATTACTATGCCCAGATCATTGAAGAAAAAGCGATGCTTCGTCGCTTGATTCGTGCAGCTACACAGATTGTGAGCGAAGGCTATAGCAGTGGCGAAGATGTCGCTGGTATGCTGAGCGATGCTGAGCGCAAGATTATGGAGATATCCAACGGGCGCTCAGGTAGTGGCTTTATTGCCATCCGCGATGTCGTGATGGAAGTGTTTGACCGCGTTGAATTGCTGCATCAGAACAAGGGCAATACGACCGGGATTCCGTCCGGGTTTGTTGATTTGGACAAGATGACGGCGGGTTTCCAGCGCAATGACTTGATCATTGTGGCCGCCCGTCCATCCGTAGGTAAAACAGCGTTCGCTCTGAATATTGCGCAAAACGTTGCAGTTCGGGCAAAAGAGACAGTAGCCATCTTCAGTCTGGAGATGTCGGCCGCTCAGCTCGTGCAGCGGATGATTTGCGCCGAGGCCAATCTGGACGCGAACGTCATGCGGACAGGTGAATTTAAAGGCGACGACGATTGGGCGAAGCTGACGATGGGCATTGCAGCCTTGTCAGAGGCGGAAATCTATATCGATGATACGCCCGGCATCACTGTGGCTGATATCCGTGCCAAGTGCCGCCGTCTCAAGACGGAAAAGGGACTTGGCATGATCGTAATCGACTACTTGCAGCTTATTCACGGACGAGGCAAAGCAGGCGAGAACCGGCAACAGGAGGTATCCGAAATTTCACGGACATTGAAGCAAATCGCCCGTGAGCTTGAAGTGCCTGTAATTGCCCTCTCCCAGCTGAGTCGGGGTGTGGAGCAGCGTCAAGACAAGCGGCCGATGATGAGTGACTTGCGGGAATCGGGTTCTATCGAGCAGGATGCTGATATCGTGGCGTTTCTGTACCGGGATGATTACTATAATCAGGAAACAGAAAAGAAGAATATTATTGAGATTATCATTGCCAAGCAGCGTAACGGCCCGGTCGGTACGGTAGAATTGGTCTTTCTCAAAAATTATAATAAATTCGCTAATTACGAGCGTGCCCATTCGGATGCGTTCGCCGGATAACATATTAGTATCATAAGAAAAGGCTCTTTCGACGCGGATTTCGCGATCTCGAAAGGGTCCTTTTTTATAGGGTTCACGTATTTTCATATAAGGAATGAAACTCTCAATTACGAACAATACTATTTTCATGTAATATAATGTTCGCTTTTTATTTGACTTTAAAAAATGGTGCTGTTACACTTATAGTGCTGCTTCAACGCAGTGGGGAGAACAATACGCCCGGGGCTTTCCGAACCTACGGAATGTCTGCGACGGACGTTTTTTCCTGCTGTCCGAGAACGCTCCATATCTGCTCGCTCAGGCGATTGAAGTCGGATATGCGTAGTGTGTCAGCTCAAAATCAGAGTGTCTGTGGGCACTCCACGGAGGAATGAAACATGTCAACTGTAGTCGTTGTGGGAACACAATGGGGAGACGAAGGCAAAGGTAAAATCACGGACTATCTGGCGGAAAGCGCTGAAGTGGTGGCCCGTTACCAAGGCGGAAACAATGCTGGTCATACGATTCTCATTGACGGTAAAAAGTACAAGCTGAGCCTGATTCCATCCGGCGTTTTTTATGAAGATAAAAAGTGTGTTATTGGCAACGGCATGGTAGTAAATCCAGCCGCTCTTATTGAAGAAATTACTTACATTCATGATAATGGCTTTTCCACAAAAAATCTGGTCATTAGTGACCGTGCACATGTGATTATGCCGTACCATATGACGCTGGATGTGCTGGAAGAAGACCGCAAAGGTCCTAACAAAATTGGTACTACCCGTAAAGGGATCGGCCCTGCTTATATGGATAAAGCTGCACGTAACGGTATTCGTATTGCTGATTTGCTGGATGCAGAGGAATTCGAAAAGAAGCTGCGCCACCAAACGAAAGAAAAAAATCAAGTGATTGAACAAGTATACGGCGGCGAGCCATTGGACGTAGAAGAAATACTGAAACAGTATCTGGAGTATGCTGAATTTATCCGTCCTTATGTAGGAGATACGTCTGTCGTGTTGAATGATGCGATTGACGCAAATCAAAAGGTACTGTTCGAGGGTGCGCAAGGCGTTATGCTCGATATCGACCAAGGTACGTATCCGTACGTTACGTCCTCCAACCCGTCGGCTGGCGGCGTATGTATTGGTTCCGGTGTAGGCCCGTCCAAGATTCAACAAGTCATCGGTGTGGCTAAATCGTACACCACTCGTGTAGGTGATGGACCCTTCCCAACTGAGCTGAACGATGAAGTCGGCGATTACATTCGTGAAACAGGTCATGAGTACGGTACGGTTACAGGTCGTGCTCGTCGTGTTGGCTGGTTTGACAGCGTTGTTGTGCGTCATGCCCGTCGTGTCAGTGGGTTAACGGGTCTTTCCCTGAACTCGCTGGATGTATTGACTGGCCTGAAAACAGTGAAAATTTGTACAGGTTACAAGTACCGCGGTGAGGTGATTACGCATTATCCGGCTAGCCTAAAAATGCTGGCGGAATGCGAAGCGGTATATGAAGAAATGCCAGGTTGGAGCGAAGACATCACTGGTGTGAAAACGCTGGAGGAACTGCCTGAGACTACACGCAATTACGTACAACGCGTGTCTGATCTGACAGGTATCCCAATTGCTATTTTCTCGGTTGGGCGTAATCGCGATCAAACAAATCAGGTGCTTCCGATTTATTTGTAGGACAAGAATGATATAGCTATTGATACACGTTCAAAGAGAGAGGCTGTTAGCAGCCTCTCTCTTTTTTTATTCTGTGAAGTGTTAAATGGTATCTTCCCCTTTACATAATCTTATCTTCCTTGTCGATTTGTGATAACAAACCCTCTCTATAATCCAAATAGAAAAGAGATTCGGACGTCTAGACGTCTTGAGAGGGATGAATTATGAACTGGTATCTTCGCTCACTCGGCACACGCAAAATTGTGGAATTCATCGTGCTTGTCATTTTCGTCATTTTTTTCCTAGGGCCTCTGACCAATCTTCTCCTTTTGGCGGTTTCGGGAAAATGGCAGTATCCTGCACCGCTCCCGCAGAGCTTGTCACTGGAATGGTGGAAGTTTGTACTTACCCAGGATGATGTACTCAGCTCGATTTCCCTATCCTTCCTGATTGCGATTACCGTTACGGTCTGCTCCATTATCGTATGTATTCCTGCTGCTTATGCCTTTGCACGAATTTCTTTCCCGCTCAGTAAGTGGTTTCTTTTCTCATTCCTGCTTACGCATGCTTTTCCGAAAATGGGTTTGTATGTGTCCATTGCCGTACTATTCTACCAATTCGGGTTGATGAACACCTTTGCAGGCATTGTGCTTATCCATATGGTAAACACGCTCATGTATATGACCTGGATTCCTTCCTCTGCCTTCCGCAGCGTACATCGTGCACAGGAGGAGTCAGCGCGGGATGCCGGAGCCGGACCATTTCGGGTGTTTTGGAAAATCACCTTTCCTATGGCGCTGCCCGGCATTGTGGTCGCCTCCATCTTTACCTTTCTTGCTTCACTAGATGAAGCACAGGGGACACTCCTTGTCGGAACACCGGACTATAAAACAATGCCAGTCATCATGTATTCCATCATTGCTGATTATCCGAGCACAACGGGCGCTGTTTTCTCTGTCATTCTTACCCTGCCAACGATCATTCTGCTATTGGCAGCCAAGCGTTTTGTAAGTGCGGATGTACTGGCAGGCGGATTTCAGGTGAAATAACGTAATTGGTCAAAAGAGGAGTTTGCAAAATCCTGAAAAAGGAGCCTAAGCTAATGCCCATTCAATTATCCATTCAAGAGTTAACTAAGCGCTTCAAGACAGGAGACGGAGTCAAAGGCATTTCACTTGACGTGATGAAGGGAGAGCTGGTGACACTGCTGGGACCTTCCGGCTGTGGTAAAACAACCGTGCTTCGCTCCATTGGCGGCTTTTTGGACCCGGACAGTGGCGACATTCAGATTCAGGGTAAAAGCGTACTCAAACTGCCGCCCGAAAAGCGTCCGACGGCTATGGTGTTCCAAAGTTATAATTTGTGGCCGCATATGACCGTGTATGACAACCTGGCTTTCGGGTTGAAGATTCGAAAGGTGAAGAAGACAGAAATTGACCGTCAGGTGAAGGAAGCGCTAGCGCTGGTTCGGCTAGAGAGCGCAGAGCGTAAAACGCCGGGACAGCTCTCGGGCGGTCAGCAGCAGCGGGTAGCACTCGCTCGGGCTTTGCTGCTAAAGCCTGATGTATTGCTGCTGGACGAGCCTTTTTCCGCGCTTGATGCCAAATTGCGCATGGAGATGAGAGAGGAGCTGCGCGATATCCAGACCCAGACAGGGATGACGATGGTGTTCGTCACCCATGATCAGGAGGAGGCGCTGTCTATTTCTGACCGAATCGTCGTTATGAATGCGGGCCGAATTGAGCAGCTCTCTTCACCGCAGGAGATTTATGACAAGCCACAGTCACTTTTTGTAGCGGGTTTTATTGGCCGTATTAATTTATTAAAGGGGGTGAGCACAGGTCGCAGTGTCTCTGTGAGCGGAATACCGTTTGCACAAGAGCATGAATACACAGGTGAATCCATGGTTGGTGTAAGACCAGAGGATATTGTTCTGACGACGGAAGAAAATGGTTCTCTAGCCGGAACGATCAGACAAGTGATGATTCTCGGGCATTATGCGGAAGTTTCGCTGGATAGCGGTACCCATCATCTGAAAATGTTTGTGCCGCGTGAACGAGCGGCCGAGCTGCGCAGTGGAGAGCACATCAGCTTCAGCTTCAGTAAAATTGTTACTTTTCCATCAGCACAGTGAAGATTCACGATCAACCTCTATATCGCATCAATGTCCATCACGAACGCATCATCTGGTGATGCTGCGAACTTGTGCAACTATCTAAAGGAGGCAACAACGTGTTTGGGAAAAAGAATATGGGTCTGGTTTTGGCAGGGGTACTTAGTTTATCGTTGTTGGCTGGCTGTGGAAACGGCGGTAATGCCGCCACGGCTACAGGGGAAGCCAAGTCTACAAAAGCGGGAGCGGCTACGGGAACGACGGAAATTTCCTTGTACACTGGAGGGTCCCTGAACGTCAAAGAGCTGTGGGAAACGTTAATCAAGGACTTTGAAGCTAAAAATGATCACGTTAAGGTCAAACTGGTGTATTTGCCAGCAGGGACCGGAGGCGCATCTACACTGGATCGTCTGATCGCAGCCAAGAAAAGCGGACAAACCGATGCAGATATCGACCTGTACGAAGGCAGTCTGGATGACATCACCAAAGGGGTAGGCGAGAAACTGTGGGAAACGGTGGATGCTGCCAAGGTTCCAAATTTGAAGAATGTTGATGAAACGTATCTCAAGCAAGTCAACAATCAGGCCATTCCATACCGTGCCTCTTCGGTTGTCCTTGCCTATAACAGTGCAAAAGTAGCAACACCTCCGAAAACAGCCGACGAGCTGTACACGTGGATTCGTCAGCATCCGGGTAAGTTTGCCTATAATGATCCGTCCACTGGTGGGTCAGGCAGCTCGTTTGTGAACACGGTTATCTATAATTTCCTTCCACCAGAGGCGATGAACAGTGATGATCCGGCAAATATGAAGAAATGGGATCAAGGCTTCTCACTGCTCAAGGAACTGGGCCCTTCAATGTACCAAAAAGGAGTCTATCCTAAGAAGAACCAAGGCACGCTTGATATTTTAGCAAGTGGAGAGGTTGACATGGTTCCAGCCTGGTCTGATATGGCGCTCGAGCAACTGGCTAAAGGGCTGCTTCCAGACACGGTGAAGCTGACACAGATCGACCCTGCCTTTACAGGTGGACCCTCTTATCTGATGGTTCCTTCGCTTTCCTCCAAAAAAGAAGCAACTCAGGAATTCTTGAATTATATACTGACGCCCGAAGCGCAAACGGTGGTTATTAATAAAATGTACGGCTATCCGGGGATTAAGTGGAATCTGATGCCAACGGAGCTGCAAGAGAAATTTAACAGTGTATCTTCTGGATACCGCAGCTTTAACAGCGGAGAGCTTCAGCAGGAAATCTACAAACGCTGGCAAAGTGAAGTAGCGGGCGGTTGATCATGAGTTCATTGTCCAAAAGGGGGATGCTGGGGCTTGCCCTGGTCATCCCGTCTTTTCTCATTTTGCTGGTCGTCGTTATTATTCCGATTCTCTATGCCGTAAAGGAAAGCTTGATTGATCAATATGGAACGGGCTACGGTCTGGCCAACTATATTCGGCTGTTCACGGAACCTGCCATGCGTAGAAATATCATGTATACCATTAATGTCACGTTAGTCTCGACGGCCCTTACTCTGGTCATCAGCTATGCTTTGGCGGTTTATCTGAGATTCGGTAAAGGGGTTGTCGTGAAGTGGATAGGTCGGTTGTATTTTATTCCGATGTTTGTTCCCGGTGTAATTGCAACGTATGCGATCATTACTATGTATGGTAATCACGGTTGGGCTACACGTCTTTTGCTGCCGCTTGGCATTGAGACGATTCCGAGGATTATTTATGACTACAAAGGGCTGGTGCTGGCTAATTTGTGGTTCAACATTCCGTTCGCAACCATGCTGCTCAGCTCGGCACTTGCCAGCATTCCAAACGCTGTCGTCGAAAGTGCCAGAGATGCCGGAGCCAGCACGATGCAGCTGTTTGGGCGCTTTATTTTACCCCTTTCCTACAAAACGATGTGGGTTGCGGTGACCTTCATTTTCATGGGAATCATGGGAAGCTTTACGGCTCCCTTCCTGATCGGTGCCAACTCACCACAAGTGCTGGGTGTTGCGATGCAGCAGGTGTTTTCCAGCTATCAGGAGACGCATACGGCCAGCGCAATGGCAGTGTTTATGTTTCTACTGTGTTCTTTTATGGGCTACTTTTATATTCGGACAATGGTGAAGGATGCGGATGCCAGCTAGACCGCCGTTATACACTAAGGAGGTTACAGGGATGAACAGCCAAGCAGAGGTGCAAATTACCGGGTTTAGTGGGCGAGTGTGGGAAAAGGATCTGCTGGATTGCGGTTATCGGATTGCCTTACACAAGGCGGAGGTTGAGCTCAGTCCGGGAAACGGATTCCGGTTTACATTTTCCATGCCAGAAGACGGATACGCGGAGCTTGATCTGTTCGCCAGATCAGACAGTGACTGGGCTGCGACAGATCGAGAATCTGCCTTCGTACGTCTCTACCTGAATGAAGCCTATAATCAAGATGTCATTTTGTACTATGGTAGCAGTCAGGGAGTGTACACCCGTTTGTTGGGATATCTAAAAGAAGGCGATTATGAGGTCTATGCCGAATTCCGCGAACTGGAATCGGCTCCGCTTGTATCTCGAGCATGGATCGACGGGGTTGAACTGCGCTGCGTGGCTGATTCCTCTCCAAGATCGCTGATTTATCGCCATACCCCGCTTTTATATGGCCGTAATCTGTCACATCCTTATGAGAATCGCTTTACGGATACACCGCTTGTTTTGTTCTATTCCATAGAAGTGAACGAGGGGAAGACGGTCATCGAATACCAGATGATGTTCAGCCATGAAGATGAGGGAACGCCCGCGCCGCTGCTTATGAGCAAATGGGGAAGAACCACCGATATCGAATGGATGTACCGCGTCGAGCTAGATGCAGAGGGCAATGTTCTGGAAGCTGTTTTCCAGGGGGCACATCATATTACGACTGCGTTTAATGGCAATTATGATCTGGGCGGGCATCCTGTTCTCCAATCCGCAACAACCAACGGAAACTTTAAGGATGACATTTCATCGGACTATCGTTTTATGCTGCCGCCTGCTTTCCATTGGAAACCAGAGGAAGAGCCGCGTGAGGCTGTCATGAGCCGTTTTCCTTTTGCCTATCAGGTCACTGGGTGGGAGATGGAACGTCAGCAGGAGCTGGAAATGCCATCACAAGCGTCTTCCATTACACTTGCACACCAGCGTAGCTATGTGTTTATCCAGACTTCAAAACGTCCCTTGCGGGATTCAGGCAGAGAATTGTCTCCAGGGTTCAAGCCTGGCTTCAATCGGCGTGAGGAGGATGCCTGTGTCGATGTTCAGCTTCGTCTTCACGGCTCGGAGCAGTGGTATTCATCGTGCCATCATGATCTGAGACTCGGGGATTTTAGAGCCGCTTATGAGGGGGCAGAGTCACACTTTTCCACCACGATCAAGCTGTCTGGAGAGGCTGTGCTTGAGGATATAGCTGAAATCAGAGCCGTATTGCTGGAAGGCGGTGCGGACAGCATGGAAGTGGTCGGACTGTGTGCTTTTACGTTAAACGAAGATAATCTCCCGCAGTTTCCAGGTATTCGTACAGACCGGGTGATTGAGCTGACGCGGCTTCAACCCGTGGGTGTTTTGTGGGCGGCAGACAAAGACATGTCGGGTGATGAAGTACATACTGTGAATGATATGGTGAGACATGTTGTGGATGAACCGTCTAGCCAGGATGGGGAGTCATGAGCAGACTACTGTATGTGGAAGGAACGGTCGACAGAACCTGCACCCAGAGCCATATTACGTACTCTTTTCATATTCCACAGCCGACTGAAACGATCCGTATTCACTTCTCTTACACGCCCAAGTTATTGGAGGATCAAGAGCAAGCACGAGAAATCATTGAGGAAAGCATGAGCAAATACGGATACGACGAGCCGGGGCATTCATCCGATCTATGGAAGAAGTATATACCGCTGCAAAATTTATTAACGCTGTCTGTCGATGATCCTCTCCGTCACCGCGGAAATGCGCACCGTCCCGAGATGCAGCAGGAGCATTGGCTCGGTTCGTCTGCGGCTTCCCCCGGATTCCTTGCAGGAGATCATCCGCCAGGCATGTGGCGGATTACGGTCAGTCTGCATGCCGTTGTGACCGAGACGCTTGCCTACCAAATTCATGTATTGGGGGAGGAAGCAGCATATGCTTAAATGGATTCCAGCTGAGCTTCACACCCATACGCTTCACAGCGACGGCAAGCAAACACTGGAGGAGCTGGCCCAAAGTGCAGCCAATCTCGGGCTTGAATGTATCGCTATGACGGATCACAACACGCAATCGGCACTTGCGGATCAGGAACGGGTTCAGCGGCAGTTCGGTCTCCCCATCATTTCAGGGATGGAGTGGACGACCTTTTACGGGCACATGCTGACGCTTGGGGTTGACCGCTTTATCGACTGGCGTGTGCTGGGACCAGATGACATCCATGAGGGGATTCGGCAGGTGCATGAGCAGGGAGGCATTGCAGGGATTGCCCATCCGTTCAGGATCGGAAGTCCGATCTGCACGGGGTGCTTTTGGGAATACACGATTCAGGATTGGCATGAGGTGGATTATATAGAGGTCTGGTCAACGCTTATGCCATCTATTAAGCGGGATAGCCAGCGGGCGTTTGCCATGTGGACCGATTTGTTGAATCAGGGGTATCGCATCACTGCGGTAAGCGGTCGGGACTGGCATGTATCTAAACCAGATGATGCGCTTCCGGCTGTTACGTATTTGGGTGTTCATGATGAAGCAGAAGAGCGAGAAGGTTTAGCAGGCCGGGCAGTTGATGCGATTCGCCACGGTTCAGTGTCAGTTACGATGGGACCGTTACTGACGATGTGGGCACAGATTAAGGGCAAAGAAAATCGTTATCACATCGGCGAATGTATAGAGCTGACTGTAGAGGATTCACTATCGGTGACGGTTCAATTGGATGTGGAAGCAAGAGCATCCCATTATAACCTCAAGCCTCAGAATCTTCGTCTTCTGCTGACAAGTAGTCATGGAATATGCTCCGAGATCCAGGTCCCTGCTCACACAGGAGAATATACGCTGTCATTGCAAGATCCGCTAGGAAAGGGCTGGATAAGAGCCGAGCTTTACGGCTGCATGGAAGACTGCGTGATGATGATTGCTTTTACGAATCCGATTTATATGGCTTAACACAATAGAAAGGCTGGGCTTCGGACGGTGTCAACAAAACAAGAGAACATAAAGCAGCTTATAGAAGAATATATGAAGGTTAATCAAATGGGTCCGGGGGATCGGCTGCCGTCGGAAACTGCACTTTCCCAATCGTTTCGTGTCTCGCGTACGACGCTAAGGGGAGCTATTCGCCAACTGGAATCGGAAGGTAAGCTACTAGTAAAACACGGGAGTGGCACGTTTGCTACTTGTCCGCTGCCGAGTATTCCAAGCTCGCTGGACCGCCTGTACAGCATCGGGGACATGATTCGTTCGGCAGGGTTACGGGAAGACGAGCAGCTGGAATCCATTCAGAGAATTTCGGTTTGCCCTCCTGATATTGCCGAACAGATGAGATTTTCCGAAAATGAGCCCATGATTGCCCTAGAGCGTACACGAACTGCCAACGGAGAGGCTGTAGCCCACTCTATAAACTGGATGCCAGAGAAATTAGCCGGTCCCATTCTGGAAGGTGACTCTTTTTCAGGCTCGCTTTTTCAGAGTCTTGAGTTCAAGGCGGGGGTGCGAATCGTCGGAGCGTATTCCGAGCTTACCGTTCCAAACTATGACGACGCACATATGACACGTCTGCTGAAGCATCCGCACGCCACGGTATTACTATTGAAGCAGCTTCACTATGATGAAATGAACAGGCAGGTGCTGTATTCTCTGGATTATGTCCGCAGTGACATTTTCCGTTTCTGGGTGCGTCGTACGCGCTGATTCAATCAGAATGTGGCATCTTCTATTGAATTGTGCTAGTTTTACATATTCCATGGGTTAAAAATCGTCATATCTCGTCAATACTGATCTATATGCACTTCATGATGATACACACATGGCAGGATGCGTATAAGGAGGTAACGGGATATGAGGTGGCTTGGATGGCTGCTCAAAAAAGGAATGACGGTGGTGTTGGTTAGCGCACTAACGCTGGCAGTGACAGGTGTAGTCGTTAATGCTTATGTTCAATCGCTGCTGCGGCAGTTTAACATTCAGCTCGATCATCAGCCCATATGGGGATTGGGTTGGCTAAAAGGCAGTGCGGGTACGGACCAAAGCACAAACACGGGGAAGAACAAGACGACGGGAAGTGGCTCGGGAAGTGTAACACCGCCTGATGATGCGTTGCCTGTCATGGGACAGGGCTTAGAAGAAAGCGGGAGTGAGGCTGGTGGCGTAGCCAATGGCAAGGTATCTCAGGAGGGGGCCACGTCGGCCGGAACATCAGGCAACGAGTCACGGAAGCAGGCAGAAGGTACAGCTACACCCGAAACGAGTATTGAAGGCCATGATTTAGTGATTACGCCCGACCATTTGACGGAGAAGAAGAACAACTTACCAGCGGCACAGAAGCAGGAAATTTTTGCGATTCTGATGAATAAGCTGCCGCCGGAGGAGATGCAGAAAATATCAGCTGCGATGGAAGGCGGTCTCACCGAGCAGGAGCTTCAGGATATTCAGCAGGTGCTTGCGAAGTATTTGACCAAAGAGGAATATAACAAGCTGATGGATTTGCTTAAATGAGTATTTTGCAAAATCTTGAATAATAAACGATGAATTCATGGGAAATGTTTATGCTCAAAATAGGACTATAGAATCCGCGCCATGCGCGGATTTTTTTGCGTGTCAGGAAGGAATTGGAGTGTAGTTGAATTCTTTGTAAAGGCTATGTTAAAGTAAACAGTGTTGTGAAAAGGTTAAATTTTTGAAACCTTTTACGCAACTATGCAATGGTAGATAGCGACTAATATCATAGATGCTTGTGAATACAGGCTAGGTTCATAATGTGAAAGACCAATAACGAACGCATTTATATAGAGATAAGATATGCTGAAAAGGAGAGAGTCATGAAGGTTTTGAGGGAGCAGGATTCACCAGACAGCAGGAATGCAGACTCAAACGTTGCAGACAAGCCTGCTGTGGAAGCGGGGAAAATAGCAAAGTGGTGGAGCGGTCGGAGAAAATGGTTGAGCTGGACGGCAGGCGGTGTGGTGATTGCAGGCAGTCTTATTTTTGCGAGTAATCAGTATGTCGGGGCTAACACAGTTCCTTATTATAAAGTGTATGTAAAAGGCGTCGAGGTCGGGAATATCTTGAATGAGCAACAACTTAAACAGCTGTACGCAACGAAGAGCAAACAATATAAGGACAAGTATCCCGGCGTCGATATGGTGCTCAATACGAGCGCGGTAACGACAGGCATTGAGAAGGCATATAAAGCGGATATCGACAGCGCGGCCACGCTGAAGAAGCTGGACGGTATGCTGACAGCGTATGCCAAAGGGGTAGAAGTGAAGGTCAACGGTCAGACGGTTGGCATTGTAAAGGACAAAGCGACTGCACAAGCGGCTTTAAAACAAGTACAGAAGAAGTACACACCTGTGGGTGAGGGTACATCTACAGGCATCAAGGGGCTGGTTCGCAAAACATCCGTGGGCAGCAGCCATGCGAGTGCTAGTACTAAAACCCCTAAAGCATGGCTGGAGTCTGCCGGTATCCGTGAGAAAATCGCGTACGAGCCTGTGAAAGCAGACCCGAACAAGGTGCTGACGGAGGCAGAAGCAGTCAAAGTGTTGACTGAGGGGCGTGAGGCTCCTATCACGTATACAGTGCAAGAAGGCGATTCTTTGTCGTCGATTGCAACTAAATTTAATATGACCGCTTGGGAGATTAAGCAGAACAACCCTGGCTCGCGTGAGCTGTATTTGCAAATTGGGGACGAATTGAAGCTTACTGCTCCGAAGGCTCCGGTTACGGTGCGAACAGTAGAGAAGGTCGTCGAACAGATTGCCATCGAGCCTGAGGTTGAGATTCGCCAGAGCGATGAACTGAAGGCAGGAGTTACCAAAGTGGTCAGACCGGGACAAGCAGGTCTTAAAGAGATGGACTATCGTTTGACCAAGGAGAACGGTGAGGTCGTGCAAGAGGAATGGCTCGGTCAAAAGGTGCTGCAGCCGTCTGTTACTGAGGTGGTTCTTAGAGGAACGAAGGTCGTGGGAGAAGGCTCAGGACAGTTCGCTTGGCCGGTGTCCGGCGCATCGATGTCGAGTAGCTTTGGCGCACGTTGGGGACGTATGCATGAGGGTGTGGACTTGGTCGGTAGTGCTGACATTCACGCATCAGATGAAGGCGTGGTATCATTTGCAGGTCAGCAGAATGGATACGGCAATGTTATTATGATCGATCATGGCAACGGCTACCAAACCGTGTACGGGCATTTGAGCAGCATTGGCGTTCATGTAGGACAGGTGGTTCAGCAAGGCGAATCGATTGGAGTCATGGGGAACACAGGACGCTCGACCGGAACGCATCTGCATTTTGAAATTCGTAAAGATAATACGCCACGCAATCCAATGACGTATTTAAGATAGATTGGATGTTTATATCGAGAGTTACATGATTTATGAGAATCAAAGGGAAAGGCCATGTTTTTCTGCATGCTTAACATTAGGTGCAGGCATGGTTTTTTTCTGCTTAAAGAAAAGGGTCTAGAGAAGTAATGGAATGGCTTACGGGTATGATAGAATAGAATAAACATCTTATAGGTACTGACAAACGTAAGTTAATTATAAATTATGATCCGTGAAGAGAGGTGAACGCTATATGCAGGGAACGATTCTGGTAGTGGATGATGAACAGCCAATCGCTGATATTTTAAAATTTAATTTGGAAAAAGAGGGCTACCAGGTGATTTGCGCCTTCGATGGAATCAGCGCGGTGGATATCGCGGTCAAGCAGCAGCCTGACCTGATTCTGCTGGATCTGATGCTACCGGGCATGGATGGCATGGACGTATGCCGCGAGGTACGTGGGCATCAGCTCCAGACGCCGATTATTATGCTGACCGCCAAGGACGGCGAAATCGACAAAGTGCTGGGGCTGGAGCTGGGCGCGGACGATTATGTGACAAAACCGTTCAGCACACGGGAATTGCTGGCACGGGTGAAGGCACAGATGCGCAGACAGCAACGCGGCGGGGCAGGCGCGTCGGAAAGCCGACCGCAGGAGGATAAGCAGGGGCTGCGCGTGGGCGACCTCTTTTTTGATACGGATATGTATACAGCTTACAAAAACGGAACACCGCTTGACCTGACGCACCGTGAGTATGAGCTATTGCACTACATGGCGAAGAATGCCGGAAAAGTCATGACGCGGGAGCATTTACTCCAGGCGGTGTGGGGCTTCGAATACTACGGGGATGTGCGGACAGTGGATGTGACCATTCGGAGGTTGCGCGAGAAGATTGAGGAGAACCCGAGCAAGCCGGAGACCATCCTGACACGCCGTGGTCTTGGATATATTGTGAGCGGGGGCAAAGGTGGCCTGCGGGCATGAGATGGCTGTCTTTCTTTCGTACCATTCATGCAAAGCTGATTATTATCTATGTGCTGCTTATCTTGGTGGCTATGCAGCTGATTGGGGTCTACTTTGTCAGCTCGATGAAGAACTCTCTCACGAGTAATTTTACGCAGGATTTGCAAGCACGGGCGGAGATGCTGTCCGTGCTGGCGGAGCAGGATCTGAGTGGCAGTGACGGCAAAATGGAAGAAGACAGCGTGGAAAGCCTGCGTGCACGCGTGAATAATTTGTTTGATTTCAGCGGCGCGGAAATTCAGGTGCTGGATGCCAGCGGTAAAGTGTTAATTACTTCTCAGGGTTCACACGCCGATTATGTCGGACGCAAAAACACGCAGACAGTGGTCAGCCGCGCACTCCAAGGTATCCGTGATAACGAGGAATACATGGTGGACGAGGATAATGTCCGCAAGAAGGTCGTCGCCAAGCCTGTTATCAGCCAAGGCAAGATTGTCGGCGCGGTGTACATCGCCGCTTCGATGAGCGAGCTCTACGATACGATGAAACGCATTAACAATGTGTTTCTTTCAGGTATGCTCATTGCGCTCGCGTTGACGGCTGTGCTGGGCGTGGTATTGGCCCACACGATTACGCACCCGATTAAGGTGATGACACGTCATGCAACGGAGGTTGCCGAGGGCAAATTCGACCAGCAGATGCCTGTATTTGGTGATGACGAGATCGGCAGGCTCAGCGTGGCCTTTAACTATATGACAGGCCGTCTGCGTGAGGCGCTGTCCCAAAATGAAGAGGAGAAGGAGAAGCTCTCCTCCATCTTGACCAATATGAGCGACGGTGTGGTCGCTACTGATGACAATGGCCGGGTCATTCTGGTCAACCGTCGGGCCAGCGCCATGCTGGGCGTAAACGAAAACGAAATGACCGGCAGGCATATCGCGGTACTGCTGGGGATCGACCCGGAGGAAACCGAGGCCCTGTATAGCGGCTCTTCGGCCTCCACGCTCTTGCAGCTGGAGCCAGCCGGTCAGGATGAACCCATCGTCATCCGTGTGACATTCACGCCGATTCATCGGCGGGAATTTGGCATTACGGGAACGATTGCCGTACTCCAAGACGTGACGGAGCAGGAGGAGATGGAGACGACACGGCGGGAATTCGTAGCGAATGTATCACATGAGCTGCGCACTCCGTTGACGACCATCCGCAGCTATGCTGAGGCGCTGGATGACGGCGCGATGGCTGAACCGCAGCTCGCGGAGCGTTTCGTGGGCGTGATCCGCAACGAGACAGAGCGTATGATCCGGTTGGTTACGGATTTGCTGCATCTGTCACGGCTCGATTCCAATGAGGCACCTTTGCGGATGCAGCCTGCAGATGTGATGGAGATGCTGGACGAGGTCGCAGATCGGTTTTCTTTTCAAATGAAGCAAAAGCACATTCGCTCAGGGATGTTCGTAGAGCAGGGAATCGGTAAGGTCGTGATCGACCGGGACCAAATTGAGCAGGTGTTGGACAACCTGATGTCCAATGCGCTGAAATATACGCCAGATGGCGGGAGTATTCGGATTGAAGCTCGCCGCAATAGTGAGGGGATGCTATCCATTTCGGTACAGGACACCGGGATTGGTATTCCCAAAAAAGATCTGGACCGGATTTTTGAACGGTTTTATCGTGTAGACAAGGCGAGATCGCGCAATATGGGCGGCACGGGGTTGGGACTTTCGATTGCCCGGGAAATTGTAAAGGCGCATGGGGGCCAGATTTTTCTGGAGTCGGAATATGGTCAGGGAACCTGTACGACCTTTACGCTACCCATGTCGAGTGAAGGGAGGGAAGCACAGTGAAGGAACGTTTGAAGTCCTGGACGCTTATTTTGCTGGTTGCTTCCAGCCTGATACAGACTTATTTTTTGATTTACCGCCTTCCGGGCAGTGATTCTGTACTCACTTCAGAAACGAACTATGTCAAAACCGAAAGCATGGGACAGGAGAAAAAGATTGAGAACCTCGTGTTTCCTGATAAAATGCTCATTCACCAAGGTGAGAAGAAGCATACCGTTTTTTATCCGGGTGTTACTTTTTACGATTTAATTTATACACGGCTGGAAAGCCGAAGCTTTAACAACTTTCAACGTCGAAGTATTCAATCGGCAGACTGGGCGCGGATTCGCAGCGAAAATGAAGGCATCGAATTATCTTTTTCAGGCGGGGTCCCGGTTTCATTACTGGAGCGGGTCATGCGTCTGACGCCGGATTCGGTGTTTCAGGGAGAGACGATTAACCGCATCTGGATCTATATAGATGAAAAGAATGCCAAGCCGCACGCGCTCTTTTTCAGTGCCAGAGGCGATGTGGTGTATGAGGCGAACCAGTTCGATATGACGGTAGAGGACATCCGGCAGCATGTGAATTTCGGTAAAAATGCCCCGTTGTACGAGCTGGTGGATAATCAGTACTACATTCCCGTGAATGACCTGGAAACTACACAGCCTGTGGTGTATGCCGGGTTGTTTACGACGGAGCAAATGCAGCGGAATTTGTTTTTCGATCCGGGGATTACGCGCAATATTCAGGAAAAGGACGGCTCCCAAATTTATACGGACAGCAAGCGTAGTCTGCAAATCAAGCAGGAGCAACGATGGATGAGCTATACCGATCCCAGTGCGCCGGGGGCGGGTGGAAGCAGTCCGATTAGGGATGTGCTGGCCGCGGTTGATTTTGTGAATCAGCATGGTGGTTGGGATGCTTCGTATCAGCTGAAATTGAAGAGCAGTGATGAAAATCGTACAACTGTGATGTTTCAGCAGTATTATGGTGCTTATCCAGTGCTGGACACACCATCGTTCCGCTTTGGTACGATTTCGCTGCAAATCCAGCAGGAAACGGCTTCTGTCTATGAACGTTCGTTGCTGTATCTCAAGGGAGGAGAACAATCCTCAAAGAAGGTTATGCTGCCGGGCGGCGAGCCCTTGAAAAAGCAACTGGAGACTGTAGGCAAAGGGAAGACGATTAGAGAACTGACTCCTGTATATCAGCCGGAGCTGATTAATGATGGATTGAAGCTTTCTCCTGAGTGGCGCGTTACGCTCAGTGACGGTTCTGTTGCTGAGATTCATGCTGTTCCTGTAACGATAGCATCCAACGCAACACAAACGAAGCCAGACCGGGAGACAAAGAGGTGACAGGAAGGGGGAACGGGAATGGATTGGAGCCGCGCCAAAAACGTATTGATTTGTACATTTTTGCTGCTCAATGTGGTATTGGGTTACCAATTGTGGCATGATGCGCAGGAAACGGCAGGGCCGAATTTGGATTTTACTTCATTGGATGAAAATACGCAGCGTTTAATGGAAGAGAAAAGCATTCAGGTGCTGGCTCCGATTCCCGGTGATACCCCGCAGCTGCCTAAACTTTCTTACACATACGTTCATAGTGGAGAAAAGGATGATCGTGTGCAGCTGGTGAAGCCGGTGGACAGCAAACTGGTATTCACCCATGACGCGCTAGTTGAGGCATTGGAGCCACAAATCAAGGATATCGATAACTTTCAGTATGATCCGCTGGATGTTCAGGAGGAGTTGGCATCCGGACAAGCAGATGCTTTTGTGCTCCATCCGTTGGTTCAGGGCAAGTGGCCGCTATTTAATGTGAAGCTGGCTCTGTTTTACAGCAATCAGAAAATTACAGGGTATCGCAAAATTAAGGTCGATCTCCAGCCTTCGGATGAGGCAAAGAAAATGCTGCCTGCGTCCAAAGCACTGGCAAGGCTGATTGACGGTTATTTGCCGCGCGACTCGATTGTGAAGGATATCCGGCTCGGTTATTACGGACAGACCTTTAACTCCGATAGCCAGGTGGCTGCCCCCGTGTGGCGGTTTATGATGGACAACGGGAAAGGTGTGTACTATGTGCAGATGAACGGAGATGTCATTAGTCCAAAGACAGAACATACAGAAGGGTCTTGAACAGATATGGGGATTTCATTTACCGTGCTGTCGAGCGGTTCGACCGGCAACGCTACCGTTGTGCGGAACGAAGACACGACATTGCTCATCGACGCAGGTCTCAGCGCGAAGCGTATTGACGAATTGCTGAAAGAACGCGATCTGAGCGGAGAAGAGTTGGATGGTATTTTGGTCACGCATGAGCATTCCGATCATGTTAAAGGACTAGGCGCCATGGCGCGTAAATATAATTTACCTATATATGCTAACGAGAAGACATGGTTTGCCATCAGCAATGCTGTTGGGCAAATTGCAGACGATAACCGCAGAATATTGGAGACAGGCGCAACGCGGGAATTTGAGTCATTACGCGTGGAGTCTTTTGGCATATCCCATGATGCGGCTGAGCCTGTAGGATATAGCTTTTATGATGGGGCAGAGAAGCTCAGTGTAGCGACCGATCTTGGCTATGTCAGCGACAAAGTGAAACAGGCGATATCAGACGCGGATGTATTGGTGCTGGAGTCTAATCATGATGTGGAAATGCTGCGTATGGGTCGTTATCCGTGGAACATCAAGCGCCGTATTCTCAGTGATATCGGTCATTTATCCAATGAGATGGCGGGCGCGATTCTTAGCGAGCTATTGACAGGACGTACGAAGCGAACGTATTTGGCACATTTGAGCCGCGACCACAATATGATGGAACTTGCGAAGTTGACTGTACGTGGGGCGATGGAAGACCGCGGCTGTTTTTACAAGGACAGTGAATTTCGATTGTGCGATACGTACTATGATCGTCCTACACCTTGGGATAAGGTAAGTGAGTCATAAAGCTGTCCAGCTCGGCGGCTTTGCGTTCTACCTCTTCACGGGTCACTACGCCTTTGTCCACCAGTAGTTCAATCAATGTACTTAGCGCCAGTGTATTGCGGTAATGCTCGTCTTTCAAATCCGCAAGCTTGGCAGCCATGCGAACTTCATCCATAGCCGAACGATGTGAATTCATCATATATTCCTCCTGTAAAAATATTTTAGAAATGGCGTGCAATGAGCTTGGTTCTGCCTGTGGTTTTGTTGGGTGCTGTGATACAATAAAGCTAACAACGGAAAGCCTTCTGAAGGAAGGCTCTCATCGAAAGTATAGGCAGCTTTAAGCGGACGGGAACAGGCCAGAACGTCTCTATGAGACGATCATTTTGTAATAGAATAGAAGACTTGTTACTATTGTAGTCCATTGGTTTGGAAATCATTCCTCTTTTTTCCTCTATTCGGGGTCAGATTCGGCGTGTATGCTAATTTATGAGATTCGGTTGCTTAGGAAGGCACCATTTGTGGTGATTAATAAGTAGGCCGGAACGATTGGTTGCTGGATTCCGATGATAAGGGATATTCAATCCATTTGAGATGTTCAACGGAGCAGGTTCTCTGTAGCATAGGTTGGCGCAAGCCCGAATAGCCCTAATTTTTTAGTGAGTGTCGGTGCATGACAACGAAGGGGAGAGGATTAGCATGGGCTTGTTTGAGGACGATTTTTATTCAACAAAGGTATCCACACGTGCGGCTAAAAAAATGGCATTTAAGGCGCGCCGTGGAGGACGTGGACGTTGGCCACACAGGAAGCGTGGAGTAAGTCCGGTGCAAGCTGCTGTCATTAGCGGTGCAGTCAGTGCAGTGGTTGCTGTGCTTCTGTTCAGCTTTATTACAGGCCTGCCCTCCACTACGGCGGTAACCGGAGCCAGTCACTATCCCTTGCGGCAAGCAGCGGGTGATCCGTATGATCGGATTGTGCAGGCGGCAGCCAAGGTGCGCCCAGCCGTCGTCAGCATCGTGAATCTGAAAGAGGAAGATGGTAAAAGCACGGAACAATCCGCACTTGGATCGGGTGTCATTTTCCGAGTGAGTTCGGGCAAAGCCTTCATTATGACGAATAACCATGTGGTCGAAGGATCAGATGATCTGGATATTGTAACGGTAGACGGTGTCAGAAAAGAGGCAAAGCTGATCGGAAAGGATCGCATTAGTGATATCGCTGTACTCGCAGTTGACGATAAAGGCATTAGCACGGTAGCGGATATCGGCGACTCCAGTAAACTTCGTCTGGGTGAGACGGTCATTGCTATTGGCAATCCGCTTGGCCTGGGAGACACGCTTACCTCCGGTATTGTGAGTTATACGAATCGCATCATTCCGATTTCCATTAACCAGGATGGCGTATATGACTGGGAGCAGCATGTGATCCAGACCGATGCGGCGATTAATGAGGGAAACAGCGGCGGAGCGCTGGTCGATCTGGACGGACGTGTGATTGGCATCAATACGATGAAAATCGCTGATACTGGTGTTGAGGGACTTGGTTTCGCCATTCCCGCCAATGAGGTAATGAAGACGGTGAATGAACTGGTTGAGGACGGCAAGATCACCCGCCCTTATCTGGGGGTATACACGGTGGACCTCAACAATGAATATGCACCGCTGGATGAAACTCAGCGCAAGGAGCTCAAGTTGCCGGACAGCGTGAAAAATGGGGCAGTCGTTCTGGAGGCCCATGGTCCTGCCAAGGAGGGTGGCTTGAAGCTGAACGATGTCATTACAGCGTTTGATAGCGAACCGATTAACTCTACCCTTGATTTACGTCGCTACTTGTACGATAACAAGAAGATTGGCGATGAGCTGAAAGTTACTTTTTACCGGGCAGGCAAGGAAGAAACGGTGATGTTAAAATTAACAGATAAGCCGGAAGGCTAAGGTAACTTATAGGCTTAACTATAAAAAAAGGCGTTCACCGGCTCATTTCCGGGAACGCCTTTTTTCGATCTTCTGCTGAGCCTTTGATTAGGATGTCGTTCCCGTTACACGGGTTCCGCTCTTGGTGATCTTGTATGTCACCACATCGCCGCTCCAAAAATGGAACTTCAGCGTGACTTCACCATCTTTTACACTATTAAAAAATTCAGGTAGCAGCTTGATGCCATTGGCATCATAGGCAGGGGCAAAAGTATTGCCAAACTCTTTATAAGGCGTCCAATCCTGTGGACCGGCATTGCCACCATTGGTATAAACGGCTTCCATCGTGGCGAGCTGGCTACCGTGGAATTCTGTTGGAATGGTAAAGGCTTGTGTAGTCCCTTCGACAGCGCTTAATTTTGGGGTATCATACACGACTACTTTGAAGTTCCAGTCTGCCCCCTTGTTAAACTTAGCGGTAATGACGGCATTCTCCCCATATTTACCGGAAGTGGTCAGGCTGGTGAGCAAGCTGGCTTTTAAGGTTAATGTATCTCCGCTCAGCGTATAGTCGGTGCTCTGTGTTAGTTGCTTACTGCCCACACTGAGTGTTTTCAGCTGATTGCCATTCAGGTTTAAGGTGACCTTGGTGTCCTGAGCAGAGGTGCCTTTCTTCAAGTGAATGAGATCACGGTCTGCATTGGAGGAACGCCCTTTTAGACTGGCTTTAATAACATTAAAGAGTTCAGGATCAGACCATTTGTACGTTGTGCGGTTAAAATGCTGGCCATTATCCCAGAGCATACCTGTTATTTTCTTCTCTTTCATGTAATAGGTTAAATACTCGAAGAATTTCAGCTTTTCGCCTTGTTCAATAACGCCTGTATTTTTATCGAAGCCGAGTAGACCGAATTCACCTACAATAACCGGAATACCTTTGGCTACAAAGGTGTTATAGACGTTATCAAAGGTTTGGATGATATCGTTTTTAGTATCTTTATCAAAAGTAGTATGGCCCGCAATATTTACACTGAAAGGCCAATAACCATAATAGTGGACGGTGGCAATCAGATTGGGATCATTCAGCTTGGTTATCGTGTTGTACAGCTCGTTGATTTTGGCCTGAGCAGGTGAGGTGTCCAAGCCAGGCAGAACAAGGGGACGAGTGGCATTCTTACCGCCAGAGGCGCGGACAATTTTGTGGAAGGATACATTCAGTTCTTGGAGCATCTGATTCATTTTCGCTTCATCCGTAGTCCCTCCTTCGGAGAAACGGGGTTCGTTAATACTTTCGAACATCAGCTTGTTAGGCTGGTCTTTAAAGCGTGGGGCAATTTGTGTCCATAATGCGTTATAGCGAGCCAGCACCTCATCATGTTTGGGCTCCATATTGCTTACCCACGTCCATGAATCATGATGGACATTGATCATGACGTACAGATTAGCATCCAGTGCCCAGCGAACAACCTCTTCCACACGGTTCATGTAGGCAGACTCAACGGTATAGTTTGGTGCTGCTCCAATGTGCTTATCCCAGGTGACGGGAATACGAATACTTTTGTATCCTTGGGCGGCAATTTGCTGGATCAACGCCTGGGTAATGCGCGGATTGCCCCAGGCTGTCTCATCCGCCCCCACAGCATCCAGAGAATTTCCTAAATTCCATCCAGGCTGCATGGCTTCCACATACGATTGCATGCTGCTCGCAGCCGCAGCTTGTGGTGCTTGTCCGTCAGATTCGGCAGCAGCGGCAACGGATGCGAACGTAGATAACAACAGGGTAATGGCAAGCGTCAACGACAGCAATGAAACGGGTCTTCGTTTTAACATAACAGGCCCCTTTACAAAGTTATTTTTGAAAGCGCTTTCCAATAAAACACTACCACACTATTTGAATATGGAATACCTGTATAATTCATGTAAAAATCATGTGTTAATTAGATATTTTAATTTTGTAAGCGTTATTATTGAAAAAATACAGAAATGAGTGTAGAATCTATGGCCCTACGTGGATTGTAGTATAGCATCGGATTTGTAAATACAAAAGAAAGAAGGAGATGAATATGAATAAGTGGGACACGGAAGAGGCCATTCGACGCTGGGATATGCATGCAGGAAACTTTACTGCCAAGTACACGGAGGAAGGAGATCGATCTCGCGAAGTACTGCTAAACCCGGCATTACAAGCCTGTATGGGACCTCTCGGGGGCAAAAAAGTGCTGGATGCCGGCTGTGGCGAAGGCTATCTAAGCCGTAAAATGGCCAGGGCGGGTGCGTTGGTAGAGGCTGTCGATTACTCGACAGAGATGCTGAGGCTAGCCAAAGAGCGGACGCCGTCAGCGTTGGGAATTACATATCACCATGGCAATCTGGAAAAGCTGGAGATGTTCGGGGACCAGAGCTTTGATCTGATCGTGTCCAATATGGTCATACAGGACTTGGCCCATTATGAGCAGGCGATTGCCGAAATGCAGCGATTATTAGTTCCAGGGGGCCGCTTTATTTTTTCTATTCTGCATCCGTGCTTTCAGACGCCGCAGAGTGGTTGGGTGAAGGATGAGACTGGAAAAAAGCTGTATTGGAAAGTGGATCAATATTTCAACGAAGGCCCATTGGAGCAAGCGATCCCTTATGATCAGGAAGAAAAAATTTTGTACTTTCACCGTACGCTGAGCAGCTATGTACAGACCATTATTGAGGCGGGTTTGCTGTTGGAAGGGATGATCGAACCCAAGCCTTCTGCCGAAATGTTGGAGAAATATCCCCATTTTCACGAGGACCTTAATGTCACTAATTTTCTTATTTTTACAACCAGACGTTTGGGGTAAAAAGCAAGCCCTTTCCTTTCCGCGTCAAGTGTGGTAGAACAAAAGAAGGCAGTTTTGGCACACTTACAACAGGAAGAGCTTCAAACAGAAAGGGATGCAATTGGAATGTACGTGGTATGTAAAGAGCATGTGGAACTGGCAATTGATATGTTCGTCGATGAATACGAGGATGCACCGGATGTCGTCGATCTCAAGGAAACGAAATTTTCGGATTGGGACCCTCCAGTGAAGTGCAAGGAATGTGAGAACAAAGCAGAGTTTTTGGTCGTCTAAAAACAAGCACGGGCGTTTCGGGCAGAAACGTCCTTTTTGTATACCAGAATTTTTGCAAAAATACCCCATACATAGAGCTATATTTATTCCCACCACGTACTGAGACAGGAGTGAACGATGGATGGACCCTTTGCTGCATTCACTATTTCGTCCGCTTCAAGTCAATGGAAGTGATCTCTCCACGTATTATATCGAACAAAAGCCGTCTGCTGTGCTAAAAGCTTACGTGGCCTGTTATTGGGAGTCCGGTCCGGCTAATAGGGTGGTAGAAGAGAATCTAGCAGCTTCGTGCGAAGACACCGCTTTGTTAAGCTTGCCGCATGAAGAAACCATGGAGCGGGTATTACCTGACGGCTGTACGGATATTCTATTTGAATACGACCCGGTGAGTAAGCGTCAGGAACTCTCGTACTGTGGGACATTTACGCAACCGTTTGTGTCTGCCAGACAAGCAGGGTCCGAGACACGCATTTTTGCGGTGCGATTTTTTCCCGGTGGGGCACATTATTTTCACGGTATGCCGACTCATTTGTTTACAGGTGGTAATTATCGCTTGGAAGATCTCTGGCCCGAAAGCATCGCTGTGATAGGTGAGCGCATTATGGAAGCGCAGAATTTCAATGAACGGGTGCGCATAATGGATGAGTATCTTAACCAGCTTCTGCTGCGCCGTAGGATAAGCGATTGTGACCTGATGAAAAACTTGCTGCATCGCATCTTTGTGAGCGGCGGGAGTGTGGGGGTTAAGGAGCTTGCGGAGTGTGAGGCGATCAGTGAAAGACAGCTTAACCGCAAGTTTGGGCAGTGGATCGGAATCAGCCCCAAAAAGTTCAGTGAAGTCGTCCGCTTCCAGAGCGTTCTGCACAGTATCAAAGGCGGCGGGGGTCTGGATTGGACGGAGCTGGCATTGAAGCACAGCTTTTTCGATCAAGCGCATCTAATCCGTGATTTTCGCAGGTTTTATGGAGATTCCCCGCTTACCGCGGCTAAGGATTTACGGAAGTTGTCCGATTTTTACAATACACGCCCAGAGGCTTCGGCTATACTCAAAATATGAATAAGAATGGCAAAGGAGAGATGTGAATATGAGTGGAACACTGCAAGTTCGCGATCATTTGCTGAATGAGCTGGAGACCGGAGTACGGACAGGGGAAGCCTTAATCCGTAAAATACGTCCAGAGGATTGGAGCTTTCGTCCACAGGATAATTTCCGTTCGCTGCTGGAGTTAGTGCATCACTTTGTGCTTATTCCTGCTTCGGATCTTGCGATAATGCAGGAGAAGTCTGAGGGTGAAGTGGGAAGCATTGAAACCAGCCTGTCCGGGGTGGAAGATCCCGAGCGCTTAGCTGCGGCTTTCAGGGAAAACTTCGAGGCTTATAAGGCTTACATTCTTTCGCTTAGCGAAGACGATTATCTGAACCGTTCGACGAAAGCTTTCTATATGGAGCATGGACATTTGCAGGTCCAATGGCAGATTGAGACCGTGACCCATGTATTCCATCATCGTTCGCAGATTTATAATTATCTAAAGCAACTGGGACATGAAGTGAGCTTTTCTATGTTGTACGCTTGAGTATTTTTGTGAAGATTTATGGAGGGCACCTGTGCGGTGCTCTTTTTTGGTTGTAATTAAGCTTTTCTGAGATGATATGGCCTTACTCAAACGCACGTGAAACTTCTTTACTAACCCGTCTGAGAATGCCGATTTGCTCCTCATTCAATCTGCTGGTCAACGCAACAAACTCATCTATCGCCTCTTGCCGAATAGTTTCGTCTTCAGTCATATGTTCTTTGGAAAACATTAATTCACTGATAGACACGTTTAAGGCAGTTAACACTTTCTCCAAGGTATCAATCGAAAAGTTTCTTTCGCCACGCTCTACCGATCCAATATATGCATCATCTAATCCTGAAAGTTCCGCAAGTTGTTGCTGTGTTAGTCCCTTAGCCTTCCGAATCGTTCTAATTCTTTCTCCAACCGAATTCCGTAATTTTGTCATATTAACCACCTCATAACAAGCTTATGGAAGATGAAGTGTAAAAGTCAGGTAGAAAAGAATTATTCAATTCTTTTTTGTTGTAACTCAACTAAAGCAACAATATTTTTTGTTATAGTAGTAAGAATTTCGAGCTCTGTTGTTTCTCTTGAATTTATGAGTAACATAAGTTCATTTATGATCTGTTTTCGATCCGTATTTTCATCGAATTGAAAAAGTTCAAAGGCTGGAACGTTTAATGCTAGAATTATTTTTTCCAACGTCTCCAATGAAATATTTCGATCTCCACGTTCTACTCCACCAATGTAACTGTAATGAAGTCCTGCTGCTTCTGCCAGTTGTTCCTGTGTCCATCCTTTAGCTTTTCTTAGCTCCCGTATTCGGTTTCCGACACTTTCTGGTAAACTCATGTAATCACCTCCACTTAAGGTTAGAAGAGGAGAGAATATCGTTACAGACCATCTTATACAAAATAAATACATATAAAACTGTACTTTTAAGTACTATTTATATTGACCTCCTTTTTCACTTTCTATACAATTGGTTATGAATGGAAATACAAGGAGGGGCTACTCTTGAGAACTTCTATCCTGAAATCACTTAAACCGGACATCATTGTTGAAATGTTAGAGATGGCTGTGGCTTTTGAAAATTGGAAAAAGGTGATGGAGACGGCGGATATTTTGTACCAATGTGTACAGCGTATCTATGAAGAACGGCAGTATCATAAAGCAATGAAATTATCCATCCCGCATGTCAATTTAGAACGTCCGTTGATATACTATTTTGGTTTCAGTCACCTGATGTGTGGAATGGCTCACCAGAACCAGGGTGCATATGAGCAGGCAAGGGAGTGCATCTATAAGTATGCTGAGCTGGGGTGGATGGAGGATTTAGAGGAAGAAGACATTCAGGTTGTCGAGGAATTCAGGTTTTTAGCCAAAACTAATTTATATGCAGTAGATATTTTGTCTGGAAATATAGAGCTTGTCGAGGAATACGTAGCCTTTTTGCAGGATAATCTAGAGGAAATATTACCGGGGCTGAATACCATATTACAGGCAGCGCTTATGTATCATTTGGATGTAGGGGATATTTTACATACGTTTGCAGAGCAGATTGATGAATTCGGGAGTTATGAAGACGCAGAGAACATATCTTACTATTATAGCTACTGCTATCACTTGGCTTTGTACTATCGGGAGTACGATAGATTACAGGATGCAGTGGGACTTACTGTGCGGGCGATGCAACTAGCCGATCAGTCGGGTAACGATCGTAATTTCAAGAAATGTACAGCATTGTTTGAATCATTACGGGAGTCAGCGACAGCGGAACAAATCAGCCAATATCGACAGATGCTAATGCAGAGTCTTGATGAATACGAAACGGATAGGCATTTCATTGTGAAGAGCGTAATGGATAATCCGCTATGACCTGAACAGGGAATAGGCTCGTAGTGGAGAGGAAATAGATAGGTAAGAGGCGCATCAGGTGCTAAAATAACTATGTTAAAGGTATTTTTTCATGTTAGGGATCGTAAATGCGATTTTACATTATCATTCGACATAGATAGGGGTATGGAATTTGTTTATTCAGCTTATAGGTGTTGGCAAGTTAAAAGAGAAGTATTTGGTCATGGGCATTCAGGAATATGCTAAACGGCTAGGGCCATACATCAAGTTCCAAATGATCGAGGTAGCGGACGAAAAGGCTCCCGATACACTGAGCGAGGCGGAGGTTCGACAGGTCAAGGAGCGAGAGGGCGAGCGTATCCTAGCCCATGTGAAAAGCGAAGCACACGTCATTGTACTCGCCATCGACGGCAAACTGTGGAGCTCGGAAGAACTCGCAGAGGAACTGGACAAGCTCGGCACCTACGGTACAAGCCATGTTGTCTTCGTCATTGGCGGCAGTCACGGCCTTTCTGACGAAGTCCTCCGCCGTGCCCAGCAGAAGCTGAGCTTCGGAAGGATGACCTTGCCGCATCAACTGATGCGATTGGTTCTGGTAGAGCAGATTTACCGGGCGGTGAAGATTAATCGGGGTGAACCTTATCACAAGTAGGGCGAACTATATTATTGCGATTTCACTACTAGGTTTGGCTCTGCCAAACCTAAAATATCCACAACAGTAGCTCCATCTCTTCTGTACAATGAGGAAGTTAATCTGAAAGAAAAATGCTCAGTACCTTTTTTGGCTACAGGGATAATGGTCACAGACGTACAACCTTCGTCATGGACATACGAATATAGCACTGCTATAATGGACGTATGAACACATATGACAAAATATTGGCAGCTGCTCTTAAGGTACTCGAAGAGGAGGGTGGAGCCCAATTTTCGACGCGAGCCGTAACTGCGATCGCGCAGGTTACGGCTCCTACACTCTACCACCATTTTGGAAATGCCGATGGACTTCTAAGTGCAGCTATAGTGGAAGCATTCAAACAGTTATTTGAAAGCAAGATTGCCGCAGTGGAGTCCACCATTCCAGAGATGGCTCTTCGTCAAGGATGGGATGACTATGTCCGCTTCGCGGCAGCCCGTCCTCGGATTTATGCGGCGATGATGGGGCGGTTGCTCGAGGGCGCCCATATCGAGGCGGCAGATCATTCGTACCAAGCACTAGTGCAAAATATTCAGGGAGTCGCCGCCGAAGGCAAACTGGCTGTGTCAGCCAAGGCTGCGGCAGATCTGGTCTGGGCTTCCGCCAATACGGCCTCTTGGCTCTATGTGACGGCCCAGATTCGTAAGGCACCCCCACCCCAACCCGACGTCGTTGACCTCATTCGGGAAAGCGTAATGCAGATCATTTTGATCCAAAGGCCGAACGCCGATTCAAAATGAGGGATTCGATGACAGAGCCTGGAGACTCCAGGCAAAGCCCCAATTTAGAAGACGCATAAGAAAGATCGCCTATCCAACCTGGACCTCCAGAGGATGGCGATCTTTTTATGTTTGGAGGATGCGAGCATTAGTTCTCTTGGATTGTGTTGTGTGATAAGTGAAATGTGGTACGCCGAGTGCATCACGCAACACCCACTAAAACGATGTTCAGACCGCAGGGCAACACTTTAGAAAATATATAGCACCGCTATATACAACTTTGTATAGCGGTGCTATAATACCAGTATAGCGGTGCTATATCGTGATCCATATCTTATCAAACCTAGGAGGGTTACTATGTCATTCAAAACTCAAGAACTGGTCGTCGTCACAGGTACGTCCAGCGGTATCGGTAGGGCTACCGCGGAGCAGCTCGCCGCTGAAGGATTTCACGTTTTGGCGGGGGTTCGTCGTCAGGAAGACGCCGACAAAATCAAACGCAAAAATATCGAGCCGGTGATCGTCGATGTTACCAATATCGACACACTAAAGACGCTGGCCGAACGGGTGGAGAAAGATCCGCTTGGTCGCCCTTTGCGGGCAGTGGTTAACAATGCCGGCATCGCCGTTAATGCGCCTCTCGAGATGGTTCCGCTTGATGAATTGCGCCGCCAGATCGAAGTCAGCGTGATCGGACAGGTCGCGGTTATTCAGGCACTCACCCCGGCGTTATTGAACAGCGGCGGACGCGTGGTCAATATCGGCTCCGTTGGCGGCAAGGTCTCCATGCCCGGATTCGGAATTTACTCGGCTGCGAAGTATGCGATGGAAGCGATCAATGACAGTCTTCGCAGGGAGATGTCCTCGTTTGGATTCAAGGTTATCATGATCACTCCGGGTGGTGTCAGCACTGGCCTGTCGGAGCAAGGGATTACAACAGCGGAGCGGCTGGCCAAGTTGATGACGCCGGACCAGCACCGACGCCATGATCGTCTTTTTGACGCCGTGAAGGCTCAGGCTGAAACGTGGGCAAAGGACGGTATCCGCCCTGAGAAAGTGGCAGCAGTGATATCACGCGCAATCCACGAAAGAAAGCCACGCACCCGCTATACGGTCGGTCGCGATTCGGCACTGCTGACCCGACTGGTCCGTATTCTCCCAGACAAACTCCTCGACCGGATGCTCCGCAGCCAGATGAAACTGCAGTAACGGGCATTTTAACGAATCCTCTTGCACAGAAAGCTAAAATGGGGGAATGAAATATGCCACAAAACAAGTTTGAACATGCCATTATTGTAGGTGGATCTTTAGGTGGTCTAATGATGGGGCTTGCGTTATCTCGTTCTGGTTATACAGTTACCATTCTTGAACGTGCAGATTCATCATTAAGAAATGGTGCTTTTATTCGTTTACACACAAAGCCTTATAGTAATAGTGAAATTGAACGAGAATTAAGACACTTGGCATCCAATGGTAACAACAATGTTGAAGCTTGGTCAGCCATTCAAGAACGTTTGCGCAATGCGGTTGCTAAAGAACGTGGTATTACCCTTCAGCACAATACACGAATTGTTAGTGTTGGGCAAAATGAATCATCTGCTTGGGCTACCAGTGAAGAGGAGAAGACGTTTAAAGGTGATTTTTTAATTGGCGCAGATGGATATCGCAGTATTGTCCGCCGCTATTTAGACCCTGATAAACCATTTGCAGATTATGCTGGCTATCTGGTTTGGGTAGGGAAGGTGGGCGAAGAGCTGCTGCCAAAGAAAGACTGGAAAAAACGGCAACTTTCGAGCGCTTATTTCAACAATAGTGCTGCCGGTACACTGACAACTGCGGTGATGCCAGGTATAGAGGGGGGGACCAATCCTGGCCAGCGATGGATAGGTTTTTGCTGGTTTGATCATTCGCATAATCAATTGCTGTCTGAGTTAGGGGTGTTAAAGGACGGGGTTGCCCAGCATTCCTTATACGGTGGAGATATTCCGGATTCGCTACTGGAAGAACTATCACAAACCAGCCAAGCAAATTGGAATAAAGAAGATGATGCAATTTTGCAAATCGCGATTAAGGACCGCAGTTTAATCGGGGCACCTGTTAATGAATACATCCCTAATATATTGTCAAAAGGAAGAATAGCCATCATCGGCGATGCAGCTCATACCATGTCACCAATGACTGGCGCAGGCTTTAATGACTCACTTGATGATACGGTTGCCATTATGGACTCCATTAAACAGTATCCGAATTCGATAACAAAAGCTTTGGGTGAATACCAAACACGTCGTTTAGATGTGGTTCGTCAAGATGTTCTTGGGGGCCAAGGCTTTAATCGTTCTTTTGGACGATTATAACAGCATTAAACTAAGCCATTGATACACTGGAATTTCAAGCATAAACGGGGAATTCCCCCATTTGAGAAAACGGTAAAGCAAAAAATACGAAGTATTTATAAATTAGGAGGAATTAGTATGAACGATACAAAGAACCCTTACGTTACTGTACTCTGGGAGGCGAGAGCTAAGGCAGGGAGAGAAGCCGAGATGAAGGCATTCATGACTGCTGCTGTCACCCCGTCGCGCAACGACCTGGGCAACATTGACTACGAGGCTCACGAGGTAGAAGGCCAGCCTGGCACATTCATCATCTACGAGCGCTGGGAAAACCGGGATGCCCTCGATCGGCACCTGAGCGCCCCCCGGATGCAGGAACTGGTGCCCCAGCTCTTAGAACTGATGGAGGGATCCATTGAGGAAGGGATTCGACTCCTGCAGCCGTTCCGCCCAGCGCAGTAAAACGCAACACCGAGCGGAACTCATTAAGTTCTGCCGGAAAGCGTGAGAGATATTTTCGTGAGCGGTTAAAGACTTTAGTGGAGGAGGCAAAACGTTGGCAACGATCGATGATTTTGCAGCACTAGATATTCGTGTCGGAACGATTAAGGAAGCGGAGTTTTTTGAAGAAGCAAAGATTCCTGCGATAAAGCTTAAGATTGATTTTGGACCGGAGATCGGGATGAAATCCTCAAGCGCACAAATAACTAAGCGGTATAAGGCTGAAGAATTGGTAGGGAAGCAAATTATAGCGATCGTTAATTTTCCTCCTCGGCGTATTGCAGGATTCAAATCGGAGGTATTAGTTTTGGGAGGCGTTCCGGAAAAAGGAGATGTCATTCTATTGAAGCCGGATATTGAAATACCTAATGGTACTCCTATTGCGTAAGCTATTGCAGTAAGCTTGAACAGAAAAGAGGATGTACGCTTACGAATTCTCGGATTGGGGCCGCCGACCAAGTGCGCTGAATGCGACGAGAATGCGAAAAGAATGCGGAGTACCTGATGGTCTGACCATCACCGCATAGGGGTATGAATAAGATAAAATGAGACGAGTCCTGCGGATGCGGGGCTTTTTGGTGTGAGTGAAGAAGAAGATTGGTCAGCGACTTATCACATATTAGGGAATAAGTGGGCGTGTTATACTTGACATTAACTTTGCTTAACATAGTACCGGAAGAGGTGGAAACATGTAAGTCTTAGCCGCAGAATACAATATTCGAATTATCCCAATAAAATATAACGCAGCCTGCTATACGTCCGATATGGCCGGTTGCCGGGATACGTATAGCATCGCTTGTGTTTACGATAAGGAGATTAACGGCGATGAACTTAACATGGGACTTGGAGAGTCTGTATTCCTCATTCCAGTCGGAGAAATATCAAAAGGATTATAAACATGCAGCAGAGCTTGCAGATAAACTTGGTGCGAGGGCAAAGCTTCATTTACACACTCAAGAGAAGGCTGCGATTCTAACGGAAGATTTTCTTAGGCAATATAATGCATTCAGGAGCGTGTATCTGTGCTTATTCAGCTATGCAGAGCTGGTATTCAGCATTGACAACGGGAATACAGAAGCTGCAAATCAGATGGATGTATTGGAAGAAATGGCCGCGGGTTCCGAAGAAGCTCTAGCAAGTTTCAGCAAATGGCTGGCAAGCATGAGTGGGGAAGAGCTTGATACTATTATTGGTTCGGGTGAGTATGTGGGTCGGCATGCTTTTTATTTGCGTCAGCTGCAGCAGCAGTCAAGGTATTTGCTCAGTGAAGAAGCTGAGGCAGTCATTGCCCGGATGCAGCTTACCGGCGCCAAAGCGTGGGAGAGGCTGTACATGAAGATACAGTCTACCTTGCGTGTAGAGGTGGAGATGAAAGGGGCAGCGCATCAGCTGTTTTTGACGGAGCTGCGCAATCTGGTGTACGACCATGATTCTCAGGTTAGGCAGGCGGCATATGAAGCGGAAGCCAAGGCTTGCCGCAGTGTTGCCGAACAGAGTGCAGCTTGTCTTAATGCGGTGTGTGGAGAGGCGATAGGAATCTATGAGCTAAGAGGGTACAAATCGCCGCTGCATAAAGTACTGGAGACCTCACGTATGGATCAGGAGACGCTGGAAGCAATGCTGCAAGCGATTAAGGAGAGCCTGCCTGCCTTTCATCAGTATTATCTTCACAAAGCAAAGCTTCTGGGACACGCAGGACCGCTCCCTTTCCATGATATCTTTGCTCCGGTTGGCGAGGATTCTTCCGTCAAAATTAGCTACCCGGAGGCACAAGAGCTTATTGTTGCCGGGTTTAACTCGTTCAGTACAGAACTGGGTGCGTTCGCCCGCAAGGTGTTCATCTCCAGATGGATCGATGCGGAGTCACGGGCAGGAAAAGGGAACTTTGGCATGTGCATTGATATCGCACCAATCCAAGAGAGCCGGATTATAACCAGCTTCACCGGGAGCTATATGGATGTTGGTGTACTGGCGCATGAGATTGGTCATGCCTACCATAGCAGCTGTCTTGCCGGAAAGACTATGGTCAATATAGATTATCCGATTCCGATTGCCGAGACGGCGTCGATCTTTTGTGAGGGTCTGATTAATCAAGAGTTACTGCTGAGTGCATCGGAAGGAGAAGTCTTGCCGATCCTGGAGCGGAGCCTCTCGGATGCCGGTTATTATATCGTTGATTTCTATGCCCGTTATCTGTTTGAAAGCCAGCTTTATGAGCATAGGAAATCAGGCTCGCTAACGGTGGAAGAACTGAACAGCCTGATGCAGGATGCCATGTCTGCGGCCTATGGAAGCAGTATTGACCCGGATTCTATTCATTCCTACCAGTGGGTTAGCAAGGCTGGTTATTATATGACAGGCAATGAGTTTCTGAATTTCCCGTATTCGTTTGGGCTGTTGTTCTCTAAAGGGCTATTCGCGCAGTATAAGAAACGTGAAGGCGGATTCGCCGAGCAATTTCAAGCCTTCTTGGCCGCCAGCAGCACCACCATGGTTGCAGATGCCGGGCAGTTAATGGGTATCGATGTGCGTTCACCAGAGTTCTGGAGAGATGCGCTGGCCTTGATTGGGGAAGATATTCAGCGCTTCGTTGGGCGTTCTGAAAAATAATAACAACAGGAAATGACAAGCATTTAGTAAACCTGCACATGCACAATGTCATTAAGATTAACTCAAAGACAGAGCTGGAATAAGAATGGAATACAATACACTGTTAAAAGCAGTGAAATCTTATATAATTGAATGGTACATTGGTAAGCTCTCTAAGTTGGGGAGCTTTTCTTTTTGTCTTTAGATGACAGGGTGAGAGCTTTATAATAGTAATTACAGATGATAATGGGGGGAGACTCATGAATAAACGGCAAGATATTTTAAATGCTTGGATTACGATCGAGCAGTTATCCGAAGGTTCTATTAATAAAAAAGACAAATCGCTAAAGCTCATACATACAATGGAAGAGGATTGGAATCAGTTCTTTTCAGACTTTTTAATGAAGCAAAAAGAACAACAAGATGTATCAGATAAGTTCTTTAAGAAATCGGGCTTAGCATTATATTTCGATATTTTTGATTTTCAAGAAGTTGTTGAACTATTGAGGGAGAAATACAAGATTGCTAAAACCTACGAGGAAGTTAGTAAATCTGACAAATTCACCTTCTCTATCTATTTTGATAACGAATTGAATTTTCTAGCAGACAAATTGTTTTATACAATGAGTGGTTATATCCGCCAACATGGTGAATTACCGAAAGATTTTTTGAAAGTTGAAAACGTATTTAGAGAAGATTTAAACAGCAAATTTGAAGAAGGTTTTCATACCACCATCTCTGAGCTTTTTCATAAATATCATATTTCCGCAGAAAATTTCCGCTATGCATTTGTGAAAAACCTGGATAACGGAGATGTAAATCTACATTCGTTCTTTATTGAAGATCTGAACAAAGCAAAGACAATCACTAATAAAAATTTGGATCGATATTTTAATGGCTTTTCGGGACATAGGCACAATCTGGATGGCAATAAAGAGTCCGTTCATTTTAACCCCCGAATTTTCGAGACAACTATTTTACAACCTAGGTTCTATCCGCTCGGGCGGTTCCCAAGTAATCCTGGTTTCGCGCTTTCATTTATGCAGCAGGTTGCGGTGAATCTTGCTTTAAATGATAAAAATGATATTCGTAGTGTCAATGGCCCGCCAGGAACAGGGAAAACAACACTGTTAAAAGATATTTTTGCTGATTTAGTCGTACAACAGGCAACGGAAATTATGCAGCTTTCTGATAAAAGGATTAAAGGGAGTCTGGTTTATTGGAAAGATTTTAAGCTTGGTGTTTTACCACATTCCATTTCAGATAAAAACATTGTTGTTGCAAGTTCAAACAATGGGGCGGTCCAAAATATTGTTAAGGAGTTACCAAAGAAAGAAACGATTGCGGGCGATTTTCAAAAGCTACTAGATGAAGCAGATTATTTTAAAGAGGTTTCCAATTCTAAATTAACCAGTGAAGGTTTTGGACAGAATCGCGAGATTAAAAGTGAGTTTTTACATGAGGAAAATTGGGGTGTGTTCTCGTTAGAGGGCGGCGCGTCAACAAACATGAACAAGTTACTTTTAACCATTGAAGCAATCGAAAAAGATTTAGAGGATCATGATCAAGCGAATACAGGTGAAAGTGTATATCAAGAATTCTCCCGTCTGTATGCTGAATTAAAAATCGAAAGAGATAAAATGCAAGACTATAGCGAGAAAATGTATGCTCTTCGAAAATTAAAAACCAAGCATAAAGAGCAAATGTGTGCATTTGAACAAGAAGAAAAAAAGAAACGAACAGATTTAATCTCACAGGAAGAAGAAGCGAGACGTGAACTAGAAAGACTGGGACAAGAAATTGAAAATCTCCAAGAGGATTGGTCAAATGCTTCTGTTGAGATAGAAAACCTAATTGATCTACAAGCTCAAGCTAAAAGGAATTGTGACGTAGTTACTTCTCAAAAGCCAAGTTTTTTGTGGCTTCAGAAAATATTTAATAAGGCAAAAGTTGAGCAGTACTTCAAAGATCTGAATAATGCGAATGATCATTTAAATGATCTATCTAAACAAAAAACGAAATGGTTAAATGACCGTAGGCGACTCGAAAATAGGTCAAGGGAAAATGTTGCGAAAAGTGAGTATGTTCAAAAACAAACTCAGGACACAAGAGCTAACTTCGATCGATGGATGATCAAACAACAAAATGGTTTTAAAAAAGTGGAACGAGAAATTGTATTGTTAGAAAAACTCAAGTATCAAAGTGGCATTAAGGTACCAGATTTTTCACAATCGTATGATGAGCTGCAAAAGTCTAATCCATGGTTTACAGTGAAATTCCGTAAATTACAATCAGAGCTATTTATTTCAGCTTTAAAAGCTAGAAAGCAATTCCTGTATGAAAACAGAAGGAATTTAAAAGCCGCGAGAATTATTTGGAATAGGCAGTCTGAACACTTGGGAAAAGAGAATGGACAGCAGCTAATTTCAGAATCATGGAATTGGTTGAATTTCACGATCCCCGTTGTCAGCACTACTTTTGCTAGTTTTGGTCGAATGTTTAAAAATCTTAATGAAGATTCAATAGGTAATCTGTTTATAGACGAGGCGGGTCAAGCACTGCCACAAGCTAGTGTTGGTGCCATTTTTAGAAGTAAAAAGGTTATGGTCGTTGGGGATCCATCACAAATAAAACCCGTAATGACGCTAGGTTCAAATGTTTTAACCTTAATTGGAAGACACTATGAAGTCGATGAGAAATTTGTTTCTGCTGATGCGTCTACTCAAACCATTGTGGATGCCACAAGTCAGTATGGTTTCCAAAAAAATGAGGATGAATGGATTGGCATACCCCTTTGGGTACACAGACGCTCGAACTATCCGATGTTTACGATTTCAAATGAAATTTCGTATGAGGGGTTGATGGTACAAGGTAAATCAGCAGATGAGGCACAAGGGAAATCACAATGGTATGATTCAACCGGTAAAGCAAATGATAAATTTGTTAAGGAACAAGCTGACTTATTGAAAAGAATGATTGATAAACGTTTGCAGGAAGATCCGGATTTAGCGGATGAAATCTATGTGATCACCCCATTTAGAAATGTGGCTTATAAGCTTGCCCAGGTTTTAGATGAAATTAAATTCACAAAACGAGAAAACGGGAAGACAACGAATATTGGTACAGTTCATACTTTTCAAGGGAAAGAAGCCAAAGTCGTCTACTTTGTTCTTGGAGCGGACTCTGATAGCAGTGGGGCAGCAAGATGGGCTGTCTCTGATCCCAATATGATGAATGTTGCAGCGACGCGAGCTAAAGAAGAATTTTATGTGATTGGCGATAAGAAATTGTATGCCTCACTCGGTAGTGAAGTGGCAAATAAAACGATGTCAATTATTTACGATTATAACAATAATAAGGTCGGGAATGATGGTTAGGCGAAGTTCTCCAAGTTGGAGTAGATTCGAAGGGAGTTTCCTTTAATAGTATATTAATTATATTTTATAATCTGGAGAAATCACTCAACATAAATGTAACTCGTTGCCTTTATCCTCTGTCTATGAAAAAAGATCCTATCTCAAAACCAACTCCTACCCACTCTCCCGATTTCTATGCTTTAATAAAATGAGCAGTATTAACAAGAAGCGTTGAAAGTGGGATTCTATGAAGCGACTAACGATTGGCCTGTTCGCCCATGTGGACGCAGGTAAGACAACTTTTGCGGAACAGCTGCTGTACCATACGAACAGTATCCGGTCGCGGGGGCGGGTGGATCATCAGGATGCGTTTCTGGACAGCCACGACATCGAGCGGGCAAGGGGTATTACGGTGTTCGCAGATCAGGCGGTAATAGAATATAAAGGAGACAGCTATTATTTAATAGACACACCCGGACACGTCGATTTCTCCCCGGAGATGGAGCGGGCGATTCAGGTCATTGATTATGCCATCCTGATTGTAAGCGCAGTTGAAGGTGTTCAGGGCCATACTGAGACGGTCTGGCAGCTGCTGCGCAAGCATCGGATTCCGACGTTCTTCTTTATCAACAAGACGGATCGGATCGGCGCGGATGTAGGCAGAACCGAGGCGGATATCCGTCAGCAGTTGACGGGGGAAGTATGCTGCATTACACAGAGCTTCGCTGACGGCATAGTCGGCGAGCCGCTGCGGGAGGACATGGCGGAGCGGGACGAAGCTTTGCTGGAAGCATTCCTAGAGGGGAGAGAGGATTGCGGCTTCTGGCTGGAGGCTTTGCAGAGGATGATAGCGGCGGGTCTTCTCTTCCCCTGTGCTTACGGCTCTGCGCTTCAGGATACAGGCGTCATTGAATTTCTGGATCAGCTGCATCTGCTGACGACAACCACTTATGATGGGAATGCTTCGTTCCAGGGGCGGGTTTATAAAATTCGGCACGATGCAGGCGGAGCGAGACTCACGTTCATTAAGGCGCTGGGTGGTCGGCTGAAGGTGAGAGAACAGCTTAGTTACGAGAGCGGCGGGGTTCAATATGACGAAAAAGTTACGCGGCTCTTCTTGTTTAACGGCCTTAAGTCGCAGCCGGTGGAACAAGTGGAAGCTGGCGATTTGTTTGCGGTTGCCGGCTTGTCCGCCGCCGAAGCCGGACAAGGCCTTGGGTCGATATCAGACAAGTTAGCTTACGACTCGGAGCCGACGTTACAATCGAAGGTATTATTCGACAATTCGATACATGTACAGAAGGTGCTCGGTACTTTTCGCACGCTGGAGGCGGAGGAGCCGTCCCTGAACGTCGTTTGGGATGAGAAATTGCAGGAGATTTCTATCCGCGTCATGGGATTGATTCAACTGGAAGTGCTAGAGCAGCTTGTTAGAGAGCGGTTTGGCTTTGCTATCTCTTTTGGACAACCGGAAATCCTGTATAAGGAAACGATTCAATCGGCTGTGAAAGGGTACGGCCACTTCGAACCGCTCAGGCATTATGCGGAAGTGCATTTGCTGATTGAACCGGGAGCAAGGGGCAACGGCATCATGTTCGATAGCAGGTGTCATGCCGATGAACTGAATATCAGCTATCAGAATCTGATTCGGAATCACCTCTATGAACGGGAGCATCACGGACTGCTGACCGGCATGCCGGTCACCGACGTGAACATTACGCTGCTGAGGGGCCGCGCGCACAAAGAACATACCCATGGCGGCGATTTTCGTGAGGCTGCCTTTCGAGCACTACGGCAGGGTCTGGAGAAGGCGGACAACGTGCTGCTGGAGCCCTTTTACGATTTTAAAATCAAGGTCGCTATCGATGAAATGGGCAGGGTGCTGTCCGATATTCAGCGTGCTTCAGGTACTTTTAATCCGCCGCAGACAACCGGAACGCAAGCGGTGGTCACGGGCAGGGTGCCTGTATCGACTTTCATGAACTACAGTGCCGAATTTGCATCCTTTACGCATGGACGAGGCAGTATCCGCTGCGTGTTCAGCGGCTACGACCGCTGCCATAATACGGAGGAAGTCATAGAGCGGATGGGCTACCGCAAAGAGGCAGACCCACTGTATACATCCTCCTCTATCTTTTGCGCCAAAGGGGCGGGTTACTCGGTGCCATGGGATGAGGCGGAAGCCAAGATGCACCTTGAATTAGAACCTTAATCGCACACATTTCCAGGATTCAGGCGAAAAGTAGGTAGATTTAGGACGAACAATTTTTATAATGGAAATAAGATATATATTTTATAGGGCTAAGGGGCGATTGTCATGGAACCGACGCATGAAATACAGGCGCTGGCGGCAGAAATTGCTGATGTGGCTAGGACGTCCTTTCGCACTCTTTTTGAAAATGGTGAACGTTACTATTACTGCACGCTATTCACTTCTGGAGAGGGACATGCGCCAAGCATCTCCGCCTGGTCATGGGAGGCCTTGGAGAGGGAAGCGGCCAGGCAAGGAGACGAAAGTGACACGCCGGGGTCAACGATTGCGGAACTCATCAAATGGTCCTATACCGATTCACCCTATTGTTGTTTCAGGGATGAGGACTTCGATGATGTTAAACAATTGTTTATGAGGCGTCCTTCTATTGCGGAGCTTGAAGCTGATGAATGGAAGCGTGAATTTGATTCGAGGCTGAAGGCCATGGAGCTGGCGATGCAAATGCTCGATGATGAAGGCGCGTTTGCCTTGAATCAACCGCGAGAGTCTGTATGTGTCCTTGTCGAGGTTATGCCGCCGGATGAGATCAATACCGAAATCGCCCTACGTTTGAATCGGGCGGAGTCTCCGGCTATGCGAGCATGGCTGGCGGAAGCGGCGGAGTAAGGGCGTTCGCGTTTCTTGAGGGAGAGTTGTAAAATGCCTAATCATCAAGCGGTTTTTGGCGTGCGTATGTCCCATTCGCACAAGCACGCAGCCCGCCCCTGGCGTAAACTGAATTATAATCAGTGAGCGAGGTGAACTTCCATGGCACAATCGAAAGAGATGCGTGCACGGGCTAAGAAGTTTCAGGGCCGTCCGGTCTGTGTCACCCTGCACAGCGGAGAGACTTACGTCGGCTACATCACCGACGCTAATTATGGCGGGTTAGTACTTGCCAGCGCCGGAGTCCCCCCACGCGCTTCTTCCGGGAAGCAAGACTCCCGATCTCTCAAACGCAGAGCTGGTGCGCATGCCCCGGGCGTCCGTCTCGGCAACCGGAAAAGCGGCGCGCGTAAGCCGTCTGGCCGTTCGCGATCCCGCAAGCCGGACGCCAAGGTGTCGGCATTCCTGCCGATGATGGGCTCGCTGTTAGGCGGCCTTGGCGGCTCCACTGCAGGCGCAGGAGGGCTTGGCAGTATGCTCGGCGGCGGCCTGCGGCTGTTCGGCATGATCCAGAAATTTGTCCCGGTCGTGAAGATGGGCTACGGTATGATCAAGTCCATTCGTCCGTTTCTCGGCGCCGTTAAAGGCTTGATGCCCCCGGCCAGTCCGGCCACGCCAGATAACGAATAATCGTGTCCCTGTGAACTTTAAGCCCCCATTGAGTGGTCAAAGGGGGCTAGCCCACACCATCACTTTCTAACAAGAATAAAAATGATCACGTTCTTTGTCATTAAATTTGCCAAGTTTCCGTATCCTAACAAATTCGTGTTGGCCCCCATATGGATTCCTTTCATATGCATTTTTTGTATGGTAATCTAAGGTGGTCCAGGGGACCTTAATAGAAGCTACAATGAAAGATTAATTAAAGATACATATCATTTTAAAGAGGTACGACCCATAGAAAAAATAATAAAATTGCTGGATAAGCAAACAAAGGAAACCTGGCCATGGTCAACAGGAGGGTTCAAATATGTGGTTTGGGAAGAAAGAAACGCAACTGGATCGAATAAAAAACAAACTGAGTCAAGCCATGCGCAAAGACGCGGATTTCTCGGTGTTTGGAGCATCCTCACATCAATATAGGGTTAAAGAGAAGCTTACAGCAAAAGAGCTGGCGGACTGGCAAGTCCACAATCATGTCACACTTCCTGAGCCTTACGCGCTGTTTTTAACGAAAATCGGCAACGGAGGCGCCGGCCCCTATTATGGGATTTATCCGATTGAAAAGGCAGCTTCCTATACCGAGCGCCAGGCACTCCTTGCCAAATCCGTTCTGCATCCCGGGATGACCAAAGAGGAATGGAACCATCTGATTGAGCCCCTGACCAGGGACGAGCACATTCCCGATGAGGAATACGACGATACCTGTAATCAGGTGTTGGGCGGCATGTTGTGCATAGGTACCCAAGGCTGCGAATACGACATGTATCTCGTACTTGAAGGGAAATATAGGGGGAGGATTGTGTACACCTCCGATTTTCATCCCGATCATCCTTTTTTCTTTGTCTATGAAGGCAGCTTTCTGGATTGGTACGAGCGCTGGCTGGATGAAATTATTCTGGATTATGATATCGGGTGGTTTGGCAGTCGAATGCCGGGTGATGAGAATGCACTGATCCAGATTTATCAGAGCGCTCCAAACGAAGAAATCCAAGTCAAAGCGCTTGATGGAATGTTCAAGTTTAAGAAGGTCTCTCAGCTAACCCTTGCTTTTTTGAAAAATATTGCGGAGCAAAGCCCCAAAAATCGGACCACAGCCATTTGGCTCATCTGCAAAACTTCCTTTGACACGGGTAGAAAATATCTTCTGGAGCTGTTGCAATCGGATGAACATGAGGATTTTCTGCAAGCTTTACAGATTCTGCACGCTTCCAGTAAAACTGAGGATTTAACGGAGTTTATTCTAGTGATCTTGCAAAGGCTTGACAGGATTCGCGACCCGGAAACGTTGCGTTATGCAGGGTATATCTTGGAAGATTACGGTGCGATTACGCTCCAGAACTTTGCGCCTTTCTTGTGTCACGCGGACCCCACAATGCAAACTACTGCCATCTATGCCGCGCGCAATTGCGAAAACAAGCTGGGAAGCTGGCAGATCATTGAACAGATGCTGATGGGGGGCGGCCCGCAGGTTCTGAATAACTTGATTTTATACTGGGACATTATTCCACATGAGAAGTTGCTACCTTACTATAAGGCGGTATGGCCGGAATATAGAAGAAATCCGAATTTCAGAGAAAAATTTATCGGCTGTTTGCGAGAACTACATTTGCCAGATGATTATTTCGACAAAGACGAATCGTGAAGAAGGTGTACATGAACCACCCCAAGGTTGTCTCCTCCATTCATACAGAGGTTTTGTTTTTCCATAAGCATGAATAAGAATGTGGACTAAATGCTAATGCTTGATAGAATATCATTCTATATGGTTGTATTCAGGATTTTATTAAGGCGGATTGGGGAGGTAATTATGGGAAATACGGATAAGTTTGAAATGATAGCGAATATATATGACACTTCGGAAAGAATTCAAATTGCAAAGGCATCATCTGATGCCATTCGTGAATATGTAGTTGACGCTAATAGTAAGAATGCTATTGATTTTGGGTGTGGAACGGGTCTTGTCGGAATGAACTTGTTAAACGATTTTAATTCTATGCTTTTTCTGGATACTTCACAAAACATGATTAATCAAATAAAGCAAAAAATTACTGATCTTCATATTCATAATGCAGATACAATATGCTTTGATTTTGAAAAGGAAGGTCTATCGGATCTTCATGCGGACTATATTTTTATGGCTCAGGTTCTGCTCCATATTCATGATGTTGAATTCGTTTTATCCAGATTATTTGATGTTCTAAATGAGGGAGGACATTTACTAATCGTAGATTTTAATAAAAATGAAAAAGTAGTTTCAGATATAGTTCACAACGGGTTTCATCAAGAAGAGCTGGCTGACATTATGACTAAAATAGGGTATAGAGATATTCAATCCAAAACTTTTTATAATGGAAGTAAAATATTCATGGGACAAGATGCATCTATGTTTATTCTTGATTCTCGGAAATAAACTTTTAGGCAGAAATCAACTCTCCTTATAGTTAGCTTCTAAGGTGCAACGAAATAAAAGGCCGCCCCTTATGAGACAGCCCCATGCTTCTTGTACAGTCCGAAATCGGATTTACGAGGAAGCCGAAAAAATGCTAAAACGCTACTGACATCCCGTTGTCAGTAGCGTTTTTGTATATTAGGAGCATGCGAATAGCGCAGTGTTTTGGAGATAGGGCGACCTTTCTCAAATCTTATCATAGAGGTGGAATTTATTTATGAGCAATATCAATTGGGAAGTGGATGCGGACCACAGCTCCGTTGAGTTTTCGGTAACGCATTTAATGATTAATAGAATCAAAGGAGTATTCGAGCATTTCCAAGCGAGCTTGAATTTTGACCCCAATGATTTAACAACCATGGGTATTCAAGCTTCCATAGACGCAAATAGTATCACAACTCGCCAATCGCAACGAGATGAACACCTGAAGAGCGACGACTTCCTTCATGCAGCCAAGTATCCAACCATTACGTTTCAAAGCACCAGCTGCGTCCTTGCTGGCGAAAGGCAATATGAGCTTACGGGCAATCTAACTTTGCATGGAGTAACAAAACCCATCACTTTTCATACCGTTTTTGAAGGACTAAATAAAGACCCTCGTGGCCGGGAACGTGTAGGATTTCATTCAACAGCCAGTATCGAACGCAATGAATTTGGCTTGACATTCAACTCGCATCTGGAAAAAGGCGGGATTGTTGTCGGGAATGAAGTGAGAATCGAACTTTATATCGAGGCAATTAAAATAGTAGATTAGCGGTCCTAAAGGCCATCCTTTTATCGGGATGGTCCTTATTCAAAAACTTGCCACTACAAGTAGATGCCTTGGCGGCCTCATGTTGAGCCTTCCAAGCTTCCATCCGATTGATCTGGCTTGTAGCATAGCTTGGGGGGGATAGTTTTATCAACCTGCGTTATCCGACAATACATGGCCATTCCTTCTTTGGTTAGATGAGGCAGTATAAGGCTCCATAGGATGGACAAGATGTTTTTTGGATTTGGAAGAAATTTTTGGAGAAGAATTATTTCCTGTGTACCATACATATTTATCGATAGTAAAGAAATAGACAAATCTTCATATTGCCCAGCATATAATTCTTCTTTCATAATTCCTTTATTAACAAACCCCTTAAATATGTTGGTAAAAAGCGTATAGAAATCATTAACAACCTTAATTTGCATTTTAGCTATCTCCGGATACAACTTAGGCAATTCTGTAAAACTGGAGAAATAAAAGAAATATTTTTTACGGAATGCATTAAGAATTAAAAACTGCTGATTCAGCCCTTCGATAGAAACCTCCGCTGAGAAATTTAAGTTTTGGTATTCTTCATACTGCATTGCCATAACACCAATCATAAGATCATGTTTTTTTTTGAAATAGTATGTCAAATTACCAGGACTTATATTTAACGCATCGGAAATATCCCTCAATGTTACATATGCATATCCTTTTTTATTAAATAATTCAATTGAAGTCTCAAGGATCTTATCCCTTAAATTAATATCCATTTCTATCTCCTTTAGAGCGTTTGTGCTATGCACTTGAAATCAAAAGCATTATATCATAAATTGTTCCTTCAAGCCGAAATAAGTAGCTTGATTAAGAATACGGAAGAATTCGAGAGATAATTTGCGAAAATCCTCAGCCAAGAGTGCCATTCCCAATAAAGACCAGAGTTGAGTTGCTGTATTTGCAGGAATATACTGATTTTAGTACACGTGTACTAAAACTTTTCTGAATAATTATTGAAGGGAGTGAACCCCTTGCAAGAAATCAGAAAGAGACCTAAAGTTCACAATGCGATTGAACAGGATACAGAAGCACGCTGCTTATTGATTGACTGGTTTGAAGAAAAACTATCAAATGGAGGCAAGCTATGAATCCATTACCTATCGACATTAACGAAAGAAGTAATCACTTTTATGAACTTACTTGGAAAGAAGTACAGATTCCTATGAGAGACGGGAATTATCTCGCCGCAAATCTTTATCAGCCTAATGTGGATGGGAGTTTTCCAGTAATCATGACGATGTGTCCTTATGGAAAGGATCTTCATTTCTCTCAATTTGCTCCTGCTAATCCAACAATCGCAATAGAATATACACACTCGCAGGATAAAGGGCCCTTAATTAGTTGGGAAACACCAAATCCTGAATTTTGGGTGCCGCAAGGCTATACTGTCTTGCGAGTAGATGAACGTGGTATCGGTAATTCTCCAGGAAAGCTGGATATATTATCAAATTCTTTGAAGAAGGATTATTATGATGCAATCGAATGGGCTGGAACGCAACCATGGAGCAATGGAAAGATAGGACTGCTGGGCATCTCCTATTTGGCTATGAGTCAATGGGCCGTGGCATCCGAACAACCTCCTCATTTAGCTTGTATCATACCTTGGGAAGGTACAGTAGATTATTATGCAGAATTCTGTTATCCGGGCGGAATCCAGGCGAACGGTTTTCTTTCATTCTGGTGGAAGAACGGAGTTTTGGCGCATCAATACAATCCCGATGGAAAATTCTCGGAAGAACAATTGCAAGCCAATCGCACTGATTTCCCGGAGATGGTAAAAAACAATCCATTACGTGATCAATCGTGGACGAATCGATTTTCTGATTTGAGTAAAGTAGAGGTGCCTTTATTATCCGCAAGCAACTGGTTTAGCGCCGGAATGCATACCCGTGGAAATTTCCTGGGTTTTCAGAATGCGGTATCAGAGCACAAGTGGCTTGAAGTACATATCGGGAGCCATGTTGGTGCATTTTACACCGCTCAGGGTCGGGAACTGCAGAAAAAATTTCTGGATTATTGGCTTAAAGGAATCGATACTGGCATAATGAGAGAACCGAAAGTAAAGCTTGCCATTCCTCGCGGAGGCAATAACTACACATGGCGCTACGAGAACGAGTATCCGCTTAAGCGCACCCAATGGACCCGCTTTTACCTTGATGCAAGCTCGAATTTGCTTTCGCAAGAGCCTCCGCAAGCCAAGGCCCAGCTTTGCTATGAAGGCGATAAGGAGTGCGAGTCAAAGCACTGGGCGAAGCCTTTTATGGTGAAAGAATTCTCGAGAGAGGAAAACAATTCAAAGCGTGTTCTGTTTGAAACCGATCCGTTTGATAACGAAACAGAAATTCTCGGGCCTATCAAACTCCGTTTGTGGGCATCGTCAACTACAGATGATATGGACATTTTCGTATCTTTGCGAAATTTTGACTCACTAGGCAATGAGGTCGTTAACTCAGGAGCACTAACAGAGAAATTTCCAATTAGCCAGGGCTGGCTGCGCGCTTCCTTACGTAAAACTGATGATGAATTATCTACGGAGTATAAGCCTTATTACACCTTCGATGAGTTTCAAAAGCTGGTTCCAGGAGAAGTCTATTGCTTGGATATTGAGATATGGGATAGTGCAATTGTTGTAGCTAAAGGGAACCGATTGCTCCTGGAAATTGGAAGTCAGAATCAAAGTGGCTGCGCACTGCTGACTCAGACGGGGGATGACAGGGTATGGGATGCAGACATTACCCTATATACAGGGGATGAATTTGATTCTTATTTGTTGCTGCCGATTATACCCTAACTGAGTTCAAGTTGACATGCTTCCCAACGCCCAATGTTCCCTCAGACAGAAGGAAGTTGGAGAGAATATTCCTTTGGATCGGTGACGATTTATGTGTACCAGTAAGTTGTGAGCGCCAGAACCGTAACAGAAATAGCGGCAAGTTTTTTGGGGAATAATGAGATAAAAGGAGATGTGGAAATGTCCTATATCGTTGATTTTAATAATGTGTCTACGGTTGGTTTAGAGTCTTCACCTGTAGTAGAAGCGCTTGCTGGTTTGCGTGCTAATGAAGCCCGTTACTTTATGAACAAATACAAGCATGAATTTACGGTTGTGCCAGCTAGTGAAAGTCAGGAGACCCTTGATTATGTGAACCGAGTTCTGAAAGAGCGTGATATTGAGTTTGCGGCCAAACCTTTAGAAACGTCACGTTTTCAAGTGGAAAATATTAAATTTGCTTACGTCTTTTATGAGGATGGTCTTGAGGTCAACGTTATGTATACGGTTGATGACACTAAGAAGCGGGCCGTTGGGTTTAAGCTTTCTGAGGGGATGGAGGTACCAAAGGAGCTAGAAGGGAAGTTTAAGTTTGCTAGGCAGAAGTCAAAACTAGCTGGAACAATTCGGGGTTCGTTTTTTGTAATTAAAAGAGAATATTAAAGTAAGCAAAAGTGCAATTTGGAGGGATCGATCCACTTGTTCTATTTGCAAAAAAAGATGCGAGATCAAAGAATGGGCCATCCCGCAAAAGGAGGCACTTTATATTTCCAATCAGTGGAAATGGCCCTGCGTACTGATGGGGCGTTCCTGTCGATTGTCTATCAAGATTAGCATTTGCCTTATCCCATATATTGTTTTCGATGATTAGCTAATGGTTACCTTACCGTTACTCAAAGTATACGTCGTCTTAGAGAAGCAATAAGAAAGCACCTTATTGAGAGCGGCTCTGGAAACCGAATAGCGTTATTATGAGCTCTAATTATGAGCTCCATAGGAAAATAAGCGGCACTTCTCAAAAGGTGCTGTCAGAAGCGTTGAAGGAATTGGTTACTGACAGTCTTGTTGAACGGACGGTATATCCAGAAATACCGCCTAAAGTCTGTTATAAGACTACGGAATATGGAATGACACTGAGTTTGATCTTTGAAGTGTTGCATGAATGGGTAAAAGAACACAATAACCGGTCGAACTAACGGTCCGGCTAGTTTTGCTTCCAACGTTTGGAGCAGACTAATGCCCCGGTGACGGCGAGCCCATCAAGCGATTTTCGGCATGCGCATGCCCCATTTGCACAAGCATGCAGCCCGCCCCTGGCGTAAACTGAATTATAATCAGTGAGCGAGGTGAACTTCCATGGCACAATCGAATGAGATGCGCGCACGGGCTAAGAAGCTTCAGGGCCATCCGGTCTGCGTCACCCTGCACAGCGGAGAGACTTACGTCGGCTACATCACCGACGTTAATTGCGGCGGGTTGGTACTTGCCAGCGCTGGAGCCCCCCCCCACGCGCTTCTTCCGGGAAGCAAGGCTCCCGATCTCCCAAACGCAGAGCCGGTTCGCATGCTCCGGGCGTCCGTCTCGGCAATCGGAGAAGCGGCGCGCGCAAACCGTCCGTCCGTTCGCGCTCCCGCAAGCCGGACGCCAAGGTGTCGGCATTCCTGCCGATGATGGGCTCGCTGCTCGGCGGCCTGCGGCTGTTCGGCATGATCCAGAAATTTGTCCCGGTCGTGAGGATGGGCTACGGCATGATCAAGTCCATTCGTCCGTTCTTCGGCGCCGTTCAAGGCTTGATGACCCCGGCCGGTCCGGCCTCCCCGGATAACGAATAATCGTATATCTGTCAAAGGGGGGCTATTCACGATAGGTGCGGACGCATATTCTGCGCGGATCAAGGGATAATGGCGGCGCGACCGCCCTGTGATGTCCAGGATCGATTCCGAGGAGCGGGCGACCCGGTCTGCCGTAGCGCCGAGGAAATGGCGCGTATTCTGGCCGTCATCAGCGGATAAAGAGGACCATCACCGCCGTCGAGAGCAGAATCACCCAGCACCATGATGGGGACGAATTGACGGGCGCAGGAAGAGATGAAGACCTGAATGAGCCTTTGCGGGGTCCCGACATAGAAAATGTCGATAATGTTGCCGTTCGCGTCGGCAAGCGCCCGTAAGCCGTCTGATATATTTCTCCGACGACGTTGGCTTGCCCGTTTTACTCTGCCAGTCAAGCAGGGTGAGATTTTTAAATCATTATAGATACAATGCAGACTGAGAGGATACTCAGTCTTTTCTTGTTGCCGTTACAACCAACGAGCCGAACCGTACCACAAGTAACAGCAAGTTTTTTTTGTGAATTTGTTTCTAGATGAATTGAATAGGTGTCAAGACCTCATAAAATCTAGAAGTATTGAAGTGGCCCTTATTGCAGGGATTGGAAAAAGCACGATTCAGTATCTACAGAAGGATCGCAGTTCTTTGACACAATTATGGGATACTAACACCTCCTGGAGCACAATCAATAGTCAAGCGGGAGATGGCAATGTCATGGCGAGCAGTGTTTTTGTACTAGATGGGGATCAACATTTGGTAGAAGGGGGGCATATGGGGGCGTTATTCAGCAGCTATCCTTTTCTAAAAAGGAAACTAACGTGACCTCGAAGGACTGGTCGTCTTTGACATCCAGTCTTTTCGTTGCTGTTTCAGACAGTGCGGTGAACTGTATTATAAATAGGGTGAATTTAATGTGGGAAGACCGTATTGACCGGAGTAACACCACTACATCCTGAACCTCGCCGCAGACGGTGATCATCCGCTTTCGTCAGCTTGTTAATGATCGGGAAGCCAAGTACACCCTATATTTATATAATAAACGAGCTTGTCCCCGGCTTCTTTATCATTTCGCCGTTATGAAGGATAGGTAAACCTTACCTTATCATTAAGTAAGTATAACGTTTTTTTCATGATTCTTAGCGGCATGCTGATTAATTACATCAAATTAATAAGGTTCAATCGGAGAAGTCATGCGAGCTCATACAGCTCATTCGATGGAGGTTGCTGTTGGCGTAGCAGCCAGTTCTCATATAGAACAGTCTGGACTGAGTTATTGAACGTGGAAAGAGTTAGTAGTAATTATCAGTATTATGAATATCACTCTTTTTTCCGATAATCAAATTTAGATAGTTGTTTGGAATAGGAACTCAAAGCTCACCGAGCATTTTGTGATTCAATTAATACCTTACATATCAAAGCGGAGGAGATTTAAAGTGGATAACAAGAAACAAGAATGGCAAAATTCTTATAAAAACGGGGAAAATCACGTTTTTTTTCCCCATGAAGAAGTGGTACGTTTTTTTGCGAAATATATTACAAAACGAGTGGGACTCCAAGATTACAAGACCATCCACACTCACCAAGCACAACCAAGATTCCTAGATGTAGGTTGTGGTATAGGAAGACATATTATTTTCAGCAAGCAGATGGGTTTGGATTCCTATGGAATTGACTTGTCGGATGAAGCGATAACGAAAGCTCGCGAATGGGCTTCAAGCGCTGGCATTGATCATATAGAGAGTAAAATTGTAGCAGGCAGTATTACCAAGATGCCTTGGAACGATGGTTTTTTTCAATTTGCGGGCAGTAACGGTGTATTCGATAGCATGAACTTCGAAATTGCTAAAGAGGGTATACGAGAGACTGCAAGGGTGTTAGAAAAAGAGGGGTTATTTTATTGTGATTTAATCTCTGGAGATGATTCGAACCATTCGAGGGAATTCACTGGCGAAGAAATTTCCGGTACAGGGCACGAACAAGGAACTGTGCAAATGTATTACAATTACTCAAAAATTCTGGACCTGATCGGCAGCAACTTTGCTATTGAAGAGATTACGATGATTCGTAATGAAAATATATTAACAGGATTTTTCCATTCCAGATATCATTTGATACTAAGAAAACGGATGAATTCAGGAGGCTGAACACATGAAAAGCGATAAAGTGTACAAAGAGACAAATTTAAACTACACAGACTCGTTGAACAATATAAACCATGTCCTAGGAATTTTTATCGGAGCGATAGTCCAGTCGCAAGAAAAACTAAATCCATAGGTGGCCGAGAATCGAAGATAATTTTCATTAGTGAGGGAATCGCTTAACTAATTAATAAGTTACGGTGAACCGTACCATAAGTGATAGGAGAGCGAAGCATTGCGATATAAGATGTATTTATGATTAAAATACTGACTTCCTCAGTGGGATGCTAAGTTCTACAGTGCAGATAATAGTTTACCTTATAGAGTAAAACAAGATATAGAGAGCTTCTTTCAGTTAGAATTGGTTGGTTTGTATGATAGCTGGACTATGGGGAACTAAAGGTGCTCCCGGCATTAATCCAAGACTGCATAAAGACTTGACCAATTAGATTACAAAACACTCTGGGTTCCTTGGTGCAGGTACCCAGAGTTTCGCTTTGTTGATAGTATGCAGGGAGCCGCGCGGCCCTACTCTTCGGTCATACATCAGCTTCCGATCTCTCCGTAACATGATTATGACTTGGATTAATTATCTTTGGAGTGTCGTTCACCCACTTGGTACTCATTCGCATGTACAAACATATATTTCACTGTTACGGGATCTTGGCCCGTCAGCTTCTTAAAGTCGTCCGTAAATATATCCATTTTTCCTAAGCGAATAGCTTGTCCAAAGGTAACCATACCTTCAGAAGAGAAGGGGGCTTCGGAGTCCTCTGCAAATTTGCCATCCGTTGTTCTGGGAACACCCATGGCATCAAATATGGCGTAGTTTTCTTCATCCGTGATCTGCTTGTAGGTAATATGATGACCCGTTACTTTATTTCCAATCTCGATAAAGTCGGACATTGTTATTAATTCAGGACCATTTATATTTAATATCGCCTCATGATAATTGCTTGCTGCTAATGCATAAGCGACAGCTTTTGCACAATCTTTCCGTGAGATATAGGCCATCTTGCCGTCACCCTGGTTGTTTTTCAACACGCCGTCAGACTTCACATAGGTGAAGTAATTGGTAACCATAGCTTCCGCATATTGCGAATTACGCAGGAAAATATAATCTAACCCGACACTTTTGATATAATCTTCCGTATAGACATGGTCCAGTTTTTCAACACTTGGATTGGATTCATCCGCCGCGTTAACCAATGAAGTATAGATGATTTGTTTTACTCCAGCTTCTTTCGCCGCATCGACCACGTTTTTGTGTGCATTTTGGCGTTTTACCCCCACAAAAGGCATGGAGATTAAAGCAATTTTATCTGCATTAGCAAAAGCTTCTGCAAGACCGTCTATTGTATTGAAATTGGTCACATGCGTTTCAATACCTTGTTCTGCATACCCTTGTAAAGATGCTGGATCATATGCACAAAAAATAATTTGGTCTTTTTCTACTAATTTCAATAAAAATTCAGCCGCTTGTCTGCCCAGATTGCCATCCACACCCGTTAATAATAACTTACCCATGTTTGTCGTCACTCCTTGCTGAAATGAACTATACTTATATATTATGTGAAAAAAATAACAAAGTATAATACAAAAAACTTATGGGCTATTGCTAAAACGAATTTTGTATTTGTTGTAGGAATGAGTATAATACCGGATTTGAATTATCTTTTAAGTAGCCTATTTCGATTTTAAAAGTATGGTGTGAACCTTGTATGGGAATGAGTCGGACCTCTTCTTTCAGGTCAGCAAGATCATAGTTATCTGGGAAAAAGCCAATTAAATTCTCTGTGATGATATAAAACAGCTTTGTTTCGACATCGTCTGCGGTTCTAAGGATGTTGGGCTGGTAACCATCTTCCATGGCATGTTGAATCATTAAATAATAGGAGTCTCCAATAACCATTGGATTCAGCATGACAAGCGGATACTTATATAATTCTTCCTTTGAGATGGACTCAAAACTGAAGAGGGGATGTTGTTTACTTACGGCCGCGCAGTATCGTCCGCTATATAATGTATGGGTTAGGATTTCCTCTTTCCCTTTAAACTCTGAGTCAAAGGCAATGGCTATGTCATGTATTCCTTTTTGCAGATACTCAGCGATATCCTTTAGCAATACTTTATTTAATTCAAGTTTAATCTTTGGATGATTTTCTTTAAATGAAGGGATAAATTTTAACAAGCTTTGGATATCTGTGATTGTAGCATATTCGATACTCAATAGCTGGGTATTATATTTTTGAAAATTTTCCATGCTTGTTTTCATATGATTATATTGCTTCCAGAGCACGACGGCCTCTGCATAAAACAGCCATCCCGCTTTGGTGGGCTCAATCGGAATTTGTTTTCTATCAATTAACTGAATGTTGAACTCATTCTCAAGTGAGGCAATTTGTTGGCTAATCGTAGTTTGCGATACAAAATTCTTCTTTGCTGTTTCTGTGAAGTTTCTACATTCAACGAGATCTATAAAATATTTTATCCTTTTTAGATTCATGTTTACCTCCAATTGTATGAAATTTATTAAAACTTACGTTCCCGCCATAAATTCAAGCCAGCATACCCTAATGTTAATGGCAAACTGGCGGTTCATAATTTGGAGGTAATGTGAGCACCATCTACTTCAGTTTCTTCTTTACCGTCTCCCCTTCAATTAACACGGGCTGATAATAGGTGTGGTTGCGTAGATCCTTCTTTCCTTGCAGTTTCTTAATAACCCAATCGGCGGCATCACGTCCCATTTGTTCCTGTGGGTGTGTTAATGTCGTTAGCTTGATGTTTGCATTTTTGGAAATATAGGAATTATCTTGACCAATAATGGATATGTCTTCGGGAACAGATATCCCAAGTTGTCTGCATACATGTACAACTTCTAATCCTACCTCGTCGTTATAGCAGACAATTGCGGTTAACCCGTCTCTTTGTTCGGTAAGGAATTTTTTTAAGTTGGCGGACAGGTCCTGCTTCGTCTCTGTATAGAATGAGAGCACTTGCTCTGGGTGAAACCGTAATTTGGCTTCTCCAAGCGCTTTGATATAGCCCTTCATTCGATGCTTTCCTTGTAAATCATCCATTTTGGCAATGATACCAATGTGTGTGTGTCCGTTAGCAATCAATTCTTTTGTTGCCAGATAGCTGGATTGTACGTCATCGAGACAAAAGAAGGGAACTTCCAACTCTTCATAATAAGCATTAATCATGATGAACGGAACATCCTGCTCCTTGAACGTCAAATAGTAAGAGATATTGGGATTATATAGATTGCTCTTCGTAGGCTCAATGATCAAGCCATCCACACCAAAGGACAACATCATCTCCAAAGCTTTCTTTTCCTGTGCGACATCATTATTTGTACTAGCTAATAGCAATGAATAATTATCTTCATTCAATCTAGCTTCAATCCCGCGAATAATAGAAGGGAAGATGTAATCGGAAATATAGGTCGTGATGACTCCGATGGTTTTATTACTGGAATTCCCGCCGGTTTTTGATCGGAATTGGTTGCTGACATAGGTGCCCGATCCTTTTTCACTTCTTAAAAAGCCCTCGTTGGATAGTTCTAAAATTGCCTTTCGTACCGTCTGGCGACTAACTTTATACATATCCTGCAAAGCCGATTCTGTTGGAATTTGTTCTCCTACGCTGTATGCTCCTGATAGAATGTTGCTTTTTATATCCTCAAGGATGACCTGATACTTTGGTTTCACTTTATTCCTTCTTTCCTGGTTGTACTAATACCAATTTACCCACCCATAATATTTGTATGTACATATTTTAGCATAATTATGAACTTATTATAATCCATTGCCCAACATGCAGTAATACTAAAGGAAAAATAGAGAAACATTCAATTCGTAAGAATATTTGTAGGTATAACTATGTATTCGTGTTGACAAATGTACGAACAAAAAATATACTAAGGTTGTAAATTAAAGAAAGCGCCTTCTTTCAATTATTGCGATTATAACAGTTGTTCAGAGAGAGGAGTCACGTGAGCATGGATCAAGACATTAAACAAGCGATTACTAAGGGAGAAACCTCACTTGGTATCGAATTTGGATCCACACGTATCAAGGCAGTGCTGATTGATCATCATTTTGAAACAATCGCATCTGGAAGCTATGAGTGGGAAAATCTCTTGGTAGACGGATATTGGACGTACAACTTAGAGAGTATTATTACGGGTCTACAAGAGGCTTATAGTGAAATGAAGCAAGAAGTTGAGCGAAAATATGGAATCACTCTTCGTACCGTTGGTTCTATAGGATTCTCTGCAATGATGCACGGATATATGGCTTTTGACAGCAAAGGTGAGTTGCTTGTTCCGTTCCGAACTTGGCGGAATGCGACAACCGGTGTTGCGGCAAAAGTGTTAACTGATAAATTCCAATTCAACATCCCTGAGCGATGGAGTATTGCTCACCTGTATCAAGCTATATTGAACGAAGAGCAACATGTCCCTCAGATTGATTTTATGACGACGTTAGCTGGATATATTCACTGGCTGCTGACTGGCAATAAGTCCATTGGCATCGGAGATGCTTCGGGCATATTCCCAATTGATGAGACTACACATGATTATAACGAATCGATGGTTAAGCAGTTCGATGAACTCATTGCAGCCAAAGGTTACGATTGGAAGTTAGAAGGAATTCTCCCTAAAGTTTATATTTCAGGCGAGCAGGCAGGTGTACTAACCGCCGCGGGAGCCAAAATCTTAGATAAATCCGAAGATTTACAACCAGGTATTCCGCTTTGTCCTCCAGAAGGTGATGCGGGAACAGGGATGGTCGCTACGAATAGTGTGAGGAAACGGACTGGCAACGTCTCTGTGGGAACCTCGGTTTTTGCTATGCTTGTATTAGAGAAGGATCTTTCAGCGGTATATCCGGAAATTGATCTGGTGACTACACCGAATGGTAATCCGGTCGGAATGGTTCATGCCAACAACTGTTCAAGTGATCTCAATGCTTGGCTGGGATTGTTCCGTGAGTTCTATGAGGCAATGGGGCAAAAGGCCGATCCAAACCAATTATTCAGTGTGTTGCTGAACAAGGCTTTGGAAGCAGATCCAGATGGCGGCGGCTTACTTAGCTACGGATATTTGTCAGGAGAGAATATCACCGGAATAGAGAAAGGCCGGCCATTGTTTGTCCGCTCCCCTGAGAGCCGTTTCAATTTGCCCAATTTCATGCGGACTCATCTTTTCACTGCGTTTGCTGCTTTGAAAATCGGAATGGATATTTTGACAAAGAAAGAAAATGTCGCAATTGATAGCATACTGGCTCACGGTGGTTTATTTAAAACCCCTATCGTCGGACAAAAAATCGTTGCGGCTGCCATGAATGTCCCGGTATCAGTGATGTCAACAGCTGGAGAAGGCGGGGCGTGGGGTATTGCTATTCTGGCTTCTTACATGATGAACAAGGCTCAACAAGAAAGTCTGGAAGACTTCCTCGACCAAAAAGTATTTAGAGATGCTGAGGGGCAAGAAATTTCTCCTGACAGTTCCGACGTTAAGGGATTCGAAGCATTCATGGAACGCTATACACAAGGTCTAGCGATTGAACAGGCTGCTGTAGATAATCTAGTGGAAAACTGGAGGGATTGATGTGTTAGAGCAACTGAAAGAAGAAGTATATCAAGCCAATCTGGATTTGCCTAAACATGGACTCGTGAAATACACCTGGGGTAACGTAAGCGCTGTTGATCGTGAGAGCGGCTTATTCGTTATCAAACCTAGTGGTGTTAGTTATGACACGATGAAACCTAGCGATATGGTGGTTGTTGATTTTGATGGCAATGTTGTTGAAGGAGAAATGAGACCTTCATCAGATACACCGACTCACGCCGTACTTTATAAGCATTATGCAGAGATCGGCGGTATTGTACACACGCATTCGACTTGGGCAACGATTTGGGCTCAAGCAGGCCTGGATGTACCTGTAATGGGGACTACTCACGCAGACACCTTCTATGGTTCTGTTCCTTGTGCCCGTTTCTTGACACAAGAGGAGATTGATCGTGGTTACGAAGCGGAAACTGGCCGTGTCATCATCGAAACTTTTGAGCAGCGCGGGCTGGATATTTTAGCAGTGCCGGGTGTTCTTCTTAAGGGGCATGCTCCTTTTACTTGGGGCAAAGATGCGAAATCGGCAGTCATGAATAGCGTCGTGTTGGAAGAAGTTTCGAAAATGAATTTATTCGCACGAGAATTGAATCATTTTGCTGAAGAATTGCCGCAACGCATTCTAGATAAACACTATTTACGCAAACATGGGAAAGACGCGTACTACGGGCAAAAGTAATATAAACTAAAAAATTATGAAAAGAGGATGAATGATGTCAACAGTAGGTACAAAACAGTTCTGGTTTGTCGTAGGTTCACAACATCTGTATGGCGAAGAAGCATTAGCAGAAGTTAAAGCACACGCACAAGAAATGACCGATGCCTTAAATAAGAGTGGCGTTCTGCCTTATCCGCTTGTATTGCAGGATCTGGCGGTTAGTGCAGACAAAATTACTAGCCTTATGAAAGAAGTCAACTATCGCGACGAGGTTGCCGGTGTCATCACGTGGATGCATACCTTCTCACCTGCAAAAATGTGGATTCGTGGTACTAAATTGCTGCAAAAGCCGCTGCTTCATCTTGCTACACAGTTCAATGAAAGTATTCCTTGGGCTACGATTGACATGGACTTCATGAACCTCAATCAGGCAGCTCACGGTGACCGTGAATATGGATTTATCAATGCCCGCTTGAAGAAACAGAATAAAGTGGTTGTAGGTTACTGGGAACGCGCAGAAGTGCAGAAGCAAATCGCAGAGTGGATGGATGTAGCGGTTGCTTATAACGAAAGCTTCAATATCAAAGTTGCCCGTTTTGGCGACAACATGCGTAACGTTGGCGTTACGGAAGGCGATAAGGTCGAAGCTCAAATTCAATTTGGATGGACCGTTGACTACTTCGGAATTGGCGACCTTGTTCAGTACGTCAATGCTGTGAAAGAAGAAGAGATTGATGCTTTGTTTGCAGAATACTCCGAACTCTATGAATTTGATTATGGTACTTACAGCAAGGAAGCTTGGGAAGCCAGCGTAAGAGTGCAAGCAAGCTATGAAATTGCCCTTAAACGGTTCCTGGATCATGGCGGCTATACTGCCTTCACTACGAACTTCGAAGACCTCTATGGTATGAAACAGCTTCCTGGTCTTGCCGTTCAACGTTTGATGGCACAAGGATACGGCTTCGCCGGTGAAGGGGACTGGAAGACGGCAGCGCTCGATCGCCTGCTTAAAGTAATGAGCCATAACCAATCCACTGGCTTTATGGAAGACTACACCTATGAATTGGCGGCTGGTCAGGAATCGATCCTTCAATCCCATATGCTTGAAGTTGACCCAACGTTGGCAAGCAACAAGCCTAAAATCATCGTTTCACCGTTAGGTATCGGCGATCGTGAAGATCCAGCCCGTCTGGTGTTTGACGGCAAGGCAGGAGACGGTGTAGTTGTTTCCATGGCTGACTTTGGCACGCATTATAAACTGCTGATCAATGAGGTTACTGCATTTGAACCGACAGTTCCTGCTCCAAATCTTCCAGTGGCCCGTGTACTGTGGAACGTGAAGCCAAACTTCCAAGATGGGGTTAAAGCATGGATTGAGAACGGCGGTGGTCACCATACCGTGGTTTCCTTGAATCTAACCACAGACCAAATTGTTACTTATGCAAAACTGGTTAACCTGGAATACGTAATTATTAAGTAACTAGAAGATAGTCATCTACTAAAAGCATTGGGTCAGTCCTCAGGACCCAGTGCTTTTTATTAGTTTTCTAAGGATGTCGGGATAAGGGAAGTTGAAGTGGGCAGGGTAGGGAGGCGAAAGTTTGATTCATGAGAGTAAGTTTAAGCGGCTTGAAAGTGTTCGTAGTCTTGTTCATGAAATGCTTGTTACTACAGAGAATACTTCCATGAAACAGGAAGCTTGGGTTCATCTTTCTGGGGTATCCAATTTTGCTTCAATGCTTGCTATGAGAAGGGAACAAGATGTGGAGATCGCTGCAATCGCGGGGGTGCTGCACGGTTTCTATTTTTATAAAACCGGAATTAAGGACTTCCCTGGTCCCAACAGTGCAGATGCTGTAAGACCTATTATACGTAGCACCCAACTCTTTACCGACGAAGAGCAGCTTGTCATTCTAAGGTCGATCTTTTATCAAGAAGATAGGCATCAAGTCCATGGACCATGCGAAGAAATTATTAAAGATGCTATTTTATTGCAGATGTACTTACAGAATACTGGTGACAATTTATCTAAGGCGGCTATACATAGACTACAAAATGTGTTTGTTGAATTAGGGATTTCGGTCGAACATGTGGAAGCGGGATTCAACGTTGATACGGAAACGATAAACAGTAACGCTGAAGACAGTCGTCTTATGCTGGCTGATTTTGCAGAAATGTTTGCAGGACAAAACATTATTGGCGTCCCGGAAGATGAACGTTATCGGGAAATTTGCAAGTATTGGCCGGATTCTGATATTTATAAAGTACTGGAAGGAAATTGGTGCGCTGCATTTGTATACTACTGTTGTATGCAGGTTGGAATTCTACTGCCCATTCGATATCCGAACTGTATGTATCGATTAGCTGGGGTTGGTGCGTGGTTGGATTGGGCCCAGCTGCCTGAAACAGAATTTTTTTATCACGATAAGCAAGATGGATTTGAGCCAGCACGTGGTGATATTGTCGTTTATGAGAAGCTTCTATCGGATGATTCCCACGATCATATCGGAATTGTTCTAGGTTGTGATGACAACAAAATTTTGGTCGCAGAAGGTAACAAAGACAATAAGAACTACTCCAGTGTTTTATACAGGGATAGAGGTCATTGTATTCTCGGATATATCCGCATAGACAACGGCTATCATTTTCATTTCAGTGGGGAATATACACCGATCCGTTAAATATAATGTCGGCCGATATAACGAGACAATAGGATTCTCCTTAAGGTAATCATTTAATTCATAAGGATGTGATACTATGGCCAATTTACCAGCTACGAAAACGAAATTGGTTATCGTTGAAGGTATACCTGGCTCTGGCAAATCTACATTATCTAGATACATACATGACATGTTGAACACACATCAAATAGAATCGGAGCTATTTTTAGAAGGGGGCTTACGACATCCCGCTGATTATGAATCGGTTGCATGTATGCCAAACGAAGAACTTGATCGGCTCCGATCTATCTATTCCGAGGTGTTTCATTACATTGATCCGTTTGTATCTTTGAATGGCAACGACGCTTTAATCGCCTATGCGCTTGCGCAGCAATCAGCCCAAAATGAAATTCCCTCTAGTTTGTATGAGGAAATCCGGCGTTATGAAATCTACGATGGAGTACCCGTAGAAAAGTATTGCGAGTTGATGATTCAACGTTGGAAGTCTTTTGTTAAAGATCAGCGAGAAAAAGAAAAGTTGATGATACTCGAATGCTGTTTTTTACAGAATCCAGGGTGTGCATTACTCGCCCGGCATGATGCTGGAGAAGACCGTTTTATTCAGCATGTATTACAGATTGCGGAGCAAATTCAGGAGTTAAATCCAATTTTGTTCTATTTGAAGCAACCAAATGTGCGTGAGACGATTGAGCGAGTTAAAACAATGAGATCTCAAGAATGGTTAGATTTCGCGATTTGGTACCATACGGATCAAGATTATGGAAAGAGGAAGGGTTTGCACGGGTACGAAGGATATATTCAGTTCCTTGAACATCGACGTGAGCTAGAATTGCAAATCATTGAGCAACTCCCTTTTCAATCATTTATTATGGATAACTCCGATTATGTTTGGGAGAATCAACAACAGACCGTTTTGAATATTATGATGAAGTATTTATAAACCGTGAAGCTCATTCCAGAAAACGTTAGTGCAATTAGAAAGGGCCTATCCCGTAAAGACATATTTTACCGAATTATTCATATACATGGACTGTTGATTCGATCATTGGAAATCTGTACTCTACATCATTTGCTTCTAAACGCTTTTTTGGTGTCTGTTATTACTGCTAGTAAGTGAAGCTCAAATAATACAGCGTGATCAATTCTTATTATTTCTGCAAAGAAAATTCTCACTTTTTAGCAGAAATGATTTATAATTATCAGATAATAGACAATATAATTTTTAAAAGATTATATTTTAGTTATAATAGAGACAGAAAAGATATGTTCCTGAGTGGAGCCTTGCTTCTTGTATCATCTAAGCAGGAGGGCCTGCTCTTTTTTGCAAATATAAGAGATAAGGAAGGTTTTTATGAATAGCATTCAGAAAAAAACAGACATTATCTTAATTGGTGCCGGAGTCATGAGCGCGACTCTGGGATCATTGCTGAAAGAGTTAGCACCGGAGTGGGAAATTCAAGTGTTTGAGAAACTCGCAAACGCGGGAGAAGAAAGCTCTAACGAATGGAATAATGCAGGTACAGGCCATGCTGCACTGTGCGAACTGAACTATACATCCGAGAAAGCTGATGGATCTATAGATATTCGTAAAGCTGTAGACATTAATGAGCAGTTTCAGCTTTCAAGACAGTTTTGGTCTTTTCTTGTAAACAGCAATTTGATTCGTAATCCACAGGACTTTATCAAACCAATACCTCATATGAGTTTGGTAACAGGAGAGAAAAATGTATCTTTTTTGAAAAAAAGGTTTAAAGCGCTTTCAACTATTTCTCTGTTTCAAGGCATGGAATTTTCCGACGACCCTGAAAAGCTGAAGGAATGGATTCCGTTGATTATGGAAGGCCGTACATTGAATGAACCAATCGCGGCAACCAAAATCGACTCTGGAACAGATGTCAACTTTGGTGCTTTAACACGCATGTTGTTTGAGCATTTAAAAAGTAAAAACGTCGAGATCAATTACAAACATAGTGTTAAGGATATTAAACGTGCGAGCGACGGCTCGTGGAAAGTCAAAGTCCATAATCTGGACAACGGTAAAATCGAATACCATAATGCCAAATTTGTCTTTATCGGTGGTGGGGGTGGAAGTCTACCTTTGCTACAACGAACTGGTATTCCTGAGTCCAAATATATCGGGGGATTCCCGGTAAGTGGACTATTTATGGTATGTAACAATCCTAAGATTGTCGCCCAGCATCATGCAAAAGTATACGGTAAAGCTAAGGTTGGTGCTCCTCCCATGTCTGTTCCGCATCTGGATACAAGATACATCGGTAACCAAAAAGCACTGCTATTTGGGCCGTTTGCTGGCTTCTCACCGAAGTTCTTGAAAACGGGCTCAAATTTGGATTTGATCGGTTCTGTAAAACCCAATAATCTCATCACGATGTTGGCCGCAGGCGCAAAAGAGATGGCATTGACCAAATATCTGATCCAGCAAGTAATGTTATCGAATGAAAAGCGTCTGGAAGAATTACGCGAGTTTATTCCGAACGCCAAAATCGAGGACTGGGGGATTGTGGTAGCGGGTCAACGTGTGCAGGTGATCAAAGATACGGAGGGCGGTAAAGGAACACTTCAATTTGGTACGGAGGTGGTTAGTGCCGCTGATGGTTCGGTAGCTGCACTGCTCGGCGCTTCTCCGGGTGCTTCTACTGCTGTTCACGTTATGCTGGAAGTATTGGAAAAATGCTTCCCACAACATATGGAAGAGTGGGAACCAAAAATAAAAGAGATGATTCCTTCTTATGGGGTGTCACTAGCGGAAAACCCAGAGCTTTACCAAGAAATTTACGATTCCACAACGGAGGTGCTGGGACTGGGCGAAAAAGAACCGCTTCATCGTTAATTTTTGCATGGCTGGTAACTGGATCATCCCACTACTCTTTAATAAAATGTGCAGTAATCTTACGATATATTTTAAAGTTGAATAAATAACAACACCAAGCGGTGGGAAGGAATTCCCCACCGCTAAAATGCTTGCTTAACAATACAAAATTTTGCAATCCTTCTGCATTTTCGGTGTCTGCTACAGTGATCACAGTAATTATGTAGACCGCTATAGGCTCTATTCAGTTCCAGTTGTCCAATAAACTGGTGCAGCGGATTGCTACCCCGGCTTGGTTAAAACGCAGATGGGCGGAGAAAAGACAGAGCTGTCGGTGGAGGATGTAGCGAAAATGGCGGTCCGACTGGCGACCCTGCCGGAGGATGGTCCAACGGGCAGATTCTATTACATGGATGATCAGCTTCCAGGGTAAAGCACTTATGTTACATTTGTGCGGTTGGACGGATTACGATTTCGTTCACATCAATATCGGCCGGTTGTTCAATTGCGAATCCAATTGCGCGGGCTACCGCGTCCGGTGTCATGGCTAGTTTATCCCGGATGGCAGCGAGTTGATCTCTCAATGCGGGATTGGTCATACCCTCCGTGAAATTCGTCTGCACAATACCAGGCGAAATGATGGTCACGCGCAGCTTGTCACCAGCCTCCTGGCGCAACCCTTCTGAGATGGCGCGCACAGCGAACTTCGTACCGGAGTAGACCGACTGGTTCGGCACAGTCTTATGTCCTGCTACAGAAGCGATGTTCACGAAGTGTCCGGAACCCTGCTTATGAAAGATAGGCAACGCTGCGGCTATACCGTACAAAACGCCTTTAATGTTGACGTCAATCATGTCCTCCCAGTCCTCGACACACAGATCTTCGAGAGGGGAAATGGGCATAACGCCAGCGTTGCTGACGAGAACATCCAGCTTCCCGTACCGTTCGCAAGCCAAATTAACGAGGTTGCACAGATCCTCGCGCCGTCTCACGTCAGTGCGTGCATAAACAGCTTCGCCACCTCCATTTGAAATGCGTGTCGCCAGCGCTTCAAGGCGATCCGCTCCGCGCGCTCCAAGCACGACTTTTGCCCCACGCTCGGCAAGCAACAGTGCTGTTGCTTCTCCAATTCCGCTGCTTGCACCTGTAATCACGACGACTTTGTTCTCTATTCTTCCTTCCAAATGCATAGCCCAATCCCTCTTCCTCTAATCGATTTGCCTTAGGCCCTTTGTTGGCCTTGCAAGTAAATTTTAAGTAGAATTCGATTGAGACAGGTAGACCGATCAAGTCCAATTCTTGCCTAATCCTATTCGGCGTGCATATAATTAGCACATCAATATTAGCGTTCAACGGAAAGGACGGTGAAGCATGAATGATTTCGTCTCCTCCCCCCTCTGATATTTCTACGAATCTACAAGAACTGATTCATTTAATTCATCAACATGCGTCTTCGGATGGTACGTTTGTCTCGTCTGTGCCAGGACTTTATTTCAGACGTGCAAGCGATGTGTCCGAGCTGAATCATACGGTCCATATGCCCTCCCTGTACGTGGTTGCACAAGGCTCAAAGACAGCAATGCTGGCTGGAGAAAACTATGTGTACGATCCAACAACTTACATGGTCACATCAGTTCAGCTTCCCGTAACTGGTAAAATAACTCAGGCCTCGTCGGAGCTCCCTTATCTAAGTCTTCAATTATCCATTAGTCCAGACGTCATCCTGGACATTATCAAGAAGAGTCCTCCTCAATGTACCGTAAAGACTGGACGCGGCATACTGGTGAGCCAATTTGACCCTCTGCTGCTTGATGCGCTACTTCGGCTTGTCAGACTTTCGGATACGCCTGCGGATATTCAGTTTCTTGCGCCGCTTATCACGCACGAGATCCTTTATCGTGTATTACAAGGTGAGCAGGGGGCTTTAATCAGGCAATTTGCCGTAGTTGGTAGCTATGCACATAGCATCTCCAAAGCGATCCATCTGATAACCCGCGATTACTCTAAGCCTCTTGTGATCGAAGAATTGGCGAAGGAAGTAAACATGAGCGCCTCTTCCTTACACAAGCATTTTAAAAAGGTAACGGCTATAAGTCCTCTGCAGTATCAGAAGGCCATTCGATTGCAGACTGCACGCCGCTTACTGCTCTCGGAGGGATTGGAAGCCGCCACTGCAGGCTTTCGCGTTGGCTATGAGAGCCCATCACAGTTCAGCCGGGAATATGGACGCATGTTTGGACGTCCGCCGATGAGTGATGTTACACATTTGCGTAATTCCCTTAGTGTCTCAGTTGATTGAGAGTTTCTTCGGGTGATCCGTGGAGGATGCCCAGAGGCAAGTTGTCTTTGGTCTGGTCAAAGAGGATATATCACACCAACGGAAGTTCGTCGAGCCGTTCGTAAATCAACAATCCTTTCTCTTTCGCCACCCTTACCATTTCATCGGCACCCTGAGAGGGTCCTCCAACCCGAAGCACGGCGTTACAGCAATCAAGCAGGCGAATGGAAGACGGATGAAAGATTCTGTTAAAAGTCTCGTCTCCTAAAGCAGTGGAACCAGCTGTCGCGATAAGGGGCAAAGCATACCACTCCCCCAGCACCGGCATATGACCAGCCTCGTAAACTTGAAGAGCAATTTCATTCATGTAGTTGACGTTCTTCTCAATTAATACATGATCATCATTCGTTCCAGATCGATACGGGCCTGCGATAAGGATATGAAGCGGTTTCGATTTCACTTTCAAGAGACCTTGGATCTGAGCGTATTGGAGCAGCATTATCGTCTTGGCGTCACGAATCTCACCGCTTTCGACCATGTTTAGCACTTGAGCAAACGGGAGTTCCATCACTTCAATGTTTTCCTGCTCCTCCTCAAGGCCACCACCGCCACCCGTTGTCATATCTTCACTATACTCGGCTACATAGAAGTGCAGGATTTCGGTTACGGAGCCCGGTGACATATAGGCCTCGCCAACTTTCTGCACACGGTCGATACGGTATCCCGTCTCCTCCTCCGTCTCCCGAAGAATACCTTCTTCCGGTGTTTCTTTATCGAGTAGTCCTGCACAGGTTTCGATAAGCATCCCAGTTTCATTGCCGTTCCTATAAGTAGGCATCCGGAACTGTCTGGTCAGTACAACGGTTTGTTTGTGCTGATTATAGAGCAGGATCGTTGCGCCGTTGCCGCGATCGTACACTTCACGGGATTGTGTCTCCCATTGTCCATTATTTTTTTCAAACTCGAATGTGACCTTATTTAAGATGTACCAGTTATCCGATAGAAGCTCTTCTTTTACAATCCGTACTCTTGGGTGATACTGTAGTGACTTCATCTCATTTCCTCCCTAGAAAGATTCCGTTCTCTTTAGTCATTTCGAGAGTTCCGTTCTGCTGCAGAAGCCGATTGACGTGGTCTCGAAACTTGTCAATAGCCGCTCCGACAAGTCGCTCTCTTGCGTTCATCGGAGTCGAGATTATATATTCGATCAGGGGTTCCGCTTCGTCGACCAACAGACAGTCCTCGTATCGAAGCAACCGAAGATCGGAAAAGCAAGAAGACAGCAAGTCCCCTCCGTTATCCAGGTGGAACCGTTTAATAGCATGATCCAACACATGAAGCTCAGGATCGAACGAAACCGCCAAGTGTTCGACCTCTTGTAGGTGTTGAGTGCTCATTGTAGAGGTGCATACTATACCTCCTTGCTTTAAGATACGGTGCATCTCGCGGATTGCTCTAGGGATGTCCGGCACGTGGTACAGCATGTTGTTAGCGATAACCATATCGAATTGCTCTTCATGGAATGGGATCTGTTGCGCGTCAACAGATAAAAACTTAAACTGCGGATTGTTGCTTCCCAAGCGACAACGTGCTTCTTCCACCATCCCGCTTGACATATCGGTAAGCGTGATACGCCAGCTGCTTGGAATTCGTTCGGCGTTTCTTATCCAAAAGGTCCCGTCGCCGCAGCCCAACTCGAGAATGTGGGCTCCCGGTTGGACCTCCAGTTGTTCAAAGATCCAACGATGCCAGCCTTGGGGATTTGTACTGTACTTGTCGTAAAGATGTATCCGCGTTTGCAGGCGGTTCGCCGTCCGATATTGCTCCCCCCAATTTTGCTCACTCTGCACGGTTTGAATAACATCCGCCAAATGGTTCCAATCGGAGCCATAAGCCGACATTTCCATAGCATCTCGTATTGCATGTACTACGTGCTCTGTATGAGCAATTTTCTTTTGTAAAACATCGAGTTGTGCTTGCAACGAGTGTCTGATCTCTCCGTTGGATGGCGACTCTGCATCTAAAATGTCCATTATTGTTTGAAGCGATAACCCTAGATACTTCAACATCTGAATTCGCTGTAGTCTTTCCATATCTTTCATGTTGTACAGTCTTATGGATCCAGTGCGATGACCTCCTGGACTCAGAAGTCCAATTTGGTCGTAATATCGCAGTGTCCTGACCGTTATCCCTGTACGTTTGGCAAGCTGTCCTGTCGTCAGATAGTTCTCTTTGTCCATCCATTGCTCACATCCAATTGATTGCTCTAGCATGTCGTTCTCAGTCAGTATAGCAAATGACGTAACGTCACCTTCAAGAAAAATTTATGCAATAAGAAACAAGAGAAAACCACCCTAGCAAAAGGTAACTTGGCAGTTAGTCACGAATATCATGTAATAAAAATTCATCAGCTCTTCATGGAGGCTACTATGAAAACTTTCATTTACATGGTGAGACATGGCGAATCACCGAAGACGGAAGGAAATGAAAGAACAAGAGGTTTGACTGATAAAGGCAAGTCAGATGCTTTTCAAATAACTGAATTATTGAGAGGAGAGGGGATCGAGGTTTTCGTTTCAAGTCCATATCAACGGGCAATCCTAACCATTCAAGAATTAGCTCAATGCTCAGGACAAGAAGTTTTAATATTCGAGGATCTTAAAGAAAGAATTTTTTCTAGTGAAGATAACCGAATCCCCGATGATGAATTATTCCCTTTGTTAGATAAGTCATTTTCTGATCCCAACTTTGCTTTAACGGGAGGAGAGTCTAATGCAGTTTGTCAGAACCGAAGTATAACAGTCTTAAAGGAATTGCTAAAAATCTACCGAGGACAGAAAGTCGCATTAGGCACTCATGGAGCTGTAATGACTTTAATGATGGAGTATTATGACAAGCAGTATGATTTGAATTTTTTACTACACACATCCAAACCAGACGTATACAGAATGGAATTCAATGATCAGGAATTAGTTGAGGTAAAAAGATTGTGGAACATGCCGTAATAGTTTGTGAGGAAAAGGTATAAGGACTATTCTTCAAAGAGAGACCACCCTTAAAAAAGGGATGGTCTCTCTTCAAAATTTTTCTTTTATAGCTATTGCGGTGAACCGTTAAGCAAATCTTCAGCTATTTTTACCAGGTCTTCTTTGCTCAGCGGGCTGTCCTGGTTATCAGATATGTTGTAGTGTAACCGTCTTTTTTCATCGAGCCATCCCAGTCGATTTTTTCCTACCTCCAAGGGCTTGCTTGTTTCGCTTGCTCTGATGTAATAGGCCTTGGTTCCTTTAATCATCAGTTCCTCAGCCGAATCCTGTTCATTTTGCATCACGGTCGTCTTTGTGACTTCGGGAGCGTATTTGGTGACGGCGATATTTACATAGTCATTTCCTCTCGCATACCGGGCGAGGGTGAAGTCTGACTTGTCCCAGCTCAGCTTTTGAATAAACAGATTTTCACCTTTCGGTGCAGCTTTAGCCTGTTGCGTCAGTTTATCCGTTAAAGCCCGATATTCCTCTTTGTTCATCATCCCAGGATATGCAGCGACTGGGTAGACGTATCCGAAATCAAACCGGTAGCCATTCGGCAGATGAGTGGGACTATGCAACAGCGGAGCTTCTGTCCGCTTGATTTCATCCTGCAGACTGCTGAAGCTAGAAAGTTCAGTCGGTTTGTAGGCAAACAGGACGGGATTAGACGAATTTTGTTGATTCATAGAATCGTCCTTAACGTAATAGGCGGCATACTCTCCAGGCTGTAGACGGTCTGTCACCTCTTCGTTCCACTGTGTGTAGGTGGTTGTATACGTTTTGGAAGCGTCCGTTTCGGCTGGTGTTTTGGCGGTATTTAATACGACATCGCCTTTACTGTTACGGAATTCCAGATATTGCGAAGCGGCGTATCCAGTCACAGAGGCGCTCAATACAAAAAGCAAGATCATGATAGGAGCGGTGATGCGCGGCTGAAGACGCATTTTTACAATGAGTCCCTTTTTGGATTTCGCCTTTTGGTAGACCTGTTCCATCACTTTATCAGAGACGTCAAAAGCTTGGATTTTTAGGACACTCTCTGGTTCTGTCAGCATGTCCATGTTTTTTAAGCCTCTGTCTTTTAGATCGGTGTATTTCAGGCCTTGTTCCTGAGTTCTGTCTTGTAATTCACGCATTTTGGGTCCTCCTCTATGGGCTCCATCATTTTTTTGAGCTTTGTTTTTGTTCTGCCGTATTTTTTCTTGATCGCTTCCTCGCTTTTGTTCATAATTTCCCTGATTTCTCCAAACGATTTTTCTTCAAAGATGCGCAGCACCAACAGGTTTCGCTCCTCTGCATTCAGTTGGTCCAATGCCCGGCTCAGCGGTTCACTGAAAAGCTGACGTTCCATAACCTGCGCAGCACTGTCTGAAGTCATGTTAGTTGAGGTGAACAGGGTCATTTTAAATTTGCGCTGTAATTTCTTCCTGCGAATCAGGTTCAGGCAGTGATGATAAGCCATTTTATACAGCCAGGAGGAGAAGCCCACTGTGGGCTTGTACATACTGATTTTCTCGAAAGCACTAACGAAAATATCCTGTACAGCCTCTTCCGCTTCTTGCTCACTTCCTAATATCCGCCAGCAGTACACAAAAATCTGACGCTGATACTCCTTTACAATGTAGGCGTAATCCTGGATCTCGCCAGCTTGGACCCGTTTAATTCTATATTCGATTTCCTCATTCAAAGATTTAGGCACCCCCTCTGATTAAAAAGAAAACTATATCTGTATAACAAATGAAGAGGACCGAAAGGGACACCTTTTCTAAAATTTTTTAAGTATTAATCAACTCTCTAAGAGAATACGATAAAGCAGAACAATTATCACCAACGTTGTTGATTTCATAGAGCTTGAATTTTTATTGTGGAAATAAATAGAATGATGAAATATACCTATCAAAAAAGTGGAAATAGATTGTAAAGAAAAAAGGAGATGGAAAATGGGGTTTTATGATAATAGAGAAAATGCTTTATTCCGCACTCTTCAAGAGCAAGTCATAACATTCAAACAATGGGGAGCTAGCATAGCTGAAAAACATGGAGAATGGGAAACGAATTATCTTTATTGGGATAAGCTTTATAATGCTGTTGAGGAAGTGTTAGAACATACTTCATTAGCTGAATGGCAGACAGAAGTTTATGAACTGATCTTATATACACTGGCAAGGGATAATGAAGTTGAGAATGTATTGCAGTTGTTAATTGTACAACCCAAAATATTTTTGTCTTTAGCCTACAGTGCAATTACATACTCTGATTACGAAGCCAGATGGCAAATAGCCTATGGATTAGGTGAAGTAAAAGGAATGAGGGATGAAGTAAATAGTCTTTTGTCTAAGCTCTCGAATGATGAGCACGAATATGTCAGAAGAAGGGCATTAATTGCATTGCAGAAAAAATGGAAAGATGAATTAAATGATCAAGAGATAAACTCGGCAATCCCGCCCGTATAGCTAACGAAAACCATCGGCTATGCTGGGCGGGATTGCCTCACCCTCTTTAATGCAGCGTATCTTCTACTTATTCCCTTTGCGTACCTTTAACAGCTTACCCTTTACGGTCGTATTCTTCATAATTTCAAGCACCAGTGGACCTTTACCATTCAGAATCTCAACATCTGTCGCATAATCCAGAATCGTAATGATTCCGATATCATCTGCGGTGACTCCGTCAAGCTTAGCGATGGTCCCCACGAAGTCGACAGCTCTGAGTTTTTTCTTCTTACCGCCGTTAAAGTTCAGCTTCATAATCTGTTGGTTTAATTGCTCGCGCTTATCTTTTTTGAGTGCGGTTTTTACATGCAGTTTCTGCTCAAAATCTTCTCTACGGAGATCAACAGCCTCTTCTGAGGGGGCCTTTACCTGCGGAATCGCGAATCCAATATATGCTTCAATATCAACTAATCTTCTGCCATCCTTAGGAGTGATGAGGGAAATGGCTTTCCCTGTTTTTCCAGCACGTCCCGTACGTCCTGTGCGGTGAACATAGCTTTCCTTCTCAAGGGGAATATCGTAGTTAATGACATGGGTGATATTCGTGATATCAATCCCTCTGGCGGCGACATCTGTCGCAATCAAGTAACGGAATTGACCCCTTCTGAATGCATTCATTACCTCAAATCGCTCGTCTTGCTCCATGCCACCATGAATGCGATCACATGGATATTCGAGATCAGCCAATGCTCTGAATAATGTATCTACATTCTCCTGCGTACGACAGAAAATAATGCAGCTGTCAGGATTCTCAACAATGAGCAGATCTTGCAGTAGTGCCAGCTTGTCTGACTCCTTCACCTGAATAAGAGAGTGATCAATTGTGGCGGTCGTTATACCAGTCGCTTTAATCTCAATTCTAACAGGATCTTTCATATATTTACGTGACAGTGTGGCTACATCCTCAGGGAAGGTAGCGGAGAATAGCATTGTAACCCGGTCACTAGGCAGCGCTTGAATAATCGACTGGACTTGCTCGATAAAGCCCATATTCAGCATCTCGTCAGCTTCATCAATCACGAGGTAGGCAATCCGATCTAACGATAGCGTGCCTCGTTCGATATGGTCCAGTACACGTCCTGGCGTACCTACAGCCACATGCGTTCTTTGTTTTAACTCAGCCTTTTGGATATGAAAAGGATGTTTTCCATAAAGGGGTGTTGCTTTTATCCGCTTAAAGCGTCCAATATTCGTGATGTCTTCGGTGACCTGTAACGCGAGTTCACGGGTTGGCGTCAGGATTAAAGCTTGGGGCTTATTCTCATTCCAATCTACTAGCTCACAAATTGGAATACCATATGCTGCTGTTTTGCCGCTACCTGTTTGCGATTTGGCGACAAGATCCTTCTTCTCAAGCGCAACAGGAATAACTTCCGTTTGAATCTCTGTTGGCGTCTCATAGCCCAAGCTATTGAGCGCTCTTACAATTTCTTCACTTAATGCGTAATCTGTAAAATGCTTCTGACTCATTTTCAACCTCTTCTGCGCTGTATTTGAATACCAATACATATATAATGTCATCGTGTATCGAACTTATACTCATCTAGTATACTCTATATCCAGGCTTACTCTAATACATATCCATGTTACTGTTTGTCTAATCGTATCCTTGGAGCGTTTAACGAAGGGCTCGTCCATTTTCTTGTGTATGGCATCTGATGTGTTGGTCGACTGAGCTATTTCGCAATTTAACGACCAACAAACTTTACCCCATATGGATCTACGTTGAACAATTTCATGGAGAATTACTTATCTTCAATTGTATCGGCATTTCCATATCCGCATGCGTGAAAACATGTGTTACGAACAAAGGGCACCCAATCGGGTGCCCTTTGAACTGCCGTTAGCGCGGAAAACCGTATCAAAAGTATTGTTACGATGAAAAGTGAACCCAATTTCTCCCTTGGACAGCATCCATCTTTTTAAAGAAAATTTGAGCGCGTTTATTCTCAGTAGAAGTTATCCAGGTCATATGAGCATACCCATGATTTTGTGAGTACTTTTGACATTCTAAAAAAAGCTGTGATTCTACTTCTGTATCTCTAAATGGTTCCAATACAAATAGGTCGTTCATAACGGTGATTTTGTCTGCTTTCATCGTGCTAAAGGTAAAGAATAATGTAGCAAAGCCGATTAATTCTCCATTTTGTTCCGCCACAAATTGTATACCGTTTTGCTGCTCAAAAAGGGTTTGAATCAAATTATGAATTTTTTCGATAGGTGGCCTAGGGTTTTGATAAAAACCAACGATGTATTCATACATTAACTCGGTTAAATTGTTTAAATCATCAGGCTTAGCGTTTCTTATTAAAAATGACATTAGATGTACTCCCTTTTCATTAGTTTTGAATTAATATATATCATAAAGTATATATATTCAAAATTAAGATCAGTGAAAGAATCTTTTGAACTCATGTAAATGCGAAGAAGTATGTAATATGGGCGCAACAAAGGCTGCCGAGAAAATGTATCCGGCAGCCTTTGTTGCGCTGAGGGACATGTGCGTCGAGAATACACCCATTCGGTAAAATTGAATTCACTCCGAATTACTTAAGAAGTGTAAGTGTCACCTCTATCGTGTTATCAATAAATGATCGTTCTGGACGAGACTTTATCATTACGGTTAGTCCAATTAACGATACGACTAGCGCCTGTGATACAGCCTTCGCATTGAGCCCGATCTCAAGCTCACCTGATTGTATACCTCGTTCAATGGTTTCTTGAAATATAACCGATAGGTACATTTGATGTTCCCTTGTAAGAATTTCAAACTTCTCATCATGGGGTGCAAGTTCAACCATTGTATTGATGCAAAAGCATCCTTTTCTAGGGTTTTCTGTATATTCCTCATCGACCACACCTTCAAAAAAAGCTCGAAATGCTTCTTTTACAGATGGTTTGCTTTGAAGCTTGGCTCGGATCAGAGAAGCACGGGACATCATGTATTTGCGCAGCGCAGCTTCGAACAATTCTTTTTTGCCTCCAAAAGTGGAGTATATACTAGGTCGTTGAATTTCCATTCTGGAAGTTAAATCACTCAGCGAGGTAGCTTCATATCCCTTCTCCCAAAATATTTGCATTGCTGCATCTAATACTTTATCTTCGTCAAATTCGCGGATTCGTCCCATAATCAATACCTCTCATTGCTCGTAATTTTATTCTTAACTCAATAGCTCTGATCATAATTGTCAGAGTTTTTTATTTGCGTACCAATTAGTATGTTATTATCTTATAATTAGCCTGTTATATTGTCAAATGCAGATTGGTTTATCGCACCAAGGAGATATCAGTATGAGGATAAAACAAAGTATTTTTACTATATTTATTGACAGTATTCTTTTTAATGAGTTATATTTACTGGGAAAAATATATTACCGATCGGTATGATATTTTATCGGTATTTGATTGTCATACAAAGAAAGCTATTAGAATAGGAGAGATGGACCATGGAGATAGGTATTACTTCGTTTGTAGAAACAAAGCCTGACGTTCAGACAGGTGAAGTGATAAGTCACGCACAGCGATTGCGCGAAGTTGTCGAGGAAATTATCCTTGCTGATCAAGTGGGACTTGATGTGTTTGGGGTAGGTGAGCATCATCGGAAGGATTATTCGGCATCTTCACCAGCAATTGTGCTGTCAGCGGCTGCAGCGCAGACGAAACGGATTCGGCTGACCAGTGCAGTCACAGTGCTTTCTTCAGCTGATCCCGTTCGCGTTTTTCAGGATTTTGCTACGCTGGATGGTATTTCGAATGGACGTGCGGAGATTATGGCGGGCCGAGGTTCCTTTATTGAATCTTTTCCACTGTTTGGCTATGACTTGGAAGACTATGATGAGCTGTTTGAACAACATTTGGAATTGCTTCTTAAAATACGGGAGTCCGAAAAAGTAACCTGGAAAGGCGGACATCGGCCAGCGATTAACAATTTGGGTGTGTATCCACGGCCGGTTCAGAATCCTTTACCGATATGGGTTGGCAGCGGGGGCAGGCAGGATTCTGCTATCCGTGCAGGTCTGTTAGGGCTGCCCTTGATGTTGGCGATCATTGGTGGAAATCCGATGAATTTTGCACCGCTTGTACAGCTTTATAAGAAGGCAGCAGCGCACGCTGGTCATGACGAATCGCAGCTTAAGGTTGGATCGCACTCGATAGGATTTGTTGGAGAGAATAATGAACGAGCTGCAGATACATATTTCCCTTCTACGATGGCAGGTATGAATAGATTAGGCAGGGAGCGGGGCTGGGCGCATTATGATCGTTCTAGCTACGATGCCGCGCGCAGCTTTGAAGGTGCGCTGTATGTTGGCGATCCTGAGACTGTTGCCCAGAAGATCATTCACCTTCGCAAACATGTAGGTGTTACACGCTTTATGCTGTATGTTCCGTTAAGTACAATGCCGCATGCCGAGGTGATGAGAGCCATTGAGCTGCTGGGAACAGAGGTAGCACCCCGAGTTCGGAAGGAAATAGCCCAGTGGGAAGCGGAGACGGAAAAAAGATTATAAAAACCAAACATAGGAGTGATTCACATGGATTTTGAAAATCGTTTGTACCCAGAATTTAGGTCGGTAATTGCACAATTTCCTGGATTTCAATTGGAAGAAAATTTAGAACTGAGTAGAAGCTATTTGTCGAGTCCTCCCATTGAGCAGTCGAAGCACGTACGCACGACAAGCCGGATGATTCCGAGCGTAGCAGGCGAGATATTAGTTAAAATCTACGAACCTGCCCAGCGAACTGACGTTAGGCTTCCGGCCATGCTGTGGATTCACGGGGGAGGCTATGTGATGGGGCATCCTGATATGGACGATGCTTTGTGCGAACGCTTCGTGCAGGCGGCCAAATGCGTCGTCGTATCGGTCGATTACCGACTTGCTCCCGAGCATCCCTACCCAGCTGCCATCGATGACTGTTATGCCGCTTTGACGTGGATGACCGATGAAGCTGAGCTGCTGGGCATCGACTTAGATCGAGTCGCAATTGCCGGAGCAAGTGGGGGCGGCGGTCTGACCGCAGCACTTGCTTTAATGGCCCGTGACAAAGGCGGGCCAGCCCTCATTTTCCAAATGCCGCTGTATCCGATGATCGATGACCGTAGTATTACGGCGTCAAGTCATGAGATTACGGCCGATAACGCACCATGGAACCGGAAGAACAACTTGGCGGCTTGGAACATGTACTTGGGGGATCGTACTGAAGACACCGAGGTGTCCCTATACGCTGTGCCGTCGAGAGCGGAATGCTTGGCTGGGCTACCGCCGACCTATACGTGCATTGGCCAGCTCGATCTGTTCCGAGATGAGACGATTGAATATGTGACACGCCTTGCCCAAGCTGGGGTAGACGTTGAATTCCATCTGTATCCCGGCACATTCCACAACTTTGAGGGGATGGTTCCGCAAGCAGAAGTAAGCCAACGTGCTAGCCAAAGTTATGTAGATGCAATTGCACGAGCCCTTAATTCTTAAACTATTAAATGGGCAGTCTCCAAAGTGATATGCTTCCAAAAAAGTAGACAGGTTAAATAATAAAACTTGCTACTGTAAGGGGAGCATATCACTTTTTGCAGTAATCTTTTTTGTCGTTTGATACGAGGCTAGATTTTAACCGAAACGATGTGTTAAAGGAGCATCAGGTGTTCAGTCGCCCCGCAATGATGTAAAGTTTTTCGGGTAAAATCTTTACTTTTACATGTAGCGGATAATAACCTTTCATTCTTATAATTGTAAATGTAAGCGATTTATTTAGAGTCGAGGATATTAAAAAACTATACGTATGAGGAGGAGATTGTATGTCGAAATTTAAAGTGGGCAAGTTGGTAAGCAGCTTGGCGTTGGCGGGTGTGTTGTTATCATCAGTTCTGATAAACCCGGCTAGTGCCAGTATGGCGAACGGTGACAAATTCCTCGGGAATATCATTGCTGGAAGTGTCCCTGCAAGTTTCGGAACATACTGGAACCAGGTGACGCCAGAGAATTCGACCAAATGGGGGTCGGTTGAAGGCAGTCGTAACAACATGAACTGGTCGCAGGCGGATACCGCCTACAATTATGCCCGTAACAATGGCTTCCCGTTCAAGTTCCATACATTGGTATGGGGTGCTCAGGAGCCAGGTTGGATTAGCGGACTGTCGGCTGCTGATCAGAAGGCGGAAGTGACCCAGTGGATTAAAGCAGCAGGCCAACGCTATCCGAATGCGGAGTTTATAGATGTGGTGAATGAGCCCCTGCATCAGAAGCCATCCTTCCGCAATGCCATAGGCGGTGACGGATCGACCGGATGGGATTGGGTCATATGGTCGTTCCAACAGGCAAGACAAGCCTTTCCAAATGCCAAGCTGATGATTAATGAATATGGAATTATCAACGATCCCTCGTTAACCGACCAATATGTCAATATTATTAATCAGCTCAAGAGCAGAGGCCTGATTGACGGAATTGGTATTCAATGCCACCAGTTTAGCATGGACACTGTTTCAGTTAACACGATGAACACTGTACTGAACAAACTGGCGGCAACAGGATTGCCAATCTATGTGTCGGAACTGGATATAACTGGCGACGACAACACCCAGCTTGCCAGATACAAGGAGAAATTTCCGGTATTATGGAAGCATTCCGCGGTGAAGGGAGTTACGCTCTGGGGATACATTCAGGGGCAAACCTGGATATCGAATACACATCTGCTGAACTCGAACGGCACGGAACGCCCCGCGCTCCAATGGCTGAGACAATATGTGCAGAGTTAAGCTATAGGTGGCACTTAAAACCCAACAGATGCGAAATTTTCCCAAATGTCTGGGCTGGGTAGATGTTTATTTGACGAAGTCTTGGCTGAAATGTTATACGCCCAAGGCTTCTTTTTATTTAGCTTAAACCTAACGTATCAAAACCTAATCCAACTCAATTAGGCTTACATACCCAATCCATAACTTTAACCCACTTGAAATAAAACCGTCTGGACGGTATAGTAAAGAGGGGTGATCAATATGAGTACAACTAAAAAAACATTAAAAAGAGAATTAATTCTTAAAGCGGCCTCCATGATTGTGCACGAAGAAGGAGTAGAGAAGTTAACGTTAGAAGCGGTGGCTAAGAAAGCGGGAATAAGTAAAGGAGGATTGCTTTACCATTTTCCGAATAAGGATGAATTGGTTTTGGGAATGGTTGAGCAACTATCGACCAGCTTTGTCTCCGAATTTAATGAGAGAGCAGAAAACGATATGCATTCCAAAGGAAGATGGACTCGCGCTTATATGAATACATCATTTTCTGGCGATCGGAATGCAAGTGACCTGTATACCGCTCTTTCAGCAGCACAGTTTACGAACCCTCAAATGCTAAAGTTACTTCAGGACGAGTATGAGAATATCCAAAACAAAATTGAAAACGACGAATTGGATCCCGTTCGTTCCACGATAGTCCGATTAGCTATAGACGGTTTGTGGTTTGCCGAAATGTTTGGGCTTGCTCCTCCTAATGAGGAAATGAGGCAAAAAATGATGGAAGAATTGAAGACATATATAAAGGAGAATGAATAATGGCTTATCTTTTCTTGGCAATCTCTATTGTTGGTGAACTTATTGGAACTTCAATGCTTAAAGCTTCAGAAGGTTTTACCAGATTGTATCCGACTCTATTCACAATTGTTGCGTTTGTGATCTCTTTCTTCTTTATCTCTCTATCCCTTAAGACGCTTCCTTTAAATATGACTTATGCCATCTGGTCAGGTGTAGGGGCTGTTGCTACAACGCTTATTTCAGTATTGATTTGGAAAGAAAAAATCAATACAGGAAGTATCGCAGGTATTGCTTTAATTGTTATTGGCGTGGTGGTACTGAACCTATTTGGTGCAGGACATGGTGAGGCAAAAGCTACAACAGAAGCAACTAGTCCAATCGTTCAAAAATGAGATAAAGATTTTCGGACCGAGGATATAAACACGCTTGAAGGCATAAGGGCATTCGTCGAGAAAGTTCTTGTGCCGCACGGCGTGAGGGTATGAATTTTTAGTCATTTAAATTTTTTTGATTGAATTGCAGATATAATAAGTCTATAATGTCGATTGTAGGGTGTTTCATATTTACCACCATACGGAAGCAAGGTGTAGATATTAGTAGACTTTAAAATCTAATTAGTAGAAGGGAAGTCTAATTAATGACCCAGTCTTTATTTGATCCCGAAGTATGGAAGGCTGCTTGGATAAACGATCCGGAAGCTGGTGTAAATCGAATGCTTAGAGCGGGAACGGTACCGGCTCATTCGTTTGATGATATGGCAAGGGCAAGAAGCTTCCACAAGCAGGCATTTAATGAAGAGGGAATAAAGAGAACAGCCAGAATTATGGGATGGCTAAGGACACAGGGACTTACCATTAAAGACTCCTCTATCCTGGATATTGGTGCTGCCTCGGGTGTCTTCAGTATTCCTTTTGCAGAGGAAGGGGCAAATGTTACTGCCGTTGAGCCTTCAGGACCGTTGACAGCCTTAATGGAAGAGAGTATTAAGCCATCGATAAAGGAAAACATTAAAATCGTGCGGGAACAATTTGAGGAGTTATCTATTGAGACGAACGGATGGCAAAACAAATTTAATCTGGTGTTTGCATCCATGTGTCCAGCCATTTTCGGTTGGGAAATGGTAGAGAAGGCGCTCGCCTGTGCCAGCCAGTTTTGTTACATCAGTACGAGTGCTGGGCCTAAGGAGCATAGTCTGATTCAGGAATTGCGCCCTGTAGTCGGAATAAAAGAGGACCTAGTACAAACGTCAGATATGGCATATATCATCCAACTATTAAATATATATGGCTATTCTTTTCAAACCCTGATTACTCGTGAAACCCAAACGGTAATGATGTCGGTGGACGAGGCGGTAAAACATACATTAGGCTGGTTCTCATTCTTCGGGATGCCGACAGATGAACAGTCATTACAGAAGGCCGAAACTTATTTAAGAAGGACGTACGCAGGAAAGAGAATTCCTGTTCAGCAAGGAGGACGCTTTGGTAAAGTTCTGGTCCGTATAAAGAATCACCACATGTATTAATCGTTTTGTCATGTAGCTTCTATTTATTCCCCTTGCCCTTCAGAATCTCAACGTCTGTTACATAATATAGACACAAGAGCATTGTGGGGAAAATGTATTCAAAATAAGAGCCCTAATGAAGGGAAGAACCACTTCATTAGGGCTCTGGAGATTTACTACGGCTATGGATCACTGCCAGTTTGTGTGAAAGAATCCTGCTACATCACTTCGTTCATAAGTATGGGCACCAAAATAATCCCTTTGTGCTTGCAAAAGGTTAGCATTCGAAATGCCTGTCCGGTAACTATCGTAATAAGTAAGTGAAGCACTTAAACATGGAAACGAAGTGCCAGAATTAATACCCTCACAGACAACTTTTCGTAATCCTTTTTGATACTCTTTAACCTTTTCGGCAAAATACGGGGCGATTAATAGATTAGCCAAATTCGGCTGTTCTTGATATGTTTCGCTTATTACGTTTAAGAATTCGGCACGAATGATGCAACCACCACGGAAAATAAGGGCAATATCCTTTAAAGGTAAATTCCATCCGTAAAGTTCAGAAGTCATTTTATATTGTATAAATCCTTGCGCGTAGGCACAAATTTTACCCATATAAAAAGCTTGTCTAATGTACTCAATCCACAAATCTTTATTTAAACTTCGCTGATCAATCCCTGGTCCTGTTAGAATATTTTCTGCATAAACTCGTTCTTCTTTTAAAGAGGAGATGTAACGGGCAAACAATGACTCTGTAATAATGGATGATGGGATCCCATTGTCAATTGCTTGAATGCTTGTCCATTTACCTGTGCCCTTTTGCCCTGTTTTATCAAGAATCACATCGATTAGTGGTAAGCCTGTTACATCATCCTTTTTCCGTAAAATCTCTGCTGTGATTTGGATTAAATAACTTTTCAGCTCCCCTTGATTCCATATTTCAAAGATATCAGCAATTTCATTCACAGATAAACGTAACCTTTTTCTTAAAAATGTATAGGTTTCTGCGATTAATTGCATATCTGCATACTCGATTCCGTTATGTACCATTTTTACAAAGTGACCGGACCCTTTTGGACCCATATAAACACAGCAAGGGTCTGCGTCCACTTGGGCTGCTATTTTTGTTAGAATAGGAGCTGCTTTTTCATATACGTTTTTATCTCCACCAGGCATGATCGAAGGTCCATTTAAAGCCCCGACTTCGCCGCCGGAAATACCGATTCCTAAATAACCGATTCCTTTTGACTTCAATTCATCATATCTACGTTCCGTATCTTTGTAATGGGAGTTACCACCGTCCATAATCACATCGCCTGCTTCAAGGAAGGGTACTAATGTACCTATTACCGAATCGACCGGTTTGCCCGCTGTTACCATAAGGAAGATTTTTCTTGGAGTTTTTAAGGAGTAAACAAAATCTTGAATTTCGTAGTAGGGATGAATAGAGTGACCTTCACTTTTTTTAACAAGATCATCCGTTAAATCCCTCGTATAGTTATAGACAGCGACTTGCTCACCCTTACCAGCCATGTTTAAGGCGATATTACGGCCCATTACCCCTAAACCAATGACACCAATTGTGTTGGACATTTTTTCTGCTCCTTTTATTTGAAATGAATAGGCCGTAGATCCTCACTTATAGGCTTAGAAAATTCTAAGGAAAATAAGTGGGGGATCTACCGCCCGGGAATCATGGTTTATACGAATAAACTTAGTACTAAAATAAATCCTAATCCAGCTACAGAAATGATAGTCTCAAGCAATGTCCATGTTGCAAATGTTTCTTTCATACTTAAACCAAAATATTCTTTAAACATCCAGAAACCAGCATCGTTAACATGTGAAGCTATTAAACTACCCGCTCCCGTTGCAAGCACAACTAAAGCAAGATTAACGTCGGATTGTCCTAACATCGGAATAACTAAACCAGCGGTTGTTAAAGCTGCAACAGTTGCAGAACCTAAGGAAATTCGTAATATTGCAGCGATAATCCAGGCAAGTAAGATGGGTGATAATGTAGTTCCATTGAATAATTCAGCTACATAGTCACCTACGCCGCCATTAATCAGTACTTGTTTGAAGGCTCCGCCACCCCCAATGATTAAGAGCATCATCCCAATATGAGTAATAGCCGTTGTACAAGATGCCATTACATTTTTGATTGGAATTTTCCGTGCTATTCCCATGGTGTAGACAGCTACCAGTAAGGAAATTAACATGGAAGTTGATGCATCACCAATAAAACGGATCGCTGCTAGTAAACTGCTATCTTCAAATCCCATTGTTTTTTGAAGCAAAGTAATAACCGTAGCAATAGACATTAAAATAACAGGAAGCATTGCAGTAAATACACTGATACCAAATCCCGGAGTTTCCTCGGATTTAAATACTTTTTGTTCACCTAAAGAGGCAATATTACCGGTTTTCGTAAATGATGCAGGTACGAGTTTTTTGGCAAGCTTAGTAAATACAGGTCCAGCTAAAATAACGGTTGGAATGGCAATAATGAAACCGTAAAGTAAAACCTCACCAAGGTTCGCGCCATATTCACCAGCAATAACTGTTGGTCCTGGATGTGGAGGTAAGAAACCATGTGTTACGGATAAAGCTGCAACCATCGGAATCCCGAGATATAAGATAGAAACCTTTAATTCTTTTGAAATGGCAAATATGATTGGAATTAACAATACTAATCCTACTTCAAAAAATAACGCCACACCGATAATGAATGAAGCAGCTACGACTGCCCATTGGATATTTTTTTCACCAAATTTGTCTACGAGGGTCATGGCAATTCGTTGAGCACCGCCAGAATCAGCGATCAACTTACCTAACATCGCTCCAAGTCCAAAGATTAACGCTAAGTGACCAAGGGTTCCGCCTAATCCGGCTTCGATGGTTTTGACAATTTCCTCTAATGGCATTCCAAGTGCTAAAGCGACGCCGAACGATACAATGATTAATGAAATAAAGGTGTTCAATTTGAAGCCCATTATTAAAACTAATAATGCTAAAATTCCAATCGCTACGATAACTAATGGCATTGTAATTACCCCCTGCTTTTTATCTTTTTAGTGTTTAATTAAGCTTCTTTGATAATTGGAAATCCGTGTATAATCGTCTTCTAATACTCTGGATAGATTAATGAAAATCGGCAGCAATTTCCTATATTCCTTGGTCGCTTCTTCTTTTGGTGTATGTTTGTTGGTACTGCCAACCATTTCAGAAACGACTTCAAAGGACTGGATTTGTCCAGTGGCATACAAGCCTAAAATACAAGCTCCTAGACAAGAACTTTCGTAGCTTTCTGGAACGACGACTTCAGATGAGAATATGTCAGACATCATTTGCCGCCAAACATCTGATCTTGCGAAGCCTCCAGTAGCTTGAATTCGGGTCACAGGACCGTCCATACATTCGGTTAATGCTAAAAATACGGTGTACAAATTGTAAATGACTCCTTCTAGGGCTGCGCGAATCATATGTTCTTTCTTATGTGACATCGTTAAACCGAAGAATGAGCCACGTACGTCTGGGTTCCATAATGGCGCACGTTCACCAGCCAGGTATGGATGGAATAACAATCCGTCAGATCCTGGTCTTACACGTTCAGCAATCTTGGTTAGTACATCATATGGATCAATTCCTAGCCTTTTCGCTGTTTCCACTTCTGATGAGGCAAGTTCGTCGCGGATCCAGCGAAGGACCATCCCGCCATTGTTCACCGGCCCCCCAATAACCCAGTGCTTTTCTGTTAAGGCATAACAAAATATTCTTCCCTTTTCGTCTGTTTGAGGCTTGTCTAAAATGGTTCGAATGGCACCGCTTGTCCCGATTGTGACGGCAACTTCGCCTTTTCGTATCGCATTTACACCTAGATTAGAAAGGACTCCATCGCTAGCTCCAATGACAAACGATGTTTGTGGATCGAGCCCCATCTTTTTTGCTAAATCTGAATCACAGTTGGTAAATATTCTGGTTGTTGGCACGAGCTCAGATAATTGAGAAGGGGTTATACCAGCAATTTTTAATGCCTCTTCATCCCAATCTAATTTTTCTAGATTCATCATACCCATGGCAGAAGCTAGGGAATAATCCACTACATATTGATCAAAGAACTTTTTAAAAATATATTCTTTAATTCCGATATACTTTTTAACCTTGACAGCGGTTTCAGGAAGGTCATTCACAATCCAAGCTATTTTTGTTAATGGTGACATGGGGTGAATGGGTGTTCCTGTTCGTTTATAGACTTCATGGCCATTCAGCTCATCTTTTATTTTATGTGCCCACGCTTCACTGCGATTATCTGCCCATGTAATACAAGGCGTCAGTGGGCGGTCATTTTCATCCATCGCAATGACACTATGCATGGCACTGCTAAATGAAACAAACGATAGCTTTTTTTGTGAGTGATGTTTCATGATATTTGAAGTGGCTTGCAGAACAGCCTGAAAAATCTCTTCTGGGTTTTGTTCAGCTGTCGCTATATCCGGGGTATAAAGCGGGTATCCAATATTCTCTTGTTGGATGACTTCGCCTTTTTCGCTAAATAGAACGGCTTTCGTACTTGTGGTTCCGATATCTACACCTAACATATAGTTAGTCATTTTGTTGCACGACTCCTTTAGATAGCATTTGTTGTGACATCCACAGGTCTTCTACTTTACCTTGAACATCATCAAAGTTTTCATGTAAAGACTTGATCATGAGGTCTCTATCTTTTACTTTGATTGCTTCAATATAAAGTTCGTGATTGTTTATAATCCGTGTAAAATCTTCATACTTTTCAGTGAAACGCATACGCATCGACAAAAGAATGAGACTTTCCATAACAGGCTTTAAATTATTCCAGATCATCAGAATATGCGAATGATTGACTGCACGAATAATCGTTTCATGGAACAAGACATCTTGATATGAAAACTCATCAGCATCACTATATTTAACGGCGACTTTCATCATTTCGAGTATTTTACTAAGTTCCTTCGCCAAATCATTAGTATCCATCTTTACAAGACGCTCAAATACGAAGGATTCTATGAGCAGACGGACATCATAAATTTCTTCTATTTCTTTTTCTGATAGGCCAATAACAACGGCTCCCATTCTTTCTAATCGAATGATATTTTCGGATGCCAGTATTTTTAACGCTTCACGAATGGGTGAGCGACTTACAGTGAAATCAGCAGCTAGTTTATTTTCGGATAATATGGTACCGCTTTCAATCCCGCCAGAAATAATGCGCATTCTAAGCTCGGATGTTACGCGATCACCAGCAGAGGCTTTTAAAAGCCATTTGGAGGGATATAGGAATTCTGATTCGACCATCATTTCACCTTCTCAATTAATCAAGTATACTTGTATACAGGTATTATAATCTGAAATTTTAAATTTGCAAGCGTATACATTAAATTTGTTTTGTAACGCCTCGATACATAAAATGAAAATTGCATTTTAAGACATAGATCCTGTTCGGATCTTCTCATATATAATGCTAGACTCAATACTGATTTCATCTATAGGTTCCAATTGAAGTTCGGATTTTTTGTTCAAATGCACAATCAATTTCGTCTGTTCTTCAATATTTTTAACGTGCGGCAATCGATATAATGAAAGCGTAATCAAAAATTACCCGGGGGGTTAGACAGATGGAAGGATTGACGATCAGTTGGATAGGAGCTCTGGCAGGGCTGGCTATTGCAATTATTCTGATATTAAGAAAGCTGAATCCGGTTTACGCTTTATTTTTGGGAGCTATTGTAGGCGCTTTATTGGGCGGAGCCAATCTGGAGCAGACGATCAGCGTGTTAATAAGCGGTACGCAAAGTGTGATGGGGACGGTCATTCGTGTGCTTGCCGCAGGTGTATTGGCAGGTGTAATGATGGAATCCGGGGCAGCGGAGACGATTGCGCAGGCTATTGTAAAGAAGTTCGGCGGCAGTAAAGCGATACTCGCACTAGCCTTGGCGACGATGATTATTACGGCGGTAGGTGTATTTATTCCCGTTGCCGTGTTGATTGTGGCACCTATTGCATTGTCGGTCGGTAACAAAATGGGGATTTCCAAGCTGGCGCTCCTGTTGGCTTTGTCTGGAGGCGGAAAAGCGGGGAACATCATCTCTCCCAATCCTAATACGATTGCAGCGGCGCGCGGATTTAATCTGGATTTAAGCCACGTGATGTTGGCGGGTGTGGTTCCTGCGATATGTGGTTTAATCATGACTGTTTTGGTGGCGTCTATGTTGAAAACCAAAGGTGTGAAGGTGTCTGATCAGGATATCATGGACAGTGACGTCGATACATCGAAATATCCAGCGTTGGGACGGGCGATTGTAGCCCCGCTGGTAGCTGTTATTTTGCTGATGATTAACCCGATTGGTTCTATTTCCGGTATTGAAGCACTTTCGAGTTTCAAGGTGGATGCGATGTACATTTTGCCGATCGCTGGGATTGTGGGTATGCTGGCCATGGGGCAAGGGCGCAATATCTTAAAGTATTCGGCCTCCGGTTTAAATAAAATGACGGCGACTGTGCTGATTTTGATCGGTGCGGGCGGGATTGCGGGTCTGATCTCTGCTTCCAACTTGTCTGCTCAGGTGGTTGGCCTGATTGAAGCTTCGGGAGTTTCCGGTACATTTTTGGCACCGCTTGCAGGCATTCTGATGGCAGCTGCTACGGCGTCCACCTCGACGGGCGTTATTTTGGCGACAGGCTCGTTTGGGGAAGCCATTCTGAACATGGGAACGGCCCCACTCGCTGCAGCTGTGATGGTGCATACAGGAGCTACAGTCATTGATTCCTTGCCGCAGGGCAACTATTTTCACGTCACGGCAGACAGCATGAAAATGAGCATTAAACAACGGATGGGCTTGATTCCTTACGAAGCTATTGTGGGTGGAACGATGGCAATTGTAGCGACAATCATGTATGGATTTTTACTTTAATATTCACGATGGGGTGAGAAGATGAGAGAGAAAACGTTTGTGCTGGCACCAGATTCTTTTAAAGAAAGCATGACGGCTAAAGAAGTATGTATCGCGATGGAGAAAGGACTGCGCAAGGTCTATCCGGCGGCGAATTATGTCCACGTACCGATGGCGGACGGCGGTGAAGGAACGGTGCAGTCACTGGTGGATGCGACAGGCGGACAGATTCGTTATATCGAGGTGACAGGACCGCTTGGAGAACCTGTAACTGCTGCATACGGCCTGCTGGGAGACGGCACCACAGCGGCAATCGAGATGGCATCCGCCAGTGGAATCCATTTGGTGAACAAGGATAACAAAAACCCGTTAAAGACAACAACCTACGGAACAGGGGAGTTAATCCGTGAATGTCTGAACCAGGGAATTCGAAAAATTATCATCGGCATTGGTGGAAGCGCGACGAATGATGGCGGTACAGGAATGGCGGAAGCGCTGGGCGCCAGATTTCTGGATACAAAAGGCAATACTCTTCCGCGCGGCGGCGGTAGTCTGGGCGAACTGGCCAGTGTTGATATTTCATCACTGTATGACCGCTTGCAGCAGGTACAATTAATTGTAGCCTGTGATGTGACAAATCCGCTGTGCGGAGAGCATGGGGCATCTCAAGTATTCGGGCCACAAAAAGGGGCAACTCCGGAAATGGTGCAGCAATTGGATGCCAATCTTGCTCATTACGCCGATGTGGTGAAGCAGCAGCTGGGCAAGGATGTGCGCGATCTCCCAGGCGCAGGCGCAGCAGGTGGATTGGGTGCGGGCTTATTAATTTTCACTCAGGCGGCGCTGCAAAAAGGCATTGAAATTGTGATTGAATACACCGGTTTAAAACAAAAGCTCGCCACTGCCGATATCGTTTTGACGGGGGAAGGCGGTATTGATTTTCAGACCAAATTCGGTAAAACTCCTTATGGAGTAGCCCAGGCGGCAAAACAGTCTGGAAAAAAGGTCATTGCGGTCGCAGGTTATATCGGGGAAGGGATCGACACGTTGTACAAGGAGGGAATAGATGCGGTGTTCGGCATCGTGCCGGGAGCCTCGGAGTTGGGTAAGCTGCTGGCCGAAGGGCCGCAAAACGTAGAGCGTACGTGCGAGAATATCGCAAGAGTACTTCAATTCAGCGAGAAATGAACAGATGGAGAAGCGGGCTATAAATATAAAACGGCATCATACAAATACGATATAATACGAGCGCTCGCCTGTAATCCCGAACTTAGCCAAAGCAGGATTGACTAAGAAATTTGGGAGTGATGGCGAGCGGAAATGTGGTATTACTGGCGCATGGCCTGGCGTGATACAGCAGTTCATTGATACAGTGCCAATAAGCCGTGCGTAAGCTCAAAAAGCTGAAGGAGATTCCGGGGATCTTTACCGGTTAAGGTATGGATGCGCTTCAGGCGGTATTGCAGCGTATTTCGGTGAATATTTAATTCATCTGCGGTAAAGGAGACACTGCCGTTATGGTTAATAAAGCTTCGCAGCGTATCCAGCAAATCCACGGTATCTTCCAGCTTGCTAACCAGATAGATCGTATTCGTCAGGTTCGTTTGACTCAATTTGACCAGAAATTCGACTTCCGCAAAAGAAATTTTTTGCACAGGCGGGCGCAAAGCCAGTAAAACATTCATAGCTGACTTGGCCTGCATATAAACATCCGCAATGTTGATCTCTTGTCTGCTGACCGTAACCAGCACATCGGGATGGCTGCGCACAAGTGGCTCTAGCAGTTTGTCTGTCGGCTCCTGATTTTGTATTAGGATGAGATAGCAGTCTTCCTCCATACGAAAGGATGGATGCTGCATAAATATATTGGACAACTCGGCTAAATGAGCTGGATCAGTAGGCAGGTACTTTACATATACAGCCGAAGTTTTTAGAAGCAAATCAATGTGATATTGGGCTGCTTCTTTTTTTATTTTTTGCGTGTAGGCTCCCTGATGATTTAACAGCATTTCCAGCACAGATTTTTTGCGGTTGGCTTCGTGGGCCAGATGCTCCAAGGAGATCCGCTGTTCAATCAGGAGAGACACCGTAGTTTTAACAATATTGCAAAAAGGACGCACTTCATCAGGATTGCCTGAAATACCAATGACACCAACTAACTCATGATGAATGACAATCGGTTCATTGGTTCCCTTTTTCTCATAGTGGCCGTCCTGCCACACTTCAACCATTTTCCCAGTTTCGAGCGCCTGAACAGCGCCTTGGTGAATGGTTCCGATTCGTTCACTCTCGCCGCTGCCAATGATGATGCCTCGTTCATTCATAATATTGATATTGTATGGAATATCCTTCATCATTTTGTCTACGATGTCTTGGGCTTGTTTTTCGGAGAGCTGAAACAAATCAGGATTCCTCCTTTATCTATAGTAATATAGTATATTTTAATGTACTACCTTTATGAAAGGGTTTCCAATTTATTGTGCATCTGAACAATATGATAAAGCGGATTACCGAACATGTCAGTCAATTTTATCATAGGTGTGATATTGCAGCGTATTATGATAATCCATTAAACGATGTTATATATTTTTGTATTGAGTGTAATCTAGAGTATAGTTGTACGCAAAAAAAACAGGGCTCATAGGAGCACCTGCTTTTTGTCTATCCTTTTTATTGCCAGCCACGCTGTCTAATGACGGACCTCGCGGAAGCTGTAGATAATATCATGTAGCTCTTTCTTAAAACGACTATATTTAGATGCGGGTGTATATCCGAGCACCTGATAATAATCATTTTCGGTCTCAATAATCGCCACATGGGTGACATAATGGTTCACATCTTTTTGTCCTTTAATCGTAAACTCAATGGCAGGATATCCATGAATCGTTGTGTTAGATGAAGGTCCTACAGTAGAGAGATTAAACTCTTTGGTCATGTTGTATTGAATTTTCTTTGTGTAGTGCTGGAGAGTTACATTGCCCAATTCCTTTTTCGAATTGGATACTACCGCAACGGACTTTTGAATGTACGGATTAAATATCGCAATCTCTGCTTTTCCTTCACGGTCCGGGTCTGTTGACCAGTCCAGCGGGGCCGTGATTTGAAATCGTCCATCTTTACTTACATAGCTTTGCTCTTTCTTGCTCACTGGAGCTTCAGGAGGTACGTAACTGTCTGCAAGTATAAAAATAGCATTTACAAACGAGGCTCCCAAGATCACCATTGCAGTAAAAAATATAAAGAGCGAACGTTTCATTGTCTTTTTGTTAATCGGCTCTAAATCCCGTACCTTTACAACATATGTACCTGCAGCTAAATCACCAATTCGTTGTCTTGATGCAGTTACTAACACACTGATACCAGCAGGTATCCCACCCATTAGCAACGGATTGGTGTCTATGAGTCTGAGCAGCGTACGAATGAGTGATTTAAGAAAACCAGGAGGCTTTCCTTCCCCGTTAACCACCTTAATACGAAAAACGAACTTACCCAGCGTATAGCCTGTGTAACCTTCCAAAAGCAAATAATAGCTGAAGAAAGCAATAAGCAGAATACAACGGGTTGCAATCGCTAAAGGCAAAAACCATCTGTCCGTTATTTGAATGGCAGAAATAAAAAAACAAATATACCCGATTACAAAAAATATGCAATCAAAAACTGTTGATCCCCACCGTCTAAACAGAGTAGAATTCCCGTATGTTTTTGATAACGCCGCCATCCTGTTTGGATCTACCCCATAATTTTGACCATGCTGAATGTACGTCTGTCTTGAAGTTTCCTGCGGATTGTGTGATATGTGCTGTTCGTCCAAAAAATACACCTCTTCTTAATAATTAAAAACACACTCCTTATATTAACGGTCATTTTATAATCCATGTTTAGGAAAACATTCTATAAACAAAGAAATTATTATAAATATCCCTTCCTCTCATTGAACCGCATTCAGGCGCTAGTAGAGCCAGAGAATGCACAATCCTTGCGGTTGCTTGAAAAAGCAGGCTTTCGGCAAGAAGGGCTCCTCTCCCAATATGAATTTACGTTAGGGAAATATGAGGATCTTTACATGTGCGCATTGGTCAAATCAGAGTATATCAATCGTTCTCAGAAATGATAGATGTAGGTGAATCAAGCAGGGGAGCATGGATAGGAAGAAGGTTGATCATTGTACAACATGATCGACCTTCAGCGGCATACCCATTTCATATTGCTCAATGGAGTCTTTCGAGAGACCTATTTTTTGGATAAAGCCTTCAAGAGAGTCATTGTCAGACAGACAGATGTACACCTTCTCAATCTTTTGGATCTCTGCTGCTCTATGAAGGAGGGCGCATCCTAATCCTTGGTTGCGATGCTTAGGATCGACCCAAAGAAAGTTGATTTTACCCTTAGCACTCATGCTCACCATGCCGAGGCACGTTTGATTTACTTCGTAGATGCCGAGAAAAGCTTCCTGTGTACTAGTGGCGTAATAAGGTGTGTCACTTTGCCAATGGATGTGGCAGTCGATAAGGGTCTTTCGAAAAGCTGCGATGTCATCAAATGTAACTTCCTTAAGAATATACGAAGATGAGAGGGCAGCGGGTGGGGTGGAGGGCAGAGTGCCGTTGTAGTATTTCAGCGTATAGCGTGGCTGATAGCCTTGCTTTTCATATAATTTGACGGCCCGATGATTATCCTTGATGACTTCGAGCCATAGCTGCTGGCAACCCGCGGAGATGGCTGTTTGTTTATGTAATTCCAGCAACTTGTTGCTAATCCCCTGACCACGGTAAGCCGGGGCGATGCATAGCGTGCCGCAACGCATGGTCTTGTACCCGTCGAACTGCCGGACACCGCCAAGAATTAAGCCGATCGGTTGATCCTCATCCATGGCAAGGAAAGAGTGATTCCGTGTATTACCCTCTGGACCAAAAAAACGTGCTGCGAAATCGTCCTGATCCGTGGTCAGACGAATGGAATAATCCGAGAACCCAAGCGAAAATGCTTGGAAAATGTGTTCCATACTGACGTCATTGCATCTCACATAGGTGATCACCGTTATTCCCCCTAGAAATTCATACTATATTTGGATTATAGGGAATTAAGGGAGCTCCATCAATCTCCCGCTGAAAATAAAAAAACCCCTTAAAAAAGGGGATTGGTGCTGGGTGTTGTAGGGTTGCAATTCGTGTCGCTAAGATCAGGATTGGTAGAGAGGTCACGATAATGGTTGAGCTTATATTCAATAATTTTTTGGGTTTCCATCAGTCTGGAAATTTCTTGTTGAATCTTCTGATTATGTTTCTCAAGTAAGGAGTGTCTGATCGGAATGGTGCTGTTGCCTTGCATCGAAAGTTCTCGATAATGCTTCATTTCCTCTATAGTCATTCCAGTAGCTTTTAATCGGGTTAAAAAGATAATCCCCAGAATCTGATCTCTACTGTAGAACCTGTGTCCGTTAGCCTTTCGTTCTGCATAAGGCAGCAAGCCAATTCGCTCATAATAGCGTATAGTATCTTCTGTTAAACCTGTTAGTTCTGCAGCTTGACTAATAGAGGTTATGGTCTCCGGAATTTCCTGCAAAGTATCCCACTCCTTAATTGTAACGATTACCAAGGCACTTCTCCATTCGAGTCGAAAAACCCTCCTGACGGCCCGTCATTATTTAAAGTGGCTAAACGAACAACGACAGCAGCAGCTTGTTGTACCGAACCCGGTCCTGTAAAGCCATTTAAGTCAGTGGCGGTAAAGCCAGGGTCAGCCGAATTAATTTTGAGAGGTGAGTCTTTGAATTCTTTGGCAAGGGTGACGGTGAACATATTAACCGCTGCCTTGCTGCTATTGTAGGCAAGCAAATTAAATTGTGCATGCTCATGCTCAGGATCGCCATTATAGGTTAACGAACCAAGGCCACTCGACAAGTTAACGATTCTACCACAAGGAGATTCTTGCAATAAAGGTAGCATGGCTTGCGTCACGGCGACCAAACCGAAAAAGTTCGTTTCATACGTTTCTCTTAAATCGTTCAAAGAGAACTGACTTGGAGGAGTGGCTCCTCCTAAAGATATGCCGGCATTGTTGATTAGTACATCAAGGGAACCGAATTCTTGTTTGATCTGTTGGACTGCGGAATCAATCGTACTTTGATTCGTCACGTCTAACAAAATCAATCGGGCTTCTACTCCCTCATTAGCCAACTTAGCCACCGCTTCCCGGCCGCTCTGCTCATTCCGTGAGCCAATCAGGATTGTAATACCCATCCCCCCCAATTGTCTGGCTGTTTCATACCCGATGCCTTTGTTGGCCCCAGTAATAAGAGCTGTTTTCCCAATAGTCATGAGAGATTCCTCTTTTCATTATTCTTGAATTTGGCGGCCACCATGCTTTAAATGTACTACTTGGAGTATACTTAAAGTCAACACAAAACCAGCAAAAATATAGCTCGAAATGCCCTGGACATTCTTTATTTTGGAAGATGGGAGAATGGAATGAATAAAAGGCAAATGGAAATTTTACGCATGTTGTTAACTGAACCGGACCGGTTGTGGTTAGCGCAGGATCTGGCGGATCTGACCGACTGCTCTGAAAAGACGATCCGCAACGATCTGAAAGTAATTGAAGATTATATCGTCAAGCATTCTGATGCCAATCTAGTGAGAAGGCCGGGACGCGGCATTTATCTGGAGATGGGTGAAGCGGATCAGAATGAATTGTTCCATCGACTGTATGCGGACGAGAGTACAGCCCAACATGAGTCGGATGAGGAAAGGGTGCTGCATCTCGCCTATCGGCTCTTGATGAATGCCAAGCCTGTGACCATCCAGGATCTAGCTTCACAGTATTATGTGAACAAGACGGTGATTCGTAGAGATATGGAGAAGATCGATGGCTGGCTGCACAGCTTTGATCTGGCCTTGATTACCAAGCAGCGCGTTGGATTGACCATTCAAGGCTCTGAGAAAAATAAGCGCATCGCTTTGGCGCGGATGAACCAGCTGATTGACAGTCCTGAGTTAACAGGACAGATGATGCGCAAACAGTTTGAATCGCACGAGATTACAACCATAAATCATGAATTAAAAGCATTTCAAAAACGCCATGAGCTCAGCTTTACTGACGAAGCTTTCGAAGCTCTAATGCTGCATATTCTCTTAATGGTCAAACGAACCAAGATGGGACAACCCATTTCGCTCTCCAAGCAGGACATTGCCTTTTTGCAGGAGAGACGCGAATTTACATGGGCTACGTCTTTTTTGCAGCAGTTGCAAAAGTTGTTTGCCGTGCCTTTTTCCAAGGAAGAGACGGCGTATTTAACTCTGCACCTGCTTAGTGGGAAGTTCCGTTACCAGCAGGAGGGAAGAACAGGAAAACAAGGTGAGCTGGCAGATAGTCACCCGCTTTTGCCTGAGTTGATTGAGCAGTTAGTTCGGCGGATGTCCGAGCTGAATATGATTGCCTTTTCCAAGGACAAGATGTTGCTGAAAGGGTTGAATGTCCATTTATATACGACCCTGAACCGTCTTCAATATGGGTTGACCGTGTCCAATCCTATGCTGGCCGAGATCAAGAAGATGTACCCCTACATGTTCGACCGAGTTATTATTACACTGGAAGAGGTAGGGAAATGGATCCGTCTATCCTTCCCCGAGGAGGAAGCGGCGTATTTAACGCTGCATTTTCAGGCTTCTGTGGAGCGATTGCACCAGAAAGAGAGTCACCCCCAGAGAGCCATCATCGTGTGTCACATGGGCATCGGTATGTCCCAACTGCTGCGCACCAAGGTGGAACGTAAATTTCCGGCTGTACATGTGAAGACAACCCTTTCCAAAGCAGAAGTCCAGGATTATCTGGCAGCCCAAGAGGTGGATCTCGTCATTACCACTGTAGATCTCCCAGAGATGAACGTTCCGCATATTCTCGTCTCTCCCTTGCTGGATGCCAAGGACGAGCGTCGGCTGGAGCAAGTGATCCGGCGACTGGATGAGCCGGAACATAGGGCGGCAGACGAATCTGTATTTTTTAAATATACAACACCTTTTTTGGTCTTTCCCCAGCAGGAAGTGCAGCATCCGGAACAATTGATCTCCAAGCTGGCGCAAATACTGGAGGACAAAGGATATGTGGAGCCCGGTTATGTGGACAGCGTACTGGCGCGAGAAAAAATGTCGGCTACGACGATTGGGGGAGGCATAGCCATCCCGCATGGCGGTTCTGAGTGGATAAGGCAGTCCTCCATTGTAATCGCTACCTTGAAGCAGCCGCTTACCTGGGGAACCGAGAAAGTAGAGCTTGTGTTCTTGCTTGCGGTTAAACAGGATGGGCGGGAAGAGATGCGCCAGTTATTCAAGGAATTGTCCCTGATCAGTGAGCAGCCTGCTTTGGTTCATGCCTTATCTAAGGAGACCGATGCAATGAGACTATTAGGGAAAATAAAGGGATAAACTGAAATCAAAAGCTGTGCTCTGGAGCAGGACTTATAGATAAGTCCTGTTTTTTGTCGGTATAATTCCGTTTTTCCGAAAGTTCCGGTAAAAAGTTCGTCCGATAACAGCAAGATAGGCGTTTATACTATCAATGTAAGCGGAAACACTAGAGAGAAGGGGAATGACTATGAAGATATTGGCGATTACCTCATGTCCTAACGGAATTGCACATACGTATATGGCAGCTGAGAATCTGCAAAAGGCAGCAGCAAAGCTGGGCATTGAGATGAAGGTCGAGACACAAGGATCCATTGGAGTCGAAAATCAACTGACCGAGCAGGAGATCCGTGAGGCAGATGGCATTATTATTGCAGCGGATAAAACGGTAGTTAAAGACCGCTTCGTCGGCAAAAAACTGCTGGTCGTTGGCGTACAGGATGGGATTCGCCGTCCGGAGGAATTGATCCAGCGGGTGATGAAGGGGAATGTGCCTGTATACCAGGCAGAGTCGCGTTCTGCCGAAAGTAGCTCACAGGAGAACAAGCCGAAACAAAATCCCATCTACCGCCACTTGATGAACGGTGTATCCTATATGGTACCCTTCATCGTCATTGGAGGATTGCTTATTGCCATTGCGTTGACGATTGGCGGTGAGAAGACTCCAGGCGGTTTGGTTATACCGGACGGTTCATTCTGGAAGACGGTTCAGGATATCGGCTCAGCTTCGTTTACCTTTATGATACCGATCCTCGCCGGATTTATCGCGATGAGTATTGCGGATAGACCGGGGCTTGCACCAGGTATGATTGGCGGATTCATTGCTGCGAACGGCAGCTTTTATGGAAGTGAGGCGGGGGCTGGATTTATCGGCGGCATTATCGCTGGTTTCCTGGCCGGTTATGTTGCACTTGGGATTCGGAAAATCAAAGTTGGCCGAGCATTACAGCCGATCATGCCTATAATTATTATCCCTGTATTGGCATCATTAATTGTTGGATTAATCTTTGTCTTTGTAATCGGTGCTCCAGTCGCACAATTGTTTGAAGCTTTAACAGGTTGGCTTGCAGGTATGCAAGGTACAAGCTCAATTCTACTGGCATTGATTCTAGGTGCGATGATCTCCTTCGATATGGGTGGACCTGTGAACAAAGTTGCTTTCTTATTCGGTTCGGCCATGATCGGCGAAGGGAATTATGAAATTATGGGGCCAATCGCCGTTGCGATTTGTATTCCACCGATTGGGATGGGACTTGCAGCGATGATCAACAAACGTAAATTTGCACCTGCGGAACGCGAGGCTGGGAAGGCAACATTCACAATGGGGTTGTTCGGTATTACCGAAGGTGCAATTCCATTCGCGGCGCAAGATCCACTGCGTGTTATTCCTAGTATCATGGTAGGATCCATGGTCGGTTCAGTCATTGCGATGTTGGGGAATGTAGGTGACAAGGTAGCTCACGGTGGACCGATTGTAGCTGTACTTGGTGCAGTAGATCATGTGCTTATGTTCTTTATCGCCGTTATTGTCGGCGTAGCTGTATCGGTTGTCCTGGTGAGCTTGCTGAAAAAAGATATTGCAGCAACTGTAACTCCAGATGCTGCTGGGGAAGCTGGACAATCTGCGATTACTACAATGGCCGCTGCGGAGTCATCTGCCTCAACAACTGTCACAAATAACGGGCCAGCCGTGTCTTCGCAGGCCATTCACATTGAGAAACTGACGGATATTGTAACAATGGATCTGATTAATCTGGATCTGGAAGGAACGACACGAGATGCTGTAGTTGATGAAATGATCGGAGCACTTGAGAGAAATGGAGCCGTAAGCTCTGCGAGTGATTTCAAACAGGCAATATTAGCCAGAGAGGAAGAAGGCTCCACAGGCATTGGAATGAATATTGCCATTCCTCATGGCAAATCGGAAGCTGTCCTGAAGCCAAGCGTGGTCTTCGGCATCAAGCAGGGTGGTGTTGACTGGAATAGTGCAGACGGAAGTGAAGCAAAACTGATTTTCATGATTGCCGTACCGCGCAACAGCAAGGAAAATGCGCATCTGAAAGTGCTGCAAATGTTATCACGTAAGCTGATGGACGATCATTTCCGAGAAACGCTCTTGGCGGTTGCTTCGAAGGAAGAAGCATATCAATTGCTGGATCAGGTGCATTAATTCAATGCGCCAAGAACTTGAATCAAAAAAAAGAGGCTCCCGAAGTTTCAGCCGGGAGCCTCTTTTCTTGAGAAGGTCTTTGCGTAAGTCAGCGGCGTTCACCGCGTGATATAAGTATGATGCCGAGAAATACAAAGCCTGCACCAGCCAGATGAGCCAATGAGAAGGATTCACGGAGGATGATATAGGACAGCAACAGTGTACTGACGGGAATACAACCCCGTGAGGATAGGCTGCTTTTTTCACAACAAGATATTGTGTTCCATGATCATCTAGGTTTGAGCCATGTAATCGCTACATAAAGTCAAAAAAATAACGGATCACGTGAAAAAAGACGGGCGAGGTGTAGGTCAAGCTATCCACCCGACTTAAATAGCTTTTTTTCAAAGCATCGAACTTGTCATCATCGCCGATTAATAAATCCCGCTTCAGCACGGAAACCGTTAAGCTACCGAAGAAACCGCTCAAGCTGATCAGCATGCCGAAAATAATTCCAAATTTCAGGTCAAACGGCGTCAGATAGGGATAGATAAGATAGGAAGCCGCTATGGTTACGGGAAAAGCGAATGCAAAGCCTTCCCAAGTTATATTGGGATTGGATGTCGGGACGATTTTCCGCTTTCCGAAATAGAGTGATGCTAGATAGTGTACGACATCATTGAGCTGCGTCAGTACCACTAGAAAAAGTACAAGTTTTGCTCCGTATTGCGGCGTAGCAAACTGAAAATAGGCCAGATGACTCAACCCGAAAACCATCAGCATGAGCCCCCATTGGGTCGAACTGACACTGCGCAAAAAACCAACCGTTCCTTTGTTGATCAATCGCGGGAGCGGTAGCAGTAAGAATACATAGATAGGGATAAAGACAATAAACATTCCGTACCACCCGATATAAATCCAATAAAATTGTACGGGAATCGCTAAGTACGCCCATAGAAACAATCTGCGATCAGCTTTTCTGGATCTAATCATGGAAAAGTATTCTTTTAGCGCAAAAAAGGTGAGTGCCATCAAGGAAAGCAGTGAAACGATCGGATTGAAAAGAGTTGCCAAGCAAAAGATAAAGAACATACCCCACCATGTCTTGATGCGAAGCCCAATAGCTGCATAGTCTTTGTCTGGCTGTGTTTTGACTACCACTATATAAATCAGATGGATGACCAATAAGGCTGCGAAAATAAGGATTAACGTTAATAGCGAACTGTCCATTACCACTCACCAACTTATCGCGAAATAGGATTCCATTAAGGCTCCTATGTTATTATGAAGGAATAATTCAAACTTGATAAGGGGAAATTTCGTAAATGGTAGCAGATCAATCCGTCTTTATCTTGCTTACGAATACGGGAACGTTTCTTACGAGAGTCATTAAAAGCTATACGAGAGCGCCATACAATCACGCCTCCATTTCCTTCAACCGGGAACTTTCGGAGTTATACAGCTTCGGGAGAAAGACCCCTAATAACCCTCTGGATGGTGGTTTCGTGAAAGAGGATATTAAGACAGGTACATACAGCAGATTTCCGAATACAACATGTGTTATCTACGAGCTTCAAGTAACCGACCGTGAAGTTGAAAAAATGAAGCGAGTTTTACATGTATTTATCCGAAGTCGTCAAAAATATATGTATAACTTACTGGGTTTGATTGGTATTGCACTCAAAGAACCAGTCGAGTTCAGTAATTCTTATTTTTGTTCGCAATTCGTTGCGGAAATTTTACAGCGATCCGGCATAAAAATATGGAACAAGCTGCCCGCTCTTGTTACGCCAGACGATTTTCGTCAAAGTGATCGATTCCATTTGATCTACGAGGGGAAATTGAGCGAGTATGATCCTCAAGCTTGAGGATCAGCACCGCATTACTTAAACCTCTTCCGGCACAATTACCTCAATATGACGCGGTAAAATACCAAGCTCGATAGGCAAAGACGGCCCTTCCTCACCATCTACATTCGTACTGACCGGTTCTGCAGAGCTGACACTTACATGCTTTGCGGTAAAGTAAACGATATCACTATGATCCTTCAGGTTGCCTAAAAATAAGGATATGCTGGCCGTCACGGTGTTCAATATATTGAGGTTTTTGAAAATAAAGCAGTGAAGCAGACCATCGTCAACAGCCGCATCGGGCGCCAGTTTCTCGAATCCGCCAACTGAATTGGTCAAAGTAGCCAAAAAGAGTGGGGATTTTCCTTCCCAGATATTGTCATCATAGCGGACGATAAGTGAGTGGGCAGGATGGCTGATAAGCTCTTTCATGCCTTCTTTGAAGTAGGCAAACGTGCCAAACATGGATTTATCGTCTGATGATACAGCTGATAGCGATTCAGCAAGCGAACCTGTGGCAACAACATTGGCAAACATTCGGCCGTTTAAGAGACCCATATCTACGTTTTTCACGCGGGCAGAAGTCAGTGTACGGATCGCTAGCTCGGGACTTAGCGGAATTTGCAAGGCACGGGCAAAATCATTGACTGTCCCCAGGGGGATGACACCCAGTCTTGGACGGTGGTCTTGATCAATGAAACCGTTGATTGTTTCGTGAAGTGTGCCATCCCCGCCGATGGAAACGACTAGGTCACAAGCTTCCTCACACGCATTGACGCAAAAACGAGTGGCGTCCAGTTCCTTTGCCGTCTCTTTAACCGTAACAACGTATCCTTGATCACGTAGAATTTCTTCTACGCTTCTGACATGTTGGAGGGATTCCTCTTTGCCGGAAGAGGGATTTACAATAATCATAGCTTTCTTCATATACATGTTCCTTTCTCTGGGGAAAGTCTGGGTTACCAACTCTTACCCGAAAAGCAGACCTTTAGACTCTAGATTAGACATGTGTTATATTTTTAGTTACTATATAAAAGTGAATACAATTTGAATGGAGGATTTCATATGAAAATTGCATTAACAGGAGCAACGGGGCAACTGGGTTCCATCGTGGTAGATACGTTGCTTACATCTGTCTCCGCAAACGATCTTATTGTTAGCGTAAGAAATCCAGAAAAAGCAGAGAACTTACGGTCTCGTGGTGTTGACGTTCGTCATGGCGATTTTGATAAACCGGAGACGCTGGATCAGGCGTTTGCTGGAGTAGATCGACTGCTGATTATATCCGCAGACGGGGATAATGATACTAGAATCCGTCAGCATAAAGCGGCTGTTGATGCTGCTGTGCGTGCTGGAGTAGGCTTCATCGTTTATACTAGCGCTGCCAATGCCGCTGACAGCACTCTATTCCTTGCGCCCGTACATCGTATCACGGAGGAGTTCATTCGCGAGTCAGGTATTCCTTACTCCTTCTTGCGTAATAATTGGTATCTGGAGAATGAGGCAGGCACGATCCAATCCGTACTCGCGGGGGCTCCTTGGCTAACCTCGGCAGGGTCCGGTAAAGTAGGTTGGGCTACCCGCGCAGATTATGCGCAAGCAGCTGCAACCGTTTTGTCTGGCGAAGGGCATGAGAATACAATATACGAGCTCTCCGGTAAGCCGATTACCCAAGAAGAGTTTGCAGCGGTACTTGCTGAGGTTCTGGGCAAAGACGTTCCTGTACAGCAGGTGGATGATGCTACGTATGCCGAGGTTATGCTCGGTGCGGGAGTCCCGGAAGGTGCCATCCCTATTGTGGTCGGTATTCAACAAGCAATTCGTGAAGGAGCCTTGGATGTCGTAAGCAACGACTTCGAGAAGCTGTTGAAACGCCCCCTTACGCCGCTTAGTCAAGGAATTAGTGAACTGATCAAGCAAACCCAAGCATAATAAACGTGCCGTAAAAAAGGATGCTGCCTAGGAAGACAGCGTCCTTTTTAGTTACATGTTTACCTCTCGGCATTTTCAGTAGACAGAACGCTTACATATAAGGTACAACAATACTCAGATTAGTTTCATCAATGAGTGGAATCGTGACGGATTATCCAATATACTTGTAGGGAACTCCAAGGAAGACTTGGAGCAAGCTTGGTCTATCAAGGAAGCTTAGCATAGCAGTAGAATTTGAAAATGAATGGAGTACATAATACCATGTCTAATTTACCAAATTGTCCTGAATGTAATTCAGAATACACTTATGAGGATCGCAGTCTTTTCATTTGCCCGGAATGCGCTCATGAGTGGTCTACCGAGTCAGAAGCAAGCAGTGAAGACGTAAAGGTTGTTAAAGATGCGAATGGTAACATCCTGCAGGATGGTGACTCTGTAACTGTCATTAAAGACCTTAAAGTGAAGGGAAGCTCATCCGTCTTGAAAATCGGCACCAAAGTAAAAAACATCCGTCTGGTAGATGGCGATCACGATATTGACTGCAAAATTGATGGTTTTGGAGCAATGAAGCTAAAATCGGAGTTTGTAAAAAAGAATTAAAATGTAAGAAAGGAGAAGCCGAGGGCTTCTCCTTTTTTATTTACAATGGTGCTAACCATACGGTTCCCGTTCCCCTGTACACATTTACCAGCCCTTCGCCGGAAGCAGCCGAGCCCATTTTGGTTTTCCCGGATTTTTCGACGGTGAACTGTAAGGTATTGGACCACATGAGGGCAAAGTTACCATCCACCTTCAGCACATCATTTTGCAATTCTATAACGACCGCTTCCTCAGAAGGGATTGGAGCTTGAAGTGCCAGAACTCCTTTTCCGCGGGCGCTTAAATTAAATAACCCTTCTCCACCCAGTGCAGCAGAGGAAAGATTACTACGTGCAACGACGGAAATGTCCAGCGTCGTGTCACAAGCCAAAAACAAGCCGTCTTCGATGGCAATATCATCATTGTCCACATCAATAAGCCAAATATATTGGTAAGTAGGCTCCAGCATAATCGTACCCGTGCCTCTATAGTGTGGTTTAATGGCACCTGTTCCCGTTACAGCACCGGACACCAAGTTTCGCATTAAGCCTCCAACGCCTTTTACACCAGTAGTCATTTCCATGCTACCCACAGTATATTGCATGGCTCCCGCCTTCATCATAATCTCACTATTGTTGATTTCGATCATGAGCTGTTTGCGGCGCATATTACTTTTGCTCATATAGTAATTGTCTTTCGCAGCCATAACCGAGGTAGAACTCAAATCTGTTATGTATTCTAGTACCGTAAATCCACCTAATTGGTCAGTCATGGCAACATTGCTGTTATCCTTTAAATTGTTAATGACAAAAGCCATAAATGTATGTGCCTCCTTGTTGTATTCATGTTGTGGGGATGGGAATCTTCTTTATTCCATAAAATATTCGACAAAGAGACTTCTTTTCCTGCGGCGAATCTGGACACTTCCCTTGGCTGGTTTTCAGACTCAAAAAAGGAGAGCTTGAAAAAGATGTGAAAAAGGTTCAATATAAAGATATCGGTTTTTAAAATGATTGGCTTCGAAAGCAGTCGTATGAGAATAGGGCATGAAAATAGGGGGTAGAACAAGTGGAGATAGGTATAAGCACGTTTGTAGAAACAACGCCGGATACCCAAACGGGTGAGGTTATCAGTCACGCACAACGTATACGTGAAGTGGTCGAGGAGATTGTGCTTGCAGATCAGGTAGGGCTGGATGTGTACGGCGTGGGGGAGCATCATCGTAAAGATTATGCGGCATCTGCTCCGGCTGTTATCCTCGCTGCTGCAGCAGCACAGACCCAACGAATTCGGTTAACCAGTGCAGTTACGGTGCTTTCATCGGATGATCCCGTACGTGTGTTTCAAGATTTTGCTACACTGGACGGTATTTCGAATGGACGAGCTGAGATTATGGCAGGCCGAGGTTCTTTTATCGAATCGTTTCCGTTATTTGGGTATGATTTGGATAACTACGATGAATTATTCGATGAAAAGCTGGAGCTGTTATTGAAAATCCGAGAATCCGAGAAAGTCACCTGGAAAGGCGGACATCGGCCGGCAATCAACAATTTGGGTGTGTATCCGCGTCCAGTTCAAAATCCTTTGCCCGTATGGATTGGGAGTGGGGGCAATCAGGAATCTGTGGTTCGTGCAGGCTTGCTCGGGTTGCCGCTGGTTCTGGCGATTATTGGGGGTAGTCCTGTACAGTTTGCCCCGTTGGTGGAACTGTATAAAAAAGCCGCTAGGCATGCCGGTCATGATGCATCGCTGCTTCCGGTTGCATCACACTCGCATGGTTTTATCGCAGAGACTACTGAGCTGGCAGCGGATAAGTTCTTCCCTTCCACTCAGCAGAGCATGAATGTGCTTGGGCGTGAACGTGGTTGGGGCCCTTACACTCGTTCCAGCTTCGATGCCGCACGCAGCTTTGAAGGAGCGTTGTATGTAGGCGATCCCGATACGGTTGCCAAGAAAATCATTCATCTGCGTAAACAGGTAGGCATTACACGTTTTCTGTTGCACGTGCCCGTCGGTACGATGCCGCATGATGATGTCATGAGAGCTATTGAGCTATTGGGAACAGAGGTAGCACCACGGGTTCGTAAAGAGATATCCAAGTGGGAATCCGAGAGTAAATAAGCGGTTACCTCATAGATAAAAGAGAAAGGAGCAGGCCATGGGGGTGAGGTCGCTCCTTTTTTGGGTTCTAAAAAACTATATGCGAGCTGATCAGATCATTTTTTATTTGGTCCGTTTTTTATGCGCAATACGTTTTTGCAATAAAGTTTTGCCTTGTTTTAGTCTCTTAGGTGTTGCAGGAACTCTGCGCAAAATAGGTTTCTCTTGGGTTGCTTTGGAAGGCAATGTCATGCGGAGTGTGGATGATGCAGGTTTTCTTTGACTGCTACTCGTTACAAAGTTGATGGTGTAGTCCAAGACGAACGGACTAACTGCGATTCTCCGCAGTCCCACGCTTCTACAAGTGGTACAGCCTGTATCCCAGCACCAATTGAAGGCATTTTCAGGAACTTGAGTGAAATATGAACCCCGCCATTCGCGTCCAAAATCATCTTCAGCGTAATAGAAGAACGTATTACCTCCTGCGAAGCCGCTCCAAACCTGAATAGTCTGTCCGGGGTTAACACGGTACCAGCCTGCTTTAGAGTAGTTAACAGGAGTACAGCTGAAGTCCGGGTAGGCAAAGACTACAAAGATAGCTGCACTAGTACTGTTGCGAAAATTGAGACCCATTGTCGTCACTTCTTTCCTCATATAGTAATTTACAGTGTATCCTATGAGAATTTTGAAAGAAGGGAACGGACAGGAGTCTCTTAATCGCTGAAATTGAACCATTTGCTGATGTCTATTTTGTGATGTTCATGCATAGATCGCCATTCGTTTGATTCTGGTTGATAGGTATAATCTTTTTGCCAGGTCATGATGTTTTCCACGATTGCCCGTATGGAAGAGGCGATATAGGAGACTTCCTGATTCGTCATCATGGGATGGAGCGACAGACGCACCCAGCCCGGTTTTCGAGATAAGTCTCCCGCATGGATCAGGTCTGTCATTTGTTTAGATGTTTGCTGGTCGATGCCCAGCAAATAATGTCCGTAGGGGCCTGCACAAGAGCAGCCGCCCCGGACCTGAATGCCAAACCGATCATTCAATAGTTTCACAATCAGGTTATAGTGAATATGGCCGACAACGAAAGAAACGATTCCCATTCGTTCTTGGCTACTTCCTCCTAAAATGTGTAGGTCTGGTATGGTACTCAAGCTCTTTAGTAATAGAGATGTCAGTTCCTTTTTGCGCTCCAACAGGCGCTTCTGTCCCATTTGTTCCTTCAGCCGAATGCAGAGCGCCGTTCGAACGGCCTGTAGAAAAGCAGGCGTCCCTCCATCCTCACGGGCTTCAGTATTCTCTTTATACTCGTATCCACCCCAAGGATTGGTCCAGCTAACTGTGCCCCCTCCGGGCTGATCCGGAGCACAATTGAGGCACAGCCTCGAATCCACAATTAAAACGCCACTTGTACCGGGCCCCCCAAGAAATTTGTGAGGAGAAAATACAATCCCGTCCAGTTTCTCAAGGGGATCTGTACGGTGCATGTTGATCTCGGCGTAAGGTGCGCTTGCCGAAAAATCAACGAAACAAATGCCACCATGTTCGTGCATTTTGCGCGCTAGCTGGTAAATCGGTACTTCGAACCCTGTAACATTGGAGCAGGCGGTAAAGGCGCCGATTTTGATAGGGCGATGCTGGAATTGAAGCAGCAGTCGTTCGAGATGAGTTGGATCGACAATTCCGCCGGGACCCGGAGGAAGACACACAACGTCTCCAATGGTTTCTGCCCAGGAAATATGATTGGAATGATGCTCCATGTGTGTAACGAAAATAACGGGACGTTCTTTTTCGGCGATGGGGTAGAGGGGCTTTAATTTTTCATGTATTTTCAATCCTAACAGTCGCTGAAGCTTATTCACTGCACCTGTCATACCAGACCCGGCGAACAGGATGATATCATGTTCATTAGCATGAACGTGGCTTTTAATGATTTGTTTCGCTTCTTCATAGGCTTGGGTCATCAGAGTTCCTGTCAAATTAGACTCCGTATGCGTGTTCGCCACAAAAGGGCCTAATTCATTAGCTATTTTCGACTCGATGGGTCCATACAGACGGCCGCTGGCTGCCCAATCCGCATAAATCAGCTTTTTTTGCCCATATGGAGATTCAAAGGTCTGGTGATATCCGATTGTACTTTCACGATACCTTTGGAAATAAGCCTCGTTAGAAGGCTGATACCTACAATTACTGCTTCCAATTCGAGCCATGAGCATACGGCGCCTCCCAAGTCGTTCTGTCTTCTTAGGGTACGTAGGTAGGCCCGAATAGGTTAAAAAAAATAGGCGAGTGTCATCATTTAGTCACAATAAAAGCCTCATCCAACAGCCGGATAAGGCGCAAGTCTATCTTATATAAACAACTGCATATCGGATTCGAGCGCATCTTTTAAATACGTTTTGGCCTCGATAATTTCCAGTTCAGGTATAAATTCTTCCGGTTTAAAGCCCATAATATCGACCGATAGCTTACAGGCATAAAATTTCACATTTTTCTTCCGTGCTCCTTTTAAGAAATGAATGAGCTTCGGGGCTTCGTTATCTTCGATCATTTCCGTCAGCATCAGCTTGCCAAGGCCGCTAAAATTCATTTTGGATAATGGCAACTCTTCGGGTCCTTTTGGAGTCATCCAGCCCATGATTTTTTCATAAATCGTCTTGTCCTCAAACGTCATCTTGTCAGGATCACGAACCAGAAATAGTCCCCAGAACGCAAAAAACATCGTCACGTCCACGTCCAATTCCCGCGCTGTATTTGCCAGAATCAGTCCAGCCATTGCCTTATCATAATCGCCGCTGAACATAAGCAGATTCATCCTTTTATCCACAATTCCCGCCTCCATTACCAACAGATATATTCAGTATGGATTTGGGAATGAGAAGTATGCCCAGTTCACATATCGCTCACAATTGCAGGGCATGTGTCGGATCAAGATCACTATTCACTATATGTTATTATTATCTATGGAAATTACATAGCACCATTGTTTTATGAAATATTAGGATAATTGAGAAAGGAACGGGTTTGAAATTTATGAAAAAAACATCGTCTATAATGATTTTATTTTTATTGCTGATTGTGACAGCATGTGGAACCCATCAAGAGAAGAATACGGATTCATCTTCAAAAGCTTCGATCTCCAAAAATTTGTCCTCCGAGCAACCGATAAATTCTGAACAGAAGAAGGATAGTGCAACTAATGCAGGCCAATCTATGAAAGTAGTCGTACCTAAAGAAAAAGCTATTATACGTTCAGAAGAAGGAAATTCGTTAGTTCATGCAGATTGGACGTCAGGCCAACCTGATGTGGAGTTACCTCTCCAAATGGGCGAAACTAAGGCTGAACTTGTATTAGGGATGGATCATCCTAACGGGGTGAAAACGTTGGTGATATTCCCTTCCGAGTCTACAGGTTGGCCGCTCGACCTGTCTTCAACTGGAGAATCGGAAGCCTTTGACGAGTTTGGGGAATTGAAAGCAGGCTATAGGCTTCAAGCGAGCGTTTACGACTTTGATCATGATGGAACTAACGAGTTAATCATTGCAGCGGGTGACTTATCTACGAATACTGAGATATGGGTTTTTTCATTTACAAATGTAGAAAACATTAAAAAGATAGATCCCTTTCATCAGGAGTTAGCTGTAACAGGACAATCCTATATTACTTTGAATGGACATGAATTAGATGTGCCTTATGGTTCTCAAGGTTTATTTGAGACTTATAAGTATGTAGATAAAGAATTTCTTACTCCTGTAAAGTAGCCCACCGTTACCAATGTCATATCTACAAACCGCTCCTATTCTGTATAATCTCAAGGGAATTCAAGACATAAGCCTGAGATCGGGAGGATCATGAGAAAGTGAGTATAGACAACAAATATAAAGCACTTGAACTGGAAAAGCCGGGCATCTACGAGCTGGAGGGACTGGAAGTCGGGGTCACCTCTAATTGCAACTTCAAGTGTGATTACTGCTGCGCGTATCAGCGGAACGATGGGCAATGCATTAGCAGCAAAGAGGTCATTGATATTATTGATGATATTCCAACGTTAAAACGTGTGCGACTGTCCGGGGGAGAAGTGACCTTGAAGTATGAGGATTGTCTGGACATTGTGGCTCACTGTTCAAGCAAGGGCATCGCTACCCAGCTCAATACCAATGCCAGCTTGCTCATCCCTGAACGAATTGAGAAACTGCGTGATGCAGGACTTTCCAACATTCATATCTCTTTCAACTTCACGGATGCCGATAAATATGCAACCTATTATCATGTTCATCCTCGCATGTATGAGAAAATCGTTCAAAATATCCGATTATGTACCGAAGCCAAGCTGGAAACGGTGCTGGAGACGTTGCTGTTTGCGGAGACGCAGAACAACATGCCAGCGATTAGCGAAAAGGTATATGAACTCGGTGTGCGCATCCATGAAATCCAAAACAGCATTGTGATGGATCATACGAACTGGAATGCTATTTCCACCAAGGAAGCGCTCGTCCGTTCCGTTCATGACCTGATTGCACATAAAAAAGATGATACTGTGTTGTATTTCACCTGTATGGACCGTTTTGCAGAAGCGCTGGGCTTCAAGGAACAGCCTGGTGTTTATTTTTCCAACTGTGTTGATGGTAAAAAACAGCTCCATCTTCACGGGAACGGGGACATCCTGATCTGTGAGCTATGCCATCCTGTGGTCATCGGCAATATTTATAATGGAACATCCCTAAAGGATATTTACAAAAATAAACCGAAGCAGCTTCAGGAGTTTCTCGACAAACTGCCTTGTCCCGCATATGATGCGCTTTTTCCTGTAGGAAGCAAGTAAATATGATTTGAGATTGTGAGGCTATAAGCATCTACCACCCTAACAGTTAGGGTGGTAGATATCCTTCATATAACTCCATGAGTCCTTTATCAATGATTTTAATGAAAGGGTTTACATGTTAAAATATAAAAATATGATCTTCTTATGAAAGAAGGAGTAGATATGAAATATAGAAATGTAGGCAACAGTGGTCTTAAAATTAGTGAAATCGGTCTGGGTAGCTGGTTAACGTACGGTACAGCTGCCGAGCAGGAAGCAGCTCATACCTGTATTGCCAAAGCCTTTGAACTCGGGATTAATTTCTTTGATACCGCGAACGCGTATAACCGGGGAGAAGGCGAGAAGGCTATGGGAGCTGCCTTGAAGCCTTATCGAAGAGAGAGCTATGTGTTATCTACCAAGGTTTACTTCCCTATGGATTCTGGTCCCAATGACAGGGGACTGTCACGCAAGCACATTATGGAGCAATGTGAAGCGAGTCTGAAGCGTCTTGGCACGGATTATATCGACATGTACTTCTGTCATCGTTATGATTCGGGTACTCCTTTGGAAGAGACGCTGCGAGCGCTTGATGACCTTCAGGCTCAGGGTAAGATTCTATACGCTGCTGTCAGTGAATGGAGTGCTGCCCAGCTCACGGATGCCTATGGGATTGGAAAAAGGCTGAATTTGCGGCCACTGATTGCCAATCAGCCGATCTATAATATGTTCGAACGTTATATCGAACATGAGGTACTTCCCGTATCCGGGCAGGTAGGTATCGGCCAAATTGTATTTTCGCCTCTGGCCCAAGGTATCCTCACGGGTAAATACAAGCCTGGACAACCTTTACCGACGGGCAGCCGCGGAGCTGATGCCTCTGTCAATAATGTCATCAGCAGTTACATGAACGATACCGTTCTAAACTGTGTTCAGGATCTGGATAAGCTGGCGAAGGATTTGGGTATCACCCTGTCACAGCTCGCGCTTGCCTGGATTCTGAGAGAACCGGGTATCAGCGCTGCGCTCATTGGGGCCACTAAACCGGCACAAATCGAAGAAAATGTAAAAGCAGTCGAAGTGACGCTGCAACCGGAGACATGCGCGGAAATTGAGCGGATTCTCAAGCAAGCAGAGGGTTTTGAACCTTTGCGTTAAGCGTTCACATGAGCCTCTGTAGAGAGGAACCATTAATGAAAAAGTCTCGCTCTTCCTGTGCGTAACAGAGAAGGGCCAGACTTTTTAACTTGCTTCAAGCATGGCATAAATACCTGAAACGACACTAAATACAATCCCGCTTACTAAAACAAGGATTTGCTTCTTACTGAGATCCAGCGGATCAAAAAAGATAGGCAACAGCCATTTTAGGCTGATGACAGCCCATAAGCCCTCCAGTAACCCTAGCAGCAACACCTTTTGTCCCCAGTGAAACTTCATTTGCGGTGTTAGCGGACCTTCAAGAAACTGGTCACCTGAAGTGTGGAGATTCCAAGAAACAATAACTACGAATATAAGGAGAGTTAATAGGGTTGACATAATATAGGTGATATCTTTTTTAGCCTTTTTCGTGAGTTTCGGCGATCTTTTAAACTCAGGAAAGCCAATCAGGAAAAAGACGATTCCTACGATAATAGCCACGCCTACAGAGGAACCGAGTATGATATTGGCTACGATGCCGATGCCATTGATGATTAACAATAAAATAAGCTCTCCCCCTTTGGGGTAACGATGATAGTTATTTTATTGTACACATAGGAACGAAAATGCTCAAATATTTGGAAAAGCCCCAGCGCTTTCGCCTGGGGTTTTTTTTTCTTTTTGCCGATTACAATGCTGATTTAATGACCTTTTTATAATACAGGATGGATAGTATCCCGAAAATGGAATATAAGGCGGTGTACAGTACCATAACGATGATCATAGGCATCCAAATTTCAGTTCCAAACAAGAACCAGCCGGATTGAACGGCAAAATAGCTGTGTGAAAGGCCAATTACTAGTGGAATGCCGAAGTTAAAGAGTTGTTTTATTTTAATGCCTCTAAGCAGGTCATTTTGGGTGAACCCTAACTTTCTTAACACGGTGTAATTGGCTTTTTCGTCTTCGCTCTCATCCATTTGCTTAAAATAAAGGATGCAGCCTGATGTAATGAGAAAGGTCAGTCCTAAAAAGCCAACTACAAACATGATCACTCCCATGTTCCGCTTCTGATTGCTGCTCATTTCAAGGCGTGATGTTTGTTGATCATTAAAATTCGCAGCTGCAAAGAGACGATCGGCTTCTTTGATCTGTTCTGCATTTATCATATCAATTCCAATATATAAGGATGACTTCTTTTGAATCTCAGGATTTGCATCTTTCTTTAGCCGCTCAAAGATAGTTTCGTCTACAATGACAGAGGGTAATCCACCGGCTGTGAAATAGTAGGGAATCACGTACTCCTTTTTTAGACCCACATATTGTTGGTGTATGACTTCCTTATTTCCCTTCAAATCCAATGGACCTGAGTTTTTCAAGGACATAAATTTCTGTAACAAATCATTATAGCCCGTTAAAATCGTTTGGCCTGGAGATACATCCGTACCCTTCACAGATTGATCGCTTATGACAGGCAACGTCATGGAATTCGCACCGATATTTAATCCTTCCAGAGGAGTGTCCATAATTTGCGCTGTGTTCACGCTGACTTGAATAACTTCAATTTTCTTTTCTAGATACTTTATGTCATGCTCCTGAAGTAACGTTTTGAATTTCTCAGCCTCCGGTACATTCGTCATTGCAAAATGGGAAGGCACATTGTCCTCAGCTGCTTGATCCGCAGAATAATAGGCGATATAGCTTAAGGAGAGTAAACCGATGGCAAGTGCCGATACCGTCGTAATAATGGTCAACAACAAAGCATTGGATTTCATACGGAACATAATGGATGAGAGAGATAGCACCTCATTAATGTTCAAATAGCCGCCTTTACTTTTTCTGATGATATTGGAAATAAAGCGGATAGATCCTTTATAAAAAAGGAGTGTTCCGATGATGACAGTGCCCAAAATAAACACCATAGCCATAAACAATTCATTCATGGATGTAAAGTCTCCGCCAAATAATTTGGAAGAAACATAGTATCCTAAAGCGATGAATGAAACTCCAATGATCCCGATGATCATCTCATAGATAGATATTTTTTTGATTTTCCCTTCGGTGGTTGAGGTTACTCTGAACAAAGACAAAATACTCTGTCTTTTGATAAAGGAATAATTCATGAGCATGATCAACAGATAGATGATACCAAAAACGATGAGTGTTTGAATAAGTGCTTGGTTAGAGAAATATAGAGTGGCAATGGCTTCGACGCCCGTCGTCTTAAATAAAATCATGATCACTAATTTGGAAAAGGAAAATCCAACCCCAATTCCGATGAATAGTGAACTGAAGTATAGAATTAAGTTTTCAGCACTCAGGATGCGAAAAATTTTATTTTTAGTCATTCCGATCAATTGAAATAGGCCAATTTCTTTGCTGCGTCTTTTTATAAAGATATTATTAGCATACAAAAGGAAGATGCAGACAATGGCGACCAGTAAAACGGAAGCTGCCCGTATGGAGGCTGCACCTTTAACAGAACCCTTCACTTCGTCCATGGAGGGATCGTATTGTAATGTGACAAAAGCGAAATAGAGCGCAACACTGAAAATGAGAGCAAAAACATAAAGGTAATAATTTTTCAGGTTTTTCTTCAAATTTTTTAGAATGAGCAGATTAATGTTCATATTGGACCCCGCCTAAGACCCCTTGGGTTTTCATGATATCCTGGAAGAAGCTTTGTCTTTCCTGCTCGCCTTTGTGAAGCTGCGTATACATTTGCCCATCTTTAATAAAAATGACCCGACTGCAATGGCTGGCAGCGACAGGATCATGCGTGACCATAATAATGGTTGCCTTGCGTTTTTGATTCAACTGGCCCAGCTTATTTAATAAATCGGAAGCCGACTTGGAATCCAGCGCACCCGTAGGTTCATCGGCAAAAATAATACTGGGCTCATGAATAAACGCTCTGGCCGCAGATGTACGCTGCTTCTGTCCACCCGAAATTTCATTGGGGTATTTGTCCTTGAGCTCATAAATTCCCAGTTCTGTAGCTACTTCCTGAAATTTTTGGTTGGCTTCTTTTTTAGGGGTTTTGGTGATGGATAACGGTAAGAGGATGTTTTCCTTCACAGTTAGCGTATCCAGCAGATTATACTCTTGAAAAATAAAGCCTAAATGCTTTTTGCGAAATTCAGCCAGTTGCTTTTCTTTCATTTTCGTCATTTCGATATCATTGATTTTAATGGAGCCTTGGCTCACTTTATCAATGGAGGAAAGAACATTCAGCAGTGTGGTTTTACCTGAGCCGGAGGCTCCCATAATACTGACAAATTCTCCTTCTTCAATGACGATATCTATTCCCTTCAAAACCTCCTGCATATTTAACTTATTACCGTAGCTTTTATGAATTTTATGGGCTTCTAAAATACTCACTTCGATGCACTCCTTATTGTTCTTGTAGCCTTATTATAAAAATAGAGCCGATGTTTTTCCTTTGATTGGGCGAACAATACATAAAAGCATGTGACATCTCTGTCACATGCTCACCATGCTCACGAAATCATTTCGTTTGGGGAAAATTAAAGTGAAGGTTGTACCCACGTTCGGTTTGGAGTGCACATCTATATGTATGAGCAAGGACTGTGCTGCCTTTTTCGTTAAATATAACCCCATACCCGTTGAAGTATGATCAGAATGTTGGGTTGTGGAGGTAAAACCTTTCTCGAAAATACGGGGTATATCCTTCGGATCAATACCGCGCCCAAAGTCTTGGACCTCAAGCTGTATTCGATCCCTTTGTTCATAGCTGTGAATGATAATATCACTGGCATCGCTATATTTGATGGCATTGGTTAAGAGCTGTCTGATGATAAAAGCCAGCCATTTGGCATCACTCAGCACTTCCATGTGCTCCAATTGGATGTCAAAACCGATCCCTTTTTGGATGCACCATGACTGTAATGCTTTGATTTCATTAAAAACCAGAGATTTTAAATTCACTTGCTCGACATACAGATCATTTTCAATAAAGGATATGCGTTTGTGATGGAGCTGCTGATCCAGCAGTAAGTGGATTCGTAGCCATTCATAGGTTAACTGAGCTTTTAGGGGCTTATCGTCCAACCGCTCAATCATCAAATGCATGGTGGTCAAAGGTGTTTTTACCTCATGAATCCAGGATAATAATTCATCTTTTTCATGTTCAAGTGTCAATTGATTTTGCGAGATGATCTGTTGTAACCGTTCGGTCTGGTCAGTGATTTTTTGTTCAATGATTTGCTCAAACGGACTCTCCGGTTCGCCTATACCCGTTAGTTCAAGAGGGCTCCTCCATTCTTCTAGTGTGGTATAGAATTTGATTTCCTTGGGATAGCGAATGATTAAAAAAACCAAGAAAATCATCATGGATAAGAAGACAATATAAAGGATGGGCATTAACGGAATTGCTGCATCCACATAAGCAATGAACAGGATCAGGAATTGCTGGCATACAAACAGTAGAATCCAGCTTCGCCTCTCTATAAGATATTTTTTAATCATAGGAAGGTGCCTCTTCTGTAGCCATGTAGCCTTGCCCGACTTTCGTTTCAATGAAACGGCCCAAATCCAGCTCGTCTAATTTTTTACGCAGGCGGTTCAAGTTGACGGTCAGGGTATTGTCGCTGACAAAACGTTCATCATCCCAGAGGCTTTTAATTAATTCCTCTCGTGCGACAATTTTATTTTTTTGTTCAATCAGCAGCTTCAAAATAAAAATTTCGTTCTTGGTTAATTCGATGGAGCCAGCCTCATTGGCTACTACGTTTTTTTCATAATCGACCGTCGCTCCACGCCATGTTTTCAGGGAGACAGGTTCTGTATTGTAATTATATACGCGGCGGAGTGTCGCCTGTAATTTTGCGATGAGTACATCAAAATGAAACGGTTTTTGGATAAAATCATCCGCGCCAAGCTGCATCGACATCACCATATCCGTAGGATGATCCCGTGATGATAAGAAAAGAATGGGCACGTTAGAGTGGGATCGAATCATTCGACACCAATGAAACCCATCAAATTTCGGCAATTGAATATCTATCACGACCAGGTCAGGCTTTATCGTTGTGAATTCCTGAATGACTTTATTAAAATCCTGGATGCCATACACATCATAGTTCCATTGAGTTAACCGATCCTTCATTTCATGGAACAAAGTTTCATCATCTTCAATTAGTAGGATTTTGAACAACGATTTCACCACTTTAACCTTTTTTTAGGATTTTGCAACTCCCCTTTTATAAAGTGTATAGCAAAAATTGTATATGTGCTACATGTGTGGATTCAACTTGATACTGCGATAATCTGCTGTTAATAGTTGAGGTTTATAGTGGGGTTTATATTGACTATCTCATATATGTTAAAGGATGGATGCAATGATGGGAATTCACACGTATTTTCGGTCGCTAAATGAGCTGGAAAGAATCATCCGTTGTCCGGGTAAGTTTAAATTCGAGGAACACAGCGTATCGGCACATTCTTGGAAAGTAGTACAATACGCTAAAACGCTGGCTGATATTGAAGAGAGAAATGGTGTCAGTATTGACTGGAAAAAGCTATACGAGATTACGAGCAGTCACGATTACGGGGAAATTTTTATTGGGGACATCAAAACGCCTGTTAAGCATTCCTCTAAGGAACTACGATTATTAATCCAGCAGGTCGAAGAAGGTATGATTGAGTATTTTATTGAAGAGAATATTCCCGAGGATTTTAAAGCTATTTTTCGCAAACAGTTACGTGAAGGCAAAGATAATTCAGTAGAAGGTTTGATCCTTGAAGTTGCTGACAAGATGGATCAGGTGTACGAAGCATTTGCCGAACTACAGCGGGGAAATACTGAAAAAGAATTTATAGTCATGTATCGTAATGCGCTTGTGAAAATCAAGAATATTCAGTTACACTGTGTTGATTATTTTTTGGAAAATATCCTGCCCGATATGGTCAAGGAAGAAACGCCTTCATCCATTGATATCAAAAAGATTACGGAAGAAGCCTTAGCTCTGTAAATGAATTTCCCTACCGTCCAGAAGCTACTGAAGCGCTTCTGTTCATACATAATCATAGTTTTATTTGTAATAAAGCAGCTCTAAATGAAAATAAAAAGCAATGAGGGCAGTTGATTGGACTGCCCTTATTGCTTTTTTGGGGTTGGAAAAAACGGAGGGCTAAGCGTATTCCTTAAACAATTTATTAAGGATAAGAATATTGGTTATTCCGAAAAAGGATTTGGGAAATTCGTTTTCGTGGCAGCATATTGTTCCTTGGTGCTACCGATTCCCAGTTCGCCGTTTTTGTTATATCCCCAGGACCAAACCGTCCCATCGGCTGTCAAAGCATGGGAGTGGGTTCCTGCTGCACTGAATGCTACTACATCGGTTAGTGGCGTGTTTGTGTCATCTACAACTTGGGATGGGACTTTAACAGAAAATACATCGGTCCCGTCACCTACCTGTCCCTCATTATTGGTTCCCCAGCCCCAAAGAGTTCCATCATTTTTAAGTGCAAAAGTTTGAGTTTTGCCTGCTTTCAGTCTACTTACATTGGAAACATTGATCAATACGGGTGATCTTCTAAAAGTAGAGGTTCCATCCCCAAGCTTTCCAGAAGTGTTACTCCCGGAAGCATATACTTCTCCGCTGTTCGTTAGTACATAAATGCGGTCAGCTCCGGCAGTAAAAGTTTTGATATCATCAATTCGATATTGAACAGGGGTAAGCTGGTTTTCTTTGTCATCCTGCCCCAGTGCGCCGTCATAACCACGTCCCCATACCCATAGCTGATTATTTTTGTCCAGGGCTGCGCCAAAACTGTCACCAGCATCAATGGATACAATATCTTCTAAACCTTGTACCTGAACAGGCTTAACGGAAAAGGCGGAAACTCCTTTTGTGCCAATCCCCAGCTGTCCAAAGTTGTTTTCTCCATAAGCCCACACTGTGCCGTCATTTTTGAGCGCAAGCGTAAATTGACCTCCTGCTCTCACTTCCTTAACATTATCAATATATTTGTTTTTAACAGGTACTCTTGCCGTGTCCCTCTTATTCCCTGTCCCTAGTTCGCCGTAACTTGCAAACCCCCAAGACCAGATGGTTCCGTCTTTTTTGAGCAAAGTTGAATGCAAATCACCAGCATCAATCATTGCGATGTCGGATACATCTGCTTGCATTGGGCTTGTTTTATTATTCCCTCCGCCAGCGCCTACGCCGAGCTTGCCATCACTGTTACTTCCCGTTGCATAAAATGAAGATCCATCTTCCATGGCCAGGAAAGCGTTAGTGGTCCCTGCCGAGAGCAAATGATCGTAATTTACAGTAGAATCAGCGCTTGCCGTAATAGAGCTTCCTACTAAAAGTGTTGATGCAGCGAGAGCTACCAAACTGAGTTTTTTTAACATATAATTGCACACCTTTCAAAATGTAATGGATAAATACAGACTAAAGCAACCAAATTGTTCCTGTCCGCGTCTTAATAGTGAACATATTCTATAAACCAGATTAGGGAGGATCACTTATGAAAAATAGAGTTTCTGCCCTTGTCCTTGTCTTGCTTGCGGCAGCATTACTGCCTGCATGTTCTACAACAGAATCGGCTACGCCGGTTAACGAATCTAATGGAGCGGTGGCTCAATCTATTTTTGACTTAGACCGTCTGGAAAGCACAACGGTATACACAGGGCGTGCCAAAATCGAAAGTATTGAAAGAATTGAAAAAGAAGTAGAACAACCCTTAGCAGCCCCTACCATGAACTATTTGATCCGATTTGAACAGCCTGTTCAATTTGCTAAAGAACTACCCCAAAGTGATGATCCAACGGAAAAACCTATCCAAGCGGTCTATATATCTGTCCCAGATACACATATTTATAAGCAGATGGATGGTCAGCGGAGGCAAATAATCAATCCAGCACAATTACAAGCGGGGCAACCGATTGAAGTTTCTTATCTGTACCCTGTAACACCTGTTTTCCTGGCATTGGAAATCGTTGTGCTGGATGATTTATAGAGGAGGCCGGTAAGGCCTCCTTACTCCTATACAAGCACGTTATATCATAAGGCTTAGGTGATATTAATGAGTTTTACCATGTTGTAGATATAACGTGTTTGCTCATACTTAACCATAGTGCCTGCAGAGTTCTTAACTTGAATACCGGACGAGCCTCCACCATCAAGAAGAATGGCTTCAAAGCAATCCTGTTTAATAAAATAATTGCGAAGTTGTTTCAGTGTCGCATTTTCATGAACAACCAGGTAGACCTGCCAAACATTATTTACGACCTTGAAGCCCAGGCCAGTTCGCCCGGTGGAATCGGTGTATCGCAACGTTCCGTTCAAATCAAATTTTTCAATATCTTTTAAATCCTCAAGCCATGCTTCTTCCTCTTTCTTCAGCGACAGGCTACCGCCGCTAATAATAGACTTATACGTAATCGAAGTCCCCATTTGTTTTTTGAGATCCGTCACACTTGAAGCACGGGTAATCCCTATTTTCGTTTTGTTGCTCTCCGTGTATACAAATGCTGTACCACGGCTATTCCCTTTGGCATTCGCCTTAGTATCATGGGTATTATTAGGTGTGACCGCGATAGACAAACACTCGGTCGGCGCCTTTGTTGTGCTGATTGGGTTAAAGAAGCCCCCATTAATCCCGTAATCGGTTTGCTGTGTGATCCGGCTTCGAATATTTTTATTTTGAATATTCGAAGCTGGCGTGATGATAACATGGAAACCATCGGACGTTTTGGTGTAAGAGTAGTTTGCTGGCATGTTAAACCTCCAATTGGATTATTTTGAAACCGAATCTCGCGCGATAATTCGTTTCTCATATATATAGGAAATTTACAGCTGCCTCTTACAACCCGGAAATCAAATTTTTCTAAAAAATTTTGAAATAGCATATACAAGACAATGCTTGACTTCAAGTTAACTTTAAGTAGTAACATACGGAATGTGACGTAGTGATTAGGAAATGCGATGACTATTCTGATAATTTAGGAGTGATAAAAATTGAAAAAGAAACAACTGGGTAACAGCGACCTTCAAGTATCTGCACTGGGTCTGGGCTGCATGGGAATGTCCGAATATTACGGTGAGTTGAATGATCAGGAGTCGATCAAAACGCTTCATCGTGCGCTGGAGCTAGGGATAAACTTCTGGGATACTGCCGATGTCTACGGTGTGGGGAAAAATGAAAAACTGATTAGCCAAGTCCTGCGGAGCCACCGTGACGAAGTCGTATTGGCCACTAAATTTTCCATTATGCGCGGGGAAGATGGCGCATTTATGGGTGTAAGTGGCCGTCCTGAATATGTAAAAGAGGCATGTGACCGCAGCCTGCAAAGACTGGGTGTAGATGTGATTGATTTGTACTACCAGCACCGTGTCGATCCGAATGTACCTATCGAGGAAACGGTTGGCGCGATGAGTGACTTGGTTCAGGCGGGAAAAGTCCGCTATTTGGGGCTGTCCGAAGCTTCTCCTGGGCTCATTCGACGCGCTCACAAGGTACATCCGATTACAGCGCTGCAAACGGAATACTCCTTATGGAGCCGGGAAGCGGAAGATGAAGTTATACCGACGTGTAAGGAGTTGGGTATCGAATTTGTGGCCTACAGTCCACTTGGACGCGGATTTTTGAGCGGGCAAATTCAGAAGTTTGATGATTTTGCAGAAGATGATTTCCGTCGCTCGGTGCCACGTTTCCAACCTGAGAATTTCCAGAAAAATCTGGACCTCGTGCAGCATGTTAAGGACCTTGCTGCCCAAAAAGGAGTGAAACCTTCTCAACTGGCGTTGGCATGGCTGCTTGCGCAAGAGGGAATTGTACCGATTCCAGGAACCAAGCGGGTTACGTATTTAGAGGAAAATACAGGTTCCATCGATGTTGTTTTATCCACACAGGAAATGGAAGCTATTAACGCAATCATTCCAAAAGGAATGGCAGCAGGCCTTCGTTATCCGGCAGAGCGGATGCCGAATTGGCAAGCTGAATAATTAAGATAGCATATTAATCCCAAAACAAAAGCCGTCCTTTACGCGGATCGGCGCGAAAGGCGGCTTTGTGGGTTTACATATACAGTTAAGGACGTGGCTTGAAAATGCCGAAAGGACGTCCAACGGGCAGGAATGTACGGCCAAAATGAGCATTCAGAACGGCAGCTCCTGTACCGTACAGTGAGAGTAGACCAATGCCCATTTCAGCATAAGCGGCGATGGTATGGAATATCTCTGGTGCAACGCCGAATGCATCGAAGCTAAGACCGAGGAACAGAAAATCAATCAACACAAAAATAAAGAATAGAACCTTATGCGTCTCCATCGCTCCAATGGTCATAAAGAGCGTAAAGATGAGATAGCCCGCAAAGGCAAAGCCGAGCTGCTTGCCGTCTACAGCAGACGCCAGCTCAGGGCCGAATACGCCCATTTTAATCATCCAGCTACTAGCTACGGCTAACCAGAAGAAGGCGTAAGCACCAAATGCCGTCATGCCGAAGGTATTGTTATGTTTTGCATCCTGAATGGAGGCAAACAGCTGCGCAAAAGCACCGAGAAATATAGCCCAAGGGATGATGAAGCTTAAGCCTTCGGTGAGACCAAGCTTTTGGGATGAAGCCACAAGCGTTACGATAGCCAAGCCAAACAGGCCGATCGCACTCGGATCGGCCGTTATGATTTTTACGTTAGAATGAGATTCGTTTTGCATGAAAAAATAGAAGCCTCCAATAATGTTCAAGTACGCGTCAATCTGCCGATGCCAGAATCACACTGACATATTGTAACGGAAACCGACGTACTCGCATAGTAGGTAATTCATAAAATTTCTACCGATTGCGGTTGCCTGTATTGACGTTATTACGCCCGCCTTCAATACTGACTGATTTACCTCTAGTATCTGTGATGTTGTCCTTAATTTCATTGGAGTTGGAATCGGTGACCCGTATTCCTATATTGGAGAACCCGGAGTATGTGGTCATCTCGTTACCAATAACTTTGTTGTTGTTTGCGTCAGCAAGGCGAATGACTGCCTCTGGAGTAAGTGAGGAATTGGTTTGAATAAATTCGTTGTCGGTAAACGTATTGCCATCCGATTGGACCAAAAGACCTTGCAGGGATGCATTTTTTACAGTATTTCCGTATACATTGTTACCTGTTGCTCCAGTCAGGACAAAGATCCCGCGCGGGTAATTTTCAATCACATTATTGTTTACAGTATTGTTGGCGCCATTATTAGGGATGCGAATGCCTGCGTATCCATCAGATTGATGGGTCTTGTTAATAATTTGGTTCCCAGTGACTGTCGTGTAGGTTGCGCGTGATAAATTGATTCCACTGCCGCCGCCCGAATTGGTAATCTGGTTATTCGTAATTTTGACATTGCGGAACTCGCCTGCCGGAAAGCTCTCGTGTCCGGTGGCAATAGCATGTCCATTATTTCGGTCAAAGCGGCTGTTGGTAATCTCTGAATCTCTCGTTCTGCGAAGAAGGGCTCCGATCGTTGTATCGCAAATTTCCACGTGATCCAGCGTGAAGTGAGAGACGGCCATTTCCATAATAATACCGCCTACCTGACTTTCGCCACGGGCTTCACGGTTGGCACGGTCTGCATCAATGGTGAGATTAGATAACTTCACGTCTAGTCGGTCAGAATTGTTTCGTAGAATCGGATCGCCAACGACGTATTGGCTTTTAGACCCTGTCTTTTTGAAAATCGTTTTTCCCATTCCGTCACCGTTCAGGCTAACCCCGGCATATAAACGAATAGATTCGTCAACCAAGTATGTTCCTTTTGGAAAATAGACGGTTCCCTCCATTCCTCGGTCGTAGAAATACTTTAATGCATTCTGAATTTCCTTTGACTGTGAGGAATTCGAGTTGGCTTTAACACCAAAATCCTTGGCATTAATTACATTGTCCGCAGCTCGGGCTACATGAATGTCTCCTGTAGAATTTTGAATAACGAACGCAATGATGGCTACGAGTAAGAAGCTAAACCTGACCTTCCGATTAAAGATATTTGACATGATACATATTCCTCCTAACAAAATAGTTGAATTAATTACATAATTACCCTTTATATTTTCGGTCAAAATGGGTTTTATTTCAAGTACAGTGTGTGACAGCCTATTTTCTGTGGTCCGAACCCCGAGTCTGTCCGAAAGGGTGTCTCCAAGGGGGGCGTATTTATAACAGCTGGGACATGCCTTTTTGTGACATAAATCTTGGTTTCTAGCAGAGGTAGCGGCCCACGCAGAAGGGGATCTGGATGCATATGCATACTGTATGCGCAAAAACCCAAAAAGATAAGAGGGATGACTAGTGCCTATTGGAAAAATGAAAAAGCATAAAGAAATGTTGCAACATCCCGTTTTGCGTTCGCATTTACCTGAAACCCACTGGTATACGGATTCAAGGACCTCGCGGATGCTGAATACTTATTCATCGGTCTTCATAAAACCCAATCACGGGAGTGGTGGCAGCGGGATCATCCGGGTCAAGAGATTGAAAAAAGGATATGAGGTTCGTAGCGGTTCAAGTCGAAAGTTTGTTGGATCTCGTTTTGTCTTAAAAGCAATTAAGTCATACCGGAAATCCAGACATCGGTATTTGGTACAGAAAGGACTTCGGTTGGCTAAGTACCACGGGTCGATTTTTGACACCAGGATATATTTACAGAAGCCAAGGGGGAAATGGGTTATTTCCGGGGTGGCTGCCCGTGTCGCGGCACCTCATAAGTATGTTACCAATTATCTTAAAGGAGGGCATGCAGTATCCTTGCATCGAGTGCTATTCAGCCTTTTTAAGCACAACCGCGCGAAAGCAGATGCCTATTTTCGTAGAATCTCCAAACTATCCGTCATTATTGCCAAAAAGATCAATGAACGGCATCCGGTTCGCGAATTGGGGGTTGATATTGCCATAGATAAAAAAGGTCATATTTGGATTATCGAGGCCAATTCACACCCAGGACATATGCTATTTACTCAATTTCCCGATCCTACTATGATCAACACCATCATGAGAAACAAGAGTCTTATTCGAAAGTAGATTCCATGCACGTTATTTTTAGGGGAGAAGGAGAAAGTTTCAATGAAAAAAACAAAGCAACTTAGAGACTTGGTCAATTCACAAAAACCAGAGTTTATCATGGAGGCTCATAATGGTCTGTCAGCCAAAATTGTGGAGGAGGCAGGATTTAAAGGAATTTGGGCCAGCGGGTTATCCATCTCTGCAGCGATGGGAGTAAGGGACAACAATGAGGCCTCCTGGACGCAGGTTTTGGATGTTTTGGAATTCATGAGTGACGCTACCTCCATCCCGATTTTGTTGGACGGAGATACGGGGTACGGCAACTTCAACAATGCAAGGCGCTTGGTGAAGAAACTGGAGCAGCGCCATATTGCGGGGGTATGTATCGAAGATAAGCGGTTCCCCAAAACGAATTCTTTCATTAACGGTCAAGAGCAGACTTTGGCTGATATCGAAGAGTTTTCCGGGAAAATTAAAGCGATGAAAGATACGCAGACGGACACGGATTTTACGGTGGTGGCCAGAGTAGAGGCATTTATTACCGGGAGTGGGCTTAAAGTGGCGCTGCAGCGGGCGGAGGCATATCGAAAGGCAGGAGCCGATGCCGTATTTATACACAGCAAAAGATCGGATGCCGCAGAGATTGAAGCGTTCATGAAAGAATGGGCTGGAAGATTGCCAGTAGTGATCGTGCCTACCAAATACTATACGACTCCAACCATCAGGTTTCAGGAGATGGGGATTAGCCTTGTGATTTGGGCAAACCATAATTTGAGAGCATCCATTCAAGCCATGAAACAATTATCTGGCCGAATTTATCGGGATGAAAGCCTTGTTCATGTCGAAAAGGAAGTCGCAACCCTCGAAGAAGTATTCCGGCTTCAAGGGGTCGAAGAGCTGCAAGCTGCGGAAAAGAAATATCTTCCATCGTCAGAACCGGATTCGGGTGAGCGCGTATAATGGACACGAAATTGTTAGGAGAAGAGCTGAAAAAATTAGGATTTACCTTTTTCAGCGGTGTTCCATGCTCCTTCTTGAAAAGCTTGATCAATTATGCCATAAACGAATGCGATTATGTTGCAGCGGCTAACGAAGGGGATGCGGTCGCCATTGCATCCGGAGCTTATATAGGGGGGAAGAAATCGGTAGTCCTTATGCAAAATTCGGGGCTGACCAACGCTGTTTCGCCATTGACCTCCCTCACTTACCCTTTTCGTATTCCTCTGCTTGGATTTGTCAGCCTGCGCGGAGAACCGGGGATACCTGACGAGCCTCAGCATGAACTGATGGGCCAGATTACAACGCAAATGCTGGATTTGATGGATGTGGAATGGCAGTATCTCTCCAAGGATTTAGAGGAGGTAAAAAATCAATTGATCCAGGCTAATGAGCAAATTGCCCGGAATCGCCCGTTCTTTTTTGTCGTTAAAAAAGGCACGTTCGACAAAGAGCCATTGAAAAAACAGCAAACCTCCATCCATTTAAATCAGATCCGGCAGCATGGTCGTGCGAATCATCAAATGCCTACGCGCTATGATGCATTATGTGCGATTAACTCCATGAAAGACAGCCATACCGTCCAGCTCGCAACAACTGGTAAAACTGGGCGCGAACTATATGAAATTGAAGATGCAGATAACAACCTGTACATGGTAGGTTCTATGGGGTGCATCGGTTCTTTTGGACTGGGGTTAGCTCTGAGCCAACCAAGCAAAAATATTGTCGTGATTGATGGAGACGGATCTCTGCTGATGCGTATGGGGAGCCTGGCAACCAACGGGCACTACCATACGGCCAATATGATTCATATCATGCTAGATAATAATGCCCATGAATCAACAGGCGGGCAAAGTACGGTATCGCATAATATTGATTTTATAAATATTGCTGCTTCCTGTGGGTATACAAAGTCGATTCTTGTTCACAGTCTCGAGGAACTAAAAGTCTTTTTACAAGAATGGAAAATGAATAGAGAACTTACGTTTTTGTGCCTGAAAATATCCAAAGATTCTAAGGATCAGCTTGCTCGTCCGCATATGAAGCCTCACGAAGTAAAAGAACGTCTGCAGCGTTTTATTCATAACGATCCTTTGAAGGGCAAGGAAGTGGGCGGTTCATGAGTTCTGTCGTCAAGAAAAACATTTTGCTAACCCCTGGGCCGGCAACGACTACAGAAAGTGTGAAATGTTCACAGGTGGTTCCGGATATTTGTCCTCGTGAAGCCGAGTTTGGCCAAATCATGGAGTACATTTCTACAGAACTGACCCGGTTGGTTGCTGACCCGGATGATTATGCGACCGTATTGTTTGGCGGATCAGGTACTGCAGCGGTGGAATCCATCATCAGTTCGGTCCCGAATCACGATGCAGTAATCATTGTCAGCAATGGGGCCTATGGAAAACGGATGTGCGAGATAGCGAAGGTTTATGGAGTGGATTATTTTGAGTTCAAAAGTTCTCCCGATGATGCGATTGATTTGGCCGAATTAGAAAGGTGTATCCAATCTTCCGAACGCACTGTCTCCCATCTGGCCGTCGTACATCATGAGACGACAACTGGCCTGCTTAACAAGGTGAAGGATATCGGAGAATTGTGCAAAAGCTATCAAATCGACATGATCGTGGATGCCATGAGCTCATTTGCGGCCGTTCCAATTCAATTGAAGGAAATGAACATTGCCTACCTGGCGGCAAGCTCCAACAAAAACTTACAGGGAATGGCCGGGGTTTCGTTTGTGATCGCCGAAAAAAGCAAATTGGAGAATTTGAAAGGCCAGAAACCAAGAAGCTATTATTTGAATTTGTATGCTCAATATAACTACTTTGTGGAACATGGGCAGATGCGGTTTACTCCCCCAGTCCAAACCTTATATGCGCTTAGACAAGCGATTGAGGAATTAAAGCAGGAAGGGGTGGATAAAAGGTACGAAAGGTACGCGACATCCTGGAAAACCTTAATTAACGGGTTAGCCCGGTTAGGCCTAACCTATATCATTCCCGAAGAGCATCATTCCAAGATCATTACTTCCATTCTTGAGCCTCATTGTGCAGGTTATGATTTTCAATCTATGCATGATTATTTTTATAGCAAAGGCATGATGATTTATCCCGGCAAGCTAGAGAAGCTAAATACGTTCCGGATTGCCAATATAGGTGATATTACGTATAAGGAAATGGAGTTATTTTTGGAATTGCTTGAAGGCTATCTCAGTAGCATAAAATGCGGATGAGAAAGGTGGAGTTCCCATGGCATCAGGAGCAAAAGATAAGTGGTACAAATATTTGTTATTGAGAAGGTATGCGTCTCTGAGGTCTTATGTCCCCGAGACGAGGCTCCTGGATAGGCATAATTTCTCGAAACTTCTCTCCAAGTACGTGCATGTTATTGTGAAACCGGTGTGGGGGAGTCGTGGACGGGGGATCTTCCAGGTCTCCTGGTTAGGAAACCATAAGTACATCGTACATTACGAGAATAAAAGAGTTTTAGTAAGGGGTAGAACCAATACGTATCATTATATTAGAAGAAAAATCGGGAACGCCAGTTATATGGTTCAACGCAGAATTACCCGTCCGACCATCAACAAACGCCCTTTTGATATGAGAGTCATCATTCAACGGAGAACCGGCTCACCTGTATGGGTAGTCACAGGGAAGGTTATCAAAGTTGCAGGCAAAGGTTATATTGTTTCCAACAATACACGGAGTAAGGGAACTTTACTCAGTTTTAAATCCGGCATAAAACAATCTTCTGTTCGGCACCTGTCTGCCAGTGCCCTAGAGTCCCATATTAATCGTGTTTCCATCCGTTCCGCGAAGAGATTAAGTAATTTTTTTCCGGGACATCGTATGTATGGACTGGACATTGGAATAGACCGGAAAGGACGTATCGGGATTATTGAGGCTAATCTTTATCCGGCAAGGTCCCATTTCCGTAAGTTGAAGGATAAAACGATGTATTACCGCATTACGGATTACAAAAATGGATAACATAAATGAAAAGGTGGCTCTGTATTCATCAGAGTCATCTTTTTCTCATACAGTTTCTAAGTCGGGAGTTTTAGTCATGGGACAAGGATTATTAAATGGTGTTACATCGGGATTTGTGATAATATTTACACCTATATAGAATGAGGAAGTGACATAGTGATTAATATAACAATTCCAACTCCGGATATCACAATTACCAAACAGGTTAACCCTGAGCTCAGCCATATTTACGGATTTACCGACTTTCACCTGATCCCTAGAGATAAGGCTGGTATCTTTATGTTCTACAACACACAGGAGGAATTGCTCTTCGTTGGTAAAGCAAGAAAGCTGAGACAAAGAATCAAAAAGCATTTTGAAGATACCGTATCGCCGATCAAGGACAAGCGGAACGAAGTAGCGATTATTGAGGTTTGTATTGTGGAAGATGCTGTAGAGCGAGAAATCTATGAAACCTACATCATCAATTCACAAAAGGCTAAATATAACGTCGAAAAAGTGTTTTTTAAATAATGAAGTAACTTCCGTATGAAAAAAAAGAGCAATAAGTCGCAGTGACTGTACTGCCCTTATTGCTTTTTTGTATTTCTGCATTTTAGATCCTTCCAGAGAGGGGCCGTGGCATGAATAAAACAGATCGTTTGCTAGCGATCTTGCTAGAGTTGCAGCGTAAGGATATTTTACGAGCCGAGGATTTGGCAGCCATATTCGAAACGAGTGTGAGGACCATCTATCGGGATATTCAGGCTCTAAGTGAATCGGGCGTACCGATTGTAGGAGCACCGGGCATTGGATATTCCTTGATGGAGGGGTACTTTCTGCCCCCCTTGAGCTTTACCGCAGAAGAGGCTGTGGCGTTGCTAATCGGAACGGATTTTGTCGAACAAAAATTTGATACAGACTACGGTATCAAGGCGCAAACCTCCCGCAGGAAGATTGAAGCCATATTACCGGAGAGCGTTCGCAGGGAAGTTTCCCGGGTGCGTACGACCATCAGACTGCTCGCGGTGGGTGAAGGGGTAAACCATAGTGAGAAAACCTGTTTGGAAACGCTGCGTCTCGCTGTATTGGAAAAACGGAAAGTACAGTTTGGCTACTCCAAGAGAATGCCAGAGGCTGACGGGAATCGTCAAAGTTTGCGTGTGGTCGCTCCTTATGGTCTTGTACTGCTCCGTGGTTCTTGGATGTTAATTGGGCAATGCGAATTGCGACAGCAGCTTCGCCATTTCCGTCTGTCACGTATGGACAAGCTTATCGTGCTGGAGGACAGGTTTCAGTTGCCTGTCGATTTTCATTTGCAGGATTACAAGCAAACCGATGACCGTCATGTAACTGTTCGCATATTAGCACGTTCAGATATCGCAGATAAGGTGAAGGAAGCGAACAACTTTTATATGGAGGCCATAGAGGAGCGTGCAGATGGACTGCATGTACTCTTCCGCGTCAGACAGCCAGAGGAACTACTGCAATGGATACTTGGATGGGGCGCGGATATGGTTGTGCTGGAGCCTGAGTCGCTCAGGGAGCGGATACGTGTGGAAGTGGAAAAAATGTTGAAATGCTACTGACATAATGCTGTCAGTAGCATTTTTGTATAGTAAAGCTACTTTGATAGAGAGGGGCAATTATTAATATATGAATACAACTGAAACATTGCAGCGTTTCGAAGAAACGGCACAACACTATCTTCTTGAATTGGACAGCTTTAGCTTGGAGGAACTGCAATACACACCTCAGGAGGGTCAATGGTCGCTTGGACAAATGTATCTTCATTTGGTGAACTCTGCACTGTATATGCATCTTAAGAACATTGATCTTTGTCTACAGCCTAATGGGGAGACAGGAGTTAAAACGGAGGCAGGCACAGCCATTTTTAATCTGGGGAGCTTTCCGCCAATGCGTATCCAAGTTCCACCATCCCCTCAGTACACTCCCCAACAACCCACTAGCAAAGAAGAAATTGTGGAGGGATTAAACGTCGTGATCCGCAAGATGAGAGAGATTGAGCCGACCGTTGGGAAATCAACAACGCTGTTCACCGTCTCTCATCCCAGTTTTGGTGCGTTGAATGCTGGAGAGTGGTTTGAGCTCATTGAGATGCATTATCGTCATCATCTTTTGCAGAAGGAGCGCTTGAAGCACGCAATAGCCGATTAATCGTCTCCCGACGCAGCCCAATAAACTGGCCGATTTCCTCCTGCGTCAGCACGTCCGTTAACGTGGCGGGTGCGATGTAGGAGTGGAACCAGCGTTGGAGCTTCCGAAGCTTCTCGGCAGGTGACACCTCGGTGAGCTGGTCAATTCGTTGCTGCATCATGCGTAACTTGTCCTGTAGCTGCAAAGCGATAGCCCGACATTGAGCCGGATCTTGCTCCAGCGCCTGATACCATTCTTTTTGCGACAGAACCTCGACCTCAGAGGTTACCAACGCCACCGCTGTACCATAATAAGGATTGGGGCTGATCAGGGAGTGGTGCGGGATGATTTCATCGGGCACAATCACATTAACTAAAATTTGCGAGCCGTCTTCATGGACTCGGACAATTTTTAACAAGCCGCTCTTTAAGTGATATAAAGGGCCGGATTCTCCTTGTCGAAATAAGGTCTCGCCTTTGTTTAATATCATGAACGTAAACAGCCTCCATTCCATGTATTCCAGCTTTTAGATGAACCCGCCATTGACGCGGATCGTTTGCCCGGTAACCCACTGTGATTTGGCGCTGACCAGGAACTCAATCACATCAGCGATATCTTCCGGTTCGCCGAGCCGACCCATAGCATTCATTTTTTTCATGCCTTCGATTTGCTGCTCGGTTTTTCCTGCTTGGAAAAGCTCGGTGTTCACAGGACCGGGAGCCACAGCGTTGATCGTAATTTGCTTGCTTCCGAACTCTTTGGCTAGCTGACGGGTAAATTGCTCCACTGCGCCCTTGGTACCTGCATATACGCTATAGGCCGGGAACATTTGTCCGATCACGGATGTAGACAGGTTCACGATTCTTCCGTAGTTCTCCATATATTTCATGGCTTGCTGACATGCAAAGAAAGTGCCTTTTACATTGAGTGCGAATTGTTTGTCAAAATCAGCTTCGGTCACCTCAGCCAGAGGTTGGGTGATCATCAGCCCAGCGTTGTTAACCAGAATATCCACTTTACCGAATTCAGCAATCGTATTTGTAAATAATGCTTCAATATCACTCATTTTGCCCAGATCAGCGTGAAGTGCAATGGCTTTGCCGCCTTTTTGAAGAATGCTCTTCACGACTTCTTGGGCTTTGTCCGGACTGCTGGCATAATTGATGACTACATTAGCGCCCAGATCAGCCAGTTGCTCGGCAATGGCACGTCCAATCCCTCTGGAGGACCCGGTGATAATTGCTGTTTTTCCGTCCAAATGCTTCATATGTGTTTTGTCCTTCTTTCCTTTATCTATTTTAAGTGATTCCTTTTTCTAAAAGCATCCACACATCCGAAAACTCCTGATTAATCACGGGACTCTTCCATTCGTAAGCATGAGCGGGATGATGAAAACGGGCTGTGGCATAGAAAAGGGTACACGCCAGTTGGGCTGGCTGATCCGATGTGATGTCCCCGCGTGCAATGATATCAGCGAGCTGATCCACAATGTGGGCGATATGCAGGTCGATTAAATCAGCGGCTTGCTCGGTGACCCTCGTATACATCTCAAACATTTCCTCGTCGTCGCGGGCATAATACTGCTTAAGTTCGACTAAGGTCTGTATATATCGTTTTAAATGTGGCGTTCCCAGTATAGATGAATTCTGACAGACCTCCGTTAACGGGCCAATAATCTTTTCATTCAGCCATTTTTCGGTCACGCCTTCAAGAAGCTCGGCCTTACTTTTAAAGTGTCGGTAAATGGTGCCATGACTTACTCCCAGTACTTTGGCAACATCGGTCACGGAGGTTTTGGCTACACCAAAACGTCTAAGGGTGTCTTCTGTAGCGATGAGAATCTGTTCCTTGGTTAGCACATCTGAGGATTTTTCCATAGGGACACGGTCAAGTGCCGTGTGAGTCACCTCCTTGAAGTCAGGATAACACAAAGAGTATCAAATGACAAATATTCATTTTTGTCATTTGATACTCTTTTTTTAAAGAATCCAAAGAAGTGAACGGAAAAATTACAATAGCGATTCGATGACAGGATCAATGGCACAGGGCTCGGTTGTTACTTCAAATCTTCCTTTTACATGGCCATCGCGATCGACCAAGAATTTAGAAAAGTTCCACTTGATACCGTCGCCAGCGTATATTTCTGGATACTTATCCCGCAGGAAATCCTCCATCCATTGACCGTCTTTGGTCTGGGTATCGAAGCCTTGAAACGGTGCCTGTTGGGTCAGATATTGAAATAAAGGATGAGGAGATGAGCCTCTTACATCCGTCTTCTCAAATAGCGGGAAGGTTACTCCATGGTTCATTTGACAGATTCCCTGAACCTCCGAATGGCTACCCGGCTCTTTTTCATTGAATTGGTTACAAGGAAACGCAAGGATTTCAAAACCTTGTTCCCTCCGTCTTTCGTAGAGCCTCTGCAGATCAGCGAATTGACTGGAGAAGCTACACTTGCTGGCTGTGTTTACAATGAGGAGAACCTTTCCTCTGTAATCTGAGAATTCAATCGGCTTCCCGTTAATTGAGGTTGCCTGAAAATCATAAATAGACATATTAACGTTCCTCCTCACGTTATTTTTTAATACATCATATATCCAGAATTATTATTGGTCTAATATATTATTGGAATCAACTTTATAGGTATTTGCAATAACTTCGTCATGCAAAGAACACTTTGTTCATTTCTCTCTTGAAATCAAAGAAGACTCGCCTTAAAGAAAGTAGGAGATTTGCCTCTTTCATAGCAAACTGTGGCATTCGCCGTTACCAAGATAGAATATAGATGCATATTCATGTAATGTGTGCAAAAACCCAACAGAATCGAGGGATATTCGTGCCCATTGGAAAGATGATTCAATACAAGGAAATGCGACAACATCCCATTTTACGTTCTCACTTGCCCGAAACCCGCTGGATCAGTAATGCAAGGACTTTACGGATGCTGGATACCTATCGCACAGTCTTCATCAAGCCTAATTATGGGAGTGGAGGAACTGGCATCATACGTGCGAAAAAGCTGGGGAGGAAATATGAGATTCGTTGTGGCTCCAGTCGCAGAGTCGTTAGATCCCACGCGGTAAGAAGAGCAGTTAGAACCTATCGGAGACCTCATCGCCGTTATTTGGTACAGCAAGGACTTAAGTTAGCCAAGTACAAAGGTTCCATTTTTGATGCCAGAGTGTATATGCAGAAGCCGGAATCGGAATGGGTCATTTCAGGAATAACCGGCCGTGTCGCTGCACCTCGAAAAGTCGTTACCAACTATCGGAAGGGAGGACATGCGGCGCCGTTGTCCAAAGTGCTTTTAAGGGTCTTTAAAAATGACAGAACAAAAATGAAAGAGATTCTGGACCAGATCACCGAGCTTTCTAGAATCATTGCCGACACGATAGATACAAATCATCCGGTTCGCGAGCTGGGCATCGATCTTGCTATTGAAAAGAGCGGTCAAATCTGGATTATCGAGGCCAATCCGCATCCCGGACATATGTTGTTCAGGCAGCTCCCCAATCACAAGATGATTCGCAACATTTTGAGAAACAAACGTCGTATTCATCACTAGGATAAAGTTTGTGAAATCATTCATTGATAAGAAAAGAGGAGAACGCCCAAGCAAAGATGCGGGAGCGTTCTTCGTTTTTTTTGTTAAATGACTGACGGATTTAAGACGAAGCTTTTATGTTAAAATGTGTCCGCCATCCACATGAAGGACTGTTCCGGTCACAAACTGATTTTGAATCAAATAAATTACACCTCGTGCAACATCCTCGGCAAGTCCAACTCGCTTCACAGGAAGCTTATGCGCGATCGTATCATAGAATTGATTGCGCGTATTTTCAGGCATTTTGCTGCGTGAAGGTGTATCAATAATGCCGGGTGAGACGACATTCACGCGGATGGGAGCAAGCTCTAACGCCAAGGTTTGACCAAGATTCGAAACCGCTGCATTCACAGCACCGAGCGCAGAGGAGCCAATCATCGGCTTGTATGCCACCACTCCTGAAAATAAGGTAATGGAACCCTCGGTTGAAAGTTGGGAAGCTCCGTATTTAGCTGCATAATACTGGCCCCAAAATTTGTTTTCGAATAGCTTGCGGGCTTGATCCGTCTCCAACTGAAGGAATGACCCACCTGAGGTTTCTGCCGCGCTAACGATAAGATGATCATAGGGGCCGACTTTTCCGAAGAAGGATTTTACCTGCTGCTCATCTGACGTGTCCAGCACATGTATTGCAGCACGAGGGCCCAGCATTTCTTTGGCCTTGTGCAATTTATCCTCCGAGCGGCTGGCGATTACCACTTCCGCTCCAAGCGAAATGACTTGCTTAGCTGTTTCTAAACCAATACCTGAGCTTCCACCAATAATGACAATCTTTTGGTTTTGCAAATGGATTCCCTCCTAGTGTTCCTCTGGATTTGTTAATCATGTAATACGGCTTGTAGATGTATATCAAGATCAGTAATAAATTTAGGTATATTTGGATTTTTAATAACATCGTAGCACGCAAAGCTTTTCAAAGGCTCCATGCCGAGAAATGTATGTGCAGAATGCAAATGCCTGAGTGCGGCTTCTAGACTAGCGCCATTAAAAAATTGATTTGGATCATTAAAAGCTTTTTCTGGAGCGTTCCAAGTCGTGGAGAACATATATTTCTTGTCGGTTAATAAACCTCCGCTACCATATTTATGAGCACCCGTGAAGAATACACCGTAAGCATAGACTTCATCCATATAAGTCTTTAATAATCCAGGAACGCTGAACCAATAGATAGGGGTTTGGTAAATGACTACATCCGCCCATAAAAATTTTTCTTGTTCTTCGCTGAGGGTATAGCCATTTTGAACAGACGTTGTTTTGATTTTGTTCTCTTCACTTAAGAGACGCACCATATTGTCCATCAATGTTCGGTTCAATTTCCCTTCAGACGAATCATATTTTTGATGACCGTTAATGATTAGTATATTTTTCATCTCTTCACCTCCTCGTATTAGAGAAAACATGACTTGCTACACCGATATTGTATATGTAGTAAGTTTATTTAGGGAAGTAGTGATATTTAATTCATATAGTTTCCTAAATGGAACTATTGTGATACCATTGGGTTTAACAGATATTTTTGGAGGAGTTCCTATGCACGCCCAAGAACCTATTGAATTGACCAAAGGAATACCAGGCAAGCCGTGTCCTATTGCCCAAACACTTGATTTGATCGGAACGAAATGGACTTTTTTAATCATTCGTGACCTTCTTATCGAAGGAACACTGAGATTCAGCCAACTTCAAAAATCCATGAAGGGGATTAGCCCCAAAACGCTTTCCCTACGCCTGAAGGAACTTGAAGATAACGGCCTGTTAGAAAGAAAGGTATATGCCGAGGTTCCCCCGCGTGTTGAATATTCGTTAACGGAAAAAGGAAAGCGACTGGAAGGTGTTTTTATTGAGCTGAAGAGATTTGGCTTAGATTTAAAAGCAGATCATTGAGGGACATGACGCAGTATTCCAAGGTATCGTTGAGATGAACGATGCCTATTTCTTATATACAAAAAAGAAGCGCTTACTATAAAGTTCACAGAAAGTTCACTTATGTGGAGGTTTTGACTATTTATATAATTACCAAGGTACACAGAAGGGATGATGGAATTGCCAACAACGAAGAAAGAAGATTTTTATTTTGGTTTAATGATGTGCTTGGGGATGGTCGTATTCATGACATTTTATAATCTATATACAAATGACTTGATTGGCACAATATCTCTAAAAGTAATGTTTCTGCAATTTATTTTATGTTTTATCATTGCTTTCGTATTGGAATTATTTATTGTCGGCCCACTAGCAAAGAAAATAGCCTTCTCATTACCATACGACAAATCTAAAAAGGTATTTGTGATTCTGTCCCTCTCATGCTGTATGGTCATTGGAATGGTTCTCTGTATGTCACTTTATGGATTGGGGACGGCTTACTTTTTTAATGGTCTTTCGGGAGAGTCATTATTTAAAAATTACTTGTCTTTAGTTTTTAAGAATTTTATTTTTGCTTTCCCTCTGCAGCTCTTAATTGTGGGGCCGCTTGTTCGGTACTTATTTGTTAAATTCGTGAAAGGTACACGAATTGCGGTATCTCTAAGCTAAAACGTAGTCAACGACGGTATACGATAGCTCAAAAGCCGCCTTCTGTCTGAGAAGGCGGCTTGTTTTTACGCAGAAATCCCAGTATTTTTACAGCGTTTGTCCGCTGTCCACCGTAATAGTCTGGCCTGTCATGGCTTCCTGTTCCAAAGCAGAGCAGATCATGCTAGCAATATCCTCGGGCGTAGAAATGCGCTGTAGGAGCAAATGAGGAAACAGTTGCTTCATTTGTTCTTCCCTGCCTGCCCACCATCTTGTCGCTACGGCTCCCGGCACGATGCAATTGACGCGAATATCCGGTGCCAGTGCTCGTGCTAAAGATTTGGTCAGCCCGTGGACGGCCGCTTTGGATACCGCATAGGGAAGCGAGGAACCTAGCCCTGTTTGCCCTGCTATACTTCCCAGATTGACGATAGCTCCTTGTTTACTACGCTTCATAAAAGGAGCTACGGCTCTGGCGCAGTAAAACATGCTTTTTACATTTACATCAAATAGATCATCCCATACCTCTTCCGTGGCTGCCTCCAGATCATCCATAGGAATGTGATGTGTAATGCTAGCGTTATTCACGAGTATATCAATCGTACCGAATTGATGGACAATCTGATCAACCATAGTTCGAACTTCCTGATCTCGGGAAACATCTGCCTGTAATGCGATAGCACGTCCGCCCTTTTCAAGGATCATACGTACAGTTTCCTCAGCATCGTTTTTAGAGCGGGAATAGTTTACGACTACCGTAGCTTTTCGATCTGCCAAGGCCATACATACGGCTCTCCCAATTCCTGTACCTCCACCTGTAACCAGTGCTACTTTTTGATGTAAATCCATATATATTCGCTCCTTCCCATCCAGTTCATTTTGCGTCTGAAAAATAATATGATCTGATATGTATCATTGTAGAAGATGTATTGTCTTCTGTATAATTGAATTAACTGAATTTACAATTCAATAAAATTGAATTAATTGTACATATAGGAGTTTGAGAATGGACATTAAAACACTCAAAACATTTCAAATGATTGTGAATTACGGGAGTTTTATTCGTGCAGCGGAAGAGTTGAATTACGCACAATCTACCGTGACGATGCAAATACAGAAGCTGGAGTCCGATATGGGAATTCAACTGATCGAACGGGGCAAGAAAATAAAGTTAACTGAAGCAGGCAGGATGTTTTACGAGCAAAGTCTACATATTGTAAAGGATATGGAGCAATTGCAGGAAAATATGGACAATCTGCAAAGAGGAACCGCAGGCGACCTTCGTATAGGAGTGACCGAACCGACTGCCAGTTACCGACTACCAGAAATTTTAAAACGATTCTTAACCCATTATCCGAACATTCGGGTTTCTGTTGAGTTTGGGAATACCCCTACTCTAAGCGAGCGTGTTCTCAAGGGGGATATTGATTTAGCGCTGTGCTCCGCACCGGATTTGGGCACAGAGCTATATTTTGAACCTTTATTTAGGGAGAGATTTGTAGTATTGATGCCTGAAAATCACCCGCTTGCGCAAAAAGAAAAGATTAGGCCGGAGGATTTACAGGGGCAGCGGTTGCTTATTACGTCGGCCACCTGTCCATATCGTCGCAAACTTGAAATGGTCATGAAGGAATATGGAATAACCATATTAAACACGATGGAAATTGGCAGCATGACGGCTCTGAAATTTTATGTGGAGAGCGATTTAGGTATTGCACTTGTGCCACAAATTCTGGTCAGTTCTGTCCCAGCAGGAACAGCGGTGAGGGAATTAAGCGGCAGCCTGATCGATATGACCTTCGGCCTTCTTTGCAAAGCAACAGACTATCCGCTAAAGCCGGCAGGTTCAAGCCTATACTCTGTGTTGAAGCAGGAGCTTGGGGAGTTGCCTGGGAGCATTAAGCTAGAGTAGCGAGTATGCAGGGAATTGTGTTTCTGTCACCTTCTGATGTAAATACAGTACGGTATAAAACCGACTGCAATAGGCAGTCGGTTCGTTGTTTACTTTTTCTTAATCGGAATCCAAACTTCACTTCGGTAGTCTTCAGCATGTGAATCGCCCATAGTGTACACTTCCAGTTCCGGGCCGCCTGAATGCTCATAATTACTGGCAGGGAACCATTCCTGAAAAATTCTTTGCCATACCTTTTGGATCGAGTGAGGCATAGGGCCGATGGATGTAAATACTGCCCAGGTTGAAGCTGGAATGGTTCTGGCTTCTAATCCGCTGGAAGCGGCTACGTCCTCGCTGCCTTCTGCGGCAATCAGGTACGTGAATTTCTCTTCCCCATGCTTGAAATCCAAACAAATACCGAGGATATCGTCGCCTGTTCCCAAGGCATGAATCTGATCCGATGTACCATCCGCATTCAGTTCGTTCCAGAATTTTGGGATTTCTCGAAGATTATCGCCGTTCTTAGTGGTGACTTGAATGGACTTGCCAATGACCGTAAAGGCCGCCTTCTCTATAATTTTGTAATCCATTTCCTGATCTCCCTTCAACGATAGATGGAAGGTGATGCGTGGAAAGGCTTTCAGGTTTACCCCAGGGCTTCTGGCCTCAGAGGGAGAAATACCGTGTACCCTTCGGAACGCTTTAGAAAAAGATTCGGGGGAATCATATCCGTATTTGAACGCTACATTCAACACCTTGGCGGAAGAAAGACTCAATTCCTGAGCAGCCAAGGTCAATCGACGTTTGCGCACATATTCTGCAACCGTAACGCCGGTTAGCATATGAAACATACGCTGAAAATGGAAAGGAGACGAGTAAGCTGCCTTTGCAATTTCATCGATATCGAGTGGCTGCTGCATTCTCTCTTCCATCAGATCCAGTGCGTTCTTGATCCGAAGCAACCATTCCAACCGCATCACCTTCCTTAGTTGTAATCATATCATTAGGAGTATCTGTAATCCTGTCTTTGCGTGCTCTTGTTGAACAGGTTCTGTCGCCTAGTTTAATGTGGCTTGTACTTTGTTTCAAGATATAATTTCGCGCTAAAATTTTGGAGAAACCATGTGCCTGCCCCCTTGTGTTCATAATTAAAATTTGGGACAATGGAAGAGGCGTTTAAATAGCGCAGATTACTTAAACATGCTATGATGCAATGATGGTTGAGACGAATGGTGCGTGCTTAGTTTCATATAGAGGAAGACGAATTTGAATGTTTTGAAAAGAGGATCGAACATGAAAAAAGAATCCATTTATGGATTAACGCTAGATCAATTGACAGCATGGCTCATCGAGCATGGACATAAGAAATCCCGGGCATTGCAGGTATGGGACGCATTGTACCGGAAGCGGGTTACTGATTTTGCAGCGATGGCAGAGGTTCATGAGGATTGTACTCGCCTGTTGGCCGAGCATTTTTCCATTGAAACACTTGAAGAACACGTGAAGCAACAGTCAGCAGACGGGACGGTCAAGTTCTTGTTCCGGCTTCAGGATGGTAATTTGATTGAGACAGTATTGATGCGGCATAAGTTTGGCTTATCTGTATGTGTGACTACGCAGGTAGGATGTAACATTGGGTGCAGCTTCTGTGCGAGCGGATTGTTGAAGAAGAGCCGTGACCTGTCCAGCGGTGAAATTGTAGAGCAAATTATGAAGGTCCAGCTGTATCTGGATCAGGAACGCCCGGGCGACCAGGTCAGTCATGTTGTTGTGATGGGAATTGGCGAACCGTTTGATAACTTCGTGAACCTGTCCGATTTCATTCGGGTCATTAAGGATCACAAAGGGCTAGCGATTGGGCCGCGGCATATTACCGTTTCCACAAGTGGACTGGCTGATAAAATCATTGAATTTGCAGATTCCGACCTGCATGTCAATCTGGCGATCTCCCTCCACGCTCCGAATAATGAGATTCGTACTCGCATTATGAAGATCAACCGGGCGATTCCGATTGAGAAACTCATGCAGGCGATTGATTATTATTTGGACAAAACAAATCGTCGGATTACGCTGGAGTACATCTTGCTGAAGGATGTTAATGACGGTAAGGAGCACGCGCTCGAACTGGCTGAGCTGGTGGGCCATCGCCGTAATCTGGCCAATGTAAACCTGATTCCGTACAATCCGGTGGATGAGCATAGCCAATACCAGCGGAGTGAGTCGGAGTCGATTACTGGCTTCTATGATGTTCTGAAAAAACAAGGCATTAGCTGTAGTGTTCGGCTGGAGCATGGAGTCGATATTGACGCGGCCTGCGGGCAGCTACGCAGCAAGCAAATCCGCAAGGATGCCAAGGGTAGCCGCAATGCGGAGCGCGAAGCCATTAGTTAAATACACAAGCGTACTCTCTAACAGGAGTACGCTTTTTTATATCACGAGCCGCAGGGCGAAACGCTACCCGAAAATGTGAAAATAGTCACGTAATAGTTGCTGCTTTTACGTTATAGTGAGTGGTTAGTGGAGGGGTTATATGGCTAACGTAATTTCGAATGTGGCGCTCGTTCCGAGCATTTATGTGATGAAAATAGAGGGAAAGTTTAAAGGGAACATGGGGCAGTTTTACATGCTGCGCAGCGGGACAGGTTACCCACTGCTGCCCAGACCCATCAGCATTTATGATATCGGGGAAGAGAGTATTTCCTTTTTGTACCGGGTTGTTGGAGAGGGGACAAATTTGTTTTCCCAATTACAGCCTGGTCAGGAGATTCATTTAGAAGGACCTTTCGGAAACGGTTTTCCGCAGGTAGAGGGTAGTTTGGCTTTGATCGGCGGTGGCATGGGTACAGCTCCGTTGCTGTTGGCTGCAAAGTATTACCCGCATGCGCACGTTTATTTGGGGTTTGCACAGCAAGCCTTCGGGGTTGAAGCGTTCGAAGCTGTGGCGGCATCTGTGCAGGTCAAGGTAGGGGGAAGCATCGTCGAACAGGTTGATCCGACGCTTTATGCAAATATGTTCTCCTGCGGGCCAACTCCGATGTTGCAAGCACTCGCCATGAAAACGGTGGATACGTCATCCCGTTTATATATTTCAACTGAAAGACACATGGCCTGTGGTATTGGCGCATGTTTGGGCTGTACGATGCGTACCCGTGGAGGCAATCGAAGGGTATGTAAAGAAGGGCCTGTATTCCCGGTGGAGGAGGTGGAGTTTGATGATCTCCATGGTGTGTAATATTGCGGGTGTACCATTCAAGAACCCGATCATCATGGCTTCCGGTACGTTTGGATTCGGACGTGAGTATGCGGAATTTTATTCTCCTGAATTATTGGGTGGTATCGTCGGCAAGGGACTGACCCTGCATCCGAAGGCTGGTAATACGGGATCACGAATACATGAGACAGCATCGGGCATGCTCAATAGTGTGGGGCTGGAGAATCCGGGTGTTGCCGCCTTTTTGAAGGATGAGCTGGATGACATGACACGCTGGAACACGGCTGTTATTGCCAACGTGGGCGGCTCCAATCTGGAGGAATACGTTCAGGCCGTAGCGATGATTACGGAAAACGCACAAAAGCGTCGCACGATGAACCGCAGAGGCGTTGATATGCTGGAATTGAACATTTCATGTCCCAATGTGAAGCAGGGTGGAATGCAATTTGGTATCCAGACGGAGGTAGCGCGGGAGGTTGTGCGTCAGGTGCGCAATGTGACGGCGCTTCCGTTGGTCGTCAAGCTGTCTCCAAACGCAGAGAACATCACACAGATGGCGGTTATGTGCGAGGAAGAAGGCGCAGACGGAGTTTCGCTGATCAATACATTTTCTGCAATGAAAATAGATATACGCCGGCGTCGCAGTGTCTTCGCCAACACGTATGCTGGTCTTTCCGGCCCGGCAATTAAACCGATTGCCTTGCGCATGGTTCACCAGGTGGCACAGGCGGTGTCGATTCCGGTGATCGGGATGGGCGGGATTAGCTCGGTGGAGGATATTATTGAATTCACCATGGCAGGGGCCGCTGCCATTCAGGTGGGAACGTACAATTTTGTTCATTTACATGCAGGGGCTGAGCTGGTACATGGCCTTGAACAATGGATGCAGCGGGAAAAGGTGCAGTCATTGGATGAGATACGGGGAATTTTGTGAATTTGGAACCTTTTTGCATACACTAATTCATATAGAACCGGCTTGTCTTTAAAAGACAAGTCGGCTTTATTTTATTTTACTGAAATAGCCAAGCATCAACTAGTGGTTAATATCGCACTTGTTCAAGATGAACGAAATTTGATTTTCCAGCCGATGAATGGCTTCCTCGGACGCCTGGTCGTTTGCACCTTGTTCCTGAAGCGCAGCGAGTTCCTGCTTGAGCTGATGAAGGTCTTGTCCTGCATTAGCGCAGTTGTAATTGCTTTCGAGATTGTCAATCATCCGATATCCTCCATTTCATTAGGTATACGTCCTTATTATGGAGAATTGATCTTTCCTTATTCAGCATATCGTTTTATTTCAGATAAAGGATACGTTTGGTTGTCGGTGGAGCGCGCAGAGCTTGCAGAATAAGAAGGAAATTGTCAAACGATGTCGAATATCAAGGGAATATAGGGTCAGAGATAGGCTCTTCTTCCTAATGGAGAGCTTAACAAAGAAGCTAGGTGATGGGGTTGCGGTTAAAAAGTAAGTCGAAACCGAGACGACAATTCAAAGTTTCGCTACAATTCATGATTATTATTTTGGTTGTTTTAGTTATCATTATTTCTTTAATTATATCCGTGCTTCTCATTCGTAATTTCGTGATTAACAAGCATTTTGATAATACGAAGGAAAAACTTTCGGGTATTGCCAAGATGGTTGCTAGTGACAACGATGTTATTCGTAATGTTGAGCAGGGAGTTCCTGTGAAGCAGATCCAAGACTACTCGCTTGGAGTCATGCACAACGTTAATGTGGATTTCGTTGTCATTTTGAATCACGATTTAATTCGGCTATCTCATCCGGATGCAACGATGGTTGGCAAACCGTTCTCTGATTTGAATGATGCCAGAAGAGCACTATCCGGTCAGGGACATTTTTCTGAGAATATAGGTATTTTGGGCAAAGGTTACCGATATTTTACGCCGATATTTAATCAACAGCATGAGGTCATTGGCATTGTATGTGTAGGGCTGACCATGAGAACCCTAAATCATGATTTGATGCAGGCGCAGTATACCATTTTTGGGGGGCTGATGCTGGGGCTCTTTAGTGGAGTTCTGGGCGCGATCATTCTGGCTCAGAAAATCAAAACGATTTTATTTGGGCTTGAGCCGCAAGAGATAGCGACACGATTGCGCGAAAAAGAAATTATTGAAAATGAGGTCGCTGAAGGAATTATAGCCATTTCGGCTGACAAGAAAATTATGCTCATGAACAAAGAAGCTCAGGCCAAGTATCAACTGGCAAACCAAGAGATGAAAGCCCCGATTGGCGAGCAGCTAGATACCAACTTTTATAACGTGCTCTTCAAGAGAGTGTTTGATGATAAAAAGAAAATCAAGGATCGCTCATTTTATGTGAATGGTATAGAAGTCATTGCGACAGTAACCCCTATATATATTGAAAATGAGTTTTTTGGGGCAGTTGCAACGCTGCGCGACCAATCCGAGATGATCCATCTCAGCAACCAGTTAAGTGGTACAAAATATTATATTAACTCCCTTCGCGGACAGACCCATGAATTTATGAACAAAATGCACGTAATATCCGGCCTGATTGAAATGAGGAAATATGCGGAGGTCAGTCAATATATTCAGCAGCTAAATCACCGGTATCAAGATGAGGTAGGCTTTTTGACTGAGAGAATTAAAGTTCCGGCATTAGCAGGTTTTATTATGGGTAAAATCAATGAAGCACGCGAACAGAATATTTCGGTTCTTCTTGCAGAAAGCTCGGATGTCTCTAATGTGGAGATGCAGGATATCGTTCATGATGTCATACACATCCTGGGTAATTTTTTTGACAACGCCATAGATTCCATCTTACAAAAAAAAGAACCCGGCAAAATTGAGCTGAAATTGAATTATGAGTGTGAGGGAAATGTATTCATTTTGAAAGTGAAAGATAATGGTATGGGGATTGATTTTGAGATGCAAAAAAGGATATTCGAGCATGGCTTTTCAACCAAAGGAGAAGACAGAGGCTACGGCTTGAATCTGGTTAAAACCATGGTGGAAAATCATCAAGGAATCATTGAGCTTGATAGCCAACCGGGTCTGGGAACAAGTATTTATGTAGAGTTGCCCTGTACATTGGAGGTGACAAATGAATGAAAGTTCTAATTGTTGAGGATGATCCGATGGTTGCTGAGCTCAATCAACAGTTTATCGAGCGCATGGACAATTTGGACGTTGTATGTAAGGCAGATACCGTCAAGAAAGCACAGGACTGTCTTCAAAAGTGGAAACCGGATCTGGTATTACTGGACGTTTATTTACCTGGAAAAAGCGGATTAACTTTATTATCACATATGCAGGAGCATCAATATCATGCTTCGGTTATTTTAATTACGGCTGCAAAAGATATTCAGACGGTGAAGGAAGCTGTTTTTTATGGTGTTGCAGACTATTTAATTAAACCCTTTACATTCGAACGCTTTAGACTGGCTGTTGAGAAAATCCAGCGCCTAGCCACGGTGATGGAGGAAGGGAACGGAATTAATCAAGCTGTTATTGACCATTATTTTAATAAAGAAGAGCATGCGGGTGTGGAAAAGAAAAAACCTGTTGAACATCCATCGCATAATCTACCGAAAAACCTATCTAAAAATTTGTCCAAACTAACCATGACCACGATACTGAAGAATATTCAAGAGCTGGACGGACCATTCTCGGTTGAAACGTTAGCCAGAGAAGTGGACTTGTCCCGTATCACGGTAAAAAAATATATTCAGTTCCTGGTGGACGATGGCTTTCTGGTTGAATCGATAGAATACCACAAGGTTGGCAGGCCGCTAATGCTCTATCAGTTGAATCCTGATATAAAAGAACCGCCATTTCCGATGTAATCTGGAAATAGCGGTTCTTTTTTGTTCAACAAGAGTACCGAGCTTCCTAATTATTTCATAGAGAGAACAGGAAGTGGGACTAGGTTATCCGAAGAATGAGTTGTAACGATATCATGGAAGTTGTCGTAGCTAGTTTCAATCATGTTGGATAACGCCGTAACGGTATTCGAGCCAGCATGAGGTGTTACCAAAACTCTTGGATACAGCTCCACAAGCTTCTGGATCGTTGGGTCTGGGAGCATTTGCCATGGTTCAAATGCTCTAAAGAATAATTCATCTTCTTTAGGGAAGACATCCGTAGCGAAGCCTTCCAGATGGTTACTGAGCAAAGCGTCCAAAATGGCTTGGTTATCTTGTAATTCTCCACGTGAGGTATTGATGAGAATAGATCCCTTTTTCATTTTTGCCAAAAAGCTGGCGTTAATCATTTTGTCGTTCTGTCCCGGCAGATAAGGAACGTGCACACTAACGACATCACTCTCTGCCAGTAATTCATCCAAGGTCGTGAATGGAATGACTTCCTTGGCCGCATCTGATTGGTACACATCATAACCAATAACAGAGGCTCCCAATCCTTTAAACAATTTGGCCTCCGTCAGACCAATGCGACCAACCCCGATAATCCCAACTTTACAGTTATGGATCTCTTTGCTGAATGTATGCTCATCCACAATAAAATTTTTGAACGAGCTTTTGGTAGTCATATAAGCGGTGTGTCGGAACAGCATCATTGCTAAAGTTAGGGAGAGCTCGGCGATGGCATTCGGAGAGTAGGATGGCACGCGTGCCACCTTCATTCCGAATTCGCTGCAGGCATCCAAATCAATGTGGTTGATTCCGACTGTTCTGGTGAAAACATATTGAATGCCGTATTCATTGAATTTTGTGATATTTTCCCGATTGGCAGCACAGTTTCCTCTTAGCAAAACGGCATCGTGATGCTGTGCCAATTCTGCATTGCTGGTTGTTAACAACTCTTCTACTAGCGTTAGTTGGAAGTTATATTTATTGAGATCCTGGAAATAGGGTTTCTCATAAGAACGGACACCATAGCAAATGATTTTTAACATGTTGTTTTCCCCCTGATTTAGAAAATTCCAATTTTATCAATGACATTGAGCGTAATGATCCACACTGGAATCATGACGACAGAAGTGATAGTAGATAGAAGCGATGCATTAGAAGTTAATATGGCTTCCTTATCAAAACTGATGGCATAGGCTGCGGCTACGGTAGCTGTAGGAGTAGCCATCATGATGACAATAGTAGCTAAAGCGACAGAATCGACTGACAGAATATGGGATACAGTCAACAAAGCCAGCAAGACGATGTTAACAATAGGAACAAGCCAAACCTTAACTATGCTGTAATACCAAGAGGTCTTATCAGTAGCTGCCGACTTGAAGCTGATCTCCCCCAATGTCGAGCCAATCGATAACCAGGCTAATGGAGAAGCTAGTCCAGCTAGGTAGGTCATGGGCTTGAACAGCCAGACAGCGGTTTGATCAATTCTTAGAAAGGCGAACTGCTGAATGGCCCCATCCTCTGTAGCTACACTCATTTGTGGCAAATAACCTTGAAACAACCAAACAAACAAGCCTAGAAACGTGGCGATAACGATGGGATTCAAAAACATGGTTTTGAGATTTTTAAGCTCCATTTTCAAGCCGCTCATTTTGATATAGCCATAGGAGTATAAGAAAATGCGGTACCCTATGTTAAAAATGGAACTGTACATCACTCCGGTAGGACCGTAAATGGCTCCGACAATTGGAATTCCGAAGAAAGTAGTAGAACCGAAAATGGTTAACACCCGCAAAACATCCTGTTTATCCTTGTTGTAGCTCAGGAAGAACGGTTTAGAAATAAAGATGAGAATAATATAAATTAGAATTCCCCATATTAAAACATTCATTCCTTGTTTTAACATTGTAGGATTAATATCCTGCATGAAAGAATTAAAGGCTAGTGCTGGTAGAGCCACGGTTAGAACAACCTTGGATAACATCTTTCCTACTGCTGCGTTAAAAATCCCCTTCTTCCGGCAAAAGAAACCAAGAAGAATAATAAAAACGGTGGAAGCGATAGAACTGAGAATTTTGTTATCTGTTAAGGTCGCTGTAATCATTTCTAGTAAAGACATAGATAAAACCCTCTCTTGTACCTTTTTTCACATAAATGACGATGCAGAATGTGACGATGCAATTCCCTGATCTTTTGGCCAAAGTGTTGGTTTGCACTTTTATAGTAAAATGACTTTGTGAAAAAAAGAACAATATCTAATTAATTTAACTTATGAAACTAATTTAAAAAATTTATACGTTACATCAGATGGCAAATGAAACGAGAGGGGACGTCTTCACGGAATGATTATTTCTTGGCTTTGTGAGTGCTCATCAACTTCCGTGCTATAATGTAAATCATTAAACCCTACTTGATTAGTGGGTTAAATAGAAAAGACGAGCAGGAGGGGCCACATGAATCCGATACAACATATACTGGACGAATTTCAACTGATCGTGCTGGACGGCGCCATGGCGACTGAACTGGAGCGTCATGGACATGATCTGAACGATAGCTTATGGTCAGCTAAAATCCTCCATGAGCATCCGGAGTCGATCAAGCGTGTACATAGAGATTATTTTGAGGCTGGGGCAGACTGTGCGATTACTGCGAGCTATCAGGCTACCGTTGAAGGCTATGTTAAACGGGGCCTAAGTGAAAATGAGGCGCTGGAACTGATTCAATCATCGGTGCGGATTGCTGTGCAGGCACGCGATGAGTTTTGGGCTGACGTGACGGCTACTACTAGTCAGCGGCATCGTCCCAAGCCTCTAGTCGCGGCCTCTGTTGGCCCTTACGGGGCGTTTTTGGCAGATGGGTCAGAGTATCGCGGCGATTACAAGCTGAGCGAGGAACAGCTAGTGGAGTTCCACAGGCCGCGTATGAAAGCTCTGATTGAGGCGGGTGCAGATATTTTAGCTTGTGAAACGATACCCTGTCTGGTTGAAGCCAAGGCCATCGCCCGATTGCTGAAGGAATTCCCAGGCACGTATGCCTGGATCAGCTTTAGCGCAAAGGATGGGCAGCATATCAGCAATGGTGAGTCTGCCGCTGCATGTGCTGAGTGGCTGAATGGACATGAGCAAGTGGCCGCTGTAGGGATCAATTGCACTTTGCCGAATTTCGTTCCATCGCTTATTCACGAAATACGCAGTCACACGGATAAGCCTGTGGTGGTATATCCCAATCTGGGGGAGGAATATGACCCGGTCAGCAAGACATGGCACGGCAGCACTTGTACAGAGACATTTGGACAAAGTGCCCGCCAATGGTATGAAGCGGGAGCTCGTCTGATTGGCGGCTGTTGCCGGACTCAGCCGCTGGATATTGAGGAAATAGCATCATGGACGAGAGATGTATAAACGAGGATAAGCGTAGCGTAGGGATAAAGGTTATTTATAAGAGGTAACTCGATGGCCCGAAAAAGAACAAGCAGGCTGAACCAAGTTGTGCTCCAGCAATGGAGCAGCTTGGTTCAGCCTGCTTTGTTGACTACCTGCGCCGATCCGGTCAGCTTTCTGCCAAACGTTCCAGCAGCGCGTCCCCATTGCGGCTCACCCGAATATGGGCAAAATGTGCGTTCTGTTCTACAGTACGTCCGGTTCCCTCAGGGATGAAATAATTCTCAATACCGTACAGAATACGAGAACCATACCATTGTCCATTTAGAACGACCTCATGACTGGTAAGTTTTTCACCATCTTGATATAGGCGATCCGCGACGTATACTCCTTGGCTATCTGGTGTGAGAACGACTTTGACTTTGCCTCGGCTCCATTCCTCCTCCTGAAGAGGGGTCTTGGAAGGCGGGGTAGATATGTCGTAATTCAGTGCCACATAATCGCCTTGCAGCAGGGAGCGCGGGTCTATAGGAGCCAGTTTGAGCTTAATGGAAGCCCCTGTGGCGAGCAGGGTTTCACTTCTCGCCGTCTGATAGCCGATGATCCCCAGCTGTAGCACGATGACAATAGCGATGAGTAACGGGCTTAAGCGCATGAAGCTAAAGCTGCGGTGGTCGGCATCAAATGCTGCTTTGCCGCTATGGGCCATTCGCCGATCCGCCCACCAGGTCAAGCCGAGTGCAATGACCCCCAGAAGCGCCAACGTAAAAGACTTATACAGTAGCGTCCACAATAAATCATAGTATTTGAAGCCGATAAAAATAAACCAGAATACAACGCTCATGAGGGTCTCCGATTTTTGTTTCAGACGGGCAAAGGCAAAGATCATCCCGGTAACGATAACAAAATAAAAAATGTTAATGAACATATAAGAGTGTGGAATGACATCCTCGAAAAACGTCGCCCAAAACAGGAACAACAAGCTGAAAAATAATGAGCTATTCCGCAGATGTTCTTTTAACTCCGTCTTGAATATAAAGTAACTTACCCCATATAACACGGCATTGACGATGAAAAGAGAGAAGATGATGAACTTATAGGTCCAGTTCCAACCATCCCACTCCTGATACTGCTGAAATAAAATGGTCGCCAGATTCAGGTTTACAAAGGTGTAGGCAAAAAACAACTGCCTTTTCCCCTTGGAGCGGAACCATCCAGCGATGGAAACGATCAGAAATAATACCGAAAGCAGCGACTGATCTGACCATAGAATGGCCGCCAAGCCTGTAATATAGCTGATGGTCAGCAGTGTATAACGTATTACCGAATCCAGCTTCGATTCCGGTATGACAATCATCAAAATCATAAGCAGCAACGACACAACCAACAGTACATATTCGGTGTGGTTTACATTCGTGCTAATCATAATCAATCCGATGAGAGATATACTACCGATCAGCACTCCAACCACTTTGATTACACGGGATACGGTTTTGCTGATCCATTCACTGCCATGTTCCTCGGGAACGGTCGTCTCAGTCTTTGATGTACTAATGTCCGTTATCCCTGCTTCCGGCGGTGTTTTTCCCAAACGATTCAAATAACGGAAAAACCACACGTTACCCGTCAGCAGCAGCGCCACAAAAATCAAACCAAACACAAAAAACAGAGATGAGGAGTACGCCTCTGCCAGCTCTATAAATTTAAAGACAGCAAACGCTGAGAGCGCCAATGCATTCAAGGTCAGTAGCGTTTTATTCAGTCGCACCTTGATAAATATATAAAATCCTAAAGCAATCACAGCGATATACGGTATATTCATGACCAGCCCATACCCATCAAATGCAAAAGAGTTGGTCATCGCTAACATGGCTATATGAAAAACAGTAAAGCTCATATATTGTAGTGGAGCAGAGCGTATACGATGAAGGAACGCCAATAGAAACAACACCAGATTGACCAGTGCGAACACTCCGGCAATCGACAATGATCGAAGTTCGCTATAAGGCACACTTTGCATCGTAGGGTAAAAATAAAGCCACAAACCAAGTTGAATCAGTACATAAGACAGCATATAAAAGGGATTGTAGCGAGTAATCCAGCTAAGTAGCAGAGCCGGCACCGACCAAATGAAAAACAATCCGTAGCTGTCCGCATGGGAATTGTAAATTTGACCGAGCAATGCCACGGAAACGCCAAAGGCTATACAGCCAGCCACCAAAAACATATTAGACAGAAAAGCTTGTTGGCCGGGAACAGCACGTATCCGTGCAAATACAAAAGACAAGCCATAGAACAGAACAATAAGCGCAGCAGCAAGTACAATCTTGGATGTCCGATCCAGTCCGCCCCAATTGGAGGCGAAAAAATAAATAATTGCGGCCAGTATCAGTGAGATGCCCAGCAGATAGCCCGTACGTATCGCATTGAATCGCAGCATGGATTTCACGTACCTTTCCTGTTGGTTTGAAGCCTATTATAGCGTTGAAAGGGCTCAGAACCAAGTGGAAATTAGGATCAGGTCATAAAAAGAGAGCCACCGTATACGGCGGCTCTCTTTAACGTTACTGGATTCCGACTAAGCGTTGACGGTACGAATCTCTTGCCGGGACTGATGTCGGAAGCGATACTCACGCGGTGGAATCCCTGCTGTTTTCTTAAATGCCTTGGAAAAGGTGGACATATCGGTATAGCCGATGGACTGGGCTATGATCGACAAATTGTAAGTTGTCTGCTCCAGTAATCTTTTGGCTTCGTTAATCTTGAGGTTTTGCAAATACTTGGCGGGAGAGATGAGGAAGGTGGAATGGAACTTACGTGAAAAATGCGCACGATCCACACCTACATGCTCGGCAATTTGCTCAATCGTAACACGGTCACAATAATGCATTTCAATGTAATCTTTCCCCTGCTGGAGCCAATAATCAGAGCATACAAAGTTGCGCAGTACGTCAGATGTGTTGCGGGATAACTCCTCGAAGATCTGATGCAGTGTAATCAAGCGGGCCAGATCGCTACCCTGTCTGTTGTCGTTTACGATGGAAAACAGGTTGGAGATAAGCTCAAGGATTTCCTCGCTCACTGCGTTAGCCATAAATGGCGTAGAGGGATTAATTCCGATCCGCTCCAGTAGCGCGAGGGATTTAGGTCCCTCAAAGGCAATCCATACCTTTTGCAACGGGTGCTCCTGATCGGTGTAATATTCATGGGCAAGATGCGGAAAAAAACAGAATAAATCAGACTTTTGGACACGGTAATTCTGCTGCTTATAAATAAACTCAGCCTGACCTTCAAGTACAAAAATCAAATAAAAATAAGGAACAGCCTTGGGACCGACATGGCAGCTTGTTTTCGAAATATCCATACCCAGTCTGACTGGCCAAATGGCGCTGGATTTTTCCAGTTCGGTAGCTGTGAAATAATGGTCTTCCACGATGTCGAAGTGATCTTCATTTTTTGCTCTTTTCATAACTTGTCACCTCTCCTTTGGTGGAGATAAGGGAATTTTGATTTTATTGTATATAAAGGGAAGCGTAATTACAAGTTAATTCATTGGAATTAAGGGTTATATAATTAAAACTAGGTATGCCAAAGGCTCCATGGTCGATTTGAGACGAGCCATGGAGCCTTTTAAGTTGTGAGTTATGAGGTTGGCCTATGTTTATACGTTCAGTATTCCTTCTTTTGGAGTAACGTTAAAGGCTTTCGCCAGATCGGCCAATTCCTGATCCGTAATTCGTTGCTGAATATCATGGTGAGCAATGAGCATATAAATTTGCGCCGCTTTTTCAATCGTTTCAATCAGGCCAAACGCTTCATCAATGGAGCTGCCCGTTCCGAAAATGCCATGATGAGGCCATAATACAGCATGATGATCCTTCATTTTTTTAGCCGTTTCGCGGCCGATTTCGCTGGAACCTGGTACCATCCAAGGGATTACGCCGATACCGTCTGGAAAGACGACAATACATTCGGTACACATTTCCCACAGCGTTTTGGTGAATTGGTTTTCGTCCAGACTATGAATGAAGGTCATGGCAATAACATGGGTGGCATGATTATGAATCACAACACGATGGTTAGGATCGACCTTCAAGCGCTCAATGTGGCCCATAAAATGGGAAGGTAACTCACTGGTAGGCACCGCGCCATGTTTGAGGCCCCACAAGACTTCCAATTGCTCGCCATCCTGCGAGACACGAAGAACTCCTAAATTGGCTTCCGGATCGGCAATTACGTTTTTGAAATATTTTCCTGATCCGGTGACGATAAAATATTTACCAGCCAGTTCATTCACCGGAAAAGCAGGTTTAATCGTCCGAATGACCTGATGAATATCTATATATTTTGCAACCTCAGCTTCATCCAGAATATAGCTTACATTACCTCCATTGCGTTCATCCCAGCCGAATTTCCACATGTTTTGTGTAATTTCCGCCATCTCGCGAACAAATGGGATATCCAGTCCCGATTTGCGTTCTTTTTGATTCTCCAGCACAGTAGTCATGGATAATCTCTCCCTTTGTATGATATGAATATAAGCATTATCAGTGCAGTAGTTACCGTTTCAGCAGTACCTGTTGTTCATAGTTTTTTACTTCGGCCAACCATTCCTCACGAACAGGAACGCCGTTTTGAGCGCAATAGTAATCCCATATGGCACCAAACGGATACGATTTAAACTCTTCGACCAGAGCAAGACGAGTGGTGAAATCCTGTTCCTCTTCCGCCTGCTTTAATGCTTCAATCGGTTCGAGCATAGCGCGAAGTAGCGCTTTGATCGTGTTGCGTGTTCCGATGACCCATGCTGCTACATGATTGATACTTCCATCAAAGAAATCAAGACCGATATGGGTTCGGGAAAGCAATTCACCGCGAACCAGCTCACGGGCAATGTCCAGCAATTCGTCGTCCATCGTCACGACATGATCACTGTCCCAACGAACCGGTCTGCTGACATGGAGCAATAATTGATCGGTGAACATCAGCACAGAGGACAGTTTGTTCGAAATGACTTCGGTTGGATGGAAGTGACCAGCGTCGAGACAGATGGATTTACCGCGTGTCAGGGCGTATCCCATATAGAATTCATGTGAGCCTACGACATAGCTTTCCGAGCCGATGCCAAACAGCTTGCTTTCAACCGCATCGATGTTGTATTCCTCGCTGATTTCCTCGCTAAAAATTTCGTCCAGCGCATCACGCAGACGTTCTCTTGGAGCCAACCGATCAACCGGAGTATCTTTATAGCCATCCGGCATCCAGTGGTTTGTGACACAGGGCTGACCGAGTTCTTTGCCAAAATGCTCTGCAATCCTGCGTGATTTTTTGCAGTGTGTGATCCAGAAATCGCGGATTTCCGAATCCTTGTGACTCAGTGTGAAGCCGTCTTCCGCTTTGGGATGGGAGAACAAAGTTGGATTAAAATCAAGCCCGAGCCCTTGCTGTTTGGCCCAGTCTACCCAGTTCTGAAAATGGCGTGGCTCCAGTTGATCCAGATCCACTTGTTCTGTGGTGTCCGCATAGATTGCGTGCAGATTGACCTTGTGTTTACCCGGAATAAGCGATAGAGCTTTTTCTAAATCCTGACGCAACTCATGCGGCGTGCCTGCTCTGCCCGGGTAGCTGCCCGTTACGGCAATCCCCCCGCTAAGCTGTTTGTCTTTGAACAGAAATCCCTGAACATCATCTCCCTGCCAGCAGTGCAGTGATATTTTGATTTGTGAAAGCTTCCGTAAAATGTCGTCAACTTGAATACCGTGGCGGGCATACAGCTTTTTCGCTTCGTTATAACTGGCTTCAATAGCTTCATTCATGGCTTTACTCCTTTATTGAGATATCTGAATAGAGGATGTTGCTTGTATCTTGAGGCGCTCCCAGCGATCCAGGAGTTCTTGCAAGCCTTCCACCGATTTCGGTTCATATAGCCGAGTCGGAAAGGAGCGGGCGATGGTACGGCCAGCAGCTTTGAGATCCTCAAGAACACCAGAGCTGATTAATTGCACGACAATATTGCCGATGGCTGTAGATTCGGAAGGACCTGCCTGAACCTCAATTCCCAAGAGATCGGCTGTAAGCTGACATAGTAATTCGTTGTTAGCGCCTCCGCCGACAATGTACAATCTGGTAATCGTTTCGTCTGTTAAACGTTGCAGTTCGTGTAAGGCATCGCGGTAGCTTAAGGCCAGACTGTCGAAAATACAGCGGGCGAGCGAACCCGGCGTTCTGGGGCTGGGCTGGCCTGTTTCTTCACAGAATCGCTGGATTTCAAGGGTCATACTATCCGGGTTTAAGAAGGATGACTGGTTACAGAGGACGAGACTGACAAACGGTGTCTCTGCTGAAGCCAGTTCGGCCAATTCAGCAAAGCTATGTGCGGAACCGCCCTCCCTCCTAACCTCCTGAATCATCCACAATCCCATAATATTTTTCAGAAAACGGTACGTACCGTAAGCACCCCACTCATTCGTGTAGTTCGCCTGCATGGCTGCCTTGGTATTCAAGGCTTTGGAACGTTCCATTCCCAGTAGTGACCACGTTCCGCTGCTAATATAGGCCCAAGATTCTTCCCGCTGTGACGGAACACCTGCAACAGCCGATGCAGTATCGTGAGTAGGCGCAAGAATGATCTGACAGTCCGGAAGATCGTATTTTTGAACAAGCTCCGGCAAAAGAGAACCCAGAACCCGTCCAGGCTCGGCAAGCTCTGAAAACTGATTGCGTCGCAGTTGGAGCAGGGACAGCAGGTCTTCATCAAACTCTCGTGTGTTCACGTTGAGAAGCTGCATCGTGGACGCATTCGTCATTTCATTGATCATGATGCCTGTCAGGCGATAGTACAGATAATCGGGGACCATCAATATTTTATCCGCCTGGGCAAGCTGTTCCCGATCATGGACAAACAGTTGATACAGGGTATTAAAGTTTAGTTCCTGAATGCCTGTTTTCTCATACACAGCCTCTCGACTGATGATCTGGTGCAGCCTGTCGGGCGCATGGAGGGTACGTGCATCCCGGTAAGCGTATACCTCATGAATGCGGTTTCCTTTCTGATCAAGCAGCACGTAATCTACAGCCCATGTATCAATGCCGAGCGTACAGGAGTGAATCCCCGTCTGTTTAGCTTTTTGCAAGCCCTGAATAATCTCATTCAATAGTTCGTCGATATTCCAGTAATCGTGTCCGTTTTTTTCGGTAAAGGAGTTGTTGAAACGGTGAAGCTCTTGCAAGTGTAGCTGGTCACCTTGCAGAGTTGCACTTACGAGCCTTCCGCTTGAAGCTCCAATATCAACAGCAAGATAATTATTCATACCCAATCTCCTTGCATGGATAAAATACTGGCAGCCTGAAAGTCTGCCTTTTGCTTTCTTAACTAACTCCATACTACTTCCGTTTTTCTTTGTAGTCAACATAAACGGAAGTATAATTTGTGGTTTTATTTTTGTTTTCTAAAATTATAATTAAAATTAAATGTTGTTTTGCATGTATTTTTGTTTTTTATCTGTTTTCTACAATCAGGATTATGCAAAGTCCTTACAATATATATACCTTGAACAAAGGTCGGCTTGATTTACGATATTCCAATTGTGGAAGGTTCTCCAAATGCCGCTGTCTGTATGAAAAATAGTCTTGAAACCGCCCGCCAGAGGGTGTAGTATACAAGATATCAATTTCATATGACTCGTATAATATTGGGGATATGGCCCAGAAGTTTCTACCGGATGACCACTGTAATCGTCCGACTATGAGTGATAGCGCATCGGCTTTGGATGAATGCGGGCATTTATTTGTGCGCCAATCCGTCAGGGATTACAACCCCCAAGGACAGGCTTCACTTGAGAAACAACTCAAGGGAGCCTGTCCTTTTTTTGGTTTTGGCAGGTTTTATACTATTTTAAAGTACAGAAGGAGCGATACTCGCATAATGAAAGCTTTGGAGGAACGTATTCGTCAAGAGGGACAAATTTTATCTGACACCGTATTAAAGGTAGATTCATTTTTGAATCATCAGGTAGATACAGCATTAGCATTGGAGATTGGTAAGGAGTTTGCACGCCTTTTCGGCAGTGCTCCGATCACCAAGGTGCTTACAATTGAAGCTAGTGGTATTCAATTTGCTATGGCTACTGCTATTGCCTTGGGGGTCCCGTTCATTTATGCGAAGAAAAAGAAAGCAATCACGCTGAATGAGCAGGTATACTTCGCCGAGGTTCATTCATTCACTCGGCAGGAAACCTATCAGGTGAGTATTTCCCAAAAATATCTCGATGCCAGCGACCATGTGCTAATCGTAGATGATTTTTTGGCTACTGGCGCAGCATTGGTTGGACTTACGGATATTGTGAAGGAAGCAGGAGCGGAGCTGGCCGGGGTTGGCTGTGTGATTGAGAAGAGCTTCCAGGAAGGTCGTGGACTGTTGGAGCAGAGAGGCATTGCTGTGCGCTCTCTTGCGCGTATCGCTTCCATGGCACCAGGCGAGGTTCATTTTATAGAGGAAGCTGGCGTGGTGATTCCTCCCGTTAAGGAGAATGTGGGATGTTAAGTAAACAAAAGTTATTCGCGCTGGGCTTCCAGCATGTCATGGCGATGTACGCTGGAGCAATTGCTGTACCTCTAATTGTAGGGGGAGCATTGCACCTGACGCCAGCCCAGATGGCTTATTTGGTGGCTGCCGATCTGTTCACTTGCGGGATTGCTACGTTATTACAGATTATGGGCACACGCTTTTTCGGTAGTAGACTGCCTGTCATTTTAGGCTGTACGTTTACGGCAGTAGGGCCCATCATCGCGATTGCTTCGACCTCAAATTTAGCGACAGCGTATGGTGCCATTATTTTGTCTGGTATATTTGTGGTGTTAGCAGCACCGTTGTATGGCAAGCTGCTACGCTTTTTCCCGACGGTGGTTACAGGTTCGGTCGTTACGATTATCGGTCTATCCCTTATTCCGGTGGCGATGAACAATGTAGCAGGGGGTCAGGGCAGTTCGGACTTTGGACAGCCACGTAATTTACTGTTGGCCTTAGTCACACTACTGGTTATTCTGCTTGTGAATCGGTTGGCAAAAGGCTTTTTGCGCTCGATTTCCGTGCTTATTGGGTTGTTCGCGGGCACAGTGGTTGCTTATGGAATGGGAATGGTGCATTTTGCTCCCGTGGCGGAGGCTTCATGGGTGAGTGTTGCACAGCCGTTTTATTTTGGTAAGCCTGAGTTTAGCATTATGGCAGTTTGTACGATGATTATCGTCAATATTGTCAGTATGGTTGAGTCTACAGGCGTTTATTTGGCAGTAGGCAAAGCAATTGATCAGAAGGTGGAGCAGAAGCAGATCGTCAATGGTCTGCGTTCCGAGGGACTTGCGATCATGCTTGGGGGTATTTTTAACGCGTTTCCTTATACAGCTTTCTCGCAAAATGTGGGTCTGATCTCACTCACACGCGTCAAATCGCGGAACGTTATTTTTGCTGCGGGCGGTATCATGGTTGTTCTCGGTTTGCTGCCTAAGCTGGCTGCTTTAACGACAGTGATTCCTAACGCTGTGCTGGGCGGGGCGATGATCGTCATGTTCGGCTCGGTCGCTGCATCAGGCATGTCTATTCTGTCAGAAGTGGATCTGCGGAAGGAAAGCAATCTGCTGATCGCAGCATGCAGTATTGCCGTGGGCCTAGGCTCTGCCGTTCTGCCACAAATGTTCGACCAGCTGCCGAGCTTTGCCAAAATGCTGTTGCAAAATGGTATCGTTTCAGGCTCGATTACAGCGATTGTCTTGAACATCGTTTTGACGAGAAAACAAGGGGACTCGGTCAAAAGCGTGACGGTTCAGGAGGTTCCACAGAAGGTTTGATGATTAGGAATAAATAAAGATAGCCGGAGAGAGGACATATGCCTCTTTTCCGGCTTTTTGGCATGGAGTTATCCAGGGAAGATGAGCAGAGAAGATAGGCTGTGCAAACTGGTATCTATTACGGCAGGCGTCAGGCTGGCCGGAGCCAGACGCAGCACACCCAAATTGATTGAGTTTGGAGTTGGACAGCTATAACCTAACGAAGCTGCTTACATTGGTTCGCAGCCAGCGTAAGCAGATGCGCAACAGTCGCGGATCGTCAACAAGGGGGCTGCTTTATTTCCTGGATTGGGACAAGCTAAAGCAGGGGGCCAGAATTATGACTATTGGACGTGAAAGTCGTGGACGATAGAAAATATTCTTTGGAAACGTGTTGGTTTTTTTATCCTAGCAAAAATCACGGAAGATTATTCGAACCGTATGCGTTAGCAGATAGATAAAGTGAATGCCTCCCTATGCTGATACAGTAAGATTCCATACGAAATTAAATTCCAAAACCCAGAGTTTTGTGAGTGCATATGTCCGGTCTTCCAATCCTCAAATTTCGCTGTCTTGTTAATTTCATCACCCTCCGTGCTTGTCAATAAAAAGCCTGTAGTACCAAGTATTTAATTGTCCGTCACGACGAATTACAATCCTGTTTCATCATTTTTTTACTTGCCCGCTCTATTCGACATTCTTTCGTGTAACCCTGTCTAGGTATGATATAAAGTCCTTTGAACGCAATAGATCGTTCGGACGCCACAGCTCCAGTCCAAAGTAACTGAGTAGACTCGCGAGAGTCCCGCTACTTTCCGCTATAAAAAAAGAAGCCGTGTTGGTTGCAACGGCCTCTCTTTTTATTTCAATTTATTTGATATGATTAGTGCTTTTCTACTCTGAAAGCAATTCCCACAGGCTTGTCTACTCTCACATAACCTATGAAAGGATCACCTATGAATGGAGCTGGCCAATACATTCCTAATCTATGTTTTTCATATCGTGGAAAAGCACTAATAACCCATCTTTCTCCTTTAGGAACATTGATTGAATATTCATCATCTAGGCCAATATCAGCTTCTATACCAAAACCCAATGTGCCTTCTATAGCTTTAACACCACCTGTTATTGCTCCTTCCGCTTTCACTTTAATATTAGTTTTCACTGTAATTTTTGCAGCAGCAGGCCCAGTATATGTACTTACACGAATTGCATTGTTTGTATCAACCCAATAACCTAGATTTTCATGGGTTTTAACAATAGGAGTCACCCCAATGGATTGGGTACTAATTCTATCATTATTACCTTTTTCTTGATTTAAATTGTCGTAATTGACATAATAGTAATAAACATCATCGTTAACACTACTAGGATCGATATATTTGTAGACTTGTCCTTCCTTGGCCTTTATTTCATCTGTCGGTTCCCATTTTCCGGCTTCTGATTGTATCGTCGATGACAATGGATTCGGCGCATCATTTGCAGAAGCAATGGCTCCATATGGTAATAATATTGCTGTCAATGCTGCAATTATTGCTGTTTTAGTCATGACTTTGAATGGTTTCATAGTATTAAAATTCTCCTCTTCGAAAAATATTATTGGGGGCTAAGAAATGAGTAAATTTGAAAAAAATCTGTTTAAGTATTTGTCTTACGGTTTTTTGGTAGGAATATATTATTCCTTTATTCAAGGACCAACGACGACAACTTCTTCGCTTAACGGCTCATTGCAACTTTACACAGTGTCCGCATCTACTTTTATTTTCAGAACATTATCAACCTCATTTTTACTAAGTCTCCTCTCTGGAGTCGTGTATACAATTGTTTTTTTATCCATAAGAAGGAATAAGTAAATATTACCTGTAAATTTTATGTTTGTAAATAATTTTATTTAATGGATAAAATTTAAAATGAGATAGAAGAGAGCCGTATTGATCGCAACGGTCCTTTTATTAACTGACGGTTTAATAGCAAGTGCCTCCCCGTTTGGTTGTTCGTACAAAACTCTTTAGCTCCACAACTTTTCGAGCGTAAAAGCAAGCCGTCGCTTCGTCCTGGTTTACAGTACGACGCTGTGAACGACCTGCAAGATCCCTCGCTTCGCTCACTTACTAGCTAAAAAATAACTTGACTGCTAGGCACCTAAACGGCACGCTGACATGGCTTGTCAGGAAATGGTCAGTTAACAAATTAAGCCCCCGGCTAATCACCGGAGGCTTTTCAAACTCATTCTCTAAATCACTAAGGAATGTTTTACGGGTAAATTCTCTAATAGTTAAATTTGTCTCAAAGGCTGTCTGAGAAGAATCAACAATATAGTTCTTTTGTTTGGTAGCTGCCCCCAATGCTGTTATCCTTATAATAGAAATTCCACAAGGTTTGCTCACTAAATTTCCGATCAACTCTTTGGTTTTGTCGCTTTTCAAATTTTTTTCTTCCTCAATTTTTTGGAGAAGGAATAACCAACTGCTTTTTCAGGCCTTTGGAATAATGTATCTTTTTTAATAGCTTGTACAAATTGATCTGCAATCTCGCTGCTAAATTTTCGTTCTTTTAGATTCATTAAGTAGTCTGGTACAGTTTTCGGGACATCATGAGGGAGACGGAATGCCCGTCATTTCGTGCACGCAATGAATAGACATCACCTTCATTCTCGCCACATCGTTCAAATTTAAATTATTGTGCAGCATTTATTGACAAGCCTGTGACAACAAAATAAGATCGTAATGGAAAGAAATAAAGGAAGAAAACAGGTGTGAGCCGGACGACTCTATGTACGAGGTTTTGTTGAGACCATGTAGATGGTTGTTGAGCGTGTTCACTTAAAAGGGAAGTTCGGTAGATTCCGACACGGACCCGCCACTGTATACAGGCATCAGCAGGATACTGCTGGAGCTTTCAGAACAGCCACTGGAACTGTGAAGAACCGGGAAGGCCTGAAAGATGCGCCTGGAGTCAGGAGACCTGCCTGTTTTGACATCACTGTCAGACCCACGGGATGCTGGGGAGGTGGTTAGGCGTGCTGCATACGGAATGTCTGAAACCGATCCGATCCCTTCTATGTTTTTGGAGTTGGCTTCGAGGTGAGTTTTGACATTTTATAATGAAAGCATTTCTGACTGCTGATCAAGTGGTCCGGAATGCTTTTTTCGCGTTTTGCGTTAGGTTTATATGATTTTACAAGATAGAGGGGGATTCATTGAATGATTAGCAATCGTAGCAGGCGTTCATGGTTGATATGTACAGGGGTGATGCTGCTGCTGGCAGTTATGGCTCTTTCGGGATGTGCCAGCAATAAGACGTCGGATAGCTCCGGCAAGGGTGAAAACGCGTCAGCACAACAAACAGCGACAGATAAAAAGCTGGTAATGGCGTATACATGGAAACCGTCAGGCGTTGACCCGCACGGAGATAATAGCTGGGATGTGATGCGATCCGGTGCAGGTGAGACACTGGTACGTTTGAATGAAAAGCTGGAGCCTGTGGCTTGGCTGGCAAAGGAGTGGAAGCAGGATAGTCCTACAGTTTGGACGTTCAGCTTGCAGGATAAAGTCACTTTTCATGATGGAAAGAGTATGGATGCAGCAGGTGTAAAAGCGTCTTTGCTGCGCTCTATCGAGAAAAGCCATCTGGCGAAGGATTTACTGAATGTGAAGTCCATTGATGTAAGCGGCCCGCTGGCTTTGAAAATCACGACAAACCAGCCGAACGCGGCGCTGGTGTCCAATCTAGCTGATCCATCGACGATTGTACTGGATGTGGCATCGATGAAAGATGAGCAGAGCTACCCAGCGATGACAGGCGCCTTTAAAATCAAAGCATTCAACAAGGACCAATCCTTGGTCGTAGAGCGTTATGACGGATATTGGGGCGAGAAGGCACGACTGGCTGAAGCGACGATGAAGTTCATTACGGATGGGAATTCGCGCCTGATGGCGCTGCAATCCGGCGAGGTGGACGTGGCGACGGATATTCCGGTTGATAACGCAGAGGTACTGAAAAAGAACGACAAGCTACAAGTGCTGTCGGCTCCCTCCTTGCGCACCCATATGATCGTGTACAATATGGAATCGCCAGTATTCAAGGATGCGGCGAACCGTAAGGTGGTGGACAGCCTGATTCCACGCACATCGATTGTGAGCGCCGTCATGAGGGGCTTCGGTACGGAAGCAAGCAGTCCGTTCCCGAGCATTCTTCCCTTCGGTAAAGTTGAGCGTAAAGCGCTGAACGGAACGGCAGAGCAGCTGTTGACGAAGGATGGCTGGCAGAAAGACGCCCAAGGGACATGGACTAAGCAAGGCAAGCCGTTCGAGGTTACACTGCTGACTTTCCCTCAGCGTCCAGAGCTCTCCGTTATGGCTGAGGTCATCCAAAGCCAATTGCTGAAAGAGGGAATCCAGGTCAAGATTCGCAAGGTGGAAAATATCGACGAGGCGTTGACCAAAAACGATTGGGATTTTGCAATGTACAGCATGCTTACTGCTCATACAGGAGAGCCGCAATATTTTATGGACATGTTTTATTCTTCGAAAAGCGAAGCCAATGTAAGCCGGTATAGTTCCAAACCGCTAGAGAGTATTCTTAACAGCTTGAAGCTGGCGAAGGATACAGCGCAGCGTAATGCTGTGACACTACAAGCGCTGGATATCATCAATGCGGATTTGCCACAGTCGTTCATTGTGCATCCTGATAATGTGTTTGGTGTGAAAAAAGGGGTGGAGGGTTTTACACCCCATCCGATCGAGTATTACTACATTACAGCGCAATCTGATATTACGGAATAACGAGCTGCGTATCCTATGATTCGTTTTATACTGGAACGTGTGGCGCAGCTGCTCATCATTGTATTCGTTGTATCCACGCTGACTTTTGTACTGATGCGGCTCGCTCCTGGTGACCCTGCTACTATTTTGCTCACCGCGCATAATGTCCCTGCCTCTGAGGAGGCGTTGACGACGCTACGGCAGGAACTGGGCTTAAACGAGCCGCTTCATATTCAATATGTGAACTGGCTGCGAGATGTGTTCACGGGGCATTGGGGCACCTCGTATGTATCCAAGGAATCCGTGCTAGCCGAACTATGGAACAGACTGCCTGCTACTGTGGAGCTAGCTGCTGCGGGCTTTGCCGTCATGACGGTGCTTACGCTGGGGCTGGGACTGGCTGCCTCGCTAAAAATCAGCGGCCCACTGGATCGTCTGGGCAGGCTGTTTGCCCTGCTGGGATCGTCGATTCCCTCTTTTTGGCTTGGTTTTCTGTTGATCTATCTATTCTCCGTTCGCTTGGGCTGGCTCCCATCCATGGGAAGGGAGGACTGGACACATCTAGTGCTCCCAGCGCTGACTCTTGGCGCAGGTTTGGGAGCGGTGCAAGCCCGTGTACTGCGCGCTCAAATGCTGGAGCTGGGTGACCGGAATTTTGTGAAAGCAGCGAAGGCTCGAGGCTTTTCACGTATGCATATCCTGTTTTTTGAGATATTTAAGCATGCGGTTCTGCCTATGATTACACTGCTAGGTACCAATCTATCATTTATGTTGGCAGGTAATGTCATCGTCGAGACCATTTTTTCATGGCCGGGGTTAGGCAAGTATTTTATAGATGCGATTACCCAGCGAGATTATCCTGTGATTCAGGGGTATGTTATTTTTGCCGTATTTTTAATTGTAGGTGTTCAGTGTTTGGTGGATTTGGTCCAGACGGCGATAGATCCGAGGCTACGTTTGCGTTAAGGGGGAAGCTGAAAATGAAAAAGATACGGCTTTCCTTTCAAGGGAGCTTGCTGGCAGGAGGCGTACTTTTTGGTCTGATCGTGCTGCTTGGGTTATTGGCTACATGGGTCGCTCCTCATGATCCTCTTCAAGTGGATCTTTTGAACCGTCTGGCACCACCCAGTCGGAAATATCCTTTCGGTACGGATCATCTGGGTCGGGATGTGTTGTCACGGCTAATTTACGGGATTCGGACGAGCGTGCTAATCGCATGTGCAATTACTGTAGCTACGCTGTGCTTCAGTCTACCTATAGGGTTGCTCATTGGTTATGTGCGCGGACGCGTGGATCAGCTGATTATGCGGGGAATCGACGGCGTACTGGCTTTTCCTGATATTATTTTAACGGTGGCAATTGTGGGCATTTTGGGCCCGGGTTTTGTTAACATGACCCTTGCGATTATTGCGGTACGGTGGGCGGGTTATGTCCGGTATATCCGTAGTCTGGTTCAAAAAGCCTGTCAGGAGGACTACGTTCGGTATGCCCGTTTATCCGGCAATTCACACGCGCGTATACTGAGACGTTATGTATTGCCACAAGCGTTGCCGCAGTTGTTGGTTTATACGGTATGGGATATCGGACGCGTGGTGCTGATGATCGCGGGGCTATCCTTTCTTGGACTGGGTGTACAGCCGCCCAAGCCAGAGTGGGGCGTGATGCTGCATGATGCAACCTCATATTTTCAGGTGGCTCCGCATGTCATGATTTTCCCGGGCTTGGCGATTATGCTATTCGTACTTGCCTGCCAGCTTTTGGGCGACCGCTTTTCGGAAAAGGGGGCGGCCAAATAGTGGGAGATCAAATAGCCCTTGGGGGCAAGGATACGATAGAACAAGTGGCAGGGCGAAAACCGTTGTTACACGTGGAACATTTGGAAATCTGCCGCACAGGCGTAGGAGCAAGCGGAAGTGGGAGCAAACCACTGCTGCGGGATGTGAGCTTTTCCATATATTCAGGGGAGATTGTGGCCCTGACCGGACCGAGCGGATGCGGCAAGAGTCTGACCGCACACGCAATCGCAGGCATGCTGGAGCCAGGTATCGGTGTTACGCAAGGGCGTATCTACTATAACGGGGAAGACATTCTCCCGTTCCAGGAACGGCGCTGGCAAAGGCTGCGCCGAGAGGATATTGCCCTGCTCATTCAACAATCGCTGAGCGGGTTGAATCCGATCCGGACTGTCCGCGCCCAGCTGATGGATACGCTTAGACTGTACGGGCGGCGTTGGATGCCGCACGACCAGATGGAGCCGGGGCACGCTGATGCAGCCCCATCCCACACTGCACCGAAGCAAGTCCACCCACTGGGCGTGCTGCCACGGATGCGGCAGATGCTGAGTCGTGCCACGGAGATAGCCAGAGGAGGCGCTACTCCAGTGCGGGAGGCCTATTTGCGCTCTCTGCTCCGCAAGGTTGGGTTTGCAGATCCTGAGCATATTTTGTCGTCATATCCTTTTGAACTAAGCGGAGGCATGTGTCAAAGGGTGCTGCTGGCTGCAATGTTAAGCTCCGGTCCGAGCCTCTTTATTGCCGACGAGCCTACTACGGCGTTGGATGTTATCAACCGCGACAAGGTTTTGGCATTGTTGCAACAATTGAGAGAAGACTTTGATCTCACCATATTGTTGATTTCACATGATCGCCAAGGTATGAGCCGCATAGCAGATCGAGTGTTGGAGATGAGCCCGGAAGGAAGGATGCACCAGTGATGCTGGAATTGAAGAATGTGACCAAAGCATACCCTGTCCGCAAACGGAGAAAAGGCTGGTTCAGCACGCAAGATAGCGAGCAGGCCGTGAAGAAGGTGAGTCTGGAGTTACGGCAGGGGGAGTGTCTTGGATTGGTTGGAGAAAGTGGAAGTGGCAAAAGCACGCTGGCACAATGTATTCTAGGGCTGGAGTCGTTGACCTCAGGGGAGATTTGGCTGGATCATCAGCCTATACATTTCGAAAAGACGAAGGACGTTCAGCTGTACAAGCGAATCCAGTTGGTTGCACAGGATTCGTCCTCCTCATTGCATCCTCGTATGACCATTCGAGATATTTTAATGGAGCCGATCCACAACTATTTTCCTGAGCGAAAAGCGCAGGCGCTGGATATTTGTCTGTCTCTATTGGAATCAGTAGGATTGGAGGCTGACAGTCTGGAAAAATACCCAGCACAGCTGAGTGGCGGGCAAAAACAGCGGGTATGTATTGCCCGAGCGTTGGCGGTGGAGCCGGATATTATCTTGTTCGATGAATCGATCGCCAATCTGGATACGACAACGCAGTCTTCTGTACTGGACATGCTCAAAAGAATGCAGATGGAACGTCAGTTGTCCTACCTATTCATCACTCACGATCTCCAATCTACTCGCCAGTTTTGTGATCGAGTTGCCGTCATGGTTCAGGGGGAGATCGTGGAAATCTTTAAGGAATGGGATGAAGACTTGTTACAGCATGAGTACACGCGTACTCTGTTTCAAGCGTTGGAGAATTAAGCCATAAATTTAATATTATACAAATTTAAAATAAATAAGAGGATTGCTTGTCGAATATTGTTGACAAAATAGAACGTGGTACCTATTCTAAATATGATTATGATAATCATTATCACATATATAGAAAAGGGGAAATACATTGATGTCCGTTCGACACCGCAAGACTGCCACCCTTATGTTGGTGGCGCTCCTCTTATTATCCGTTGTTTTGGGCTGCGCGAAGCAGGAAAAAACCCCTGCATCCACCTCTACTGACGGAGCTGCCAATGAAAAGTCGATCACGCTATCGTGGCCGCGTGACATTGGTACGATGAATCCTCACGTATACAATCCTTCCCAACTTTTTGCACAATCCATGGTCTATGAGCCGTTAGTCAGCTACAAGCAAGGAGGCAAGCTGGAGCCTGCTTTGGCTGAATCCTGGACTATTTCCAAGGACGGCAAAATATATACGTTTAAGCTGCGCAAAGGTGTGAAATTTTCGGATGGAACGCTATTTAATGCGACCATTGTCAAAAAGAACTTTGACGCTATTATGAAAAATGAGAAAACGCACAGCTGGCTTGGTATAGTAGGCGTTCTCGACAAAACTGAAGCTGTAGATGACAGCACCTTCCGAATGACGCTCAAAGAGCCATACTACCCAGTGCTTCAGGATTTGTCTGTCGTTCGCCCGTTCCGTTTTCTGGGTGAAGCTGGGTTCCCGGATGATGGAGATACGTCCAAAGGAATCAAGAAACCTGTAGGTACAGGACCTTGGATGCTGGATGAATACAAGCAAGATGAATATGCAACCTTTAAGCGTAATCCGAACTATTGGGGTACTGCACCGAAGGTGGATAAAATTACGGTAAAAATCATTCCCGATGGCGAAACCCGTGTAATGGCCTTTGAAAAAGGCGACCTGGATCTGATTTATGGAGAGGGTGTCATTAGTCTGGATGCTTTCAAACAGCTTCGCGACACGAATCAGTATGTTACCACGCTGTCCGAGCCTGTAGGTACAAGAAGCCTGTTACTCAACTCATCCAATCCCAAGCTGGCAGACCTTCGGGTACGTCTGGCACTCCAGCATGGCTTTAACAAGCAGGCAATGGTGGAAGGTGTAACCTCGGGGCTGGAGGAAACAGCGGATACGGTTTTATCCAAAAACTATCCGTATACGAATGTAAACTTACAGCCTGTTGGCTATGATGTGGAAAAATCCAAATCGTTGCTGGATGAGGCTGGCTGGAAGCTGCCCGCAGGCGGTACAGTACGGGAAAAAGACGGACAACAGCTGGATTTTGAGCTGATTTTTGATAAGACTGATCCGATCCAAAAGGCGATGGCTGAAACCATTCAGGCTGAATGGGGAGAATTGGGTGTCAAAGTGAACCTGACCGGACTGGAGCTGACGGTTCAAATCAAGCGCCTTAGATCCAACCAGTTTGATCTGTACTTCTGGTACAACTATGGTGCGCCTTATGATCCGCACTCCTTTATTAATGTCATTTCCAAGAAGAGCTTCGGAATTTCCGAGGTGCTGAGTGCCCTTCCGATGAAGAAAGATCTGGATCAGCAAGTACACGAAGCGCTCTCATCGACAGATGAAACCAAGCGTCAAGAGCTGTATGCTTCGATTCTGAAGACGCTTCAGGAGCAATCTGCCATTGTGCCTATTTCTTATATTAAGAAAACGGCAGTGTACCAGAAAAAGATTACAAACTTTGTATTCCCGGCTAATCGGGATGAAAATCCGTTTGAGGGAATTGAAATCGGAAAGTAGCTGAAGCCGATAGGTAACGGTAGTTTACAGGATAGGAGGACAACTCATGATCAGCTATATCGGGAAGCGAATGGTAGCGGTCATTCCTATTGTTCTCTTTGCCACCCTCGTTACCTTTGCACTGATTCATATTTCACCAGTTGATCCGGCCGAGGCCTATTTGACGGCTGCTCATATTTATCCTACTCCAGAGATTCTGGAGCAGAAAAGACATGAGTTCGGGCTGGATCAGCCTTTGCTGACGCAGTATATGCATACACTTCAAAGAATCAGTCAATTGGACTTTGGTACTTCGTATCTGACCAACAAGCCGGTGTGGGATGAGGTCAAGGTTCGGCTGCCCGCCACTTTTGAATTGGCTGTGAGCAGTATGGTGCTATCTATTGTGGTGAGTATTCCACTGGGCGTGCTGGCGGCGATGCGTAAAAATGGATGGATCGACATGCTTAGTCGAGGAATTTCATATTTTGGCGCGTCTATACCCCAGTTCTGGCTGGGATATTTGTTAATCTTCTTTTTCTCTGTCCGATTGGATTGGCTCCCTGTAGAGGGGCGAGGAACGTGGCAACATCTGGTGTTGCCCACTTTGACCCTGTCGCTGGTTCTGATTGCTTTATATACGCGCCTGCTGCGTTCCAGTGTGTTGGAGCAGCTTCAGGAAACGTATGTGCAGTATGCCAGAACTAGAGGGATTCGTGAGCGGGTGATCATGCTCAAGCATGTACTGAAAATTGCCATTGCTCCACTGATTACAAGTCTGGGTATGAATCTGGGCAAGCTTCTGACCGGAACAATTATTGTGGAGCAGGTGTTTTCATGGCCCGGGTTTGGCCGTTATTTTGTGGAAGCGATTTTTAACCGGGATATTCCCGTCATACAATGCTATGTGTTTTTGGCGGCATGCCTGTTCATCGTATGCAATTTGCTCGTTGATCTGGTGCATTTGTATATGGACCCCCGAATTTCATCGAAGGGACGAGCAGAGCAGTGATGATAAGGTTGCGTACAATGTTCAAAGGTCAAAAGGTAATCGTGGTCTGCTCTGTCGTACTGGCTGCTCTTTTTATCATTATGGCGCTAGCTCCTTGGCTGGCTCCCCATGATCCGGTTAAAGTCAATTTACTGCACAAGCTGGAGGGACCTTCGAAAGAATACTGGCTGGGGACCGATCATTTGGGTCGGTGCAATTTATCCCGGTTGCTGTATGGAGCGCGGATTTCCCTCGGCTTTGCGACATTAATTTTCCTGTCCTCGCTTAGCATCGGCGTTGTGGTCGGGTCGCTTGCAGGTTATGTAGGTGGCTGGGTCGATAGTGTGTTGATGCGGTTTTGCGAAGGTATTATGGCGTTTCCGAATTTGGTGCTTGTGCTGGGCATTGTCGGTATTTTTGGACCGGGCCTCATGCAGGTGCTGCTTGCCTTGATGATGGTGCAGTGGGTGTATTATGCCAGAATGTGCCGCAATATGGTCGTCAGTCTGAAAGAACGGAATTTTATAGCTGCTGCAAGGATTAGCGGGTCCTCCTCAGGGGCCATTATCCGGCGGCATATTATTCCGAATGTGCTGCGGCCGATTGTGGTCATTGGTACACTGGAAATGGGTTGGGCGATCATGGATATTTCCGCGTTGTCGTTCCTTGGTCTAGGCATTCAGCCGCCGACCCCCGAATGGGGAGCGATGATTCATGAGGGAACGGGATACATTCGCAGTCATCCGGAATTAATGATCTATCCGGGGGTTATGATTCTGGTGGTGGTGATGGCCTTCAATATATTGGGGGAGGCGCTGTCCGACCGATACGGAATTGCCAAACGTCAGTAAAACGGGAGTGAGTTACAACGATGGACGACAGGGAGAAGGTGCTGGAGGTCAGCGGCTTACAGGTGAAGCTCAAAACCGGTGCCGGGGCGGTATCTCTGCTGGAGCCAACTCATTTTGAGCTGAAAAAGGGACAGGTACTGGGTCTTGTCGGCGAGAGTGGAAGCGGCAAAACGGTAACCTGTAAAGCGTTGCTCCAACTGCTGGATCGCCAGACGATGGACGTGGAAGGTAGTGTCCGTCTGAACGGGCGTGAGCTGAACGGAATGGTGGCCGAGGAGATGCGCCGTATTCGGGGCAAGGAAATCGCGTTTATTATGCAAAATCCGATGAGCGCTTTTACGCCAGTGTATACGATCGGAGCTCAGTTTATGGAAACGGTCCGCACGCACACCGGATTAACCAAACGACAGGCCCATGAACTTGCCATAACGGCTCTGGAAAATATGAATCTGCCCGATCCGGCCAAGCTGATGAAGCGGTATTCGTTTCAGTTGAGCGGCGGGATGTTGCAACGGGTCATGATCGCCATTTCCATGTGCCTGCGGCCAGCAGTAGTTATTGCGGATGAACCAACGACGGCGCTCGATGTGGTCAATCAGCTACAGGTGCTAAGAGAGCTGGATCGCTTGCGTACGGAATACAATACGTCCATTTTGCTGATCTCGCATGATCTGGGCGTCATTTCCCAATTGGCGGATGAAGTGGCTGTTATGCAGCAGGGTCGTATTGTTGAGCAGGCCGAGGTCCATCAGTTATTCGATCACCCGCAGGATGAATATACGAAAATGCTGCTGCATGTCAGACCCAAGTTGTCCATTCGGGGCATAAATCAGGTAGGTGGTTAGTCGCCTGTTCGACGGTTACACTTTCAAAAGGGGAGCGAATGCGCATGCTACAAGTGAAGAAAGTAACTCATAGCTATGGAAGGCGCAAATGGCTGGGCCGCTCTGAACCACGTCCTCCTGTGTTGGCTAACGTTTCGCTTACTATAGAAAGTGGGTTTTGCCTAGGCTTACTTGGTACCAGCGGAGCCGGTAAAAGCACGCTGGGCAAGGTTATTCTGGGGCTGGAGAAGCCGCAGGAGGGTCAGGTGCTGTTCCAGGGACAGGACATTTATAATGCGAGCCCCCAAGTCCGCAGGGGACTGCGACGGGATATGCAGGTCGTATTTCAGGACTGCTACTCTGCTGTAAATCCCCGAATGACCGCCGGGCAGATTATTGGTGAGCCATTGGACAATTACGAACGGTTATCGGTGCAGGAACAAAAAAGAACGGTCGAAAGCCTGCTGGAACGGGTCGGCCTCAAGCCGGAAGATCGGATTAAATATCCGCATCAATTCAGCGGCGGACAATTACAGCGGATCAACATTGCACGGGCGATTGCGCTCAAACCAAAGCTGATCGTGCTGGATGAGTCCGTCAGCAGCCTCGATATGGTTCACCAGATGCATATTTTATCCCTGCTGGGAGAACTGAAGTCTTCGTTTGGATTGTCATATCTGTTCATCACGCATGATATTCGGGCGGCATATGCCGTCTGTGATGGCATTGCTGTGATGGAGCAGGGAAGATTGATTGAGCGCTGTGATGAGAAGGATCAGATTTTTGAATCTGCTCATCCGGCTGTACGACGGTTGATCTCGTCCATTTTGCCGGAACATCCAGCAGAGCGTTTTCCGCTTCATGGATAACAGTGGACCCGCAAGGGTCCTTTTTTTGTGCAACATATGGATAAATAATCGAAATGAAATTTACTTGTTGTATTATTTGAATAACCCGTTATAATATAAAATCATAGTAAATTACTTGGATATTAAAAAGGGGATGTCATATATGAAGAAATCTGCTTTGGTGGCAGCGATTGGCCTATCTCTTGTGTTATTAACGGGTGCCTTGAGTGGATGTTCCTCGAAGGATGCGGCATCGGGGGATAAGGTAATCTATGTAGGCACACAAAATGACTACCCTCCGTTTGCTTTTACGAATGAAAAAAACGAGCTGACCGGGTACGATGTGGAAGTAGTCAAGGAGATCGACAAGAAGCTGGACGGCTACAAGTTTGAGTTTGTACCTTCTGGCTGGGACGGAATTTTCATGGCGCTGGAATCGAACAAGATTCAGGTCGTAGCAGATGAAATCGCCAAAAATCCTGAGCGCGAGCAAAAATATTTGTTCTCGGATGAATCCTACTTTCAGGCACAATCCGTCATTGTTGTGAAAAAAGGCAGAACGGATATACACTCTCTCAAGGATTTGGAAGGCAAGAAGGTAGCCGCATCAGTAGGCGATTCCTACACACAATTGCTGGAACAATATAATGCGAAGAATGGGAATAAAATTATTTTGAAATACAATGATACAGGCACTTCGTCCGATAACCTTCAAGACGTACAAAATGGCCGGGTGGACGCTTATGTGAATGATCCAGTCATGACGGCTGCTACGATCAAGAAGGAAGGTTTGCAGGTCGAAGCGATAGGTGATCCTGTGCAAACGGATGATATCAATCTGGTGTTCAAAAAGGATAAGCAGGGCGAAGAGCTGAAAGCTAAAATCGACCCGATTATTAAAGAGTTGAAAACGGACGGAACACTGAAAAAATTGTCTGAACAATGGACAGGTGGGGAATATATCCCGCAGTAACAACAATGTAAAGGGTAAAGTGAGGTTCCTATGGAAAAGCTGTTTGACCTTGATTATATGCTGAAAAGCCTTCCCCGGATCGTTGAGTATCTACCCGTTACGCTATGGATTGCATTTTTGTCCATGCTGCTGGGTACGATTATCGGGTTGGCAACGGCGTTAATTCGGATATACAAGGTGCCTGTCTTGGCGCAACTGTCTACGCTGTATGTCTCCTACATCCGGGGAACACCGCTCATTGTGCAGCTGTTTCTCGTATATTATGGAATACCCAAGTTTTTATATTATTTTCAGAGCGAATACGGTTTCTTACAGCAATTAAATATCTACGTGATTCCACCCGAGGTTTTCGCATTGTTGTCATTTTCACTAAATCTCGGGGGTTATCTGTCGGAGACGTTCCGGGCGGCGATTCATTCAGTCGACCGGGGACAATTTGAGGCAGCTAATTCCATCGGCATGAGCCAAACACAAATTATGCTCAAAATTGTATTGCCGCAGGCGTTGACGGTGGCTTTGCCCAATTTGGGAAACACGCTGATCAGTACGGTGAAGGATACGTCTTTTATTTTTATGATCGGTGTCGTCGATATGATGGGACAGGCTAAAATTATGGGCGCGCGGGCGTTGGCTTTTTTTGAGGTATATGTTGCGGTGTCTCTGATTTACTGGTTGGTGTGCATTATTATTGAGCGCGGGCTTGTCGTGCTGGAGAAGCGTATTCGAATTTACGAAAGAAGTGAGTAAGGGTATGATTCAACTTCATCAAATTCATAAGCATTTTGGGCAGCATCATGTGTTGAAGGGCATAGACCTGACGGTAGGCAAGGGAGAAGTTGTAGTCATCCTGGGCCCAAGCGGATCGGGGAAGTCCACGCTGCTGCGCAGCATTAATTTTTTGGAACAGCCAAACAGCGGAGTCATTGAAATTAACGGTGTAAAGGTCGATGCCGCCAAGGCGGGAAAAAAGGACATTCTCGGACTACGGATGGCAACGGCAATGGTATTTCAGCAATATCAATTGTTTAAAAATTTGAATGCACTCCACAATGTGATGATTGGTCTGACCAGTGTGAAAAAGCTGGATCGTAAGCAGGCGAGGGAGATCAGTGAAGGCATTTTGGAAAAGGTCGGGTTAAAGGATCGTATGACCTATTATCCTGCCCAGCTTTCGGGTGGACAGCAGCAGCGAGTTGCGATTGCCCGTGCTTTGGCACTAAATCCGCAGGTGTTGTTGTTTGATGAACCGACATCCTCACTTGATCCTGAACTGGTGGATGAAGTGCTGTCCGTGATCCAAAAGGTGGCGAGTGAAGGCAATACGATGATTATTGTCACGCATGAGCTTGGTTTTGCGAGAGATGTAGCGGATCGGGTTGTGCTGATGGAGCATGGTGTGATCGTGGAGCAGGGACCCGTGGAGCAGTTTTTCACCAATCCGAAGGAAGAACGGACACGGCAGTTTCTGGGCAAAGCGTTGGTACAGAGAGCGCCACAGGAGCAGCCTGTATCCCCATAAAAAGTACGTGGATGGGTTATAGGTATGTACAACGCTGTAGACTTATTGCACTTATAGTAAAAAGCACGTTAGACAAGTCGCAGGAGGAAGGAAAGCCCGCGCTTGTTTGTCGTGCTTTTTTGGCGCCTCTTATCCCAAATTCTTTTCCATTGCAAAGTAGCTTATCACACTTATTCATGATAAATTCTAAGAACAATACAGTGAAGATGTAATCGGGAAGGAACATTGGCATATGAAAAAGGTTTTGTTCATTAATACCGGAGGGACCATTTCTTCCTCTTATCAGGAAAACGGCCTGACACCGACCCAATCGGCTGAAAATATTTTGGCGGAAATTCCGGAGCTGAAGGAGATTTGCGAGATTGATGCCCATAATCTGATGAGCATTGATAGCACAAATACACAACCAGAGGATTGGGCTTCCATCGCCCGGATGGTACATCGTTCGCTCGATCAGTACGACGGCATTGTCATTGCACACGGTACGGATACGATGGCTTATACGGCTTCAGCCTTGAGTTTCATGCTGGGAACCGTAGACAAACCCGTCGTTGTGACAGGTTCACAAGTTTCCATTTTGGCGGAGCACAGCGATTCCAAAAAAAATGTAATTGACTCATTCCTGACCGCATGTGGCGAGGTGGCTGGGGTTTTTGTCGTGTTTAACGGCAAAATTATCAATGGTAGCCGTAGCTCGAAAATCAGAACACGCAGCTATAACGCCTTTGAGAGTATTAACTATCCGTACATTGGCCTCGTGGAGAACGGTAAGGTGGTCTATACGGAGGGCGTATTTGCAAATCGCAGTACCGTTCGTCATCCATACAACGACGGGTATGCTTCCGAAGTATTTCTGCTCAGGCTGATTCCGGGTACGAATCCGGCGATTTTCGATGCCATTCAGGGCTTGGGCTATAAAGGTATCGTCATTGAGGGCTTTGGTATGGGTGGCGTCCCTTTTAAAGAAAGAAGCCTGATCAGTAAAATCGAGGAACTGATGAAGGACGGTATGAGTATTGTCGTGACTACTCAATGTCCTTATGAGGGCGGGGATTTGACGATTTACGAAGTGGGGCAAAAGGTACTGGAGAAGGGTGTTATTCCGGGGTATGACATGACAACGGAAGCGCTGGTGACGAAAATGATGTGGGCGTTGGGGCAGACGACCGATCCGGCCGGGGTAGCCAAGATTATGGCAACGAACTACGCAGACGAAGTTTCCCTGCCTGCGGATACAGCTTCCTTATAGGAAGCTGATTTCCGTAGATAAGAACAGGCATAAGAAAAAATACGGGTTAACGCTGGCCTTGCCCCAGTCTGCTTTTAATCTCAATAGCCACTTTCAGCGCTTGTACAGCCGATTCCAGTGGAATCAGGCTTTCCGAATGTCCACCAAAGCATTCAAGTGCATGATCCAAACTTTTTTCGTATGGATTGGCAGATTCGAGGTTGATTTTTTGCTGTCCTGATGCGGTATACTCATATAATGCGGTAGGTATAAGATCGTTTTCGTCGCTTTCATGAAATACCAGCTTGGCCTTTTCGAAATAAGCTTCATAGGCCACTGTGAAGGGGTAGCTTCCCGGCATGTGGGATGAGGCGATGACTTCTGTGAATGTATCCCGATGCTGAAAGTAAGCACGAACCTGTGCTTGTTCAGGATGGGTAACTTCTGTACCCCAGACTGTACATGGATCACAGGGGCCTAATAGCCAGGTCAGTAAATCCAGTTCATGAATCATGAACTGAGTAGGGATGGAGCTTAGTCCAAGATCCCCCCACAGAGGAGGCGTTTCTCTTTTCAAAGATAAGGAGATAAGCTTTCCGTACTTCTGTTGGCGGTATGCCTCATATAGATAGGTATAGGCGGGATCAAACTTAATGAACTGGTTGACCAGAATCTTTTTGCCATATTGCTCCGCAGCTTGTTGCATAAGAAGAGCGTCTTCGAGATTAAAGCAAACGGGTGTTTCACAAAATACATGCTTACCGTGCTTTAGCGCATCCACAGCATATGACCTATGCAGGTGGGAGGGCAGGCATAGATCGACGATATCCACGTCTGGATCCAGCAGAATATCCTCTATATTTTGTGTGACTTCTACGTTTAGCTCCTCTTTCAGCTTTTGCAGCTTGGTTTCGTTCCTTCCAAATACCATGATTCTGTTTACCTTGGGATGGTTGTTTAACAATGAGGCATGATATGCGCCGAATCCCGTCCCCAATATTCCAATATTCATCATCCATTACACCCCTTTACTTCTATGATACACACCTATTGCTGCCAACAGGGTGTCAACAATCTTTGCATCATCTTTTCAATTCGGGTTAACCATCTATTGTGGAGGTATGATTGTGAGACTGCATCGTTTAATCGCGATTTTATTATGTATCGAATCTAGAGGGAGAATGAAGGCCAAGGAATTGGCGTTGGCACTGGAAACCTCTGTACGCTCCATTTACAGGGATATCGACCTCCTGGCTGAAGCCGGCGTTCCGATTGTTACCGCATCCGGCCCGAAGGGCGGAATTTATTTAATGGAGGGTTATACGGCGAACCTGAAACAGTTGAATGGCGGGGATGTCATTCAGTTGTATTTAACAGGGATGGGCATTTATACAGGCGGGCCCACCGAATCGGGTTTGAAGTTAAAGAATGCTCTGCTCAAACTGGAACAGACGATGCCAGACCCGTATCAGTCCGATATTAAGAAAGCCAAAGCACGGTTTTATTTTGATGATACGCCGTGGTGGACGGAACGTATAGCCATTCCTTGTCTTGAGGCCGTGAGAGCTGCAGTGTGGGGGTCCCATAAAATAACCATTCAATATGAGAAGGCTGACGGAATCTGTTCTTCCCGTCATGTGCATCCCTATGGACTTGTGGTGAAAAAAGGAGATTGGTATCTCATTGCCTTCTGTGAAGTTGGGCAGGAGATTCGGACCTTTAAATGTGAGCGAATCAAGGAGGTTCAGCCGTCTGCGGAAGTGTTTGAGGTTCCGGTCGATTTTTCGCTGGAACATCATTGGATGAGGCAAGAAACCGCGTTTAAGCAGCTTTGTACAGAAAAAGAATACTATCCCGTTCTGATCCGAACGAATAAGAAGCAAGCGGGAATTATAGCGAAAAGAATGGAAATCATCCAGTCTGTACAGGAAGGCAATCATTTCATTCTAACGGTCAACATGTATAGTTATGAAGCGGCTTGTCGCGATGCGATGGATTGGATCGGTAGGGTTGAAGTTGTGGAGCCTGTAACACTCCGACAGTTTGTGAAGGAAGAAATTAACCGACTCCAGAGGATATATGGATAAATGATTAAAAAAACACCTGCCTAGGGCAGATGCTTTGCTTGTTAAGTCCAGGCCCAGAGAAATCCGTCACGATCCCAGGCAATTCTGCCACCATGAAGCTTGCGGAATGCTTTTTTGATTTCTTTTTCCAGAGATACATGACCATGCTCGCTTATAAACACATACTGCTCTCCATACTCAGAGCGTACATATGCAATTGCATCTTCTTGTTTCAGGGTGCCCACTTCACGGATCTGCGCGACCATCCATTGTGCAATCTCTTGTTCTGTTGTAGGGGTGTTGTCCATTTGTCGTATCCTTTCCTGCGTACCGATTGGGTGTAGCTGTTCGGCTCACCTCCCCGTAGTATACGGCAATTCGGAGAATTATTGAATTTTCTGATATAAATTTACTTGAGCGGTTGGCTAAGTGGGCTTTCTTTTGTATAATTAAGGGAATATTCACGGGAATTTTCTTTTTTTGTATTGTAATCATGCAAGTAATCCCTGGGGGTGCCTGATTTGAAGGAAACAACCACAATTCGCGCAGAGCTGGAGCAGTACATCAGACGAGAAGGAATTACGATTAGTAAGTTTGGGGAGAACACAGGTATTAATGCAGGAACGATCAGTGCCATTATTAACGGTAATCGTCCGATTGCGATGCTGCTGTTGGATCGGATTGGTGAAGGCATGGGGCTTGAAGAAGGGAGCCTCTATGAGTTATACATTGATGAATTTATACGGAATACGGCACCGAATTGGCGACGGGTTCGCCCCTTTTTGCATCGCTGTGCAGAGCTGAACAAACTGGATTGTATTAAGCAAGTCGTGGAGTTTATGATGGACTATCTCATATACGCCCCAGCTTTGTTTGAGACAGCAGAAGAATTATTCAGTGAAGGTAAGTTCGAGGCTGCGGCAATTATTTATAAAAATGTTTCGGAAAGTGAAAAGTACCAACATTCAGAGCGTCTGGCGCTCTGCCAATACCGTTTATTTACGATTGCCGTTGGCGATGACCAGGACGAAAACTTATGGGCAGCCACACATTTCGAAAGCTTTGTGGACCGACTGGGTGAAGCAGACCAACTGGATGCCTTAAGAGACTTGGCCAATACCTATGCCTCCTTGCGGCGTTGGGATAAAGTAGAATGGTTTGCTGAAAAAATGGCTCAAAAAGCCAAGGTACAATACGAGCAAAAATACGGAAATACCAGAAGATCGGAGCGTGGCAAGGAACCTAAGGGTCCTTTGTTTATGTATATTGTATACTCTTATGTGCTGCGCGCCGGGGTGTGGGATGAGCGCGGGGATTATCAGAAGGCGCTGGAATTTGTATCCCTATACTCTGATTTGAGCTGGGTGCAAGAGGATACGGAAGAAGCTCAGCGTTTGAAGGCCCTTTGTAGCAACTGGGCTGAGGCCAACGGGTATTTATATCAATTGATGTCCGGCAGCCTGGATGTGATTCCACAGTATGTAGATTATTTGGAAAAAAACGAAGGTGAAATTCTGGTGGGGCTACATAAAATTATGGTAGCGGCCAACCGTTATGATTTTAATGTAGATCATGTACTGCAGCGCTTTGAAAAACAAATTGAGGCATTTGCAGATCAGCATGTCAAGGTAGGGACCTATACGGAGCAAATGTCAGCAGATCTCTATGCACGATTTTTGGCAGAGATGGCTTGTTATGATCTCAACAAACATCGTTATTCCAAAGGTATGAAATTCCTGCTCGAGAGCCTTTCCTATTCCGTCGTGCTGAATGGTAATCCTGTCACAATCAAATGTGTAGGATTATTTGAAAAGTTTCGGCATACTGCCACTTCTGAGGACAAAGAGGAATATAAAAACTTACTTGGAGAGGTAGAGTACATCCATGATAAAAAAGATCGTTTTTTCTCTGCTCGCATTTAATGTTTTTGTCCTATTGAATTTTTCACCCGTTCCCCCCCCTATGGAAGATCCTAGCGACGTCCACAGTCATGGGCTGGGGGGATGGGCTTTTTCATCCCTTGATACATCTACCTGAAAAGGTCTAGATTGTCGTAACCCAAAAGGTATCCTCTTATGAAGAAGAGGATACCTTTTTTTGATGTGGAAGTGCATTTGAAGGAGCACTTTTGCCGTCAAGAGTGGGGAGTTGGAAGTTGAGCAGGCGGAAACCAGACATGACGCAGATCCACCCAGCCCTGACTGTTAAAAGATACACCGCGCACAGAAGGAAGATAGGCCGTCTGAACGGGCTTTTCATATAAAATATGCAGCTGGTGCTCATCCATGAGCCGAGTTTCGATATGTTCAAATTGCTGCGCCCTAACAGTATGATCGGCCTCCCGTGCAATTTCACGCAGCAGTCTTTCGATATCCACACGGCTATGAGGCTCCACATGCCCAGATACATTGAGATACAAGTCAAACAGGCGTAATTGCTCATCACGGTCACGAAAGAGAGAAAAGATGATTAAGTCTGACTCCATACGGATAGATGAGCTTTTGAATTCATTCATAGATGCGGCCACGATGTTACAGGTATACCCACAGGATTCGAGCTGAGCCGCAACCCGGTCTGCGTCCGCTTTATACTCGGGAATGGTAGCAATTTGTAGTGCCGCCAGTGGTTCATAAGAATCGTTAGATGAATCCACTGCTGGAGGAAGGGAGCGATGATCCAGACATGCTACAATGCGGGCACGTATTTCTGGGTTGCGCAACGGTCCATCCTTGTGTGTATTACATGTGATAAATTTGCGTACCGAAGCCGCCGAGTGAATCTGGCTCCATGCGGTATCCGTATCTCCCGCTGATACGGGATTATGGATAATGTGAAAAGAAGAAGCGGTGTCTTCCGTATCCGACGATTCCAGCTTAGTCGCCCACGGGAGTTGGACAATTTCCACTCGGTCCAGATGAGCCCGGCCTTGAAAATAAGGTGCGAAAGCCTCCAGTGTACACAGGCTTTCGTTCATTTCCGTGACTTTGAATGCCCCTGTACCGATAGGGCGGATGCCAAAGGCGGCCTCACCCACCTGATTAAGCTCACGCGGCACAATCGCAGCCCGGCTGGTACACAGGAAGGATAGAAATAGCTCGTTCGGCTCTTTTAGTACGAAGCGTACCATCGTCGGGCTCAACGCCTGGACGTGCTGAATTTGCCGGACGATAAAATGATAAAGTCGCCTTCCCGGCGCCCGACTCAGTCGCTCAAAGGTATAGACGACGTCTTCAGCGGTCAGTATTTTTCCGTTATGAAACAGCACTTCTTTACGCAGGAAAAAGGTCCACTGTGTACGAGTGGCGTCCACCTCCCAAGCGTGCGCCAATCCCGGCAAAATCTCACCGCTTTCGTTCGCCCGGCGGGCCAGGCCATCAAAGACGTGGCTGGATACGAAGGACTCGGCGAGCCAGTTCAAGTACAACGGGTCCAGCGTATAGAGTTGCTGGCGAATAGGCAGACGCAGCGTGTCGATCTGCTGCTGATCACTGCGCACCTCCGCGTGATGCCCAAAATAATTTAGCAGCCAGCCTTGCAAATGCTCCTGCATGGTGGAGGAGCGTGAATGAACTCGGATCTCATCCAGCGCGCGTTTGATATCATGGCGGTCTATGGCTTGCATCATGGATTGCACGGCAATGTCTTCCGGCTGAATGAGGAAGCGCAGACTGGAGCGGCGGCCTCTGCCTCGGCGGGGAGTCCATTGTATCCAGTCGTGCTGCTCCATTTTCTGAATGATCATCAAGGCGTTGCGGTGAGTACAGTCAAAAATAGCCGCCAGCTCATCCAGCGTCGTCTCTATGGTATGGTTTTCGTCCTTGTCGTCAGCTGCGTGTGAGTGAAGCCGTAAAAATTGGGCATGGAGTTTCATTCAAGGTTGCTCCGTTTCCCCTATATTTGATTAAAAGCGTAGCCACTTTTATAAAATAGGAAATTTTGTTTGAATTAATTTCTCTTTATCTTCTTATTTTATCATCTACAATAAGGGTTATAAAGCATATTTGTGGAGGTATTTACCATGCATGACAAGATGAATGGAACGTCTTTGCCGAAAACGTCGTTTCTGTCCGCCTTTGCTGGCGCAATTGTGTTGGCGCTGGTTCATCAATATCTGTTTTACAGACATGGGCTGGGCGTGTCTATGCCAATTTTTGTTATTGTGTTTTACGCCTATATGTATGCCTTTAATCGAGATCGTTTCCAGTTAGGATCATGGATAGGGCGTTTACTGTTTGTGATCATTTTCATGCTGGCATTGACATATGCGCTGTTCAATAATCCGGTCCTATATGTGTTAAATGCGCTGGCGATACCTGCTCTGATTAGCGTACACATGGTGCTGCTGTTTGGGGAGAAAAGGCATGGCTGGTCGGAACCCGGTATTATTGGTCAGGCGTTAAGCCATTGGTTTTATCAAAACTTTCGTCATATCGTGACCCCGTTTCGGATGGTTAAGACAGTAGCCCTTCGGAATGTGAAGGATGAGCGTAAGCGTGTATTGGGCAAAGTGATAATCGGTTTGCTTATTGCCTTGCCGCTACTGTTCATCATCATATCATTGCTGGCTTCGGCAGATGGGATGTTCGAAAAGCTGTTATCTGGCATACCCGATTGGATCGGCACACTGTCCTTTGGGAGTGGCATGCTGCGGCTGATCTGGACCTGCTTTTTCACCTTCTGTTTCTTCTGCTACTTGTGGGGATTTGTACAGCCTGCTCCGCGTAATACGCAAAGAGAGACTCAATCATGGCACGGGTTAAATGAGCGCACGAATGGTCCAACCACCGAGTATGATGGTCATTCTTCAGTGATGATTGACCGACCAACGGTGCCTTACCACGAGCCGGTCGCGATCAAGTTTGATCCTGTAATTACCGCTACGGTGCTGATTGTCATGAATTTGGTGTATGTTGTGTTCGTTGTGTTGCAGTTCGGATATCTGTTTGGTGCATGGGAAGGTGCTCTGCCCGAAGGAACCTCGTATGCTGAATATGCGAGAAGAGGATTCGGGGAGCTGGTTATGGTAACAGGTATCAACTTTGTGCTGATGATCAGTGTATTGAAGTGGACTGAATTTGGCTCAGGTATAGTGCAAAAAATGAACAGCGGCCTGCTGTACATACTCGTGGGTTGTTCGGGTGTGATGCTGTACTCGGGATATACCCGGCTGGTTATGTACGAAGAAGCATACGGCTATACGTACACCCGCTATTTGGTACACGCGTTTATGATTTTTCTGGGCTTGCTACTGCTTATTGCAGCAGTGCGCATTCATTTCCGTCAACTGCCGTTGGCGAAATATTATATTGTACTCGCTCTGGTCGCCTATGTCGTCGTGAACTATGTGGGCATTGATATACGGATTGCTGAAAATAATCTCGAACGATATCGTACGACATCGGTGATAGATAAGGAATATTTGAGTGAGCTATCGGCAGACGCGATTCCGCTGCTGATTGACTTTAGCCGTAAGGAACATGGAGCGCTGGATGAGTTTTTACAAGCCCGTTTGACAAGCATGACGAGAGAAGAATCGGCTTGGCCTGAATTCAATTGGGCAAAGTATCGAGCGCAACGGGAATTGCACGACTATATTTTGGAATGAGAGGTGTTTGGGAATGATCGGAATAGATGCAGTACAGGGTATGGTATTGGAGCTACAGGATGAGATGTCACAGTATCAGCATCAGTTTGGGGTAAGACGAAACCATTTTCTCGCGGAGGCTATGTCCTACGGAATGAGTGAGGAGGAATGCCAGTCTTATGCTATCCAGAGTATTGGTCCGGTCGTTCCCGTCGCCTATATGCCTACGTTGGCCCCCGGCAAAACCCGACCGCTCAGTCCAATGTTGGCAGCGCGGTACCGATATGCGGGGGATTGGAAGGACATCGACGAGCATCTGCTCCTGCCAGATGAAGTGCTGCGGATCGCAGGTACAGAGCAGTTCCGCAGCTGGATCAGCGATATGCGGAATTACTGGGTGGAATCGGCTCCATACCGATTCGGGGATGATCGTCTTTCGCTGCTGTCGGTTGCGAGCGAGGAAGAGGGTCACTTTTCCATGCTCGTCTGGAAGGAGCCTGGTGAAGAGCCTGAAGTATGGACGTATGCTTTGCAGCATGAATACCGATTCAGTCATCTGCTCCATTGGTTCAAGTGGCTGAACGGGCGCAGTGAAGAATGAGAGGTACAGATGATGAAAAAGAATCGTAATTGGGTCGTGCTATTTATCGGCATCGCTCTGATGATGGGGGCAGCAGACTATTTAACACAAGCTAAGCCTACGACTCCTCCTGAGCTTATCGTTCCAACCGTAATCAGTGAAGAAAGCCTTCAGTTGTGAGAATGAAGTTAATTTTTTGTAGTATTACGTTGTTAAAGTAAGCCGGAATTCACCCTAATAGTTGAGAGGGAATTGAGGCCAACATCAATGAATGTGGAGCCATTCAGATGTTCAAGCGACTCCGTCATTTCCTCTACAGCTTATATTCAGGGGGAATTTCAATGGCTAGAAGTGCAAGTACTTACGCGTCTGTAATTGACGGTTTTAAGGTAGAAACGAACAAAAAGTATTCGCCAGTAGGTGGAACGAAGTGTAATATTTTTGCACAAGATGTGATGTCTGCGATGTCGGCTTCCCTGCCAAGTGGCTTAGCCAATCAAATGGCTGATGCTTTACTGAATAAAAAGGCGCCGGGCTGGGACTCTGTAACCTTTCAGGATGCTCAAAAAAGAGCAAATCTAGGGTATCCTACCATCGGTATCAAAAAAGCGGATGGTCATGGTCATGTAGTCGTTGTCAGACCGAAGGGTTCATCGATTACGATTTTGAAAGAGGTACAGGTTGCTCAGGCGGGGACAAAAAATTATAACAGTAACACTATTAACTACTCGTGGGTGGCAGCAGATTTGCCTGGAGTGAAATTCTACACACACGACTAATTGGATTCGAGATATCGGCAATCTAATGACCCTGGAAGCAGATCCATCCGATCTGCCTCCAGGGTCGTTTTTTTATTTCGAAACAGAATGTTTAGATACAATGAACGCTTTGCCTGGCTTGATAAAAGCAACAGCATAGCCATTGGAGAAGGAGGAGGATTCCACTCTGTACTCAAGTTTAGTCAGCAGTTGCCCCTGACGATTGATGTAACCGAATTTGCCGTCTGAGACGGATGATTGTGTTTGTTTACCGACTAAAGCAAGGCCTTCTTTGAACGGAGAGGCAACATCGTATTTTTGTTGATATTTAATGACCAGCGTTCCGTTTTTATCAATAAATCCGACTTCGTTTTTTGCATTTTTCACACTCGCCAGGCCTTCACTAAAATCCTGGGCATCCGTAAATTTAAAGGGAATCGCGACTTTTCCCTGTTTATTGATGAATCCCCATTTTCCCTTGGTATTTTGCACCGGGGCCAATCCTTCCGAGAAGTCTCCACCGGATTTATATTGAGGAGGAATGACTTCTTTCCCTGCTGTATTGATATATCCGTATAGCCCTTTGCTATTCTGAACAATAGCCAAGCCATTCGAGAAACCACGACTGTATTTGTATTTATAAGGAATCGCTAGTTGACCAGAGGCATTCACAAAACCGATCTTGCCAGTGTTAGGGGCGTAGGCGAGGGCCAGACCGTCTGTAAATACATATTCTGACTCCACATTTTCTTTAAAATGAGAAAGGATTTTTCCCGTTCGATCTATAATTGCATTTTCTTTGGTGTCTGCTATGGTTACCTTTGCTTTTCCTTCAGAAAAGAAATTGGCTTCGGTATATTGGCAAGGGATGACCAGTGCCCCTTTGGTGTTAATGTATCCATAGAGATTGGTTTTTGTATTTTTGACTACGGCTCGCTGCTCATGAAAATCACCAATGGGTTTAAGCTCGGCGGGAAGTGAGAAAGCTTTCTCTCCTTTGGAATTGTAATACACGAGGTTTCCAGCAGATGTTTCAGCGGCTAATAAGCCATCATGAAAAGCACCATCGCTCAGCGGGCGAGCAACGTTGTAATCCAGAGCAGTTTTAGAAACTTCAATGGTTGTTGTGCTGGATGCGGCCCAGCCTGTTCCAATAACGGAGAGGCTAGTAACCAGAATCAATGCAGCTAATCCTAACTTTTTTAACATGCATAAGCTCCTTTGTGAGTTGACTTTTTAACTTCAGGCTTCGAAAAATCTTACCCTCATACGTAAGGTCTTCCATAATATAGACGATAAAAATGTAGGAATGTTTCTTGATATTCTAAATTTTTCTAATTTTCAGCACATGAGAAAGCCCTGCTTCCAAGTATGACACTTGCTATTCTCATCTCTACTCATCTCTTCTCACCCCAGCTATTCTTTGGCTACGGAGGGGCTATCAAGTTACTCCGTAAGCTCATGTTAGCATTTTACAGAATCGAATAACATATCATTTGGCAGAACCTCTTATAGTGAAAACCGATTACTATTGAGAGATTAAAGATAAGAGATCACGTTCATTTTCAAGAAAAAAAGTGAAGAAACAGTGTCATTTTAAAAAAAGTCTATACATATAAATTAAATGTATAGACAAATCAAAAGACTGGATTTATAATTACGCTGTAAACGTTTTCTAGTACTTAACATCCAATCAGACCTTGAAGGGAAGGAACAATCATGAAGAAAATTTTGCTGGCGTGCAGCTCAGGTATGTCTACAAGTTTGCTGGTTACTAAGATGCAGGATTATGCTAAGTCCATTGGAGACGAGGCTGAAATTTGGGCAGTAGGTCAAGATCAGGCGGCAGAAGATATGGCTAAGGCTGACGCAGTATTGATTGGCCCGCAAATGAGTTTTCTTAAAGGACAGCTGGAAAAGGAAGCAGCCCAATATGGTATTCATGTAGAAGTGATTGACATGATGGCCTACGGGATGGTTGACGGTAAGAAAGCCTATGAGCAAGCAGTGAAGCTGGTGGAACGCAAAAATGGATAAAGTCAATATAGCTGAACTGACGGAAGAGCAAATTAGTTTCCAACTTATTCTTCATAGTGGAAGCGCTCGCAGTAAAGTAATTCAGGCGCTGACAGAATATCGAAATGAGAATGTAGAAGGTGCGGACGAACTGCTCAAACAAGCCAAGCAGGATTTACGTGCTGCGCATGACATCCATTTTCAAATGGTTAAGAAGGAAGCGGGAGGTACCCAAACTCCTTTCTCGCTCCTTCTAATGCATGCCGAGGATCATCTGATGTCCACGGTTACCATGAAGGATCTGGTTCTAGAATTGCTGGAACTGTTCAAATCCAGAAATTTATAACGGAACATGTAAGTTTGAGAAATTTGGGACATGAAAAGCTTGCAACCCTATTGATGCAAGTCACTTCGCGGGGAGGAATAGGCTTTGTTTGAAAAATTAAGCCGGATACTGATACCTATTGCCGGTAAACTGAACAACAACCGCTATCTTACTGTACTGCGTGATGCATTTATGCTGTCATTTCCATTAACGGTTTTTGGCTCCATTATCGTCGTTATTATCAATCTGCCGTTTCTAAAAGGGTGGATGGGCGACGGCAATTATGCGACTTTTAGCAGTCTGCTGAACATTGCGCCTAATGCCACACTGAATATCATGACCTTATTTGTAATCGTCGGGATTGGGTATTATTTATCTCGAAGTTATAAGGTCGAGCCCATATTCGGCGGGATGATTGCGTTGGCCAGTTTCTTGATGCTCACCCCGTTTGTGCTGACACAAGAAAGCGGTGCCACGATTGCTGGTGTCATTCCGGTTGATCGGATCGGTGCCAAAGGCATGTTCCTTGGTATGATCGTCGCTTTTATCGCGGCTGAGATATACCGAAAGGTGACGCAGCGGAATTTTGTCATTAAAATGCCTCCAGGCGTTCCGCCGGCAGTTGCCAAATCATTTGCCGCTTTGCTTCCGGCATGTATTACATTGGGCATATTTTTGATCATTAATGTTGTAGTTACACTGACCCTTCATAATAACCTGCATGATCTGATTTATCATGCTGTACAGGCACCTCTGGTGCATTTGGGCAGTGGCATTATACCTACATTGATTGCTATTTTCTTTGTTCAGCTTTTATGGTTCTTTGGGCTTCATGGTCAAATTATTATTAACTCGGTTATGGATCCAATCTGGAATACGCTGGCACTTGAAAACTATGAAGCGTACTCCAAAGGAGCAGAACTGCCGCATATCATCACCAAGCAGTTTGTGGATATTTACACCGTAGGTATCGGTGGTACAGGTATGACACTGGCTGTCGTGCTTTCGATTCTGATCTTCCTGAAGAGTAAGCAATTGAAGCAGGTCAGTAAGCTGGCCCTTGGACCGGGTCTGTTTAATGTCAACGAACCCGTCATATTCGGTCTGCCGATTGTGATGAATCCGCTTATTTTTGTTCCATGGGTTATTTCTCCAATGATCGTTACGCTGATTACTTACTTTGCCATGACCACCGGGATTGTGCCGCCGCCAAACGGAATACAGGTTCCTTGGACGATGCCGTTGTTCTTTAGTGGAATGATGGCTACGGGCTCCCTGATGGGTGGCGTGCTGCAGTTGTTTAATATGGCTGTCGTCTTTGTCATCTGGTTCCCGTTCCTGAAAATTATTGACCGGATGAACGTTCGTAAAGAGCAGGAAGAGGAGCTTAGCCAAGCAGCCATTGCTGGTAAGGATCAAACTGTTGGAATGTAATGTGGATAAGCTGCTAGATTAGCAGCTTATTCATTGCAAAAGAGAGAGGAGTAGAGCTGTGAATCATACCGAAATGAAAGATACAGAGCAGCAAACCATTCAATACCGTTTTCCATCCGACTTCTGGTGGGGCTCATCGGCCTCGGCTACCCAGACAGAAGGAACCGTGGAGGGGGACGGCAAAGGACCGAACATTTGGGATTATTGGTTTGAGCAGGAGCCGAACCGTTTTTATGACGAGGTTGGACCTGGCGAAACGTCCCGTTTCTATACCCGTTACAAAGAAGATATTGCACTCATGAAAGAGCTTGGTCACAACTCTTTCCGGTTCTCTATTTCCTGGTCGCGTCTGTTTCCGGCAGGGAAAGGTGCAATAAACCAGCAGGCGGTTCAATTCTATAATGCCGTCATTGAAGAGTTGCATCAGGCGGGTATTGAGCCGTTTGTGAACTTGTATCATTTTGATTTGCCGATGGCTTTACAGGAAAGTGGAGGCTGGGTGAACCGGGAGACGGTCGAGGCTTACGTGGATTATGCTAACACTTGCTTTGAGCTATTCGGGGATCGTGTAGCCAAATGGTTTACACATAACGAGCCGATTGTCCCGGTGGAAGGCGGCTATCTGTACGATTTCCACTATCCGAATGAAGTGGATTTCGGTAAAGCCGTACAGGTGGGATATCATACCCTGTTATCGAGCGCCAGTGCCATTAAGGCTTACAGAGAAGGCGGTTATAAGGGCAAAATCGGAATTATTTTGAACCTGACGCCAACTTATCCGCGTAGTCAGCACCCGGCAGACGTGCAGGCTGCTGAAATATGCGATGCGTTCTTTAATCGTTCCTTTTTAGACCCATCTGTGACGGGAGAATTCAATCCTTTGCTCGTGGAGCTGTTACGCCAAGAGGGATATGTACCAAGCATGGAAGACGGAGATCGGGAGATCATACGCCAGGGCACTGTGGACCTGCTGGGGATTAACTATTATCAGCCACGCAGAGTCAAGGCTCGCGAAAGTCTGCCGAACCCGGATGCGCCTTTTGTGCCGGAACGTTTCTTCGATTATTACGTCATGCCTGGTCGCAAGATGAATGAAATGCGGGGCTGGGAGATTTATGAGAAAGGCATTTACGACATTCTGACCAATGTCAGAGAAAATTATGGCAACATTGAATGCTTCATTTCGGAAAACGGAATGGGCGTTCAAGGTGAAGAAAAGTTCAGAGATGAACAGGGCATGATCCGCGATGACTATCGCATTGATTTTATCCGTGAGCATCTCAAATGGGTCCAACGAGCGATCTCAGAAGGCTCCAATGTGAAGGGCTATCACTTATGGACGTTTATGGACAATTGGTCCTGGACGAATGCTTATAAGAATCGCTATGGTTTTGTGTCTGTCGATCTTCAGGACGGTGGCAAGAGATCCGTTAAACAGAGTGGGCACTGGTTCAAACAGGTGATCGATAATAACGGATTCTAAGGTGGTCCTCTGGACCGCCTTTTTTTCTTCATCATCGTCAAAGAACTGTGCTGTACGCCGCTGGTGAGAAAGTATAATGTTCGGTATACTTACTTATACCGTAATACCTTAACGTCCCGCCTGCAGAACAAAAAGAACCAGCGCTACCGATGTTTTGGTAAAATGCTGACATAAAACAATTTTTAGTACAGGTGGTAGACAGATGAACAAATACGAGCGGATTGCACAAGAGGTCAAAGAGCGGATTATGAATAAGACCTATAGCAGTGATGATCCGATTCCCGATGAGATCTCACTGGCAAAGGAGTTTCGTGTAAGTCGGATGACGATTAAGCGGGCATTGGACACTTTGGTGATGGACGGGTTGCTGAATCGTAAAAGAGGACACGGAACCTTTATCGTCAAATCAGTTCACAATGGCCCTGTTAACGTTGTCGTAAATGAAATGCTGGGGTTAACCAACGTACTGCGCGGGAAAGAGATCAAAAATAAAATCGTCGCCTTTGACGTTCAATTTCCATCCGAAGAGGTAGCGACCCATCTATTTATTGATGCCAATTCTCCTGTATATCATGTGATCCGTCTGCGTGTCGTGGAGGGTGAGCCCTATGTTATCGAGCGCACATACATGCCCACGAAGCTGATCAGCGGTATTACAGAGGAGGTGCTGTACGGCTCGGTGTACAAACATATTAAGGAGGAGCTGGGACTTAATATTGTCGGTTCACACCGTACCATCCGGGCCTCCAAGTCAACGGAACTGGATCGTGAGCATTTGGACTGCGCAGCGGATGATCCAATCTTGGAAATTGAGCAGGTGGGTTATCTGGATACGGGTATACCATTTGAATACTCGTTCTCGCGGCATCGGTACGATAAATTTGTGTTTACCACAGTGAATCGAATGCGTTGATTAGTAAAAAAATAAGCATAAGGGTTCGAGCTACATATTCTCGAATCCTTGTGCTTTTTTGTGTTTACAATAAGTTTAAGGGAAAATGAGATGCTTTATTTTTTACAATAAGCAATAAAACTTTCTATCCATTGTATGGTTATAGTTTCGCGTAAAATAGCACCATCTAATACAAGATAATCGCCAAAATTATCACTATCAAGAGGAGGAATAGTTTCATAACGTTCTTTATTTTTGCGTAAATGTTCCAGCCTATCTTGATGTTGAAGCAGCTGATGTTCCAACAAATATAATCGGGTTGTTATATCCAGATGATTAGAAAAATACATTCTCAGCTTAAACACATCTTTGGGAGTGGGTTCAATAGGCTCTGCTTTTTTTAGCCATTGTAAAAAATCTTCTTTGCCTTTCTCCGTAATCGAATACAATTTTTTTTCTAAAATTTCTCCGCTAATTTGGATCTCGTAGACGATAAGTCCCTCATTAAGCAGTTTTTTTAATTCTGGATAGATCTGACTATGCTTTGCAGTCCAAAATTCGCCTAAATCTTTACTGAATTCTTTACCTATATCATAACCAGTCATAGGTTCTTTATTTAACAAGCCCAGAATGGCATATTTTAAAGTTCTCATAAGGCACTCTTCCTAACATTTTCGTCGTTTATTGGTTAAGTATAACATATTTAGCGAGTCCACAATAAGATTGATATATTATTGAAAACATATTTAATAAAACATATAACTACATACATGTTCCTGTTGATATATTTCAAAGCGCGTGTTAATATTATTTCGAAATATGTGAATGATTTCACAATACAACGACGAGGGAGAAGAAGATCTCAGTGGAACTTACAAAAAAGAGATGGATTATTCTGATTGCAAGCTGTTTTATTAATCTGTGTATTGGATCAATTTACGCGTGGAGTGTATTTTCTGCCCCAATGGCAGAATATTTGAGCAGCGTCACAGGACTTAGTTTAACACCGGGGAATTTGGCTATTGCATTTACGATTACAAATTCGGTAGGTCCTATCACGATGATTTCAGGTGGCTGGATTAATGATCGATTCGGGCCCAAGAAAGTGATCTTTGTAGGGGGCTTGCTATTTGGAGGCGGTATGATTTTATCAGGATTTGCAACATCTGTAGGTTACCTGGTATTGGCTTACGGTATCGTACTCGGCCTAGGAACGGGAATGGTTTACGGATGCACAATTAGCAATTCTATTAAGTTTTTCCCTGACAAAAGAGGATTAGTTGGCGGTATAACAACGGCTGCTTATGGAATAAGCTCAGTTATTATACCTCCTATTGCCAATAGTTTAATCAGTAGGTCTGGTGTGACATCAGCATTCATTATCATCGGTATAGCATTTCTTATTATTGTATGTGCTGCTTCTTTCTTCATTGAGAAATGTCCATCTGACTTTGTTCCTGCAGGATGGACACCCAAGACTGTAAATGTTGGCCGTTCTATTCAGAACGACAAAGACTGGAAGGGCATGCTCTCAAGCCCTCTGTTTTATATCATGATCTTGTTATTAATGTGTGGTGCTTTTGCCGGACTCATGTGTACATCACAAGCTTCTCCTATAGCTCAGAAAATGATTGGTATGTCTGCGGCAGCCGCTACGACAGTTGTTTCCGTATTGGCATTGTTTAACACGGGCGGACGAATCGTTGCAGGCTATATTTCGGACAAAATCGGTCGAATCAATACCCTGGCTTTTTCTTCTGTCTTTTCGGTCATAGGGCTCACATTGCTTTATTTTTCAGGCGAAGGTAGTGTGTTGACATTCTATATCGGTATTTCAGTTATTGGTTTATGTTTTGGTGCACTGATGGGGGTATTTCCTGGATTTACTGCCGATCAGTTTGGTGTGAGAAATAATAGTGTGAATTATGGAATTATGTTTATTGGATTTGCAACAGCAGGATACTTTGGCCCATCGATTATGAGTCATGTTTACAGCACAGACAGTAGCTATCAGAGAGCCTTTGTCATTGCGGCCGTACTTGGCATAACCGGACTTGTTCTAACATTTGTATATAAGTTCACTACCCGAAAAAATCAGAAGATGGCTGTGGATATGAATCAGAAAGCTATCAATTAACCCATAGCAATAAATACAGATAAGGAGCATGAGATCATGCAAAGAAAATATCCCAATCTATGTAAACCAATTACAATTGGAAATGTGACTTTCAGAAATAGAATGTTTGGCTCTCCTATGGGAGGTACAGATATTACAGCTGACTGCACTATTGGACCGAAATCTACAGCTTTTTATGAATTAAGAGCAAAAGGCGGTGCTGCGTCAGTTACGGTCAGCGAAGTCGTGGTTCATCCTGAGACGGAAGCTTCCCATATGTACCATCTGGATCTGGGGACAGTAGATTCTCTTGCTAGTTTTACCTATACTGCAGACGCTATTCGCCGTCACGGGGCAATTGCCAGTGTGGAATTGTCTCATTCTGGACAGTATGCAGGAACTTATCTGACTGACAAAAATAAGAAACAAGGACTTGCTCAGTGGGGACCCAGTCCAGGAGTACGTCCAGACGGCAGAGAAGTAAAGGAACTTACGCAAGAACTAATTGCTGACATTGTAGCAGCTTATGGTAGATGTGCTGGACTGGCCAAGAGAGCAGGTTACGAAATGATTATGGTTCATGGCGGACATGGATGGTTAATTAATCAGTTTTTTTCTCCTTATTTCAACCGCAGAACAGACAAGTATGGCGGATCTTTGGAAAACAGGGTGCGTTTTGCACAGGAGGTTCTTGACTGTGTTCGTAAAGCTGTGGGTTCTGGCTTCCCAATCGAGTTTAGAATGAGTGGCTCAGAGTTATTTGAAGGCGGCTATGGTCTGACAGAAGGTATAGAAATTGCTAAATTAATCGAATCAAGAGTCGACTTGCTTCATGTATCTGCAGGAACCTATCAGACAGGATTTGGTATCACACACCCTTCGATGTTCTTGCCTCATGGAAGTAATGTTTATCTTGCAGCAGAGATTAAGAAGCATGTAAGTGTTCCGGTTGCAACGGTCGGCGGATTAAATGACCCGGCACAAATGGAAGAAATCATTGCCAGCGGTCAGGCGGATGTTGTTGAAATGGCTCGCGCACTGCTTGCTGATCCAGAGCTTCCAAGAAAGGTGATGAGCAACCGCGACGAGGACATTATTAAATGTCTGAGATGCTTCACCTGTATGGCAGAACGTGCAGAAACATCCACAAGACGCTGTACAGTTAACCCATTAATTGGTCGTGAGATGGATGGAACAGAAATTTACCCTTCCCCTAATCCACGCAAGGTTTTAGTAGCCGGTGGAGGCCCAGGCGGGCTTTATGCAGCTCTTACTGCAGCCAAACGCGGACATAAAGTTATTCTATGTGAGAAGGCTGACGAGATAGGCGGTATTTTGAGGGGAGAGCAGGCGATTCCTTTTAAATATGAGATGTATGAATTAGGTGTTACTCTCGGAAAGCTGGCTAAAGACGCTGGCGTTGAGATCCGTTTGAATACACCTGTTACTAAAGAGTATGCAGAGAAAGAAAATGCTGATGCGTTAATTATCGCAGCTGGTTCCGCAGCAATTGTTCCTCCAATTCCTGGATTGAATGGTGATAACGTAGTCATTGTTAATAACTACTATCTGGAGAAGGATAGGGTCAGCGATAGCGTAGTCGTATTGGGAGGCGGTCTGGCAGGCTGTGAAGCAGCAATTCACCTTGCCCAGGAAGGTAAGACGGTTCATCTGGTAGAGATGAGAACGGAGCTGGCTCCGGATGCTAATATTAGACATCGTCCGATTATGCTAAAAGAAATCGAAAAGAATAACATTCAGGTTCATTTAGGATTTAAAGGGCTGAGTGTTACACAAGAAGGTGTTGCTTGCGCTGATCAAAATGGTGAAGAACATTTTGTTCCAGGTACTTCAGTCATTTGTGCGCTTGGACAACGTCCAAGAAGAAACGTAGTAGATGAGTTAATTGATTGTGCACCTTATGTTGCACAAATCGGAGATTGCGTTAAGGCATCTACTATCACGACTGCAATATATCAAGGATATCATGCAGCGCTTGATATCTGATTATCTGCGACTCACTATCATTGCCCGGCATGGGACACTTCAGGAGTCTAAGAGAGGTACTCGAACATAGCGGTTCAACACAAATTGCACAGCTCCTGCAAATGGGTACAACATTGCGCAAGAGCTGTGCGATATTTTTTTAAGGATTAAGGCAATATTCCAAGTGTGAAAGTTAATTGCCAAGCAATCTTACTTCATGCACCGTCGGGGTATACCAGTTGTTCGGGTTATTGAATAGCACTGCATTTACAAGGTTGATTCGCACGTAGCGAGCTTGAAAATTGACTTTGTCACTGGTAAAACCATACGTGGTATTACCTGTACGATCAATCGTGGAGTAGTTAACTCCATCCATGCTGTATTCAATTTTATATTTGTAATACGCTTCAGATCCTTTGTACATAAACCATGAAATATCCACTTCGCTGATGGTCTTGGTACTGCCTAAATCGACCTGCCACCAAGCGGGCCAGGATGCGGAGGCAGCCTTCCACGAGGTTTGGGCGTTGCCGTCGTTCGCCAGTGAAGCTGGAGAACTGGATGCGGCTGAGCTAGCAGTCGCTGTTTTGCCCTGTGCGTGATTCACAAGGGACGGCAGGATTACTGTGCCTGTCGCAGCATCCAGATCCCAGCTACTGTACCAGTTCAGGGTTGCTGTTTTGTTGGAGTCATTCAGAGTTAGTGGCAACCAGATGAATTTGTGGTCGCTCAGATTGAGCGGATTCCAGCGATCGCCCATATAGATGTAGCTGGTTCCTGCGCTACCTGTAATCGTGGCGATGGAATGGATTTGCGAGCCGTAAGCCGCCGGATCACCGAAGGGCGACAGAGCAGACCAGCTTCCAGTCATGGAACTGGCGGTTGCGTAAGCGCCCTGATTCGGATACCAGCCAGATGCCTGAGAGGTGAACAGGTAGTAGATATTGTTCTTTTTCACAACAGCAGGAGCTTCGCGATAGCCATTTTCAAAAATCCAGCCAACGAACGCCTGCACACCTGTATAATCGGCTGTCAGCTTGAAGATCGCCATCGTATCATTGGCGCCGCCATTTTTACGGGAAGCTGTAATAAGGTAGCCGCTACCGTCCGTATCCGTGAACACCGTCATATCACGAGACTCGTAATTCAGTGGGCGGAAGCTGCCTTGGTAGGCAAAATTTCCGTCGGGTGTATCGCTGGTAGCGACGGCTACACGACCTAGTGAGTAGTCCGTGCCATTTTCATAGTGCGCCCATAGTACATATTTTCCGGTGGTTTTGTTGTAGATAACTTTGGGACGCTCGATTTTGCTCGAATTCAGCTCAGGGGCGGAATCTTTGGTGAGAATACTGCTGCGGAAGGACCAATTTTTCAAATCGGTTGAGGTATATACGTTCACTTTTTCAAATTTCCAGTTTTCGGCGTGCTCGCCGTACCAATAATAAGTAGAACCTACTTTTAGAATATTACCGCTGTTTGCCTGAATCGGGTTACCTGCGGTGTCTTTCCAATCCGCTCCGTTCGTAATGGCTGTGCTTGCTGTTGCGCTCAGGGATAGTTCAGCATTGGCGACGTCCAAACCATTCAGCGCTTGGTTCACCTCGGTCCCGTAGGTTGCTTGCGTAACGCCTGTTGTATTGGCGTGTGCTGTATCGGGTTGAAGACCCGCACTGGCCACTGCGAATAGGATACAAATCCATGCGGCTAACCATTTGCTGCTGTTGATCCACTTCACGATATCATCTGCCTCCTTTAACACGGATAGGATGGGTCGGAATGGCTTGTCCGGCACCTCATTTTCGATTTTACCCTAATTGGAAGCGTTTACAAGTGGAATAAATTGAAGTCTTTAGCATGGTGAAACTGTTGTTACGAGAAAGGACAAATCTGATCACTGCATACAAAATAGGTATATAAATATTTGAAACTTTGGGGAAAGCTCGTCAGTTATGTGGGAAGCGTTTGTAATTGTGCGTTTTGTCATTGACACGTTCACATTATTTTAAATTTAAAGTGACTGGAATCACATAAACGGTTACTTTATGTGGGTATACTTGCTTTAAATTGAGGGTTACAAATGGGACATATATTGAAATACCCTTTGTTATCTTATTTTGGAGAGAAGAGGGATACAAAGATGCTAAGTGAGCAAACCATTGCAACGATCAAATCGACTGTACCTGTTTTGGAGGTACACGGAACTACAATCACCAAGCGTTTTTACCAGATGATGTTTGAGGCCCATCCCGAGCTTCTCAATATATTCAATCACGCGAATCAGAAACAAGGACGTCAACAGGGAGCGCTGGCCAATGCTGTATACGCGGCTGCACAGCACATTGACCGTCTGGAGGAAATTCTTCCGGTGGTACGTCAGATTGCACATAAGCATCGCAGTTTGGGAATTAAGCCCGAGCATTACCCTATCGTCGGAAAATATCTGCTCGCTGCGATCAAGGACGTACTGGGAGATGCGGCTACAGACGAGATCATTGCCGCATGGGCCGAGGCCTATGGTGTGATCGCTAATGTATTTATAGACGTGGAAGCTGAAATGTACAAGGAGGCTGGACAGCAGCAGGGAGGCTGGTCAGATTTTAAGAGCTTTGTTGTGCAGAAAAAGGTTAAAGAAAGCGACCAGATTACGTCCTTTTATCTGGTGCCGCAGGATGGACAGGTGTTGCCTGAATTCGAACCTGGGCAATATATAAGCTTAAAAATGGAAATTCCGGGTGAACATAATACCCACATTCGTCAATACAGTCTTTCGGATGCCCCGGGCCACTCCCACTACCGGATATCTGTAAAGCGAGAGGATGCTGTAGAGTCCCGTCCGGCAGGTAAAGTATCCGTGTATCTGCATGAGCAGGTGCAAGAGGGCGATGTGCTTCAGGTATCTGCACCGGCGGGTGATTTTACGCTGGATCGGGCAGATCGCAGACCTGTCGTGCTGATCAGTGGCGGTGTCGGGCTAACCCCGATGGTCAGTATGCTGGCTTCCTTGGTGAAATCTGCTCCGCATCGGCCTATCACCTTTGTCCACGCAGCAGTCAACGGGGATAACCATGCTCTGCGTAATGAGGTAGAAAAGCTGGTCGCCACACATGCACAGGCTGCAGTTCGCTGGTGTTACAGCAGACCAACGGAGCAGGATCGGCTGGCACAGGCTTTTCACAAGGAAGGCCGTTTGGATCTGGCCTGGTTACAATCCGTGATACCGGAACGTAACGCACAATATTACTTTTGCGGCCCTGAGGGATTCATGCAATCGGTATACGGCCTGTTGAAGGAGTGGAATATCCCTGCTTCGGATATCCACTATGAATTCTTTAGTCCTGCTAGCGCATGGGAAGCAGAAGCACAATGACACATCAAAAAAGACGAAGGATATTTATCCTTCGTCTTTTTTGCGATGATTACAATGGGAAATCCTGCTCATTGGGTACTACTTTTCAAAGTGCGATCCTGTTTTCATAACAAGGGAGTACGCAAAAATTCCATACCTTGCGGCATGTATGGGCGTAAAGCCTCCGGAATACGGATCGAACCGTCCTCTTGCTGGTGATGCTCCAGCAACGGGATCAGAATCCGGGGCGAAGCGACCGCTGTGTTATTGAGCGTGTAACAATATTTCAGCTTGCCGTCCGCATTGCGGTACCGGATGTTGGAACGGCGCGCCTGGAAATCAAGCAGCTGGGACGACGAATGTGTCTCGCCGTAAGCCTGGCGGCTGGGCATCCATGTCTCAATGTCCACCTGCTTGTAGGTTTTTTGCGCCATGTCGCCTGTACAGACAGCCATCTTACGGTAGGGCAGCTCCAGCAGTTGAAGCAGGTCTTCCGCATTGCGCGTAATCTCCTGAAACATCTGTTCCGAAGCGTCCAGGCTGGCTTCGCAGATGACGACCTGCTCAACCTTGGCAAACTGGTGCACACGATACAGTCCGTGCACATCCCTTCCGGCCGAGCCAACCTCATTGCGGAAGCATACGGACACGGCTGCCAGCCGAATCGGGTCCGTAACATCCACGATCTCACCGCTGTAATACGAGACCAGAGGCACTTCCGAAGTGCCTACAAGCCACTGATCCTCACCTGTAATGCGGTACGTCTGATCCAGTCCGAGCGGGAAAAAACCAGTGCTGCGCATGGCCTCTGCACGTACCATCAGCGGAACATCCAGCAACTGGAATCCACGTTCAGTCAGCAGATCCACCGCAAGCTGCTGCACAGCCCGATGCAATGCAACCCCTGCTCCCGTCAAATAGTAGTTACGGGTACCGGCTGTTTTGACACCCCGAGGGACGTCGATTAGCTTATGAAGCTCACCGAGCGTCATATGATCCTTTGGTTCAAATCCGAAGTTCGGAACCGGCCCGACCTGCTCCAGTTCTACATTATCCTCATCCGATCTCCCCCGTGGCGTATCTGGCGATACGATATTAGGCATCAGAAGCAAGAGTTGTTGAAACTGTTCCTCTACTTCCTGTTGCGGGGCTTCCAGAAGATCTACTCGTCCGTTAATTTCTTTGACCTGCCGCTTTGCCACTTCTGCCTGTTCACTCTGGCCGGCATGGATTAGCGCGCCAATATCCTGACTACATTGATTACGCTTCTGCCGAAGCTGTTCCACTTCCTGAAGTAGCTGTTTTCTCCGATCATCCAGGGTCAACAGCTCTGCGACCGATACCTGTATTCCTTTGCCGTCTGCTGCTGTCTGAACCTGTTCTTGATGCTCTCTGATCCATTTGATATCCAACATGACACCGCACTCCTTTTCGGATAAAAATACAAAAAGCGCCCTCATCCACATGGGACGAGGAGCGCTTTGGTCTCGCGGTGCCACCCAAATTGACCAGACAGCATGACAGATGTCATAACTCTCCAATCCACTTTGCTCCGCTGTAACGGGCGGGTCCGGTTTACTTAGGTACATATCGCCATATCCTACGCTAACGTATGGTCCTTGGCGTAAACGCCTCCGAGTTGGATGCTCTTCATAGGCATAATATCGTTTGCTTTTTTGTAAGTATACGGATTTTCGGCAGGTTAATCAAGGGCATGAGTCTGTACATTGGATTACTTAGTTTTTTCATCATGATCTTTCCAATAAAAATAAATACACAGCGTAGACTCTGCAACACATCCATGCGGGTTTCATGTTTGCGAAGGGAAGAGGTAGTCTTTATTTCTTATGTATATCTGTCCTACTTCATCTGCGATCATGAAACTGGAAGAATATTTAAGTAAAAGCCCCAATTTAACGTCCAAAATGGGCTATAGTCTCTATAATGCCTTTTTAATTTCATGTAAAATGTAATGATTACCAAAATGGACAGCGATGGAGGAGAACATGGAGGATTTTAAAGATCGTTTACATACGATCCGCCAAGAACAGAACAAGCTGCTCAAGGAGTATCAAACATTAATCGCGGACTATGAAGCCTCAGATATCATTCTGGAGAATGAGGTTCTGCGAAAAAAGTTCGAGGATTATCAGGCTCGCTGCATTCACTTGGAAGAGCGAGTACGACATATTGAGCAGGAAAATGGAAAGCTGCGCACTGCGCTGACGGAGCAAATGCTGAGTGAAAAAGCGAATATGATCCGCATTTCGCGTGAAAAGCTGGAGACCTATTTTGCCTCCAGAACTACAGAAGGGGAAAATCGGCTGACAGCCTTTGAATATGGGGCTAAAAACCGGGTGGACCAGCTTATTCAGCAAACTACGCATGAGCTTAAAGAAGATCAGGACGAGATCGTCGCCAGATTACGACTGTTCTCAGAGGAGATTCGTGACCGAATCATGGAGCAACGCGGGCGGTTTCAGGAGGCCGAGCGCAAATTGCTTCATCAGACGGCAAGCGAGTTCCAGCAGTTCGGAGAAGAAGAGATCAGCGAAGAAACGATGCAGAAGCGCATGAAGCAAAATCAGTTTGAAATGAAGCTAGGCTTGAACTGGATCAACAAGCTGGGGATTTTGCTCATTATATTGGGTGTGGGAGCCGCTTTTAAATACTCATACTCGAACTGGTTTACAGGAAATATGAAGGGCGTGGCCTTCTTTCTGCTAGGAGCGTTGATGCTGGGCGGCGGGGAGTGGCTGTACCGTAAGCAGAAGCAGACCTTTGCGCTCGGTATTTTGGGCGGCGGTATTTCTGTGTTGTACGGATCGATTTTTTACAGCTACTTTTTGTTAGAAATCATAGGAATGTATACAGGCATAGGCTTATCCGTACTCGTTACGGTGACCGCTGTGCTCCTGTCATTAAGGTATGAATCCCGAACGATATGCTCTTTTGGTTTAGTAGGGGGATATCTCCCGCTCTTTTCCTATATGGCAGCGAACGGACTGGAAGGGAACGCCGTGTATATCGCCATGGGCTATTTGTTCCTGTTAAATTTGCTGATTCTGCTTGTATCCTTCCGCAAACGGTGGGTCGTCGTGCAATATATCAGCTTTTTACTTAATACGCCCTTGATGATTGTGCTGGCGTGGTTATCGGAAAGTGCCGTAGCGAGCATGCTGTATGCAGTCATTACATTTGCGATGTACCTCGGGATGACGCTGTGGGTGCCGTTCCGTTTAAAATCAAAACTGTCATGGCTGGATTTCTCCCTTTTGGCTCTGAATACAGTCGTGAGCTGTTCCGTTCTGTATTCTCTGTTCGGCGATGCAGGCCTGGATGATTATAAAGGCTTGCTGGCTCTCGTCTTTTGCTTGGTGTACGGGGGTCTGGGACAATGGGTCCGTCGATATATTCCAGAGGAGAAACAAACCAAAATATTATTTTATGCGACTTCGTTGACCTTTGCCATCCTTATGGTGCCGTTCCAGTTTGGAGTTAGATGGTTATCCATGGGCTGGTTGATCGAAGCGGTTCTTCTTACATTATATGGGCACCGTTACCGGTTGAAGGAATTGGAACGAGCTGGCTGGGGCATTTTATTACTGTGTCTGGGCGCATTCTTTTTCGTCGATTTCCCTATATATCTGTTGTCAGGATTTGAGACAGACTATTTTGGACTCAAATATACGCTCATTACACTGGGAATGTTGATCGTTACCGTCTTCTATGCGATTCAATTTAGCCGTCCGAATGCTTTCAAAAACAATCGTTTGTACGAAATGCATATCATGCAAGGATTTAAATATGTAGCTTTGGTGAACGTGTATTTCTACCTTTTGTATGAAGCCGGGCATTGGTATAACATCGTTGTATCCGACGGGTTTGTCCATTACACCTTGTACAAAGTGTTGTTGTACACCTGCGTATCGCTGGTGTTGGCTTATTTCCTGCCTAAGGTGAGGTTGCTGTATGATCGGGTGATTAAATACTACAGCTTGGCGTTGTACGTCATAGGCTACGCGCTGGCACTGGTGATCACCGTAACGGTTCCAACCTTGCATGAAAATTATGCACAAAATACGGCTGCTGATTATGTGGCGTTAGTGGTACTCGCAGCCTTTAATGTGCTGGTATTCTTCAGCAGCAGGGATTTTCTGAACGCACTGATGACCCGACATTATAGAAGCAATGAGTTGTATCCGGTCATTATGGGTGTATATTTGCTGGGTATCATAACCGCCTTTCTCGGAGTTCAGTTCCGCCTGGGGGATGCTGGTCTTGTGTTCAGTCTGGTGTATTTGCTGCTGGCCATTTTGTATATTGTATACGGCTTCCTCAAGCGAGTGGTCTACATTCGCAGATTTGGATTGGGCTTGACCTTGCTGTCGACAGGTAAGCTGCTGTTGTATGATCTGCACCTGTTAACGACGGGGAGCACGATTGTAGCCTACTTCTCTTTTGGTGTTGTACTGTTGGCGATTTCGTATATTTATCAAAAAGTATCTAATCGCATGGGAGAGACCATAATAAAGAAGGATGTTGAAGAAAATATGTAGTTTTCTGTTGTATTTTGTAGATACGGAACATTATGAAAATAAATCCGGTAATAGTGAAAAATTATGCATGACCTTACATCCTACTTACGCTATAATGAGTAAAAATTATTTATGTACGCATGCTCATGTTTATGCGTAAGTAGAGAGAATGAGGGGGATATAATGAATTTGAGCAAGGGGCAGAATAGCCTGTCTGATAAAAATGAACGCTTCTCGTCTGCTGGATTCATATTGGCGGCGATCGGGAGTGCGGCAGGACTAGGTAACATATGGAAATTTCCGTATATTACAGGACAATATGGCGGAGCTGCATTTTTCTTATTGTTTATTGTCTGCCTGTTGCTTGTTGGTTTGCCTGTACTTTTAGCAGAGCTTGCGCTTGGTCGTGCAGGTCGAGGAAGTGCTGCTTCTGCAATGGTAAAAGTAGGCGGTCACCCGATTTGGGGCAAGATGAGCATTATGTTTGTTATCGTGCCTTTTGTTATCTTATCGTTCTATGCCATTGTAGGAGGCTGGACACTGCATTATGCCGTAGAGGCATTTAGCGGAAATCTGTTTTCAAATAATGATTTTGCTGGACAGTTCGCTTCTTTTTCCTCCGGGTATGCGCCGTTGGTTTGGCTGTTAGTTGTTTTTGCATTTACAGCAGTCGTGGTTACTCTTGGGGTATCAAACGGGATTGAAAAGTTCAATAAAATTTTGATTCCTGCCAAGGTCATCCTGTTGCTCGTGTTGATGATTAACGCTCTTATGCTGCCAGGCTCTGGTGCGGGCGTATCCTTCTTTCTGAATCCCGACTTCTCTAAGCTAAGCATAGAGTCTGCATTGGTTGCTTTGGGACATGCCTTCTTCTCACTCTCACTGGGGATGGGAATTATGATCACGTACGGTGCGTACGTGGATCGCCGTCAATCGCTGGGTGGAGCCATGCTGGCAGTTGGTGGCGGAGATTTAATCTATGCGTTTATCGCAGGTATGATTATTTTCCCTACAACCTTCTCCTTCGGAATTAACCCAGCTCAAGGACCATCTCTGGTTTTCATTGCTTTACCGGCTGCTTTCTCGGCAATGCCTTTTGGTGCATTCTTCGGCGGTTTGTTCTTTGTACTGCTGGCGGTTGCTGCATTAGGTTCTATGGTATCCTTGCTGGAAGTTCCAGTAGCCTATGTCATGGAGCGTATGCGTTGGAGCCGGGTTCGCTCTGTTATCGTCGTATCGGTCCTGTGCTTGATGCTGGGCGTCCCTTCTGCATTGTCCATGGGCCTGGTGCCGGAATTAAAAGTGGGGGATAAATCATTCTTTGATTTCGTAGACTTCACCGCTTCCAACATCTTCTTACCGTTAGGCGGTTTGTTGATTGTTATATTCACAGGTTATTACTGGAAGACTGCGGCTGAGCATGCGAACATCAAACCCTTCTGGTTCAACGTGTGGTTATTCGGTCTCCGGTATGTTGCACCGATCCTGATGTTGTTGGTCTTCCTTCATACCTCAGGTATCATCAAATTTTAAGAGCATAGAATACTAATAAAAAGGCATTTTCTTCCTAAGGGAAGAGATGCCTTTTTTTGTATATCTATCAGTGGTTACCTAACTGTGGAAAGGAATGATATAATAAAAACATTGTCATTAATTTTAACTTCATTGAAATCATTACGATTATGAAGTTTTATATAATGAATGAAAAGGCTACAGGGCATCGCACAGACGATGTGCAGGAGAGGGAAAGGGCAGAAGAGCATTGAAACAGACAGGGAGCTTGAATTTGCAAGAAGGACGGCGGCTGAAATGAAGTCTAAACAATTGCCGTCACAACGTCGTTATATGCCAGGTTTGGATGGATTAAGAGCGCTGGCGGTCATCGCAGTCATTGTGTATCATCTGAATCCGGATTGGTTGCCGGGTGGTTTGTTGGGTGTAGGCGTGTTTTTTACTTTGTCGGGGTATCTGATTACAGATATTTTGGTGAGTCAGTGGGATACATATCATAGTTTTAAAATGAAAGATTTCTGGTTGCGTCGTGCCAGAAGGTTGCTGCCTGCCATGTTGACGGTTGTGGCTGTCATTGTCCTGTGCTCGTTGCTTTTCGATCCGTCGCGGCTAACGGCCTTGCGCGGAGATGTACCTGCCGCATTGGTGTATATGAGCAATTGGTGGTTTATCTTCCATCAGGTTTCGTATTTTGAAAGTTTCGGCCCACCTTCTCCGCTTGGGCATCTGTGGTCGCTGGCGGTGGAGGAGCAGTTTTATATCTTGTGGCCTTTACTACTGGCGCTTGGGCTAAAATTCATGCCCAAGCGTATTGTGCTCGCAGGCTGGGTGACTTGTCTGGCGTTAATATCTGCACTCCTGATGGCAGTGATTTACGTACCAGGAAGCGACCCGAGCCGGGTGTATTATGGCACGGATACGCGCGGATTTGCTTTGCTGATTGGTGCGGCGCTGGCCTTGGTATGGCCAAGCGGCAAACTGAAAGAGCAAGCTTCTCCTAAGGCGCGTATGCTTCTGGACAGCATCGGTGCAATAAGCTTGCTGCTGCTTTGTCACTGGGCGTGGGCCTCGAATGAATATGACCCATCTCTGTACCGGGGCGGCCTGCTGGGCATAGCTTTGGTCACTGCTATTGTGGTCGCAGCGTTGGCACATCCGGTAAGCCACCTTGGTCGTCTCCTTGGAATCAAGCCGCTACGCTGGATTGGAGCCCGTTCCTACGGACTGTATCTGTGGCATGTTCCGGTTATTACGCTAACGACGCCTCAAGTAGATACCGATGGCGTGCATGTGATGCGTATCATTTTACAATTGCTAGCTACCGTATTGCTGGCGTCTCTCTCATTTAAATATATCGAGGAGCCGATTCGCCATGGAGGATTCCGCCACTGGATCACAGAAATCCGTTCAGCGGTTCGTAGACAGGCGCGGTGGAGATGGATGCCTACAACTACAGCGGCTGTGCTTTTTGCAGGTATTCTCGTGGGTACCGTCCACCTGTACGTGGCGTCTCCTGACGCAACGATTCAGGCAGCATCAAGTGATGAGAAGCCAGTCGCAAAGGCAAAGGCGATGCCGCCGCTTCACGGAACGGTATCCGTGGCTTCCAAGGAGCCCAAAGCCATCAAGCTGCAAGGGGCCGAGGGCAGCAAGGTGCAGACCCCAGTCCCGTCTCAAGCCCAGATGTCTAAAAACACGGCGGTCCATGCTGGTACTACGGATAATGTTACGAAACCGTCGGAACCTTCGGACAAACCCAAAGAAGCTACGCCTATTACAGGTGATGGGTCGAGTGTGACCGCCATTGGAGACTCTGTCATGTTGGATGTACAGTCGTACATTCAGGATTCCTTCCCGGGAGCTGTTGTAGATGGACGGATCGGCCGTCAGATGGCGGAGGCGCCTGCCGTACTGGAGCAGCTAAGACAGAACGGACAGCTGGGTAAGACAGTTATTATTGAGCTGGGCACGAACGGCGCTTTCACCAAGGATCAGTTAGCGAATTTGCTGGCCAGTCTGAAGGATACGAAGCATATTATACTCGTGAATACCCGTGTGCCTCGGCCGTGGGAGAGTATTGTGAACAAGCATCTTGCCGAAGCAGCGTTGCAGGACCCGCGAATTACAATGATTGACTGGTATGCAGCTAGCTCTGGTAAAAATTCATATTTCGAGCATGACGGAGTACATTTAAAACCTAGTGGTGCTAAAGCTTATGCGTCCTTGTTGGCTCAGGCCTTAACGAAGCAATCGTAATAAACTGCAATGATACTCATAAATTATGCAAATGCAAGACAAGAAAGCCACCAGGAGTAGGTTGTCCTCTGGTTGAAGTGCATCCCTAAATTTTCATCGGCTAAACCTAAGGGTTTTTCCCATGTCCATTCTAAGGTGTGTACATCAACCCTGATCCGGTGGTTTTTCTTATTTTAGTGGGAGGTACATAAGCTAATGGAAAAGGGCTATTCACATAGTAGGACAAGAGAACACCGCTTGAAGAGGAACAGAAAAAGACTAATTTTACTTGCTATTATATTATTTGTGGCAGGCTGTATTACTTTCATTGCGATAAAGGTCTCAGATAACAAAACGCATGCGCCAACACAGGAGCTTGCTAAAAAAACAGATTCCGTATCCAAGGACTCATCAAAAGGTAAAGTAAATGGGGGAGCAAATGGTAAAGCAGTCTCTCCAAAAAGCGACCCCGAAGTAGAAGATGGTGCCTTTGTCGAAAAATATTTAAAACAGCAAATGCTAGGGCAGATGCCCGATGGAGCCGATGGTAAAAAAGTGGCCTACTTATCCTTTGATGATGGTCCATCCGTGACGGTAACACCTAAAATATTAGACATTCTGAAAAAACAGAAGGTCAAGGCAACCTTTTTTATCGTAGGAAAAGAAGCCGATGAAAATGAACATACCAGGAACATTATCAAAAGAATTGTTAAAGAAGGTCATGCGATAGGAAACCACACGTACTCTCATAATTATAAGTATTTATATCCTAACAAGCGGGTAAGCACGGACCATGTTATGCAGGATATTGAGAGGAACAATAAGGTGTTAAAAAGTATTCTGGGGCCAGAGTTCACCACAAGAATGATCCGGTTTCCGGGGGGCCACATGACATGGAATAGCAGAGATCCACAGGGGATGGCTGCTTTGGATAAAGTTTTACATCAAAAGGACTATCATCAGGTAGATTGGAATGTATTAACGAAGGATGCAGAGGGGAAATCCAAGAAGGCACCGGCACTAATCAACCAGTTTATAAGGTCAGTCAAAGGTCGTGAAAAAGCAATCATACTCATGCATGACACCTATGGTAAAGAAGAAACCGCAAAAGCGTTGCCTCAAATTATAGAATTCCTAAAGAAACAGGGATATGAGTTTAAGGTTATGAAGTAGGATATGTTTATATGTAAGAAAAGGACGGGGCTGATGGCCACCGTCCTTTTTGCAATTAAGGTTTATACTTCGCGTGTTTAGATGCGTTCTGCTTCACCCATCGCCTGAATGAAAGCTCCGATACCTTTGGGATCGTTGGTTATAATCGGCTCGCTGATATAGTAAGCGAAGGTGCCATCCCGACGATCTTTACCACCCAAACCGCTTACTTGCACCGTTTTGTTCAGATTCACAAGTCCTTCTTCAGTAATCGTGATAAATTCATCGATAATTCCCTTACGGATAATTTCTGCCTCTTGACGATATTGCTCTGGCAGATAGCCTTTGCGAACGCCCTTGGCAATAGCATAGAGAATCATGCAGGAAGCAGAGGCTTCCAGATAGTTGCCTTTCACATGGCCCAGGTTGAGCACTTGATAAAAGACACCACTTTCTTTATCACGCACTTTCAGCAGGGCTTCCAGTGTTTCCGTCAGCATATCAATCAGGACGGGACGGTCTGCATGATCCTCTGGAATATAGTCCAGCACATCAACGAGTGCCATAACGAACCAACCCATCGAGCGTCCCCAGAAATTTTTGGAGCAGCCTGTTTCCGGGTTGCACCAATGCTGCTCACCTTTCTCATCCCAGGCATGGTAGAGCAGGCCTGTTTTAGGATCACGTGTATGTTCATAGCAGAGCTTGAATTGCAGGGTCACATCGTCAAACTCTGACGGATCTCCGAATTCACGGATAAATTCAGCGTAGAACGGGGCACCCATGTACAAGCCGTCGAGCCAAATTTGATACGGATAAATTTGCTTATGCCAGAATGCGCCTTCGCTTGTGCGCGGGTGTTTTTCCAGCTGACTGCGTAATTGGTAGGCAGCCTTCTTATATCGTTCATCTCCTGTAGCACGATACAGAGAGAAGAGCAGTTTGCCGTTATTCACATGGTCAATATTGTACTCATCTACTTTATAGCGCTGAATAACGCCATTTTCGTCAACAAAATGATCCATATGTTTCTTTATATATTCCATATACTTGGGATCGCCTGTCAGTTCGCCAACCCATTCCAGACCTCTGTAAATGACGCCGTGGTCATATTCCCATTTTTCGTAAAATTCTGGACTCCGTTGTAGAACGGAATCGCTCATACGTACTGCCCAAGAATCTGTTTTTGTAGGACTGGTTGTTGGTTGTGATGTTGGATTTGCCATGATACAGTCACCTCTTTAGTAAATGTTTAATCTGTATTTGTTATTGTTATTACATAGACGGAGTGTGTGTTTTAGGGTCAACAGGTTTGTTCTTGAAGCCCACGTTATTGTTGCCCCAGCACCGATCGTAATGGAAACCTGTCAGTTCCTCGAATACCTTTCGTGCTTCCGGTTTGGCTGATTTCATGGAGCCACCGTTTTTGAGGCGGTCAATTTCGGCGATTAGCTTCTTGTGGCTGTCAATATCCAGCTTCATCACGACAGACGCAATCATACCGATGATCGCGAGAACGATGGTACCGACCACGAGTACATAAAAGATGGCGTGCTGAGCAGCGACTGGCTGACTATCAGCCCCGGATACAAAGCCAAAATGCTGTAATACCCAGCCAAGAATGAAGACGACAACGGCCCGCACCATTTTTCCGGCAAAAGTCATCATACCTGCATAAATACCTTCCCGGCGACGGCCGGTCAACGCTTCATCCACATCGGCAAGGAACGTGTATTGATTCCAAGGGATGTAGTAGACGCCCCCAGTACCAAGCCCCATGAACAGGGTGATGACATATAGCCATACCATCGTATTCGAGGCTCCCGTTATATAGAGCAGGCCATAACCAGCTACGCTAAAGCAAACGACAACGAGTGCGGCGATGAAAGGCATACGGAACCCTTTACGCACGCAGAATTGGATGAAGAAATAGGTAGAAATCAATTGAATGACAGAGTTAAAGCTGTTCAAATTGGATACCATCTCCGAGCTTTGGAACAAGGAGAAGACAATAAAGTACGTAAAAGCAGAAGTAAACAGCCACTCAGCTGAAAAGCCGCCCAGGTACATCCCGAGATGATGACGGAACGTCTTGACTCGGAAGGTAGAGGAAATGTCGACAAACAACTTTTTCATCGAATCTATAAAGGAAAGCGGAGCTTCACCTTCCAGTTCCTTTTGCAGTTCCTCACTTGGACGTTCCCAGGAGTTTTTGTATAAGAATGCCATCGCAATCAGCAGAATAGCTGCAAAAACGAGACCGGTATAAAAGAAAGGCAATGGAGAGTCTTTGCCATACTCGGCAATAAAGCGACCAGGGATAAAAGCGGCAGCGAAATTGGCAATTTTGCCAAACATGGCCTTCCATCCAGTCAATCTGGAGCGTGCGCCGAAGTCCCGGGTCATCTCCGACGCTAGTGCTTCATACGGCACCATGACAGAGGTATACACCAGTTCAAACAGCACATACGTACTCAGGTAATACCAGAAGCCCAACCCATCTACCCAAAGCATCGGATACACGAGCATCAGCGGGATACCCATCATGATGAAAAAGCGACGTCTGCCGAATTTACGGCCCAAGCGGGTCCGGTGAAAGTTATCGCTGATAAAGCCCATGACCGGATTGCTGATCGCATCTATGATGCTGGCAACAGAGAAAATGGCCGCGGCCTGAACGGGAGACAGTCCGCAAAAGGTTGTATAAAAGTACATTAACCACGCACCGCTAATAGCAAGTGCGCCACTTCCCAGCATGTTACCGCTTCCATAGGCGAGTGTATGTTTCAGTGTGATTCTTCGTTCCATGATCTGTTCACCTCATATTTTGTCTGGTTATGAGGACAATCACCGGTCGCTATATTATGCAGAATTGTCTAAGTTGGTAGATGGGCCAGGGCGTCCTGATTAGGCGGGGCTTTTAACGTGCCCCTATATTTTTTCCGCTCGGAGTACCCGAGCCGATCAGATCGCTTCCTTTGGCCAGCTTAAGGAAATCACCTAGCTGGATGGAACCGTCTGCACTTCGAGTGATAGAAGGCGTGAGACTAACAAAGTCGTCTGCACTGACTACCAGACCTTTGGCATTTGTCGATTTTTTGTTTTTCCACCAAACGCTAGAGTTGTCTTGATCTGTACCGCTTGTTTTGTCACTAGCGCTTCCCTCAAAGGAAAGATTGTTTATGAACACGTGATCACCCTTGTCAAAAGCAAAATTACTTTGTCCATTGTCCCACGAAGTATTATTGGTCAACGTAATGCTGCCGGGGTTGCTATTGTAGGTGAAGCCGTGTTTTTTGTTCTGGAAAGCAATGCTGTTTTTCACAATATGGTTGACTTTGATTTTGTCTCCACCCAGCTTAAATCCGTTGCCGTCGCTGTTCGCGGTAGACGTTCCATCTGAGGTCTGCCCGTTGTGGTGGGCCACACTGTTCAAAATGGTTACTTCGCCGATGGGACCCGTTTCGGTTTTGCTATACAAATCCCAGCCATCGTCTACGTTGTACGCAGCCAAGCAGTTATCAAACACATTGCCTGATCCTACAGTTAATTTAGCCGCGAAGCCATCGGCATCCTCACCATTATCGGGATCAGCGTTATCGTGAGAGTAAGAATTCAAAATCAAATTGTTCGAAGGCCACTCACTAGTGGAAGCGTTAGGCGAGTAACGTCCAAGCTGGAGTCCAGTATCCCGGTTGTGGTGGGTTTCCACGTTTTCGATTCGGTTATTGCTGCCGCCGATATAGATACCATTATCTCCGGCACCCTTTACTTCAAGGCCCTTTACTAGCCAAAAGTCTCCGTTAAGCTGAAGTCCACGATTGGCTGAACCAAAGGCTTGAGCAGAGAAATCAAGTACCGGCTTTTCACTACCGTAAGCGACCAACCCTTTGAGTGAGCCGTTATTGCCGCTGTTTTCACGCTGAATTGTAATCGTTGAGGAGTAAGTGTAGTTACCACCGCGCAGATAAATAGTTTTACCAGGAGCAATTTGTGTAAGTGCTGCTTCGAGCGTGGTAGGACTGGATATTGTACCCGGATTGGACACGTTACCATTTGGCGACACATACAAATCTCCTGCCGCTAACGTTGTGGAGACAGCTGTTGCGTCGGTTGTACTAACTGCCTCTTCTGTGAGTGCAGAAGAAGGGATGTCGTTGGATGACGTATCTGCGTAAGCGGTTCCAATAAGACAAGAAGAAGCGAAAACAAAAGAAACACCGAGCCTTAGAGCGTTAAATCCGTTTTTTGGACGATCATTTCGTTTAAACATGTAATTTCCTCCTTATTTGAGCTCATATTTTAAAAGAAGATAGCATCTATAAAAGTGACTCATGCTGTCTTTCCACTAAAAACAGGACACCTCCTGGGGGGACAGATTGATCTACCATTAGTCCAAAACGCTCTAAGAAGTATATGCACAGTGTAATATATGTTAACGTTTGCATCAACAGTTTTTTACTGTTTTTTTGATATTGTGAAAAAAAGTTCACACTTTTGTTTCAACTAAAAATGCAATTTTGCTAGACTGGGAAAATTTGATTATACTTAAACATTATACATATAATAGGAATGAAAACTGTGAGAAAGGGTGGGTTTAGTGCATGGAGAGTGGAAATCATTTGACGGATTCAACTGTCGAACAATTGCAGGAAAAGCAGCCACGAGTGAAAAATGAGATGATCGATTGGCTTAAGGCCATTATTGTAGCCATTGTGCTCGTGTTCATTATACGTTGGCTATTATTTGCGCCATTTATTGTTGAGGGAGCGTCCATGGAACCGAATTTCAAGACAGATGAACGAGTGGTCGTGAACAAGGTGATTTACGATTTTCGTGATCCTAAGCCGAGTGAGGTTGTTGTATTCCATGTGAGAAAGGAACAAAAAGACTTTATTAAGCGTGTTATTGGAGTGGCTGGAGATACGATTCAGTATCAAGGAGATCATCTTTATGTGAACGGTAAGAAAGTAGAGGAGTCATACATTCAGGGAGCTATTCAGGATGCGCACGCCAAGGGAGAACTATATAACAATGTTGATTTTCCAAATGGGACCATAACCGATTCCAAGGTACCTGAGGGTTATATTTTTGTGATGGGCGACCACCGCAATAATAGTAGGGATAGTCGTGCTATTGGTTTTGTTTCTATTAAAGATATCGTTGGCCGTGCGGATGTGATTTTTTGGCCGGTGGATAGCTCGCAATGGGTTAAGCATAAATAATATAAGAGCGCCTAAGAGGGGAGATTCCTCACTTAAGGCGCTTTTATTTTATAACCTCATTATATTTTTTTCGTAAACGGGTCAGGCAGCTTGCGCCAATCCTGCTCCATTTCTTCAGGGGTCAGCAGTGTCTCATCCAGAGTGCGCTCGATTTCTTCCCGGTTCATATCGATACCAATAAATACGAGTTTGGTCACCCGGTCACCATACTTTTCGTCCCAGTCAGGTGTCTTTTCGAAATCTTCGCCAAGATAGTATTCGCGTTCTTCTTCAGTCAAAGCAGATACCCACAGTCCTGCGCGTGCGAATTGTTTGGAGCTACCCGCCTGACTGAATGTAAAAGCAGTGCGGTTCTGCGTGGCGAGCCACACCAATCCCTTGGAACGTACAACCTCAGCAGGCCATTGAGCCAGCCATTTCAACAAACGTTCGGGATGAAATGGGATTTTGCGCTTGTACACAAACGAAGCAATGCCATATTCTTCTGTCTCCGGTACGTGCTCTTCTTTGTTCATTTCCTGTATCCAGCCTGCCGCCTGACTAGCTGTTTCAAAATCGAAGCGATGCGTGTTCAAAATCTCTTTTGGGTCCACCTTACCGTACTCGGAACGGATGATTTTGGCGTTTGGTTGAATGCCGCGTAACGCTTTTTCCAATCGTTCCAGCTCCTCTGGGGATACCAGATCGCATTTGTTAATGATCAGCACATCACAAAATTCCACCTGTTCTATGAGCAGATCAACGATGCCGCGTGCATCCTCTTCTGCCACTTCCTGTCCGCGATCCCTGAGGGAGTCCCTAGAGTAGAAGTCTTTCCAAAATTCCGGTGCATTCACGACGGTGACCATAGTATCCAGTCGGGTCAGCTTGGTCAAATCAATTCCATTTTCCTCATCTACATAACTGAAGGTCTGGGCTACCGGAATGGGCTCACCTATACCCGTGGACTCGATAAGGATATAGTCAAACCTTTTGTCGAGTGCCAGTCGTTCTACCTCTTTTAATAAATCTTCCCGCAGGGTACAGCAGATGCAACCGTTGGACATTTCCACCAGCTTCTCATCCACACGAGATAATCCTCCACCGTCACGAACGAGATCAGCATCAATGTTTACCTCACTCATATCATTGACAATGACGGCTACCCGCAAGCCTTCCCGGTTATTCAGCACATGGTTCAGCAGTGTGGTTTTGCCGGAGCCGAGGTACCCGCTTAGTACCGTGACCGGTATTTTCTTTTCCAATTCCATAGCGTTTGCCAACGTAATCACTCTTCCCTTCGAAAGTATCATGAAATGTCGAATGTGGTGTAGTGGTTATCATGCGAGATAGGAAAGCAGACGTGCTTTCTTTGTCTTTCTTTAATCGTAATAATTACGAATAGTAAAATTAGTAAATCATTATTAAGAGGAATTGTCAAGGAAGGTAAGATCACCTGATAAGAACTGTATTAATTTTCAAATCGATAAATAATTAAAATTTTAGGTAATTTGTACGATAAAATAAGTATCCATGATGGAACAGATTCGGCTTAAGTTGTATAGAGTTGTGACGGCATGGCGTCAGATTAGAGAGGACGTATCCAATACATGCGGACAATAGGAATAGGCACAAAAATTAGTGGTATGGTGATCGGCATTTTGATAGTGTTGTCTGTCGTGATCGCTTATGTGGCTACTAGCCGAATGCAGGAGGGTATTGAGGCTTTTGCTACCGAAAAGGCTAAAAATGACTTGAATATGGCAACCCGCCTGGTGGACTACAAATATAGCGGGGCATGGAAGATCAAGGACGGGCAATTATATAAGGGGAGCCAACGGATTAACAATAATGAGGAAATCGTCGATGAAATTGGCGAGGCAACAGGCGATACAGTGACTTTCTTTCAAGGGGAGCAACGGGTAGCGACGAATGTCATGCTGGAGGGCAAACGCGCTGTAGGCACGAAAGTATGGGAGAAGGTGGCTACCGTTGTCTTAAAGCAGGGTCAGCCCTATTATGGTCAAGCGGTAGTAGTTGGAAAAACGTATCAAGCTGCGTACACACCCATTCGCAGTGCAGACGGTGCTGTGATTGGCATTCTGTATGTAGGTGCATCGCAATCGATCATTGACGGGATCATTAGCGGGTTTATCCGCCAGTTTATGATTGTGATTGTAATTGCTATTGCGGTGTCGCTAGCCGTGATTCTCTGGTACATGAGCAGGGTAAACCGCAGGCTGGGCCGTGTAGGCCAAGCGCTCGCCAAGGCAGGTCAGGGGGATTTTACTTCTGTCCTGCTTGACCGGAGTGGAGATGAGCTTGGGCGGCTGAGTGTCAACTATAATGAAATGCGAGAAAATTTGAGCATTTTGATTTCCGAGGGCATGCATGCTTGTGGAGCGGTAGCCGATTCAACGGGGCGGCTTGCCGTCATTGCTGAAGCATCGACCAGACAGGCCAATAGGATTGCAGACACCATACGGCAGGTTGCAGACGGAGCCGGAGCGCAGACCCGAAGCGTGTTGGAAAATCAGACGGCGATGGAAGAGATGGCTCAGGGCATTCAGAATGTCGCGGAAAATGCCTCAGAGATTGCGGAAGCTGCTATCTACTCCAAGCAGCAGGCGGAGGCAGGAGCGGAAACGGCGCGCCTCACGGTGGAACAGATGGGGGAGCTGCATTCGTCCATCCAGCATACGGAGGCTCTGATTCAAGCGCTACACCGTCAATCAGGTGAAATCACCGGAATCATGCAGGTTATTCAGGGAATATCTGAACAGACGGGACTGCTGGCGCTGAATGCCTCTATTGAAGCTGCTCGCGCAGGTGAGCAGGGACGAGGATTCGAGGTTGTAGCATCCGAGGTGCGGAAGCTAGCAGATCAATCGGGAATAGCCTCCCGCCAAGTGGCGCAGCTCATCCAAAACATTGATGGAGATGTACAGCGCTCGGCGGAAGCGATTGGACATGTGGTAACGCATGTGGACAGCGGGCTGCGGATGATGAACAAGACACATGACAGCTTCGAACATATCGTAGAAAGAAGCACTCACATTGCGGAACGGATCGAAAGCATGGCAGCAACCGCAGAACAAATGTCGGCAGGTGTGCAGGAAGTTACCGCTTCTGCTACTGAAATTATTGTCATCGCCCGCAGGACGAGCGGCGGCTCACAGGAAGTATCGGTTGCAGCCTCTGACCAGATGGAAGAGATTAACCGTCTAAATACCTGCTCTGCTGACCTACAGCTTGCTATGGAAGAGATGCTAAAAGCGCTAGGCCAGTTTAAGGCTTAATGAATACTGTACAGAAGCCTATGATGGATATCACGAAGACAAGAGGACTTGCGCGAACAACACGCAAGTCCTCTTTTTTGCATCTGGCTTCGAATCCTCGACTCAGCCTTTGACGGCTCCAGCGACGACGCCTTTAACAATGTATTTTTGCAGAAAAATAAATACGATAATGGAAGGAAGCACAGCCATTACCATCGCGGTCATGGCATATTGCCAGTCTGACGTATACTGTCCGACGAAGGTGTAGGCGGCCAGCGTCAGCGTTTTGGTGCTGGGTGAGCCATTAACCATGAGAAGCGGAAGCAGAAAATCGTTCCAAATCCACATCACGTCGATAATGACAATGGTGGCGGTGACTGATTTCAGCAAGGGGAAAATCACGGAAAAGAAAAGCCGGAAGCCCGAGGCTCCATCGATTTTGGCGCTTTCGTCAATCTCAGCCGGAATACCTTTCACGAAGCCGTGATAGATAAACACTGCCAGCGGTGCGCCGAAGCCCCAATACAGCAAGCCAAGTCCCCAAGTGCTGTCTGCCAGATTTAAGTCTTTCGCCAGTCGCAAGACAGTGAGCATGATGGACTGAAACGGGATCAGCATCGGCATAATGCACAGCATGTAAATCACGGAGCTCCATTTGCTTTTGGTTCTTGCCAGCTTGTAGGCCGCGATGGAAGATATCAGCACGATACCTGCCAGGCCGACGACGGTAATAATGGTGTTATTGAGAAATAGGCGTGGATAGTCGATGAATTTCCATACATATACGTAATTATCCAGCGAAAGCTGCTTGGGCAGCGCAATGACGTCGGTCATGACCTCAGCGAAGCTTTTGAACGAATTGTTAATGGCGAGAAACAGCGGGTACAAAAATAACAGTGATAATACAATCATGCCCGCTTCTAGCAAAATACGTCCCGTACGGCTGCGTTGCATCAGGCTTCAACCTCCCTGCGTTTGAAAATAGACAATTGAATAATCGTAATGATCAGGACTGCAACGAATAAAATCAATGCTTTGGCTGTTCCGTAGCCATACAGATTGTTCTGGAATGTGTCCCGGTAAATATCATACGCAATGCTGTATGTCGTACCTCCCGGTCCACCGCCGGTCAGAGATAAAATGACGTCAAACACTTTGATCGAGTTGGTCAGTGCCATGAAGACTGAGATCGTAATGGAAGGTGCGAGCATCGGTAGAATAATACTGAAAAATCTCCGAATCGGCCCCGCGCCATCAACAATGGCAGCTTCTTTTAGATCCTCTGGCACAGATTGTAAGCCTGCAATATAAATGACCATGTAAAAGCCAATGGATTGCCAGATTGATACCGCCAAAATGGAAACAAACGCGAGCCCTTCCTCACCCAGCCAGCTCAGCTGGAAGATACCCCAGCCTGTACTGTGTCCCAGTGACTCAAAGCCTTGCATGAAGATGAATTTCCATATAAAGCCGACAATCACGAGACTGAGGATATACGGGATAAAGAAGGCCGCCCGCAGCCAAGCCGAGCTTTTCAGCTTCATATCGAGAACGAGCGCCAGCAAAATGGCCAGCACATTCACCAATACAATGTACAGGATGGCATACTTGACGGTAAACCAGGCTGCATGTGCAAAATTGGCGTCCCCAAGCAGGATTTGCTTGAAGTTATCCAAACCTACAAATTTCGGATGTTTGGATATGCCGTTCCACTTGGTCAGGGAATAGCGTATCGTCATCAAAAACGGAATATAAAATGCAATCGTAATGCACAAGATTACGGGCAGTGTGAATAAACCGAATTCCAGTTTACTACCCTTGTCGCCCCAGGTTCCCCTTTTTTTCAGCATAACGCACCTCTTTTTCTCAACATTTTCCGCTCTTTCGCTCCAAGCTGTTTAAGATATAATGAAAGTATAGGATAGCCCCTAGGGCCGGACCAATGGATTTAAGAAAACAGTTGAGGGTAAAAATGTGTACGCTTTCAAAAGGGGCGGTTATCATGATGTCAGAGCGCGTAGGAACGATTCTTCGCTCCATGTGGAGGAGGATCACGCAAAAATTAGTGAACAAACTCATTCTTCTTTTTACCTCGGTGATTATTCTGGTGGTGGGCTCACTTACAATTATTTCCTATCAGATGATTGAAAAGGAGTCGGTTAACCATAGCATCGCCAGCACGACCAATAATCTGCTGCTGGTCAATCAGAATTTGGAGGATTACTTGGAGGGAATGCAGCAGTTGGCTCTTCCACAGCTACGTTATAACGATATCATGAACGCGATTGCCAATGAGAACCGGGACTATGCTTCGCGAATGGTCATTGAAGATTACTTGCGCAGCATGTTTTATTCACGTAATGATCTGGAAGCGATCTATCTGTACGTGGCGGACCGACATCAATACTATGTGGTTACCAGGGAGACGTACAACATTACGGTGCGCAAAGGAATAAACACGGATATTCCCAAGCTTCCTTGGTATAAAGAGGCGATGGCTAGTACCACGAACGAATCATTTCAATCCTTTGTAGGGTCCCGTTCTGATATGGGCTATGTGGCGCCACAAGCCAGCTTTATGGCATACCATCGAGTGCTGAGGTCGATTGCATCCCGTCACCCGCAGGCGGTGCTGTCCTTTTATTACAATACGAGCGCCGTGGATGAAATCATGCAGAACATCCCACTGGGCAAAGGGGACCAATTGATGCTAATGAGCCCTAAAGGGGTTCCCTTTTATGTGAATAGCTTTCCGCTATATGAGCGGATGCGTGATTCCGGAGTGTTGGCACAGATCGGCAAGGGAGGAAGCGGGCGAGTAACGTGGTCAGATAGCAGTGGCAATCAGGAGTATTTGGTCGTCTATGATGCTGGTGAAAAAGATGGGTGGCAGCTCATCAAGCCCATCCCATACCGCCAGATTTATGAAGCAGCTACGACAACACGGAATTGGAGCTATGCCATCGGGGCTTTATTTTTAGGTGTGTCTATTATATTAGTGACACTGACCTCGAACGCCATTACCCGACCTTTACATAAGCTGTCCACCCAGATGAAGCGGTTTAGCACCGGAGATTTTGGAGCAACAGCTCCTGTGAAGGGACATGACGAGATTGCATATTTGTCGCTGCATTTTAACGAAATGGTCCAAAGAACCGAAGAACTTATTAATGAGCGCTATCGCATGAAGCTGGTCGAAAAGAATGCCATACTCAAGGCGTTGGAGGCTGAAATTAATCCTCATTTTCTGTACAATGCCCTGCAAGCCATATCCACACAGGCATTAAAGCGGGAGATGTTCGACATGGCGGATATGGTGGATGCATTGGCCCAAACGTTGCGGTATTCCATCAACGGCAAGGATATCGTAGTTGCCCGCGAAGAGCTCAAGCACATTGAACGGTATATAGGTCTGCAAAAAGCAAGGTTCGGGGCGAGACTGCGGGTCGAAGTGGTATGGGAGGAAACGCTGATGGAGCTGCCGATCCCGAGATTATCCGTGCAGACGTTGGTGGAAAACGCTATCAAGCATGCGTTGGAAAAAGTATCAAGCGATATTCTGATCGTCATTTCAGCCGAATCGAGTTCTACAAATGCCACAATTGCAGTCAGGGACAACGGACCTGGAATTTCAGAGGACAAGCTGAGAATGGTGCTGGATTCATTCCATGAAAAATGGGAAGAACGGGAGAGCGAGCATATTGGTTTGAAAAATCTGAACACACGGCTGAAGCTTTTGTACGGAGATCAGGCAGGATTATTCATACTTACGGATGAAACGGGAACGGAAATGAGAATGCAAATTCCCCGGGGAGGAAGTAGTCATGTATAACGTATTGATTATTGACGATGAAGAGCCGTTGCGCGAAGCCATTCGTATTATCGGGGACTGGGACCGTCTGGGCATCGAACATATTTATGAGGCGACGAATGGAAGGTTGGGACTGGAGCTGTTGGGTCAGCACCATATAGATGTGGTGATGGTCGATATGAAAATGCCTGAGCTGAACGGTATCGAATTTCTTCGTGCGATCGAAAAAGCATATCCCCATCTGCTGACGATTGTCATTAGCGGCTACAACGACTTTGAATTTACACGACAGGCGATTCAATCCCGGGTGGTGGACTATCTGCTCAAACCTATCAATCGTCAGGATCTGAATCAGGCACTGCGCAAAGCAGTGGACATTCTGGAAAGCCGAGAGCAAAGCAAAAACAAGTTCATTAGCCAGAACATTACGCTGAATATGTCACTGCCGAAGCTGAAAGAGAAGCTATATTTGTCCATTTTGGACGGTAGCTTTAAAAGGCAGGCCAATACGGCGTTGCTCCCATTGATCGGAGCGGATCAGAAGGGGAATCGCTTTGGGGTGATTGTGCTGCGGCTGCTGAACAGGGATGAGATTCGCAGGACGCGTTTTCATGGCGATGCCGATCTGATGGATTTTGCCGTGACCAATGTGTTAGCTCAGACGTCAGATGAACGGTTGAGTTGTTTTAGCTTCTCCCATCCGCGACGGGAGCGTGAGGTCGTTTCGATCTGTACCTTGGCCCCAGGACAAGAAGAACATATGGCCTTACTATTGGCACAAGTGACGCAGAAGGCGGTGGCGAACCTGCATGGGCTGTTCAGCATGGTGGTAGTTGCCGGATTGGGTAAGCTCTGCACAGATGTATTGGAGCTAGCGTCAGCTTATATGGATTCCAAGACGCTCATTCACAGCACGGATGTGTTGAAGCTGGAAGGGGAATCCATTCTTCATACAGTGCCACGGCAAATGGGTACGTTAGAGGAAATGTCATGGACGGAGCGACTGTTGTCGATCCAAAAGGATGCTCAGACAGGTCAGGCGAACCGGGCAAAGGTACTGCTGGGCGATCTGCTGAAACAATTGGCATCAGGCCCTATTTTCCGTTTACAGGATGCGGATCGAATGATGAAGGAGTTCCATTTTTTACTGAGAGAAGCTGCGATTGAGTTGGGTGCGTCTACGTCAGCGTTGAATCAAGATGGAGCTTTGGAAGATCTGGAGCAAGTGGGGGAAAGCGATTTGTCTGCTGATTTTACGAGCTTTGTCCACTACGGTCAGAGATTGAATCGAATGCTGGAGCTTTACATTGCTGGGGTCCAACATGCTCAAGCGGGGAACCAGCCCTTTGACATAACGGACATCAAAAGGCACATCGACCGTTATTATTTTGAGGATATCAAAATTTCGTTTTTTGCCGAAACCTATTTTTTGAGTCGGGAATACCTGATGAAGCTGTTCAAGCAGCAGTTTGGTTACGGTATTCACGAATATGTACAGAAGGTTAGAATGGACAAGGCGAAGGAGCTGCTGGGTGATTCTAGCCTGAAAATACAGGAAATCTCGGATATGCTTGGCTACAAAGATAAAAATTATTTCAGTAAGGCTTTTCGTAATTATTATCAGGTGTCACCGTCTGAGTATCGCGTAAGCCTGCAATAAACCACTTTTTTACCCTTAACGCTTCACTAATCTGCCTTTTTAAATTGGAGTATATTTTTTAGAATGAGCGCATGGACGTTGATCACAAACAAATGGGGGAGTATCCATGTTAAAGAAGATGATGGCGTTATCCGGCAGTTTGCTTTTGACGGTCGGTTTGTTGAGCGGATGTGGAAGCAGCGGCGGCACGGATGCGTCGAAAGAAAGTGCTGGCGGCAAAGAAGATTTGAAAACGGTTACAATAAACATGTTCACAGCTTCACCAGAGTATACCGATGCTTTTAACGCGTATATTGAGGAGTATAAGAAGGTCAAACCTAACGTGAAGATCAATCTGGAGATCATGCAGGCAGACTACAACACGATTCTGAAGTCGAAAATAGCCTCAGGTAGTACACCGGATGTATTCCAAACGACGGCTGGAGGCGACATCGACACGTATGCGGATTATAGCGCCGATCTGACCAATGAGCCACTGGCAGCAGCCATGACGGATGCTGTTCGAGCGAATATGAGTTCCAGTGACGGTAAAGTGCTGGGATTCCCGGTGAAGGGGAACCTGTTTACGCTGATTTACAATAAGGATTTGCTTACCAAGGCTGGGGTAACCTCCCCGCCGAAGACGATTGCAGAAATGCAGGATGCGGTCACCAAGCTAGAGGCGAAGGGCATTACTCCATTTGCCAATGCATATAAAGAGTGGTGGGTATGGAAGCATATCTTCCAACACTATGTAGATGCTGCTGCGCAGGATGCGGGCGTGGAACCGAAGCAACTCGTTAGCGATTTTATCGCAGGCAAAGCAAAAATCAAGGACTACCCAGTGCTGTACAACAACTTCTTTAACTTCATTGATTTGACGGTGAAACATGGCACAGATAAGCCACTGGAACGGGACAGCAATGCGGAAGTAAGTGATTTTGCATCCGGAAAAGCTGCGTTTATGACGGGTAAAGGTGCGTGGGATGAGGAAGCAATCAAGAAAATTAATCCTGATCTTAAAATTGGCATCATGGGATATCCGGTGAGTGACAAAGCTGATCAATCGGTCATCATTACCGGTGCAGATCAGGCGCTGCGTATCAACAAGGATTCCGAAGTATCGAAGGAAACGATTGAATTTTTCAACTGGCTGTACACTTCGGAATACGGCAAGAACTGGTTCTCCCAGGTAGCGAAGGTGATTCCTCCAATTAAGGATGCACCGCTTCCTGATCTGGAAATGCCTAAGGAAATGGAAAGCATTTTGAAAACGTCGAAGTCCGGTGATCTGTCTGTTAACTACTCGCTGGATACGTTCCACCAAAAATTTGGCGAGCTGATGCAGGCATATATCAGCGGCAACATGAACAAGGATCAGGCGGTTGCAGAGATTGAGAAGGCATGGGTGCAATTAGGTTCAGCACAATAAGATTAGTTCTGCAGAGGCGTCCGTAAGGGCGTCTTTTTGTGTTATAGCTAGGAGGCGAAGAGGGCGTGGATAAAAAAATATTTAATAATAATTAAATATTTACTTGCAAAAAGTTATTGAGTTGTGGATAATAGGTTGTGTGCAATATATCTACAACGTACGACATACATAATGACTGCAAGTTGCAAATGTGAGAGATCCCCCGTTTGAGGGAATCTCTTTATTCCGTTTGGACTATGCCGATCATGTTTATAATAGACCGTGTAATTTGGAACGCATTTTCATTGATGTGGTAAAGGTAAAAAGGAGATGAACGTTTTGACGAATTCGTTGTTTACACCGTATACACTGAAAGATTTGGAATTAAAGAATCGTGTGGTGATGCCCCCGATGTGCCAATACTCGGTGACAGCCAAGGACGGGATTCCGAATGATTGGCATCATGTTCATTACCTGAGTCGGGCTATTGGAGGTACGGGCCTGATTATTATAGAAATGACAGACGTGGAACCAGATGGACGGATTACAGATTATGATCTGGGTCTTTGGTCAGACGAGCATGTCCCAGCTTATAAGAAGCTGGTTGATGGCATTCATGCGCACGGGTCCAAGGTAGGCATCCAGATTGCTCACGCGGGCCGTAAAGCTGAGGATGCAGCTGAGCCAGTTGCTCCTTCGGCCATTGCATACCCGGATGCGAATTATAAACAGCCACGCGCGCTTACGACGGAGGAAGTCCGTGGCATGGTGCAGAAATTCGCAGACGCTACCCGGCGTGCAGTTCAAGCGGGCGTGGATACGATTGAACTTCACGGGGCACATGGTTACTTGATTCACCAATTCCATTCGCCAGTTACAAACAAGCGGGACGACGAGTACGGTAAGGATTTATCCCGTTTCGGTGTTGAAGTCATTCAGGCTGTACGCAAGGAAATGCCTGCGGGTATGCCGTTAATCTTACGCATCAGCGCGGTGGAATACGTAGATGGTGGGTACGATGTGGATCATGCCATTGAGCTGAGCCGTGCATATCAGGCGGCAGGCGTAGACGTGATCCATGTTAGCTCGGGCGGGGAAGGACCTGCAGGCACCAGGAAGCCGGGCAACTATCCGGGCTATCAAGTGCCGTTCGCACGCCAAATCCGCGAGGCACTGAACATCCCGGTGATCGCTGTCGGCGCACTGGATGACCCAGCCTTGGCGCAGTCCGTTATCGGCAACGAGGATGCCGATCTGGTCGCTGTGGGACGCGGATTGCTGCGCGATCCATATTGGGCGATTCATGCAGCAGTGACGCTACGCGGCGAGAAGCCTTCCATACCTGAACAATATCAACGTGGCTACTGAGGCCTAAGTAATCCCCACGTTGTTTATATATAAACAAGGCACCTGCAACGAAGCGTACGCTTCGTCAGGTGCCTGTTTTGTTTTATGGACAGATGGTACAGTGTAAGCAATCTTACACGTAGTAGTGGTTATATTTTGTATATCATATAGAACGCTATTAGTAGCGTTGATCGGATTAATCGTTACGATTGTTATTGCGTTGAACCAAAACAAAAAGAAATAGACCGCCCTGGACAAGGGAAAACGGTCTATTTCTAATAGAGCTAGCCCTGTTCAGCCGACCGCTCTTCAAAGCGGCTGTTGCCAAGAGTAGGGATGTTACCAGCATCCTTGCTCTTTTTTAGTATATCCTTCTATCATTTATTTTAGCACAATTGAATAATCGATGTAACTCATTTGGTGAAAACTTTAACTTCCTTTGGAGCGAGGGTCACGGTGATCGAACCGTTGTTGATCTGAATGGAGTCGTTGCTTAATTGGTTGGTCAGGCGAGTGCCGTTGGACAGATTGTCGAAGTTGCCAATCGTGCGGGTTTGACTGCTCCAGGAGTTGTTGATAAGTACGATGGCCTCGTCTCCATTTTTAGAGCGCTGGAAGCTGTAAAAGGAGTCGTCTACCCACTTTTCCTTTTGGCTCCCGTTTTGCAGGGCAGGGTGGCTGTTGCGCACACGGTTCAGCTTAGCGATGTACTGATACAGATCATGATTGGCGTTAAACACAACGTTTTCCCGGTTGGCAGGATCATCTCCGCCACTAAAGCCTTGCTCGGTGCCTTGATAGATGATAGGAATCCCGCGTGAGGTCAAAGTAAAGCCCAAGGCGGCCTTGAGCTGAGGCCATTTGTCATAGTTAGCACCCGGCTTGCCAGAGGCGTCATTCAGGAAACGTTTTACATCATGATTGTCGATAAATACGCCGTTGGTCTGGGCATCGCGATAGTGACGATCATCTGAGTAGCGTTCCTTGATTTTCCTCATAGATTGATCGTGTCCAAACACATCCTTGATTGTATAATACATCGGAAAATCCAGTGCGGCATCGAGATACCGGGTGTAATCACCCACATAAGCAGGATCGCCACTGTAAATTTCACCGAGAGTGAAGGTATTGGCGGCCTGGTCAAAATCCTTCAAAAACCCTTTGGGTACATGCTTCACAGTGTCCACCCGCAGTCCGTCGACCCCCGACTCGTCCAGCAGCCATTTGATCCAGTTTTTGAGTTCATTCGCTGTATCTGGGTTGTCCTGATTCAGGTCGTCCAATCCGGCAACGTCACCGTTTTCGATTTTCCACTGATTGTTTGAGTTGTAGTCTGCTCCTGTGATGTCGCCATTGTGATGATACCAGTCCGCTTTGTCAAAAGGAGCCTTGGCGATGCCGTTCCCAGGTTGAAAATCGCCAGTGTGATTGGGAACTACGTCCAGCATCACAGCGATATTTTTGTCGTGTGCCTTACCAACCAGCTCTTTGAACTTGTCCATGGTACCAAGATGCCCGTCTACCGCATAAAAATCATACGTATGATAGCCGTGGTAAGCGTATTCGCTCTTTTGCATCGTTACCGGAGTAATCCAGATGGCGGTAAACCCCATATTTTTAATGTAGTCGAGTTGGTTAATAATACCTTGAAAATCGCCACCATGCCACTTGCGCTGATCGCTGTTGTTGGAATTGAAACCACCGTAATTATCGTTGGATGGATCTCCGTTGCTAAATCGGTCTGTCATGATAAAATAAATGCTCTGTTTGCTCCAGTCTGTGTTGAGGGGAGTGGGCTTGGAGAGGGTACCCAGATCTAAAGGAGTGAAGGCGCCCGATGGCGCCTCCGTTTGAATAGTTACTTCAACTCCGTTAGAGTTGGGTACGTACGTAGAAGTGCCTACGTTTAAGGATGCACCCGAAAGTTCCACTGTTTGGATAGGTCCTGCAACTTCGTTGAGGTTGGTTGTGTAGGTGGAAGTCCCTACGCTGAGGATGCTCCCCGAAGGTGCCCCCGTTCGGATAGTTCCTGCGGCTCCGTTAGAGCCGGGCGTGTAGGTAGAAGTTCCCGTGCTGAAAAGGTAGTTCTTCGTGTTATTGCTGTCCCAGCTGTTATTGCCGTCATTAAAAGCGGCTTCCAGTTGGGAGGCAGACCCGATATCGACGGTAATTTTAGCATAGCCGCTAATCTCGGCATCCTGCATTTTCACACCGGGTACGGCAGTCCAGTTTCCGCCAGCCGGGCGGTAGTGAATGTAAGGCGAGTTAAAGCCTTTTTTGTAGTATACCGTTACCTTATTAGTTGTACCGCCGCCATCCCCGGGAACCGTGCCCGATGGAGCGCCTGATGTGATCGTTCCCGCATTGCCGCTGTTACCGGGCGTGTAAGTAGAAGTGCCCGTGCTGAAGGAGTAGTTTTTGGTGTTGTTGCTGTCCCAGCTGTTATTGCCGTCATTAAAAGCGGCTTCCAATTGGGAGGCAGACCCGATATCGACGGTAATTTTGGCATAGCCGCTAATCTCGGCATCCTGCATTTTCACACCAGGCGCAGCAGTCCAGCTTCCGCCAGCCGGACGGTAGTGAATGTAAGGTGAGTTGAAGCCTTTTTTGTAGTATACCGTTACCTTGTTGCCTGTACCGCCACCGTTATCGCCGGGCTTGGCCTTGTTTACGATATACTGTTTGAATCCACTCATCTCACCGGTTGGTGAGCCGTCGTTGTTGACGAGATTGTTGAGGCGTAAAAGTGTAAAGCCGTGATAACCGAACTTTGTGATTTTTTCTTCGATTTTTTGAAAGCCGCTACCGCCTGTTGGGAGTGCATTTTCACCATTTAGGCGAACACCCTTGGCATTAGCGATCGAGGAGACAGTATCTACTAATGTGGACGGCAAGGAATAATTTGGTGCTGTACCACTGTCGTTCATCTCCAGAGCAGTAAAGGTCAAATCCAGATCCGCATCTTTGAACTTCTCGATGAGACGGTTGTAATCATAATATCCACCTGCTTGCTCTGTGCTGTGAGGCATGGCAGGATTGTTCATCTGCCAGTGCAGACCGGAAATCTTGGCTCCGATACGGACACCGAACACGGAATCGAAGTTTTTGTGTGCAGCAGCTCCGATGACGCCCAGATGCTTCTCAAGCACGCTTTGGTACCACGACAGAAAATCCTTCCCATACGTGGAAGTATACCCGCCGTTCGTGTAAAATCCGTCCCCGTCGGTCGGTGGATTGATTTGGCCAAGGCTGCTCAGCTTGGTACCCCAGGCTGCATTAATCTTGTCCATTGATCCATACTTTTCATTCATGGCCGTGCGGAACGCATTTTTGGCTGTTTCAGTGTAGGCTTGGAATTTGCCCCGTGCAGGATAACTCCATCCCGCTGCCGGATAGTATGAAGGATATCGCAATTCTCCAGAGGGCCCACCGCTTAAATAAATTTTGGGAATGATGCTTTTGTAGCTAGCAAAGGTTTGAGCAAATGAGGCATACAGCTCATCATATTGTTTACCAGTCCCGCTCCATAATGGAGAGAGGGCTTCGTTATTGGCAAAACCGCTTTCGTCCTTGAACTGCATTTCATCTGCACTGCCCTTGCTAGACAGCCAGCTTGGTAGCGGGATGTTGCAATCATCCCCCACATTTCCCCCACACTTATGCGTAGAGATAATAGGAACCCACTTCAATCCCACTTCTTTTACGGCATCTGCATAGGTCTTGTAGTAGCTCCAATCGAACTGGTTATCTCCTGCGCTCTCCACATGGCCCCACCAGACGTCGGTGGTAATAGCATACACACCGTTACTTTTCAGCGTTTGCAGTTGCTTTTTGAAGGCACCCCAGTCATTAATTTTCGCCAGCGGCCCCATGACAGAAGCCTGAAAATCATCAGCAACCGCTGCGCTTGCCGTATTGGAGGGTGAGCCAATAAAGGCGGTCAGAGATAGCACAATGCTTAATAGCATCAGGCACCCTTTTTTCCATAGACTTCGATACAAGGTCAAACCGATCATCCTCCCCAAAGCATAGTCTAATTCGACAACATTTTGTAAACGTCTACAAAAATAGTATAAAGCAAGCGGTTGCATAAAAAGAAGAATTTATTGCACACTCAGGGTGGACAAATATGACATTTTACGTAAGCAACCGTGTGCTTAAAAGTATTCAGACAAAAAAATAAGGCATAGGTCTGAGTAAGACGCATGCCTTTTAGTGATGTGCGAGCCAATGCCAGTATAGGAGAAAGTGAACCTAAGCGTATAAAAGCCTTGTTCCAGTCTGTATGAAAGTATTGCCGAGGCAGCTTGTTTAATAGTTGCTTACTTAATAAATAGGGCGATCCTTCTGGTCGGAAATGCCGCTTTTACGGTAGAAATACGTATTGATCCGATCCCGCCATTCTTTGGCATGCTCTGCCTGATGCTCCAGCCGCTCCAGCACCTGTTCATACATGGCAGCATTCAGTTGCCCTCGTAGACTAACCCATGTGTCTCGGAGATGGGCCGCACGTTCTGCACCTTCAAAATGGGTATCATAAATGTGCTGTATGACAGTTTGGCCGGAGTGGAGCAAGTGTGTATAAGGAACATGGTGAAAGAATAAGAGCAGCTCATCCGGGCAGGTGTCCGTAGATTCGTAGATATCAGTATTGGGAGAAAAATATTGTCCTGCATAGCCCGTTCCGGTTGCGGTCGTGCGATCTACCCCGATCCCCCTGCAATCAGCAAAATGGTAGGTGCCCCACATGGAATATTCGTACCCGTCTACATCCGGCCCATAGTGGTGATCGGGACTGACCATCCAGCCGACCCCGAGAGGGGCGGTGTAGGATTCGTAGACATTCCATGAATCGAGCAGCATCTGCTTAAGGGTAGAAATTAAATCTGTGCCGCCGTCGCTATTCCCTTGTCTGCCAAACGTCAGCCGAACCCACTCATCAGCGATTTCGTCTGCGGACAGATCCGGGTCCCATGCCAGCCGACCATAGCCATAAAGATTGGATTGGGCGAGCAAATGTCCGGTCCAATTGGTGTCTGCACCAATATTGGATACAGCGGCTATTCCATAGTTGGTATGCTTGGGAGAATGCAGAGCGCCACTCACGATACGCTTGATGGTGGAGCCTTTTCCTTGGGCGTAGGTGTCAAAATCCAATACTTCCTTCCATTGGGGAACAAGGTAACATAGATGTTTCTGTTGCCCGGTGTACTCTTGCGCAATTTGAAATTCCAGCAGTATCTGAGTGGATTCCAGCGCACCGAACAGGGGGGAGACAGGCTCCCGCACCTGAAAATCCATGGGACCATTTTTGATCTGTAAAATGACATTTTCCCGAAATAATCCATCCAGCGGTTTAAAATGGTCAAAGGCTGCGCAGGCCCGATCCGTCTTGCGATCGCGCCAGTCCTGCTTGCAGTTGTAGACAAAGCAGCGCCAAATCACACGTCCGCCATAGGGCTGCAACGCATCTGCCAGCATATTGGCTCCATCGGCGTGATGGCGCCCGTAGCTGAACGGTCCAGGCCGATTTTCGGAATCGGCTTTGACCACAAAACCACCCAGATCAGGAACGGCGGCGTAAACTTCCTGGGCTTTGGTCTGCCACCATTCAGCTACAGCTGGTTCCAGGGGATCGGCGGTGGTTAACCCACCGAGCTGAATAGGACTGGCATAGTTAATGCTCAAGTAGATCTGTATGCCATAGGCGCGAAATACCGCAGCTACTTTAGCCACATCCGGTAGGAATTTATCTGTAATCAGCTCGGTCTCTACCTGATGGACATTCACGTTGTTAATGGATAGTGCTTGAATGCCTACAGAAGCGAGTAGACGGGCATAGTCTCGCAGGCGCTCCATATTTGTAGTAAAGGCATTATTATCATAGAAAATAGAGCCACCCGCATACCCGCGTTCAATACTACCATCCATGTTATCCCAGTGATTGATCATGCGGATGGAATTAGCAGGGTTGGATAATTGGTCTAGAATGGGGACGTGCACTGATTCGGTGGTGGGCTTCAACTTCCCGTCTAGTCCTCCCTGCAGGTAGCGCAGCAGATGAAAGACTCCGTACAATACGCCTTTGGAGGTCTGCCCCGCGATTGTAACGTACTGTCCCTTGATATCATCGTTACCGTGCGAAGCTGAATATGCCGGATCTGGCATCTCTATCCCGCGAATTCGGTAGCCTTCTGCGCTCACTTCTGCCTGTTCTTTTGCGCTGAATCGTTCTGCGACCAAAGGATGCTCTGGGAACGTACCCAGCGCAATGAATGGCGTATTCACAGGAACGGCGCTGATCTTCGGCTGCTGTCCAAACATGGAGGTCAATCCGTGCTGAAGCTCACTCGCAGCCGATTGAAGCACTTCATCTGTCCCATGGACCACGATGACCCTGCACCAAGCGGGCAGCTTTTCTACCTTACTATTGCGGCTGTAATGCAGCCAAGCCGCATAGCCGCTCTCTTTTGGCATATCCATCAGCTTGCTCATATTGGAACCTCCTTTTGGGCAGGTGAAGATGATCCTCAGACATGCTGTTCCTGATCCTGACTCATATGCTCAGGGAGAGTCAGACGGTTGCCCTTGCCTTCATACAGCCACAAAATAGCGGTAACTCCGCGCGGATAATATTTACTGCCGTGAGCAATACCGGAGAGTATCTGATCGCTCCAGCACCAATAGGATTCTTCAGGGTGAAGGAGCCATGAGGCATGGGCAGCATCTGCGGCCTGCCCAGCTTCTTCCGAAGGCAGCTCCAGCAGCTCGCGGGCAATAAACTGTGACAGATAGATTTTGCTCAGCCAGGAGTTGTTACTGGTCGAGGACAGCTTCCAGCCTCCGTCTTCAAACAGACAAACTCCCGGTACCAGTACAGTTTCCAAATGACGCCGCAGTGCTTGGATATATCCACCGAACCGTCCATCAGGCTTAAGCGCAGCCTCACATCCTGTAAAATAAGGGAAGATCAGCCCCTCAATGGCAGGAATAATCTGCGAATCATTACCTTCCTTAATAACTGCAGGAATATAACCTTTGTCTGTCATATGTGCTGTGATCGCTGCTGCGCATTTGTCCGCCTGTAAGCCAGCCTCCTGTGAGAGGGAGTTAAGCCCTTTTGAGGCAAATATCTTTTCCAGTGCAACATATACTGCCCAGCATTTGCTGCCTAGATAAATGTTGTTGCGAGACTGACCCAGAGATACGTCCAGACTGTCGTAGGTCGTAATTTCCGCGCCTCCCCGGGTTCTAGAGCTGTCCAAGCCCATCAAGCCGTTTCGTTGTGCCGGGTCGGGGTGATCCCGCCGCAGCATGCTTTCGAAGCAGTCACACAAGACAGGCAGCATACGTGTCGTAAATGACTGATCCTGTGTCTGCTCGATATATACCGTGGCGCAGCAAAGCCAGTTCACCAGTTCCTCATGGCTCATGTAAGAGAAGCAGTCGTCAATCCCAGCCAGCTCATAACAGGAGTACCCCTGCCGGGAGAACACGTTTGCCACGCCCATATCATGCGTAAACGTGATACCACCGGTATAGGTATGTTCCTCTCCCGGAAAGCGTACCTCATCCCGATAGCTGTACCTTTGGACAAACCACTCCAGCTCGTTGCGTACCGTCCATGGATTTAAAATCAATTCATAGTAGAGCTGATCTGCCGTCAAATCGAGTGTATTCATCATCCGATACTCGCCTTCGTTCACAACCCAGATCGGTTCTCCATCCGCTTGGTGACTAAGCAGTTGGGTGCTGCCATAGTAGCTGTGGATCGCCTGAGCGAGCATAAATTCCTGGTCCGGGCTCAGGTCGGCCGACTCCATCCAGCGATTAGCCTGAACACAGGCTGCGGTCAGGTTTGAAAAATGCTTCAAAGCATAGCTTCCCACGTCTTCAATATCCTTGAACAGCTGGGTATAGTAATACGACGCTTCAATGCCTGTTGTCACAATGCCGCCGCGATAGAAGCATATGGCGAAGGCATATGTGCGCTTCTCACCTGCGGGAACGTCCATCAGAAGCGCACCCGTCGCGCCCAGGCCAAAGGATAAATTCTCGGCCATGGTCTCCCCAAGCAGCTTCTCCATTGCAAATCCGCTGGCAGGTACCGCTTCACTGCTGTTGGTCACAATGGCTGTGCTTCGTCCTTGGCCGATGCCTGTGAGTCTTTCCTCTAATTGGGTAGAATCCGTAGCGTCCCTACGCGGATCTTCTCCTATAATGCGTATGCCGCTATACGGATCACTGCCCTGATAGCCGAAAAAAGCTCTTCGCGCTGCAGTCCCCTGTGTGTTATCGACGGTTAGCTCGGCGAATACCGCCGGGGCCAACGCTGCCCGCAGCTCATCCATACCCGCGGTTCCCGGCTCGGGCACTGGGCGAACAGGAGAGTACAGCCGGAACGTCAAATCGCCAGCCTGCCATGTATCCGTTCCTGCTTTTAGCTCACGGGTAATGTCTGAATCGGCAAAGGCCATAAGCAGCGGTTCCGTTCGTTTACCCTTTTTCTCCACGTCGTAGCGGGCACTTTCATCCTGTGTGGATGTAAAAAAGGGAAGCGCCTCGTATACTCCGCCATCTCTGGATTGCAGCCCGATATATACATTTTCATCGGCAGGCTTGCCCAGCTCCAAACCAAGTCCGCCGCGATTACCCTTAAACCCAAGTGTAAAGCTGGAAAAAGAACCGATAGGTGCATGCTGTGTGTTATAAAATATATTTTTCGACATATAATGAAACCCCTTTCATGATAAAGTTTAACTTTGAGTAACTTCACTTAGAGCCTAGCATGTCATGTGGTGGGGAACCATTGTCAAATCGCTCAACTATTTATCCAAATCGCGCTGAAAGCGATATACTGGAGTATATCCATGCAAGTAAGCCAGGAGGGAAAACATGTCGACATCACGTTTACCGAAGCGCCCCCATCATCCAGACCTTACAGTTGCCAGAGAGGAATTCTTTTTTCCCGATGTGCGAACCACAGTCAATTTGTTTGCTATTCATACACGAAGTGTCGGAAGAGAGTGGAGCTATCCGCTACACGAGCATCCTCAATATGAGATTAACATCGTGCTTGCGGGAGAACAGATCATGGTTGTGGATGGTCGCAGCTATACCCAGCGACAGGGTGATCTGGTGCTGCTGCGACCGGGGATTGTCCACTCCAGCCATAGTAACGGAGAGGGATTTACGTATTTTTGTATGCATTTCGATATTGATGATAAGCTGTTTCTCTCGCTCCTGAGTCGTCTGGAGCAGGTGCTGTTTCCAGCTGAAGGAACAGTGGCAGGGCAGATGGGACCAGCGCTGGGCAAGTTGCTCGATCTTTCAGCGCCGGAAGACATAGGAGTAGGTAGTGATTCGGTGGCAAAGCGAATGCGGATTCAATCTGCTGTGTTTGAACTGTTCGCAACGTTATGGGAGGCTGTATCCAGTGAAGCGGCCCATCTGCCGGGGCGTGGATATGTGCAGGCAGAGCTTGCCCATCAGATTGCCAGTCGTCTTCAGGGCAGAGTGAATCAGCCTTATGGACAGGCCGGCTCGGTGGAAAAGCAGGATGGGATCGAGGGGATTTCATCCGAGCTAGGTATTAGCGTGTCCCATTGTAATCGTGTATTCCGTAGCGTTTTCGGCGTATCTCCCCGTGTATATCTATCCGGGCTTGTGCTGCATGAGGCCAAGTTGCTGTTGGCTGATCCGCAATGGTCGGTGCAACAAATTGCCGATATGCTCGGCTATGGGGATATTGCGCATTTTAGCAGACAATTCAAGCGCTGGTCGGGCCAATCGCCGACATCCTATCGCAAAAGCACGGTGCAGGAAAGCCTATTCGAATAAAAATAAGTATGTCTTTAAAATAGTTATGATATAATCCTTATAAAGGAGCTGAGAATAATATGAATTTACATAATCAACGTGTCGTCGTGATTGGCGGCAGTGCAGGTATAGGGCTGGCAACAGCCATAGAAGCAGCAAAGCAAGGGGCAAGCATTGTGATCGCTGGGCGTTCCGCAGAAAAACTGGAGCAGGCGAAGAAGGTCATCCCTGCCGAATCGGTGGAAACCTTCCAACTGAATAATCAGATAGAGGAAGAGGTTCAAGCGTTTTTTGAAAAAGTTGGAGCATTCGACCATCTGTTTACACCGGGTGCCAGCTACACGCGTGGTCCGATCACGATAGATACGGAAAAGGCTAAAACCCCGTTCGAAGGGAAATTCTGGCCGCAATATTTTGCTGCCAAGCATGCGGTACCGCATATCTCCAAGGACGGCTCGATCGTCCTTATGTCCGGGGCTTTCAGTCAACGACCGATGGGGTTTGGTGCTACATATGGAGCGGCTAACGGCGCGATTGAAAGTTTGGGCAAGGCGTTGGCAGTAGAATTGGCCCCAGTACGGGTTAATGTCGTATCCCCTGGAACGATCAGGAGAGACGGCCCTGAGGGTGAGCAGCGGGCACAGGCTTTTGAGGAATACAAGGAAGTAACCTTGCTCCGTCGAGTGGGGTATAATGAGGAAATCGCACATACTGTGTTGTATCTGATGACAAACAAGTTTACCACCGGAAGCGTGCTGTTCCCGGATGGCGGTTATACGTTGATCTAATTCGCAACGAAGTGCGTGTTTCATTCTGATCCAATCCGACAGGCAGGAATCAATTTTTAAACAAAAACCAGTTCAACACCATACAAAGTGTTGAACTGGTTTTTTATGATAACAGGCTTGCCTCTTGCAACTCTTTAGCTTTGCACATCTAACCCTTTATATTTTCGCAAAATACGTGGATAAATCACTTTAGACCCGATGCATACCATCGCCAGCATGGCGAACAGCAAACCGCTCCACAGCGTCCCATGGATCCCCGCTCTGGCAATAAACCACCCCCCTGCCAGTGAGCCCAGTGAGACCCCTAGGTTAATAAACGAGATATAAAGACTGTTGGCAAACGCGGGAGCTTCTTTGGCCTCATCAATCACCCAAATCTGGGCGACAATCAGTCCGCTGGTATGAACGGCCCCCCACACGATAATGATGAAGAGCGTAGGGATAAATGAGGAACTGATCCCGTACAACAGCAAATAGGTGCCTCCCAAGGCTACTGGATGAAAAAGAGCGGTGCGTACCTTATGCAAGCCCATGAGCTTGCCAGCCAATAGATTGCCGAGCATTCCGCCGATGCCGAAAATAATAAGCAGAAAACTGATAACATTGCTGCTCATCCCTGTATTTTGCCCCAAATATTCGGCAGAATAGCTATACACCGAGAACATGGCTGCAAAAATAAAAGTAGCCGCCCCGATATTGAGCCACAGCGATACCTTACGCAAAATGCCAAGCTGCTTCCGATAGGAGGACATTTCGGCTTGTCGTGTATCCGGCAGCATAAATAAAATACCGATCCCTGCAATCCCATTCGCTACCGCAGTAAACCAGAAGGAGGCCTCATATGAAAATTGATTGGCGATATAGGCTGTAATTGGAATACCGAGTACCATTCCCATGCTCGTGCCGAGAAAGGCTTTGGCAGAAGCTTGCGTTGCTTTTTCCGGGGGATACAACGCAGTGGCAGCGACAAAGGCAAGCGAGAAATACACCGGGTGAAACAGAGCCGGAATGATACGTAAAATGACTAGTAGATAAAAGTTGGATGTATAGGCTGACAGCAAGCTTGTTATGGCAAAAACAAACAACGACATTGTCATGATTCGCTTGCGGTTAAACCTGGACATCCATAGCACCATGAAGGGACCGAACAGCGCGATGATCAATGCAAATGAACTGACAAGAAACCCGGCCTGGGCTGCCGTAATATGAAAACGTTCAATGATGACTGGCAAAATGCCAACCACACCGAACTCGATCGTGTATACACCAAATAGGCCAAGCGCAATGAAAAGCAGGGGCTTACTATATTTCATTAGTTTCATTCCTTCTCCACTTCTTCCTGCTTTACGTCCTTGATTTTGCGTGCTAATATTTCATTAAATCATAAAATAATAAGGCAATATTCGGAATAATACATAATAATAATTGTGTTTTTGTAATATTACCTTGGACTTAAGGAGATGGATTTGATGGATCAAGTGGATCATAAAATTTTGTTGTGTCTACAAAACCAGGCGCGTATCTCCATGACCGAGCTGGGTAAGGAGGTTGGGCTTTCCCAGCCTGCCGTAACGGAAAGAGTGCGGCGCATGGAGGATAAAGGTATTATCGCCGGGTATCGTGCCATAGTTTCACATGAGAAAGTTGGAAAGCCGATCATGGCTCACGTGCTCGTGCATACGAATCAATGCAATTCATTTGTTGAGTTTTGCCAATCTGCACCCGAAGTCATTGAATGCCATAGAATCAGCGGTGAGCAAAATTACTTACTGAAAGTCATGGTTGAGTCTATGCTCAAGCTGGAGCAGTTCGGGGATGAGTGTGGAAAGCACGGGCACTCTACCACGTTAATTGTCCTGTCCTCGCCTGTAGACCATAAACATGTAACCCCCACTTTATTAGACCCTATTTGAGCTACCGTAAATGGCTTGGCAAAGCTCAGTTGTAAACGGACCTGACATCCCTTCGAATGCTGTATTGGTAAAGGCGACCACACTAAGTCTTAGTGTGGGATCAACGAACCACGAATGGCCATAAGCTCCTCCGAGTCGCCACGTTCCGGGTGATTCTGCTGTTCCACTTTCGTCGGGATTTTGGAGTACGGTGAATCCTAGTCCAAAGCCCCGCCCCGGCCAGCCTGCCAAGGGAAGGTTCCCGGTCTGGATGGTGCCCATTTCACGGACCCATTCCTCTGAAAGTAACGGATTGCCGCCGTTTCGCAGTGTTTCCAGCAGCCGCATGAAATCTTTTGCGCTGCCAATCATACCCGAGCCACCAGAGTGGAAAGCCGTGGAATCAAAGGCTCGTGCAGGCTGAAAACGAAGTCCTGCGGTGCCTTCAAAAACCTGCGCAACCTCAAGCTCACGCATCCGCCGGGGTTCTGATATATCGTTGACATAAGGAGCCGCAAGCCGTCCAGCATCCGCGACCGCGAAACTGGTGTCGTGCATATCGAGAGGTTCTGTAACGAGCTTTTTAACAGCTGCATCAAGGGTTGTGCCACATACACGGCTAATGATCGCGCCTAGCACATCAGTAGCAATCGAATATCCCCATGCTTTACCCGGTGTATATAACAGAGGCACAGAAGCCAAACGTTGCAAGTTCTCTTCCAGCGTAAGATTTGAAAAATCCATGCCATCTGATACGCCTGCACGATGATAGAAACCGCCACCTTCTTCCTCTAAAAAGCCATAGGTCAACCCGGCAGTATGTGTCAGCAATTGGCGTACTGTAATGGAGGGCTGCTCACCACTGATTAATCGGGGGCGAAAATCGGGCAACCAGCGTTCAATAGATTCATCGAGCTTAATCAATCCTTGGGCTGCCAAAACCAAAGCCGCAGTCGATACAATCGGTTTGGATACAGAAGAAAGCCGAAATAAAGCCTCCTCATGCATAGGACGTTGTTCTTCTCGATCAGCCAGCCCCGCCGCTCGGACATACACGGGTGAACCATCCATATATATCATGACGACTGCGCCGACCAGGCGCTTCTCGGCAAGGGTTTGATCTATAACTGCATTTACACGTCCGTCCAGACCAGCTTGTATCGCAAAAACTCTATTATCCAAACTCATAAATATCTCATCCTCTCTATGATCCAGCGGTTATCGCTTGATGGAACTTAGTTTACAGGATGGGAAGGCGACATTACATAAGGTAACAAAGGTGTTCAGTGAGTATTAACGTTAAAATAAAATTATATTAAAAGAATGGCTTTGGATTTAAATGAATGGGGTTTTACAAAAAGTTATACCGCGTTTTACAGTGGCTTTTTAAGTTGAGATACGTTGAAAATAGGTGGTAAAATTTACAACAAAGGGGGTTTTATTTATTGAGGCTTGTATCGCGTAATAAGTTGGCTTGCTTGGTTGTCCTCGGAGGGATTTTGACTGTAATTGCTACAGGTTTTGGAGGGGATAAGGAACCTTATAAACTTCCCGATAAGCCCAAAGAGGCTGCTGTCTCGACATTTTCAGAATATATGAACGCTTCTATGAGTCGGGATTACGATAAGATGCTTTCACTGTCTGATGATTATCGCTTTAAAACAGAACAGGCACGGCTTAACTTTCTAAAAGCTCAGGGAACACCGATTGATTATCGTATCGTGTCTGTGGATGATTCTAACCCTTCCAAGATTGTTGTTTCGTCGATAACGAAGTATGAGGATATGGAGTTACCTTCCATTAAGCATGTTCTTGCTTTTGAGGAAGGAAAGTACAAGCTACAAATGAGAAATGTTGTGATCAATATGATTCCTTCATCACCTGACTACAGAACGATCGAGTACGAGCCTGAGAAGGTAGACAATATTTTGGAAGATAATTTCAAGTGATTTTAATTTTTCAATTTTCTAATCATACGGTCCAAAGCGTATCCAATGAGATACCAGAAAACTAGGGTAGTGAAGTAAACAATGGCTATGGGGATGTCTGCCTCTCGCACAAATCGAAATGATTCATACATCCAAACTAGCGGGCTAATGGTAGCAATAGTATATTATAGTCGTCATACCCCGTAATATTTACAGTAATAACTAGACATGAGAGTAGGACCAGCCAAAAACGAAAAGATTTCATTGCCTATACCTCCGCAAGTGTATTTGTTGTTATAGACGAATCAAAAAGCTGGAAGTAGCATTTATTCCAAATTTATTTATTAAAATGTATTAAAAAGAACGATATTTCGATCCTATTTACTTGTCACGATTTTTAGACGTACGGTATTCGTGTGGTTTTGAGTGACGCTGGATTCTTTCAGACTTTTCGATTTGTGATATACTCTCGATATATGAATTGTATGGGATGGTGATGACTGAATGAATCGTACACACGACCTAGGCAAGCTAATCAAACTAACTGGAGATAGAGCAAAACTAGACGCTAAAGCAAATGGCACATATATTGTCTACAAAACGCCGGATGGTCAATTTGTTAAAGAGTACAGTAATGGTCAAGTCGAACGAATTAAAGAACAGGATATTTTATCATGAGTGAGCCGTTTGCTACTATGTTTGTATTCGCAGGAAACAACGGAAGTGGTAAGAGTACAATTCGTAATCTAATCGTTGATAAACTTGGTGTAAGTGTTAATATCGATCCAGATGCGTTAGCGCGAGGGATTGATCGTGAAAACCCTGATCGACACAAAGTATCGGCAGGAAAGGAAGCGATTAAGCTAGCGCGGGATTGTATAAGAAATAAACGAGATTTTACCGTAGAGACGACACTTGCTGGTGGCAATGTGATTCGACAAATGCGAGTGGCAAAAGAAAAGGGCTTTGAAGTTATTATGTTTTATGTGGGCCTTGGTGATTATCGTCTTAATATCGAGCGAGTTGCTGCACGAGTTCGAAATGGGGGTCACCACATTGATACCGCTGATATTATAAGACGGCATCAGACCTCACTGGACAATCTTCTCTTACATCTTAAACTTATCGATCATTTAATTGTCATTGACAACAGCAGCTCAGATGGCGTGATTGTATTGGAATCAGATAGTGAAACGATAAAACACCATGTGGCGTTGTTACCGGATTGGGTTAAAATCATTGATAGTTACTTGCAAAATAAAAATACTGATCAAGAATAAACCGACAACTGTATGATTCAGTGATCGGTTTATTCTATATTTACATCGTATTGTGTCCACAATGTCAATTCGATGTGTATTGCACCTCAAAATGGGACCCGTTAGTAATAGACTGTTATTATTTTTCAACAGACTTTAGCAAGACGATGAACAGCACCCTGATCGTAGCGGCTTCTTCGGATTCTTTTTCTCTACACTTTTTTCACTGGACGTAACACTGCGTAGCCATATCCTTCTGGGAAATGCCGCTGATAATCCTGCTTCGTTTCCTCATCCCATTCATACCCCAGGCTGCTAGGGTCAAAGTTCCAAGCCTTCTCCTCCACCATTCTCATAACGTCTCCATTGTTTTTTAAATAATTAAAGGGCGGGTGAAAAAACACCAGGTAATCTGATTCGGGGATGTCCCGGCACTTCATTCCTGCGGGAATCTCTCCGGCATAGTCAGCGGCGACCGGTATTCCATAGAGATAGCCCTTCTGACCATCCTGATAGAACCAGCCCGCAGTTTGGCCCAATTGTTCGGGAAGCTTGAGATGAGACATGCTTTCCAATGTTCCGCAAATTTCATCACAATTGTGACCGTTTCTCCAGAAATCACCGTAGTTTCGTGAAGAAGTATCCCAAATTCCAATAAATTTGTGTGCTGGTATACGCTCGATTTTGACTTCAGCTTCTTGCAAATGATCCTTAACCATCTTATCCCGCTCCTTCAAATGGTAATGATAAGGAGAGAACACCTCAACGCGAATGGCTAACGGGATAGGTCGGGGCTCCTTCTGGTATACAGCCGGAGTTACCTCAAACGCTTTTACAAATGCCCGTGTAAAAGCCTCCTGTGAAGAAAACCCATACTTTACTGCAACATCGAGGATGCGGACATTGCTATCCCGGAGTTCCAGTGCAGCACGGCTAATCCGGCGCATCCACACATAATCCCTTAACGTCATTCCTGTAAGAGAATGAAACTGTTTTGTACAGTAGTAAGGGGAGTAGCCTAACTGATCGGACATTCTCAACAACGAAGGTGCTGAAGTAAGATTATTATCAATCCAATCGATCATGAGCTGGACCATTTCGTTCCATTCGTACACGAGGGTTCCCTCCTTTCGACTCCATCTTAACAGCCGGAATACAGGAATATTTGACTTGAGTTGCATGCACTCTTTTGTATTATTCATGAAGCTTTAGTCAAGGGCTATGTTAGTCCTTGTTGTCTTGTTCTATTTTACTCCTCTACATAACGGATATATGGGCGTTGAAAGTACCTTTGATCAGATACGAAATAATATTGTTTGCCTATAACCAGAGGAGGGATCACAGACTTTGAGGAAATATATAATTCTTTATATTCACCTCCGTTAGAAGCATCTCTCTGTATGACCAAGTAATCATCTGTAGTTTTAACTAATTTAGCGGTTTCTGCTGAGTGATGACCTGAATAATAATAAATCCAGCTGAAAATCAGTGAAAAAAATATAATTCTTAAAATAGTTGCAGCCGTTTTATTCTTTGTAATCAACATTCGCGCAAACCTCCTATAATCCATTCTTTCATTTTATGTATGATTGGTTAATTAACCTGTTTATGTATATTGTAAGGTGTATGATCGGTTGACGAAAGTAACTTTCACACAAAAAGCCTATCTGCCAAAACAACGGCAGATAGGCTTTTATAACATAAACGTCCACTATACTTCGTGTTTATACGCAGTCTGTGCCTCTACATTGCAATTGCACCAACCACTACTCCCTATTGTCAGTTATTTCTACGCTGACGGGCGCGGGCCTCGCCGCCTTTGCGGCCTGCTTCTTCCCTGCTCATTTTCCCGTCGCTATCACTCTGGTCTGAATTGCCACGGGCTTCACCGCCCTTGCGTCCGATTTCTTGATAGAAGTCCTTGTCATGGTTTTTGGAAGTGGCTTCGCCACCTTTTTCGCCAATCTCCTGATAAAATTCTTTGTCGTGATTTTTAGCAGTAGCTTCTCCACCTAAACGTCCTGCTTCTTCGCGACTCAGTTTGCCATTTTGGTTGTTGTTAGCCATGTTCAATCACTCCTCATCGAATTTTAGTAAAGCGTGTTCGTGTATCTATTAACCTTCATGTCAGGAATTAAACATGTCTACTTTTTTATAGAAGCTGGTAAATAACTGGATATATCCGCCTCGATCAGCGTTCCCATGCTTCTGTGTTCAATTGTTGCTGGCGGGTAAATAATGCCGGATAAATGAACAAGCTGAGCAGCACGCTGGTCAAAATAGCAGAGGTCATGGTAGTGAATACGATTAGCAATTGCAAACGCACGGCGGCAATCGGATTGGCACCTGCGATGATTTGTCCGGTCATCATGCCGGGAAGTTGGACAAGCCCCAGCGTTTTCTGCCCCTCAATGGTTGGAATCATACTGGAACGTATGCAATCCTTGAGTATAGGGAAGATGGCTTGTCTAGGCGTGCCGCCTAGCGCCAGAATGAGCATGATTTCAGGCTTGCGCAGCAGAACTTCCGACTTGAGCCGGGACACCAGCAGGCTGGACAAAATCATGGAGCTGCCAATGATCATGCCGCTAATCGGAATCATATATCGGGCTGTCGCCGGAATAATATGCAGGCCAATCAGGAACGCCTGCGTAACGATTTCCACACACAGCAGCGTCAGGAATGACTTCCACATGAGACCGGGGATAAATCGTCCTTTGCGCGCAACATTTTGTGAGGCTACGGTAATCATGAGCAGAATGAATAATACGATAAATCCGTAGCTTTGCATCCCAAAAATTAAATGTAATACATATCCAATCGCCAGCAGTTGAATCGACGCTCTGATTGTGGCGATGATAATGTCTCGGTCCAGACCGAGTTTGAAGGATTTGGACATGACGATGGCGATAAATACAAAACCGAGAGAGAGAATCAAGGCAACAATCGTCATACCCATTCTCCTGCTACAAACCTGCGGGTCTCACTATGCTGTGGAGTATTAAAAAATGTCTCCGTATCCGCTTGTTCTACCAGTCTTCCGTCGATCATCAGCCATGTCTCGTGGCCTACCCTGCGTGCTTGTTCCATATGATGCGTAATCCAGATCATCGTTGTTCCCTCTTCTTTGTTCATTTGCAGCAGCAGTTCCTCAACCTCTTTGACTGAGGCGGGGTCCAGTGCAGAAGTAATCTCATCCAGCAGTAAAATATCCGGGCGGTTCGCGAGCGTCCGCGCCAAGGCCAAGCGCTGTCTTTGTCCACCGGACAGTTCCTGCGCCTTTTGTTCCAACAGATCGTGGGTGAGTCCTACGCGTTCCAACAGGCCGGCAGGATCATCCAGCACTGTACCGTGCAGCCGTTCTACGGTTTGGAGATTGTACAGGACAGTTCCCTGAAGCATGGGGGCATCCTGAAAAACCAATGCTACTCTCCGTCTTAGTTCAGGGATCTCCCACTCCGATATCGGTTTGCCGAGGACACGGATGTCCCCTTCATCCGGTGTCATTAGGAGGTTGCACAGTGAAAGCAACGTGCTTTTACCAGACCCCGATGGACCGACCAACGTGGTGATTTTGCCGGGGGAAACTTTTGCCGTAATCCCGTTCAGAACAGCACGTTGCTGTCCAGACCCGGCGAAATATTTGATAATGTGATTGAATTCAATAGCTGGAAGTGGCTTGGATTCCATAGATATAGCTAGCTCCTTTGTAGGGGATCGAGAAAGGGATCAGATCCGTTCTATGATCTTATTTTTTTATTATATCAGTAATGACTGCTATGCTCTTCTATAAAGGTTCAATGCAGGCCGGCTGTTGTAAACGGCATCTTCTTTGTATAAACTAACAGGATTAGTTAAAATAGAATCTGGATCAATTCTGTATAGGTATAAGGAACCGGATTACATAGAAATTCGATGAAAGGAGACAGGATGATGTCGCCTAGAAACGGAGTAAAGTTGCAAGATATCCTGCGGGCTGCCGAGGACATTGCCAATGAACAAGGGATGGGGGATGTCACGCTCACCACGCTGGCTCAAAAACTCCACATTCGCCCTCCGTCCTTGTATAACCACGTGAACGGATTGAACGGACTGCGCCAAGTACTGGCATTGCACAGCCTCGAACAGTTGGAGGAAGCTTTGATGAGCGCAGCGGTGGGTAGAGCGGGCGAAGATGCGCTGACCGCTATGGGGAAGGCGTATATGCGGTATGCTCGGGAGCGACCCGGTTTGTATGAAGCGATGCTGTATGCAACAGATCGAAATGATACCGAAATGAGGCAGGCTGCGGATCGCGTGGCCGAGCTGGTCATTACCGTCCTGTCCAGTGGTTATGGCTTCAAGGAAGAAGATTGCATTCATGCAGCGAGGGGATTCCGTAGTCTGCTTCATGGATTCGCCTCGCTTGAACAAAAGGGCGGCTTTGGTTTACCTGTGGAGGTGGACCGGAGTATTGAGGTGATGATGGCTACCTTTTTGGCAGGTCTGCGTGTGCGGCAAAAGCGAGATGTCGAGCTTACCAAAGAAGTCTGATTTCAACCTGATGCAGCTAACATGATTGCGTCGCAGACCCGAAGGGTAAAATACATCTGTATAATGTAGATGAGAGACTGCGAATACAGGAGGGGTATGAGTGAACGTACTGGTGATTGGCGCAAATGGAAAAGTAGGCAGACATCTTGTTCGCCTACTGGGGCAAAATAAATCGCATCGCGTAAAGGCGTTGATCCGCCATTCGGATCAGGCCGAAGCGCTTGAACGTTTGGGAGCAGAAACGGTGGTAGCTGACCTCGAAGGGACGGTTGGTGATATTGCCGCAGCTATAAAGGGCAGCGATGCTGTCGTATTCACAGCAGGCTCCGGTGGAAAAACAGGAGCGGATAAAACGCTGCTTATCGACCTGGATGGAGCGGTCAAGGCGATGGAAGCCGCCGAACAAGCGGGTATCCAGCGCTTCGTTATGGTCAGCGCCCTACATGCGGAGAATCGGGAGCAGTGGCCTGAATCCATTAAACCGTATTATGTGGCGAAGCATTACGCTGACCGCCTGTTGGAAGCGAGCAACCTGGACTACACGATTCTTCGTCCGGGTGGTCTGACGGATGATGTGGGCACCGGCAAAGTTGCTACCGGTGAGGAGCTCACCAGCCACACCATTTCTCGTGAAGATGTGGCGGCAGCGGTGGTAGCAGCGCTGGAGGAACAGCAGACGTATCAACGTGCAATTAATTTGGTGTCTGGCAGTACGCCTATTGCTGAGGCAATCCGGCTGTAATTACGGATGAAGTTGTTGCAGAGGACGCTTATAAATGACCATAAAGCGAGAAGACGGGCACAATGGTCATCTTCTCGCTTTAATAATTTTACAGCTTGGTTGGATCCATTTCTTTTGGGAATGTTTCTTCAAAGCTATGCTTTTTCTCGTATAAGTTGTACCAAGCTTCTGCGATGATATCTGGATCTCCTGCCGTACCAGCTTGTATGAAAGTGCCGATTGAAAGGTGTCCTACAAAAACTCCTTTTTCTTTCAGTTCATTATGCAGGTTAGTTGCATAGTTTCGAAGACCGGACATCACGATACCACCATTCCCAAGACTGGGCAAAGGGAACATGGCAGATATGCCCGTTGTAAATAGAATCGCGCCTGAACCATTGCTGATCATGTCAGGCAATACTTCATTGACGGATAGAACTGCAGGAAGCACAATGCTGTTGACTTGTTCCAAGACGCTTGAGGGCGTTGTTTCTAAAATATCTGTGAAATTACTCCATCCTGCATAAGGACTGAATTCGAGTACATCAATACTTCCTAGGTCTTTTTTAGCAGCCAGTAAGGCTTGTTTTAAAGCGTTCAAATCCGTAATATCCGTGACATAAGAGCGCGCTACAATATTCAGGCTTGTTAGTTCATTTGTGATGATTTCCAATTTTTCTGGATTACGAGAAACTAAAGCTACCTTAAACCCTTGCGCCCCGAATTTTTTCGCGATAGATAAACCTAACCCGAGTCCTGCACCAATTATTGCAATAGTTTTCATCTTATATGAACTCCTTATTTGTGATATATTTTAAAGCAACATATGTTGTTTTAGTAAGTATAAGCCCGCTTAATATATGGAACAACCAACAATTAAATGAGAATGTTGCTATAGAAACAACAATTGAAATGTGCCAAATAAGGAGGGCAGAACGTGGGGACAAAAGTGAAAAATATGCGAATGACACATACAAAGAGATCGTTGATTAACGCTTTTGTTAATTTAGTGAATGAAAAGGATTTTGAAAAGATAACAATAGCAGATCTAACAAAAGGGGCCCAAGTGAATCGTGCTACATTTTATGCCCATTTTAATGATAAGTACGAAATGTTGGATTACATGATTGACGACTCTGCTTCGAACGTCATTGAAAAACGAACATTAGGAGTAGTCGAGTTCGATCAGGACACCATAAATCAACTCGTTCTAGCAGTATGTGACTTTCATCAACAACCGAAAATTCAATGCCGTCGTAGCTATTTAAGTCTTGCGCCTCTGTTGAAAGAAAAAATGTTAATTGAGCTGAAAAAATATTTAGTGAAAAGTTTAGATAACATATGTACAGACTCAGAGAAGAGTTTTTATGTACCTATTTATGCCAATATCATACATGAGGCTGGTTATTTATGGGCATCTGGAAATACTCCGTTTGATAAAGAGGAAATAGCCAAGAAGGCTTCGTTATTAATAACAGGAGGAAAAGGTTAATTCTTGTTGTGAGAGGCATCCCCGGGGGCAGAGTCCCGGGGATGCTTTTTGCTGTTTTCTCAGTATGATCGTCCCCGTAGCAGTTCCAGCTCCAACTCCGGCTGAATAGCAGCAAAAATATTTGCTTAAAACTAATTATATTATTTATAATACTAATATGATTAGTTTATAATTAAGACAAGGAGATGAGCTAAAATGCGTATTGTTCAGGTGCAGCATGTGTATCAATTGACGTTTATGCCCCGGCTGTTCCCAGTGAACTGTTATTTGGTGGAGGAGAAAGAGGGGCTCACCTTGGTAGATGCCGGATTGCCATACAGTACCCGTGGTATAGCGCAGGCTGCGGCGCAGATCGGGCAGCCGATTATTCGAATTGTACTTACCCATGCCCATGGGGATCATGTGGGTGCGTTGGATAAGCTCAAGGCAAGGTATCCTGACGCGCAAGTGTTCATTTCAAGGCGGGACGCACCGCTGCTACAGGGCGATGTATCGTTGGAGGCAGGAGAACCGGATACTCCTATTCGAGGCGATGTACCGAAGCATATCCTTACCCAGCCTGACGTTTTACTGGAGGATGGGGATCATGTAGGTTCGCTGTTGGCGATTAGCGCACCAGGACATACGCCGGGCTCGATGGCATTTTTGGATACTCGTACCCGTGCGTTGATTGCAGGCGACGCCTTCCAGACCCGAGGTGGTATAGCGGTATCGGGAAGGCTTAAGCCGCTGTTTCCTTTTCCGGCACTGGCTACCTGGAACAAGGGAATTTCGCTGAAAAGCGCCAAAAAGCTGGTGAGTTTCAATCCATCTTTATTAGCTGTCGGTCACGGTAACATGCTGAAGCATCCACAATCTCAGCTGGAAAGGGCGATTATGGAGCTGGAACGACAAACTTCAGTGTGATGATTCGGTATTCAGCCAACATTCAGCCAGAACTCACAAAGTCCTAAGCTAAGGCAGATACAATATGGGAAAATAGAAACAGAGAGAGGTGCATCGGATTTGAACGTTTGGAAAGCGAACGGTCTGAAATATATACTTCTATTTAGTCTCATATTGTTTGCTGTCGCTAGTGTCGTTTCGTTATGGAGTTATTCAGGTAGTTCTGCGTCCCAGTCTGCGGCTGTTAGACAGGGCCCATCCGGCGGGTTCGGAGGAGGAAGCGGACCTGGTGGAGGTATGGGAGGACCGGGGCAACCTACCAACTCCTCCACTGAGGGAACATCGACATCGGGTGACAAAGGTACAACGGCCGGGAATGATACGTCTTCGGGCGGCAGTGGTGTTGCCAGAGACGGACAGCACAGAGGCCCCGGTGGCATGTCTGGTAACGGATCTGGTATGGGCGGTCCTGGCGGTGGTATGGGTGGTGGACGAAGTGGGAACTCCTCATCTGCTTATGCTACTCCGCTGGCGATTTTCGCTGCTTTGTTCTTCGGTGCATTCGTGTTTATTGCGTACCGTTTTCGGGCTCGTGAATGGAAGCTCGGGGAACGTAATCGGGGACTGATGCTGTGGACAGTGCTGGGTGTGGGGTTCTTTTTAAGAATGGCGATCGCCCCATGGATCTCGGGTCATATGGATTTAATGCTATTCCGGAACTGGGCTACGACAGCAGCGGATAGCTTATCGGGCTTTTACACGAATGGATCAAGTGATTATCCGCCGTTCTATATTTATATTTTATATGTGATCGGTCAAATCGGCTCTACGGATGCTTTCAGTCCCTACATGTCCGTACTGCTGCGGCTTCCCAATATATTAGCCGATATCGTGACAGCGTACATGCTGTACCGGTTGGCAAGCAAACGGGTCGGCTATGGAATAAGCCTTGGATTGGCTATATTCTACGTGTTTAACCCAGCTGTATTTATCAATTCGACCTTCTGGGGGCAGGTGGATTCTTTCTTTACTATGCTGATTGTGGGCATGATTGTGCTGCTTGTGGAAAACCGGGTCGGCTGGTCAGCCGTATTGTTTACGGTAGCCGTATTGATGAAGCCACAGGGAATTATTTATGGGCCTGTTCTGTTCTTTGAGCTGCTGAGACAACGTAAAATACAGCCTTGGCTGTTGTCCATTGGCGGTGCCGTTGTGACGACCATTCTGGTCATATTACCATTTTCGTGGGGGCAGGAGCCGTTATGGCTGCTTGACCTATACAAGGGAACGGTCGGCGAGTATCCGTATGCTTCGGTGAACGCATATAATTTCTTTGCACTGATCGGTGGCAATTATACGCAGGACACTACAACGTTGTTCCTGTTCAGTTACCATACATGGGGTATGATCTGCATTGTGCTGGTGACTCTGTTTACGTGGTGGATGTATATCCGTAGTCGCAAACCACAATTTGCAGCGGCAGCTGCACTGGTGCTCATTGCAGGTGTATTTACCTTCGCTTCCAGCATGCATGAACGGTACTTGTTCCCTGCGGCCGCGTTAGCTGTACTGGCGTATCTGTATTTACGAGACCGCAGATTTTTGTGGCTTGCGGGTGGGTTTAGTCTTACGATTTTCCTAAACACCTTCGATATTTTCTATAGCTCCAACTCTCGGGATCAATACGGTATTATTTTGTGTGTGACATCATTGTTGAATGTGTTGTTGTTTGGGTATTTGGTCAAAGTAGTGTGGGATTGCTCCAAATCGACCACGATTGAGACTGCCCCTCCCAAGGACATGCTTCCATCGGAGTCACCTTCAGGGAAACTTATATGGGGTGCGTCTTCCCCAAGTGTGAACACAACAATTGATAGTTAGTGGAGTATAAAATACGGTAAAAACCGCCCTTTAACGAAATGGAAGTGGTTGATAGATCAACTACAATCCATAAGTTAAAGAAGCGGTTTTTTGTTGTCCTCATGTTAGAGTAACATTGTATCTATGTGTCTCAATCCATATATTCGTTCAGTTTCTGTACATCGCAGATGGTAATCTCTCTTGTACCCTTGCTATGAATAATCCCCAGCTGTTCAAATTTTCCGAATTTGCGACTGATGGTTTCGCGGGTGACACCCACATAATTAGCCATTTCCTCGCGTGAAAGGGGAAGGTTTATTTTAATGTAGGAACCATCCGGCTTGCCGTATTTATGTCCAAGCTCAAGAATCATGTAGGCGATGCGGATTTCCGGGTCTTTGGTAGCTAGGCTTTGAGCCAGGTTTTCGGTATGTGCCAAGCGTTTAGTAATGGTTTTGAGCAGCTTCAAAGAGATATCGGGATTGTCGCGGATCAACTGCTCCATATCATCCTTGGTGAGCATACAAATATCAGTATCTTTTAAGGCATACGCACTAAAGTTACTCAGCTCATCGCTGTTAAAAATATTCAACTCGCCAAAAAAATCACCAGTTGTCAGAATGTGCAGAATTTGCTCCTTGCCCTGAGGCGTCATCTTCAGCAGCTTGACATGCCCGCTTTTAATAATGTACAGCGTATCGGAAGCCTGCTCCTCCACAATCAAGGCCTCGCCTTTCTGATATTTTCGGTGTCGGATCATGGAGCTGACCTTACACAAATCTTCGCAGGACAAAGAGGAAAAGATAGGCACTTTGCGGGCACAGGGCTCCTTTTCGCACTGGCAGGGGCAGGACATCTCATTCACATTCATTCACTCCATTCATAAACCGGAAACTACAGGTTATAGCGCATGGTTGTTATTCTGTATCATCTATTGGGGCAAAATGACTTTGATCCTCACCACAGACTGGACAAACCCAGTCTTCTGGAAGATCCTCAAACGCTGTACCGGGCATAACGTCTTCATCGGGGTCACCGATAGCAGGATCATAAATGTATCCACAGGGCTGACATACATATTTTTTCATCTCTAGTTCTCCTTGTCATTCAAAATTTTTGTAAACTCTGGTGCGTCCGGTTTGAGTCCCTGCATGATGGCTGTTTTGTATGTTAGTGAAGCAAGGGCATCTCCAAAGCCAATCACGCCGCAGATAGAGCCGTTTTGTATGAACATACGTGTATAAGAAGCTTGATTTTTAGTAATCAGGCTGGTGTCGCAGACTTGTTCATCTACTAGACCGATGGAAAAGAGAGGAGATTCATAGCAGTTCGAAAGGGTTACAGGGAGGGGATGCTGATAGCTGACGGATGCGCCCGCCATATTAGCGCCTGCTATTTTTCCCTGCTCCATTGCGCTTTCCCATAGCCCATCTACTCTACTCTGAAATTCGGCTGCATCACCTGCTGCATAGATATTGGCGGAGCTGGTCTCCATCTGCGCATTCACCAGAATGCCTTGTCCAATATCAAGGCCGATTTGGCGAGCAAGCTCCGTATTCGGTACAATTCCGATAGAGTACACGACATGCTCGCAGGGGATAACAGAGCCGTCCTGTAGTTCCACACCTTCTACGTGATCTGTGCCTTTAATACGTTTTACGCCTTGCCCAAGGAGTACTTGAGTACCCTGTTCGGTCATCCGATCGGTCAAAATAGCGGAGGCCTTTTCATCTAGCTGACGGGGGATAAGCCGATGCGAAGCTTCCAGTATGGTTACAGCATATCCTGCTTGCTGGAAGGACCAGGCGGTTTCCACGCCTTGAATACCGCCGCCGATGATACATATCCGGTCTCCCTGTCGCAATTCCGCTTTAAGGCGATCCGCATCTTGTCGAAAACGGATATTGTGAACGTTCCTTAGAGAAGCCCCATCTAGCACAAGCTTACGGTTGTGAGCTCCTGTACACAGCAGTAGCTTGTCATAAGCAACGGTTTGTCCATCTATTGTTTTGATAGTACAATCCTCTGGATGTATCTCGGTTATCTTGATGCCGGAATACACATGAATTCGTTGATTGGCAAACCATTTTTCCTTTTTGATCAGGATTTTGTCACTGTGCAAATCAGTGAATAGTCCCTTGGAAAGTTTGACTCTGTTATACGGAAAGGATGCTTCCTCCCCGTAAATAGAAATTTCGGCCAGCTCATCATGATCTCTAATCGCTTTTGCCGCGTTGACGGCGGCGACACTGCCTCCGATAATAACGTAATGTTGGTTACCCATTCAGTATCTCTCCTATTCGCTATACGCTACTGTGTTTTAAATAACACTAAGCAGTAGATCTGAGACAAATTCAGCGGCATTTTTAATTTTTTTCACTTTTTCAACTTCTGTAGGAGAGAAACGAATACGCACCGGGAATTCCACATGGGTCATACCCGTTGATTTGATTACATCTGAAGTGCTTTGGACCTTCATATTAGTACCATTCAAGTAATCCTGTACAACTTCAATGGCTTCCCCGCTCCAGCCGTAGGAACCAAAGGCAGCAGCCAGCTTGCCTTCCAGATTCATCTTTTGCATTTGTTGCAATAGGTCTTCCAATTTGCCTGTCATGTCGGCATATTTGGTAGAGCTACCGACGAAAACAGCATCTGCTGAGGCAATACTATTCAATATTTCCGTTCCATCCGCTTTATCCACGTCCCATAGCTCCACCTTGATTTGGTTCTCCAAAAAGCAGTCCTTCAGGATGTTTGCCATTTTTTTAGTGTTATTTTTCAGGGTGGCATAGACAATCGCTACTTTTTTATCCTCCTTGGTTTCGGTACTCATAGAGGCGTACAAATCAATAAACTTGGCAATATCATGTCGGATCGCGAAGCCGTGGGAAGGTGCAATCATCTCAATTTCCAGATCAGCAACAGCTTCGATTAATGTGCGGACATATCTGCGATGTGGATGAATAATAGCCTGGTAGTATCCGATAAAGTCCTCGGTGATATCAAAACCAGCCTCATCAGCAAATAGATGCTCTACAGCCACGTGTGTACTGAAAATATCGCAAGGGAACAAGATTTTATCTTCTATACAATACGTAATCATGGTTTCTTCTGTATGCAGATAAGGAGTTTCTTTGAATAGCAGCGTTTTGCCTCCAATGTCCAGTTGATCCCCATCCTTGATTACGAGGAAGTTGCGATGCTGAAGCTTGTACATTTGTTGAATTTCCGGAACGGCAATCTCAGTGCAGACAATCGTAGCGTTCGTTGCCTTGGAAGCAAGTGCCGCCAATCCGCCCGAGTGATCTGGTTCCGTGTGATTGACGATGATATATTGAATATCCAATGGATCGATCAATTCGGTTACAGCTTCGGCAAATTCTCTACCGAACGCCATATCTACGGTATCCACAATGGTTGGTTTTCCAGTTTTCAATAGATATGCATTATAGGTTGTACCCTTTGATAGTAGAAGACGATGAAAGGGAACCTCACGATTATCAATTTTTCCTACCCAATAAATATCCTTTGCCAGCTTGAATCCAGGCTTCATATGGAATAACCTCCTGCTTGTTTTGTTTATCTAACACAATTTGATTCTAGTTGGATGTGTCGATGAAAAAGATGATTGAAATCAAATTTTTAAATATTTTAAAAGTATTTTTACTTAAATTTAGTTTTGTGATTGCAATCACAAGGCGAGCGAAATAATCCAATACAATAAAGGTATTAATCCATCTTAAGCAAATTTAATTTCAAACAGGAGCGTGAACTAATATGAAAAAATCAAACCTCATTCAATTTCAGGAATATAAAGAAGCTGGGTTTACAAAACGAATTGTGCATAAGGAAGCCGACAATGTAATTTTTATTCTCAACTTTACTCCTAATGCCGAGCTACCAACACATAATCACCCAGGAGCGAATGTATATTTGCTTGTTCTTGAAGGCAGCGGGACTGTAACTGTGAACGGCGAAGCAACGGAAGTTGTCCAAGGGGATATCATTCATGTTACGGGAGATGAGCACTTTTCCTATCGTGGTGGTGCAGAGGTGAATTCCAGCCTGCATGTGGTGTTGACCAAAACGCCAAGTGAAAGCTATGCGCAAAACATATAAAAGAGGACACAGCAGCAACATGCTCATAAAAAAAAAAGAAAATAGTTATTTTTTTTCACTCGTATTGATAATGAATATCATTATCAAATTTTAAGGAGAGGTGTTAATAGCCAATGCAGACAGTAGATTACAAACAGGTGCCAGGGCACTGGATATTAGCAAGTCTCGGTAAGCGCGTGCTTAGGCCCGGAGGGTTAAAAACAACACGTTGGATGATAGAGGGACTTGACGTAACCGGGCAGGATGAGGTTATTGAGTTTGCCCCCGGATTGGGTATAACTGCCCAAATCACACTGCGGCTTAATCCCCGTCGTTATATTGCGATTGAACAGAATGAGAAGGCGGCTTCTATTGTAAAAACGTATGCAAGCGGAGCAAACCGGGAAGTTATTATTGCCGATGCTGAACAGGTTCCGTTGCCGGATGCCTCTGCGACGGTGGTATATGGGGAAGCCATGCTGACGATGCACACAAGAGCCAAGAAAGCGCAGATTATTTCGGAAGCCAGGCGGCTTTTGAAAACGGGCGGGAAGTATGCTATTCATGAGATGTGCCTTGCTTCTAACCATATTGAGCCTGCGCTCAGAAAACAAATTTACAAGGATTTGGCTACAGCCATGAGAGTTAATGCGACACCGTTGACGGTGTCAGAGTGGGAACAGCTGCTGAAAGAGGAAGGCTTTAAGGTCGTTAAAATCTATACGGTTCCCATGCACTTATTGCATCTGCCACGTATCATTCAGGACGAGGGCTGGTTGAGATTTGGAAAAATCGCCTTTAACCTTATGCGTAACCATGCTGCCCGGACAAGGGTTATGGGTATGCGCAAGCAGTTTGTAAAGTACGCCGACCATCTGCAAGCGGTCAGTATCATCGCTGAGCGATAGCCTGAATTCACGAATAAGAGAATAATAAAAGCTTTTTACGCAATAGCAAAAAAGGAGACGAACCCCTATTCAGGGATTCGTCTCCTTTTTGTATATTTACTGCTTTGGCTTGGCTGCTGGAGTGCGCATGCTTTGCACCCCTCTATTCGTCATATAATAGGTATAACGAAAATTTCCAATTTCTGATGTTTTACATTACCATATTGACTGAGATCATTGGAATAGTTAACTAAAATAATAAAATAGGCATACTTCAAAAGGAGGAAGCGTGTTATGAAGCTGCATCGAGCCATTGTGGTGGATGATGAAACCTTTACTCGCAAAGGGCTGCTTCAACTCATGGATTGGCAAGCCTGTGGTTTTGAAATCGTAGGAGAAGCTGATAACGGTGAGGATGCGCTGGAGCTAATCAGCCGTATTCACCCGGACCTGGTCATTACCGATATTCGTATGCCTGTGCTGGACGGATTAGAGCTGATCCGGTCTGTGCTCGAACAGAGTACAGAACATCCCGCGTTTATTATCTTAAGCGGTTATAGTGATTTTGCTTATGCGCAGCAGGCAATCCGCTATGGGGTTCATGATTTTATGCTTAAGCCGATTGATGAGGGTGACTTTTCGGCTACACTGCGCAAGCTGAGTGAAAGACTGCATCGTGAACAACAGAATGCACAACGATATCAGAATCACCATGCAGGTGGGCTGTTAGAGACTGTGATGATGAACCCAGTGGATGATGTAGTGGTGACACAGTGGGAGCAGCAGCTGCGGCTTGGGGAAGCCACGTATATGTACTATGTACTCGTCGAGCTGAATGACCAACATCCCTGGCGCTCCGGTGACGATGGTGTCATGCTATCACTTTTTCAGTTCAGGGAGCTTATAGAGCAAGCGCTTCATCGTTTAATGGATGGCAAGTACCCTCTCTATGTTCATGAGCATCGTAACCGGATTGGTCTTATCGTACCGGACTTCTTTTTGGGGTGTTTTGAAGGCAAGGTCGAAGTTTTTATGAAAGCGCTACAACGAGAGATAGAGGGGATGAAGACACTAAAAGGTCAGCTGGGAAGTCGGGTTTTCGTTTATGCAGGAAAGCCTGTGAATCGGTTGCAGGATATCCAGCAGTCCTACGCCTGTGCGAAGGAAGCAGTGCTCCATAAATACATTTATGACAATAGCGGTATTGTTGTATATCTACGGGAGGGAATGCCACCACTTCACTATAAGACCATCCCTCAGGACGTACTGGATCGCTTGACGGAACAAGTTGAGGAACTGCGGTTGGATGAGCTGTGTGTGGCCGTGGATTATTTATTTAGCAGCTTTCGGGAGGAGTGTTATGCACCTGAGGCTATGAAAATGAGTCTGCATCAATGCTTACTTAGTATCGTTCGGGTCATTCAAAACATGCAGGGAAATGAGCGCTCACTTCAGTCACTAGAACCGATGATGAACTGGCAGGACATGAACCTGTCCCTGGGTGAACTACAGCGATTGTTTACAGCTTTTGCAGAGGAAAGTGGAAGGTATATTGGGGTTCTGCGCAAGGATTGTCAGCAAGGAGGCATCCAGCACATCCGTGCTTACATTGAGCAGCATGCCGCCGAGAATATAAGCCTGAAAAGTATTGCGGCTCGCTTTTACATGAACCCGGTATACCTCGGTCAATTGTTCAGGAAAACGTATGGTGTGTACTTTAACGAATTTCTGCTGAAATTGCGTGTTCAGGAGGCGAAACGCTTGTTGCGGCAGACGGATCTGCGGATTTATGAAATTGCTGAGCGCGTGGGCTTCGGCAGTTCAGACTATTTTGTTACCCAGTTTGAAAAGATGGCGCACGCCACGCCTAGTGAATACCGCAATAGCCTGAGTATTGGCGACGAGCCAGAGAGGGCCAGCGAATGAAGATGCTGAGAACGACTCTTGATCATGTGCGATTGCGGGATAAAATGCTGCTGCTTTATTTTCTCTGTGTTTTTACGCCTGTAGTGCTGACCAATCTTATTTTTTACCATGTCACCTCGCAAAACGTGAAGGAACAGCGTATGCAGGATATTTCGCGCGCACTGGAACAGATTAAAATTGAATTTTACCGTGAATTTGAAGATGCGATGGAAATCTCGTCTATCTTTTATACTGATCATCAGCTCAATGAGGTATTGGAAGAAACATATCCCCACCCTGCTGACTATATCGCCGCTTATGACTCTTATTTACGTCATATCTTGAACAACACTTACAGTCCTGCATACCATTCCGTAGGTGGAATTACGATCTACACCAATAATTCAACGCTGCTGAATTCCGGGGGAATCAGCTTTATAGATGAGGGAGTCAGAAGTTTGCCCTGGTATACCAAAATCTCGCCTGGACGCCAGTCCAAGCCTATATTTGTACGTACCGATGACAGCACAGGTGAACAGATGTACCCTTTTAGCCTGATTCGGCGGATGAACTACTTTTATTCCCAAAATGGTCGTGAAAAAATACTGAAAATAGAACTGCGAATGTCGTCCATTCGGGAGATTTTCAATAACCTGAATTTGCAGGGAAGTCTCTTTCTGCTGAACGAACGAGGGGGAATCGAATATACAACGGACCCCAAAGTGGATATAAACCACAAACATGTAGCCTATAACACTCTCAAGCTGCCCGAGGACACGATGGAGTTCAAGACGAATTATGTGCTTACGAGCAATCTGAATGGCTGGAGCATTGTGGCTGCGGTATCGAGAGATGCAGTGCTGTATGAAATGCAGGAATCTCGCAATTTTGTGCTCTTGTTAACCTGTGTAAATATGCTGCTGCCTACATTAATCATTATTTGGATTACACGTTCGTTGAACGTGAGGATTCATCGTATTTTAAAGCACATGAAGAAGGTGAAAAACCAGCATTTTGAGCTGATTCGCGGTACAGAGTCGAGAGATGAAATCGGGCAATTAACAGGTGAGTTTAATCGGATGACGCTGAAAATAAAGCGACTGATTAACGATGTCTATATGGCCGATATTCAGCGAAAAAATCTGGAAATTCAGCGCAGACATGCCCAGTTGAATGCACTTCACAGCCAGATCAACCCGCATTTCCTGTTCAATGCGCTGGAGACGATTCGCATGCGGAGCTTGATGAAGCATGAGGATGAGACAGCGCGCATTATTCATAACATGGCACGGATTTTCCGCAATTCGCTGGTGTGGAACAAGGATCGGGTTACTTTGCGGGAGGAGCTGGAGCTGATCCGTTGTTTTCTGGAAATCCAGCAATATCGCTTTGGTGAGCGAATACAGTACGAAGTGCAAGCGCGCTCTGAGGACCTGGACAATCTGCTTCCCAAAATGGTCGCGCTGACACTGGTTGAAAATGCAAGCATCCACGGCATTGAGCCGCTAAAGCATGGGGGACGCATTGAGATACATTTTGAGCATGAGGAAGGACAACTGATTCTAACGGTTCGGGATGATGGGGTGGGCATGTCTGCGGAACAGGTACAACGCTTATATGGTTACATGCAAAGGCAGGAGGAAATGGGTGAGCGTATAGGTCTGCAAAATGTCATCTATCGTCTTAAGCTTTACTACGGGAGCCGCTTTGAGCTTGCCATTCGCAGCGCACCCGGCGAAGGTACGGAGATTCGAATTAGGATTCCTGCGGATCGGGAGTGAGGGTAGACAGCAACGCCTATTTTGCTTTGAAGGACCTTTACCTATAGTTTTCTAAGTAACACCTTTAGATTGACAGGTGAACGAAATGAACGGCATTTTATAAAATGAAAGTGCTTACAATTTAGGGCGTACGGGATTCTCAGTGCTTGAGGTACGTGCGCACGATATTCACACACAATCGACAAAAGAGGACGAAAGGGGAGGGTCTGGCATGACAAGCAAAAGGTTCGGAATCATCACTCTGGTAATGGTTATGATGGCGTCTATGATCGCTGCTTGCTCAGGGAGCTCGGGCAAGGAGCCGGCGTCAGGAGATAGCAAGGAGAAGGTCACATTCACGTATTTTAATGCCACTGCGGGGAGGGACATTAATACCAAAGAAACGCGGATCGGCAAAATCCTGGAGGATCAGACGGGGGTAAACTGGAAGCTGGAGCATTTGGTGGGTGATTCCAATACGAAGATCGGTACATTTATTGCCAGTAACGATTACCCGGATGTGATAGTACCGGATGGCACGATCGATAAGCTGCTGGATGCCGGGGCTTTTATTCCCCTGAATGATTTGATCGACAAGTATGGACCGAATATTAAGCGTGTATATGGACCGTACTACAACTTGATGAAGGCGGAGGATGGGAACATTTACTTTCTGCCGCTCAGTGCGGTGGTAGGCGATTATTTACCTGCACCTAACTTAGAGCAAGGAGCCTTTTGGGTGCAACGCAGGGTATTAAAAGAAGCGGGATATCCAAAAATCAAAACACTTGACGAGTATTTAGCCCTGATTCGTAACTATGCGAAAAAGCATGCAGATGAGGGATTGACTGGGTACCTGGCGTTAACCACGCAGGATAGGTTTTATGCTCTTACGAACGCACCGATGCATCTGGCAGGCTATCCGAATGATGGCGGCACGATTATTGATATGAAAACACACCGGGCCATGGATTATGGAGATATGGAAATCACAAAGCGGTATCTGAAAGAGCTAAATCAGCTCAATGTAGAAGGCCTATTTGATAAATCGTCCTTTGTGGACAATTACGATCAATATCTGGCGAAGCTGACTTCGGGTAAGGTGCTGGGCTTTTTCGACTACCGCTGGCAGGCGGGGCAGGCCCTGAATAATCTGCAGGAGGCTTCCAAGCAATCGGGCAATGATGATATGGAGTATATAGGGCTGCCTGTTGTATACGACCAGAATATAAAGGATCAGTACATTGATCCGTCGTCATTCGTTAATAACCGAGGCATAGGAATTACGGTCAGTGCCAAGGACCCGGTACGTATCATCAAATTTTTTGACAACCTGCTGACCGACGAAAACCAGGTGTTATCCAACTGGGGAATCAAGGGAGAAACCTATGATGTAGATAAAAAAGGACGCTTTTACCGGACTGAGGAGCAAATTAAGCAGACTGGTCAGGACGCGTTCCGCGAATCATTCGGGTTCAAATATTTTGAATACAGTTGGCCGCGATACGGTAGCGGTTCTACCCTGCCTGACGGCAACTCCGTTGGTGCCGGACGGCAGCCGGAGGTTGCGCGTATGTCCTACACCGAGGGAGATAAAAAGCTACTAAAAGTCTATGGTGTAGAGTCCTTCTCGCAAATGTTTTCCGCACCAGACGAGCGCCCATGGTATCCGGCCTGGAGTATCCCAATTGCTCAAGGTTCACCTGCGCAGCTCTTCCAGCAAAAGAAGGGGGACCTGCAGCGCAAATATTTCCCGCGTTTGGTGCTGTCTGCACCGGAGCAGTTTGATGCGATTTGGAGTGAATACACTACTGAATTTAACAAGCTGGATGTAAAGGCGTATGAGGAGCTGATCACGAAGGAGGTTGCCAAAAAAATCGAGAATCCCGGTAAAAAATAAAGGAGGAAGCAGCTATGGGCCACTCGTCACCACCAGCAGTCACGATCTCCCCGGATCAGTTGCCGCCCTCGCGGCGAACCGGCTTTAGGGGATTTATGCACAAGCTGAATCAGCAACGGGCACTGGTATGGATGTCCGTCCCTTTTTTAATCTGGCTGTTTATCTTCAAGTATTTGCCCATCTGGGGCTGGACAATTGCCTTTCAGGATTTTAAGCCTGCCCGCAAGTTGCTCGATCAGCAATGGGTCGGATTAAAACATTTCCATTTTCTATTTCAGGATGAACACTTTCTGCGGGTCATGCGCAATACGCTGGCGATGAGCTTTATTAATCTGGTGCTGGGCTTTGTCACCGCTATAACATTAGCGATTTTGCTGAATGAGCTTCGCCAGCTCGTATTTAAGCGGGTGGTACAGACGATCAGCTATCTACCGCATTTTATTTCGTGGGTGGTCGCGGCTAGCATCATCAGTACGGCGCTGTCTGCGGATGGCGGCATCATCAATGAGGTGCTGATGTGGCTGGGGTTGATTAAAGAGCCTATTCTGTGGCTGGGCGAGGGAAGCTATTTTTGGGGCATTCTCGGTGCATCGGAGGTATGGAAAAATGTCGGCTGGAACACCATCATTTATTTGGCCGCGATGACGATGATTGATCCCTCGCAGTATGAAGCGGCCGAGATGGATGGAGCAGGGCGTTTTCAGCGAATTTGGCATGTGACATTACCCGGATTGAAGCCTGTATTTATCATCCTGCTCATTATGAACATCGGCAATCTGCTGGAATCCGGCTTTGAGCCGCAATACTTACTGGGCAACGGCATGAACGTGGATTATTCGGAGAATCTGGATATTTTCGTACTGAAATATGGTATCCAGATGGGTAATTTCTCGCTTTCCATTGCTGCTGGGATGTTCAAAACGGTAGTCAGCTTCATCTTACTGTTTAGTGCCAATCATATTGCGAAGCGGTTAGGGGAGGAGAGATTGTTCTGAGAAAAGAGTGAGTTATGGTGGGGGGACGGCCGCTTCGCGTGCGGATTGTTCTTCCGATCGCTGTTATCCCCGTATTCCTTTTTATCATAAAACATTAGAGGTTGGAATCCGGGGCTAGCTTATGCTTACGATGCGAGCTTTCCTCTGGAAAGCTTTTAGCCGAACGCTCCGCTTCTTCAGAACAATTCCGCCCGCTCCGCTGTTGCCCGCCATAAAGTCACTTTTTTAAGAACTGAGGGTAGTGGCAAGGGGAGAGCTTAAGGAAGACGCGTGACTCGCGCTTCCTTGGGCGTCATGATAGCTGGCTCAGCTTCGCTATCGCCATTAGAGGCTGTTTTTTAGGACTGTGCTATTCGAAGGAGATAGCAGAGGGTGCGCGATCCAAATGCCTAAACTATTTTTTAGAAAGGAGCGGAAGTCATGGGCAAAGGGAAGGCCGTACACGGGCGATTTCGGGCCCCCTCGGATCGAATTTTTGATGCGTGCAATATCGTGTTTATGCTCTGCCTGATGGTGTTCACGCTGTATCCGTTTTTAAATACGCTGGCGGTTTCGTTGAATGAAGCGAATGATTCGATTCGGGGCGGGATCTATTTGTGGCCGCGTGAATTCACGTGGAGTAATTATGAATATGTGTTCAAGGAAGCGACGATTTTCCATGCTACGCTGATTTCTGTATTACGTACGGTTGCGGGTACGGTGACCTCTGTGTTTTGCTGCGCGATGGTGGCGTATACGATCAGCCGGCCGGAATATGTGCTGCGCAAATTTGTTTCGATTGCTTTTATTTTAACAATGTATTTTAGCGGTGGATTGATTCCGAACTTTCTCCTGATTCGTGAGCTTGGGATGCTGGGGACTTTCTGGGTGTATGTCGTGCCGGGATTGATCGGGGTGTTTAATGTGATTGTCATTCGCTCCTTTATTGAGGGATTGCCGGAAGGGATTTTGGAGTCGGCGCGTATTGACGGGGCTGGGGAGTTTGCCACTTTTATGCGCATCGTTTTGCCGCTGTGTGTTCCCGTACTGGCGACGGTGTCGCTGTTTACAGCGGTCGCGCAATGGAATTCCTGGTTCGATGTGTTTTTGTACAATTCGTCATATGAGCAATGGAGCACTCTTCAATATGAGCTGATGAAAATACTGCAAAATTCCAACACGTCTGTTAACACTCAGGACTATGCGAGCCAATTCGCTGGTTCGGAAAATCTGGCGAAGTCGGTCACGCCTACCTCGATTCGGGCCACGATGACGATTGTCGCTTCAGTGCCTATTATTTTAGTTTATCCTTTTTTGCAAAAATACTTTGTGAAGGGTATGACCTTGGGAGGTGTCAAAGGATAGTAACTGAAATCCAATGGTGCCCAATACGAATTCAAAAAATTTGAGTGCGGGAGGGATTGCTTTGCGGCCATGTTGGGTTAAGCCTTTTTGTCTGGTGCTGGCTGGAGCGCTGTTGTTATCGCCTGTTGGTTGGTGGGGAGCGTCTGTAGCGAAGGCAGCTACGTCTATAGAACATTCCCCGCCCGTTGCGGATACGGTGCTGTCAGCGGGTAATATCCATAAAACCATTGGAACGTATGGATTTGAGCAAGGAAACAGCGATGGCTGGAAGCCTCGGGGAACTTATACCCAAATTGCATCCGTCACGGAAGCAGCATATGGCGGCACGCACAGTCTGAAGGCAACCGCCCGCACAGCGGCTTGGAACGGGGCGGAGCTGGATGTGAAGTCGCTGTTGCAGCCGGATGTAGAGTATGAAATTAGTGGCTATGTGAAGCTAGATGGTCATTCTGCGGTTCCGAGCATGGTTAAACTTACAGTGGAGCAGCAGCCGACAGGTGGGACTACGACATGGAAGACGGTAGCGCAGACGGAGACGGCGGATACATCGTGGATCAAACTTCAGGGGAAATATACTTTTACCGGGGGGATGGATGCATTGAAGCTGTATGTGGAAAGCTCGAATCCCGCGCAGGCCTACTATGTGGATGAGGTAGAAATAACACAGGTATCGAAGACGCCAACGGAGCCGGCCAATGGTATCGTATCCGGGTTTGAAGATGGTACGGCTCAAGGATGGGTGTCCCGTATGGGAGCCGAGACCGTGCAGGTTTCGAATGCCGATGCACGAACCGGCTCATACAGTCTGCTGACAACAGGCAGACAAAAGACATATGCCGGCCCCAAGCTGGATGTGACTGCTACGATGCAAAAGGGCAGCCGATATACGGTCAGTGCCTGGGTGAAGCTGGCGCCGGGTGAGCAGCCTGCCAAGGTGAGGCTCAGCATACAGCGTGATCACCAAGGGGATAGTGCGTATGAAACTGTTGTAGGCGACACGGCTACTACGACAGGGGGATGGATGCATTTGTCTGGTACGTATACGCTTGCGCATGATGCAGACACCGTTTCTATGTATTTGGAAACGGCAGAAGGAACGTCTTCCTTTTATATGGATGATTTCGAGCTGTCACTTGTACCGCCGCTGGCTATTGAAAAGGACATTCCTTCTTTGCATGGATTATATGGGGGACAGTTTAGCATTGGCACGGCGATTGAAGCTTTCCAGACCGAAGGGGCTTACGGAGAGTTGGTACAGAAGCATTTTAACAGCGTCGTTGCAGGGAATGCGATGAAGCCAATCTCCTTACAACCGTCCGAGGGACAGTTCCATTGGGAGGAAGCAGACCAAATTGTGCAATTTGCTAGACAGCATGGACTGGAAATTCGCTTCCATACTTTGGTGTGGCATAACCAAACTGGGGATTGGATGTTCAAGGATAAGAATGGACAGCCGATGACGCCGACTGCTGAGAATAAAAAGCTTTTGCTGGATCGGCTGGAGACGCATATTCGCGCTGTTGCAGCCCGATATAAAAATGTCATCACCGATTGGGATGTGGTGAATGAGGTCATTGATCCTGATCAGCCGGATGGCATGCGCCGCAGCAAGTGGTATGAGATTACTGGTACTGATTATATTGAAAAAGCATTCCGTGTCACGAGGGAAGCGGCGGGCCCGAACGCACGACTATTCATTAACGATTACAACACACATGAGCCGAAGAAACGGGATTTTCTGTACAATTTGGTACGTGATCTGCTCGCTAAAGGTGTACCGATTGACGGGGTAGGCCACCAATCGCATATCCGCCTGGAGTTTCCCGCTATTAGCGAGATTGAGCAGTCCATAGAAAAGTTTGCTTCGCTTGGTCTGGACAATCAGATTACCGAGCTGGATATGGGTCTTTATTCCAATGACACAGATCGCTATGAAACGATTCCAGAATCTATGCTGATCCGGCAGGCTCACCGCTATCGGGCGCTGTTCGATATGTTTTCAAGGCAGCAGAATCATATCAGCAATGTGACGATTTGGGGTACGGATGATGGAAATACGTGGCTCAGCACGTTTCCGATAGCCCGGCTGGATAAGCCGCTACTATTCGACGAACGGTTAAAGGCCAAATATGCCTATTGGGCACTTGCTGATTCGTCCAAAGTCCCGCCGTTGCCAGCGGGGAATAACCAATGAATAGTTTGAATGAAACAGAGGAATAGAGCTGTTCAAAAGGAGAGCTGGAGCATGGCTACCTTACGCTATACGAATCCGGTTGTCCCCGGATTTTATCCTGATCCGAGTGTGATACGCGTCGGAGAAGATTATTACATGGCGGCAAGCTCGTTTGAATACATGCCGGGCTTGCCCATTTTTCATAGCCGAAACCTGACCGATTGGCGGCAGATCGGGCATGCGTTGAACCGGCGCAGTCAGATTGATTTGTCCACTCGCAAAAGCTCGGAAGGCATATATGCGCCCACACTGCGCTATCATCAAGGTGTTTTTTATCTGATTACGACAGATGTGATGGGGATAGGTAATTTTTATATCACATCTGTGAACCCCGCTGGGCCTTGGTCAGACCCGATCTGTATTCCTTACGGGAATATAGATCCGTCTCTGCTATTGGATGACGATGGGAAAGTGTATGTGACCGTACAATCCGGGGCAGATGCCGAGTCGCATATTATCCAGTATGAGATTGATATCACTACAGGTCAGGCATTGACAGAGCCTATAGCGATTGCTCACGGGGATGGCGGCGTATGGACCGAAGGGCCGCATCTGTATCACATCGGCAGCCACTATTATTTGCTCTGCGCATGTGGCGGAACGGGGCGTGATCATCGAACACTCGTGTATCGTGCGGAGGGCCCTTACGGTCCGTTCGAGCGTATGACAGAGCCGATGCTCACGCATAACGCTCTCCCTGCACATCCGATTCAGAACACAGGTCATGCCGAATTGGTTGAGGACACTCGCGGGGACTGGTGGGCTTTTTTTCTCGGTGTCCGTCCGGTGGTGGACATCGAGCCTGTGGCTGACCGCTTGGAGGCTGTCGAGCCTCAGGCTGAGGTACCACCTTCGTATAGCGTGCTCGGACGCGAAACCTTTCTGGCCCCCGTCCGCTGGACAACGGACGGATGGCCTACGGCTGACAACAACGCAGGCACGGTGCAATTGCACATGTCTGTAGACCGTCAGCCATTCAGTCTGGCGGAGCAGGCTCGCCCGCCTGCTTCTGCGCCGCTCGCGCCTGCAAAGCGTCATAGCTGGCGCGATGACTTTGGTGGTCAGCGGCTGGACTTCCGTTGGGCTGCTCCGCGCAGGCTGTGTGAAGCCTGCATCAGCCTGGAAGCGTGCCCCGGATGGCTAACGCTCATCGGCAATCGCCACACGCTGCTGGACGAAGCGCCGAGCGTATTCCTCGGCACCCGGCTGCGGCATCATCAGATCGCCGTCCGTAGCCGGCTTTATTTTCAACCACAGCATGAGGGCGAGGAAGCCGGCCTTGCGGTACGACTTAATGAGCACGGTCACTTTACGCTTGGTATTCGTCGGGATGGAGAAGGCAACATGCTTACTGTAGTGGTCTCGGTCGCAGATCAGGGAAAACGAACCGAATGGGTCTCTGTACCGCTGGCGGCTCCTGATATACCAAGCGGTGAAGGTATGGAGCTTCGCATCCTATCCGATGCGTATCATTTCGCCTTATCTTATGCTGTGCGTCCAGGCAACTGGGTACCGCTCGCTACGGTTCCGGCTTTTGTAGTCTCATCTGAAAGCAATGGCGGTTTCACGGGAGCGCTGATTGGCATGTATGCTGTATCGACCGTCGCTGTAGATGAACCGGTATCTGTCGCCGCGACTCCCGCATACTTTCAATATTTCTCCTACGATGGCTTGGACTATATAAGCCATATAAGCCAAACCTGAAGAATAAACGTCCAAACGGTGTAGATAGGAAAGTCGCCTTATACAAGCATAAAAGCAGGCTGTCCTTCACATGTGACATGTAAAGGACGGCCTGCTTTGTTATCGTAAAGGAATTACATTTTTATTCCAAATTGGCGTGTTGGCCAAACATAGATTTGGAGGTCAGCTTGCGCAGCTCCATCGTTCTGAGTACCAATGCGTCACCGTATAACAGCAGGGTTTGCTCAAACAATGAGCCCATAGGCTGAATCGTTTGGTAGTCCTTGTTGGACGGGTCCTTGGCCGCACCAGGCAGCTTGACGATGATATCGGCCAGTTTGCCAATGGTGGAACCCGGGGAAGTGGTTAGAAGCGCCAGAGAGGCCCCAAGTTTCTTTGCTTTTTCTGCCATGGAGGTCAGGCTTTTGGTTTCACCAGAGCCTGAACCAATAATGAGTAGGTCGCCCTCGCCCAAACCAGGAGTTACGGTTTCCCCGACCACGTAAGCTTGAATCCCCATATGCATCAGCCGCATCGCCAGCGAGCGAATCATGAACCCTGAGCGGCCCGCACCTGCCACGAATACCTTATTCGCAGCGGCGATGGAGTGGATCAGCTGCTCCGATTCTGTATCACTGATCAATTGTGGAACCAATTGCAGCTCCTTGAGTACCTCGGATAAATATTGAGAGGTTTCCATTGGGATTAACCTTGTTTGATGAGCTGTTGCATTTGGGAAGCTACAGCCTTTTTGTCGTCCTCGCCAGTGATACCACCGCCGACGATAACCAGATCCGGTTGAGCCTTCACGACCTCAGCCAAGGTGCTCAGTTTAATACCGCCAGCCACGGCAGTTTTGGAGTTTTTCACGACTTTTTTGACGGTTTGCAGTGCTTCGAACGGGCTCTGTCCTTCAGCTTGCAGATCGTAGCCTGTATGCACACAGATGTAGTCAACGCCCAGAGCGTCGATTTCTTTCGCACGTTGCTCCAGGTTTTTAACACCGATCATGTCCACCAGGATTTTTTTGCCGCCTTGTTTTTTCGCTTCTTCTACTGCACCTTTAATTGTTGCATCTTCAGCTACAGCCAAAATCGTAACGATATCTGCACCAGCCTCGGAAGCTTTTAGCACTTCATAGCCCCCTGCATCCATAACCTTCAGGTCAGCCAGCACTTTCAGATTCGGGAATGCTTCTTTCATTGCTTTTACTGCATGAAGTCCTTCATTGATGACAATCGGTGTACCGATTTCTACGATATCAATATACGACTCTACTTCTTTTACCAATGCAATACCTTGCGGGATATCTACTAAGTCTAAAGCCAATTGAAGTTCCATGTTATTAACTTCACTCCTTAAGTGAATTTATATTTTGATGAACAGGTACATGCTCTGTTGAGTATTACTCTATACTTTGGTTTCATGCACAGGTTTGATTGTAAGGCCCCGATATCCGATTGAAAAGTACGCACTAATTCGTAACGTAGTTACCCCGACGATACTATAGCATCATAAAAACCATTCATGAGAGAGCCTGCATTTTGTCTTCTTTAGCATTATTTCTATAAGGGGAGTCGATTATTCGTAACCAAGGATTTTGCAAAAATCCCATAAGCGACTTCCAATGAACAAGATATAGATCGAAATGGTTTAGTTCGTCTATATCTTGCACTTCGGAGCGACTGGAATCGAATTTTGCAAAATCCATAACCATACACAGCAATGTAAGGTTGCAAAAAAAAGAAGGTAGCGATGATTAAATTGACTTCAAGTTAGGTTTTGACTATATTTGTAATATACTGGTATGCAAAAAATGGAGGCTAAGAGCATAACTACCCTGAAGAGTAGCCGCTGTGCTAAGGGGTAATCGCAATTTTCAGGATAGGGAGGCGGGTTTTAGTGGAAGAGGTCCTGAACCAAAGGGAAGCCATTTATTTGTTGTCGGACAGCCACGAACTCGATAAAGCTTGTGAGTTGTTTAGAATCAGCTACACACATAATGATTGGGATGAAGCGAACAAAGTAGCAGATTATCTGCATACGTTGGCTGAAAGCCTGTATCACACCCAACTGAGAAATGCTGCAGACGGCAAGTATGAGACATTGGACACCAAACACCCGCTAGTGTTTTATTATGCTTACAGTTATCTGGCGAAGTCTATTTACTATCAGAATATGGGAAAGTATGAGGAAGCCAGAAACTATATTATGAAGTATAGCGAAATGGGCTGGTTTATGGGGCTGGATCAGAGCGGTCACGAAGAAGTAGAGAGATTCCGTTTCCTCGCCAAGGCCAATTTATTTACGATTGAATTACTTTCGGGGAGAAGGGAACTTTTGCCTGAGTACGTTCAATTTCTTCACGACAATGAAGAGGAGCTACTTCCAGGATTGGTTGGTATTGCCGAAGCGGCTAACTTGAATAATTGGAATATAGACGACCTGCTGAACGATTTTGCTGATGATATTAAGATATTTGAAGGTTATGAAGATAGAGCAAACCGCGTATATTATTTAAAACTGGTCAACCAATTGGCCATTTACCATTTCAAGAAGAAGCAGTACTCCGCTGCCTTAAATTATGTCCTTGATTCTCTGCAATTCTCTGCCAGTGTAGAAGCGGATGCCGATTTCAGGACATTGGTTGCTCTGTTTGAAACTTATCGAGATTTGGCAACACCATCACAGCAAGAGCAATACCAAACCATTTTATTAAGGGGGCTTCATAATGAAAAAGGCATTAATCTCGGTAACTATGGTCTTGGCGTTTCTTAGTATTGCTCTTCCGGTGGGAAATATTTTGGGAGGGTTAGACCCAGTGTTTCCTTCAAATCATGGTGTTTTTTCTTATACTGCTTGAGTTTCAGATTTAGACCATCAAGCCCGATAGGGCTTTTGTACATAAGGGGAGCACACTTTTACGCATTTTGCGATCAGTGTGCTCCCCTTTTTTATCCCAAGATTTATTTTATGGCATACGAAGTCAGGTCATTGGCCAGATGTTGCATCGTTTCACTCGCCTTTTGCATACGCTCCATCACTTCAGTGAAGGAGCCTACCAGAGTCGCCTGCTCCTGAGAAGAAGAAACAATTTGCTCAATTTCCTGCTCCATTTGACGAATGGAGTTTTGTACATCCTTAAGGGCTCCTTCAATATCGACCGTCGCCTTTTTGGATTCTACGGATAGCTTGCGCACCTCTTGAGCGACGATACCAAAGCCTGCTCCTGCTTCTCCTACACGTGCGGCTTCGATCGCTGCATTCAATCCAAGCAGGTTGGTCTGATCGGAAATTTCCTTGATGAACACAGCTACCTGATTGATTTTACCCGAGTTTTGTACGGCGATTTGAGTGTTTTTCAAAATCTGTTCACTGGTTGCCTGAAGCTCCTCGGAATGAGCCGCTACATGCTGTACCATATCAATGAGCTGCTCGGTGATGGAGCGATTCTCGGATACGATTTGATCCAGTTGATTTTTGTTAGTCAAATTATAAGAGGCCGCAAATGCTGCGATGACTTCACCTTTCTCGTCAAATACAGGGATACTGATCATATCAAGAGGAAACCCTAGAATTTCAGCAGGAATGTGGGTCAGGCTGGCCTCACGTCCATTTTTAAGCATGGCAAAATCTTTATAGTCCTCGAGCAGCTCCGAGCCTGTTTCAAAGCCGAGATCCATACCCTCCGATTGGGTATACATAAGGACATGAGTGCGGTCGAAGAGAGCAAGGGTCACTTTCTCACGCATAATCTGTTGTATGTAGGGAATGGCTGCAATTAATGCATCTATTGTATTCAAATAGATAACCTACCTTTCTTTACTAGATATATTTTTTATAGTCTCGTATATAGTTGTCGGTCTAAAGACGGATAAAAGTTATAAAGATATTGAAAATTTAAAGGGAAATGAAAGCTTCAGAAAAAAAGGCATACCGTTTCCATTACGGAACGATATGCCTTCTATTTAATCTTAACGTGTCAGTGCTGTGTATAGGTAGTTCACTTGCCGCGTTGCTCGAACAGTTGTGCGATTTCCACAATAACCTTGGTAGCAAGTACCATGTTGTCCACCGATACATATTCAAACTTACCGTGGTAATTCTCCCCACCTGTGAAAATATTCGGGGTAGGCAGTCCCATGTAGGATAGCTGTGAACCGTCTGTACCGCCACGAATCGGCTTGATAATAGGTTCGATATTCAGCTTTGTCATTGCTTCATAAGCGACATCGACGATATGCTTGACTGGCTCTATTTTCTCTTTCATGTTGTAATACTGATCTCTCAGCTCCAGTGCAATACGGTTTTCTCCATATGCGGCCTGCAGCTCTTTGACTACATTTGTTAAATAAGCTTTCCGGTTTTCAAAGCTCTCGCGGTCAAAATCACGGATAATATAGTACAGTTTAGCTTGTTCTGCCGTACCTGTAGACTCCAAGAGATGATAGAAGCCATCATATCCGTCTGTATATTCCGGGGCTTCGTTTGCAGGTAACCGACTATGCAGCTCCATAGCGATTTTGGCAGCGTGGATCATTTTGTTTTTAGCCGTACCGGGATGCACATTCACACCGTGAATGGTAATATGGGCGGCTGCGGCGTTAAAGCTCTCATACTCCAGTTCTCCGAGCGGTCCGCCGTCTACCGTATAGGCATATTCAGCGCCAAAAGCGGCTACATCAAAGCGTTCCGGTCCTCTTCCAATCTCTTCGTCCGGTGTAAAAGCAACGCGAATTTTGCCATGTTGAATTTCTGGATGGTCAATCAGGTAGTGGATAGCTGTCATGATTTCTGCGATCCCGGCTTTGTTGTCTGCACCGAGCAGGGTGGTACCATCTGTTGTGATCAGGGTGTGGCCTTTATATTGAGTCAGTTCGGGAAACTCACGTGGAGAAAGAACCACACCAAGCGAAGCATTCAGCGTGATATCGCCCCCATCATAGTTTTCCGTCAATTGCGGCTTTACCCCTGCGCCAGTCAGCTCGGTAGCCGTATCGAGGTGAGCGAGGAAACCAATGACGGGAACCTCTTTATCCGTATTGGAGGGAAGGGTTGCCATCACATAACCATGATCATCAATGGTTACGTCTGTCATACCAATGGCTTTCAATTCGCCCACCAAAAGGTTGCCCAATGTGAGCTGTCCGGGTGTAGTGGGGCAAGTGTGGCTGCTTTCATCAGATTGGGTATCTACCTGAACATATGTAGTTAGGCGGTCAATCAGTTCCTGTTTCATGTGTGTATCCTCCTTGGTGTCATTTCTATTATGGTACGTATTTTATCATGATTAGGCTTATAATATGAAAAAAATGGTTGACCCTTTTCGGAATGACGGGTTGTGTTGCACAGGGGAGACGAGTAAGATAATAGTAAAATAAAAGTAAAAACAGAGTAAAACCATTAAAGGAGTCTGCAATGCCTACGTTAAAAGATATCGCCCAGGAGGCAGAGGTTTCGATATCCACGGTCTCCCGAGTGCTGAATTATGATGAAACACTGTCTGTTTCTGAGGAAACGCGGCGTAAAATTTTTGAGGTTGCCGAGCGCATGAAATATACGACGGTTAAACGTAAAAATGGCGGTATTGGTCGTCAGCCCCGCAAGAAGGCAGAGGGACCCATCCGGTTGGGCATGGTGCACTGGTTTAGCGCGTACGAGGAACTGGAAGACCCTTATTATCTGTCTATCCGGTTTGGCGTGGAAAAAGAGTGCCGCCAAAGCGGGGCGCAGCTGGAGCGTATTTTCAGAAGAGAGGATCTGACTGCGCTGAAGACATCATCCGAAGGGCTACATGGGCTGATCGTGCTGGGGCATTTTAGCAGCGAAGAGGTAGAACGTATGCTGGAACTGCCCATTCCTTGCGTCTTTCTGGATCATCCGGTAGAGCGAACAGGGGCAGACTATGTGGTCATTGACCTTGCTCACGCTGCGGCTGATGCACTGGATTATTTGATGGGCGCAGGCCATCGTCACATCGGATATGTAGGTATGGGCAAGGATGAGCAGTCCCATGATTCCGAACGAGTCGAGTTAGATGCCCGCTATGAGACGTTTTTGCGGTATCAGGAACAGCACAGGCTGTGCACGTCGGATGATATTCATGTGTGCGGCGGAACGGCGGCAGACGGCTTCCGTGCGATGGAAGCGGCTATTCTGGCAGGAACAGAAAGCCTGCCTACAGCCTTCTTTGTCGCGAGCGATTCGGTGGCTATTGGGGTGTTGAAGGCGCTGGAGCAGCATCACCTTGCGGTGCCGGAACGTATCTCAATTGTTGGCTTCAATGATATTCCGACAGCGGAATATTTGACCCCATCTCTGTCAACGGTCAAAACGCACACCGAACTGATGGGAGAAACGGGCGTTCAGCTCTTGCTGCATACAGTACGCAACGGTGCAAACGAGGTGGGGCGCAAGGTCATCATTCCGACCGAGCTAATGATTCGCAACAGCAGTGCACCGCTACATACCGATACCAAATAAAATCGGCGTTATTGTTTTGGACAGCCCCGGCTTACCGGGGTTGTTTTTTTGATATAAAAAGATACAAAAATGGATTGACAATTACCTTGTAAATGCTTACATTGAACATATATTTATTTTACTAAGTTTTACTCGTTATTTTTACTTAAATATTTTACTATGGTATAAGAGTGGAAAATAAAAGGTTGAGGTGACTGCCCATGCGTACCATTTTGCCGTTGAATGACCAATGGTTTTATCTTCCTGAATATGTCGAGAGAGAAGTAAGTGCAGGCATTGATGCAAGTCGGTATGAGCCAATTCAGCTGCCGCACACCAATGTAGAGCTTCCGTATAATTATTTTGACGACAAGGCATTTCAGTTTATTTCTACGTATAAAAGAGAGTTGAACATTCCGGCAGATGCCAAAGGTAAGCGAGTGTATGTTGATTTTGAAGGAGTCATGACCTATGCCCAGGTATTTCTAAACGGGGTAAAAGCGGGGGAGCATAAAGGTGGATATACACCGTTCAGCGTTGAATTGACCGAACTTGCCGAATATGGCGGCCCCAATGTGCTCACGGTCATTGTCGATTCCACGGAACGGGACGACATCCCTCCCTTTGGGGCAGTCATTGACTATCTGACCTACGGCGGTATTTACCGCGAAGTGCAGCTACGAATAGTGGAGCCTGTACACCTCGGAACGGTATTCATTCAGACACCAGAGCCGCTTGCGGCAAGCAAGACGGTGCACGTGGTCGTGGAGCTGGAGGGTATCGGCGATCAGGAGGACGACTTGACGGTCGCGCTGCAATTGCTGGACGGAGCGAGCGTGAAGGCGGAGACCGAGCTGGCAGCGATGACGGCGGCGGAAGTAACGCTGGAGCTGAAAGAGCTGGGCGGCCTGCAACTTTGGGATATAGATGATCCCAAGCTATATGAAGCGAAGCTGACGCTGCTACGAAGCGGAGAAGAGTTGGATCAGGTGACCGTGCGCTTTGGCTTCCGCGAGGCCGAATTTCAGCCGGACGGTTTTTACTTGAATGGGCGGAAGATCAAGCTGCTTGGCTTGAACCGTCACCAGTCCTATCCGTACGTTGGCTATGCTATGCCTAAAAGAGCGCAGCGTCGTGATGCAGATGTGCTCAAGGAGGAGCTGGGGCTGAATATGGTACGGACATCCCACTACCCTCAGTCCCGTCATTTTCTAGACCGTTGTGATGAGATCGGATTGCTCGTTTTCGAAGAGATTCCGGGTTGGCAGCACATTGGCGGTGAAGCGTGGAAGGAGCAGGCGGTGAGGGACGTAGAGGACATGATTGTCCGTGATCGTAATCATCCCTCCATTGTAATCTGGGGGGTACGAATTAATGAGTCGCAGGATGACCATGATCTGTACACGCGTACCAATGAGCTAGCACGAAAGCTAGATCCGACCCGTGCTACGGGTGGTGTGCGTTATATTGTAGGCAGTGAGCTATTGGAAGATGTATATACGATAAATGATTTTGTTCATGATGGTGGGCACAAAAAATATTTGGCTAAGGAAATCCGCAATTTTGATACGTATGACGATACAGAAGGCGTAGATGGCGAAACGACAGGCTTGCGCCAGCCGTCTCTCGTTACAAAGCTGGATCATCCGGTCCCTTATCTGGTAACGGAATATAACGGGCATATGTACCCGACCAAGCGCTTTGACCAGGAGGAACGGGTAATGGAGCATGCACTGCGCCATACGCGGGTCCAAAATGCTTCCTATGCCGATGAGGGCATTGCCGGGGCGATTGGTTGGTGTGCTTTTGACTATAACACGCATGCTGATTTTGGTTCCGGTGATAAAATCTGCTACCACGGTGTCATGGATATGTTCCGCCTGCCTAAATTTGCAGCGAGTGTGTACCGGAGCCAGAAGAACGTCGAACAGGAAATCGTTATGGAGCCGGTCACTTACTGGTCGCGTGGTGAGCGGAATATTGGAGGCATCGTGCCGCTGGTTGTGTTCACCAATTGTGATGAGGTGGAGTTCATCTACGGTCATGAGCGCAAAGGTGTTTATCGTCCGAACCGAGAGAAGTACCCGGCGCTTCCTCATCCCCCTGTCGTGATCGACGAGCTGACAGGCCACTGGGGCATGAAGTGGGAAGACGCTGTATTCATTGGATACGTAGATGGGCAAGAAGTGACCCGCAAATACTATTCACGTAATCCGGTGCCGACAGAGCTGCGGGTAGCTGCAGATGATATGGTGCTGGAAGTTGGCGATTGGGACGTAACCCGAGTAGTAGTGGATGCGCTGGACGAATACGGCAACGTCTTGCCGTTCTATGCAGATCCAGTTTCGGTGGAGGTCGAAGGGGTGGGTGAATTGATCGGTCCTTCAAGCTTATCCCTAATTGGTGGACGCATTGCATTCTGGATTCGTACGAAGGGGGAGGCTGGACAAATTCGTGTGAAGGTTTCTGCGCCTTCCCGTTTCGGTCCGCAGGAATTGAGCATTCACGTGCAATAAGGGAGCAAAGGCAACATATAATCCTACTAGCCGCTTGTATACCGTTTGAGACTTCCATTATTTAAAAAAGGAGTTGTCCGCAGATTCTGAAAGGGATCTGAGAGGGCAACTCCTTTTTGGCATAGCTTAGGGTATGTTAATCTATCAGTCTTTTAAATTGTGTCTTATTACTGAGTCACTTAACGTTACGCTCATAGATTGGAAGCATAGAATACACTATCAAACGCAAGGGAGGTGAATTCTATGGCGATCCTTTTACCTTCGCAAATCTACAATCTCGCTGCGGGTGTGGGTAAATCCTTTTTTGAAAATTTGAAAGGCGGTAATAATGCTACAATTACCGTGAATAACACGGGTGCCAATCCGGTGGATCTGGTTGTTACACGTGTCAATGCTCCCGTGATCACGTATGTTATCCCGGCAGCCAATAGTCTGACGTTAGAAGTGGCTTTGTTGCTGGTAGCTGCTCTCCAAGCTACTCCAGCTGGAGCTGTGACAGGCACCATCCAAATTGCTACGGCTGATTTTTAACCTGTAACGACCTGACCCTCTAACTCTAGCTTTGCCGTATGGCAAGGTTAGAGTTTTTTTGTTTGAAATTTTCTGAAACTTTTTTCATATTGTGCCGATATATACATATAGCATAGCAAACAACAACATCGAAAAGGAGTACCCTGTATGAGCTTTAGCAATCCAGTTTTACGTGATGACATCTTTTTGCGCGAAGATGAAAGAGAAGCTAGTGAACAACGCATGACCATCGGAGGAACGGTGAACAAAACGTTGCTTCTGCTGGTTCTGCTCATCGTCTCTGGCAGCATTACCTGGTACATGACCTACGAGGGAACCGTAGAGGTGCTATCCTTGCTGACGGCAGGCTTTATTGGTATGGCAGGCGTAGCACTTGCGATATCCTTTTTTCCAAAAACCGCTCCGTTACTCTCTCCTGTATATGCGATTCTGAGTGGTTTTGCTTTGGGTGGCGTTTCAGCCTTTATGGAGTATGAGTACCCTGGAATTGTAGCCAATGCCATTTTGCTGACCGTGGGTATTTTGTTCTTGATGCTCTTTATGTACACACAGCGAATCATCAAGGTGACACGCGGCTTTATCTCATTCGTTGTCCTGTGTACGATGGCGATTTTTCTGGTGACGCTGGTTGATTTTATTTTGAACTTTTTCGGTATGAATGTTCCGTATATCCATGAAACGGGTTGGCTGGGTATTGGTATTAGTTTATTTATCGTGATCATTGCGGCTTTGAATCTGCTGGTTGATTTCAATTTTATTGAAGAGCAAGCAGATCAAGGTGCACCCAAATATATGGAATGGTATGGTGCTTTTGCATTGCTGGTGACTCTAGTATGGCTGTATGTACGGATTTTGGATCTGTTGGCCAAGTTCAGTAAGAGGGACTAAGTGCAGGGTGAGAAGAAAAGGATGGCTGAATGCCGTCCTTTTTTGTATTAAATAGACGGTTTAAAAATTGCATTTTACGTTAAATACATAGAAGTTGGGTAAAACATAAAGACAGACAGGAGAGGAGTGAGTGTATGTATCAAGTGGTGCTGGTTAGGCATGGAGAAAGCGTGTATAACCGACAAAACCTGTTTACGGGCTGGACGGACGTGGACCTGACTGAACAAGGGACTCATGAGGCCATTGAGGCAGGACGTATTCTCAAGGAGGCAGGATATACGTTTGATTTGGCATTTGCCTCTGTGCTAAAACGATCTATCCGCACGCTGTATCACATCTTGGATGAGCTGGATCATCTGTGGATACCTGTGCAGAAGTCATGGAAGCTGAATGAACGCCATTACGGTGCTCTTCAAGGGCTTAGCAAGCTGGATTCCGCCGTGCAATACGGCGAGGAGCAGGTTCATATCTGGCGGCGTAGCCTAACAGTGCGGCCACCCATGCTGGATGAGAAGGACGAGCGGAGTCCGCATCGGGAAGAGCGTTATCGCAATATTAAGCCAGAAGAGCTGCCGCTTGGGGAAAGTCTGGAGGACACAGTGCATCGGGTCGGTGAGTTTTGGAAGCAGCGGATTGTACCTTTGATTCTCAAAAAGGATCGAGTTATCATTTCTGCACATGGTAACACTTTGCGGGCCTTAATCAAGTATATGGAGAATCTGGACGAAACCGCATTGCTGGATTTGAATATTCCCACAGGCATTCCCCTGGTGTACGAGCTGGATGAGCATATAGATCCCATACGGCGCTTTTATCTCGGTGATCCGAGTCATGTAGAGGCTAAGAAGCAGGCTGTGGCCAACCAAAGCAAGGTAACGGAGTGACTTTCCATACACAAAGAGGACAGGGCGCTTCCTCGCATCCTGTCCTCTTTGTGTTGGGTATAGATTAAGCGTTCGCTTCTTCTTCTGTTTCCTGGCTGTCTTCCTCTGCGGGAAGTGCCCACACCGATACACTGCCGGCACGAACGGGAAATATGCCGTAGCCATCCTGCTCAATCTTTACGGTATGATCGTGACGCCCGGTCAAATCTATCCATTCTTCCGCTGCATGTTGTTTGCCTACGAACATGCGCTTTTCTCCGTCATTTGCGTTGGTGATCACCACAGCACATCCGGAGCCTTCCAGCTCAGGCACGCCTTGACGAACCCATCCAATCGTATGGGGATCATCGAAATAATCTTTTTGCTCACCATAAGCTTTATGGTATCGGGCATATAGAAGCGGGTCTAGCTCAGCCTGCTTGCCTTTGACGGGCGTTTGTCCCTGGATGCCGTAGTAATCGCCATAGAATACGCAGGGATAACCGTCCTTGCGCAGCAAGATAAGTGCATAGGCGCTGGGCTTGAACCAGTCCTCCACCCAGGATTCAAGCGCTTCATGCGGCTGGGAATCATGATTATCGACAAAAGTAACCGAGTTCAGGGGATGGGTATGAACAAGCGTATCCTCGAAAATGGTGCTTAAATCGAAATCCTTGCCACCCAAGGAAGCGCTATGTAGTTTGTAGTGGAGGGATACGTCAAATAGGTCGATTTTATAATCAATGGTATCCAGGAACTTTTGACACGATTCCAGATCCGGTTTCCAAAACTCGCCTACCATATAAAAATCCTGCCCGCGTTTTTTAATCATTTCTGTAGCAAACTCTCGTACAAATTCATGATTAATATGCTTGATTGCATCCAGACGGAATCCGTTGCATTGCAGAGTATCTACCAGCCATTTGCCCCAGCGGATCATCTCTTTGCGCACATCCTGATGATTATAATCAATATTGGCGAACATTAAATAATCATAATTGCCGAATTCATCATCTACATTTTCGCTCCAGCTTTTATTTTTACCTAAAATACGATAGATTCCTGTCCGGTCCTGGCTTGCATCATAATCGGTTCCGTTAAAATGTTCAAAGTTCCATTGAAATGTGGAATACTGACCTTGACGGCCGGGGAACGTAAATTTAGTCCAGCCCTCGATATCAAAGGGCTCGGAAATGACCTCATTGCGGTTATCCGGATTGACCTCGACGACCTTGAACACTTCGGTTTCATCCGCGCCAGCCTTATGGTTCATAACCAGATCGACATAGACGGCCACACCGTGGCGAACGCAGGCGGCAACAGCCTCCAGCAGGTCTTCCCTGGTTCCGTATTTGGTGCGCACCGCACCTTTTTGGTCAAATTCGCCCAGATCATAAAGGTCATAGACGCCGTATCCCGTATCCTCGGGCGATTGGCCTTTGGTGACAGGTGGAATCCATATCGCGTCAATTCCTTTGGCCTTCAGTTCCGGCGCCAGGCGGGTAAGCTTCTTCCAGTGAGAACCGTCAGCTTCGACATTCCACTCGAAAAATTGCATCATCGTATGGTTCCTTTTCATGTGCGTCCCTCCTTCATATATAACAAGTTACCCACCAAGTGAGGGGGGCTAAACGTCAGACGGTCAATATGATGCTGAATGAAGAACAAGGATCGCTGTATAACGTATGCTAAATCATTAAAATTTGTTATACCTAAGTGTTCCCAACGACTCGGGTAGCTAGAAAAGGGAACGTGAAAACGGTAAAATGAATCTAACTTAACAATAGTTCGGGTTTTGGTGAAAACCGTAAAGCACAAGCAACAGAGGAAAGGAGGGGTGGACGTGACAGAACCGCAGCAGAACAAGGATGAAGCGAGCAAACCGCTGATTAAAAAATGTACGTATTGTCAGGAAATGAAACCTTTAACGGACTTTCAGCGCAGAACGGGTCGCCGGGCTGGTCCTTATTCACGGCGTGGTCCTTGCCGTTCCTGCCGAGGGTTGGCCCCGGCCCCGCAAGAACGTGCGGCTACGTCCGCTCCTTCCGGCGAGGAAACGAACCCCTCGGCTGCTCCCGTGACGCAGCATAGCCTTGAAGCAAATACGGCTGCGCACAGCCTGGAGGCGCCACTACCTATGGAGGCACAACGCCCCCGCAGGAAGCTGGTCACGGATAAAGCGCGTGAGCGCCACCGGCAACGGGTTCGGCATCTGCTTAGCAGGCTGAAGCCTGCGGATACCCGGGCATTGCGGCTCAATCGCAATGGCATGATTCGGCTAAGAGGCAAAACCGACCAGGGGAGACGCTGGCATCAAGAGATTGAGCTTGATCTGGCCATGACCCTGGTCAGAGAGCGTATGGCGGTGATTGTTAATCCATACACCGTGCGCAGACTGTATAGCAACAAGGAATTTCGTCAATATGTGCTTAAGCGTGACCGCTATACTTGCTTTTTTTGCGGAGACTACGGTGACACGATTGATCATTTACTGCCTCGGGCAAAAGGGGGGCACACGACGCCGGTCAATTGTGTATGTGCTTGCAATGAATGCAATCAAGTTAAGGCTGCCCGCGATGTAGATGAGTTCATTGAATCTGGTGTGCCGCAGCCGTCTCCTGATGATTTCGAAGCACCTGATAATCCTGATACTTCTGAAGACACCCTACGTACGTAGGGCGATTCTTGGAGCGTAGGTCCCTTAGTACAGTTCTACTTCAAAGCCGGATTCCTTCCAGGCTGTTGTTCCGCCTTCGATAAAAGCTACATTGGTAAAGCCCATCTGCTGGAGTGTATAAGCTGCCAATGCAGCTTGTCCGCCTGCCCCACAAGTGGTGATAATCGGGCGGTTGCGGTCACGTAGACGTTCGTCACGCAAATCCTGTGGAACCTCCAAGTCAGCGCGGATGGGCAGCATGCCCAATGAAATATTGGCGCTTCCGCGAATCAGACCGCAAGCGCCTGCATCATGGGAGTCCTGTACATCGATAACGAATGTATCAGGATTTGCCTCCATTCGCTGACGTGCCTCCTGTGAATCAATGCCCTGAACGTGCTGTCTCGCTTCTTGAACCATATCTCCAAATGTTTTAGCCATCGTTTTAAACCTCCGTATGAATATATTTTGTGTTATTTTCATATTATCGAACTGAAACGTACGCTCTCTATTACCCTCCTCTAGCATAAAATGACCCTTTTTTTAAGGGAAACTTGGACAAAAATCGACCTTATTCTAATTTTTATCTAAAATAACAATAAAAATTTTGCAGAAATTTGTGCAAATTTAAAATTTCTTCGACGATTGTGTTGTGAAAGGTGTAATATAGAGGTATAGGGTTCCGTTTCGGCCTGTTGTAGTCACGAAGGAGCGCTTCGTGGGATATTCCGCAGCAGTAACAACAGAATACCGTCTGAGCAATATACAATTGGCATCTGCGATAAATCAGTCTTGCCCTTTAGGGTATAGGCCGGTTTTAGCTGTGCTTCTTGCATGTTTAGGGCGTGAATTCAATGCACGTTTTATTGCTAGAGTTTATGGATACAGGTTACGAGAAAGGAATGGACTTCTATTTTCACAGTAAAGGAGGACGTTCACGCATGTCTGAAAACCAACAAGAGGTGGCAGTAACACAAGAAGCTACCAAAGAGTCTCGGGATGTATTGGACCAATTGATGAAACCGGAGGTTCAGCAATCGCTGACCGTGCTGGTAGAAAATCTGCCCAAGTTGACTGAGATGGTTACTTTGATGACCGACGCTTATGATGTAGCTCGTAGTCTGGCGACTGACCCTGTCTTTATCGGAGATATGAAAAGCTCCATGGGAGAGTTTGTGAAGCCTGTTACAGATTCGGCTAAAGGATTGGCTTCTGCTGCAATTGAAGCAAATGACCGTGTACAAACTACGGACGGCAGCGTAGGTCTGTTTGGCCTGCTCAAAATGCTTAAAGATCCGAATGTACAAAAAACGCTGCGTTTCAGCCAGGCTTTCCTGGATATTCTGAATGAGCGCCAACGCGAAAGCAAATAATTACCTGATCAAGAACGGAGGATGGACATGTCGAAGCAAATTTTGATCTTGGGCGGCGGATACGGCGGATTGCTGGCCGCTCTTACAGCACGCCAGCATATGGACGCTAGCCAAGCAACCATTACAGTGGTTAACCGCTTTGCGTCGCACCAAATTATTACGGAACTGCACCGTTTGGCGGCAGGTACAATTGCTGAAAAAGCTGTTGCGCTTCCTTTGGAAAAACTGCTGCGTAACAAGGAAATTATCCTGAAAGTGGATACTGTTTCCGAAATCAAGCCTGACGATAAAAAAGTAACCTTGGCCAGTGGCGCTACGTTGAGCTATGATGCTCTCGTTATTTCCCTGGGCAGTGAAACGGCTTACTTCGGTATTCCAGGACTGCAAGAGCATAGCTTCACGCTGAAATCAGTGGCAGAAGCAAATCGCATTCGCGCACATGTGGAAGCTCGTCTGGATGCTTACAAGCAATCCGGTAACCAAGCGGACGCTACAATCGTTATCGGTGGTGGCGGTCTGACTGGCGTTGAGCTGGTGGGCGAATATGCTGACAAATTGCCTGCAATTTGTCGCGAAAAAGGTATTAACTACGAAGATATCAACTTGTATTGCGTAGAAGCTGGACCATCTATTTTGGCAGGCTTCCCTCAACCACTGGTTGATCGTGCAGTAACAAGCCTTGAAAAACGTGGCGTTCAAATCGTAGCGGGTGTTCCGATTACAGAAATGAAAGCTGACGAAGTTCTCTTGAAAGACGGACGTTCGATCAAAACGAACACACTGATCTGGACAGGCGGCGTACAAGGTAATGCACTGGTTGGCGCATCTGGTATTGAAGTAAACCGTGGTCGCGCAACTGTGAATGGTGCGCTGCAATCGACTTCTCACGAAGACATCTTCCTCGCTGGCGACAGTGCAGTGGTGTTCCCGAGTGAAGGCGAGCGTCCATACCCACCAACTGCACAGTTGGCTTGGCAAATGGGCGAATTAGTTGGTTACAACATCTTCGCTTATTTCAACGGAGCGAAAATGGAACGCTTTACACCAGTATTCTCCGGTACACTGGGCAGCTTGGGCAGAACAGACGCGATTGGTACTGTAGGCGCGAATGGCACCCAACTGAAAGGCGCTGTAGCCACTTTGATGAAGGAAGGCAGTAACATCCGTTACTTGTCCCACATCAAAGGACTTTTTGCATTGGCCTATTAATATTTCTTACATTTTATATGGTTCATTGGAAGAGAGCGCTATTCAGCGCTCTCTTTTTTGTAGCTTTTCTTTTCGACACTAGCGATACTCACGATTCATTAGTCTTAATTCACTTTCATCTTCGCTAACTCCGCCACCTGTGCAGGGGGGAGCGCACCTTCAAATATACTCAGCTCATCAATAGATCCTTTGAACGCAGGGTCCCACCAGTTGACACCTAAGCTGAATGATCCAGATTTAGAGGTAAAGACATCTGGAAATCCTGAGCCGGTAAATTGAATCTTTCCATTCACATACACGGCTAACATTCCACGATCTACAGTGAAGGCGAGATGTGTCCATTCATTTGTTTTGATCTTTAGGCCGGTACTGCCAGTATACCAAGATGAGCTGCCGGACCAGACCATTGTGTTATCCTTCTCAGGTCCTCTGGGCAAAAGGCTAATCCAGTGATTACTATCCATAGCTCCAAAGAAAGTTGGTGTATGCAGAGTCAATTCGCTTGGTTTTACCCACAGTGACACGGAATATGCTGAGCTGGATATGAGTCCTTCAGGCAGAGCAATGCCCGACTTTCCATCAAGGACTACAGCTTGGCCTCTTACGCTTTCAGCGTAGGACACACTCCCTCCCTGGCGATCGATTCGGTCACCGATAACTTCGCCATTAGCAAAAGCATCTTGCTGATCCTCCAGATTATTTTCAAACGTGTATGACGCAGTCAATGTTGCCTTCTCATAAGGGGATACCGTGATGTTAAAAATTTTGTCCCGACTACGTTCTCCCTTGGTAATGGTAGCTGTCAAAGTGGCAGATGCAGCCTTTTCTCCGATTCCTGGACGCTTGATTTCACCTGTATCCGTAATGACGCTTTGGTCTGAAGTTTTCCAGGTAATCCGGGATTGCCGACTGCCTTCCTTCGGAAGATTCAGGCTAGCCGTCACCCGACTTGTATCGCCAAGATCTAATTCACGATACACACTGTCCACTACTGTCGTATCGGTCATATCAGGGAGCTTGCTGCCCCAAGCCATCTCACCTTTATTCGATAAAACTGTAAACGCCAGGATGAATTGATTCGTAACCTGATCCCATTGTCTTAAGAACACCCCATCCAATACAGCACCATCCAGTGTTAATTGGATATTCGAATCCCCCGACTTGCGCCATGTTCCTTGCACATCGCCTTCAATGGTATGATCTGCTTTAAGCTGAATGAATTGCGTATTCTTGATCGTAGCCGAAGAATCACTGCCATGATTAATATATTGATAATCGCCAATGAATTGTTTCTCATCTAGCTTTGTAAGCGTCTCGCCACCGTAACGATAAGGAGCTACGACGGGCCAGTCCTCCTGATTCATGAACATTTGGTGTACACGCAGCTCATGTGTCTCCCCCTGATGAGGGAATCGGGTATGAAAGACGACAAACATTTGTCCAGTAGCAGGATCGGTGTATACAGAATTGTGTCCAGGGGAAACATAGCCGTAGCCAGTGCCTGTACCGGGGTCACCTATTTTACTATCGAACAAGAAATTACCTATTAACTTGTTGCCATAAGTTATATTTTTGGTGTTTGCTGGCAAAACAGCATTCTGTCCTTTGGCATCTTTATAAGGTCCTGTCGGACTCTTGGAACGGAATAACCTCATGTTATACCCTCCGTCCGCTGCAAGGCCACCGTAGGTTACATACAAATAGTAATAACCCGTCTCCTGGTTGTATTCAATATACGGACCTTCCCCTGACTCACCGTATCCACCTGCGATCTTGGTGCCAAAATAACGATCAATGAGCCGACCGTCTTCTGTAGTTCCATCTTTACCTGGGTACATGGGTTTGCCAGTTGCTTTATCCAGCTCCAGTAAAAATATTCCCCCGGACCATGATCCATACGTCATCCACAAGCGACCGTTTGCATCGTAAAAAACGCTTGCATCGATTGCATTTGGGAACATCCGATTCGCATAAGAACCATCGGTATTAAACCATCCTGGTCTGGGCCCCTCAAGCTTGCCTTCCTTAATAAGTTGTTGAATCGGCGTATTTGTCCATTTTTTATCTACCTTGCTATCTTTATCGAAAGCAGTATCCTTCGTAAAACCAGTGTGTATAATGGTATCCACATATTGATATGGACCCTCGATTTTGGGTGCAACTGCAATGCCGATCGCGGAACGAATGTAGGTGGAAGATGCACTATAATAAATCATATATGCCCCTTTTGTCCCATCCTCATTGACATAATGCTCATTCCAAAATACATCGGGCGCCCATACCGAGAATCCTCCCTTACTATCCGCATCATTCTCACCCGCCCAAGCGAAAGATCCGGCCAGATTCTTCGATAAATCCCCGTAAAGTGTGTTTCCAGGCGTGGTGTAACCGTTTGCAAAAGAAGTCCAGTTTGTAAGATCTTTTGACTTCGCCGCAGAGATATGTGACCCAAATACATAATAAGTGTCACCGTCTTTGACAATGGAAGGGTCATGAACCGATACATTAGAGAAGGTTGGCGCATCCTGCTTTTTGTTTTGGTCTGGCACCGTTGCCGCCGCGTCTATTGCACCTAATGGTGCGCTTGCGATTGCTAATAATAATGTTAGTGTTATTGCAATGCTTTTCCTGACTTTACGTTTAACAAAACTTCTCATCATACACATTTGCCCCTTTCTGAATTGGAGTACAGTGATATATTCTGCTTTCATTGCTAAATACCTTTATATTTATGAGTATTATTAATGTATTTATGAATTATATGGCTATAAGGAGGGTCTCAGCATCCAAGCGACTTTGACGCCACTGCTCCACACTTTCTTTTTTGATACGTAGTTGATCCTTCTATACACTACGATATGTAAAATACTATACTCTCTTTTTAGGTAAAATTTATAAATTATGGTTGACGTTATATATTTACGGGAGTATGCTAGTCTCGAAAAATAACTAGGAGGTTTGTGTATGTTTAGGAAAAAAAAGTTTTTAGGCATGGGGTTAGCAACCATTCTCATGTGCTCCTCACTTTCGGGAAGTCTTGCCTATGCGGAATCGAAATCTAGTACGTACGATGCTTCATTTTTTGAAAATCTCAAACAGCGGGCCATAGTCCATGAGCTTCAAGAACACAAGATCACCGTTAACCCGAAAGCATCTATTGCTGAACTACTGAATACAGCGGATAGCACATCACTAAAGAGTAAGAATAATAGTGATCTAAAACAAAATCTGGAGAAGCTTAACGAATCGGAATACATATATCTTACACTCGATGGAGAAGTATACAGCTCAGAAAAGGGTTATGTAGGCATGGCGGATAAAGTTGAATCAAAAGAAGATAGTGTAACGGATGCTACTTATATGAAAACAAACTCTTTGAGTGAACCAAGCAACAATCATGATGTTTCCATATCAAGTAAAAATAATCCCACTCCATCGCAAGTGAGTGGAGGGACAACGGGAACTTTCTCAAGGGTTCAATTGGATTATGATGGTTTTGATGGGGTTAATGCAAATGTGATTACGCCAAGGGCTAAGTACCTAGGAGCAAACGAACAGCCATGGATGTATTACGGTTTTGATGCAAAGAATGGACGGGGAATTGAGGGGGGATTTTCCTATCAAACAGGCAGAGAAGTATGGCAGGGGTATATTAGGAACAATAATGGTTTCAAATACTCTTTAGAGACGTGGAAAAATCACGACATAAATGATTCAGTTAAATTTTATATTGATAATAGTACCTATAACGCTTATCTGTTAGCAAAATACAGAGACATCGTCGTTATGCAAACCTCTTTTGACTCTTCAGACCTATCATCCATGTCGGTTAAGAGAGTGACGGCAATAGCGAAAAAAAACTTTGATGGCAGCAATATCTATGGAAGTTCTATCAATGGAGAGTTTTCAGAATTGGTAGTCTCAAAATTCAATTCAGATTATTATTATCCATGGGATGACTATCGGGATTACTCTTTTTGGGATGGAAGTCAGTGGTTCGGTACGATTGATTGGCCCGCCGATTATATTACTCATTATGGTCCAAGTGTGTGGATCAACAACCGATAAGAACAATTAGTTAAACAATGGCTCAAGCTAAAATATACTGAATAGCATCTGTCATTTCCTTTGTTGTTGGGTGAGACTTACAACAATGTGGTTTGGCAGATGTTTTTCCATGTTAAGCATACTCAACTGGACTCCTCTACCATAATTTTGGCTTTGAGCCTAAATAATAACAAGGAGGGCATTATGAAAATCAGGTTATTAATATGCCTTATGCTTGTACTAAGTCTTGCTTCTGCAAACTCGAATTTGGCATCAGCTCAAGCTCAAACCCCCATACACCTGAAGGTCAATGATCATTATGTTCTATACACCTACCCTGCATCACCCTTTGTGGATAAGAAGGGGAGACTGCTTATACCGCTCCAAGTGGCTGAAGATATACTGGGCGGCAAAGTAACTTATAATGCAGCGAACAAAACCGCTTCTGTTGATCTGTTGGACCGTAATGTAGCGGCAACGATTGGATCACCCGAAATATCAGTTAACGGTGAGCCGATGACAATGGACACAGTCCCCATCATGAAAAGCAACGCGATGTTTTTGCCGGTATCCATTTTGTTGAAGGATACAGATGCGAAGATGGAGTGGGATCCCAAACGTGGCTTATTGAAACTAAGACATGATAGCTTTACGGAAAGTCCAGTTCTTATGAGGTTTAAGGGACAAGACTTGGCCCAAGTCATTGATGCGAATGCGTTTGATCTTACTTCCTTTGATTGGGATCGCAGGAAAGGCATATTGAATATTTATGCTATGTACGAGGGCGACTTATCGCCCGCCTTCAAGCAAATTGACTTTAATCCTATGATTGTTTATAGCAAAGGGACCTATAGTGTAAATCCTTATTCTAAACCCAGTATGTTTTACAAAGTTAAAATAACCAGTCCTGGTAATCTGGTTTATACGAGAAATATAGATACGACCAATGCGGATGAAGATTATATAAAATATATTACTTCTGTTGGCAGATTAATTAAGTAGTGGAATGTATGTTTCTTGTACATCATAAAAAAGCGACAAAGGCTTTGTAGCCTTTGTCGCTTTTTTTGAAAAAAGTGCGATTTAGAACGAAGTTATCGTGTTGCTGTTTTCGCTAGACTTAATTTTACCCACTACTCGAGATACCGAGTTTCTGTTTTTAAGCTCATAAAGAACATTCTCTATAAGAGAGTTTCTTTGCGCATTAGTAAGTGTATTGTTCCAAGCGTCAGTCTTTACATATACATCCACGCTAGCTTCACTGCTGTCGCCTCTTACTGTGAAATCAAAGCCAACGCCAGCGTAATTGCCATATCTATTAACCAAATCGCGTTGAATCGTACTTGCATCCAAGGAAGAAGCTACATCCTTCAAAGTAACATCGCCTCTGCTATTGGTTGTAAAGGTTGCTAATTTATCTCTATTACTAGAGTTTTTAACCGTACCCTCTACATCGGCATCTTTATACTCTTTCAAAATATCTTCCACGATGTCCTCCAGGAAGCTTTCCTTTCTGCTGTCAGATAGCTCAGTCCATCTGGATTTTGTCATTTCGATGGTCACCGTAATATCGTTTTTGTTACCATCCAGAGTGATATCCGAGTTGGTATTGTAGTCATCCCTGTGATCATCGTTCAGCTTCTTTTGAAGATCCTTCAAGGAGCTAGAGCTATTTTTGCTTGCTTCATCTTTTAGCGTCTGGTTGTCTTTTTGCAATTGAGCAATGGTAGCGTCCTTCGTCGTGTTCGCTGCTTTCGCTGTGTTGAGCTCTTGAGTCAGCGTCGTAATCTGGTTGTTCAACGCCGTAACTGTAGACTGATCAATCGGAACGCCGTTGTCGGCAATGACTACGCGTTTGTTTGTACCATCCCATGTTACCTTTTTATCCAAAGCTGTACCTGCCAGCTTCAGTGGGATATACGTTACGCCATCCAGCAGGAACGGTTCTGTTTTGGCATCATAAGGAACCTCGGTTCCGTTGTAGATGATTTTGATATTGTTATATACTGCTTGGATCGGCTTAGTCACTTGTGCGGCATATGTGGATTGGCTGAAAAGAGCCCCGGATATGGCCAAGGCGGATACGGCAGTGATGATGACAGGTTTTTTGATAGATTTCAGTGATTTCATTCGTTGGTCTACCCCTTTATTTAAGAATTATAGCCTGGTTCATAGACTAGAGTAACATTAATGCCTACAAAATCCAACAGCTTGGAGAGTCATTATGGGTTGTGCTTATATTGGTTAGACGCAACAGCAACCGTAAAAGTTGCCCTGTTTGCGCAAAAGTTTTTCCAAAAGTATCCGAACAACACAAAACAAGCCCGCTGCACAAGACAGCGTGACTTGTTGGTAAAACAGTGCGTCGAGGTTATCCATTCAGAATTATTTGCCGTCCTTCAGTTTGCCTGCTGTTTCCTGAATATGGCCTTTGGCCTTATCCAGTTTACCTTCGGCTTGAAGGGACTTATTATCGGTAGCGTTCCCGATTTGGTCCTTGATTTCACCTTTGGCTTTGTTCACATTACCTTTGATTTTATCGCTAGTTCCGTTATCCTTCATGTTGTAGCCCTCCTTATGTGATCGAATTTTCATTCAGCATGCTGTAGTTAGTCATTACCCGAGCGAGGGTAATACGAAACCAGAGGCTGTATATCACAGACGGGGGTATAATGTTGGATACGGGTTAAATCAGAACGTGAAGTGGGGAGTGAGCGCATGCTCAAAATTTTATTGTTTATTCTTGTTATTCAAATTATTTACGTATCGGCGTATACACTGCGCATGATTCTGACGCTGAAAGGACAGAAGTACATTGCTGCGCTCATTAGCACCGTGGAAGTTACGGTCTATGTGTTGGGCTTGAATGTTGTGCTTAAGTACCTGGATCAAGTGGCAAGTCTTGCAGTATACGCCATTGGCTATGCATTGGGCATTCTTATTGGAGCATGGATTGAGGAAAAAATAGCGCTTGGTTATGTCACCGTTAAGGTGATCAGTAATGAGATCAATGGAGGAATTGCCAATGCGCTGCGGGACAAAGGATACGGTGTTACAGCCTGGCTGGGCAGTGGACGTGATGGAGAGCGCCTGGTGATGGAAATTTTGGCTAAACGGAAAAACCAGAATAAGCTGTATCAGTCCATTCTGGAGCTGGATCCTAAGGCTTTTGTCATTACGGTAGAGCCGAAGCAATTTCATGGCGGCTTCTGGACCAAGGCTATCCGTAAATAAACATTTTGGTAAATTGCGCATATTTTTTGGACGTTAGAGCATATTAATACCCGGACAGGTGGAAATTAACAGTAAGCCGACAGGGGATATTACCCTATAAAAACCGAGGGGGGATATAGATGTACAGACGCCAGGCCCCGGAAATCATTCCAGAGGAAAATACGGCTATTTGGTCGTGTACAAACGAGGGTTGCAACGGTTGGATGCGAACGGATTTCACCTTTTTGAACGAGCCAGCTTGTCCACTTTGCCAAGCCTCGATGGGGCAAGAAATGCGGATGCTGCCGATTCTCAATCGGGCGGGCAATTCCTTTGTCGCCCAGCGCTCCTAATCCAGGATTTTGCAAAATCTACAATTGAATGTGAGTACGATGATCACACTGCAGAATTTATGAACGTCAAAAGCCGCTCCAGCGACATGCTGAGCGGCTTTTGGTTGTGGAAATTAGAGTAGGGGTGACCTGTCCCCAAGTAAGGTATGCATTGATCATGGTCTCTGGATGGGCTGCACGGAATCACGATATACAATATGTCCCTGCACCAGGACTCGACCAAAGCGGCTACCGGGATGGCTTATTTTTTTCATCATCGAATCAATCGCGGTACGTGCCATCTGCTCGATGTCTACTCCGACCGTGGTCAGTTGCGGAACAATAAGAGTGGCGTATACATCGTTGTCAAAGCCGACCACAGAGCAGTCTTCAGGTACGCGGTATCCCAGACCAATGAGCTTATGCACCAGATTGTGAGCGACCTGATCGCAGTTACATACAAAGGCAGTTGGTAGCGGCTGAGGAAGCTCCATTTCAACATAAGTACCTTCGTCGTCCCGGTCACTGAGCACCCACTCGTTACGGAGGGGCAACCTGTGCTCCAGCAAGGATTTATAGTAGCCGAGGAAACGATCCTGAATACTACTGGTGGAATAGATATTACCCACATATGCAATATCCCGGTGTCCCTGGGCGATCAAATAGTTGGTCAGCTCGTAGGCTCCGTAAAAATTATCCGTCACCACGGAGTCGATATCGGCATGCTCATCATAAAAATCGAGAAACATTTTGGGTAGGTCCATGGTTTGTACAAGCTCAATATATGGCTTGCTCACTTGGCCCAGGAGAATGAAGCCGTCCACCTTGCGGTCGTAATAGATACGTGGCAGATTAAGCTGTTCTTCGTCTTCGCGATGGAGGATGTGAAGGATACCGTAGTAGCCGTATGGCTCCAGTGCCCGTGAAATTTGCTGGTAGATGTGCAGATAAAACGATTGGCCAGGGCCGGTAAAACGTTCAGGGATGACAACACCAATGTTATAGGTGAGGCCCTCCTTCATGGACTTGGCAACGGTATTGAAACGATAACCCATTTCTCCTGCGAGCGTCTTAATACGCTCTTTTAGCTCCTCGCTAACCCCATCCTTGTCATTGAGCGCCTTCGACACGGTCACGCTGCTTACTCCCAGCTTATCTGCAATATCCCGCATCGTTACGTTGCTCTTCATTCCTGTTCCGCCTTCCAATTTTAAAAAGATAAGCATTTTGCCTAATCCAGAGAATGGATGCAAAATGCTGGGGAATATATCAGTAGCTTAGCCGCCTGTAAAAATCCAAAAGACTTAGCAGGGTTGCTGTCCTGTAAAGATACAAAGACTGGCAGCATGGCTGCCCATAGACAACTGTTAGCCTGCGGGTAACAGTTGTTCTATGGATAGTATACATGGTTCCGCAAGCAGGATAAAGCCTGCGGCTTATGTCCGCTGGGAAGGACGGGAGTGTGCTTGCAATAGCGCTTCATTGTGATGAATTAGTTCACGACGAACAGCGGCGCTGCTGAGAGAGCGCAACGGGTCGGATGGTGTATTGAAGGTGTAGTCCTCCAGTCGAGCGATGGTGGTCGTCGCTACGTGGATACGGGTATCACTGGATGCGTAGTAAATAAAGACTTCATCTTGTTCGTTAACGACTGCCCCATTGCAAAAAATAACATTCGAAACGTCGCCCACGCGTTCCTCATCATAAGGAGCCAGAAAGTGCCCGCCGGGCTTAGCGATGACGCGCGTAGGGTCTTCCAGACTGGTGGCAAAGGTATACAGCACATACCGCAGCCCAGCGGCCGTATTGCGTACCCCGTGAGCGATATGAATCCAGCCGCGACTGGTTTTGATCGGGGCAGGGCCCTGACCATTCTTGGCTTCGTACACCGTATGATAACAGCGCTCATCAATGACGGTTTCGTGTTCAATCACGGGTTGTGTAATATCTTTGCACAGGCCGAAGGCGATGCCTCCGCCTGAACCGGTGGAAATAAACCCGTCCTGGGGACGAGTATAGAAGGCATATTGACCGTCCACAAATTCAGGGTGCAGGACAACGTTGCGCTGCTGTGGGGATTGGGTAGTGATGTTGGGAAGCCGGGTCCATGTACGAAGATCACGAGTACGGACCAGTCCGGCCTGAGCGACAGCACTGGAGGTATCGTGAGGTGGTGCGTCAGGGTCTTTTTTCTCTGAGCAATAAATACCGTAAATCCAGCCGTCCTCATGCTTCACCAGCCGCATATCGTACATATTTGTTTCTTCTGGGTCGATATCCTCCCATACTAGGGGGGCGTCAATGAATCGAAATTGATCAATGCCGTTATCGCTCTCTGCTAAAGCGAAAAATGATTTTCGATCCAGTCCCTCGGTACGCGAAACAAGAATGTATTTTCCTTCATGATAGATTGCCCCTGGATTCAATGCCGCATTTACACCCAGCCGCTCCATGAAAAAGGGATTAGTTTGCGCATCCAGATCAAACCGCCAGTGAAGTGGAACATGATGGCGTGTGAGCACTGGATAGAGGTAGCGTTCGTAGATACCATTATAAAAGGTAGTTTTAACCTCATTGGGGCGTGTAATCAGTTCCTCTTGCTGCAACCGCAGCTCATTGTATTTGCTATGGATCATTGGTTTTCCATCCTTTCTAGCATTTCTATGCAAAATCGGCTGTTGTGATAAGGGCACTTCCAGGGTCCTGCAATCTCTCTCGCATCAGGCTTACCATCCGCTTGAACTGACCAGAACCATTCGCCTCCGGGGCGCGGATCGATGATATATTGCCGGGTATAGGACCATAGATTTTTCACAATTTGCAAAAAACGTTCGTCTTTTGTACGTTGAAACGCATTGTAAAAACCAACCATCCCCTCGGCCTGTACCCACCAGATACGTGAGGTGTCTACTCGCTCTCCTTCCCGCTCATTGATGAGCGATCCGTCTGGCTGAACAGCGCGCTCTGCTACCGCATTGGCAATATCCATCACCATATCCACGTATTCTGACGGGTAATAACCCAGCACACTCATAGCGTCCTCAATCAACCAGCTGGCTTCGATGTCGTGACCATATGAGGTCAGGTCAAGCAGAGAGCGCCATTCACGGTCGAAGAATACCCCCAATCGTCGGGCAGAAGCATCGTAAACACGATGATATAAAATATCCAGTACGTTCGTCAGCGCATTTCGAACCTCTTCATTTGGCCAGACGCGCAGCAATTGGGTATACGCCTCCAAAACATGAATATGCGTATTCATGGTGATATGCGCGGTAACCCCATTTTCGCTGAGTAGCTCATTAGGCTGCGTGTTCCACAAGCGGTCATATTGTTCGCCGTATGCCTGTCGGGTGCGATCATATCCTTTTTGCTCCAGCAGATGGAACAGCTCCATAGCTAGTGGTAATGCATTCGGGTCGTCTGTGGCACGTGCATACTCTGCTATCGCATAGATCGCAAATGCCTGCGCGTATACATGCTTGCACGTGTCCACGGGTTGCCCGGTGTAGTCCACCATCCAGTACATTCCTCCATGTAATGGATCAAGCAGGTGATTCCGCAGGAATGTGAATGCATGTCGTGCGGCTTCTGCATAGGTATTTTCCCTTGTTGCACGGGCAGCCGCCGAGAATGACCAGAGTAGCCGTGCAGTGGCAATCCCGCCTTTGTCGGCTTGGTTATGAGTGTGCAGATCCACGTCCACCTCGCCGTAAAACCCACCGTGTGTCTCATCCTTCAGTCCAAGCCAGAATGGGAGTATGTGCTCCTTCCATTCCTGTCTAATTTCGTCCAGTAATGTTTCCAAGAGACAAAGCCTCCTTCGGAAAATGAATTATTAGGTTATCGTTAACTTTACAGGATTATCATATCTAGCTGTTTGTAAACTGTCAACCATGCTAAATTGGTGTTTTTTTATAAGATGTGACCCATTCCACTTTACAAAAAGAATATTGCAATTGACATAGTAAGCGCTAACATAATAAAATGATTTTGTTACTTTAACGATAACCTTATTCGAAAACAACAGGAGGAGTCGTCTCATGAAGTTGTCCAAGGTTTTGATGTCATTACTATCCGTGGTTTTGTTAGCGGGGCTGTTTACTGGCTGTACCTCAAAGAAGGATGAGCCAGCTGCCAGCTCTGATCCGAAGGGTGTGGAAGGTGAAATTACGGTTATCACACAGCGGACTGATATTGTGGATACCGTATTTCAGGATTACGCCAAGGAATTTAACAAACTTTATCCGAACGTGAAGGTCAATTTTCAGGCATTGGCCGATTATGAGGGTCAAATTAAAATCCGTATGGGGACCAGGGATTATGGAGATGTTTTGCTGATTCCTGGCAGTATTCCAGTTGAAGAGCTGCCCAACTTTTTCGAGCCGCTGGGTACTTATGAGGAGATGAAAAACAAGTATACCGGCCTTGAAGAACGTACGGTGGATCATAACAGCTACGGTATTCCGATTGCGATGGTTTACTCTGGTGTGATTTATAACAAAAAGGTGTTCAAGGACGCAGGAATCACGCAGCTTCCCAAAACACCGGACCAATTCTTAACAGCGTTACAGCAGATTAAGGACAAAACCAAGGCAGTGCCGCTGTTTACGAACTATGCCTCTGGTTGGGCACTGACCCAGTGGGAGTCTAGTCTGGCAACATTGGCGGGTACGAAGGAATACGTGAATATCACACAGCCGAATACAGATGACAATTTCACGAAAGGCCAGCCCCACTATGAACTGTATAAGGTCCTGTACGATGCAGCTAAAAAAGGCCTGATTGAAAAAGATCCAACGACTACGGATTGGGAGACCTCCAAGGCGGATCTCGCTCAAGGCAAAATCGGTGCGATGGTACTTGGCTCTTGGGCGATTGACCAGATCAAAAGCACAGCTCCTAACAAGGAAGATATCGGTTTTATGCCTTTCCCGACGAATGCCTCGAAGGTACTTGTACCGCTAGCGGGTGATTTTAATCTCGGTATTAACGTAAACAGTGAAAATAAAGCGGCGGCCCGTGCTTGGGTGGACTGGTTTACCGAAAAGTCCAACTATGCTGTAGAGCAGGCAGGCAGTATTAGTCCGCTGAAGGGTGCCCCAATGCCTAGCATTTTGAAGCAATACGAAGATCAGGGAGTCGTTTTTGAAACGCTTACTCCGTCTCAAAAAGGACAGGAAGGAATTGTTGATAAAATAGACAAAATGGGCGAAATTGGTTTGTGGCAGCCTGATTTCAAGAAACGCATTATTGAGGCAGCGGTTGGTAACCGCCCGGAATCGTATGACGCCATTATGAAAGACCTGAACGATGCATGGGTGAAGGCGCGTGCTGAAGTGGCTGCAAAGTAAGCAAAATAGCCATCTGAACTGACGAAAAAAAGGATCGACGTAGCAGTCGATGGACGGATAGCCAGGAGGTGCAGCATGTTAAAATTTTCGAATCTCAGCTACTCCAAACAAAGATTGGCGATTATTGTTGCCTTTTCATTTATTCCGCTAGCGCTGCTGATCACTTTTGCGTACTTGCCGGTGATCAATATGTTTAAATACAGCTTTTCGGACTGGAACGGCTATAGTAAGCGTCTGGAATATGTGGGTTTTGAAAACTATATCAAAATCTTTACCGACCCCGAGTATTTCTCGGTGTTTAAGGTCAGTCTGTATTACTTTGTAGCCACGTTTGTACAGATGGGTCTGGCCCTTTATTTTGCAACCATTCTCAGCTTTCAGACCTGGTTTAAAAATTTCTTTAAAGGCGTTTTATTTTTTCCTTCCCTAATGAACGGGGTGGCCATTGGTTTTATTTTTCTTTTCTTTTTTAAGCCAGACGGCACGCTCGATACCCTGCTTCAGGCAGTGGGGCTGGGTTCGTATGTCAAGCTGTGGCTGGGCAACCCGGAGATTATCAATATTTCGCTGGCTGGCACGTCGATCTGGAGATACATGGGCTTTAACTTTATTGTGTTTCTGGGTGCGATTTCTTCCATATCCAGTGATTTGTATGAAGCAGCCGATATCGATGGAGCCAACCGCTGGCATCAGTTCCGCTCAATTATTTTGCCGAGCATCAAGCGGATTTTGCAGTTGAATCTCATCTTGGCAATTAGCGGTGCGGTCAGTGCATTCGATATTCCGTATATTATGACCGGTGGCTCCAACGGTAGCGAAACATTCGTCATTCAAACGCTTGATGTGGCATTCAAATACAGCAAGGTCGGTTTGGCCTCGGCGATGGCGGTTGTTCTGCTGCTGATCGTAATCGCTGTTACGCTGCTTCAACGGTTGCTAATTCGGGGAGAGGAGGACTAATCATGTATAAGCTGAAAATAATACTGGCTAGCAGCATCAAGTATGCGGCGCTACTACTAGGTGCGTTCATTGCACTGCTGCCGATTGTCGTCATTTTGTTTGCATCTTTGAAGACGAAGACTGAATATGCGGCAACCAGTCCTCTGACTCCCCCCGTGAACTGGCTGAATTGGGCTAACTATACCAAAGCCTTTATTAACGGAAATATGCTGACCGGATTTGTGAACACAGCTTTTATCCTGTTGATTTCGATCATCGGAGCCACATTAACGGGTTCCATGATCGCGTATATTTTGAACCGTTTTAAATTTAAGGGCAAAAGTCTTATGCTCGGAGCGTTCCTGCTCGCGACCCTCATTCCGGGGGTAACGACTCAGGTATCGACATTTCAAATTATCAACAAGCTGGAGCTGTTTAACACGCCTTGGGCGGCAATCTTGCTGTATTTGGGAACGGATATTATTGCGGTGTATATTTTTCTGCAATTTCTGGATTCCATTGCGGTGGCGCTAGATGAATCAGCCATGCTGGATGGGGCCTCCTATCTGACGATCTACTGGCGCATTATCTTGCCCCTGCTGAAGCCTGCCATTGTGACGGTGATCATTATCAAAGGCGTTAATATTTACAACGACTTTTACACCCCGTTCCTGTATATGCCCAAAACAAGCCTTCAGGTTATATCGACGGCGCTGTTCAAGTTTAAAGGGCCATATGGCTCGCAATGGGAAGTTATTAGCGCGGGCATTATCATTGCCATTATTCCGACGCTGATTGCGTTTTTATCATTACAAAAATATATCTATAACGGATTCGCGCAGGGTTCAGTGAAATAGAATAACGGCGAAATAGAAAAATGATGAGATCAAGTATCTCGGTGAGAGGAGAATATACGTATGAGTAAATTGAATGTGGATTTGGATGTAGGTGACGTACGAATTGTGGGAGAAAGTCTGTCGAAAATGCCGTGGCAGGATAAGCCGGAAGGTAGCGAGGCTCCGGTGTGGAGGCATACTGAAAACCCAGTCATTGGACGCAATCCGGTGCCGGGTATTGCCCGTATTTTCAACAGTGCAGTAGCTCCGTATGAGGGACGGTTTGTAGGGGTATTCCGGGCTGAAACGATTAATGGACGTCCGCATTTGCATCTAGGCTGGAGTGACGACGGGTTGGCTTGGGACATTGAGACAGAACGTCTGCATTTGGTCGATGAGGAAGGAAGCGATTACCAGCCTAATTATGCTTACGATCCGCGTCTGGTCCGCGTGGAGGATACGTATTATATCATCTGGTGTACAGATTTTTACGGTGCAGCGTTGGGGATAGCACAAACAAAGGATTTTAAAAGCTTTGTACGATTGGAAAATCCGTTCCTGCCGTTTAATCGCAATGGTGTGCTGTTGCCCCGCAAGCTAAACGGAAACTTTATGTTGCTATCCCGTCCGAGCGACAGCGGACATACACCGTTTGGCGACATTTTTCTAAGTGAAAGTCCTGACTTGGTCTATTGGGGCAAGCACCGTCATGTCATGAGCAAGGGCGGACAGGGCTGGTGGCAATCGGTAAAGATTGGCGGCGGACCGGCCCCGATTGAGACGACCGAGGGTTGGCTGATGTTCTACCACGGGGTGACGGGCACGTGCAATGGGCTGGTATACAGTATGGGCGTAGCCGTTCTTGACCTGGATGATCCTTCTAAAGTTAAATATCGTTCCTCCAATTTCGTGCTGACCCCGGAGGAATGGTACGAAGAACGGGGCTTTGTGCCGAATGTGGTGTTCCCGTGTGCTACGCTGCATGATGCGGACACCGGGCGGATTGCGATTTATTATGGAGCCGCTGACACGTATGTAGGTATTGCATACACGACAGTGTCTGACATTATGAAGTATGTTATCGCAACGGATGAAGTGGTCGCAGACGACCGTGAGTCGGGCCGGATGTAGGAGGAACTTGAATGCCAGAGGATATGTCTTTACAGCAATTGCAGTCATATATGGGGAGTAACCCGAAGCCGCCGGACTTTGACGCATACTGGGAACGGGCATTACAGGAGCTGGAGCGGCAGCCGCTTGATTATACACTGGAGCCTGCTGATTTTGTCTCTCCGATGGTGGAGTGTTACCATCTATATTTTACTGGAGTGGGCGGAGCGAAGGTTCATGGGAAGCTGGCTCGTCCTAAGCACCTTACGGAACAAGGTCCAGCGTTGGCCATGTTTCATGGATATTCCTGCGACAGTGGTGACTGGTTCGACAAGGTGAGCTATGCGGCACACGGATTCACCGTGCTGGCTATGGATTGCCGGGGGCAAGGAGGGCTATCAGAGGACAATTTGCAGGTTCAAGGAACGACGGTTCGCGGCCATATCATCCGGGGGATTGACGACCCGGACCCGGATCGGATGTATTACCGCAATGTATTTTTGGATACCGTGCAGACGGTACGCATTCTGATGTCTATGGAGCAGGTCGACCCTGAACGGATCGGCGCATTTGGCTGCTCCCAGGGAGGGGCCTTAACGGTTGCCTGCGCTGCATTGGAGCCACGTGTCCGTATGGCAGTTCCGGTATATCCATTTCTGTCGGACTATAAAAGAGCTTGGGCGCTGGATGCCACTACATCTGCATATGAAGAACTGGTTTATTATTTTCGTTGGTTTGATCCGAATCATATGCGCGAGGAGGAGCTCTTTCACCGACTAGGCTACATTGATATTCAACATTTGGCAGATCGTATTCGTGGTCGTGTGTTGTTTGTGACAGGGCTGTCGGACACCATCTGTCCACCCTCCACGCAGTTTGCGGTGTACAATAAAATCGTATCAGACAAGGAAATACTCCTGTATCACGAATACGGTCATGAGTATCTACCCTATCTGTCGGATCGTGCCATGAGCGAATTTTTGCGGCTGTAGGGGGTTGAACTTAGCCACAGGCTCCTTTATAGTAATAGCTATAACCTTCGTGAATGCGTAATAAATGAATGCCCCATTTGTATAACCTCAATAATATGGTTTGAGGGTCTCTACCAGGAACCGATAAATCCTGATTACAAAAAGTGTACGTCTTGTACATTTCTTGTGGTCAGGATTTTTTTGCGTAATACGAGGGAATTTACATGACAGCAAAGGAGCTAATGTAATGAACTTCAAAGTAGTTATTTTAACGATTGCGACCTTTACGGTGGGTTTGGTGGAGCTGATTATCGGTGGCGTGCTACCCCAAATTGCACAGGATTTGAATGTCTCCGTAAGCACGGCAGGACAGCTTATTATGATCTATGCGCTCGTGTATGCTATTGCTGGGCCAACTTTGTTGGCGTTGACCGCCAAAATTGAACGAAAACGACTGTACCTGTGGTCGATGTTTATCTTTATTCTGGGAAGTCTGCTGGCCTTCTGGAGTCCGAATTATGCTGTCTTGTTTGTATCCCGTATCGTTACCGCTGCAAGCGGGTCGCTGATCGTGACATTGTCACTGACCATTGCAGTCAAAGTGGTGTCCAAGGCTTATCAGGCCCGTGTCCTTGGTGTCATCTCCATGGGGGTTAGCTCCTCCATCGTTCTAGGTATTCCAGCCGGGGTGCTGATTGGAAATGCGTTTGGCTGGCGGGTGCTTTTCCTGATCATTGCCTTGTTGACGGTCGTTGCTATGATCGTTATCAACTTGTTTATGGAGCGGATTCCGACGGAACATGTTGTGCCTATGCGCGATCAGCTGAAATCCTTAAAAAATGTTAAAGTCATCAGTGCTCATCTGGTGACCACGCTGACACTGGCGGGCCATTACACGTTATATGCGTATTTCACTCCATTTTTAGAAAATATGATGGGCTTAAACGCTTCGTGGATTAGTGTGGCCTATTTTGTCTTTGGGCTGGCGGCAGTGAGCGGCGGATTTATTGGCGGCTCTTTGGCAGATCGGTTCGGCACAGCGAAAAGTATTCTAGTCGTCGTAGGCGTGTTTATCGCCGTGATGTTCTTGCTGCCATTCTCAATCCACTCGATTTATGTATTTGCGCCACTACTGATCATCTGGGGCATACTGAGTTGGGCCTTGTCGCCCCCGATGCAAAGTTATCTTATTGAAAATGCACCCGAATCGGGTAGTATTCAGCAAAGCTTTAATTTCTCCGCACTCCAGGTCGGGATCGCTCTCGGTTCTGCCTTGGGAGGAGTAGTGATTGAAAATAGTGAATCTGTTGCCACGAACGCTTGGGTGGGTGGGGCATTTGTGATTGTTGCTTTTGTCTGCGGCGTATTTTCGATTACCAGAGCGGGGACATCGCAGGCTGTCAGAGGGCACCACTCTGTTTCATAATTTGCTGGACCATCGCCCTCTTTTATAATGCGAGCAAACATGTTATACTACACACAATTATGAAGAAGGAGGTGAGGTAGGTGAATCACGAGATGCTGAACAACCGTATTAGCCAGCTGCCGATTGCTATGGCTGGCATTGTTCATGCTTTTCTATACAACGGGAGAAGTCTGTCCAATTTTAATCATACGGTTGTAAACATCGCGAGAAGACGCCTACCTTAACTCGAACGGATTGCTGTATCTTCCGAAGAGTCGCGGGGTTGCTCCTGCGGCTCTTTTTGTGTTACCCAGGTAAGGGTCTTCCTAAATAAAGGAGAGCCTGAACATGTATATAGTAAACGGTCAACAATTGAAAAAATACCACGCTGCCAATCTGATTTTGGATGGTGCATCGTTTGATATCCACACAGGAGAAAAGGTGGGACTCATCGGCCGCAACGGAAGCGGTAAAACCACCCTATTACGCCTAATCGCACGTTTGTCCCGCCCGGATGAAGGGCAGCTCGTCATCGCCAAGGATACGAAAATCGGCTATTTACCGCAAATTCCGGCGGAGTTTGAGAGTTTTACTGTGTACGAAACGCTGGCTTACGCCTATCGTGAGCTGAAGGATTGCCGCAATCAGATGAGCACACTGGAACGGGAAATGTCAGATCCGGTTGTGGCAGCAGACGTAGGCCTTCTGGAGAAGCTGCTGCAATCGTATGCTGCCTTGCAGGAACGGTTTGAGCGCAACGGCGGCTATGAAATGGATGCAAATATTGATCAGGTAGCGGATGGTCTGCGTATTCCCAAAGGAATGTATACGCGCAGCTTCGGCTCGCTGTCAGGTGGAGAGAAAACAAAAATAGCGCTGGCATCACAGCTCATCGGGCGGCCGGATTTGTTGCTGCTGGATGAGCCGACCAACCATCTGGATTTGAAGGGGCTGGAATGGCTGGAGCAATTTTTGCAGGGCTACACAGGTGCATGTGTGGTTGTGTCCCATGATCGTTATTTTCTGGATCGGGTCGCCGTTAAAATGATTGAGCTTGAGGATGGCGAGGCGTTTACGTATTATACGAACTACAGCGGCTATGTTAAGGAAAAGGAAGAACGATTGCTACTGCAATTTGAAGATTATAAGGAACAGCAAAAGCGGATTAAAAAGATGAAAGAGGCCATTCGGCGTTTTGAAGAGTGGGGGCGCAATGGCGACAACGAAAAGTTTTTCAAAAAAGCAGCCTCCATTCGTAAGGCGTTGGAGCGTATGGAGCTGGTGAAGCGGCCTGTATTGGACCCGCAGGGGGCGGAATTTCACTTAAAGCTGGAGGATCGTTCCGGTCGCCGGGTGCTACAGTTTGAAGAAATCGTTAAAGCCTATGGAGAGCGTCAGATATTAAACGGGGCAACGGGCAGCCTGGAATTCGGTGAAAAGGTGGCCTTGCTGGGCGATAACGGTTCAGGCAAAACGACGCTGCTCAAGTTGCTGCTTGGTCAGGAAAGCGCGGATGCAGGCACGGTCCAGTGGGGTGCGCGCGTGGAGTATGGATATTTGGCGCAGCAAGAGAGAGAACGGAATAGCCGGGCGACTGTGCTTGCTTACTTCAAGGAGGAAGCAGGGGTGGAAGAAGGTGAGGCACGCGGGCTGCTAGCGAAGTATTTGTTTTACGGTGCCGATGTGTTTAAGCCCGTGAGCATGCTGTCCGGTGGCGAATGGTCCCGCTTGCGGCTGGCGTTGCTGGTCATGAAAAAGCCAAATTTGTTGGTGCTGGATGAGCCGACGAACCATCTGGACATTGACTCACGCGAGGCGCTGGAGGAAGCGTTAGACACCTACACGGGAACGGTACTGGCGATTTCACATGACCGCTATTTTGTGAATAAGCTGGCAGGACGCGTGTGGGAGCTGGAGGCTGGAAAGCTGACCTTTTATCTGGGCAGCTTTGATGAGTACCGAGCGAAGAAGCGGGAGATGGAAAACGCTCGTCTACAGAGCGAGGGGGGTACCGGGACGCGCCCGACATCTGCAAGCAGAGCCGCATCCGGTGGCGGCTCAGGCTCGGGCACAGCTGCACATTCCAGTGCAGCGAGCAATGGCACGGGGCCGGCTGCGCATACGGAAGCGACTGCGGGAGCCGATGCGAGCCGTGCACGCTCAAATCGCTTGGGCTCGCCCGCTGCCGGGTCTGGAGCCCGCGAAGCGAAGGCCGCGAAGCCATCACGCACGCCCGCTGCATCCAGCGAGCGGTTGGAGCGGGCCATCGCCGCCAAAGAAGCAGAATTGGCGGCGGCGGATACCGAGCTGGAGCTGCTCGGCACAAGCGGCAATACGATCCACATGGCGGAGCTGTGGGATGCGCGTGAGCGGTTGCAAGCCGAGCTGGACACGTTGCTCGGCGAGTGGGTTGAGCTGGAGTAGGTGACAGGCTAGTAGTTACTGGCTAGAAAACAGTTTATTTTATATAGAGGGTAGCCCTGAGGTAGAACGTTTACTGAAGGGCTACCTTTTTTGCAGTGAAAAGACAAAGATATCATCACAAAAATTAATGACCATTAATTAAGATAAATGGTATTGATGTATTATTGTTATTATATTTTACATATAAAGAAAGTTGTTTGCATTTCGCAACATATGATAGTTTTTAAATTGAATAAACAATATGAGTCATTGTTAAATGAAGTTTGTTTTATCCATCATGATCTTACATATCAAATGCACGCGTTGGAACTATGTTGTGATTTGTTATGGATGGAGGGAATAGTATGTCGGACTCCTTACTGGAGGTCAGTCAGGTAACGAAAAAAATGGGAAAAAGGCACTTGTTAGACCGTGTTTCTTTTAAGCTTCAGAAAGGGAAGATATATGGATTCATCGGACCTAGTGGAGCTGGTAAAACCACAATGATGCGAACCATGACCGGATTAATGCAGCCAACCAGCGGTTCTGTAAAGATAGCCTCATATGATGTACAGACGGATCGGGAAAAGGCGCTGTCCAAGGTGGGGGCTATTATTGAATCTCCGGTCTTTTTTGATTATATGACAGGCAGGCAGGTTTTGCGCAATTTGTCACGGTTACACTTTGAGATTGCGCCCTCAGATCGGGAGACACATATTGAAGAGTTGCTTACAAAGGTGAGGCTGGAAACACGGGGAGATGACAAGGTGAAAACCTATTCGCTGGGAATGAAGCAAAGGCTAGGTATTGCGCAGTCCATGCTGGGGACTCCTGAGCTTTTATTGCTGGATGAACCGTCCAATGGGCTTGATCCTATGGGAATGCAGGAGCTGAAAGATATTGTGCTTCAGCTACGTGATTCAGCGAATTATGCCTTTTTTATCTCCAGTCATCTGTTGGATGAACTGCAACAGATGTGTGACGAACTCATTGTTATCAAAGAGGGCAGGCTAGTTTGGCAGGGACCTACTGATCAATTAGTAGAGGACGGCCAACGGCTAGAGGATGCTTTTATGGGATTGATGGGACTATGAAATCATTAATATACAGCGAGTTCGAGCGATTGTGGAGACGAAAGTGGTTCTGGCTCATGGTATTATGTATACCGATTCTAGCCTGTTCGACAGGAGTATATTTTTTGCGCACGATGAAGGTTCCTGTAGAGGTATTATCCTTAAACTTTGTCGTTACTGGTCTGCGTGAGAATTTGTTTTTAGTATGCAACATAGCTGTGGCTGCTTTAGCTGCTGCTGTATACACAGAGGAATTTCGAAGCGGGCAACTGCGTTTGTTATTTATGCGCCGATTTACCCGCGGACAGATTTTCTGGAGTAAGCTGCTGGTTTTAAATGTTACTATTTTGCTTCTTCTCATTGTATTTGCAGTATCCTCGCAGGTGATCGTTGAAGTATGGACTCTTTCATATGATGTAAGTGATGCGGGGCTGTCCGGATCTCAAGGACTGCAGATGCTTAAATACTATGGTTGGGCGCTTGCCTCATTATTAGCAATAAGCTCCTTTTATTGTTTTATCGCTATGTATAGCAAAAGTGTAACGTATGCTATCGGTGTTTGTATGGTTTACAATCTGGGCTCTTTGTTGTTTGATTCATTGTATTTAAAATTGGTCTCTTTTGTTTCTCATATCCCATACCTATACAATGTGATCGCATTTATGGTTATTCCATATATGCAGCATACAGGATTAGATAGGTCCTTAATCGGGAATTCGTCTGTGGATAGGGCGATTATCACCGTGGTTAGTCTATATCTTATCTTTTTTACTTGGGGCGCATACCGCCGTTTTGTGACTGATGATTATCTGTATTAGGGGCATCCGTAGCCTGAACATCATAAAAGTAAAAGAAAGATCCAACCGACCGCTTGAGGTCAGTTGGATCTTTTATCGTTTCTTTTCCATAAGGGACGGGTATTAATTGTCTAGTCCCGCATAGATTGACATAGGGGAAAAGGAGGTATGAGAATGTGGAGTTGGGTCAAAAAGTTGTCTACACTGGCGGCGATCCTTTTGTTGGTTGTTTTTGTAAGCGCATGCAACAAGGGCGATGCTTCAGGTAAGGTAAAAATTGAGTTTTTTCAAAACAAGCCGGAGGCCAAGGGTTCATTCGATAAGCTAATCTCTCAATTCAATCAGGAACATCCCAGTATTGAAGTGACACAGGTCAACCCGCCAGAGGCAGAGACCGTGTTATTGACCCGGGTTGTCAAAAACGATGTACCTGACATTGTGGGGCTTGGGGCCACAGATACCTACTCCATTTTGGCACAAAGCGGTATTTTTACGGATCTGGCGAATACAGAATTGCCACGTACGATTGACCCGATTTACCTCAAAATGCTTAAGGATGTGACCGGGGTCGATCCCGTGTATGGAATTCCTTATGCTGCGAATGCGAATGGTGTGATGTATAACAAAACGCTTTTTAAGGAAATGGGATTACAGGTGCCTAAAACGTGGGATGAGCTGATTGCAACGGCGCAAAAGATCAAGGCTGCTGGGAAAATCCCGTTCTATTTTACATATAAAGATGATTGGCAAACGAACCTCCCCTTTAATGCCCTGGGCCCGAATCTGGTGGGCATTGATTTTTTCCTGCAACGGCGTGAAAATCAGGTCACCTTTCAGGACAAGTACCGCGAGGTTGCTGAAAAGCAGCTGGAGCTATTGAAATACGGACATGGTGATAATTTTGGCAAAAACTATGCCGACGGTAATCGTGCCTTCGCTAACGGGCAGGGATTGATGTACATTCAGGGCTCGTGGGCCATATCTGAAATTCGCAAAGCCAATCCGAAAGTGGAGCTTGGTTTTTTCCCATTACCGACAGGGAATGACGAAAAGGCGGTCAAACTGGTGTCCGGTATAGATACGCTCTTGGCCGTATCGGAGAGCACTCCGCATAAAAAGGAAGCCGAGGAGTTCATTGCCTTCTTGTTGAAGCCGGAGAACAGCAAGCAATACATTACAGAGCAAACGCTGTTTTCGGCGGTGAAGGGAGTTACGCAGGATGATCCGAGTGTGGCGGAGCTGTTGCCTTATTTTAAATCGGGCCGCGTCATTGATTTTGCCGATCACTATATTCCCAAAGCGGTCCAATTGAATTCTATTGTGCAGGCCTTCCTGCAAAACAGAGACATCGACGCTTATTTGGCCAAGCTAGACAGTGAGTGGAATAAGGTAGCTAACCGCCGATAGGAGAGGAGGAGGAGACATGAATAAGCGACTAACGACTTTTTACTGGATGACGGTGCCAGCGGTGCTATTGTTTTTTGTATTTTTGACCTTGCCTGCCTTGCAGGGCTTTTATTATTCGCTTACGAACTGGAACGGCTTTGGTCATCAGTATCACTTTGTCGGGTTTAAGAACTATATTAATTTGTTTCAGGACGACAATGTGGGGAACGCCTACTGGTTTACTTTTAAATTTGCGATTGTGGTTACCATTGCGACTAATATCCTTAGTTTGCTGATTGCGCTTGGGCTGAATGCTAAAATACGGTTTCGTAACTTTTTCCGCGGTATTTATTTTCTGCCTAATATTTTGAGCGTGCTAATCGTGGGTTACATATTCAATTACTTGTTCTCGAACGTGTTTACGATTTGGGGGCAAAATTTAGGTATTACCTCATTGTCGACGAACATTTTGGGCAGCGAACAACTGGCTTGGGTGGGGGTTGTCATCGTAGCTGTATGGCAGGGGATTGCCTTTAATACGATTCTCTATCTGGCCGGGCTGCAAACCATTCCGACAAGTCTGTATGAGGCGTCCAATTTGGACGGTGCGGGTAAATGGCGCGAATTCTGGAGCATTACCTTTCCGTTAATTGCACCGTTTTTCACGATTAATATGGTATTGGCGATGAAAAATTCCCTGATGGTGTTCGATCAGATCGTGGCTTTGACGAATGGCGGGCCGGGACGAGCCACCCAGTCGATTTCCCACCTGATATACACCGGGGGATTTAGAGGCGGAGAATTTGCTTATCAGTCGGCTAACTCTGTTATTTACTTTATTGTGATCGCGATCATTTCCATCTTACAGCTGCGATTCCTCCAGAGAAGGGAGATGGATAACTGATGAAAACAAGCAGACGTACCAACTGGCCTGTGCTGCTTCTGGTAGCGTTGGGGACAATATTTATTCTGTTTCCCCTCTATATGACGGTGACGATAGCACTTAAAAATCCCGAGCAGATGGCGCATTCCGCCTTTGCCTTTCCGACCGAGCTGCATTGGGAGAATTTTAGTCGTGCAGTGGAAATGACCAACTTCTTCAGCGCTTTTCAGAACAGTGTGATGGTCACGACATCGACGGTCATACTCACTTTGCTAACCAATTCGATGGTCGCTTATGCGATTGCCCGTAATATGCAGCGACGCTTTTTTAAGGGATTATATTTTTACTTTGTGAGCGCCATGTTTATACCGTTCCCGATCATCATGCTGCCGATTGTAAAACTGGCCTCGGGCCTTCATATGACTAATCTGTTGGGTCTTATTATGCTGCATACGGTGTATGGTTTGGCGTTTAATGTCTTCGTGTATGTCGGTTATATTCGCTCCATTCCGGTGGCATTGGAAGAGGCAGCCACGGTAGATGGTGCGACGACATGGGGTACTTTTTGGCGCATTATATTCCCGCTGATGGCGCCGATTAGTGCTACGGTGGGAATTCTCACTTGTCTGTCCACATATAACGACTTCCTGCTGCCGCTCATTATTATCAGCGATGCAGAGCAGTATACACTGCCGCTCGTTCAGTATGTGTTCCAGGGGCAGTTCAATACCGACTTTAATCTGGCTTTTGCTTCGTACCTGATGGCCTTGCTGCCGATGATTATTGTCTATCTGATTGCACAAAAATGGATTATCAATGGCGTTACGCAAGGTTCTGTGAAGTAGGGCGGGAGTCAATCGTCTCAGGCAGACTGTGCCTTACTAGGAAAATAAAAAGGGGTTCCCTATACCACGGTTCACACAGGTATAGAGGACCCTCTTTTTATAACATTGCTATTTAGATGCTTTGCTGTTGCTTGTCAGAGGCCGCAAGGGTATGGTTGTCTCTGCTTCTGGGTCGTCCGTTGTATAATAGAACATATAGATAGAAGCTTCCTTCCCTTTGAAGTTCTTGTAGACATCCACTGCCTTGTTATTGCCGTCTCCGGCGAAATTGGCTGTGATTGGCTTGCCGATAATCCGTTCTTTACCCAGGCCAATATGCGTCTGGTTAATCCCTCCAAAGTGAGCATCCTCGCTTTCGGTTTCTACGAATAAGTCCGATCCCTGTTTGTAGTAGGTCCACTTCACAGGATAGCCACCGATTTGCGTCGTTAGCGTCTGCCTTTGCTCAGAAATATCAGTTAAACGCTGTGGCGTTTTGTCATCCGAATGGGTCGTAACTTTGTATTTGCCTGTAAAAGTAACAGGAGTGTCCTTGGTAATCACAAGATTGGACGGTCGTTCAAAACGAATTGTGTTCAGATCGTGTTCCTGATCAGGTGAAGACCAACGACTACCCTCTAACGTTGTGCCGTTCACAGAAAGAAAGTACTTTTGATAAGGTAACATGGCGAATTTCTTTTCGCTTCTGATCGTGACACGGATTTGTGTAGGTGTGACAATCATTTGTTCTAGCGTAAAATTTCGATTGCCGTTCTCCAATGGGGTGTTCAGCACGCTTTTAATCGTCCCACTTTCCATTTTCTTCTTGCTTAGCTGCAGATCAAAGTTTATGGGTTCATGTATACTTTTCTCAGTTTGTGCATATTGCAGTTTGAAAGTAGTCTGTCCTTCCGGTATATCTGCTTTAGAAAAATATTGCTGTGCTGTATACTCCCCGTTATCTCCGGGTTTGCCAAAAGCCCCTCCAGGCTGCGACATCACAGGCTCGCCGCCTCTATAAGCAACAATTTGCGGATTATCCCATCTCTTGGGTATCGACGAATCGAAGGTAATTGCCGAGGACAGCATCAGCTTATCCTTCCCTTGTTCAAATACCTGCACTTTCATATCTTGTAAGCCATTACGATCCAGCTTGAACGTCTGCATCTGAGACGATGTGATATCGAGCGGCAATTCCAGTTCTTGAACGCTGGTGAGCTCAATATGATCTACGGTCAGCCGCACGTTCTCTGTTTCTTGCTGCGGTGTCCAGTCACTTTCAAAGTACCCGTTGTACCGTTGATTTTTCGGGTCCCATTGTTGAAAGCTATACTCGCCCGCACTGCTTTTCCCCGCAGCACTTTTAAGTGATACGCCTTTGACATTCCAAAACTCGTTCTCTGCTCGTTTTCCGACCTCCAAGCTGTACAGAATCACGGTCCGGTTCTCATCGACAATAGCGGTATGTAGCGTCAGCTTCACTCCGTCTCTGGTTACGGATTGCTCCAAGGGCTGTCCAAGATCTTGATTTAGTGCCGTCTGAATGCCGCTTCTTCCGTGCAGCAGATCGCCCCAATTATAGTGGATGGCGGCATAGACGGGAACGGCAACGAGAAGTGCACTCAGAGAGGCGGCGATAGCTATTTTGCGCCAATTTCTGTGTCGGTGAGGAGTGAATGAATCGGAAGTGTCGGTTAGCGTAGGGGCAGTATGCCCTGTCTGTTCCATCCGGTTCCACATCTCATCGAAGTCAGGATAGGCCATCTCCGAATCATCATTTAACTTGCGCTTCAATGCCTTTTCTACGTTGTTCATAGTTCTCTCCTTCCATCTCGGGAATTTGTACCCCTGCATCCCGCAGTATTTGCTCCAATAACTTTATTCCTTTGTGATTCCTCGATTTGACGGTTCCTAGCGGAATTTCCAGCAGTTTTGATATTTCCGCCAGCGTGAAATCATGCATATAGCGGAGTGTCAGCACAGCGCGGATTTTGGCTGGAAGACGATTCATATAAACGGCCCATTCCTCTGCCGATTCGCGTTCTTCCACCAGCCTGTCTACAGGCTTACCTTCCGCCCTGCTAAATAGATAGGGATTAGCCGATACCTTCAAATGCAGGCTTTTCTGGCGTTTAAGGTAATTCAGACAATGATTGACCGTAATCTTCATAATCCAGGCTTTTAGTTGTTCGATCTGTTCACGATTGCTGCGAAACAGGATGATAAACACTTCCTGTGTTAAATCCTCTGCATCCGATGCATTATGTACCATGTAGTAGCAGGTTCGGTATACATCTCGTTGATACAAATCAAACAACTCTCGATTACTCTCCAATGATGTGCTCTCCTTTCTCGTGCAGTTTATCTATATAACAACTGAGGTCCTCAAAAGGTTCATTTGGTTGCGAAAAGTAAACCGTCTGCTTCAAATGTACCATGATGTATCTATGTTGTTTGCTCATCTATGGATAAGGAAGTAGCAATAAACGAAAAGAAGCCTGTAAATCTCAAAAAATGCAGATTTACAGGCTTCTTACATTTTCCGAAGCTAGAGCTTACGGAATGAACATTCCTTCACGCGAAACTGCGTTTACGGATTAGCTTGCGGACATACTTCTGCTTAGTCAACCAGCCGTACTAGCGTTCTTCCTTGCGAGCGGGCTGCAAGGATGTCTTCGAGCGCGCTTGGCAGGTCAGCGAATCCGACTTCGCGCTCAACGAGCTGCTCCAGCTGCTCCGGCTTCCATTCGCTGCCGAGTCGCTTCCAGATCGCTAGGCGGGTGTCGTATGGGCAGAAGACAGAGTCTATGCCCAGCAGACTTACGCCGCGCAAAATAAACGGCAGCACCGTCGTAGGCAGCTTGGTGCCTGCCGTCAGGCCGCTCACGGCTACAGAGCCATTGTAGGCGATTTGGCTGAGCAGCGAAGCGAGCGGCTTTCCGCCTACAGGATCAACAGCCGCTTGCCAAAGCTGCTTGCTCAGCGGGCGGATGCTCTCCGCACCGTCGTAGACCTCCTCGCGGGAAATGACCTCGGCTGCTCCGAGCGCCTTGAGGTAATCGTGAGCATCAGCCTTGCCACTGCTGGCTACGACATGATAGCCTCTCTTGTTCAGCAGGGCAATGGCTGCCCCGCCTACGCCGCCCGTCGCTCCGGTGACGAGTACCTTGCCCTGCTCCGGAGTAACGCCGTTTTGCTCCAGCCGATATAACGACAGGGCTGCGGTGAATCCAGCTGTCCCGAATATCATCGCCTCTCTCGGCGTGAGTCCGTCTGGAAGTGGAACCACCCAGTCCGCAGGCACACGTGCATATTGGCTGAATCCCCCGAATTGAGACACACCCAGCCCGTATCCGGTAACGAGCACCGCTTGTCCTTCGCTAAAGCGGCTATCCTCCGAAGAGACGACGGTTCCCGAGCAATCTATGCCTGGTACGAACGGATAGGATTTGACAATATTTCCATCCTTGCGGGCAGCAAGCCCATCTTTATAATTGATGCTGGAATAAGCGACACGAATCAATACTTCTCCAGCAGGTAAACTGCTAGCTTCCAGAGAACGTACCTCTGCTTGAACTTCACCGTCCTGCGTCTGATCGACGACAAGAGCTTGAAATGATTGAGTCATCTGTAAAAGCCTCCTTTATTACCTTTTAACCCTATGAATGTCCTATATATTCCATCTTTAATTCACAAATTATGCTTAGGAAGCATACAACAATCTTCACAACCTGTCAGCGGCAATGCTCACAGGCTCGTATTCTATTATACTCTTTAGCTCATAATTACGTCGAAAAGACCAGATTCCTGGTATATTCTTGCAATATTCTGTTTCAATAAAGTTCGATAATCAATTATAAAGAGGGTGATAAATGAATTCTTACGCATTTTGCAAATCATTTTACGTAAACGGGATGTATTTTCAGAATGACTGTGCTAACATACCTTTTGATCGTTAAATAAATCTATGAAGAAAGGTGAATGAATGACAACCAGAGCACTAAAAAAAGGTTCGGTATTGTCCGAAGCTAAGGAACTGAATTTGTTCCGTTTAACATGGCCTATTTTCCTTGAATTGTTTCTGTTTATGCTAATGGGGAGCGTCGACACGTTCATGATCAGTTCTGTATCTGATAATGCAGTGTCGGGTGTAGGCGCGTCCAATCAAATTATTTCAATTGCCATCCTTGTACTGGAGGTTATCGGCAACGGCGCTGCTATCGTCGTAGCTCAATATATCGGTTCTAAGAAACTAGTCGAAGCGGCCCAGGTTACAGGTACGGCCATTACGTTGAATTTGATGGTAGGTCTTTTACTTAGCGTAATTTTTCTTGTATTTGGTACGCACATGTTGCAATGGCTGAATGTCCAGGGTGAGATTCTGGCTTACGCGGAGTCGTATATGAGCATCGTCGGGGGTGCCATTTTTCTTCAAGCATTGATTAATGCGCTGGCGGCGACCATTCGTACACATGGTTTTACCAAAGAAACGATGTATGTATCGGTTTTTATGAACGTGATCCACGTGGTCGGCAACTATGTTTTGATTTTTGGGCATTGGGGAATGCCTGCACTTGGAGTAGAGGGGGCTGCTATTTCTACAGTAGGTAGCCGCTTTATTTGTCTCTTGATCTTCTTCTGGCTGATGTACCGGGTCACTGAGGTTCGTGTCGAGTGGAAATATTACGTCCAACTGTCCAAAAAGTTTATCTCTAAGATATTGCGCATTGGTGTACCATCCGCGCTGGAGTCCATTATGTATCAGTCGTGTCAGCTCATCTTCACACTGTACGTGACTTATCTGGGCGCAGAAGCAATGGCGACACGTCAATATGCGAATAATATTTCAAGCTATATTTACTTGTTCAGTATGGCAGTCGGTATGGGTACGGCTATTGTGGTAGGAAGGCTCGTGGGAGCCAGACAGAAGGATACTGCCTATAAACGTGTACTGACCAGTGTGAAATGGGCGTTGCTCGTGACCGTGATTATTGATGCGGTGGTCATCTTTTTCCGTGTTCCCTTGCTTGGTTTGTTCACGGAAAACCCTGAAATTATTCGTTTGGGAGCACAGGTCATTTTACTTAGCATTCTGCTAGAAACTGGCCGGACAACGAATATCGTCATTATTAACTCGTTGCGTGCTGCTGGAGATGCGAAGTTCCCGGTCTTTATGGGTCTGATCTCCATGGTCTGCATGAGCTTGCCGCTTGGTTATCTGCTTGTGTTCAAGCTGGACATGGGGCTCGCTGGTGTGTGGCTGGCGATTGCTGCTGATGAATGGACTCGTGCTGTCATCATGTATGCCCGCTGGAAAAGCCGATTATGGGAAAAGCATGCGCTGGTTGAGCACGATACACCAGATCAGTCTGCAACGCCCGTTCCAGCACACTGATCCGAGCAGTATTTATGGTTACGTGGAGGCAGTTCAAGAGAACATCTTGAGCTGCCTCTTTTTGCTGCTGGAGAACCATACTTCTACACGGTGGCACGATAGGCAACTTTGAAGTTCGACTTATATCATAATGGCATTCATAAATAGAAGTATGGTAAATTTACTAAAAAAAAGATATACTTTTGTTGCACTAACGCAGTACATGAAAGACAAGGAGTGTACCGATGAAGAAGCCGACGATTGAGAATGTTGCCCAGAAGGCAGGAGTGTCTAAAAGCACTGTCTCGCAATTTCTGAACAAACGATATAAATATATGAGCGACCAGACCAGAGACCGGATTGCCGAGGTTATTCAAGAGCTGAACTATCAGCCTAACGGGCTGGCCCGCAGCTTGAAGCAAAACCGGACGTTTATGGTCGGGGTCATTGTAGCCAACATTGACTATACCCTTTCGATCCAGTCCATCCGTGCGATTGAGGAGGAATTGCAGCGTTTTGGCATTCAGGTGATCATTTGCAACGCCGATGAAAACCCGGACAAGGAGGGCCAATATATTGAGATGCTCAAGGCTCGGCAGGTGGACGGCCTGATCATCTTCCCGACAGGCAAGCATGCAGATATTTACAACCAGCTCATTCGTGAAAAGTATCCGTTAGTGTTTTTGGACCGTTTGGTAGACGGGGTGAATACGCGCAGCCTGCTGCTGGATAACGAAATGGCGATTAAGCTGGCGATTCAGGAACTTGTGGCTCACAAACATGAGCGAATTGCGCTGATTACTTTGCCCCTTGGCTTGAATCGGATTACTCCACGGGTGGAGCGGCTCAGCGGATACAAAAAGGCGCTGGAGGAGCATGGCTTGCCATTTCGAGAAGAGTATATGCGCAGTGTGCCGAGAGAAGAAATCCAGCAGACACTGAAGGAGTTGTTCCAGCTGCCAGAGCCGCCGACTGCGCTGTTGGCCGGGAATGATATTGTGCTAGCAGAAGCGCTGAAATATGTGAATGCCCGTCGTATACGCATTCCGGTGGAGTTGTCTATTATCGGGATTGACGATGCGGAGTTTGCCCATATTTACAATCCGCCGATTACGACTATTACACAACCGATTGCGGATATGGGGAAGCAAGCGGCAAAGACGCTGCTGTCCAGCATTGAGGAGGGCGGCGAATCGGTTCCGATTATCTACCGATTTGTACCGGATATTAATCGGGGAGAATCCGTCAAAACGCTGTAGACGAGCAATGTGTCATGTATTATAAAAATAGCCCGTATTCCTTTGTACGATCTGAGTATGCGTATGCTGCTCAGATCGTACAAACGCGAATACGGGCTATTGGAAGTTAAGGCTGACTTTGGATTCGGCCTTGTTGAGCTTGCGCTAATAGCGGTGAAGGCTATGCGGGGAATAAAACCGGATTAATTCGTGCTGGCGCTGAGCAAAAAGGATTCCAGCTCGGCTCGTGTCGGATAGCCGTCCATATCTCCAGCTGACATGACAGCCAGTGCGCCAAGGGCATTACCGCGTTTGACGGCCTCTGCCAGGGGCAAGCCCTCCAGTAGCGCGCTGATAACACCTGCGGCAAATCCGTCACCCGCGCCTACGGTATCAACAACATGCTCTACGCGGAAGCGTTTGACGTATCCCTCAGCATCTGCGGATTTGTAATATGCACCTTCGGTTCCCAACTTGATGATGACCAGCGAGGTACCTCGGTCAAGATAGAAGGAAGCGATATCCTCCGGTGAGGTGTAGCCTGTCAATATTTTACCTTCATGAATGCCGGGTAGAAGCCAGTCGCACCCCTCAGATGCTTCGTTAATCGCCTCCACCATCGTTTGCGTGTCAGGCCATAATTTGGGTCTGAGGTTCGGATCAAAGGATACGGTTTTGCCAGCCTTTTTCATAAATTGCCGCGCATGTCGTGCGAAATCACGGCACTCAGGGGAGAGGGCGACAGAAATACCTGTAAAATGCAGATGGCGAGCTCCGGAAAAGTAAGCCTCGTTAAAATCAGCGATGCTTAGTGTGGAGGCGGCGGAATGTTTGCGAAAGTATTCCACCTCTGGGTCCCCACTTGTAACTTTGGATTTAATCAGCATGCCGGTAGAGTGGTCTTTGGTAAACATGACGTTCTGGGTGTCGATCCCTTCTTGACGTAGCGCACTGGCAATGAACTTGCCGAACGCATCCTCGCCGAGTTTGGTCACGAGTCCCGCCCGTAGACCTAAACGCGCCAAACCGGCTGAAACATTCGTCTCTGCCCCGGCCAACGCTTTGGTGAATGAACGCACCTCATCCAGAGAGCCTGCTTCATTGGCATAAAACATGGCCATCGGTTCTCCGAAGGTAACAGCATCCAATGTTGCGGTCATTTGTATTCCTCCTTATGTTTAGTAAACTTAATCTGTAAGCGCATGCACCAACTGAATAAATTGAAATTATCACATAAATCGGTTTTTCACAATGATGAAGTTGATATATCTGTTAAAAACTTTTTGGGTAATATAGATAAAAAAATTCGATTTTGTTTATCAAAATGTGAAAATCGTGTAAAACTTCGTGTGTATTAAGGGTTTTTCTAGGATTAGTGAAGTTTTGGGTTGACACCCTCTTAGATAATTATTACAATTCTAGCTAAGAAGTAGAGTTAGAAACCGCTTTTATAACAATTCCGTTGATAAAAAAGTTTATCTAAACAGGAGGAATGTTTTTATGGAAATGCGTTATTCAACTCATCCCGAACATGCCAAGCATTTTACGACTGAAGAGTTGCGTCAGCACTATCTGATCCAGGAACTGTTTGTACCTGAGGAGGTAAAGCTGGTCTATACGCATGAAGATCGTGTCATTATCGGGGGCATTTATCCCGTGAATAAATCTGTTGCACTGGAAGGTAACGATCAAATCAAAGCGGAAACTTTCCTGGAGCGCCGCGAACTGGGTATTTTTAATGTCGGGGGCAGCGGTACGGTCAAGGTGGACGGTGAAACTTACGAGCTGGCCACAAAAGACTGTCTCTACGTAGGTAAAGGTGGTAAGGAGTTGATCTTTGAAAGCGATTCCAGTGAAAAGCCTGCAAAATTTTATATCGTTTCGGCCCTGGCTCATACCACATATCCGACGACAAAGCAGTCTTTTGCCGATGTACCGTCCGAAAGTCTGGGTTCGCAGGAAACAGCCAACAACCGTACGTTGCGTCGCTTTATCCATGATGAAGGCATTCAAAGTTGCCAATTGGTTATGGGGATGACGACGTTGGAGAACGGCAGTGTGTGGAACTCCATGCCGACACATGTTCATGACCGTCGTATGGAAGTGTATTTCTACTTTGAACTGGATGAGAATGCGAGAATGTTCCACCTGATGGGTGAACCGAACGAAACGCGCCATCTGGTGATGAAGAATGATGAAGCCGTTATTTCTCCACCTTGGTCTATCCACTGCGGTGCGGCTACGGGCAGCTATACCTTCATTTGGGGCATGGCCGGTGAAAATAAAACATACAAAGACATGGATCAGGTTGCCATGAGCGAGTTGCGTTAATCCGATCAGTGTGTTGGAGCGTAGACCTGCAAGCGGCTGAGGGTACATGATCATCCCATTCGTGGAAAGGATCAGGAACATGACGAAAAAGAAAGTTTTGGAACATATCACTTCAGTAGGTGTCGTCGCAGTCATTCGGGGAAACACGGCGGAGGAAGCATATCTAATGTCTAAAGCCTGCATTGAAGGCGGCTTGGATAATATTGAGCTTACATTTACGACGCCGGATGCGGATCAGGTCATTCGAAGATTGAGAGACGAATTTAAAGATCGGGCAGTGATTGGTGCAGGAACGGTATTGGAGTCACTGACGGCGAGAATTGCTATTCTGGCCGGAGCAGAGTTTGTCGTGAGTCCTTCTTTTGAAGAAGAAACAGCGAAGCTGTGCAACTTGTATGCGATTCCTTATATGCCCGGCTGTATGACGCTAAATGAGATCAAGGAAGCCATGAAATTGGGTAGTGATGTCGTGAAGTTGTTCCCAGGAAGTGCGATGGGGGCGGACTTTGTTAAGGCCGTCAGAGGTCCAATGCCTCATGTACAGATTATGCCAACCGGTGGCGTTGATCTGGACAATATGGAAACCTGGCTGCGTAACGGATGTGTAGCCGTGGGAATTGGGGGTAATTTGACGGCTCCAGCCAAAGAGGGTCGCTACGACTTGATCACAGAAAATGCAGCACGTTATGTAGCTAAATATAAGGAAGTACGCGCAGCGCTGTAGGCTTCAGGAAATATAGGTTTTTATACTAATTTGTGATGGAGGCGTAGGCATGGGTCTGGACAATTTTTCATTGGATTTTTTCAGTCTGAAAGGTAAAACGGCAATTGTAACAGGAGGCAACAGTGGTTTGGGTCAAGGGTATTCCGTAGCTTTGGCCAAAGCGGGTGCAGACCTGTTCATTGTAGCTAACAATGATGATTATGAAGAAACAAAACGTCTGCTCGAACCTACAGGTGTGAAGGTTGTCTTTCATGAGGCGGATCTGACGCAAAAAGAATCCATTAAAAAAATTGTAGAAGAATGCGTCAATGAATTCGGTAAAATTGATATCCTTGTAAACAATGCAGGTACGATTCGACGCGCCCCTCTGCTCGAGTATAAAGATGAGGATTGGGACGCTGTCATGGAGATCAACCTGAATGCCGTATATCATCTGAGCCAGGGAGTGGCAAAGGTGATGGTAGAGCAAAAAAGCGGGAAGATTATCAATGTCGCTTCTATGCTTGCTTTTCAGGGTGGCAAATTCGTTCCGCCGTATACAGCGAGCAAGCATGCGGTAGCTGGTTTGACCAAGGCATTTGCGAACGAGCTGGCAGTTCATAACGTTCAGATTAATGCCATTGCGCCGGGGTATATTGCTACGGCAAACACGGCTCCAATCCGTGCGGATGAAAGTCGCAATCAAGAAATCTTGTCGCGTATTCCTGCGGGTCGTTGGGGCGATCCGTCTGATTTGATGGGAGTTGTGGTTTTCCTCGCCAGTCAGGGTTCCGACTACATGAACGGTCATATCTTGGCGGTGGACGGCGGCTGGTTGGTACGTTAAGCAGCGCTGGTCGCATCGAAGTTTATGAACTGAAAGCTGCCTCCAAAGGAAACTATCCTTTCAGGCAGCTTTTATTTTTTCAATGAAGCTATATGGTGAACTTGAAGACTTGGGGCGCTGTGTCGATCCGTCCTATGCATATGGCACGAATGCCTTTATAATTTAATGAAATAAAAATTGCTAGGCTCCAGCCGTACACTTGGTTGGAGCCTTTGAGCATAATACAGATGGATTGGAGAATGGAGAGATGAGTTCACAGCAACACCAACGAGCTTTGGTATACAAATCTTTGTGGCATGCCGGTCCTTGGGTGCTTGCCGTAGGGATCATTCTGGTAGGTGCCAATCTGCGCGCCTCGATTACCTCGGTAGGACCTCTTATCGGTTTGATTAAGGATTCTTTGCATATTTCGAATACACTGAGTGGCCTATTAACGACATTGCCGCTGCTGGCTTTTGCCCTGTTGTCGCCTTTTGTAGCCAAACTGTCGCGCCGCTTCGGGTCGTCTCTTGTTATTTTTGCAGCCTTGCTGTTGTTGACCGCAGGTATTGTGGTGCGCTCAACGCTGGGGGTGACCGCATTATTTGTCGGGACCGCCATGTTGGGACTGGCTATTGCCGTGTGTAATGTGTTACTGCCCAGTCTGATCAAAGAGGAGTTTCCTCGCAACAGCGGACTAATGACCGGCGTATACTCAGTATCCATGAATGTGGTCGCAGCAACCGCATCTGGCCTGAGTATACCGCTGGCTATAAATGGAGGTATGGGCTGGCGAGGTGCTTTGGGAATATGGGCGATTGTGGGTGTCGTAGGTATTTTACTCTGGGTGCCCCAGCTCCTTAAGGCACGCAAAACAGCCAATAAAGCTGCAGTGTCTGCCCGAACCGTGAATGTATATACATCGTCTTTGGCTTGGAAGGTGACGCTGTTTATGGGGCTGCAATCTGCTCTGTTCTATGTTCCTGCCGCCTGGTTTCCAGAAATGATGAGCGGACAGGGAATGGATTCAGAGACTGCGGGATGGATGCTATCTGTGCTGCAGTTTTCGCAAATGCCATTTACCTTTATTGTGCCTATTTGGGCGGCACGGGTGAAGGATCAGCGGGTATTGGTTCTGATTATGGCTGCGCTGTATTTTATCGGTCTGGGTGGATTTCTGCTTGGAGCTACACAGTGGAGTGTGATTTGGGTCATTTGTATCGGTATAGCGGGTGGTTTTGCTTTCCCGTTAGTGATGATGTTCTTTAATTTGCGGACGCGGACACCGCAGCAGGCAGCAGAGCTGTCTGGTATGGCGCAATCCTTTGGTTATTTGCTAGCAGCGACCGGGCCGACACTGTTCGGTTATTTGCATGATGCGACACAAGGCTGGACAATTCCGCTGCTGCTGCTCTTGTGCCTGAGTGTTCTGCTTATGTTTATAGGGCTAGGTGCAGCCAAGAAACGATATGTCGGAGGCGAGGTGGATGATCAGACTGCAATTTGATGCAGACGGTTACAGTGTGATCTGTAATGCAGATCGTGTTATGTTGTTGGCTAAAGAGTTTGCGCTGTTGCGCTTTCTGTACGATAACCGGAATCAGGTGTTCACCCGGGAACAACTGCTGGATCGTGTGTGGCCGCTGGAGTATCCGGTGGAGCGTACGGTGGATGATCATATCTACAGATTGCGCAAAAAACTTAAATCATGGGATGTGCTCCGTATTCATACGGTCAGAGGGTATGGCTACAGCTTGACCTTGACTGACGTGCAGCCACAGAATCATCCGTCCTTGCACGATCAGGAGGTGCAGGACGCCGTACATGGACTATTCCGGAAATACCAGCTGTTGGGGCAGGGGAACTCCATCGTAGCGTTGGCTGCCCAGCAGGAGCAGATGGGTTTTGAATTGTCTGTCTTTTATCAAATGTATACCCGTTTTGTACAGGCGGATATGTCCTGGTTCTTGGAGCGGGAGGACTTTACACGCGCAGACCGACTGTATTGGATGCTGCTGCTATATATGTGCACAGCAGGGGTGACGGATGAGGGGCTTGCTCTATGTGAGTGTGCGCTTTCCAGCAGGCTGCTGTCCAGTGATCAGGAACGGGAATTACGCATTCTCAACATCCTGGAGGCTTATGTGGAAAATGGAAAACCTGAACGCGCACAGGAAGGTCTACCACTGACCTTGAGGGTCATGGAGCGGGATGATCTCAATAAATTTGTGATGCCTGTTGCACTGATGGAGATGTACATGCATCTGGCTTCCAATCATATGGAAAAGGCTGCGAAACTGTCTGATCGTCTGGAAGGCATGCTGTCGGAGGCTCCGTATTTACGCGAACTGGGCCGTTATCGCATGATGCGCGGACTTATGCTTTTACGTACTGGAGATGTGGGCAACGCCGAGCGGCTCATGGATGAAGGACTGGACACCCTTGATATGGCTAAACAGGAATTGCTAAAAATCAAAGCGATCTGCCAAATCCGCAGTTTTTTGAAGCTTTGCGGCTCCTATCCCATGCTGGAAGAGAAATATGCGGCTCAATATGATCGGCTTGACCGGGATAACAGTTTAACACTGCATCGTCCAGCGCTAAGGCGCTGGTTGGAACAAACACTTTCTGTCGTCTGATGTTTTTAGCTGTCTGATTTTCCTCTGATATAGACCCGCTAGAATGTTCTTATTGCTAAAGAAGCTGAAAATGAGAGCAGGGTGAGTAGATAATGAAGGAAAAGAAAGAACTGCAATCCACGCCTAGCATTTGGCGCAATGGCCGTTTTCGGCGGATGTTTGCGGCGCACACGGCTGCTTCCTTTGGCGATTGGTTTGATGCTATCGCCATTCAGGTGCTTGTTGCCTATCGCTGGGAAGCCGACCCTATGATGATTGCACTGATTCCGGTAGTGATGGCCCTACCGGGTCTGCTGCTGGGTTCCATCGCGGGCACGTTAGCCGACCGGGTACACAAGGCCAGGCTGATGATCGTATGCGATGCAGCTATTGCCTTATTGACGCTAGCAATTCTCGCCGTCCCGGGTCCGGTGTGGCTGCTGCCTTTGCTCGGTCTGCGCGCGGCCGCTGGCGTATTCCAAATGCCTTCACAGCAAGGCTTGACTCGCACGGTAGTCGCCAGCGACGACCTATTTCGGGCAACCTCGCTGAATGGGTTGGTCAATCAGGCCTCCAAAGTGGCAGGGCCATTACTGGGTGCTATGACCTTGACTGTGTTGTCCCCCCAGGCATGCATTATTCTCAATGCATTGCTGCGTCTCTGTTCCGGCCTGCTGCTGTGGCCGCTGCGCGGAATCGGTCCGGCGCTGGTCAGCGCAGACCAACAAGCTGTTGCAGCCGAGCAGCAAGGAAAGTCGGCTGCGCATACAGCGCCTGAGGCTGATGAAGCTAAGATGCGGGAGGAGCATGTCCGCGCATCTCGTTTTTTCAACCAATGGCGTGAGGGCTGGGCGTTCTTATGGCGCAGTCGAATGCTTTTGCATACGCTCATATTCGGACTTTTCGGCTTAATCGCCATTCTCATGATCGACTACCAGTTCCCTACATTGCTGCGAGTGCTCGCTCCAGGTAATGAATCGCTGCTTGGCTGGCTGGTTTCAGCCATTGGGGCTGGCGCCGTCGGCTGCATGCTTGTGCTTAATCGCTTGAATCGCATAAGCGCAGGCTGGGGGCTCGGTGGTGGATATGTGCTGGTTGGCGGAGCTATTGCTGCTTTAGGCTGGGCGCAACCTGGAACTGGATTGCCCGTACTGCTTATGATCGGGGCCGTGCTGGGCGTGGGCAACGGCCTGTACATTATCACCCAGAACTATATATTACAAGCCAAAACCCCTGCTGATATGGTAGGACGCGTCTTTGGTATCCAAAGTACCGTGATTGGAGCAATCATGGTCGTTTCACCGCTTGCCGGAGGAGTATTGATCCGAATAGCAGGGGCGGGCACGGCTTTTGTCTGGATCGGAATGACTGTTGGAATCCTGGGTTTGACGGGACTGTTGCTTCAATCTGTAATTTGGCGCGAGTCCCTCGCCGATTCTAGCCTGACTACGGAGCAAAATGCAGACCTTGCGTAGTCGATCTTGCGCAATAATTTGCTTTGATTTTCGTCATTTATATTTTTAGCATGGGAGAGATCATGATGACTCAACAAACTTCATCCTCAGAGCCTGTGGCACGGTTACTTGAAGGATCACGGGTATACTTGCGTCCCGTTAACGTAGAGGACACCGAGCTATACTATAATACATTGTTCGATCAGGATGTGCGGCGGCTGACAGGCACACAACGCAGCTTTACCAAGGATCAAATTGCCCGTTATATTGAAGCTAAAGGACAGGATGCCTCAAGCCTGCTTCTGTTGATTGCGCTTCGCGAAGATGATCGTGTCATTGGGGATATAGCCCTGCAGGATATGGACAGCTTGAACCGCAGCGCCAACATCCGTATTGCAATCAATGAGCAGGGAAATCAGGGGAAAGGCTACGGCACCGAAGCGCTTGTACTCATGCTGGGTTACGGATTTGGTATCTGTAATCTGCATCGGATTGAGCTGAATGTATTTGATTTTAATGAACGTGCCATTCGTTGCTATGAAAAAGTAGGCTTTCAGCGTGAAGGTGTACAACGGGATGCTTTATTCTACAATCATGAATACCATGATTCGATTCTGATGAGTATGCTGGACCACGAATACCGCGACCGCTATGTGAAAAAAGCAGAAAGTTAATTCAACACGTTTACACGGGTTTACAGAAGAGATATAATTAAAGGATAAAGTTGCTTGTTTGCGCAAGTATGACCGACAACATCAAATGAATATATGAATTACCGGAGGAGCCTGTCACCAAGGCTCCTTTATGTCTTTTTTAGGGGAACCTGTGCTGTATCTCGGGTTCCCCTTTTTATTTTGCGAGTTGTCCGTTAAGGTCAGACACATATTTTGCACGTTTGTTTTACACTTTATGATTATCAGTTTTCTTCAATATCGTGAATTATGCGCAGATGAGTTCAAGGATTAAACCAAAGGAGGTTATCAGCCTATGCAATTTATACTATATCTTCTGCTGATTCTGTTGTTCACAAAAGTCGCGGGTCATGTGTCTGTCAGACTCGGTCAACCAGCAGTGCTGGGAAAGCTGATCGCAGGAATTGTGCTGGGCCCAGCCGTATTGGGATGGGTTCAGAATGATTCGTTGATTCATAATATGTCTGAAATCGGCGTGCTGCTGCTGATGTTCATTGCTGGATTGGAGACGGATCTGGATCAACTTCGACGTAACTGGAAGCCTGCCGTAGCTGTGGCGGTTGGAGGTATTATTTTACCGCTAATTTGCGGTTTTGGTGTAGGGGAAGCCTTTGGATTCTCGGTGCATGAAGGCTGGTTTCTAGGAATTATTCTGAGTGCTACCTCTGTAAGCATTACGGTACAGGTACTCAAGGATATGAATAAGCTGAATACCCGGGAAGGCTCGACTATTCTGGGTGCGGCAGTGCTGGATGATGTGCTTGTCGTGGTGCTACTAGCGGTAGTAATGAGTATATTCGGTATGGGTGGAGAAACTTCGCTGGGGCTTCTTGTTGGCAAAAAGCTAGTTTTCTTCGTGGTAGCTATTCTGGGTGGCTGGTTCGTTGTTCCATGGATTATGAAAATACTTGCTCCACTCAAGGTGACTGAAGCAGTCATCACGACTGCGTTGATTATTTGCTTTGGGTTTGCGTATTTTGCGGATATGTTGGGGATGGCAGGTATTATCGGGGCTTTTGCGGCCGGGATTGCCATTGCACAAACCAGCTTTAAGCACGTCGTAGAAGAAAAGGTGGAGCCCATCGCTTATTCCATCTTTGTTCCTGTATTTTTTGTCAGCATCGGATTAAATGTTTCCTTTGAGGGAGTAGGGCAGCAGCTCGGATTTGTTGTTGTTTTGACACTGATTGCGCTGGTGACAAAGCTAATCGGGGGAGGTCTCGGGGCGCGGCTGACGGGCTTCGATAACCGTTCTGCCCTTGCGATCGGCTCCGGGATGATATCTCGCGGCGAGGTTGCACTTATTATTGCAGCTACCGGTCTACAGACGGGTCTGTTGGCACAGCAATATTTTACATCGGTGATCATTGCCATCATTCTGACGACCTTGGCTTCGCCTCCGATTCTCAAGCTGTGTTTTAGCGATAAGAGGGAGAGTTCCGCTCACGATATAGAAAAGAAGGTCAGTACTGACAAGTCATAACGAGAGTATCAACAGGTCATAACAAAAAGACCCTTCGGGTTCAGCTTCTCATAGCGTGCATGGAAAGTCTGATTTAGAGTAAAGCGGACTTTCCATGCAGCATAAGAAAATGGGCGAAGGGTCTCTTTTATGCTATAAACGCTGCAAGAATAGAAAAATTAAGACTCGGACACCACTGTGAAACGTTGGTTTAGATGTTGCGGTTTTTCGATTTCGTCCACTACGGCAACTGCATAATCTTCATAGCTGACATAGCTTGCACCTTTGGAATTAACCAACAGAGTGTCTTTTCCCACTTGGTAAGAGCCTGTACGTTTGCCCAGTGCAAATTCAGCGGAAGGACTAATGAAAGTCCAATTCAGGTCGCGGGTACCACGCAGAATTTCCAGGTTTTTTCCTTGGTTATTTGCTGTAGGGTATACGAAATCCGGGAAGCCAGGAGTATCTTTTACCAAAAGTGTTTGGGATTCATCAGTGAACAAGCTGCCTGCACCACCTACGACAATTAGGCGAGTACCGGATGCATTACGCAGGGCTTCAATCAGTACGTTACCTGCATCGACATGCAGATGCTCTTGTCCGAGTGGAGCGGCAAAAGCATTAACGACTACGTCAAAACCTTTCAGATCATCTGTTTTCAGATCAAAAACGTCTTTTTGTACTACAGTAGCACGGCTTTCCGTTACTTTAGCCAAGTCACGGACGATGGCGGTTACTTCATGTCCTCTGTCTAATGCTTCTTTTACGATATTACTTCCTGCTTTACCGGTTGCACCAATAACTGCAATTTTCATAATAGATAGCCTCCTATAAATATGATTTGGATGATTCATTAGTTTGATCGTAAGTGTACCTGGTACATTTACGAACTTTAATATGTAACTATTATAGTTACAATATAAAATAAAAGTCAAGCTCTTCTGTTGGGCAAACTAAAGTCCTCCGATTGGAAAGAGAGGAACTCGTTTAAATATATAAGGTGAAACTGAATGAGCCAACTTAAGCCATATTGGATAAATGTAGACCACAGATAAGAAAGGAAGAGTGAAACGATATGAGTAAAAAAGTACAGCTTGAACCCGCAGCACAGAAATTTGCAGATGATAATGCCAAGCCTCCGTTTCTATATGATTTGGGTCCTGAAAAAGGACGTGAAACGGTCAATGAGGTTCAATCCGGTCCAGCAGACAAACCCGCCGCAGATGTAGAAGATCTGTCTATTCCAGGTGGGCCTGGCGGTGAGGTGAAGGTCAGAATTGTTCGTCCACAACAGGTGACAAGCGATCTCCCGGTCATTGTATATATTCATGGAGCAGGCTGGGTATTCGGTAATGCCCATACGCATGATCGTCTGATTCGTGAATTGGCAGTCGGCTCACAGGCAGCCGTTGTATTCCCGGAATACAGCTTGTCACCTGAAGCTAAATATCCGACGGCGATTGAGGAAATTTACGCGGTCGTTCAATGGGTGGCACAGCATGGGCGCGAGCATGGATTGAAGCCCGATACGCTGACGATAGCCGGAGACAGTGTCGGCGGTAACATGACCGCGGCCGTAACGCTGCTGGCCAAAGAACGCAGTGGTCCTTCCATCCGGCAGCAGTTGTTATTTTATCCGGTGACGGACGCTTCCTTTGATACGGAATCATACCAGGAGTTCGCCACAGGATATTTCCTGAGCCGCGAAGGAATGCAATGGTTTTGGGATCAATATACGACGGATCCCAACGAACGAGCGCAGATCACGGCGTCCCCGTTACGTGCCACCACAGAACAGCTCAAAGGGCTACCGCGTGCGCTGGTCATTACAGGCGAGGCCGATGTGCTGCGCGATGAAGGTGAGGCCTATGCGAACAAGCTGCGTGAAGCGGGGGTAGATGTGACCGCTGCACGTTTTCAGGGCATCATCCACGACTTTGTGATGCTGAATCCATTGTCGGAAACAGCAGCCAAGCGCGGTGCGATCACGCTCGCTACCTCATGGCTGCGCCAAGGGTTTGAAGGCTAGTACACTATAGAGCATTTTAAGGGTGCCGTCGTGTGATTTGATCCAGTTTTTTGAACGATTAGGCTGTCTTCTTCCTGCTGACATCTATTGCAGGGAAGGCAGCCTTTATACATATCTGCAATGAAACCGCTTCACCTTCGTCGAACAGAGTGATAATATAAAATTTGAACGAGTTTGACCGACATTCAGCTTTAAGGGGGATATCCATGCCATTTCAGGGACAACGCATTTTACCTGCAGCTAAGCATATGAAGCAGCTGGAGGGTATTTTGGACAGCTCTTATGAGTATGCGGTTTTTCTGGATACGCATGTAGCGCAGCTGCGCAACCTGTACCAGATGGCTAGGAGTCGCAGCAAGCAAATGCTTCTGCATGCCGACCTGGTGCAAGGCTTGAAGAATGACGAGTATGCGGCTGAATATTTGTGTCAGGAAATTAAGCCGTTTGGGATTATTTCGACCCGATCCGGGGTGATTGCAACCGCTAAAAAGAAAGGGATTCTTGCTGTACAGCGGGTGTTCCTGCTCGATACGATTGCGCTGGAAAAAAGCTACGCGCTGGTGGAAAAAACACGACCTGATTATATTGAGGTGCTGCCCGGTGTTGTTCCACCTATGATTAAGGAAGTCAGCGAACGCACGGGCATTCCCATTTTGGCGGGCGGACTTATTCGCACCCCAGAGGATGTGGAAGCGGCGTTGGCTGCGGGAGCCACAGCAGTTACGACCTCCAATAAACAACTGTTCGAGCATTATAAGCAATAGCTTTTATTTGAATCAAGTGGGCATCATAACATTATAAGCAAGGAGATCGGGAAGTGATGGAGCAATACATTCTTGCCTTGGATCAGGGCACAACCAGTTCGCGGGCCATCTTGTTTGATCGGCAGGGAAAAGTGGTATACAAGGCACAACGGGAGTTCCCACAGTATTTTCCCCAGCCGGGGTGGGTAGAGCAAAACGCAAATGAAATATGGAGCTCTATTTTGGCCGTCATCGCCTCCTGCCTGTCGGAATCAGGTGTGAAAGCCAGCCAAATTGCCGGGATTGGTATTACGAATCAACGGGAAACCGTAGTGGTGTGGGATAAACATACAGGTCTGCCTGTATATCATGCGTTGGTATGGCAGTCACGGCAAACAGCCGGGATTTGCGAGGAATTGAAAAGCCGTGGATTTGATCGTATTTTTCATAGCAAAACGGGACTACTCATTGATCCCTACTTTTCTGGGACTAAGGTCAAATGGATACTCGACAACGTCGAAGGAGCACGAGCTCAAGCGGAGCGCGGGGATTTGCTGTTTGGTACGATTGATACCTGGCTAATCTGGAGATTGTCCGGTGGTAAAGCACATGTAACGGACTACTCCAATGCGGCCCGCACACTCATGTACAACATTTATGAGCTAAAATGGGATGAGGAGCTGCTGGATATTCTCGGCGTTCCTGCGTCTATGCTACCAGAGGTGAAATCATCTTCTGAGATATATGCGCATACGGTGGATTATCACTTTTTTGGGCAGGAAATTCCTATTGCCGGAGCGGCGGGCGATCAGCAAGCAGCTCTGTTCGGTCAGGGATGCTTTGACAAGGGCATGATTAAAAATACATACGGTACGGGATGCTTTATGCTGATGAATACCGGAGATGAACCCTGTGACTCGGAACATGGACTGATTACGACCATTGCATGGGGGCTGAATGGTCAGGTAAAGTATGCGCTGGAGGGCAGCATTTTTGTAGCGGGATCTGCTATTCAGTGGTTGCGTGACGGGCTGCGCATGTTCCGCGAGGCCACAGATAGTGAAGCGTATGCGGCGCGTGTGACCTCGACGGAAGGGGTATATTTTGTCCCGGCCTTTGTAGGTCTAGGCAGCCCGTATTGGGACAGTGACGTGCGCGGCGCGACATTTGGTTTGACGCGGGGAACAACCAAGGAGCACTTTATACGAGCGGTACTGGAATCGCTGGCCTACCAGACTAAAGATGTCCTAACTGCCATGGCGAGCGATTCGGGTGTACCTGTGCGCTCATTGCGTGTAGATGGAGGTGCAGTGATGAACGAGTTCCTGATGCAGTTCCAGAGCGATATTCTCGATCTGCCTGTAGAACGACCTGCTGTGAACGAGACAACTGCACTCGGTGCGGCGTATTTAGCAGGGCTGGCAGTTGGGTTTTGGAGCAGTCTGGATGAAGTCCGGGGATATGCGCAGAGTGATCATACCTTTACTCCGTCCATGAGTGAGGACATGCGGACTGAGCTTTATGGTGGTTGGAAAAAGGCAGTTCATGCCGCAATGGCGTTCAAGTAGAGACGGTTATGCGATAGAAGGCAGCCATCTGGCAACAGGCAGATTTCCCTTTTCATAGCGTACCGTGTGTGCTACGATATAGATAAGTTAATACTCGTCAGGAGACTTGGAGAGACCATGAACCGCTCGGCATCCGCCGCAGCGATGTTCGTGGTCTTTTTTTGTACCTTATGATGATTCATTTGCAGATGGCATCGTGAATATATACAAAGCTGGAGGGATAAATGATGGGAGAACAGGGATTTGCTGCGCAGGAGAGAACCGCTGTTTTGGAACGTATGGGACATGAGCATTTTGATATTTTAATCATTGGCGGCGGCATTACAGGGGCGGGTATTGCGCTGGATGCGGCGGATCGTGGTTTGAAGACAGCATTGGTGGAGATGCAGGATTTCGCAGCGGGTACGTCCAGTCGCTCGACCAAGCTAGTGCATGGTGGTCTTCGTTATTTGAAGCAGTTTGAAGTTAAGATGGTAGCCGAGGTCGGGAAGGAGCGGGCAATCGTATTCGAAAATGGTCCACATGTGACCATACCCGAGCGTATGCTACTTCCTTTTCACAAGGGCGGCACGTTTAACGCATTCACCACCTCTGTCGGGCTGCTGGTATATGATTTCCTTGCTGGTGTTAAGCGTAGTGAGCGCCGCCGCATGCTGGACATCCAAGCTACACTAGAGCGCGAGCCTTTGCTGAAGCGTGATGGACTGAAGGGAAGCGGCAGCTATGTAGAGTACCGCACAGATGACGCTCGCCTGACGATTGAGGTCATGAAGGAAGCTGTTACACGAGGGGCGCTGGCGGTGAACTATGCCAAGGCTGACAAGCTGCTGTATGACGAAGGACGAATAAGCGGTGCAAGCGTAACGGACCGGGTAACGGGAAAACCATACGAAATTCGAGCTTCGCTGGTTATTAATGCAGCCGGACCATGGGTAGACACGTTACGGGAAATGGATCGCTCCAAAGAGGGCAAGGTGCTTCGCCTGACGAAAGGTATTCACCTGGTGTTCGATGCTGAGCGCTTTCCGCTTAAACAGGCAGTGTACTTCGATACACCGGATGGACGCATGGTATTTGTCATCCCACGTGATGGAAAAACCTATGCAGGTACGACCGACACGGTGTATGAGGGGGATACGGCGCATCCCCGGATGACCGCCGAAGATCGGGCCTATGTGCTTCAAGCGATCAACGGAATGTTTCCGGATGTAAAGCTGACTGTTACGGATGTAGAATCCAGTTGGGCAGGGGTACGGCCGCTCATTTATGAAGACGGTAAAAGCCCTTCGGAAATTTCACGCAAGGACGAAATTTGGGAATCCCGTTCAGGTCTGATCACGATTGCAGGCGGCAAGCTGACGGGCTACCGGAAAATGTCCGAACTCGTCATGGATCGTGCGGTACGGGAGCTGGGGCGCTTGCATGGGCAGAGCTTCCGGGCATGCCGCACCAGACATATCCCGATTTCGGGTGGCAGCGTAGGAGGCTCAGCGGGCTGGGACGCGTACGTAGGTAAGCAAACCGCAGCAGGTGTTGCGCTCGGCCTGTCGCCGGATATAGCTAGAGCATGGGCTACCCGCTATGGCTCCAACACAGAGCGATTGTTTGCCATAGCGGCACAGAGCATGAAGGAGGCTACCGAGAAGGAAGCGGCGCTGCCTGTGGAAGTGCGTGCCCCGCTCCTGTATGCGATGGAACAGGAAATGACAGTGACACCGTCTGATTTTTTTATACGCCGAACTGGGGCTCTGTTCTTCCAGATTGACGAGGTGAAGCGCTGGAAACAGCCCGCCATTGCATTGATGTCCGAACATGCAGGCTGGAGCGCCGCGCAAGAACGACAATATACGGCTGAGCTGGATGCTTACCTGTATGAAGCTGTAACGCCTGTAGAGGTAGAGGTGAAACCCGGTGACGTTAAAGCTATTTGAGGCCGCGAGGGATATATATCCTTGAGCCATCCATTGCTTTGAGACATGGACTGAAAGCAAAGAAGCAGCGATTCTTCATAACAAGAGAATCGCTGCTTCTTTGTATACAGATGGCTTACAGCATCAAGTGGAACAGGAACGGGGCAGCCGCCAAGGTAAAGAGAGCGGCGAGCACCATCGAGATGCTGGATATCGTCCCCGTCAGCGAACTGAACTCGAATGCTTTGGAAGTGCCTGTACCATGAGCACCGGTACCGAGCAGCACCCCACGTGAGACTTCATTTTCGATACGGAACAGTTTTACAATCATCGGACCGATAATAAGACCGCTCAATCCGGTCAGAATAACGAATACAGCCGTGACCGTCGGATTGCCGCCAATCGTTTGCGATACATTCATCGCAATGGGCGTCGTAATGGAGCGAGGAATCAGGCTGCTCAGCAGCGAAGAATTCAGGTGCATCCACTTAGCAAGCGCCATGGAGGACAACACGGCTACAACAGACCCAGACAGCACGCTAAGCACGATTTGGGTCGCGTGTTTTTTTAACACAGGGAAATATCGGTACAAAGGGACAGCAAATGCAATCGTAGCTGGCTGTAGCAGCATGGACAGCAAGTGAGCGCCCGAATTATAAGAACGGTAGTTCACACCCGTCAGCGTCAAAATCAAAATGATAACAATAGGTGTAATGAGCAATGGAGACAAATACACCTTGGGTAGTGTGCGGTACATGCGTTTGGCCATCCAGTAAATAGCGAGTGTCAATACAATACATAGAAGACCGGTCATGATGATTTATGCTCCTTTCGTTTACCAAGCAGACTAGCGACCATACCTGTGCAGGCCATCACCAGAAAGGTGCCGAGCAACACGACCAGCATAATGCTCATACCATCGTGTTCCAGCATCGGCCAATAATTCATAACGCCGACAGCGGAGGGAATAAAGAATAATAGCAGCTCGGCCAGCAACCAGTTTGCGCCAACTTCAATCCAGCTTAGCCGGACTAAGCCGGTTTGCAGCAGAATAAAAAGGATCAGCATACCAATGATACTACCGGGTACAGGCAGGTGGAGCCAAGAGACTACCGCGTTCAGGATGAGCGAAAAGGCCATCAGGACGGCGATCTGGAGGACACCGCGTATGAAGCTTTTCATATATAATGGCTCCTATCTTTGAGATCGGTTATTTTCAAACTGTAATGAAATTTTACATCACAAGCTTTCATGAGTAAAATGCATATAAAGAATGTAATCTATTCCGTTTGTCTATGGGAGAAGGTGTAGCTTTGGATATCCGACATTTACAATACTTTTTAGAAGTCGCGCGGTTGCGTAGCTTTACAAAGGCAGCCCAGAGCATGTTTATTACCCAGCCGACGATCAGTAAGACGATTAAAAGTCTGGAAGATGAATTGGGGGTCGCTTTGTTCGACCGAATTGGCAAAAGAATCGAACTGACGGACGCGGGAAAGGTAATTGAGCTTCAAGCACAAGCGATTGTAAAGTCCTTTCAAAGCCTGTCCTCGGAGCTGAGTGATTTGATGAACCTGAAAAAGGGACATATCCGTATTGGCCTGCCCCCTATGGTCGGATCAAGCTTTTTTCCGCGTGTCATTGGAGAATTCCATAAGGCATATCCTGATGTGACTATTCAATTATTTGAGGACGGAGCGAAGAAAGTGGAACAGGACGTAGAAGCCGGGGCATTGGATATCGGGGTGATTGTGCTGCCTGCGGTTGGAGATATGTTTGAGACATTTCTGTTTGTGGAGGAAAAGCTGAATTTGCTCGTTCATCCTACGCATGCACTGGCAGAGTGCAAGGAGGTACCATTATCTGCGTTGGCGGAGGAGGCGTTTGTACTGTTCCGTGAGGATTTTACGCTGCATGACCGTATCATTGCGGAATGTGTTCGTGCTGGCTTTCAACCGCGTGTAGTCTACGAAAGCTCACAATGGGATCTGATTAGCGAAATGGTTGCTGCAAACCTGGGAGTAGCACTGTTGCCGGAGGCTATATGCCGAGATCTGGATTCCGAGCGCTTGCGTGTTCTTCCATTGGTGGACCCCGTCATACCTTGGCATTTGGGGATGATCTGGCGGAACGATCGTTATCTGTCCTTTGCCGCCAGAGAATGGATATCGTTCACACAACAATTGTTGCGGACGGAATATGGCGGAAAATAGTCAGTCAACAAGAAGGTGAGTACGATGCAGAGGTGCACCGAAGGAGGACGAATACTGCTTACATCATAAAAAAGCTGCCCTGAGGGGCAGCGATGTAGCTTGCTTCTATGAGTGTGTTTGGTTTATTGCACGCTTGGTGTGAAGGTACTTGTCCATAATACGGTCAAGTCTGGAGGATTTGTCCAATACACGTTCATCTTTTAATCCGTGTAAGTCAGCCATGCGATTCAGTTCACGGCGTTCTTTTTCCATGAGTTTTTCCAATTGTTCGAGGTTCACAAAGCCCACCCCCCATGTCGATTGTAAGGCATGTCTCCACTAGCGGCAGAAGTTTTTTTGATAACGATGTTATTTCCATTTTACCACTTTTTATTAACAATAATCCAGCTTTCCTGACATTTAGCGACTAATATTTATGGTTTTGCCAGTTTCACCTGATTGCGTCCTGAACGCTTAGCTTCATATAATGCCTCATCTGACTTTTCCAGTAAGTGCCTCGATGCAATGACAGGTGAACTGCCTGCTCCAATGGATACGGTTAGAGAGATCGAGGTTCCGTCATTCAAAAGAAAACGTTCATTTTCCACAGCTTTCCGAATCTTTTCGGCAAAGCTTGCTGCTTTCTGACTATCGCAATTTCCAATCAGAATGGCAAATTCCTCTCCGCCTTTACGGGAGGGGTACGCCCTCGTTGTAGATTCCCGGATTAACAGCATTCCTAATTGGCTTAAGACGGTATCTCCGTTCAAATGACCATACGTATCATTAATATTTTTAAAGTGGTCAATATCCAGCATCACGAGTCCAAAGGGCTGTTTTGTAGTCTTGGAAGTATGAAAGACCTCTTCGAATAGCGCATCGAAAGCACGCGGACTGTAGAGTCCGGTTAAATGATCCCGATTTGCAGCTTCTTCCAGCAGATGAACAGCTCGTTCTGTTTTTTTGATATGGGACATCATAAAATAAGTGAACAGGCCGCCAAGTAACTTAACGGTTGTGATTATTATCATAGATTCATTATCAGGAGGATTAACCACATAGAAAGTAGATAACAGTGACACTACAGCAGCTCCAAGCACAGCCGACATCCACTTGCGGAGTGTTAGGCTTTTTTCTCGAATAAAGATAAGTGAAATGCCCAGTGTCATGAAGCAATTGACGGTAGCAGTCAGAGAAACATCTGTCCAACCACCTGTGATGTAAATACGGTACAGGCTTATGATCAAGGTAGTCAGCAGACCGGATACCGATCCTCCCATATAAACAGAAATGATAATCGCCAATTGGCGCAGATCGACCACAAAGTGCCCACGGATCCATAAACCGGTCATCATTAACAGAATGCCAAACAGACCCAGCATTAAACCGTTCATTACCCGATAAATGAATACATGTTTTTTTAGGTAACGCTCATATTTCCGGAAAAATAAATTTCCAAAGAATAAGAAGCTTGTTAATAACGCAAAATTGTTAATTAATTCTTTTAACATATCCCTATCCTTTATGCTGAAATGAGAGTTGTAGTATCGTGGGGAATAAAGCAAAAGGCCTCGTTTCTATATTTCGGTAAAAAGTAGGCATGAGTGAATACCAATCGACCACAAACGATTCTTATGTCCCTTACGTTTCGTTTATCTACGTGGTACAGTGAAAGGACTATGACCGGAACGGGTGATCGTATGAAGGAACCAATTCACATATCGGTGCGTCCTCTTGTGGAGTATGTGCATCGGAGCGGCAGCATTCATAGCGGCTTTCGCTCGAATAGCAGTATGCTCGAAGGAACTCGCGTGCATCAGGTTATCCAGAAAGGTTACAAGGAGCATGACCGCAAAGAGGTACATTTACGTACAGAAATTTCGTATAAGGACGAATTGTTTATCATTGAAGGTCGCTGTGACGGACTGATTGAGCTGGATGGCGTATGGACGGTTGATGAAATTAAATCGATCTCTTTGCCCCTCGAAGATATTCAGGGTGACGGTCAACCCGTACACTGGGCACAAGCATTTCTGTATGCCTATATGATTGCTCGTGAGGAACAACAGCATTCCATGCAGGTCCAGCTTACTTATGTACAGGCACACAGTGAAGACATTCGCCGATTTAGGCGCGAGCTATCCTTTGCTGAGCTAGAAGCTTTCGCACAAGAGATGATTGCTGGTTATGCACCGTATGCATTCCTGCTGAGAGCACATGCGGAAAAGCGGGATGCCAGCATTGCTATGTTGAACTTTCCCTTTGATACGTATCGTTCGGGTCAGCGAACTCTCGCGGGTTCGGTGTACAAGACGATTGCCGAAGGGGTTAACCTGTTTGCCAAAGCACCTACAGGTATTGGTAAAACGGTATCCACCTTGTTTCCTGCGATCAAGGCTATCGGTGAGGGCCAGGTTAGGCGAGTATATTATGTGACGGCTCGTACCACGACTCGGGCAGCAGCCGAAGAAGCTTACGCTAGAATGCAGGCCCAAGGGCTGCACATGCATGTGGTGACTTTGACTGCGAAGGATAAAATTTGCTTTAAGGATGAAAATGATTGTGATGCTGGATCATGCAGCATGTGCGAGGGCTATTACGACCGGATCAACGGTGCGGTATCCGATATTTTGGCGAATGAGACGTTAATGACCCGGGCGGTGATTGAGCATTATGCGCGCAAGCATAAGGTATGTCCCTTTGAATTTTCGCTGGATGTGGCGTATGCCTCGGATGGTATAATCAGTGATTATAATTATGTTTTCGATCCACGGATTTCTTTGAAAAGATTGCTGGAGGAGCACAAGCGAAAAGGTGTCGTACTGGTGGATGAGGCGCATAATCTGGTAGAACGCGGTCGGGACATGTTTTCGGCGGAAATTTTGAAATCTTCTTTTTTAGAACTGAAACGAGAATTTAAGTTGCTAAGCCCAGAGATTGCTGCGGCTGCGAGTGCAGTGAACGCACATATGATTACGCTGCGCAAGCAATATGCAGATACAGGAAAAGCAGTGGAGACAGTAGCACCGCAAGAGGTGCTGGAGCTGTTGGTGCCTTTTGTGGAAGCAGCTGAACGTGAACTGGTGACGGGGGGCAGTACAAGCCACGCAAGCGGGGAGGGTACGGCTTATGCATTGCTTCTAGATACGTATTTTACCGCTCAGAATATGCTGCGCATTGCTGCTTTATACGATGAACGATACGTTACTTATGTGGAAGCGGGGCGCAGTGAAGTGAGGGTCAAGCTGTTCTGCCTCGATCCTTCTCACTTGCTGGGACAAGCTATTAAGGGCTACCGCTCAGCCATTTATTTTTCCGCAACGTTGACACCGCTTGCTTATTACCGGGACATGCTCGGAGCAAACGAGGAAGATTATACGTTACAGGTTCCTTCCCCCTTCCATCAGGAGCAGTGGGATGTACGTCTGCTGCCGCTCTCCATCCGTTATCGGGATCGTGAGCGTTCCAAAGGGGCGATTGCGGATATGCTGGCTGCATTGGTTGTAGAACGGAAAGGAAATATCCTTGTATTTTTCCCGTCCTATCCATATCTGCGTGAGGTGTATGAGGAGTTCATGCTTCGGGACGTGTCCGCAAATACGTTGGTACAAAGTCCGGGGATGACCGAACCAGAGCGGGATCGATTTCTAGAGGCTTTCCAGCCTGGGCAAGAGCACACCTTGCTTGGCTTTGCCGTACTGGGTGGTGTGTTTGCTGAAGGTGTCGATTTACCTGGGGATCGCTTAAATGGGGTAGTGATTGTCGGCGTCGGCTTGCCGCAAATTGGAGCAGAGCGGGATGTGCTGCGGGATTATTTTTCCGAACAGGGACGGAATGGTTTCAACTATGCGTATGTATATCCAGGGATGAACAAGGTTCTTCAGGCAGGTGGCAGACTTATTCGCACAGAGCACGACGAAGGATTGTTGGTCCTGGTAGATGATCGTTTTGCCAAGGAACCGTATGCTTCTTTGCTGCCAGACGAATGGAAAAGCTACCGTCTGACGGAACAAGCGGGATTAAGGAAGGAATGGATAGACTATGAACTTTAATTTTCATAATGACTCCATACGCGGGGTGCTGCGTAGCTTTGGACATGAAGATGCCGAAGTGGATAATATAGAGACTTTTGTGACATTTGCGCGCTTGGCTAACGGTATTTTCAGAGAAATGGATACCGATTTTAGCAAGTTGGGGGCTTCTCAGGGCCGGATTATTGTTCTTAGCCTGTTGCATTGCCATTCGCCGCATCGCATGACACCATCAGAGTTGGCGGAAAAAGCTGATGTGACGCGTGGAACCATGACGGGGCTGATCGACGGATTAGAGCGAGATGGCATGATTGAACGTGTGGCTCATGAGAGTGACGGGCGGATGGTGACTGTCGGATTAAAGGAGGCAGGACGAGAGCTGTTAAGTAAGATAGTCCCTTATTATACGAAGTTAATTCGGTCGTGCATGTCTGAGTTTACGCCGCAGGATCATAAGATGATGAAGGGTTTACTGGGAAAAATGAAAGGCGGTTTTGAGCGGTCCTTGCCAAAATGCTGAATTCCTAATATAAGGAATAAGGAATAGGAGAGAGAACATGTTCTTTTATACAGATGAGGTCTATGAAGCCCGTGATTTTGGATCAATGGATGCCAGAGAAGGCGAGTGGAGAAATTGCGAGTTTACCCGATGTCGCTTTCGGGGTGTGGAGATGAATGAGTCCCTCGTGGAGGGCTGTACTTTTGTGGACTGTGATTTTACCGGAGCCATTCTGAATGCATCTCACTATAAGGAGTCGGCTTTTACCAATTGTTTGTTCACCAGCGCCAATCTGTTTGTAGTCCGGTTTGATAACTGCAAGCTGGTAGGTTCAGATTTTGCAGGGGCGAATATGGATGGTATCACAATTACGGGCGGAGACTGGTCTTATACGAATTTGCGTCATGCAGATTTAAGAAAACAAGATTTGCGAAAAATACGATTCAAGGAAGCTGACTTATCCGAATGCAATTTGGAAAAAGCAGATTTGCGGGAGGCGGATCTTACCCGAGTAAGACTGCACAAAGCCCATCTTCAAGGAACAGACCTGCGCGGTGCGAAGATGGATGGCGTGAATTTTAAAGATCTGGACATCACTGGAGCCAAGCTGGATATCGAGCAGGCAGTAGCGGTAGCTCGCTCCTATGGAGCCAAGGTGGAAGGCTAAAAAGCACGGGATACAGGAGCTGTCTCGATCTGCAGTACCCCGTGTGGGTGAAATGGATGATTGACTTGAATTTGAAGGACTTAATCTTTAGTGGATGCTGGCAGTAGTGGAATTGCTGCTTCCGGGTCCCGGTTTGGCAAATGATCAACTCCCACAGGTTCCAGAGGCTGCTGTGGAACCGTCCAGTTGCGCGCGATATCTGCCGCAGTTCGCTGCTCCAGCAAGCGTTTGGCTACTTCATAACATTGATCGACATGCCGATTGCCAATGGTTCGCATAGCAGTAAAGCCAATTGCCGCGGCTAGCCCTTGCCCCAGAAGGGGGACAAACTTGCTAACCTGCTTGGTAGCGATGCGAATGCCCATTTTTTGCAAAATCTGCACGATGGCTTCACGAGTAATGAGTCGCCCGATCAGCTTGCTGCCAATTGAGGTGATGAAACCATACACCATGGATTTTGTTTCTGCGTCCAGACCTTCCAGCTGCTTCTCAGATAATCCGAATTTTCCATTAATGGCTGGCAGTAGCTGCATCAAAATGCCAACATCAGCAAGAACGTCAGCCCCTGGAACTGGAACTAATACCGCTCCACCTGAAGCCGCAGCCCTTTTCGTCACCATGGATTTACATTCTTTACGGATCTGCTCCAACTCTTCTATTGTTCGGGCTGTCATATGCATCTCTCCTTCATACGCTTCCGATTAGGACCCACGATTCTACCCTGTTATTACACACATTTCTACCTTTCTTAAGCATGGAGTAAGCAAAAAATCGCTGATTCACGCACTATCCCACATTTACTCCTGTGAAGCGATCAGGCATAATGAAGGATGGTTGCCGATAAGAACAAGCCTGTTTTACGGGGATAAAGGAAGGAAGAGACAGATGAGTCAGACAAACGTTTATTTTAATCATGATGGTGGAGTGGATGATCTAGTATCCCTGTTTATGCTGCTTCAGATGGAGCAGGTTCATTTGACCGGAGTATCGGTGATTCCAGCAGATGGTTACCTGGAGCCTGCGACGGATGCCAGCCGTAAAATTATTGATCGTTTTGGACAAAATAAAGGGCCTGTGGAAGTCGCAAAGTCTAATTCACGCGGTAAAAATCCGTTTCCTGCCGCTTGGCGTTTACATTCCTTCTATGTGGATGCATTACCCGTACTGAATGAATCGGGGCGTATGGAAGCACCGCTTTCATCCCTGCCAGCTCATCAGCATCTGATCGAAAAGGTACGCGGAGCTGAAGGTAAGACGCTGTTACTATTCACTGGACCGCTAACCGATCTGGCGCGAGCGCTGGATGAAGCACCGGATATTGAAGCAAAGATTGAAAAGCTGGTATGGATGGGTGGCACCTTTGAAAAAGGGAATGTAGAAGAGCCGGAGCATGACGGCACAGCAGAGTGGAATGTGTTCTGGGACCCAGAAGCGGCATATCGGGTGTGGCAAAGCGGCATTACGATTGATCTGGTAGCGCTGGAAAGCACAAGCAAAGTGCCATTAACTCCAGCAGTACGCAATCGTTGGGCTGCGGAGCGCCGATATGAAGGCGTGGATTTCTTGGGCAATTGCTATGCAGGATGTCCTCCGCTTGTTTATAGCGAAACGAACTCAACCTATTACTTGTGGGATGTACTGACCACTGCATCCGTAGGACGCCCGGACATTGTCAAGAAAAAGACGGTGCATTGCAGCGTTATCGCAGAAGGACCAAGTCAGGGCAGAACGGTGGAACAGGCAGATGGACGTCCTGTGAACCTGGTATATGATACAGATCCAGAGGCCTTTTTTACGTATATGGCGGATTTGGCTAAGCTGGCTGCTCCCAAACGTTACTAAGTCTGGCTATGCACAAACGTGCGGCATAGGGTGATAATACTGCCTAGTGACACGTACCCATAACATAAAGCCCGTGACGTTATGCGTCACGGGCTTCTATTATAGGATATGCCATATCATCACAAGCTAATCTCTGTTTTAGGCAGACTCCTGGTATATTTTCAGGGTGAACTGGAGCGTTATCTCCGTCCCGCTACCAGGTTCACTGCTCCCTATCATCTTACCGTTCATTCGTTTTAATAGATGTTTGGTAATCTGCCAACCCAAGCCTGGATTTCCATATGAGAGAGAGTACCCACGGTCATGTTCAAGCAACAAATTCAATTTATTCGGAGATATACCGATTCCGGTATCCTTCACCTTTAATTCCAGTTCAATCTCAGGTGCATCGGTCACGGATTGGGTGGTTGCAGATAAAGTGACAGCTCCTGTGCTTGTAAACTTCACTGCATTATCTACCAAATTAATCAGCATACGGCGAATTTTAGCTTCATCCCCGATAAAAATAGGCGAGCTGGTGAGATTCCAGTCGAGCTTCAACTCGAGATTCCGCTGCGCGGCTACCTCTGTATACAGGCTCAATACATTTTCCATCATCGTTCTCAGATCAAACGGGTCTTCAATATCATCAATCTGCCTGGATTCCATAGTGCTGTAATCCAAAATATTACTCAATAACGTCATGAGCGAGCGACTGCTCGACTCCATGATGCTCATATATTGCTGTTGTTCCTCTGTTAACTCCGTCGTCAGCATGAGATCGGTGGCTCCCCATATTTCGGTTAGCGAAAACCGAATTTTATTACTCAGGGAAGATATCAAATCCAGCTTGCTCATAGAAGAGATTTCAGCATCTATCTTGTCTTTCTCCAGTTCTACCACATAACCCAGAAACACAGCCATAGCCTGAAGGGCCTTCAGTTCGGATTCTGTCAAATGTACAGATGGCGCGTCCAAGATACAAATGGTTCCGTAAGCCTGACCATTTTTCATGCGAATAGGGATTCCTGTAAATGAGTGGTTTCCAATGGTTTTAGTCACATCTAAATCACATGTGTGCGGGTGAATAGTTGTTTCTGAAATCGTGAGGTGATCGGCAGGATGGTCCAACACCAGACTACAATAGCTAAGCTCAAAAGGGAGCACATCCCCTTCCTTAACGAGCACCTCTTCCCGGTTAAATGAATCTACAATCACATTCGTAATGCCGTCATTAGCGGCAATAAAAATGGTGTTTACATATAAAATACCACTTAGCACATCAATGACATGCGCGGTAGCCTCTTGAATACTATTATAAAAACCTGTAGGTGAAGTAATCATGTATCTCCAATCCTGATGCAAAGTGGTGGTTATCCAAAACTCTAGCAGTTTGTGTATCCCATTCCCGATCCTCTGAATGTGTTTTTGGAGCGTATCATTAATTATACATGATTATTTCATTATAAACCGATCTTTCTACTTCCATTTACCTATTCACTTGCGCAAACCTTCATTTCTTAGGTCTAATGCTAGCCTTTCTTGGAGAGTTTTTGTTTATATCATTACATATTCACGAAAAAATGTGATTATTTTCATTCTATTTTCATAAATTCATATGTAATCTCATGATATGAAAATTGTGTAATAAAATAGGAGGATAGGACCAGTAATATCATGTAAATATTCTATATAATAGGTTCAGAGGTGGAATTATGAATAGACTGGAAGCCCTAGAACACTTCCATAAGACCTATGCGGAAGATGTATTGAACCAGAAATTACATCAAGCAGCGTATTTGTATGAACAAAGAAAAGATGAGCTCATTTTTTCTTTTATTCAATCCTTTCAATCGATCTGTCTGCAAGCCCATTCCGGAGAAGTGGCCAAGACAAGGATCGGATACATTACTTATTCTATGAGGCGCACGTATCTGATGGATCGCAACTATAACTATGTCGTCGAAGCCTATGATAAAAATTGGTTCTTTGATCCTCAACCTTGTTATGGAATCTATGATGCAGGCTGGGTATTCCGCTTTTTAGCAGAAGTGGAGGATGAATTGAATCAGCTTCGAAAACCCTATATGAATAAGATTTTTCAGCCTGATGTCGAGCGATTTGTACTCCAGGCTACAGGGGAATTTCATCAATATATTCTGAAATTAGCGAAAGATGCTATTCAGCAAGCTGTACATTTACCTGAATTCAAGGCGTTGAAATGCGAGGACGATTTGGAAGTAAGAATAGGGGAGTATAAAGGAATCAGTGAGGTGGTGTATTCAACAGCTTATGGAGTACTACATGATTCAACAGGATAATCGTATTACGGAGTATATGTATCCAGTAGAGACGAATCGCAGGCAGTTATTGGAATGGGCAGAAAGCTCATTATGTGCTGATGAAGAATCCATTTTACAATTTTATGTATCAGGTGATTCGGACTATATTGATTTTATAGAGCATCCGGTATCCATCGTTTCTGAACAACTAAAGGAAATATTTGATATATATCAGGCCGGATTAAGCTGGAAGTTGGTTGTTTTTGCCGATATGCAGCGAATGCAGCAAACAAGGTATTGGCTGGTAAATCCGCCTAGCCTGATGTGTTTATCACCATGTAGTGAATATCATAGGGACGGTACACTGAAGAAAATCATTCTAGATGAATATGCAGTGGAGAATCATAAAATATTCAGGGTTCAGGATGCCAATCATCATATCATTGTAGACCTCGATGTGGCTGAATGTATTTTGAAGTTCAATCTGGCAGGCTTGAAATTACAAAAGGTCGATACAGAGGGGCCATCTATACAAAGGAGAGTCTAAGAATGAGTGAGAGCTATGTAGTGGATGGGGCACAGATACATTGCAGCTATGGAAGTCATACGGGAAGATTTAGTGTTTCAGCTAACAGGGGGATTAGTATTGGCGACAAACTGCAAGGGAATATTCAGGATTTTCACCCGCAGACGCATATCCCTTCTTTCGGAATGTGCCGTAGTATGCATAATCCTACAGTCTCTTCTGCTAACAAAGGAAATTCCGGAAAAATCATTCCGCTGCCCTGCAAACCGAGCGTTTCTATGCCTTGGTTGAATGGGAAAAAGGATGTATACGTAGATCAATCTCCGGCTCTTATGAGCTGCTCCACGAACTTATGCATGTGGTGTGGAAAAATCTCGTTCACCACAGACGGGCAGGAATAGTTAACAGATTGTAGGATTTGCATCATATGAAAAGCAAACGGGGGGAGTAAGATGGGACTGGCAGGAACTATGCTGACTTATGGAAATATTAGAGTGAATGCACCGTATGAAATTATCAGGCTGCTTGATTTTGAATTGACACAGAAGATAAATGAGCACGGCAAGGTGTACATCACTGCTCTCATACCGGATGAGGATCATGCAAAGTATGATGGATTAGCTTACGATGAAGATGTGCTAGAGGTATATGAGACGGATAAAGAGCGAGGGACAGTTAGCATCTTTAAAGGAATTGTCACCAATATTAGAATTGCATTCAAAAATGGCGTATATCACATGTACATAGAGGCTGCCTCTTTTACATATCTGATGGATCAACAACGGAAAAATCGTTCGTTTCAAAATAGCAACTTGACGTATTATCAACTGTTCCGCGAACTTATAGATGCCTATCCACACGGGGATTTTATTGACCTGACGGACAGCGATCAAAAGCTGGGCGGCTTTACTATCCAGTATGGGGAGAGTGATTGGGAGTTTCTAAAAAGAATGGCCTCTCATCAGCAAACTGGACTCATTGCCGAGATTACATCCGTATTCCCGAGATTATGGTTAGGTACCTCAAAAGAACAGGTGAAAGGTGAACTGCGTAGCATTAACTTTTCCCTCCAAAAAACAAAGTCAGGTCCAGAATATACATATGCTGAAGTGGAGGATACGAAGCGTTTTGAACTTGGAGATGTCGTCGTGTTTCAACGAAAGCATTGGGTTATTAATCAGATTCATGCAGAGATGAAGCAAGGCATCATGACATATGGCTACGTTCTCGTTCCGGAAGCAGGTATTCCGAGGGAGGTTATACATAACCCGTTAATCAAAGGTACCTCTATTGAAGGGAAAGTCATAGAGTTAGATGGTGAAAACGAATCCGTTAAACTGCACTTGTCCGTGGACTATGTGCAGTCCAAAGTTGAGGGGTGCTGGTTTTCTTACCCCACCATGTATACCAGTGATGGAATCGGTTGGCATTGCATGCCCGAGCTAGGGGACCATGTTCATTTGTATTTTCCATCTAACAAAGAAAAGGAAGCTCGTGTAGTTCAATCCCTGCGTAAGAGAGACTACAAAGAAGATGAAATCAGCAAGCCGTCAAGAAAGCTGTTTCATACCAAAACTCAAAAAGTGGCGAGATTCGACGACAAAGAAGTGGCACTTTCCACCCAAAAAGAAAAGATACTTGTACGCTTAAATCCTGCTTCCGGTATTCACGTGTATAGTCATCACGATCTTACCTTTCACGCTGATACAGACTTGGTGCTGCACGGCAAAAAGGTACAGATGACCGCTACTCGCGAAATAACTCTGACGTGCAAAACCAGCTATATCCGAACCGATGGAACGCTTCATATCAAGGCTAGTAAGCTCATGAAAAATCAGGTGCCTGATGCAGAGCTGAAAGCCTATAAATCCCTAGTTCAAGAATTGAAAGGGAAGGGATATCCGCAATGGGTACAGGACTTGCTGCTTCAATATAAAACGGACTACTACAAGGCCGTGGCAGCCGGGGACAAAAAGGGGGCCAAGGAAGCAGCGGCCAAGGCCAAGCAATTGCGTCAGCAGGTGGCAGAAATAGATCGTATGCCTGCCTGGGCCAGAGCGCAAATGCATGAATACACGTCCCAGTGGTGGGAAGCGCATGGAGCCAACGACAAAGCCAAGCAAAAGCAGATGCATCTTCTCGCGAACCAACTGCGTGACAACGTGCTAATCAACGAGCTGATTCGTGGTCATTCAGCCAAATCCTATCTAGATGCGAATCGGCTGGAGGAGCTGTCCGGACAATACGCAGATGCGGCCCATAAGCTGACCATCGCCGATCAAAAGGCTATTGCTAAGGAAGCTGCCGCCTTGCGGAGTAAGTATGGCGTGAACAGCCTGCTTGCCAGAGATAATTTGAACAAGCTTGCCAAGAAGTATCCAGACAGCTTCTCGTACAAGCTACCAACTACAGGCGATTGGGATAAGGAGCTTAACGCCGCTTTGCATGATTTTGCGAAAAAATACGGCCTGGAGAATAAGGGCTATGGTCGTGATGTGCTCGCAGTGTACCTGCATCAAGTAGCCAATGGTATCCTTCCATGGCCTAAGGTTAGCAAGGCTGCAACGCCAACAATTCCAGCAACGACAACAACGAAAACGGAACCGGGCAAGAAGCCGCCGACTACTCCTGAAAAGCCAGCGAAGGAGGAACCAAAGCCTACTCCATCCAACAGTTCTGCCGAGGAAAAAAGGAAAGCAATTGTAGAATTCGCTAAGAAGTTTTTAGGCAAGATTCCTTACTGTATGGATACTAAAATTACAACGATGAAGCTGGACCCCAACAATCCACCTATTTATATGGACTGTTCTGATTTTAGTTCCTCGGTGTACTTTACCATATTAAATGTGCGTATAGGCGGTACTACAAGAGACCAAATCAATCGGGGGACAGAGGTTGACCACCAAAGTTTACGCTCTAAGGGGGATTATAAAAACCTGAAGTTAGGTGACCTAATATTATTTGATTGGAAAAAAAGAACGGGGAGACAACCGAATCATGTAGGCATGTATATCGGGAACGGGGAATTTATTCACGAGCATGGTAACGCAACTAAGCCTAGTGAAATGGATTCAGATAAAAAGCCTTCTCATAATGTAACGATAGATAAATTAAGCAAAGATTGGAAGGGGTCTTACGGTCGTATATATACAAACGTAATAGCAGTTAGGCGTATTATCCAAGACGATGGATCCATTAAAAATAAGTAGGGATAAGGAAGTACAGAATCGTATAAAGGAACTGAGCCAACCCGCTTAATGAGGAAACTTTATAGAGAGTGTAGAAGAGAGGAGAAATCATGCGTTGTATAAAAGTAGTTTTGATTATTGTTTTTTCAGTGCTGATATCTGCATGTACAGCAACCATAGGAGAGGACAATACATCTTCGCAGTCCCCCAATAAACTATCAAGTAATGAAGTTAAGGTCAATCAGGATGCTGCAAAGGGGAATGGAAAGCAAGCAAGCTGGCTTTTGAATGGTCAGGAAGGCGTAGAAGATCGAGTTCAATTCTTAACCAATTTAGATGATCCTACTGGAGAAACTAATATCCGTATCGACGACCTGATTGACACCATGCAAACTCGGGAAGAACGTCTAAAATATCGTGGCTCACAAGTATATGTTGGGGAAATAACAAGTGACGGCAGTCGTATGTCGATTATCAGAGATGTTTATGGGGAGCAACCAGAGGAGATGCTCATTATTGAAGTGTACGATCTGGATGCGGGAGAAAAAGAACGAGAGTTTAAATTGCCGCCAACGGCTCAATATCCTGTGATCTCTTCTGATTTAAGCAAATATCTATACGTAATGGACGGACGTTTGTATTTATATGATGCAATAAGTAAAAAAACTACAGAATTGAAGACTAACAAAGGCAAAGCGGATGTTAGTAATATTGCTCAGGGAGTGTTTTCACCGGATAACACCAAGTTATGTTTTGTTGATGATCAGACAGGGATCGTAATGCTTGATCTATCCGGTGATAGTGGTACGAAGCTTCTGCTTGCAGGCACTGATGTCTCGAGTATTATGCAATGGGATCAGGAGAACCGACTTATTTATACCACTTATAAAAAAGATAATACTTTCATAAACGATATTTATTCACTAGATATACACACTGGAAAAGTACAGTTTATAACTAAAAATGAGGGCGATTTTATTTTATCCCCAGATCAAAAAAAATTGGTTCTGGCAGATGATGAGGTTGTAAAAATGTTCATGATTGATGTAGCTAGTGGAAAAAAAGAAGATATTTCGTCCATTGTAAGTGGTGAAGGAACCTGGGTAGTTCCAATACAGTGGATCGAAACAAAAACCAATTATATGAAATATAGCAACAAGGTCAAAGTGAAAAAGGTTACGGCCTCTTCCACACTTCCTAATCAGAGTAACTATTCTTTTAATGTGAACAATTTAACGGACGATAATAATTTAACCCCTTGGTGTGAAGGAACGAAGGGAGGCGGAGTAGGAGAAGCGGTAACTATGGATTTGGGTTCAATTCAAGAGGTCAGAGGTATGGAGATGGTTGACGGTATTATACGAGTTAACAATAAGTATTTAGACGTGAATACAATCCAAAAAATGAAACTTGATTTTTCGGATGGACAATCTGTGGTGCTTGAGAATAATGACACCCGCTTCAAGTTCGATGAACCCATACGGACATCTTTCGTTAAAATTACTATTCTAAAAGTGAAAAATGGCACAGATTTCCCCAATACTTGTATAGGTGAGCTGAAGTTATTGTGATGAGCAGTAGAAAGCGAAATAAAACTGCGGTGTGGATAAGTAAAATTGCGTTATTCGTCATAATCTTTTCCATGCTATGTGGCTGTATACAATCGAACGAGAGCCGAAAAGTAGGACAGGAGCGGAATGAAACTCATGCTTCTGTCTCTCAGTCCGAGAAACTTCCTCCAACAAAAAGGGCTGTAAATTGGTTGCTCTTTGAAGCGGAAAATGGAAACATGCCTATAGATTATCTCGCTGATATGGATGATCCTACAGGTAATACCTATATTGATTTAGATGACATTATAGGTAAATTACATGCAAGTGAAGGTGAAGCGTATCCTGAAAATGAGTTGTATCTGGCTGGTTTCTCGGATGATGGCAAACATATCGCTTTATGTAGAGAATCGCAGGATTTGGATTATTTAATCATTAAAATCTTTGATCTGTCTACCACAAAGAAAATAACTGAATTTAAGGTGCCGAATAGGGACTACGCCGTTATGTCTCCTGACTTTCGGAAGTGTGTTTACACAGAGGATGCTGCCTTTTTTTATTATATAAATCAGATGCAGAAAACGAAAGCATTAGGACATTTAAACGATGGCCACTATCTCGTTCTTCCCGTGTTCTCACCTGACAGTAACCAATTTGCCCTTGTCAATAGTAACCATAATATATTGATCTATGACTTGTCCAAGAACAAGCTAATCCAACAAATCAAGTCAGGATTAGACGGCATACAGATTGAACAGTGGCTTTATAACGATAATTTACTGCTCTCTTCTTACGATCTTGATAAGACGTATTTGCTCAATATCAGAACAGGAGAGAAGAGGTTATTAATGAAAGCCACAAACTCTCCTGTTATAACCTCGGATAATCACAGGGTTGCTTATTTGAACTCGAAGGGTGAAATGCAACAACGAGACATCCCAACAGGTCTGCCTATAAAATACTCCAATGTATTCCATAGGATAGGCTATAACGTGTCCCCTACACAATGGATACAAACTACAACGGATTTGATGAAATATCGGAAAAGCATTCCGGCACAGAAAATTGTTGCTTCATCTACACTTCCAGATCAGGCAGGGAACTCCTATGCTGCCCGTAACATCATGGATGGAGATGCGAGCACAGCCTGGTGCGAAGGGGTTAAGGGAGACGGGATCGGGGAGTGGATCAAAATTGATTTCGGCTCTATGCAAGAACTGAAGGGGTTTGAGCTTATTAATGGTTTAGCTAAGTCATCCAAAGCTTTCCAAGCAAATAATAGAGTTAAACGAATGAAACTAGAGTTTTCAAACGGGCAGACCATGATGATAGATAATGATTTTATAAGAAACGAATTTCTTGATAACCCCATTCATACCTCTTTCGTGAAAATAACGATTGAGGCCGTAGAGCGAGGAAGCAAATATAACGATACCTGTATGTCAGAGATACGGTTCTTTTAGTATTCGTAAAAAAGGAGAAGACATATGAAATGGAAAGAGCCAACGTTTGGTGCAACCCCTATGTTGAGAGCTTTAACAACTGCTAATGCACACAGGAAAGCACAGGCATTTGATCTTGCAGCAGAACAGAAAAAACAAAAACTAAATTACCCAGACTGGGCCCAGACCTGGATGCGTAAATACAAAGAAGATTGGTATATTGCTCAAGTCAATGGTGACGAGGTAGGTATGCGTAAAGCGCAAAAACTGGCAGAAGGACTTCGAAGCAAATTACGCGAAATGGCCACATTCCCCAAGTGGGCTCAAGAGCAAATGCAAAAAGAAACCGTTGGTTGGATGACTGCGGAGGCAAGTGGAGATATCAGGGAAAAGCTGGCTGCCGAGAAGGCGGGACGAGCTATACGCGAGAAGCTAGGTCTGATTGATACGAGTACTAAAGCACCACCAGAAGTACCCGTTACCACCGAATCGAAAGATGAACCTACAAAAACGAACGTAAAGACTCCGGCTGGAAAATGGATACCTGCTGAATTTCAATATAACGGTAGTTCTGAAGCTGAAAAAACATTCAAAAGACGCTCATTAAATTTCACCAAAATGAAATGGAATCAGGAAAAGTTGCATGGTTTATGGGAAGCTACAAAGAAGATACAAGAAACATATGATATTCAGATTGATCCCCGTTTTTTGTTAGCAATTATTGTTCAAGAAGGAACTGGAAGTTTTAACACTAGTAGTACAAATAGGGCGGCTGATGGTGAGCATGGTGCTGAAACTAATTATGCCAAAGATTTGATGAAAGCCAATAGCCTGATATTCGGGAAAATATTAGGATATATATATTATGGTCAGGAATTTAGGCAAGCAGTAGTAAAAAACAATAAATTGAGTGGTATTACAGGCAAAGGAGATGTTTTCCAATACTGTAATTGGTTCACGCCGATTCTTAGAATGAAATCTAAGCGAGTTGAATGTGGCATATACGCTAGCGATAACCGTTGGGGTGAGAGTGTGCGGAAAATATACAATACCTTTAGTGGGAATGAAGCTTCTAACTATGAACAATATTTGTTGAGTCTTGATAAAAGTGTAACTCAGAAAATTGCTGCATCCGAAGGTATTAAGCTTCCTAATTTTAAATTTAAACCTACCCAAAATGGTAACGATAGCAGAAAAAATGATACGAATGAGTGGAGTATCGTCGGTGAAAGATAAATCACAATTCGAAATGAGGAAAAGAAGTGTACAAACCAAGTTACGGTTATTGCATTATAATGCTTATAATGATTTTTGGAGTAACTGCGTGCGGTTCTACAAGTATCAATAATTATAAAAGTGAGAAAACAGTTAGCGTCAAAGACGAGAGCACATGGAACTATCGAAGTGAAAAAGTCGAAAAAGCCCAGAATATTGCTTCTGCCGATCCGGAGTCCCTTCAGGACGACGACTTTGAGGTCTCATATCGATCACATAAGATTGATAAGAATACGGATATTAAAGAACTTATCCATAAGTGGGGTTACAGTGAAGGATTTGAAGCTAACAATAGAGGATATAATAGTGGGAATGGAACATATAGAAGATGGAGTCTGTCCTATCCTAACTATGAGGAGCCAGAAATAAGATTTGTAGTTTTATCTAAGATTGAACTTGAAGGGGAGGAACTGGTGGATGGTGAAAGCTATTTAGTAGCCGTGAGTTTGGAGAATCCCAAGTTTAAAACAAAAAGAGGCTTGAAGATCGGTGATACCCTTGGCAAAGTACTACAGCTCTATGGCAAACCGAGTATTGTAACAAATGGGAGTCTGCTTTATTCCAAGAATGGCTTACATTTGAGGATTCAGTGGGATACTGAAACGGAAAAAGTAAATAATATCTTCATAGAATATAATATGGAGAAATCCATAGAACAGCAACGTAGTGCTGATTATGTAGAAGAGGATGCTCAGCCCGACCCTGATCTAGAACCATATACTATTCAAAGGGAACAATCATTTACTACCATTCTTAATGGATGGGGAGAAGTAAAGTTTATATCCACTTTAAAAGATGAGGATACGAATGATCTGATTCAAGCAAAGTTTTTTTTGGAAGTTAACAGTGACAAAAATGTGGAAAACAAGATCCTGTACGAATTCCCCGAATTTTATGGTAACAACGGTAAAATGATTGATAGGATCAAAGCAGTAAGTTTTAAGGATTTGAATCAGGATGGACGTACGGATATTGTTATTATTGCTGATTATATCACCGGAGTTAATGCACACGGAATAGAGACACTGCCTGTCGCAGGGGTTTACTTTCAGAAAAAAGATAACACATACACTACCCTGCCTGAATTGGATAAGAGTATCAATCAAACTGGACATAACCGAACACTTCAAAATGTCATTCAATACGTAAGCAAACAACGAATAAACGTACAGTGATTAATACAAAAAGGGAGTTTTTTGAAATCAACTTTATAAAACAAAATACAATACTATTTTTAATATTGTTATTTAGTCTGCTATTGAATGGATGTTCTGAACAACCTACGAATGAGAAGCAGCAAGCAGTTGATCCCATCAAACCTAGCACTCAAATGATAGAGAAAAAAGCTGTGACTGAACCAGAGTCTGCTGCTCAAAAACAAGATCGGAATAGCAATATTGTGAATCCGATTAATAAAAGAAATGAAAATTACGCCATAGATTCTAACACATTAGATCAGTTTATAAAGAAAATCCAACCCCCAAATGAGCAGCTTCAGAAAATATTAAAAGAAGATTTGGACCATGATGGAAAGCCGGATTACGTGCTTGCTTTTGGATTAGAAAAAGAGAAAATTGACGCCATATTTGTAGTCCGGGAGGATGCTGGTTATCACATCATTGATAAATTAAAGGACCCAGTTATGGTTGTGCATCTTAATAAAGATGTGAAGATCATGAAGTTGGATCAAACAGAACAAAAATTTATCGTAGTATATTCCACTAGCGAAGTGGATGAGGCCGAAGGATTCTCTATATTTACTTTAGACCATAACCGAATTAGCAACCTGAATTACAATTATCCAGAAGCAACAGGGCAAGGAAGCAGGAAGCTGGAGGATATTAATAAAGATGGTGTTTTTGAGGATGTGAGTTATTACCGTTTTCAGGATACTCAACAACATACAATCATGACATATCAGAAATTCGATAGCAGCGGACCCGAAAAAACAAAAGTCCTATATGAAAATAAGAATAAAAAATTTGTATACCCTACGGTTCCTAAAGATATTATCCAAAATTATTTGGAAGATCATTATCTTATGAATCGCTTTTTGATACACTTGCCTGAAATGGCGGAATTCACTGCGTTGTCAGCAAGCCCGAAAAATCATTTTGAAGATATCATAGATTTTTCCGCTATGGACTATACAGGATTAGACTTGAATGTAAAAGAGATTGCTTATGAGGCTAATCAGCGGGTGTTTTTGGTAAAGAGTAGCTCAGAAGAAGAGGAATCAAACCAAGGACTTCTATTTACGTTAGAAAAGCAGTCAGGCAAGTGGAAGATTATGAGTATAGAGATGAACGATAAATTGTAGAAAGTGTGATATGCAGCATGAATTACTTGAAGTACGGGCGAGCTTCTTGCATCCTATTACTACTCATTTCCTGTGTAGTGCTAAATGGATGCATGAAGGAACAGGATTCTCCAGCAACTGAAACAAATCATGCGCTTTCTCTCCAAAATGACGATAAAACGATTTCCTATTCGAAAAAGCTGGACACGTTAGTGAAAAAACTTCATATAGTCAACAATGAGAATATGGATTATGATGTCAGACAAAACAAGCTTGAGGAGTTCACACAGGAATTTAATTTGTTGTTAAACGAGCCAAAAAGTGTAGAGATGAAGGATGGAGAATTAGTAGAAAAGTTCGATAACAATCTCACTATCTTAACAAAATCGTTTCAGTTAAAAAGTGGACGGCTAAACGTTAGGGTTATGAATTATAGAGCACCTAAAACGGTGACAGGTACGATCGGAGATAAATACACATTTATTCAGTGGTGGAGTTCGAGGCAACTTGTACACGCCCAGATAATTGAGGATGGCGGGCCAGAATTGACTACAGATTTTGTGGTTCGAGATTCAGAGCACGGAATACAGTTGTGGTTAGGGGGGTATGTCTCCATATATCACCCAGACCCTATATTTGTGGATTTGTGGGAGTTGTCTGGACAAAAGTGGACGGAGAAAATCATAAATGTAGGTAAGATGGAGCTCCCTGATGCGTGGGAACTGAACAGGGATATGAATGAGCCTATTATTTTAGAGAGTCGACAACATGATAGCATGAGTATCGGAGTTTTAGACCACGGCGATGGCTTCTTCATAAACAGTGATGATTCTGAACAGAACCTTATCATTGAGTTCTCCAAAAGTGGAGAAGTCCGTATTGATTCCGAATATAGCAGCGCCTTGAATACTTATAGTGAACGGCAAAGCTATGAACTTATTCAAGAGGAATATTCAAAAAATGGGATCGTGATTAAATACCCTCAAATTACAAAACTCAAGGATATTGCAAAGCAGAAATCTTTAAACAAAATTCTTAAGACTGATGCTTTAGAAGGATTACATGACTATGCGGATTCCAATTCTGGAGTCCATGTTGAAATTGATTATGAGATCAAACAACAAAGTGAACGATTCTTGAGTGTTCAATATACGGGTATTCATTATGTGAAGGACGCAGCCTATCCTAGTCATATGTTTTATACGACGAATCTGGATATGAAGCAGGCTTCAAGAATAAGATTGAGGGATCTGGTAAAGGTCGAGAAACCTTTTATTGAGCTTATAAAAAGCGGGAAGATTACAGCTGTTCAGCCAGAGCAACAAGGGTTAATCGGTGATTTTACAAAAGATGATTTGATTAAACTGTTAGCAAACGCGGATGTAACCAAAGGTTCGCTTGCGGAAGTAGAAATGGAATCGTTTAGTTATCTCACAAATGATTCGGTGGGGATGAGTGTACCTATGGCACATGTGGTAGGGGACCATGCAGAGTATGAGATTCGTCTTGCGCAAATTCCAGATAATATCAAGCAAAATAAGGAACTATGGAGTGAGTTAAGTTTAGTTGTGGATCAGTCTGTTTCCGATGTTGGTGGTGGGAAATTGGATACTGACCAATATGAAGTTGCAGAGTCGCAGTCTTTTCAAACTACTCTCGAAGGCTTTGGGAAAGTAAGGTTTGTATCCACATATGGGTATCCGGAAGGTCTTCGTAAATTTTTTTTCTTCCTATTGGATGACCAAGGACATATTCTATATCCATTCCCTGATTTCTACGGGAACCGTGAGTGGGTTGCACGTTACGGAGGAGTAGAAGCAGTGGCCTTCAAGGATGTGAATAAGGATGGATTGAAGGATGTTATCATCATTGCCAATGTTGACAACGGGATTCATGGACCTGGTAGAGTTGATGAGTTCCCTATGGCCAGCATATATTTTCAGAAAAAAAATAAAACCTTTACCACGCTCCCTGCATTAGATCAGGCTCTCAACGATCAGGGACATAATCAAACCATTAAAGATGTCATTCAATACGTAAGCAAACAACGGATAAACGTAAACTAACCGACATAGAGGAGCGGTAACATGGGATATCCAATCATCAAGTATAATGGAACGGTTTTATCTCTTAAAAATCCGAAAGTTAAAGTTGTACAGAAAATGAATGAGCATGTGAAAGTCTTTTTGACAGGTGTGTTAACGGGTGCCCAAATGGAAGAGTACACAGATCATATGGAGGCAGGGGCGAAGTTAGTCGTTTCTTATGTGAATGATGATCAAAAGCAGAGTGTATTATTTAGGGGATTAGTCACGCAGTTCAGAATCAAGTTGGTGTCCAATGTAGCCTATTTGGTTGTCGAGGCCCTCTCCTATACAAGCCAGCTGGATGAAGTGCTTCATAGACAATCCTTTCAAAATGTGAAGATGAAGGTGCAGGCATTACTTGAACATGTACTCAAATCCTATCCCAAAGCCAATTGTACGAGCCGCTTAAAAGATCAGCTTTTACAGGAATTTACGATGCAATTCGACGAAACGGACTGGTCGTTTCTAAAACGTATAGCGTCTCGGCTTGGTTGGGGACTAATACCTGATCCGATTGGAGAAAAACCTCAGTTTTATTTTGGATTACCGGATGGTGTCAATCAAGGGGAGCTAAAGCAATATAACTACTCGATGACCAGAAAAACCAAACCAGGAGCCAGCAAGGATGACAATCTTTTATATTATAAAGTGCAAACGACAGGGGCTAGAGATGTCCTGCTGCAAATTGGGGCGGAGGTTAAATTTAAAGGGAAAGCTTTATACGTCCTGCAGTCTGTTGCGTTTATACGACATAGTGCTTTGTGGCATGAATATGTGCTGACTACAGCGGATGGAATGAAACAGGATTTGATTGTAAATGAAAGCATTCGTGGTATCTCGTTAAAATCGAAGGTTATTGGAATCGAGCAGGATCATGTGAAGGTTTTCTTTTATGAAATGGATAAGGTCAAGCCGAATGTCAAGGAAACCTACGCTTTCCCAACGGCTACATTTTATACATCGGAAGGGAATACAGGATGGTACTGTATGCCGGAGCTATTTGATTTTGTAGACATTTACTTTCCGACCGCTAAAGAAAAGGACGCCATTGTAACTCACTCGATCCGCAAGAGATCCAAAGGGGGCGACTTTATTCAGGACCCGTCCACGAAGATCTTTATGACCAAGTACCGCAAAGCTATTATTTTTGAGAAAAATGAAATTTTAATCACGGGGAACGACGATGAAGTGGTGATTCGACTGTTGGATGACCACGGCATCGAATTGCGGAGTAAAAAGGACATCCGTGTTAAGGCTGATGGAAATTTGGTATTCAATGCGGGGAACACAATTCAGGTCACCGCGAAGGATGCTATCGGTTTAAAATGTAAAACGAGTTTGGTAGAAATGGATGGTAACATCAAAATGACTGGAGAAAAGATAAAGACGCAATAACTAATCCATCGTGAGAGGGTAAAGAATATGGCTAAAGTAACTACAGGAGCAATCGTGAATGAGAAACCGCCTACCCAAGAAGATATGATTCAAGAATGGAAACGTAAAATTAGCAAAGGAGAATATCCTTTTATTCATGTAACTAAGCATAGCACCAAAGGTGGGGACTAACGACGACTGGAAGAGGCTCCTAAGGAGCCTTTTCTGCAATCATGGTTCAATATTCTAATTCTTTTTAGGATTCCTACTGTCAATGAACCAATCCGGTCCTAATACATCTAGAACTTCTTTTTTTCCAAAATCGTAAGCGATGGATATCGATTGATCTTCATGCCCTTTTATATAACCGATTAGATGAACCGTGTTATTAACATAGCTACCTATATAGTCATAACTCTTAAATATGAAATCTGCCCTATAGTATTTCTTGATGTACTCTTTTCCAATAGGCATGCCTGTTCGAACGATTTCTTCTTTTTTGGCATTCGATGCGTACTGCATGTAATAGAAGACTCCTACCAGAATGACAAGTAATATAAAGACAAAAAGCCATAATTGTTTCTTTTTCAAGTTGAATTAATCTCCTTAGAATTGGAGTGAATATGCTACACGCTTTCTTAGGAATAAGGAGCATCCTCATCTATAACCCTACTATTAATAAACCAATAACAAACCAACCCGGTCCAGAAACCTTGATCACTTCATTAGTTTAATAAGTGTAGTGAATGGTAATTTTGCTGTTCCCGTGACCTCTAATATAGCGTAGTTTGTAGTGGATAAGGTTGATGCCGATGGGAGTTGCGACATCTATAACTCTTTTTCTTGAGGTACTGAGAAACCGAATCCTGTCAGAATAAGCGGCGTCATAGAAATATTAGACACAACTTAAAAGGTATGTTCATTTACGTAATCTTCTCCTAACATACAGCTATAAAGTCCTAAACGTTATTAGGTAAGAACTATCACCAAAATACAATCCTCTCCGACTTTGTCCTCATTTCTGTTCCGATTGATACTCGAAATAAATATAATACATTATAATGATATTGCTTCCTGAGAATGGAAGAGTGAACTTATTTACTGAATAAAGCGAATCTTATTTTATGGAACAGATACGTCCTTCTTGGGATCCTGACTATCGATGAACCAATCCGGTCCAGTTACGTAGAGTACCTTTTTTTTCTTATAGTCGTAATTTAGTGAGATTATCTGACCCTCATGCCCTTTTATATAGCCACGGAGATAAACGGTAGAGTTAACGTAACTGCCAATAAACTCGTTATTTTGGTAAATAAAATCGGCATTATAATACTTCTTAATGTATTCTTTTCCGATGGGTATGCCAGATTGAACGTATGCTTCTTTTTCTGTATTTGCTGTATATTGCATGTAACAAAAGATTCCGACAAGGATGGAAAGTAATATAAGGATGCTTCCCCAAACCTTTTTCTTCTTCAAGTTGTATTCTTCTCCTTATTATCCCCTTTTATATACCCAGGAACATTATTGCTTTGTTTGTTAATAATAGAATAGATCATTATAGCCAATATAAGGATTAGCTCAATACAACCTCTAAAAATTATGTTCATATACGCAAATTTCTTCTAACATCCAGTTACAAAGTCCTAATCGTTATTAGGTATGAACCACGACCAGAAATGCAGTAACCAACGACTTTATACTTATTTTCACCTTCAACTATACCGCAAGTAAACAGGAAGTATTATAATGATTTCACTTCCTTAGATTGGAAAAATATATTCTTGAACTGGAATGAATCATATATGCTTTTTTTTTGCATACAAATCTTGATTTTTAAAATGGTGGAACATTCTTTTTAGGGTATCGACTGTCAATGAACCAATCCGGTCCGGTTACACTAAGCACTTCTTTTTTTTCAAAATCGTAAGCAATAGATATCGATTGACCTTCATGCCCTTTTATATAGCCGATTAGATGAACCGTATTATTAACATAGCTCCCTATATAGTCATAACTCTTAAATATGAAATCAGCCCTATAGTATTTTTGGATGTACTCTTTTCCAATAGGTATACCTGCTCTAACGGCTTCTTCTTTTTTTACATTTGATGCGTACTGCATGTAATAGAGAGCTCCTACTAGGATGAAGAATAAGATAAGAGCAGTAACCCAAATTTTTTTCTTTTTCAATTTTTGATGCTCCTTTTTTGAAAGTATCAACTTTTTCTAACTTTATAATATATTAGGTGATTAGACAAGGTGGGGTAATAGTTGCAGTATATTAGCGAAAAAACATACTGGAAGATAGCAGATGAGGCTTACCTATTGGATATTGATCCAAAGACTTATAAAAATGAAGATATTCCCGGTTGGAAGGTTGTTGATTTAGACGAGAAACTATTACATGACACGAACGGTTCTGGATTTGATGCGACCGTTTTTCACAATGAGAATAGCAATCAGGTGATTATAGGATATAGGGGAACTGAACCAGGGGGAAGACCAATATGGAGTAGAGCGATGGACATAGGAACGGACATTAGCGATGTTGTGGGCGGACGAGCAAAAACTTTAAATCAAGTTCACGATTATTATGCCAATAATCAAGAAGAGATAAAAAAGCTCCCCCCACAGGTACAAAGCTCATTTCAACATTATGAAGCCCAGTATCAAGATAATCAGTTTACAAAAGCCCAAACACTGTATGACGAAGTGAAGAAGAAGTACCCCGCTTCCGAAATTTCTACGACAGGCCATTCTTTAGGCGGTGCAGAAGCAGAATATATTGCAGTGAAAAATGGTTTATCATCCGTGAGTTTTGCTGCTCCGGGTATTGTACATTTATTGCCTGAAGATCTTCAAAAGAGGGTGAAAGCAGGAGAATTCAAGAAGACTAATGTGGCTTTTGCCCATCCCGGAGATAGCGTTGGTGGGGGAGCTACTAAAGCTAATCAACATGTGGGGGAAACGTATCATATTGGGAGTGATTATAAGACTGCCAATGCGGCCAAGTTTACTATTCCTGTTTCAGTTCCACTTAAAAAAAATAATGAATTAAGAGATCTTATTTTTGGTCCTCAATGGTCCCCAATTGTTTTTGTCCCGGTTACGCTGCCTATGATGCAGCAAGATGCATTCACCAAATTCTATAATTCTGTATTAGGTGGAGAGAACACTCATAGCATGGGAAACTTTACGTTTGATGAAAATGGCAATATCAGCAATCCACTGTACACCATGGACGGTCAATTGGTGGAAGGCAATCCACGGGTGCAGGCGTACGAGCAAATGCTGGCCGCGCGAGCAGAACTCAAGGAAGTCATGGGCGACCTGGTTGAACGCTACGGTGGACAAATGGGTGCTTTCGGGCAGTTTGCTGCTACTACACTGGGAGTGAATCTGATGGGAGAAGGACAGCAAAATGGTCGCACCCATGGTGGGGCATATTTTGTGGGCAACAAAAATGGGGGCACAATTCAATTAACACCTGAGGAGCTAAAGCATGCGGCTAACCAGATGCGTTCCAGCCTGCATGGGTTCTCTAGCGATACCCGAGCATCCATCCAGTTATTTCAGGCTCATATCGGGACAAGTGAAAGTCAGTCTTTGACCCCAATTGCGCATAGTGCAACGGCAACGCTAGATCGGATTAATCGCTGGTATCAAGAATCAATTACGGAGATAGCAGAATATATAGATCGCAAGGGTCAGGAATTCACGATGGTGGATCAGTAAAAGATCAGCTGTAAGAACACAACAGGGGGCAAAAGAGATGGGCAGAATATCTTTGAGTCTGGGGGATCTGCGAAGGGCTGTACAGCAATGCGAACAGCTAAAGCAAAGACTTCAGCATCAGGAGCAGCAGATGAGAAATATATATGGTCGTCTGCAAGACTGGAGGGGCGAATCGGCTGCTGAATTAACACGTAAAATGGAGACGTTTCTCCAAGGCACAACTGTACGAATACAGGAATTGGACGATCATAAAGAGCAGTTGAAACGTTATATTCGGAAAATGGAAGAAGCTGATCGACGTGAGGAGAGACGCAAACGGGCTGCACAATGGTGATACAGGCGGACTGCAATAGTTAGGAGAACATCATGAAAGATCAAAACGCATTTGTCATTTTACTTATATTGAATATCGTTTATGGCTTAACGTTATTTGCCTATCCGGTCATGCTGATGGTGGTCGCATTTTCTTTCGATGCACCAACAGCTGGAGATTATCTCATCAGTTATATTTTTGCCTATGTCATAATGAGCTACCCGATAGGAGTATTTATCTCATGGAGCTGTTGGTATTTTTATCATCGTTATGCTTTTAAGAAGGCGTATATCATAGCTAACTTTATGCTGCTGTGGCCAGCTACTCTTGTCGTGTCCTCGTGGATTCAATCGGCTTTTTCTTGAAGGGTTCCCATCTGGCCAGTCAGCTATATAACATAAAAAAACCGTACAATCGCTAGGGGACTCCCGCGGGGTACGGTTAAATGCGTTTAAATAAAACTACATATATAGTAGTAGAAAAAAATATTCTCCCAGAGTGATGACGATAACGACTTTGTAGTCTACTTTAATTTTCCTGCGGAGAATATAGCAGTGTTCGGAAACTTAAGGGTTAGACGAAAAAGTGTAAAAATGTTGAAAAGCTACAAAGTTCGACATATTGTTCGCTTTTTCGCATCATATGTTATTAGATTAGGGATTTTTGTTTGCTATTTATCGTATATTTATGTATAATCTATCGTGTTGAAAGATTGATTGTACGTAATATGCTGATGAGGGTGGGTTCATTGACGCTGCTCGACAGTAACGAAAGCAAGAAGCGGATGTGCCAGATTTACAATGAAGTTTCAAAGGAACTGTTCGGCTTCGGGACCACGCTGCTGCGGGCCACCGTTGAGAACAACATTGTTACCTTTGTGGCGAAGCACCGGCGTTCTCCACGCTCGGCGGCATTGGAAGTGGAAGCCCCCGGCTTGAAGCTGGAAGTGGATTTCCGAATGTCCATGCTGTACAAGAAGAGACTTCGCGAGAAGCTGATTGAGGATATGGAGCTCGATATAGAAGCTTTACTGCGCGATTATGATGCAGCAACGCAGTGGGCAATTACGAACATCATACTGAAAGAATCCTAATAAAATTGGATATTCGGCTTTTCGCTTCGGATCTATCTGAGGGGAGAACCTGTTATAACGCGCAGCGGGATCAACTTATTCTTTGTTTACGAAGAAAAGTATTCTTGTTTTACAAGAGTACTTTTCTTTTTTGTGTCATAAGGTGTGCATAATAAAAAAACAGGGGGAGTTTCATATGAAAAAATGGTTTAAAGGATTTATGGCTGTGACCTTGGCATCTGTGGTACTGGCAGGTTGCGGCAGCAATGCTACTGGCGGTCAGACAGATGGAAAAGATGGCTCAGCTGATGGGAAAAAGAAACTAGTTATTTCAACATGGGGCTTTTCCGAGGACTTTTTTAACAAAGAAGTGTACGAGCCTTTTGAAAAGGAACATAACGTTGACATCGTGGTCGAAATTGGGAATAACGCAGAACGGCTGAACAAAATCAGTCAAGGTAGTACAGACGTCGATCTGATTTATCTGTCTGATTATTATGCTCAACAGGGAATTCAACAGGGATTGTTTGAGAAGCTGGATCGCAGCAAGGTGCCAAACCTGAACCAAATTTATGACATTGCCAAAGCACCGCTGGGTGAAGAGTATGGTCCTGCTTATACAGTTGGGCGCCTCGGTATTGCCTATAATCCGGAGCTGGTGAAAAAGAATGTGACCTCTTGGGCTGACCTGTGGGGCAGTGAGTTCAAAGGAAACGTGACTCTGCCGAACATTACGGCGACTGCCGGACCAATGATGGTAGATGCAGCCTCCAAAGTAGCGGGTAGTAAGGAGTTTAATGAAGACCAAGCCTTCGGAAAACTGAAAGAGCTGAGTCCGAATATCGTTAAGTTTTATAGCAAAACGTCCGAGTTCGTGAACATGTTTAGTCAACAAGAAATTGCGGGCGGTCCGATCATGGAAATGTACTTCAAAGATTTGCAGGCGGCTGTGCCAGGAGCGAAATTTGTAGCTCCTAGTGAAGGTGCTTACGCAGTAATGAACACGATTAATGTAGTGAAAGGCTCCGACCAGAAGGAGCTGGCTGAGGAATTTATCAACTGGCAGCTGAGCAAGGAAGTTCAAGAAAAATCTGCCAAGGCAAAGGTTGATTCCCCGGTGAATACGCAGGTGGTACTATCCGGTGCGGATACAGAGGGAATTACGTACGGTGCGGATGTAGTGAACAAGCTGACCAAGCTGGATATGAAGTTCGTTAACGATCATATCAAGGCATGGACAGATCGCTGGAACCGGGAAGTTGCACAATAATGAAAAAGGTCATATTAGATGTAGATACGGGCATTGATGATGCGTTGGGTATTTTACTAGCGGCCAAAAGTGGTCAGCTGGATATCCAAGCGATTACTACAGTATGCGGTAATGTTTCACTTAAACAAGCAACATTGAACACATGCAAAATCCTCGACCTTTTGGATAGACCGGATATTCCGGTTTATCGGGGGGCAGAGGCTCCCTTAATACGTAAAGGTCTGCACGAGCACCGTGTCCATGGAGAAGACGGCATTGGAGGTGCATTGAGTGGAGTAGTACCAGCCATGTCTGCGTCCGAAGGTTTTGCACCGGATATCATCATTGATACCGTGATGGCTCACCCGGGGGAAGTGACGCTCATTTGCACCGGCCCACTCACCAATCTGGCACTGGCGCTGCTCAAGTGTCCCGAGCTGACGGATCACGTCAATGAGGTCATTTTTATGGGCGGTGTTATTCACGGATGCGGCAATATTACACCTGTAGCGGAGTACAACATGTATGCTGACCCTGAAGCCGCACGAATCGTATTTCATGCAGGATTTGGTCGATTGATACAGGTGGGACTGGATGTAACACGGAAGGCTCTGCTGACTGCGGATCATATTGCTCGTCTGACCCGCCCAGCAATTCGTAATTATGTAGCTGAAAGCACGGCCGTTTATACCAAGCGTTATGAAGAACGCAACGGGGTAAAAGCGTGTGCGCTTCATGACCCGCTTGCCGTGGGTGTCGCGTTGAATTCGAGGTTAGTAAATACCTCGCTGTTGTATGTCGACGTGGAAACCTCGAGTCGCATATGTGATGGACAAACAGTGGGCGATGTACAGAACCGCCTCAATCATAGCCCTAATATGAATGTGTGCGAACAGGTGGACAGCGAAGCTTTTCTGGAGCTGTTTATCCAGGTGCTGAATAAGGAATAACATTTTGATAACCGCAAGGAGCTACCCATGAAGAAAACATACTTGTATTGGCTGCTGCTGCCAGGTCTGCTCTTTCTGGCGGTGTTCATGGTCATTCCGATTGTGTTGACGATCGGTTCGACCTTCGTACAGAACAGCTCATTCACCCTAGAAGGCTATCTCCATTTCTTCAAGGACCCTTATTTTTTGAAAATATTGCTGACTACGCTGGAAGTCAGTGTCGTAACGACACTTGTGTGCGTATTACTCGGCTTCCCGACGGCTTATTATATTTCGCAAAAGGCCCCGCGTCGTAAAGGGATTTTGCTAGCGCTGGCTATCTTCCCCTTGTTGACGAGTCCGGTGGTGCGGTCATTCAGTTGGATGGTCATTCTGGGTCGCAAGGGGCTGTTAAATAACGTGCTCATCGGTTTAGGACTCGTGGATGAGCCGCTGAATATTTTGTATACTCCGGCAGCGATGATTATTGGTCTGGTTCATTTGTTTTTACCGCTGATGATTATTTCACTGATTGGTGTACTCGAAAATATCGACGGTGATCTTGTTCATGCTGCTCAGAGCCTCGGGGCCTCCAGATTCAGCGCATTTCGTAAAATCGTATTTCCGCTGTCTGTGCCGGGCCTGATCATTGGAAGCATTCTCGTTTTCGTGGGCAGTCTGACTGCATATACGACACCAGCACTACTTGGAGGAAAACAGCGGGTTATCGCTACATTTTTGTATCAGAACGCGATGACGCTAAACGACTGGTTTTTAGCTTCTGTTATTGCAACAATTATGATTGTTATTACATTTATCGTGGTCGGTCTCTTAAATAAGGCGGCCCATAAACTCAATCCGAAGGGGTAGGTGGATATGCGGGAGAAACATTACGGACTAGGCTTCTTTAGCCTGCTGGTCTTCATCTTTCTGCTCGGTCCGCTGTTGATCATATCGGTCACTTCTTTCGAGCCGGGCACGGTGTTAAAATTTCCTCCGCAGGGCTTTTCTTTGCGCTGGTATGAAAATATTTTTGAAGTGGATTTGTTTATGTCCACGTTCAAAACGTCCATTGTCGTTTCTCTGCTAGGCAACATCTTGGCACTGCTGATCGGTATGCCTGCCGCCTATGCACTGAGTCGTTTTTCGTTTCGCGGGAAGGATGCGCTGAATGCTTTGTTCCTTTCCCCGTTGCTTATACCGGGTATTGTTCTTGGTTTTACACTGCTGCGCTATCTGATCATTGTTTACCATTTACCAGTATATGCTGGACTATTGATCGGACATACGGTGATTATGCTGCCGTTCATTATTAGAGTCATTGCATCCAGTTTGTCTAACTTTGATTTCGCGATTGAGGAAGCAGCGCTTAGTTTGGGGGCTGGACGGCTGGAAACCTTTTTCAAGGTGGTTCTGCCCAACATCCGCTCAGGTATTATTGCGGCTATCCTGATTGCCTTTCTGGAATCATTCAACAATGTCGACATTTCCGTCTTTATGACAGGACCGGGCTTCAGCACCCTGCCCATTCAAATGCTGACTTACGTCGAAAATTATTTTGACCCGACGATTGCGGCGATTTCGGTTATGCTGATGATTTTGACCGGTATCCTGATGTTCTTGATTGAACGACTGATGGGATTGTCTTACTTCACTAAAAGGTAATGGAGGCTTCAACCTTATGGCACTGCTTACTCTGGATCGCGTATCGGTCGCTTATGACAACCAACTGATCTTGCAGGATTTCGATTTGCAGCTCGAACGGGGGCAATTGCTCTCGCTACTCGGACCGAGTGGTTGTGGCAAAACGACCACACTTCGTCTCATTGCAGGATTTCTCGAAGCTAAACAAGGAACATTTTTGTTTGACGATAAGGATTATACTCGGGTTCCGGTAAATAAACGGAACTTCGGCTTTGTATTCCAAAGTTATGCACTCTTCCCGCATTTGTCCGTTTTTGATAATGTTGCCTTTGGTCTGCGGTTACGCAAGGTAAAGGAAGATGATGTAAAGCGCCGCGTTATGACCATGCTGGAAACGGTTAGCCTAGGGGGATTTGAAAAACGTTTCCCCGGTGAATTGTCAGGCGGACAGCGTCAACGTGTTGCGATTGCGCGAGCGCTTGTGATTGAACCCGATCTGCTGTTGTTTGATGAACCTCTGAGTAACTTGGATGCTAACCTGCGTGTAAATATGCGTGTGGAAATCCGCCGTATTCAACAGGAACTGGGCATCACTACCGTATATGTATCGCATGATCAGGAGGAATGTTTTTCGATTTCTGACCAGGTTGCGATTATGAATAAGGGGAACATCGAACAATTAGATGCTCCATCGACCATTTTTAAATATCCGACGACCGAATTTGTCGCCCGTTTTATTGGGTTTAATAATTTTCTGAGTTTTGACGAGCGTACTGAAGAAGGGGATCGTATTCGACTAAATACAGGCGATCTTTCGTTCGGTGTAGCGCGTAATCAGGGTACTGCCCAGCCGGGTGCTCGTCAGGGCGCTATTCGCCCGGATGATTTGGTCATTCGAACAGAAGGCAACGAGACAGGGGAAAATGAGCTTCCCGGTATTATTAAGGTAAGTACTTACCTGGGGCGTAGCTATCAGTATGTGGTAGAAACGGCGAAAGGCAACTTTACGGCTAATCAGGAAATGGATACGCCTTACCTGAGTGGTCAGCGGGTTACCCTGCATTTTCCGGCAGATAAAATGGTGCTGGTCCAATAATCAGCGGGTTCGATGAAGGAGATACATCATGCGTGCAGACAAAATGATTTTACAAGTTAAGGTGTATAACAGTTACTACAAGACGTTCGAAGAAGGTAATGTAGCTATACTTGACGGTAAGTTTATGTATATCGGTCAGCGTGGTCTGGAGTCTTTTGAAGTGGCTGAGATTGTAGAGGGACATGGGAAATATATGATTCCCGGCCTGATCGACATCCATCTGCATATCGAAAGCACAATGGTGACACCGGCAACCTTTTCCTATGGGCTGATTCGCAATGGGGTAACGACGATTGTACCGGAACCGCACGAAATGGCGAATGTTTTCGGATTGGAAGGCATTCAGGAAATGATGGAAGCCAGCAAAGATTGCGTGGCTGATATGTTCTACGGTATTCCAAGCTCTGTCCCGGCAACGCCGCTCGAAACCTCAGGAGGCGAGATCGGTATTCCCGAGATAGATGCCTTACTGCAAACCGGCGAAATGATCTGCCTGGGTGAAATTATGAACTATGTGGATGTCATTCGTGATCCGGAAAGCAAGACGAATCGCATCTTACGCCATGTTCGTGAGCATTACCCGGAGCTGATCATTGAAGGCCATACGCCGCAGCTGCTTGATCTGGACCTGCATCAGTTGATCTATGCGGGGATAGGCTCGGACCATACTCACCAAAGTATTGAAGGTATGAAGGCGCGAATGGCTGCCGGAATGTTTATTGAAATCCAGGAAAAATCGATGACCCCTGAAGTGATGGACTATCTTATTCAGGAAGATGTGGCACAACATTTTTGCTTCGTAACGGATGATGTGATGCCAGACTCTTTCGTAGAACGAGGGCATCTGAACCATATTGTAAGTAAAGCTATCGGAATGGGCATGAAGCCTGAGGATGCCATTTATGCAGCTACGTTTACTCCTGCTGCACGGATGCGAATGCATGACCGCGGAACAATTGCACCGGGAAAAATAGCTGACTTTGTACTGCTATCCGATCTTGGTCAGTTTGATGTGGAGCAAGTCTATAAGGACGGACTCAAGGTATTCGATAAGTTCGAGGAATACCATCAAGCACCGATAAAAAGCCGCTTCCCCGCCCATTTTTATCAAAGTGTGAAGCTCAATCCGCTCACGGAGCAGGATTTTACGGTAAAGATGGATGTAGCTGATGGCACACATCAATGTCGTATTATGATGGTCAAGGATGGCTCAACTTTTACGAGCGAACGGATTGCATCTGCACATGTGGAGCAGGGTGAACTGGTATGGGAACATGGTGAACATGGACTCATCGCTACGTTTGAGCGATATGGAAAGAATGGCAACCGTGCTTATGGTTTGATCGGGGGAGATACGATTAAACGTGGGGCAGTGGCAACCACCTATTCGCACGATAACCATAACTTGCTGGTCGTAGGGCATAACAAGCAAGATATGATATTGGCTGCGAATACGGTTTTATCCAGCCAAGGTGGCTTTTGCGTAGTTGAAAATGGCAAGGTGCTGTCCCATTTGCCGTTAACCGTAGGCGGGATTTTAACAGAAGGACCGCTGGAAATGGTTGCAGCGCATGTGAAGGAGCTGCGTTCAGCCTTGTTGTCGCTGGGCTACCGCCATTACAATCCAATCATGTCGCTGAGTACGCATTCTTTGCCGGTCAGCCCGGCCCTGAAAATTACCGATCATGGTCTGATTGATGTAAATGCTGGCAAGGTTGTATCCTTAATCGTGGAACCTTCAGAGATGCAAGAATAATAAAAGAGCCGACCCTCTTACGGGCCGGCTCTTTTTTGTCGTGGCTAGGTATGAGGTAGTAGGTTATGGACTTTGGACTTTGTCTACAATACAGATACTTTAGCAGACAAAATTAACATCTTCTTTACTCCTATTGATGTAACCTATGTATAAAGATAAATAAGTCTTGGTTCTGGATATCCTATTGCCTATAGAGTTTGATTTACAATCAATTCACGTAATCTTCATGATTAAAACCGAATAAAGACTTGAAAAACATCGACACAGTGTTATAATTAAAACAGGATTTAGATTAAGTCTAAATTAATAAATAAATATTTATTGGATTCACGCATGGGATTTTGAAGAAAATCAGACACTACTGTTAACGAGTATCCAAGCTTTACACCAACTATATTTGAATGAAAACGAGAGGGGATTTTAACATGAGTACATTAAATCATACGAACGCACCTACACAAGAGGCCATTCAAGAATTGCACAAGGCATTGAATCGTCAGGTAGCTACCTGGTCTGTATTGTACACGAAACTGCATTATTTTCACTGGTATGTGAAAGGACCTAAATTCTTCACACTGCATGCTAAATTTGAAGAACTTTACAATGAAGCAACAGCTAATCTAGATACGATTGCTGAACGTTTGTTGGCTATTGGTGGCCGTCCGGCTGCGACCTTGAAGGAGCATTTGCAACTTTCAGCTATTCAGGAGTCCGCAGGTGAGCAGACAGCTGACGATATGGTGAAGTCCGTTGTTGCTGATTTTAAAACCATCACTGTTGAACTGGCTAATGGGATGGAAGCAGCGGAAGCAGCACAGGATAAAGCGACAGAGGATCTTCTTAACGGCTTGAGAGAAGCAATGGATAAACATATCTGGATGCTGAGTGCGTATTTGGGATAAGATCTTGGGATATATTTCCGTGTATATGGAGATCAGGTGAACAAGATACACATCCCGTTGGTTCCACTCTGCCACTGGAGTATAATAACGTGAAGGCGTGGAAGACCACAGGCTCTTGAGTCATAGAGTTGCCGGGATGGGGTGTGTGTTATGGAAGTGAAACAACAGCTTTTGCATGAAGCGGAGCAGTTTATATATACATGTTATGAGGAGCTGGGCCGAAGCCGCGATGAAGCGGAAGCCCGGCTTCTTCATATTCGTCACGACATAGAGACTACGGGAACGTATGATCATACGTACGAAGAGCTGGAGCACGGAGCACTCATGGCTTGGCGCAATAGCAACCGTTGCATAGGGCGCTTATTTTGGGACAAGCTTTTGGTCAGGGATGCGCGGGGCGCGTCAGATGCGACGGAGGTGGTCTGCGAGCTCCTGGAGCATATGCGCATAGGAACGAATGGCGGTAAAATTAAGCCAACGCTTACTGTATTTCGCGCCTCCAAGCCGGGGCAGCCGAATATCCGCATCTGGAACCATCAACTCATTCGTTACGCTGGATATGAAACCGATCAAGGGATCATCGGGGACCCGATCTCGGTGGATTTTACTAATGTTTGTAAAGATATGGGCTGGCAAGGAGCGATGACTCCTTTTGATATTTTGCCACTGGTTGTGGAAGCAGGCGGGCGGCCTCCCGAGCTATTTGATATTCCTGAGCATTTGGTGATGGAGGTAGCCATTGAGCATCCAGAACTTTCGGGTTTCGCTTCCTTGGGATTACGTTGGTATGCCGTGCCTGTGATTTCGGACATGACGCTGGCAATTGGCGGTATCATCTATACGGCGGCTCCCTTTAACGGCTGGTATATGGGAACAGAAATCGGCGCCCGTAATTTTGCGGATACCTTCCGCTATAATATGTTGCCACAGGTGGCTAAGCTGATGGGGCTGGATACGACGAGTGAAACAACGCTTTGGCGTGATCGGGCGCTGGTGGAATTGAATATTGCTGTGCTGCATTCTTTTAAAAAAGCGGGAGTCAGCATTGTCGACCACCATACCGCAGCGGCACAATTCAAGCTGTTTGAGGAACGGGAGGCCAAGGCTGGGCGCGCACTGACAGGCAATTGGACATGGCTGATCCCTCCGCTATCCCCGGCGACAACGCATATTTTTCATAGTTCCTACGATAATCGGCTTGTGAAGCCGAATTTCGGAGTTCAAGAGAAGCCGTATATGTCGAGACAGGCTAATACAGCATCAGATGCAGTGCTTCAGCAGAAGCGCCAAGGTTGCCCTTTTCATTCCGGATAATGATGGGAATGACCTAATGGCTGGATTAGGATTCCAGCTTATCCCATGCAACGATAAAAAGGGTAGCCAGTGGCCCTATTAATAGGGAGAGCAGAAACCAATTTAGCCCGCTCCGATTTTTGGATTGTGCCAAACCGGCATTAATAAGGGCAAGCGTTCCCCAGCCTATATAATAATCTTCTGACATGGTATTCTCCTTTGTAAAAAGGTATAATATCGTACTGTGTATGGTATGAACACATCCATGATTTCATAAGTTTAAAGTAAATATAACTTTATATATCCTGGTTTGAGGAGCGAAGCTAAGTTGGAAAGATATCAGGCAGAGCGCGTTGTCGCTGAGCTTTTGGAACGGGCTGCTATAGGTGTGACAGTTAAGCTGGAGAAACGTTTTCCTGGTGGAAGGCTGATTGGGGGCAAATATGCCATGAATGCTCACGCCATTACCATGTATACGGACGTTATTGAAACACAGTGTTTACAAATGTTCGGCAGCGTTGATCGAGTTGAGGAGTATTTTACGGTTGTGCTTGCACATGAGATCGGGCACGCCGCCGATACGGAATTAGTGGACCTCTCCGATGCTTTGGAGCAAGAGAGCGGGATAGGGACCCGGCAACGACTTGCGCTGCAAATTGAAGAAAACGCATGGAATTATGCGCTTAGATTGGTGCCTGAAATAGAAGCAACGTTTATTTCTGCCGTAATAGACGAGTCCTTGCTGGCCTATCGAGTCCCGGTTATGGAGCATTCTGACATTGCGTAACGATGATGATCCGAGAGCCGTCAGGCTCTTTTTTTGTTGATAATAACAGACGGATCGGCAGGATCATTTAAAGGAGTAGCTTTTTAAGCTGTGACACGCGTCCCTGGGATAGTTCGAGCATTTCGGCTAATTCTTTTTGAGATACATTAGGATGCTCCTGCATGAGCTGTTTTAGTTTATTCAGGAGATCATTCTGATTTCTGTAACTCCTTCTTTTCTTGGGCTGGACAGGACGGGATTCACTCAAATGACTGGAAGGATTATCGCTCTTCAGATTTTCAATACAACTTTTACATATCAGATGATCCCTAAAATAGCTCAAATGATCTACGGCACCACAAAAATAGCAAGAAACCCCCGTATACTTGCGAATCATCAGTCCCTCTGGGGTAATAAAAAAATCGAGGGCATCTCCAATATTAATATTCATAGAATTGCGCAGCTCCTTGGGCAGCACAATGCGGCCCAAATGGTCTAATGGCCGTGTCATTCCTGTGTTCTTCATCATTTTTCCCCTTTCCTGAAATGCGCTTATAGTTGTAGGAATTGTATGTATATATGCTGGAAGTACAAAGCGCTTATATTACAGTTTGTTTTGGTATAGCTCTGCTGAAAAAAAAGCTCCGGCATGACGAACAATTACGTCTGCCGGAGCATTGTACAGCCAATGAATCTAAGATGTCGTGTCGAATTACTGTGGGTTGGTTGTCCAAATACCGGCTACTTTTAATTGAACCCGTGGAGGCAGTTTCAATGCGGCTAATGTCAGATCGGCCAAATCTTGCGGTTGAAGCATGCGATCTTCATCACCAATAGGCAATCCTGCATTTGCCGCCAGTTCTGTATTGACAGTGCTTGGAGTCAGCGCGGTGACGCGAATGTTAGATTTGCGAACTTCCTGCATCAGTGCTTCCGTGAAGCCCATCAAAGCAAATTTGGATGCGCAATATGCCGAGCCTGTTGCAAAACCTCGTTCTCCTGCCGTCGAGGAAATATTAATAATGTTTCCGCTTTTTTGTGCCAGCATGCTTGGAAGAGCAGCATGTGTGACATAGTAGGTTCCCATCAGGTTTACGCGAATAATACGTTCCCACTCTTCGGGGTCCATATCTGCGACTGTGCCAAAGGTAGCAATGCCTGCATTGTTGATCAAAATATCGACAGCGCCCAGCTCATGTTCCAGTGAAGCTACAGCGGCAGCGGCCTGTGTGCGATCCGATATATCTGCAACAGCACTCACCACTTTCACACCGTATGTACTCCCCAGCGAATCCTGCAGCTTTTGCAGGTCAGTCAATGTTCGTGAGATTAATCCCAGGTTAACGCCTTCCTTAGCTAAAGTTTCGGCAATTGCTTTACCGATTCCTTTGCTGGCTCCTGTAATAATGGCTGTTTTATTCTTAAGTTCCATCCAGTCTCCTCCTTTTCACTCCATAACGTGGTTGTGCATGTGAGCACATGGTTACATTATACAAGGTTAAACTCATTGAACCAAACTTCGCCTCTGATGAGGTATTCATCTAGAGGTCTCCTATTTGGAAATATTAATATCCCCTGAGGTGGTTTCTACCTTTATCACGTTCACACTACCGGGAATAGATTCGGGAGTATCTATACTCCCAGAGTCAGAGTGGACATTATAAACACCTTTAAAATCGGGAGCTTGTTTAATCTTCACGTCACCAGAATCAGCATTCACTTCCAAGTTGGCTACGGCACGTTGTGTAATATTTGTCTCCCCTGAGGTTAGGGAAATAAGGCCATTACCGCTATAATCGCGGATGGTAACATCGCCTGAAGTAAGCTTCAACTCCATATCTGCTGCAAGCTGACTGGCTGTAAAATTGCCGGATGTTAAATTTGCGATCAGGTGGGTACTTTGGAGGTTTGTAATCTCGGCAGTGCCTGAAGTAGCGGTGATGGAAGTATTCTGCACGGAGGCATCTTGAAGTTTTACATTCCCTGAATGTGCATCTACCTGTAGGTCAGTTAGTGTTTCGCCGGAGGGCATCTCTACGGTAATCGTTTGATCCACATCAGGGGTGATCGAAAGAAATGACAAGGAAGCGGCCGGCTCCGATTGAATCGTAAGCTTACCGTTCTCAATTCGGGCATTATGAATTTGGTCGGCTACCTTTGTCTGAACTTCTCCACTAATGCGTATCGTACCTTGGTCGCCAGAGCCGGGAGTAAACAAAATAGAGACATCATCAGAACTGTCCACTTTCAGCTTCTGTAGCTGACCACGTGTGAACGTCCATTTTTTGTTAATCGCAGTTGTTTCCTTCATGACTTGTTGACTCCATGGGGCACCGTAAGCCACCATTCCGGCTACACCGATCACAATGCACAGACCTGCTGCAATAAACCACTTTTTATTCATGTTGTTAGTAAGCTCCCCTCAGGGTAGTCTGATTCCATTTCCAGTATCGTACTGTGCCTTTGACCATAAGGAGTAAGAGATAACGTACTCCAGGCAGCAGCAATAGACCTATACCCGTCATCGTGATAGAGAAAAAGAATTTGGCCGGGTAAAAGGTGCTGTTTAGTGCATAATCAGTAACGGCGAGAAGGGGGGCTGCAATGAAGCTGACCGATACCACGGTCAATGAAGCCCATACTGCCCATAGGGTAGCCATAATAGGGATGGAGATTAGCAAATTGAGAAACAGCAGCCCTAAGAAAGTAAAAAGATTGCGTGCGAAGCTTCCCTGACGAAGCGGAGGAGAATCGTTCCAGGCTGCATTGGGATCATCCAACGCTTCTCGGGCAATATCCTCCGGGTTACCCAGCTCATTGGCAATCTCACTTTCGCTTTTGCCATTGACCAACCCGTAGTCAAAATGCTGGCTCAAATCACTAAGCAGCTCATTGCGTACCTCTGCAGGGAGAGGAGAAAGACGCTGCTCTACCTCTGTAAGAAACTGTTTTCTATTCATCGGAATTCCCTTCCTCCAGTAGGCTTGCGACATGATGGACAAAATCATTCCATTCCCGCGTAAGTATTCTTGTATAATGGCTTCCAGTATCAGTCAGCCGATAATATTTGCGGGGAGGCCCCTCGGTCGATTCCTGTAAATACGTTGTGCAGTATCCTTCTGATACCAGACGGCGGAGCAATGGATATAGGGCTCCCTCAGCTACTTCAATATGACGGGAGACGGCTTGAGCCAACTCGTAGCCATAACGGTCTCTGCGTCCAATTAGAACTAGAACGCACAGTTCCAGTACCCCTTTTTTGAATTGGATGTTCACATTCACGAGCGGTGCTCCCTTCCTGGATGTTATCAATAATTCATAGGTGTCGTTCGGAATAAGGGGAAGAAACGTGTGTTTGTGCATAATTTGTCACGGGTACTAATTATAGAACAGTAGTCAGGTATAATTTAACATCATGTACTGATTAATGCAAGGTACTAAATTTTTAATAATAAAATATTTGTGCCAAAATGGGCAGATTTTCTTTCTTGAAGGCTTTATTGAATAGCGAATGTTGTAGAAAAAAGTATTTTTATTTGGAAATTACTCGAAATATGGCTGGAAGCACAAATAGGATGCTACTTTAATTTCATTCATTAAAATGATAGATTGTAAAGTATTCAATAGGGTTAAATATTACTTTTTATGAAGAGGTGGGTAAAGGGTGGATTGGAAAAATTGGTATATGGAACTGGAACAGGATGATGAGTCTTGGGATGTATCTGAGGAGATTGTTCTGCGTGGTGTAGTACATCTTAATTTTTGCGGGCAGCCCTCGGAAGTAGAAGTCGAATTTATCGTGGGGGCTGACTCCGAAGAACAGGCACAGACTATAGAAGAACCTACACAGTTGCAAAAAAACACATGGGAGCAGTATATGGAATATTCGTCAGCTATTCATCCTCAAGTGTTGGAGTCCATACACCATCATTATGCTGGCATAGTGGAAAAGTACCGGAATGCTTACAGTATATGGGGAGAGGACCCAGATGAATATGCGCCTTATGTGGAGCGGCCGGAACAATTGCTGGATCGAATACAGCTTGTGTCTATACTGATTTCCGACTCATCGGCAAAGGATGAACTGTATTTGAATTTTAGTTGCTCCTGGGATCAAGAACATGGCTTAGGCGTACATATGAAGCAGATGAAAATGGAGCATATTCAAGGCGTTTATACATTATATGACCTAGAATAAATCCCCCTTCCCGGCTTTTAGCAAAAAGGGCCGGAAAGGGGAATAGGATATGGTGAAATGATGGTGCGATTCGATACGATAAAAAGATTAGTTGGATACAGCCAATGCAGCCCGGGCTGCTTGAGCCGCTTGTACCATTAGTCGCAAGGCGGCGATAGATTCCTCCTTGGTGCGGGTTTTCAGACCACAGTCCGGATTAACCCAGAACAAATCTGATGGCAGTACGCGCAGAGCACGCTGGATCATGCTTAGCATTTCAGATACATCGGGGATGCGCGGACTGTGGATATCGTACACGCCCAGACCGATGCCCTTGTCGTATACCTGATCTTCAAAGCTGACGATCAGTTCTCCGTGACTTCGCGAAGTTTCAATAGATATGACGTCGGCATCCATATCGGAGATGGACTGAATCATATGCTGAAATTCGGAATAGCACATGTGCGTATGGATTTGGGTCGCAGGTTCAACGGTGGCCGTGGTCACAAGGAAGGCTTGAACCGCCCAGTCCAGATAGGCTTGCTGTTGTTCTTTTTTCAGTGGAAGCCCTTCACGAATTGCAGGCTCATCGACCTGAATCATGCCGATGCCCGCTTGTTCCAGTGCCTCTACCTCTGCCCGTAATGCCAGAGCCAACTGTAAAGCAACTTGACTACGAGGAATATCGTTACGTTCAAAAGACCAGTTCAAAATGGTCACAGGGCCTGTAAGCATTCCCTTAACAGGCTTGGAAGTTAACGATTGGGCGAATGCCGTTTCTTCCACGGTCATGGGCTGATCAAAGGAAACGTCTCCGTATATAATCGGCGGTTTGACACAGCGGGAGCCGTAGGACTGCACCCATCCGTTTTGCGTAAAAGCAAAGCCGTTCAGCTTTTCGCCAAAAAATTCAACCATATCGGTCCGCTCAAATTCCCCATGAACAAGCACGTCAATGCCAATGTCCTCTTGAATATCAATCCATTCCTTAATTTGCTGTTGGATGAACGCCCGGTATTGCTCGGCTGACCATTCTCCTTTGCGATAGTGCAGGCGGGCCTTGCGGATCTCGGCGGTTTGCGGGAAGCTACCAATGGTCGTCGTAGGCAGTGGAGGCAACTTCAGCTTATTTTGCTGAATCTCACGACGCTCGGCGAAAGGAACGCTGCGTGACAGAGGCTCTTTTGCCAACAGGTCGGCCAGATCGGCAGCTGTCTGTACGCGTGCCGCTGAACTGTTGAAACGGGCTACCGCATCCGCACTTTGCTCAAGCTTGGCGAGTGCGGAAGGATCGTGTTTGCCAAGTGCAGCCGTCAGGACGGCGATTTCCTCCAGCTTTTCATCGGCAAAGGCCAGCGCTTGCACCAGCTCCTTGTCCAGCTTGTGCTCTGCCTCCAGACTGACTGGCACATGCAGCAGACTGCATGATGGCTGTACGATAAGCTGTGCGGCAGTGGTTTGTTCTGCTAACTGACCCAGCAGGGCAGCCACAGCGTTCAGGTCGCTTCGCCATATATTGCGCCCGTCAATAACCCCAGCGCCCAGCGTTTTTCCTTTAGGGAAGCCATGCTGCAATATATGCTGAAGATTTTCGCCATCATCATACACAAAATCAAGACCCAATCCCTGTACCGGAAGTGCGGACAGACGCTCATAATGGTCCAGGCTGCCAAAGTAGGTTTGCAGCATTATATTCAAGGAGGGCGCAGCTTGAGTCAAAGCTTCATAGACTTCCTGAATAATGTCCAAATCCTCTGCCGGGAATGAGGTGGTTAGGACAGGTTCATCGATTTGGACCCACTGAACGCCTTCTGCCGCTAGTTCAGACAGGATACGGGTGTACAGTGGCAGGAAGCTTCGTACGATGGTGGCCAAATCCTTACGATCATAGCCTTTGGATAAGGTAACGAATGAATAGGGGCCGATGAGGACCGGTTTCCCATCAATGCCTAGTTCTCGTTTTGCTTCACGATAAGCCTGTAAGGGTTTATTTTCAGTGAACACCGGGACTGCGTTTGCCAATTCAGGAACGATGTAGTGATAATTGGTATTCATCCATTTGGTCATTTCACTGGCGGTTGCTCCCTTCTGTCCACGAGCGATCCCAAAATACACGGACAGAGGAACCGGACCTGCGGGACGATGGTTGAACCGTTCGGGTACCAGACCGAACATTACAGATGTATCCAGCATGTGATCGTAATAGGAGAAGTCTCCGACAGGAATGCGATCAATCCCCTTGTCACGCTGCTTGCTCAGATGCTCCAACCGTAATCTTTTCATCTCCGTCTGCAGTTCGCTTTCGTTAATGCTGCCGTTCCAGAAGCGTTCCAGTGCTTTCTTCCATTCCCGGTTTTCGCCGATACGCGGATATCCCAGATTACTGCTAATCAAGCCGGACAATTCAGGCCATTCAATAATGGACATGTACTTTTCCTCCTAGTGGGTAGCTGTTTTATTTTTACGTACCAAAAAAGGCATTCTTCCCCCAGAGTTAAAAATAAGTAGGGGAAAGAATGCCTCCGTGATTAAAAAATCAAAAATACGGCGACTGCTCTTAACACCTCCCTATCTTCCGTAGGTACTTGCGATGTTGTTAAAATAGGCAGGTCTCCTGACTTACGGATCATGACTCTCAGCATTCCTTCCCGGTCTGTGGACCAGTGGATATATGAACAGCTGAAAGTTCCCCGTTTACAGTGGCGGGACCGTGCCGGATTTGCACCGGCTTCCCTTTTAAGCCTGATCTGAATAGAACAGACACCTATCTCCAAGCTATGCGGTTAAGGTATGACGAATAATTATGCACTCGTATACTTGTTCACCATCATAAGTGAAACTTACAGGATGCGCAATAGAAACTCCAATGGAAACAGTTAGCTATATGAAAAAAAGACAAGCCTTACCCATGATGGGGACTTGTCTTAGATATATAGCATCTTGCCGGGTAAACTTCGCGTTAAGCCAATGCAACGGTATAGCCTGCCTGAATACTGGCTTTTACATCTACCAGACGCTGGTTGCGACTGCCCCGGAAGGGAAGGGTCAGGTCTTTTTGCTGTTCTACAAAACGACCATCCACAATCACATCGCACAAAAGTGCTAGCTCCTGTCGCTCCTGATCTGTGAGTAAATCTTCATAGACAAAGCCAGTATAAGCCCACACGGTTCGGTCGGGACAGGCCTCGCGGAAGTCACGCACAAATTGCGAGCATTCTGCTGCTGAGAAAAACGGATCTCCCCCGCAGAGAGTCAGTCCGTCCAACAACGGATTATCCATGATGTCACGAATGACTTCCTGTTGTCGTTGGGGTGTAAATGGCTCACCTGCACGGAAGCTCCACGACGCTGGATTAAAGCATCCGGGACAGGCATGACGGCAACCGCTAATGAACACGACGGTGCGCAGGCCGTATCCTTCGTTCAGAGATTCCGGAATGTAGCCACACAAATTCACTTATGTTTCACCCGGTCTCGAACTTCTGCCTGTTTTGCAGCATTAAAGCGAACGGTATAATCTCCTGTCAGATATCCGGTTACCCGACGTAAGCGCTGAAAGTGTGTGTGCTCCTCATCTGTGCCACATTGGGGGCAGCTTGTCCCGATAATCCCTTCATAACCACATTCCGTACAACGATCCACCGGATGGTTGATGGAGAAGTAGCCAATGTTCTGATGCAGCGCGTACTGAACAATTTTAAGGAACGCATCCGGGTTATTCCGCGCGTTACCATCCAGCTCGATGTATGAAATCGCACCAGCGTTGCAGAGGTTATGGAACGGAGCTTCCAAGCTGATTTTACGAGCAGCCGGGAGCGTATAATACACGGGAATATGAAAAGAATTCGTGTAATATTCTCGATCATTTACCTCGGGAATAATTCCGAAATCACGTTGATCCAGCAATGTGAACTTGCCCGACAGACCTTCGGCAGGCGTAGCGAACAATGTAATATTTAAATTGTGATATTCACTCATTCGATCGCAATACACGCGCATGGAAGTGATGATTCGCTGTGCCTCGCGGTATACGAAATCATCCTCCCCGTGGTGTTTCCCGTATAGTGCCTTCATGCACTCAGCCAGCCCGATGAACCCGATCGAAAGCGTACCGTGCTTTAGTACGCTTCCCACCTTATCATCTGGCGCCAGTTCTTCTCCACCTTCCCATACCCCTTCGCGCATCATAAAGTCCGAAGCTTTGGCCGGCTGGCTGGTCTGGATTTGATAGCGATGGATTAGGCCATCCACCGCAATGCGCATAACTTCTTCCAGTCTCGCATCAAAGCGATCACGGTCAGGTGTCAGGCGTTTGCCTGTGCAAATACCATACTCAATCCCAAGCCGCACCAGATTAATGGTATTGAAGGAGAGATTTCCCTTGCCACTCTGCCGGTTTCTACCGAAACGGTCAGAAATGGTGCGGGTACGGCAACCCATTGTCGCTATAATGGTATCCGGGTCATCAGCACGGTAAAAAGGCAAGTTGAAGGTAGCATCCACATTCACAAAATTGGGATACATCCGTCTGCTAGAGCATTCTACCGCCCGTAAGAACAAATCATAATTGATGTCGCCTTCTGCCTGGTTGATTCCCTCTTTACATTGGAAAATATGCTGCGGAAAAATAGGAGTTTCCCCGCTGCCCAAGCCGCGAATAGTGGCCTCCAGCAGCGATTGAGTAACAAGCCGTCCTTCAGCAGACGTGCACATTCCGTAATTCAGTGAAGTGAATGGAATCTGTCCACCTGCCCGACTGCTCATGGTGTTCAGGTTATGAATGAGCGATTCAGCAGCCTGCCGGGTTTCCGTTTCCGTTTCTTCGCGTGCGAATGCGTATGAACGAGGGCAGACTTCTTGCAAATGGGGATTGGCCATATGTAGTTCGTCGTCAGACAGATGGGATTCTATCTCTTCCTCGAACAACCGAAGTCCTTTGCGCAGATGTTTGCGGAAGGACCGGGCAACGTATGGGGCAAGGTCCCAATCTATTTTGTTGGCGGAGACACCTCCGAATTGGCTGTTTTGCTGAGATTGGAAAATAATGGCGACCAGTGCCATAGCGGACATAATCGTTTGCGGTGTGCGCACAGAGCCGTTGCCTGTATTGAAGCCGTCTCGCAGTAAACGACCAAACGGGATAAAGATACAATTTGTAGTTCCGAGCGCATATTGGTCCAAATCGTGAACATATACATATCCGTGGTCAATTGCGTTCGTCAGTTCAGGCGGAAGTACCCGCAGGCGCGCATACCATTTGGCATACTCGGACCCAAGCTTGCTCATTTTGCCGCTGAACGATTCTCCATTCAAATTTGCATTCTCCCGCAGCATGTCCAGATCTTGTGCCCCAATGACCCGCTCGCCGATGTCGTATAATTGATGTTCCTCCAGCACCTTCATCGTAAAACCCTCCATATAGTAAAATATATATATTTTTCACAAAAACAACATATTGATGATATCTTGTGTTAACCAATTGTTTCGATCTATATATTGTATATACGTATACATTGAGAGTATGTGACTATTGTCACATTGGTAGAAGCGGGCAGCATAAAAAAGCCAGATACAGAGTAAGGGACACATCCGCGGATATGCACCTTACTCTATATCTGGCCATCGTAGTTGCGATGAAAATGATAGGCTTGCGAGTACATAGTATATGATCTTGGGATATTGTTTTGGGAAGGTTTAGAGTAGCTTTTTCAACTGGGACACCCGGCCTTGGGAAATATCTAGCATTTCGGCATATACTTTTTGTGGCAGATTCGGGTGTTCCTGAATCAGCTTGCGTAGCTTTTTTACCATTTCACCTTGCTGCACTCTAGATTGCTTGGGTTGCCAGGTTGTATTGGTTCGGGTCGGCTTAGAATCTTCTTGAGCCTGGATAGCATCGGTGCTTGTGGCATGCACATTTTCATCGGTCTTTAATACCTGGATGCACTCTGCGCAAATAAAGCTGTCGCGAAAATAAGTTAAATGATCCACTGCGCCGCAAAATTTGCAGGAGACACCGGTGTATTTTCTTAGTACAAACCCTTCTTCATCTACGAAAAATTCAAGTGAATCACCGATATTGATATCCATTGTAGTGCGCATTTCCTTAGGGAGTACGATCCGCCCCAATTGATCCAGAGGCCTTGTCATTCCGGTATTTTTCATTAGCGCTTCCTCCTTCAATGATATATCCTGATTATACCAAAAAATATTATTTTTAGCTTTGTATATTGAAGGTAAAATACAACTTTTTTTGTCTTTATGCTGCGGTCTCTCTTTCAACCAGTATAGGATGTTTTCCGTATTGTTGCCGGGGTACCCCTTTTTAGCTATGATATATTAAAACGCTTTCATAAATGAACTTTTTATCATCTTAATTAAGCTAAGGAGATGACGGATATGAGTCATGAAACAACGGGTATCGAATATTTATTTCAAGATCCGAAGATTCATCTGGATGAGCGTGTACGGGATCTTGTGTCGCGACTAACCTTGGAGGAAAAGGTTGAATCCATGTTGCAATACCAGCCGGCCATTGACCGATTGGGAGTCGCAGCTTATAAGCACGGTACGGAAGCGGCACACGGGATAGCGTGGTTAGGTGAGGCGACTTCATTTCCTCAGCCTGTAGGATTGGCATGTACTTGGGATACGGAATTAATGCGCCTCATCGGCTCTGTTATCGCAGATGAGGCACGTGTTTACTATCGTCGTGATCCAAAATTAAACGGTCTGACCCTGTGGGCACCTACGGTGGATATGGAGCGTGACCCGAGATGGGGACGCAATGAGGAAGCTTACGGTGAAGATCCGTATTTGACGGGAGAGTTGTCAAAGGAGTTAGTCAAGGGGATACAGGGGGATCATCCGGTATATTTGAAAGCGGTTGCCACTTTAAAACATTTTCTGGGTAACAACAATGAAGTGGATCGGGGAAGTGGCTCCTCCAGTATAGACCCGCGAAACCTGCGAGAATATTACCTAAGAGCTTTTGAAAAGCCTTTTACGGAAGGCGGCGCACAGTCGATGATGACTTCTTACAACCTGATTAATGGAACGCCTGCTACGTTATATCATGGGGTTAACGATATTGTCAGGGACGAATGGGGGATGGACGGCTTTGTTGTAAGTGATGCGGGTGATGTCATGGGGATTGTCAACGATCATCAGTATTACGATTCCCATACGCCTGGCGTGGCCGAATCTATTCGGGCGGGAATTGACAGCATTACAGATGATGCGGAGCTCTCCAAGCAGGCGATTCGAGAAGCTTTGGCGCAAGGAATGCTACAAGAAGAAGACTTGGATCGGGCATTGTTCCATACGTTCCGTGTCCGTTTTCGTTTGGGGGAATTCGACCCGGCGGCAGACAATCCCTATGCCTCGATCGGAGAGGAAGCTCTCATGACAGAGCAAGCCCGTGAATTGTCGTTGCGTGCGGCGAGGGAGCAGATCGTACTGCTTAAAAATGAGCATGAACTCTTGCCATTGAACCCTGCCCGGTGTGGCAAAGTAGCGGTCATTGGTACGCATGGCAATGAGGTGTACCGCGACTGGTATTCCGGTACGCTGCCCTACCGGGTTACACCGCTGGAGGCGATTCGTGCCAAGCTGGAAGGCGAGGACGCAAAGGAACGCGTCGTGTACCGTGACGGTAAGAAACGCGTGATCTTGACGGCGGTGAATGACGGAGCGAAGCTCACAGTCGATTCTTCCGGTGAGATGCGCCTGTCCCAGGATGGAGAGCCCACAGTATTGACCATGACGGATTGGGGCTATGGCAGTGTGACGTTACATGATGAGCATCTGGGTACTTACGTGACGAGTGATGAGGAAACGCTCCGTGTTACAGCTGATGAAGCGTATGGCTGGTATGTCAAAGAGGTCTTTGGGCTGACTCCTGTTGGACAAGGAGAGCATCTGTGGACAACATGGAATGGCAAACCAGTGATTGCCGGAACGGAGGGCTCATTAAAGGTAGTGGAGGCTGAAAAATCTGCACTTAACGCTGTAGAGAGTAACGCCTCGACATCCTCGACATTTTTAGGACAGAGCCAAACATTCCAGGTAGAGACGGTGTCAGATGGTTTAGCGGAAGCGATAGCCGCTGCGCAAGCGGCAGATACAGCAATTGTATTTGTTGGAAATCACCCGCTCATCAATGGAAAGGAAGAGAATGACCGCCCAGGCTTGGAACTGGCAGCTTCCCAGCAACGGCTTATCGAGGAAGTGTATCGTGTCAATCCGAATACGATTGTGGTTCTGACGGGCAGCTATCCATTTGCCATCCCTTGGGTTCAGGAGCATATTCCAGCGATCGTATACACGTCTCATGCGGGACAAGAGCATGGTACAGCAATAGCGGATGTGTTATTTGGAGATTACGCGCCAGCGGGGCGTTTGAACATGACCTGGGTTCAGAGCGAGGATCAATTGGGCGACATCAAAGATTACGATATTATTCGCGGCGGTCGTACCTATCAATATTTTGAAGGTGAATCCTTGTATCCGTTTGGCCATGGATTGACGTATTCGCCTTTTGAATATAATGACCTGCGTACGGATGCACCAAAGGATAGCGTAAAGTCTATTGCTGCACTGGATGCCGTGGATACGCTCCAGGTGTGGGTAGAGGTGACGAATCGGGGGGTAGCTGCTGGTGAAGAGGTTGTACAACTCTATGTACGGCCTGGTGCCTCACGAGTAAAGCGACCATTGAAGACATTGTGCGGTTTTCAACGTATTCGCTTAGAGGCAGGTGAGACGCGAACGGTTTCCTTTACGATTCGGATGAAGGATTGGGCGATTTGGGATGTTACACGGGATTGCTATTGCGTTGAATCGGGTGAATATACACTGCTGGCAGGCGCTTCCTCAGCGGATATCCGGTTGGAGCACCCTGTGTACGTTCGTGGCGAAGTTATTCCACCACGCCAAGCTGGACGAAGTATCCGCGCTGAAAACTTTGATAATTGCTCCGACATCGTACTGGATGAAAGCAAGGAGCAAAGGGAGGCCTGTGTACGTCCGCGCACACCTCAACGTTCCGGTTGGATTGCCTTTCATGGCGTAGACATGGATACGGTGAGTGTGGTCGAGCTTCAGTGTCGCGTGTCATGCAACAGTAGCGATGCCACAATTGAGTTGCGTTTGGATGCACCGGACAGCGAAGCTGTGGCACGTGTGAACGTGGGCAATACAGGAGGGGCGCAAGCATGGGTTACGCTTTCGGAAGCGGTACATTCAGTCTCTGGCACACGTGATGTATACCTGTTGTTGAGCGGGGAAGTGCGGCTAGCTCATTTTACTTTGGGCGCTAATGCTACAGAGGATTCCGGCTTTCAGGCTTGAACTTACTTCTGACATCACGTACAATGCATTCAACGAAGTTTCTACAGCTTAGGGGTGTCATCTCATTTGAATAGTGAAAAACGACTACGCACCGCAACGCCCAAATGGCTTGGGGTGGCGGTAAAGGCGCTTGTCTATTTGGAAAAGCACGGAGAACTCTGTGCCAGCGGTTCTATTGCCCGTTCCATTGACTGCGAAGTCACTTTGGTGCGCAGGGTGCTGACGCGACTTGTACAGGCAGATTTGATTGCAGCACGCGAAGGTCGTGAGGGAGGCTATGTGCTTACCCGTTCGGCCGACCATATTACACTTGCTGATATATACCACGCCATTGAAATATGTGATCCGATTTTCCCGGGTATGATGCATGAACCGGAAACCAATCCTTTTTGTGAGGAGTTGGCGATAGCCGTATCCGAAATTTTAGCCGAGAGCGAACGACGTATGCTGGAAGTATGGGGGTCCCATACGCTGGCTTCGCTTGCCAATCGTACATCACTCGTGGTGGGAAAATGCAATCATAATGAAGATAAGGATGCCAAGTCTCCTTCCCAGAGGGATTAACACATTTCATTCAAAATGATAATAGCCGATACGACTCTCAAAAGAGGGTTGTATCGGCTATTTCTATGAAATGGTCATGCCTCAAATTATGTTTCATATGAGCAAACCCGGTTACGTCCTGCATTTTTAGCTTCGTATAGTGCTTTATCTGCCTGCTCCAACAGGGCTGCCCCGGACATATCTTCCCCGGTACCAGGAAATGTCGTCACACCGATGGACACCGTGACCTTAAGAACAAGACCGTCCGCTAAAATAAACTCGTGCTGATTTACTCCACTAAGAATCTGATTAGCTATGCGCAACGCTTGCCGAAAAGCACAATTTGGCAAAAGCACGGTGAATTCTTCCCCCCCGCTGCGGGTGACTACATCATTAGGACGACATTTTTCCATTAGAATCTGCCCAAGCTGGCGCAGCACTGCATCTCCTGCCGCATGCCCATAGGTGTCGTTGACTTCCTTGAAGTGATCAATATCCAACACCAGTACAGATAAGTGCTCATGACGTTGACGAGCTTGAGGGAGCTTCTCTTCCAATGAAAACTCAAGCTGTCTTCTGTTGCTTAAATTAGTGAGATGGTCTGTGTAGGAGGTATGCTCCAGTCGAAGTAATAGCTCATTGGATGTGTTGATAGATTCAGCAATGAGGTACAGAAGACATCCGCCGATCATGGATATGAATAATTGGAGCGGATAAACGTGCAGAACATCATCAAGATTCTTCAAATTAATCATAAGGGAACAGAATATAATGCCCATAGCAAAAACGTTCATAATCATCAGCTTGGGTAAACGTGACCAGGACAGATGTGACAATAAAGCGCACCCCAGCCCAACGAGCATCATAAAAATAGCACCTACGCTGGCTTGAGTGTTGATACCAAACAGCAATAATCTACCTACACATATAAATAGGGTAGCCATGAGCGTTGCTGGGGCGCCGATGTACGTTGCGGTAGCTACGATGGCCAAATGACGAAGATCGGCAATCGTATTAAATCCTACTGGAATTGAATAGTACATCATAACAATGCCATAGCACCCAAAAAGGGCGCCTCCGATCCAATGTATCTTACGCTTCAAGGTGTGCAGACGGATTTTATATCTTTGTGATATGAGGCCAGTTATGTACAAAAAGGTGACAAGGATACAGGTATTTACAAAAAACGTACTGAACAAGATGCTAACCCTCCCGAGAGGCATATTTCTTCATTTTATCAAAAAAACTGACATTAAGCTTGAAAATGAAGAATTTATTGAAATTTATTACGCTGATGCGCTTATAACGTTTCGTTCACGTGTTTGGTGCATAACTGGGAATAGATTGAGCATACTCCAAAGATACAAGAATAAGGAAAAATAGGCGGTATCTATTGCTGCCTTACTGGAGATGAGGTTTGCTCATGATTCGCTATCCCTATCGCAAACATAATAAAAAGTCGGGTGCAGACAAGAATAATAAAAATTCTTCACGTTCTTTAAAGATCGAGGCTCATGTGGATACCAACTTGCAGCAAATTAAGGAATCGACGTCAAACAGCCCAGACTTCTTGATTCGCCGTTTTAATGTGGGACTGAAGGCGGATGTGCCCGCCGCTATTGTATTTCTAGATAGTATGGTCAAGACGGATACGGTGAATGAACTCGTCATGAAATCATTGCTTAGCCGCCCATCTGCCGAGGTGGCTGCTGAGGTGGAAAGTGCAGAAGAGCTTTACAATCAAATACAGGCTCACGCGCTGGAACTGGGTGAAGTGAAGGAGTGCGATGATTGGAATTCCATGATGGAACAACTCTTGATGGGAGATACGATCATTTTACTGGAAGGCTGTATAAAAACCATCGCATGCGGCACACGTGGAGGAGAGACGCGGGCGGTTAACGAGCCCTCCACACAGTCTGTCGTCCAGGGGCCGAAGGACGGATTTGTGGAATCCCTGTTCACGAACATCTCTCTTGTACGTCGGCGGATTAAAAGCTCCGATCTTACGATGGAGATGTTCAAAGTGGGAAGTACGTCCCTCACGAATGTGGCCATACTATATATGAAGAATATTGCAGATTCAAGTGTTGTAGATGAAGTTCGCGAACGGATAAAAGCCATCAATATTGACGCCATATTTGAGTCAGGCATGGTAGAAGAGATGATACAGGATCAAAATCTCACACCATTTCCGACAATTTACAACTCAGAAAGACCAGATACAATTAGCAGCAACATTATGGAGGGTCGGGTGGCACTCATTGTGGATGGAAATCCATTTGTACTGGTGATGCCTACTGTATTTGCTCAATTTTTTCAAAGTTCTTCCGATTATTCGGAACGTTACGACATGGCGACTGTCGTCCGACTCATCCGATATATCAGCTTTATTATTCTGATTTTGGGGCCTTCTCTCTACATCGCTTTAACCACTTATCATTATGAAATGATACCAACCCCACTGCTCATCAGCATACTAGCGCAGCGGGAATCCGTTCCTTTTCCGGCATTTCTGGAGGCGTTTATTCTGGAAATCACCTTTGAAATCTTGCGAGAAGCAGGTATTCGAATGCCCCGTGTGGGCGGACAAACGGTATCCGTTATCGGTGCGCTTGTATTGGGACAAGCGGCTGTGGAGGCTGGAATTGTCACTCCGCTGCTCACGATTGTAGTAGCGCTGACGGGGATTGCCAGCTACGCGATTCCGACATATAACATGGCGGTAGCCGGGAGACTGTTCCGGTTTGTTTTTATGGTGCTGGCTGCATTTATGGGACTGTATGGCATTACATTGGGGCTCATTGCGCTGATCGCTCATATGAACAGCCTTCGCTCCTTTGGGGTGCCCTACATGGCCCCTTTCAGTCCTTTTGTGCTGGAGAGTCAAAAGGATGCCGTATTGCGAATGCCGTTTTGGATGATGCGGAAACGTCCTAAAAGTATTACATCAACGAATCAGACACGAATGAAGGATGGAAGCGGGATTTCCCCTTCCGATAAAACTTCACCGATGCGGGAGGGGGGCGCTCAGGGTGTATCTGGAGAAGGGGAGTGAACGAAGCGCAGTAACCTTTAAATGGAGAATATGGGTGCTGAGTTTGGTGGGGCTACTAGTCATGCCGCTTCTCTCTGGCTGCTGGGATTCAGTGGAGTTGAACCAGCGGGCAGTAGTCGCGGCTATAGGCATTGATGCGGATGGGGAATCGGATTATGAGGTTTCCCTACAGATTATCGTAGCGGATGAAATTGCCGGGGCTAAGGCCCGAGGAAATACCCCAGTCGTGCTGTATCAGCAAAAGGGAAGCAACCTTTTTCAAGTAATTCGCAAAGCTTCACAGAAGATTCCGCGGGTAGTTTCTCTGGCCCATGCGAGGATTGTCGTTTTTGGAGAAAAGCTGGCTCGACGTGGTATCGGGGATACGTTGGATTATTTGGAAAGGGCTGCGGAGCCCCGACTAACGATGAAAATGCTGGTAGCACGCGGTGAAACGGCCAAGAACGTACTGGCATCCATGACCGCCATCGGTCGTATTCCTGCTAATGATATCTCGGGTAAGCTGGAAGCGTCCCAGCGTATGTACGCCGGGGATTACGCAGTGAGTCTAGACGATGTTATCCGGAGTATGTCCAATAAAGGTAGTGGCCCTGTCCTTACTGGTGTAGAAGTAGAAGGTAATTTGGAGCAGGCCCACCTTAAGGCTAACGTGGATAGTATTTTGCCCGAAGCGATTGTTAGCATCAAGGGTATGGGAGTGTTCCAGAAGGATCGTCTCATCCAATGGCTGGACGATGACCAAGCGTTGGGACTATCTATGGTGAATAACAAGGTGAAAAGTGCTGAAACCGCGTTGAGCTGCGGCAAAAAAGGTGAAATCATTGGAATCGAAACCTTGTATTCTAAAACCCATGTACACAGTCTGATCGAGCAAGGGAAGCCGGTTTTTGTTATTAATTTGGAGCAGACCGGGACGATTCAGGAAGCCGAGTGCTCGATTGACTTAAAAAGTCCAGAGGTTATGTATAGCTTGCAGAAACAGTGGGGAGAGGAAACAAAAAAAGTGATTACTTCAACGGTTAAGGAGGTTCAGCGTAGCCGTAGTGATGTACTCGGCCTAGGCCATGCACTGGAGAAAAGCCATCCTGAACAGTGGAAAAAACTCTCACCTGAATGGAACCGCTATTTTGCAGAAAGCACCGTTCGTGTTCAGGTGACTTCGGTACTGAAGCATACACAGTCACGGACTAACCCTTATTCGAAGGGAGAGTCCAATTAGTGAAATCGGGAAAGGAGGGAAGGCATTGAAAAAGATACAAATCGACGCAAAAGAGATGATTTCCCTGATGATGCTGTTTGAGTTGGGGACGTCCATGATGTCTATTCCCGGAAGAGATGCGGGCAAGGATGCGTGGATTGCTATTCTTATCGCCACAGGTTTGGGAGCCCTACTTTTTCTATGCTACGGCAGCCTTCACCGCCACTTTCCCGACCTGCTCATGACACAGTACTGCAAGGTGCTCCTAGGCAAAACTGCTGGGAGCGTGCTTGCCTTTTTATATATTGTGTTTTTTCTTTACGGCGGAGCACGCGATCTTCGAGATACTGGAATACTGATTGCCGATCGGACATTACAGCATACGCCGTTAACTATCGTCTGTGTCCTGATGATTGGTCTTGTCATGTATGTGATGCATTTGGGAATTGAGGTCGCAGGCCGGACGGGACTTATGCTGTTATTCTTGCTGCTGCTGCTGGGCTGCGCTACGAATATCATGATTTTATTGTCAGGTATTGTTCATATGAGCAATATATTTCCTATTGCCCAGCATGGCTGGCAGCCGATATGGGAGGTTGTTTATTCACAAGCCTTGATGTTGCCATACGGTGAGATGGTCACGTTTGCGATGATCCTTCCCACATTAAAGAAAAGCTACCGTGCCAACGGGGTTGGGGTCACCGCTGTATTGTTGGGAGGCGCAATCCTGTCTTTTGTTACACTGTCAAATGTGGTTGTGCTTGGGGAGGACGTATTCAAACGGGCCACTTACCCGCTGCTTTCTATGATCAGCAAGGTCGAAATATCAGATTTCGTCGATAGAGTGGATGTAATTGGGGTCATGACTGTCATTATTTTTGATTTTTTTAAAATTTTTATTTTCTATTATGCAGCGGTTAAGGCTGCTGAAGATGTATTGCGTGTTTCGTACCATAAACTGATCCTGCCGTTTGGGCTTATCATGCTTGTTTCTTGCGTGTTGATGACCCAAGGTTATCAAGAACATCTTGCAACAGGCGAGTTTGTACTGAAATGGATGTTTCCGGTATTTGCTGTGTTTTTTCCTTTCTTGTTGCTTATGGTGTCATGGCTGAAAAAGATCCGCAACAAAAAAAGAAAGGGGTATGCCTCGTGAGTCATCGTCTTGAAAACAAAACATACATCAGCACCGGACAACTGCTCATTCTTATGTTTCATTTTCTGATTGGGAACGCAGTCACCATTAATATGGATAGTTATATGCAGCGGGACACATGGATTATTCAACTCGTTGCTATGATTCTGGGTATGGTATTGTTCCGAATGTACTGCTACACAGCTGAAACGTTCCCTGGTAAGCCTCTCACAACCTATGCTAGCGAATTGGTCGGTCATACATGTGGAACAGTCATGGGAGTATTATATATTTTGTTTTTTTTATTTCTAACAGGTGGGAATTTGCGCGATGAGACAGAGCTGATTCGTATTTCCGTACTGGAGCAAACGCCCAACCTGGTCGTTGCCTTCCTTATGGTTTTGTGCGTAATGTATGTCCTTTGGTTAGGATTTGAAGTATTAGCTCGAACAGGACAAATAATGCTTATTGCAGTGGTGACCGTCATTTTTGTGGGGAATGTACTGTTGATTTTATCGGACAGCATTCATTTGCATGAGCTGACGCCGGTGATGGAGCATGGCTTTAAATCTGTGCTTCATTCAGCCATTAGGGAACATTTGGCATTTCCATACGCAGAAATGATTTGTTTTATGATGTTCGTGCCCCATTTGGAAAAAACGTCGCAGATGGCCAGAACAGGCTATGCGGGCATTATCGTAGGTGGTCTCGTTTTAGCTGAAGCCGCAATACTAAATGTGGCTGTTATGGGCACTGACATTGCACAGCGCTCCATCTTTCCTTTACTCAGCACATTTGGGAATGTACAGTTTTCAGAATATTTACAGCGTCTGGATGTGATTGTTCTGATGACGATGATTATCGGCGATTTTTTTAAAATTGCCCTGTTCTTCTATGCTGCGGTGCTCGGGATCTCCGATATTTTTAACCTCCCCTACCGGAAAACACTACTTTTTGTCGGGATCATTGTCTTACTGTGGTCACAGGTACAAACACCCAGCATGATTGAGCACCTTGCTTTTGGACGATTATCGTTTATTTATATTCATCCGTTATTTGTTTACATCTTTCCCTTGCTGCTCTTTTTGGCCGCTCTTTTGCATCGAAGCAGAGTTAGAACCCGAGGAAGAAGCGGAAACTTTCAGAAAACGGGACCATCGTGAAAAAAGGAAGCGAAATCCGTACTCAATTTGTTTTTTTGCCACGGTCACAAAGAATACGAGCAGCATTCCTGACAAGACGATATATTCGGATGGACGCATAGTACTAAAAGCCAATGCCATGGGCTCCCATGGGGTATGAGTACCGAATAGCCAGTTCACTAGCAGATTGGTGCCGAGCATAAGTATCATAAAGAGGGTGAATATCCACAGTATTTTCATAAAATATTCCTCCGATGTGTATGGGCTGAGATGTACCATGTATACATTGTGTTGCAAAGCCGTTCAATTTATCCGATCCCATTGACTTGAAATAAATTAAGATTTATACTTATTCTAAATTGATCTTTATTGTGATTGTAATTTTGTAATTAATATAATCTGCGTTGGTTAAGGGAGATGCGGTATGAGAACTTTAAATTTAACTTCGCAGCGCCAAGCGGTATATGATGTGGTTCGTGAAGCCCACGATCATCCTACTGCGGCTGATGTTATGAATCGGTTGATGGAGCGCGGATATAATCTGGCCTATGGAACAGTATATAATTCCCTACGTTATTTGACGGATAAGGAATTAATCCGTGAATTGAAGCTGGGGGAAGCTGCTAGTCGTTATGATGGACGGATGGACGATCATCAGCATATTATTTGTCAGGTATGCGGCCGAGTAGATGAAGTAATGAGTGAAGTCCCACATGATTGGATTGACACGGTTGCGCATGAAACGGGGTATAATATTGCCCATGCCCATGTCGTATTCGGAGGAGTGTGTAAGGAATGTCAAAGCAAGCGAATCAGATAACGAATCGTTTCAAAGTGGCTGACATGCCTAGACGGGTGAAGGGCAGTTGGACATCGATGTTAGCAGCTCCCTCTACACCTACGGTGGAGACCGTTCCCTCCAATGAGCCTTTGTATTGTCCGACTACACGTCGTATCATTCTGATCAGTTCGGTACCGGGTGTAGTTCATGGGTTGGTGCGTACGTTGTCAGATGCGTGTTTTGATGTGATGGTTTTTCATCGCTGGGAGCCTGAAGTGCAGCGTCATCTGGGAAGCGATTTGTTGATTTACGATTTGACCGCCACCGAACCACAGAGTGAATTACTGGATATCCGCAATCGTCTTGAGGTAGAACATATGAAAGACACACCGGTTATGTATGTGGTACAGGATCGGATGTCTGTACATGCGCATGAGCTGCTTCCTTCGGAAGAGGTGCTGGTGTGGCCGCTGGCTGCCAATCATATGGTGCATGACATTGAACGGATGATTGTACGCCATCCTGCCGCTTCCCGTCAGGTAGCGCAAGCCAGCCGTCGTACGGTATTCAAGGACATCTGGATTGACCGAGATAAAATGCTGGTATATAAAGAAGAGAGTCAATTGAATCTGACTAAAACAGAATACGATTTGCTGCTGAAGCTGATTGATGCTCAAGGCAAAGTGATCTCCCGCGAGCAAATGATGCACGATATCTGGGAGACGGATTTTGTAGGCGGCAGCAACGTTGTAGATGTGCATGTCAAAAGTTTGCGCAAGAAGCTGGATGATCGACCTGCGGAACCTGAATATATTGCAACCGTAAGAGGTGTAGGATACAGATTGGCAGATTGAACTAAAAGCTATGAATACCGATGAATTTCCGCCGGATGGAGACATTCGGCGGTTTGTATATGATTCCATGAAGAAACTGACATTAGGTGTGACGGTTGACTTTATCCGGATATATACACTACAATCGGTAGTGTGAGGTGCTTCTTATGAAACGACTGAATTTTAAAGCTGGCGAAACCGGGCTTAACCGATTTTTCGGACCTCTGGAAGCCAAAATTATGGATATTTTATGGTCCACTTCGGATCGGAGTATCAAAGAAGTGCAGACCGCGTTGGAGGGGGATCGGGACTTTAACTTCAATACGGTAATGACCGTGATGAACCGTTTAGTGGAAAAGGGAATACTGAGTAAGAGTATACGTGGGAGAACGTCTTTATATCGTCCAGTATTAAGCAGGGATGAGTTCATGGATGAGCAATCCAAGGGACTGAGTCACGAATTGGTTGATGAATTTGGTCCGCTTGCTGTCAATCATATGATTGATGCTCTGGAGGTGGCCGATCCGAAGTTGATCGAACGTCTGGAACAAAAAATTAAACAATGGAAAAAGGATATGTAGACGATGTGGAAAACACGTTCTAAATTACTGTTTACAGCAGGCGCCTTGATTTCGGGTTTCGCCCTTATACAGATGGGTATGTACGCCGGGCAGCATGTTTTCGGCTGGAAATTGAATTATAACGTGTTTCAAATATGCAGAAGCTTGTTGCAGCACTACGGAATCGGCTACATGGTGGATGCGCTCAGCGGGCTGGTTCTCGTTACCTTCACTATCGCCGGAGGAGAAGCAGTCAGACAGTGTATGGCTACCAGGGCAGCTTTTCGCAGACTGCACCGAATGCGTGACCTGCCGCTGACCGAAGCACTGGGTGAGCGATATCGTGAACTCGGGACCGATCGGATATGGGTCATTGATTATCCTAAGCCAGCCGCCTTCACCATGGGATTATGGAAGCCACGTATTGTATTGTCCTCTGCACTATTGTCCGTACTGGACAAGCACGAGGAAGAAGCGGTCATATACCATGAAGCCTATCATATGAAACATTATGATCCGTTGAAGACCTGGTTGCTGCAAGTGTGTGCTAAACAGCTATTTTACTTGCCGGTTCTGCGTCACATTACCAATCATTATAAGACGGCCCGTGAAATTTTGGCTGATAACGAAGCGATTCATCGAGCCGGTTCACCAGTTGGGATTGGGAGCGCATTGCTCAAGCTTCTGAGTATGACGCCTGCCAATACTCGCCTGGTAAACTCCGCCGCTTGTTCCTCGTTTGCAGAAACGTCCATTAATTATCGTATCTCACGTATTTTAGACCCTCAGCAAGAACCTGTCATTCAAATGCCTTGGCGTTCGATTATGTTTTCCAGCTATGTGCTAGTGATGCTGACACTTATGTTCGCACTGGCGCTAATCTAGTTGGATAAGATGTTTCCTACGGGTGGCGCTTTTCGCGCTCCTGATTCTCGATGTACAATACACTACATTATGTAGTTTGTTACAGGATTTTTATACAACTTAAAAGGAGATGAGCAAATGAATCAAACGCTTATGAATATTGGATTGTTGTTGGTACGAATCTTTACAGGGGTTATTTTTATCGTTCACGGTGCACAAAAGTTTCAGGGATTAGACGGAACCTCTGGTTTCTTCCAAAGCATCGGACTCCCTGGTTGGATGGCTCCTGTGGTCGCCACGGTTGAGCTGGTTGGGGGTATTGCACTGGTTCTGGGTATCGGAACACGACTGGCTGGTGCGGCATTGACCATCGTTATGATCGGTGTATTGCTAACCGCTAAAAAAGGACAGCCTTTTGGCTCGATTGAATTTGATCTGCTGATTCTGTTCACCAGCCTTCAGCAAGCGCTCGTCGGTGGACGTTTTCTGGCAGTGGATCAGTTATTTGGCCGTAAAAAGGCTGAAAACAGTAACGTACAGGTCTAAATGTTCATATAACCGCGTCCTTAGTCTCATAGGGCGCGGTTTTTGTTTTTCTCCTTTGTGAAATTTTATTGTAAATCATTTGTTACTTTCAACCGATATAACTAACACTGAATGTAATTCAAATATATCGTTTTATGAGCAAAGGGGAAAAAACATGGGAACAACGCGAAAGAGAAAAACTATATGGACACTCAGGAACAAGCTAAGTTTAGGCTTTTTGCTTGTTTTGCTGATTCCGAGCTTAAGTATTTCCATTGCGACCTATAAATCATCATATAATGCTATGGAAAAACAGCTCTACAGCAGTGCAAATCAGGGTGTAGCGACGGCTAACTCGATTATTGAATACGCAATCGCCAGTAAAATTAAAGATGCGAAGTATTTGGCGGAGCGTCTGGACGCCTCAATGATAGATGGTCGAAACAGCCCATTGATTCAGCCCAAACTGATTCAATACAAGGGCTTGCACGAAGATGCGACGGATATTTTTGTTGGAACACCGGACGGGCTGATGATTCGGGGGGTGCCCAAGGAGGACGAAGGGACATTTGATCCTCGCACACGGCCATGGTACATCGAAGCGATGAAGCAACCCGGTAAGGTAGCGATCACCCCTGTTATCATCAATTCATCAGGTATTCCTGTTGTGGTGGTATCTCAGACGCTTTCCGACCAGTCCGGGGTTATCGGGATTTCTCTAAATCTGGAAAGTGTACGCAAACTGGCCTCCATCAAAGTCGGCCAGGAGGGGTATATCATCATTTTGGATCATACGAAAAAATTTGTAGTCCACCCTACGGCTAAGCCGGGTACATCTCTTGATGCAAGCTTTATAAATGATATGTATGCTGCGCAGAGCGGGCAGTATACATATGTGTATGAAGGCCAAGAGAAGTACCTGAACTATGTAACGAATAAAGATACCGGCTGGAAAATAGCAGGTACCTTCTATCAATCCGAGATTAGTGATGCCACCGCTGCCATACGTTATGTAACCATTTTTGTGTTGGCTGCCTCATTGGTGATTGCGCTTATCGCGATTTTCCTGATCACCCGTTCTGTTCTGGTACCGATTCGTAAGCTGCAAAAATCAGCAGAACGAATCAGTGAAGGAGATTTGACGGGCGATTTGGAAACTGGAAAAACGGATGAGGTAGGCGAATTGTCTTCTCACTTCCAAACTATGGTCGATAGTTTGCGCACGATGATTCGAAGCGTACACGAAACGACAGATCGGGTAAGTTCTTCAGCGGAGGAGCTGGCTGCGGGTGCAGATCAGACGACCCAAGCGATTGAGCATGTCACCATTGCTATCCAGGAAGTAGCTGTGGGCAGCGAACGTCAGGTGCAGAGCGTCAAGCACGGCTCTGTACATATGGAGGAGCTTGCTCAGCAAGCAGCGAACGTATCCGAGCGTATGCTGGGCGTATCTGAACATGTGAAGATGAACGCCGAGTCGGCTCAGGAGGGTAGCAAGGCTGCTACGCAGGCTGTACAGAAGATGCATGACATCGACGAGACCGTTAACGATCTCGGACAGGCCATGGACTCCCTCAATGAGCGCTCCGGTGAAATCGTGAATATTATCAGCGTTATATCCGGTATCGCTAAACAGACCAATCTGTTAGCTCTGAATGCGTCCATTGAGGCCGCACGCGCTGGGGATCATGGTAAGGGATTTGCCGTGGTCGCTACGGAGGTGCGTAAGCTAGCTGAGGAATCCGCCAAATCGGCTACCTTGATCTCGGAGCGCATTGAAGCGATGCAGGTGGATATGAATCATGCTCTGGGTGCTATGCATCAAGCGCGGACACGGGTGACGGAAGGCATTGATTCGGTAACCACGTCTGAGCAATCCTTTGCGGAAATCAGCCAGGCCGTGGAACGAGCTATGGAGCATATCAATGACATTACCGGAGTGACTCAGGAAATGGCACGGGGGACTGTAGGTGTCGTAGATATTATGAGCGATATCTCCCACATTTCGGACGAGGCAGCGAGCAACACCGAGTCGATCTCAGCGGCAGCTGAGCAACAGCTCGCTTCTATAGAGGAAATTGCTTCATCTACAGCGGACCTGAGCCAAATGGCAGAGGAGCTACGCGAACTGGTTGGACGGTTTCAGGTTGAAGGAAAATCTTAAAATGATAAAAAGCGCCCGGATACAGGAGATTGTACTCTGTATCCAGGCGCTTTTTTTAAATGTTTTAGCATAATTTTTGGTTTGCAGAGTTAGAAGTTAACGTTGGAAGGACTTGCGGCGATCCAGGCGGAAACGGACATCCCGTGAGCTGTCGGAAGGACGCAGCGAACTTCTCTGAAACATATTGTTCAGAATCAGTGCGAAAATGACTAACACTGTACCATATAGTTCAAAACGGCTAATAGCATAACCTTGGAAGTACATGAGTACCAGCGTGGTAATCGGTACAAAGTTAATAAATAGAATTCCGTTCAGTGGAGACAGCTTTCGGATTCCGGCATTCCAGCTAAGCAGGGCGGCTAGCCCTGGAAGCAGGATCATAAAGCTCATTTCGTATTTAACTGACCACACAGCCTGCCAGTCCGGTACCACAATCCAGTTGAACGCAGAGGCAAATGTGACGACTACGAAGGAGACGAGAGTTCCGAGCAGGCAGGTTAGAGTTGAATACCGAAGAGTAGACCATCCTGCAAAATGGCTGCCTCCCATGGAATATACGACCCATCCGACGACGCCTACGAAAATAAGCAGCAGCGGCAGTAAATGTTGTCCGGCAAGCGTGAAAAAGGTCCATTTTCCGTTCGTGATCACTAGTAAAGCCCCAGCCAGCGCAATCACCATGCTGATTAGTGTATATTTCGGAGGCATTTTACGGGTCATGATCCACACCATCGCAATGGAAATCATCGGCATTAGAACTTCCATTATAGAGGCTACGAGAGTACCTACTGCCCCCATCGCGTGCTGCCCCTGGAAAACGGCCATATTATAAATGGTGAATCCCATGGTCCCGAAGAATAACAACGTCTTACCCTTGCCCTCAAAGCGAAATGCAGTCCGTCCCTCTTTGAGCCACAATAGCACGACTAAAATGAGTGTAACCGATAAATAGCGCAAAAATGAAAAGTACAGTGGATTGATATGTTGTAATGCAATGTGCGAAACCGGAAACATCGCCCCCCAGGACATACTGGCGATTAGGCATAATAAAGATCCGGTCATGATTTGTCTGTTCATGGTGTACAAAAGCTCCTCCTTGCCGGTCTCAGCGGACATATCTTATGGACACATCATAAAGGATAGGAAGCTGTTGGTAAAATGATTGAAAATAAACATTATGATCATTTAAAATGATAATAAGTGACAAGGCGCGTCAATTTTGATGGCCCATTGTCCTTCACAATAAGGGGGAGCAGTAGTGGATCTGAACGATTTAAACATTTTCCAGACGGTGGCTGCGAATGGCAGTGTCAGCAAGGCTGCAGCCGAGCTTAGCTATGTCCAGTCCAATGTAACGGCCAGAATCAAGCTGCTCGAAAAGGAACTGCAAACGCCTTTATTTAATAGACATAAGCGGGGAATGATCCTCAATGCCGAGGGCAAGCGTCTGCTGCAATATACGAAAAGCATTTTATCGCAATTCGAGGAAATGAAACATGCGTTTCAGAATACCTCTGCACCTTCGGGGGTGCTGGAGATTGGCATTGTGGAGACTGTCATTGCCCTCCCGGCCATTTTACATGCTTACTATAGCAAGTACCCGGATGTCGAGTTGTCCCTCAAGGCCGGGGTTACAGAGTCTCTGGTGCAGGAGGTTGCAGAAATGCGGCTGGATGGAGCTTTTGTGACCGGGCCGGTGAAGCATCCGCTGATTGAACAGTTTGATGTATTTCAGGAAAAGCTGGTCCTCGTATCCCAAGGAGATGACTTTTCTGTTGAGGATCTTACAACCCGTCCACTCCTGCTGTATAAAAAAGGTTGCGGCTACCGGGGACGGCTGGAAACCTGGCTCAAGATGGAGGGGATTATTCCCAAGCAGATTATGGAGTTTGGGACATTTGAGACAATTATCGGCAGTGTGGCGGCTGGTATTGGAATGACTGTTTTTCCCGAATCGTCGATCAGTGGGCTGGTGGCTCAAGGCCTTGTCTGCGGTCATGCGATGCCTGAGCCGTACAATGAAGTAACAACGGTGTTTATCCGGCGTAAGGAAGCCTTTGTTACCAGTACTTTGCAGTCTTTTATAGACGAAATTATCACTCAGACAGAGGCGTAGCTTTATCGCTGGGGCTCGGTTACAATGAGAGGGATTTGATCTCATTTTTCTTCCTGAAGGAGGGCTATTATGTTTACAATATATCCGGCGGCTTCCCGATTCAGCTTCGATAAGGGCTGGCTGCGGGGGAGTCACAGCTTTTCATTCGCGGAGTATCAGGATGAGAACAATACAGCGTTTGGTCCTATGCGTGTCTGTAATGACGATGTCATCACACCGGGACGGGGCTTTGGGGCGCATCCGCACAGTGATATGGAGATTGTTTCGATTGTGCTGTATGGGGAATTGCGTCATGAAGACAACCGTGGACATGTAGCGGTGACTCGTTTTGGAGGCATTCAGCGAATGTCAGCGGGCCACGGCATCATTCATACGGAGCACAACGCTTCACAAACGGAGGATGTCAGTCTACTGCAATTGTGGTTTAGCCCGCATACGAGAGGCCTGAAACCGTCATATGAGGCTACAGCGTTCAATCCTGAGCGTCTTCACGGTCAGCTTCTGCCTGTCGTTGCCGGAAAGCGCGTACCAGGCACAGAGGGTGAAATAGCTGCAATCAATCAGGATTTAACGATTTATTTAAGCAAGCTTCAGCCTGGAGAGCAAGTAGAATTCACACAGGCCGAGGGTCGGCGCGTGTTCCTATTCGTCATCGAAGGCTCGCTGCGTGTGAACGGTGAACATATTCTGCAAGGACGCGATTCCGCTCGTATTGAGCAGGAGCCGAAGCTCTCACTGAAAGCAGAAGATTCTGTTTTTTATATGTTGATTGATTTGCCCTAAAAGGAGGTGCGCACAATGGCGCAGCAGGAAACATGGCTGATCAAGCATGCCGTCACGGGACGTAGCTTTGCTGACAGCCGCAAGCAGGTTTTCGATTGCCATTTGGAATCGGCGGACGGCGTGTTTCGCTTTACGCTTCAAGGACTGCCGCATGAGACGGCGGAGGCGATTGTGCGTTATAGCGGGGAGTTGAACGTATTTCGTTTTGTAACGCCGGTAGACGATGGACCCGTGGTGAAGCATTGGTATTACGTCACCCCGGAAAGCGTGGAATATCATGATCAGACAGATGAGCTTACGTTCAAAGCTAGTTCTGAGATTGAATACCATCCCGAGGAGTATTGGGGAGATTAATCATTCCTTTATCATAAATTTCCAGATTTATAATGGATTTTCGAAGGCCCTGCATCAGTGCAGGGTCTTTTTGTTATCTGTTCAACATGTTGAGTTCATTGGATACATAATCCTTTGCAGGCTGGTACATCCTATATGTCATATTATCTGTTCGGCTCATTCGTAAAGGGGGAATAACGATGAAGAAAGGGCGCTTTCCCAAGTTGCCGAAGCCACCGTGGAGCCGGCGAGCGATTCCAGCCGCAGACCGCAAGACACGAAATTTCAATGTGCCTAAAGGACTGCCTGAGTCTTCATGGCTGGAACAGCCGCTGCGTAGCAGTGTGGAAGACAATTTGATTGCTTTGCGTGATATTTTCAAGGATTGCTCTGATATCGTCTATCGAGAGCTCATGATTTCCCCTGAACGCAAAGGGTTATTGGCTTATTTTGAAGGTACGGTAAAATCGGAGGATTTGCAGGACCATATTCTGCGGCCTGTCATTCTGGGCATGATGCTCAAGGACCCTGAAGTGAACGGCAAATTGGAGCCGCTGGATGAAACTCGTATCTCCATGTCCCAGACCAAAACGATGGACGAATGGAAGATGGTATCGGCAGCGATACTGGACGGCAATGCCGCCTTGTTTGTAGATGGCACGCCTCGTGCGTATATTTTTAGCGCCAAGGGGGGTGTCCGCCGTGGAGTGGAGGAACCGCAGACCGAATCGGTTATTCGTGGACCGCGTGAAGGATTCACAGAGACACTTCGCGTCAATACGGCACTGTTACGTTTCAAATTGAAAACCTCCAAGCTCAAGATGTACAGCATGACCATCGGAACAGAAACTCAAACGAGCGTCGTCCTTACTTATATTGAAGGGATCATAGATCCAAAACTGGTGGAGGATGTTAAAAAAAGGCTTAGCGATATTAAAATTGATGGTGTTCTGGAGACTGGATATATTGAGGAACTGATTGAGGATCACCCGTTTTCGCCGTTTCCGCAAATGGAATACACCGAACGCCCGGATACCGTCACTGCGCAATTATTGGAAGGACGTTTTGCTATTTTTGTAGACGGAACGCCCTTTGCCCTGATTGGGCCAGTCACGATGTGGCAGATGATGCAAGCGAGCGAAGACTATTACGAGCGCTTTTTTATCAGTAATATGGTGCGCTGGATTCGTTTTCTTTTTCTCATATTGGCTCTCTTTCTGCCTGCATTATATGTAGCGGTGACGACCTATCATCATGATATGCTGCCGACGACGCTTATTTTGAGTATTGCGGCAGCGCGTGAGTCTATCCCTTTCCCCGCTTTGGTGGAAGCACTAATGATGGAAATTTCCTTTGAAGCGTTACGAGAAGCGGGGATTCGTCTCCCCAAAACGGTCGGTCAGGCTGTCAGTATCCTTGGAGCGCTAGTCATCGGTCAGGCCTCTGTACAAGCAGGGATTGTATCGGCCCCGATGGTCATTATTGTGTCGCTCACAGGTATTGCGTCGTTTACCATCCCGCGTTTTAACTTTGCCATCACGGTTCGTCTGCTACGATTTCCAATTATGCTGATGGCGGGATTATTCGGATTGTTTGGGATCATTATTGCGACAACGCTGATTGCTACGCATCTAACCAAGTTAACATCGTTTGGTGTTCCTTATATGAGCGGATATAGCCCATACAAACATATGGATCAAAAGGATATCGTCGTTCGCGCGCCTTGGTGGAAAATGACTAAACGTCCTTCCTGGATTGGTAAAGACAACAACAAACGAGCGAAGGAAAAGATGAATGGATCGCCTACAACCGAGGAGGGATGGTGATGAAGCCCGAATCCGATACACAACAAATACGTAAAGCGGCTGTGCTCTGTTGTTTGCTGCTTTGTTCTGTTCTTTTGGGAGGATGCTGGGATCGCCGTGAAGTGAACGATGTGGCCTTTGTGATGGGCACGGGTCTGGATAAAGAAGGCGATCAATACCGGGTAACGATGCAAATCGCTTTACCCGGACAACTTGGATCTTCGGGCAGTACAGGAGGAGGGGGAGGTACAAGTGGTACGAAATCCTACTACCTGGAGTCCAAAACAGGCCCAAGCTTCCGGGGAGCAAGCACCGAGGAACAGCGTGCGGTTTCGCGAACGCTGAATTACTCCCATCGACGGGTGCTGCTGTTCGGTGAGACGCTGGCGCGGGAAGGGATTAACAAAATGATGGATGTACTGGCGCGTATTCCGCAAAACCGTCTGTCTTCCCTGGTTGTTATTACGAAGGGATCAGCGATGGAAGTGCTTCAGGCAGATGCCCCGATTGAGCAATATCCGGCAGAAATGGTGCGTGAGCTCAACTATTCCTATATGAAAAAACCTCGTTCTGTTAAGCTGCTGATAAATTCCGTCCTGCTGGATGGTATTGACCCGGTGGTGCCGGTGATGTCTCTGGTGAAGAATGGCCCCTCTAATCTTAAAGACAAGAAGACAAATATTCAGGTCGATGGGCTAGCTGTATTTCGGAAAGACAGGTTAACAGGGATTATAGATAACCACCTCAGTCGATTCCTGCTGTTGGGTATGGAGCAAGCCAAGGAGACAGAAATATTTATCCACCCTCCCAAAGGTAGAGGCTACATATCTGTACACCTCATCGAAAATAATGTCCATATCAAGCCATATATTCGTGGGAACGATATTCGCATGACCGTTCATATGAACTGTAACGGGAATGTGAAGGAAAATGAGACGGATTTCGATATTTCCAACGAGGAAAATTTGAAGTGGCTGGAACAGCAGACAGCCGAGGAAATTAAGAGGGAGCTGGGAGAGGGTGTCAAGGTGATCCAGCAAAAATATCACTCAGACGTACTTGGTTTGGGCCGGGCTATTATTACGAGTCATCCGGATGAATGGGAACGGATTAAACCTCAATGGGATCAACTGTATCCCAAGGTGGAGGTCACTATAGATCCGGTCGTGCATATTGAAAATATCGGTGCGGTCACCAAACCATTCGGGGTCAAAAAGGAGCAAATCCAGAATGAATAAAGTATTTCTATTACCTTTATTGCTGGCTATGCTCTTCATGTATCTGATTGACCGCAAAAGTATTAGGGATGCACCTGCCGTCAATCGCTGGATCTCACGCGTATTGTATGTCATTAGCATTGGTGTCTGGATTTACGGAACATCAACGAAGAGCACTGTTTATGTGGCTACATGGCTGGCCCGTTTTATTGACATGTGGCTCCCCCCTACGTTGTAAATCGTGTAATGGATGCCTGCGGGCAAAAGGAGGATGTACCTGCATGAGACAGTTCACAACCAGACAAATCGTGCTGCTTGGTGTATTGATGGAGGTCGGTATTACCCTTGTACATGCTCCGGCGCAGGCAGCAGATTACGCGAATCAACATGCCTACTGGACCTGTGTAATTGCAGCTATCGTGCTATGCTTGCCGATCTGGGCCATGTTGAGACTCAAGCGGCGTTTTCCTGATCAGGACCTGATGCAGGCCATGGTGAGCTCTCACCCTGTGCTAGGACGTATGCTGCTTGCAGTCTACCTTATTTTATTTCTGATCATTTTTGCACGGGATTTGAGAATTATCACGGATTTGGTGGAGGTTGTACTTTTGCCGCTGACTCCGATTGTTGTCGTATCTCTTATTTTGCTTTTGACTCTGGCGTTTATGGCCAAAGGCGGAATAAGCACCATCGTGAATATGACCGAGATTTTTGTACCTTTGTTGATTCTGACGCTGCTGACCATGCCGCTTTTTTTCGGGCGTAATATGGATTTTTCGGTACTGAGACCCTATTTACATCCGGAAGTAGATGGAGTGATCAAGGGCAGCTGGCGCATGCTGGGATATATGGCCGATATCATGATGGTTCCCTTTGTGATTTCTGGGAAGAGCTATAATGGGCGTAGTGCGTGGTATGGGCATTTGCTCGGAACCGCATTTCTGACCATGCTGATGTTGCTGTCGGAGTTGGTTATTGGTGTTCCTATCTTGTCCCGGCTATTTTATCCATCCTATGAACTAGTGCGTCAATTGCAGCTAACGGACTTTCTGGATCGGTTCGACTTGTTCGTGGCAGCACTGACCGTACCGACCTTTCTTACGAAGATTGGGGTTGACCTGTACGTTACCAGTTTGGCAGTAAAGCGTATGTTTGCCCATGCATGGGGAAGTCTGATGGTTTGGCCCGTAGGTTTGTTGGGTTACGTCTGTTCGTTTATGCTGTTCTCCAACATCGTGCAAATTTATGATTTCAGCCGGGAGTGGACCGCGGTGATGATCATTTTTTTTGTTATCATGCCCTTGTTGCTATGGATGTTGCTCCGACCCAAATCTAAAGGGAGAGGCGGAGATGATAAGGCATCTAACGGAGAGCGGGATAGCAGTAGTCAGAAAGAAAGCCAGCATGGAGGCAGAACAGGACACGACCACTTATAAGATTACTGTATTTATCGGAAAAGTAATTCTTATTTGTCTTTTACCCCTCTGATTGTATACTTGGTAGAAAGAAATACGACTTCTACAAGGGAGGCAACAGAATGGCACAACGCATGGCAGGTAAGAGAGTCGCTCTTGCTGGTCCCCGTAAAGCAGAAGAAATGGCGCTGCTAGTTGTGAAGATGGGGGGTGAGCCAGTACAGCGCCCGGCCCAGGGCACCGTTTTTTTGGATGATATCGAGCTGCGCAACGCTGTTGTATCGTGGGTGAAGCACCCTCCGGACTGGTACATCTTCACGACAGGTATGGGGCTGGATGCCTTGTTCGATATGGCAGAGGATATGGGCGTGGCCGAGCAGATTATGGAGTTGCTGCAATCCTCCAACATTGCAGCGCGGGGCTACAAGACGGTCAATGGACTCAAAAAGCGTGGCTTTACGCCAGCAGTACGAGACGAGGACGGAAGTTTGATCGGATTGACAGGAGCTTTCGCCCCATACGATCTGAAGGGGAAGGAAGTATTGTTGCAACTGCATGGCGATCCAGCTCCACGGTTGGTAAAGTGGCTGGACGAGCAGGGGGCAGTGACCCGCCAGGTACTTCCTTATAAGCATATCCCACCTGAGGAAGCAAAATTGCAGACGTTACTGGAGGATGTTATCCATCGTAATGTTGATGCTGTTACGTTCACAAGTGGTCCGCAAATCCGATTTTTGGCCCAATATGCCAGAGAGCAAAATCGAATCGAGGATTTACTGGAAGCTTTTCGTGAGGATGTGATTGCTGTATCCGTAGGGAAGGTGACTGCACAGTCCATAGTGGAAGAAGGGATTGACCGAGTCGTGTTTCCAACCGAAGAGCGCATGGGCGCGATGATGGTGGAGTTGGGTAAATATTTTGAACATAACGATTCGGTGCATGGCTGTGGTCTGAAGATCGTGAATGGTCATTGAAATGAGATAGAAATTATAAATGCAGTATGCTAAAAAATGAACTTATATTTTGGGATACAGAGTAAAATAAAGATAAGGGCCTACGAGGTCTTTATCTTTTTTTGTTGGACATGCATCGACAAAGATTTTTGTTATAGCGAAAATGTTTATCTAATATAATGAATAAGTTTCGATGCATGATACTTAGGACAGGAGCTGAGACGTTAATGAATTCTATTTGCGTATTTGCCGGGTCCAGACCTGGACATTCATCGGTATATGTTGAGGCTGCAGGCAAGCTGGGGGAAGCCATGGCTCGCCATCATATCCGTCTGATCTATGGTGGATCTAGCAGGGGGCTGATGGGAGAGGTGGCGGATGGAATGCTGGCGGGTGACGGTCAGGTCACTGGCATTATGCCCACCCTGTTATTTGATGCAGAGATCATTCATCGGGGAGTTACCGAATTTATTGAGGTAGCAAGCATGCATGAGCGTAAAGCGGCAATGAGCGAGATGGCCGATGCGTTTATCGCTCTTCCGGGTGGCTTGGGAACCTTCGAGGAGCTATTCGAGGTATTGTGCTGGGCGCAAATCGGGATTCATCGCAAGCCCATTGGGCTGCTGAATGTGAATGGATATTTTGACCCGTTAGTAGAAATGGTGCGTCATAGCGTGCAAGAAGGGTTTACCGGGGCCGAGCACCCAGCGTTATTAAGTATCTCTGCGGACCCGGACGAATTGCTACATATGTTAAAAAATAAAGCAGAGAACTTGAAATAAAGCGTTTTTCGTGCTTGCACAACTGATTGAGGCAAGGTTATGATAAGACCCATAATCAAATAGCGGACAGACAAGGTGCCTTTGCGGTTGAGCAAAGGGTAACAGGGAATCGGGTGCAAATCCCGAGCGGTCCCGCCACTGTAAGGAAGAGGATTTTTTAAAATGGTCACTCGTGAAAAACGGGGAAGACGAAAGAATCCGTTGATGCCAAGCCAGGAGACCTACCTTGATCTGTATGCACCGTTAACCTTCGCGGAGAGGATGGGTGTACGAAATCAGGAAATCAGGCACACGTTGCTTTTTCCATGTTGGCTAGAGGTTTGCGTGGATATGAACGTGCAGCAGCGTTTGAAGCGTAAACAGTCAGATGGAAAACAACGGCAGGCTGGAGGAAGACAAATAGTGTCTTCTTACGCTGTTTGTTCGTCTGATGAGAGATGCGTACATAGAAACCCCATCCGGGCAGGATGGGGTTTTTTTGAGTTACACGATGTGCATAAATCATTGAAATAGATAGCATAGCTGCCCTGAAAAGGATGAATAGGAGGAGCACGATGAGCCCATTAGGAAAATTGCTGGTGATTGGATTTGGACCAGGAGATATGGAACATATCACAAAACGGGCGCTGGATGCGCTGGCCGAAAGTGAGGTCATTATCGGCTACAATACCTACGTTGATTTGATCCGTCCGTTGTTGAACGGACAGGAGATTGTACGCACAGGAATGACAGAGGAAGTGAGCCGTGCACAGGAGGCGGTTCGCCAAGCAGAGATGGGCAAGAAGGTAGCTGTCATTTCCAGTGGAGATGCGGGAGTCTATGGTATGGCAGGGCTGGTGTATGAGGTGCTGATGCAAAAAGGCTGGCGACGCGAGGACGGGGTTGAGGTAGAAGTCGTACCGGGGATCTCGGCTATTCAGTCCTGTGCATCACTGTTGGGGGCGCCAGTTATGCATGATGCGTGCACGATCAGTCTGAGTGATCATCTGACCCCATGGGAAACGATTGTGAAGCGCGTAGAAGCAGCGGCTTCGGCCGATTTTGTGATTGCATTATACAACCCGCGCAGTGGTCGGCGTACCCGCCAGATTGTGGAGACGCAGTCCATTTTGCTGCGTTACCGCGATCCGCAAACTCCAGTCGGGTTGGTGAAAAGTGCTTATCGTGAACGTCAGCAAGTTATTGTAACGACGCTGGAAGATATGCTGAACCATGACATTGGGATGCTGACGACTGTAATCATCGGCAATTCCTCGACGACGGTGTATGACGGCTTGATCGTGACTCCGCGCGGATATCAGCGCAAATACACATTAGATGCGACCGAGCAGGCACTCAAGCCGCATCAGCGTCTCCGCACGGAAGCGGAGCCGTGGTCGCTGGGCGCACAAGAGGATACACCGCAGGCAGGCGCAGCCCCGACTAAGCCCGCTGGACCCTCCGCGAGCGGCGCTGCGGTTGCGACGCAGGCACGCCCGCAAGCGATGGCTGCCGTGCAGGCAACGACTGCTGTGCAAACCGGCGCAGCCCCGGCATCGCTGGCGGCAGAGGCACTAAGCCGCCTCGCTGTAGGCGGCAAGCTGCCTGGCGCAGCCAACGCTCGCTGGAGCGGGCAAGCGCCTACCGCCGAGAGCACCGCCGGAACGTTAGCGGTGGCCGGAGCGGGGGCCGCGTCCGGGATGGCGACAGGCGGCTTTGGCAAGCCTGCGCTGTTTGAGGTGGGCGTTTCCCCGGGTGTGGGAAACAAGAAGTTCACCGCTCGTCAGATGGCGCTGCTCGCCGAGGTAGCGGGTGATGACGGCGAGCTGGAATACACGCCAGATCATCAGATCGTGCTGCGCGTGCCGTGTGCAGACCCCGAGGAACTGGTCGGACGGCTGCGGGATGAACGATTCATTGTCATGCCGATTGGCGATGTGTTTAAGGTGAAGGCGTGCGACTTCTGCAATATGGAGAAGGATGACGCTGTGCCTGTGGCTGAGCATCTACAGGTTGTACTTGGCGGATTACAGGCACCCAAGGAAACGAGTATTGCTTTGAACGGATGCGGTATGGCCTGCTATGGAGCGGTGCTGGAGGATATCGGAATCGTCTATCGCAAGGGAGGATACGACCTCTTCCTCGGTGGCAAAAAATTCGGTCGCAATGCTCATGCCGCTCAGCCCGTAGCGGAAGGGATTCCGGGCGATCAGATTACTGATATCGTGGAGAACGTCATTGCTGAATATAAGGAAAAAGGGCATCCGAATGAGCGTTTTCATAAATTTTTTAAACGTGTAGGCGTCGTTGCGGGTTTCCGGCATGAAGATGCACCAGCAACGGTAGAAGTGAATGCGGTTTGTGGTGATTAATGGAATGAAGGCCTGATGAACTGGATACAAGCATATATATAAAATAGGGCGTCATGCAGGTTATCCCTATTAAAGAGGAGGAAAAAACAGCAGTGGATGCAATATTGTTGGTTGGACATGGAAGTCGGGACCCGGAGGGGAACCAGGAGCTGCTGGAATTTGCACAGGCAGTGGCAGACCGGGTACCGGATATGTGCGTGGAAACCTGTTTCTTGGAGTTGGCACGTCCCAGCATTGCTGAAGGGATGCAAACATGTGTGGAGAAAGGGGCGACGCGTGTCGTTCTTATTCCGATTATCTTGTTCGCAGCGGTACATGCCAAAATTGATATTCCGATGGCTATTGATCGGGCAAAAGCAAAATATCCGCAGGTGGAATTTGTATACGGACGCCCGATTGGTGTTCACGAGAAAATCGTCAGCATTCTGCAAAGCCGCTTGAAAGAGGCCCGTCCGGTTGCGATTCCAGCGGGAATGAATAGCGCTGTAGAGGCATTTCCCGAGGTATCCGACGAAGAAACGGCGGTACTTGTGTTAGGACGCGGAAGTAGCGATCCAGATGCGAACAGTGACTTTTTCAAAATCACCCGTATGCTGTGGGAGCAGCTTTCTTATACGTGGGTAGAGAGCAGCTTTATCGGTGTGACGCAGCCTTCTTTTCCCGATGGATTGGAGCGTTGTGTACGATTGGGGGCCAAAAAGATTATCGTGCTTCCCTATTTTCTGTTCACGGGTGTGCTGATTAAGCGCATCGGAGAAATGACCCAGGAATTTGCCGAGGCTCACCCTACATTACAAGTGGAGATGGGCGGATATTTTGGTTTCCATCCCCAATTGATTGAACTGGTGCTGGAGCGAGCTAAGGAAGGCTTGTTTGGCAAGGTTACGGCCAATTGTGATAACTGCCAGTTCCGTCTGGAGGCGCAGGAGCACCACCATCATCACCACGATCATGACCACGATCACCATCATGAGCATGAGCACGACCATGAACATCATCATCATGCACATGAGCACGATCATCATGATCACCATACACACAGCCACGATCACACTCATGAGCATGTCCATGCTCACAGCCATGATGACCATGATCACCATCACGAGCATTCACATACGCCATCTGTAGTGAACGGAAGCGGGCAGGTGAAGGGCTCATGATATTCATGCTATGCGGAACGAGCGACGCTCGGGAATTGGCGCTGCAAATCCGTGACAATGGCTTCAGCGTATTGACCTCGGTCGTAACCGAAAGCGCGGCAGCCAGCTTGTCCGAAGTGGGACTAGACGTACGTACAGGACGAATGACAGCCGATGAAATGGCTGCAATGATTCGGGAGCAGGGAATACTGGCCGTCGTTGATGCCAGTCATCCTTTTGCAGAAGAAGCACATGCGAATGCGATGACAGCCGCTCGCGTATCCGGAGTTCCTTATATTCGCTACGAGCGAACGGGACTGGTATATGACAATCATCCGTTGCTCCACATCGTGTCTTCCTATGAAGAGGCCGCATTAGAAGCGAAGCAACTCAAAGGCTCTGTAATGCTTACGACAGGCAGTAAGACGCTCGGCACGTTCACCAAGCATTTACTCGGAGACCCGGAGATTCGTCTGGTTGCACGCATGCTGCCGCGCTTGGACAATATGGAGAAATGTAGCGAACTGGGCATGGAGCAAAAGAATATTATTGCCATGCAGGGACCCTTTTCCCGCGAGATGAATGAAGCATTGTACAAGCACTATGGCACGACCGTGATGGTCACCAAGGAAAGCGGACGCACGGGAGCAGTGGATGAAAAGGTTCAATCTGCATTGGAGCTGGGGATTCACGTACTTTTGATTTCCAGGCCGGAAGTGGAATTTGGCACAGTATTTGATCATTTCGACGGAGTCATCGACGCATTGCGTATAGACAAAGAGGAGTCTGTGCTTTAAGACATAAGCCTATGAAGTTGGTCGGTCCAGTCAATCCGATGAATTCAGAACGATTTCTGGCATGTATTTAAAATATAGTCATCTTAAAATGTGCAGTTTTTGTGTAGAGGTGTTTGTAACTCCTTAACATGAATGTTATTTTCCCTATATAAGACGAACTTGAAAAATGAATATAAAACGGAGTAGTCGGAATGGTGCTGTACAAGCGTAGCGGTCGCTTTTGTCCCCGGATTTCTACGCTGATCATAAGTTTTATTCAAGGAATCCGGGGGCGGTGGCGATGGGAAGCACCATCCGACTGCGTAGTGGAACAATAGGTAACTTTAATGTTCTAAGCTAATTTAATTTTCTAATTTTCCATAAGGGAGTGGTCGATACGATGGATTTTAAAACAGATTTCAAACCGCTAACGGTACAGCCGCAGGAGATTGAAGGCAAAAGCTTCGAGATGATCACTGAAGAACTGGGAGAGCATCCTTTTACAGCAGAGCAATATCCCGTTGTACAGCGTGTCATTCATGCATCTGCTGATTTTGAGCTGGGCCGCAGCATGGTGTTTCATCCAAAAGCGATTGAAGCCGGGGTTGCAGCTATTCGCGCAGGACAGCAGGTAGTGGCGGATGTGCAAATGATTCAAGCTGGGCTGAGCAAGGATCGTATCCGTCAATTTGGTGGGGATGTGCATGTGTACATATCTGACCCTGACGTCATGGAAGAAGCGAAAAGGCTGAATACGACACGCGCCATTATTTCGATGCGCAAAGCGATTCAGGCGGGCGAAGGCGGTATCTATGCCATTGGTAATGCACCGACAGCGTTGTTGGAGTTAATTCGTCTGGTGAAAGAAGGAGCAGCTAAGCCCGGACTGGTAATTGGCATGCCCGTAGGCTTCGTCTCGGCGGCAGAATCCAAGGACGAGCTGCGCAAGCTGGATATTCCGTTCATTACGAATATTGGACGCAAGGGCGGCAGTACAATTGTCGTAGCAGCATTGAATGCGATCTCCTTAATGGCTGTCCGCTAGATGCGGTTGTCCGTTTGCTGTATCATGAAATGAATTGGAACATGATCAGCAGAAGAGGTTAAGGAGGAATTGACATGGAAAAGGAAGCGGCGTCCGTCGACAGGCCCAAACGGATGAAAAGCGGTGAAGCTCCCGCACCGGACAAGCCAATGCGGTCAGGCTTTACGACTGGAGCTTGTGCGGCTGCAGTGGCTAAAGGAGCGGTACAACTGCTCATCACGGGCATTCCGCCGAAGGAAGCAGTGATATCGCTGCCCGCGGGCTTTGATCATGCGTTTGAGCTGATTGAGCCTGTGTTGGACGCGGACGAAGCTTCCTGCACGACGATCAAGGACGGTGGCGATGACCCAGATGCCACGCATCAGGCGAGAATTAGCGCCTCTGTTAGCTGGCGCGAGGAGCCGGGCATTGAGCTGGACGGTGGCATCGGCGTGGGGCGGGTAACGAAGCCCGGTCTGCCTGTGCCTGTCGGGGAAGCAGCGATTAATCCGGTGCCGCGCCGGATGATTACGGAGGCAGTGACAGGCGTGCTTGAAGAGCACGGATCGGCCAAAGGTGTCCGTGTCGTCATCAGCGTACCGGACGGTGAAGAAATTGCCAAGAAAACGTTGAATGGGCGACTTGGCATTCTTGGCGGTATTTCCATACTAGGCACGCGTGGTGTGGTCGTTCCGTTTTCCACGTCAGCTTATAAAGCCAGTGTCGTGCAGGCCATATCGGTTGCGCAAGCGATGAACTGCCAGGAAATAGTCCTGACCACGGGTGGCAGCAGTGAAAAATATGCCATGCAAATGTACGATCAGCTGACGGAAGAGGCCTTTATTCAGATGGGGGATTTTGTCGGCTTTGCCATTAAGCACGGGAAACGGCTGGGAATGAAAAAGATTATTCTCGTCGGTATGCCCGGCAAGCTGTCGAAGGTAGCTCAAGGTGTCATGATGGTTCACTCCAAGAGCGCACCGGTGGACTTTGGCTTTTTGGCTGAGGTCGCGCGTGAAGCAGGTGTGGACGAGTCGCTTGCAGCGGCAGTGGCAGAGGCGAATACAGCTACGCAGGTGGCAGATATGATGACCGAAGCGAATGCGCTGAGCTTTTTTGAAAAGCTGTGTACCTATGGATGTCAGCATTGTCTGGACCATGCAGGTGGTGGAATTGTCGTGGAAATGGTACTGGTAACGATGAAAGGGAACGTGCTGGGGAGGGCGAGAGTCGGTGAGTAGAGTGATTCGTGTCATTGGTATCGGTGAAAATGGAGCGGCAGGTCTGTCGCAGGAGACGCTGGAGCACATTGAGCGTGCCGACCTGCTGGTTGGTGGAGAACGCCAGCTAGCCTTTTTCAAGGCATTCGCAGGGGAAAAACGAACATTAAAGAGCGGCTTATCTGCCGTGGTAGAAGAATTGGGACGGTTGCGCAATGACAAGGATATTGTCGTGCTTGCGTCAGGCGATCCGCTTTTTTTTGGAATTGCAGGTTATTTGTCTGCCAAGCTGGGGGCTGAACATCTGGATATTTTGCCGCATCTCAGCTCGGTTCAGCTGGCGTTTGCGCGTCTCGGTGAAAGCTGGCAGGATGCGGTGCTGGAAAGCGTACACGGCCGTCCGATGACCGGATTGGCGCAGCGGATCGACGGACAGAACAAGGTCGCGCTGCTGACGGATGACCGAAATCATCCCGCCACAGTCGCTGCCTATTTGCTGCATTATGGCATGACGGAATATGATGCCTTTGTCGGCGAGCATTTGGGCGGACCGGATGAGGCGTATCAGCATTATACGCTGGAAGAGATGGCACAGAGAACGTTCCAACCATTGAATGTGGTTATTTTACGCCGCCGTAAGGGCGAAGACGTGCCTGCAATTCGTCGGGGATTTGGCTTCGAGGATGCGGAATTTCACCAGCGCAAGCCGGAAAAAGGGCTGATCACGAAGCGTGAAGTACGCGTATTCAGCTTGTCCGAGCTGCGTCTGACCGAACGAAGCATCGTATGGGATATCGGCGCAGGCTCCGGCTCTGTAGCGGTGGAATGTGCGCGGCTGGCCAGGTATGGGCAAGTATTTGCCATTGAGAAGAATGAAGGCGATCTGGCTAATGTCGAAGCAAACAAAATCAAATTCCGTACCGATTTCCCGGTCATTCATGCCAAAGCGCCTGCCGGATTGGAAGATCTGCCAGACCCGGATGCGGTGTTTATCGGTGGGAGCGGGGGAGAATTGGCTGAGCTGATTCGTCTGTGTGCTTCCCGTCTACGTAAGGATGGACGAATTGTAGTGAATGCTGCAACGATTGAGACGTTGCATGACGGTATGAAGGCGATGCAAGCAGCAGGACTCGATACTTCGGTGACGTTACTGCAAACAGCGCGTAGCAAGCCGATTTTGAATATGACTCGTTTTGATGGACTCAATCCGATATATGTTATTACAGGACAGCCGGTGGTGGACGTGGCTGATGAAGTTTCAGGGGAGTAAGCTGGTAATTCAAGAGGGGGAGAGAGACAGCATGAATACAGCGGCAACAGGAACACTTTACGGCGTAGGCGTGGGGCCGGGTGATCCCGAGCTGATTACAGTCAAGGCGTATCGCATGATTCAGGAATGTGCAGTTGTGGCTTATCCGAAGAAACGCCGGGGAGGTAAGTCGTATGCTCACGAGATCGTGGAGTTGTACGTCAACCCGGAGGAAAAGGAGATGCTGGGACTCATTTTTCCAATGACCAAGGACCCGGTTGTACTGGAGCGTGAATGGAACAAAACGGTGGTTGCTTGCTGGGAGGCACTGAGTCAAGGCAAGGATGTAGCCTTTGTCACAGAGGGAGACCCTAATCTGTACAGTACCTTTATTCATTTGGCACGGCTCATGAAGGATCTCCATCCTGAGGTGCCGATTGTATCTATTCCGGGCATTTCGTCTGTGTTGGGGGCGGCGGCAGCGCTGGAATTGCCTTTGGCAGACGGAGATCAGCAGGTCGGTATTATTCCGGCTACGGATGATCGGGAAGCGATGAAGCGGGCGATTGAGAATCACGATACGGTCGTGTTTATCAAGGTTGCCAAGGTGCTGGATTTGATTTTGGATGTGCTGGATGAACTCCATCTTGGGGACCGTGCTTCTGTCATTACCAAGGTCACTTCTCCTTATGAAATGGTATGGCGCAACGCACGTGAGCTGCGCGGACAGGAACTTGAATATTTGAGTTTAATGGTGGTGAGCAAATGACGTTGGAGCCCAAAGTATATATTGTAGGAGCAGGTCCCGGCGACCCGGAGCTGATTACTGTCAAAGGCTCCCGGATTCTACGCACGGCCGATGTGGTATTGTACACGGATTCACTCGTGAACGACGAGTTGATTGCCACGGCCAAACCAGAGGCGCAGGTACTGCAAAGCTCAGGCATGGACCTGGAGCGGCAGGTCGAGATCATGAGCGAGGCTGTGCAGGCTGGACGCAGTGTAGCTCGCGTACATACAGGCGATCCGGCAGTGTACGGAGCCATTTTGGAGCAGATGGTGTTGCTGAAGCAGCGCGGAGTAGCATACGAAATCGTGCCGGGCGTCAGCTCGGTCTTTGCTTCTGCGGCCGTGTTGGGTGCAGAGCTAACTGTGCCTGACCTGACGCAGACCGTCATTCTGACACGTGCCGAAGGCCGTACACCTGTACCAGATCGGGAAAAGCTGCGTGATTTGGCATCCCATCACTGCACAGTGGCCTTATTCCTCAGTGCAACGCTGGCGAAGAAGGTAGTCGTTGAGTTTCTGGCGGCAGGCTGGAGCGAGGACACACCTGTAGCGGTTGTACAGCGAGCGACCTGGCCGGATCAAAAGATCGTACGCACGACGCTTGCCCAATTGCCAGCTGATCTGCGTGCAGCAGGCATAACGATGCATGCCATGATTCTGGCAGGCTGGGCGCTGGACCCGGGACTGGTGGACAAGGATGCGCATCGTTCCAAGCTGTACGACAAGTCGTTCACCCATGGCTACCGGAAGGGAGTGAAGTCCGGTGAGTAATCCATTTGCCGCTGTGGCGATCACGAAGCATGGAGTGGAAATGGTTCGCAATTTGGGAGCCAGCTTTCCGGGCACGGATGTGTATTACATGTCCAAGTTTGAGCGTGGCGACGAGCAGGAGCGTGGCATTCAGTTGTTCGAAGGCTCAGTCAAGCTGATTTTGCCGGATTTATTTAAACAATATAACGGTATTATTTTGTTTATTTCTCTCGGTGCAGTAGTTCGTATGATTGCACCAATTTTGGTGGATAAAAAGGTAGACCCAGCGGTAGTTGTCATTGATGATCGAGGCGAGCATGTCATTAGCGTATTGTCTGGCCATTTGGGTGGCGCCAATGAATTGACCCGCCATGTAGCGACTGTACTAGGCGCACGTGCTGTAATCACGACTGCATCAGACGTGCAGGGCACGATTCCGGTGGACATGTTTGGTCGGGAATTGGGATGGGTGGTCGATAGCTTCGACAAGGCCACTCCTGTGAGCGCCGCTGTTGTGAACGAGGAGCCTGTTGCGCTCATACAAGAGACAGGCGAACGGAACTGGTGGCGTTATGACAAGCCTGTACCTGGACATATCAAGGTATATGCTTCGACGGCAGAAGCATTACAAGAACCATTTAACGCCGCGTTGGTCGTGAGTGACCGTTTATTGGAGCCGGAGGAAGAGGAGCAGCTTCTTTCTAATGGCGTGCTGTACCGTCCGAAAAGCTTGGTGCTTGGCATCGGCTGCAACCGTGGGACTGCATTAGAGGAGCTGGAGGCGGGTGTGCTGGACACCTTGAAGGAGCTGCGTTTGTCCGTGAAAAGCGTACGGAATATTGCCACTATTGATCTGAAAAAGGACGAAGAGGGCTTACTTGCTCTTTGCGCCAAATACGGTTGGGAACTGGTGACGTATACTCCGTCAGAGCTGAATACGGTGCAGCTTCCCAATCCATCGGAAACCGTCTTCAAATACACTGGCGCATATGGGGTCAGTGAACCTTCAGCCTTGTTGTCTTCTGGTGCAGACCATTGGCTGCTGGAGAAGAAAAAAAGCGGCAATATGACGTTGTCTGTAGCGCGGGTTTCCTATGACTGACGTCATGAAGCAGGCTGCTGTACAGTCTGATCCATCTGCCGCTACGCGCAGAAGCCGTATTGTTGTTGCTGGCACAGGCAGCGGTGCAGGCAAAACGACGGTTACCCTCGGGCTGATGAAGGCGTTCGCCGATAGCGGCCTGCGAGTGCAGGGTTTTAAGTGCGGACCGGATTATATTGATCCGACCTATCATACTGCCGCGACCGGGACTTCTTCCCGTAATCTGGATTCATGGATGACCTCACCAGATACGGTGCGTGAAATCTTTATCCGTGCTTCTGAAGGCGCGGATATTTCCGTGATTGAAGGCGTCATGGGGCTGTATGACGGCAAGGACCCGCTCAGCAACACCGGCTCGACCGCTGAGATCGCCATGCTGACGGACAGCCCTGTATTGCTGGTGGTCGACGTGCGCAGTATGGCACGAAGCGCCGCCGCTATTGTGCTCGGCTTTCAGCGCTTGGAGCCCAAGCTGCGCATTGTGGGCGTAATTGTGAATCGCTGCGGTAGCCAAGGGCACTATGGCATCGTCAAAAAGGCGATTGAGCAGGAGTGCGGCATCCCCGTGCTCGGCTGGTTAAAGCGTGATGACGGGCTGGATATTCCCGAGCGTCATCTGGGATTAGTGCCTGCTGTGGAACGCGGCGAGCTGGAGCCGCTTTTCCAACGGGCGGCAGAGCTGATCCGCGCGGGTACGGATCTGGATGCACTGCGGGCATTGGCAGATTCGGCTCCGCCGTTGTCTCTGCCCGCACAACCGTTGTTTTCCCCGGGTTGGCTTCCATCAGCAGGGCATGAAGCTGATACCGAGGAACGTCCCGTCATCGCCGTCGCCAGAGACGCGGCTTTCAATTTTTACTACCCGGAAAATATGGATTTGCTACGTCAGGCGGGAGCGGAGATTGTCTATTTCAGTCCTCTGGCGGGAGAACGCGTACCTGAGCAGGCAAGCGGCCTATATCTGGGCGGCGGTTTCCCCGAAGAGTTTGCCGCAGATATCGCTGCAAATACAGGCTTTTTGGAAGATATCCGCAACGCGGTGAGCCGGGATATGCCAGTATTCGCCGAATGCGGCGGTTATATGGTACTGGCACGGACACTTACGGATCGTATGGGTAATGCCCATCACATGGCCGGGGTTATTCCGTCGGACGTCCGCATGCAGGAGAAACGGGCCGCACTGGGATACCGGGAAGCAACCGCTTTGCAGGATTGCTTGCTGCTGGAGGCTGGAGAGACAATTCGGGGACATGAATTTCATTATTCTGTCATGCACTATGATGAATCATCCGCCCCCTACTTCTATGCCTATCAAACCAAGGGGATGCGTGGTCTCCAGAGCGAGGGCTATGCGAAAGGGAACCTTTTGGCAGCCTACACGCATGTTCATCTCGCTTCTCTTCCCAAAGCGGCAGCACGCTGGGTTGAACAATGCCGGGCTTACGGTCAATAGTTTTGCAAACGAGTCCACTACTTCATAAAAACGAAAAAAAGCCGATTCCCCTAAAGGGTCCGGCTTTTCTAAATTTCAATAGACTTAAACCTTACATAGTTTGGAAGCGTATACATTACTTTTTTGGTGATTCGCTTACATGAGCTTTTTCAGTTGGGAAATCCTTCCCTGACTCACACCAAGCATGGAGGCGAGTTGTTTTTGTGAAGATGCTGGATGTTCTTCCATAAGCTCTCTCATTTTCTCCAAAATAACATCTGTGCGCTGATAAATTTTTTTCATATGCATATTTTGCTTAAGTGGGGGTGAATGGGTTTCAGTCGCTGTGACCGGAAGTAAATCTTCCGTTTTCATCGAGGCTGCACATTCATCGCAGATAAACTGATCTTTAAAGTAGGTGTTGGTATCAACCGAACCGCAAAATATACAGTTGGTTGATTTGTACTTACGGAGCATGAGTGTCTGGTCTTCAATAAAAAACTCTAATGGATCGCCGATGTCAATCTCCATCGTCATGCGCAACTCTTTAGGTAGCACAATTCGCCCCAAGCTGTCCAAGGGCCGGGTCATTCCAGTCCTTTTCATTCATGCAACCTCCCCGGTTTTTTAAGATTTATAGAATGTATAAGGTTTGAGGCAATTCTTATCAATTCTATAACCGCAAGCATAAATTCTTACAAAAAGCGGCCCTTTATTGTTAATCAAGCATGGACGCACTTTTTTTCTTACGAGTATACCATAAACAGGCCGAATCGCCATCGTTCAGATTTATAAATTTTGAATAAGTTTTGAATAAGTTTATCCCGAGCGAACATATATGCTATAATCTTCTGCTAAAGGATTTAATAGGCCGTCTGTAGAATTATTTATATATGCCGTAGCTCGGACAATGATGGCGGTGTTATGGGAAATGGATGAGGGCCAAACGGAATTTTCTGAGCGTTTTGACCCCACAAACAAGAATAAATGACACGGGTCCCGCCTTTAAAGTCCTTATATACAAGTCAGGCAAGGAGGATTTATCATGGAAAAAAGAAAAGCATTGTTGTTAGGAGATTATTCGTATCCGGAGTTTCACCCGCTGCAAGGGGTGGACGAAGAGATTAGCCATATTTTACAGGATTGGATGACCGTACAATGCAGTGAGAATCGTAAAATGCTGCTCAAGGAAAATCTAACCCCATTCGATCTATGTATCTCGTACTGTGATAGCCGCAAGGAGGTTCTGTCTCCTCAACAAACAGCAGGATTGCTGTCCTATGTTAGCGGCGGGGGTGGATTGCTTGTGCTGCATAACGGAATCACATTGCAAGGACGGTATGAGATTGCACAATTAATGGGGGCGCGTTTCTTGCGGCATCCGGCTGCCGGACCACTTTCCTTCAAAGTAACGGCGCCGGATCATCCGATTATGGAAGGAATCGAGCCGTTTGAGATCCAAGAGGAACCGTATCGTTTTGACTTTGATCCATTCACTGAAAAAACACTACTGATGGAATATGAACACGAGGGCGAGTGGTGGCCGGCGGCATGGTCACTGTCCTATGGCTTGGGTCGGGTCGTCTATTTGATGCCTGGACATAATCAGCCAAGCTTCCAGCACGAGGGATACCGCAAGCTGCTGCTTCAGGCTGCCAAGTGGGCTGGACGCTTTCCAGGTTAAACATAGATCATTCCATTCATTGAGGAAGGGGAGCTGCGAGCTTTATGCGGCTCCCCTTTTCAGGTTATACTATAGGTAATCACAGGTAGGGGAGGATATATTATGAGCGATTTGTTCAAAAAAGCCATCTCATTGGGGTGGGGCCTCACCGTTGTCAGCAAAGAAAAGGTGGAGAAAGCCGTCGAGGATCTCGTAAACCGGGGAGAACTTGCGCCCTCGGAATCCAAAGCGCTGGTCGATCGTCTGATCGAACGAGGGGCAGAGGAACAGGGACAATTCAAAACAGTGATCCGCGAACAGGTTAGCCGCATTTTGCAGGAGCTGGAAGTACCTACCGAAAATGATGTTACAAGTTTGGAGCAGCGTGTGGCATTGTTGGAAAAACAGGTAGCGGAGCTGGAAAAAGAAAAGGCGGCGCTTACGGGTTCGAGCGACGCTGAAGAAGCGAACCGGCTGGATTAAAATGGCGGTTCGTATGAAGCACGCCGGTCGTTACCGGGAAATTGCCATGGCGCTGGCGCGTCATGGCTTTGGCTATATGGTGGAAGAAATGGGACTGTTCCAGCTGCTGTCATTGCCTCGCAAGTGGCTGACGAGAGAAACTCCCGAGTCCAAAACGCTAGGTGAACGGATTCGACTTGTGCTGGAGGATCTGGGGCCTGCATTCATCAAGCTTGGACAGTTGGCAAGCACACGTGCTGACCTGCTGCCGGAGCCTATTATCCGTGAGCTGGTTAAGCTTCAGGATCAGGTACCGCCGTTTTCATCTGAAACGGCGCGTGGCATTCTAGAGCAGGAGCTGGACACGTCATTAGAGGACATACTGGTTCGTTTTGACGATGTTCCGCTGGCCGCTGCTTCGATCGGGCAAGTGCATTTGGGCAAGCTGCACAGCGGCGAAATGGTCGCCATTAAAATCCAGCGTCCTGGCGTTAATCGCATTATTCGGCGAGATTTGGACATTTTGCGGGAACTGACCGCTATGGCAGCCAAGCGCTGGGAATGGGTAGAGCGGTATCAGCTTCGCCAGATGGTAGAGGAGCTGGGGAGATCGCTCATTCAGGAGCTGGATTACAACCATGAAGCCCGTAACACAGAGAAGATTGCGCTCCAATTTGAGCAGGACCCACATATCTATATTCCGAAAATATACTGGGATCATACCTCTTCCCGTATACTGACCATGGAGTTTCTAGACGGAACTCACTTGGGTAGTCGTGAAGAGCTATTACGCCGTGGATATAACTTGAAAGAACTGGCGCAGCGGCTGGTGAACAGCATGCTGCATCAAATTTTTATGGAGGGTTTTTTTCATGCCGATCCCCATCCGGGGAATTTACTCGTTCTGAAAAATGGCAGTCTCGCTTATTTGGACTTTGGTATGACGGGAAGGCTGAGCGAAGAGATGAAGAATCATCTCGCTTCCCTCATTATTGCCCTGATGCGCAAAAATACCGATGCCATGGTTCGGTCTATCGAACGGTTAGGTCTGGTCGAACCAGACACTGACCTGAATGCGTTGCGTGCCGATCTGGACAAGATACGCGAAGATTACTCAGACGTTCCTTTCTCACAGGTCAGTATTGGTGACGCTTTGAACGACCTGTTTGGCGCAGCACAGCGCCATCGGATTGGTTTGCCGTCGGACGTCCTGTTGCTAGGCAAGGCGTTGCTGACACTGGAGGGGGTCGTGGAGCATCTGGACCCTGATCTCAGTATTATTGCTTTGGCTGAGCCCTTTGGTAACAAGCTGTTGAAGGAACGCTTCAGTGGTCGTCGTATCCGTGGCAAGCTGCTGGGTGGTGCAACCGAGCTGGTGGAGACGCTGATGGAACTGCCAGGACAGGCGAGACATTTGGCCTCGATTATCAGCAAGGGCAAGCTTAAGCTGGAGGTTACTGTGCCGGAGCTGGAAATGCTTCTGCGCAGGCTGGATCAGATCAGCAACCGCCTGTCATTCAGTATCGTGTTGTTAGCGTTCAGCATTATTATGGTCGGACTGATTATCGGTTCATCGCTGAATCATCAGGCGACCATGCTGTGGAATGTACCTGCCATTGAAATCGGCTTTGTTGTAGCTCTCTTAATGGTTGCCTTTTTACTGTATTCCATTTTTAAATCGGGAAGGTTTTAGATACCGACCAGGAAGGAGGGGGTTATGGATACACATAAGATGAATAATCTCCTAATTGCAGATGTGCCATGGCACCGCCTGATTACTCCTTATGGTAGGGGCACGGAGTTGCCACAATTGATATCCAACGGGGAGTACGCAGCAATTGCTGATCTGATAGAGCATCAAGGCACACTGTGGCAGGTTACGCCATGGGTGTTACTTTTCTTATTGCGTAATATGCATACGAGAAATTCGGATGATATCACGCTGAGTGAGTTGGAACTGTACCATGCGGTTGTTGGAGCATTGGACATGGAAAATGCACAGGAGGATTCACAGAAGTCTGTGGAATCTCTAACCATGCTGCTGGACGAAAAATATCTATGGCCGGCAGACAGCGATCCAGAAGAAGATGAACTGGAGTGGGAAGAGGAAGAAGCACGCGGTTATGATCCGGTAGCTTTTTGGAGTTATTATGACTATAGCTATCGATTATTGAAGAAAGCACTGCCTGACTTTGAAAGCCTACTTCAGCACCATGCGGACTCGGAGATTGCTGAAGCTCTATCGGAGCTTGTACAGGAATTGCGAAAATTTCAAATATAAGAAAACGAATCAATCGAGCTATGACTGGAAACTAATCTTTTGCTAAGGAGTGATTTTAGTGGCAAAAAAATTAACTGATATACATCGAATACGTCTCCTAAGTCTCCTTCGTGATATTGGGTTTGAACCATCAAAAGTTACTATAGAAAATAAACAGGGGGAAACTGAGGTTATTGATTTAGAGTCCCCGTTACCGAAAGGGTTGCAAGCTGTTTTAAATTCCCGAGGCAGCCTAAGTAAGGAGCAATTACTTGAGATCGAAGAGAGTGTTAAACAATCCAGAGAGGATTGGGATTAGAGGGGGTATTTATTTGATACGAATGCAGCTATTGCCCTTCATAGGCTTGACTCATCTTTGGATAGAGTGATACGACAAGCTGAGGAAGATAAAGAAAATATTTTCTTTTCTGTTATAACTCAGTCCGAGTTTATAGCCGGGTTGCCCACTGATACTGACTTAGATTCGATACCTTTTCTTGGCGGGGAATTTATTGCAGTTAATTCAGAGATCGCAGTTAAAGCGGGGCGTATCAGAAGAGAACAAAAAGATAAGTTTGCAAGAAAGCTCAAGACCCCAGATGCATTGATTCTTGCGACAGCTATTATAAACCAATTGGTACTGGTTACGGCGGATCAAGATTTACAGTTCGCGGAGTCTGAGTATGAAGTTAAGGTGATAAACTTTAGCAGGTTAGAATCTTAGTAATTGCGAAAATTTTAAATATAAGAAAACGAATAAGATGAAGATACTGGGCGATATTTCAAGGAAATAGATGATTTCTTTCTGTAAACAGCCTTTTAACTCATTCGTCTCTGCAAATTCCTTACGTTATAATGATGGACTGAATGTAACGGACCGGGTTCGTTTGAGAGAGACGAGCTGAATGATAGGAGAGCCTTGGCGATTGGCAGCTGGACGGATGCCCGAAACACACGGGTTGCGAGTCAACACGCTACTCTCTGTAAATATAGGAGGCTGGAACGAGACAGTATGAATCTTAGACAACAATGGTTCGGTAATATCCGGGCCGATATACTTGCGGGCATGACTGTGGCGCTAGCACTAATTCCCGAGGCGATTGCCTTCTCGATCATTGCAGGGGTCAATCCCATGGTCGGACTGTACGCCTCCATCTCGATGGCAATTGTCATCTCTTTTGCAGGTGGACGTCCGGCGATGATCTCGGCAGCGACCGGGGCTGTAGCTGTGCTGGTCGTTGGCCTGGTGAAGGATCATGGCGTGGAATATCTGTTTGCAGCTACCATTTTGGCAGGAATCATACAAGTGCTGCTGGGTGTATTGAAAATAGGTCGTTTTATAAGCTTTATTTCGCAGCCGGTCATGACCGGATTTGTGAATGCGCTGGCGATCCTCGTCTTTATGGCGCAACTCACCCACTTTCATGGAGCTAATTGGATCATGTACGCGATGGTAGCGGGGACGCTGCTCATTGTGTATATTTTACCGAGATTTGTGAAAAGCATTCCTGCTCCATTGACGGCAATCATCATTATGACGATCATTACGTATGTATTTGGATTGAATGTGAAAACGGTAGGAGATATCGGTACGCTAACCAGCTCGCTGCCTTCATTCCATTTGCCGCAAATTGAGTGGTCGTGGCATACTTTGCGGATTTTGCTGCCGTATTCCTTTACGATGGCACTGGTTGGACTGCTGGAATCGCTGCTGACAGCCAGTATTTTGGATGAAATGACCGAAACGAAAAGCAATAAAAACCGGGAAGCCCGCGGCCAAGGGATTGCCAACTTTGTAAATGGCTTTTTTGGTGGTATGGGTGGTTGTGCCATGATCGGACAATCCGTCATTAATGTCAGCTCAGGCGGAAGAGGGCGTTTGTCCACTTTTACGGCTGGGGTGTTTCTGGCCTTTCTGCTGCTTGTGCTTGGCGGGGTTGTAAAGGAAGTGCCAATGGGCGCATTGGTGGGAGTCATGTTCATGGTGTGTATCGGAACCGTGGATTGGAAATCGCTCCGAAACATTGCCAAGGTTCCGAAAGCAGATACGTTAATTATGGTAGTCACGGTGATCATCGTGGTGGCTACGCATGATTTGTCCAAGGGCGTGATCGTGGGCGTACTGCTGAGTGCCCTGCATTTTGGCTGGAAAATGGCTAAAATTCGCATTAGCGCGACGGAGAACAACGATGAGAAGGTGTACCATGTCAGGGGTCCGATGTTTTTTGCTTCAACGACTCATTTTGTCGATCATTTCGAACCTTCGGATGATCCAGAACGTGTCGTGGTGGACTTTAGCCATTCTCATATTTGGGATCACTCCGCAGTTACTGCCATCGGCAAGGTGCTGCAAAAGTATACGAAATCCGGCAAATCTATTACCCTGCAAGGGTTAAATGAGGAAAGCCGTTTAATTATAGAGAAGCTCGGCGGTCCTGTAGTTACAGAGCCACTCGTGTGATGAATCGTATAGCATAAATCAAAGCTTGAAATGAAATTTATTCATTTCAAGCTTTTTTTATTTATTTCTGAAAGAAAACAACACTTTTCTTCCTAAATCATAGATAAATATGACAAATTTTCATCAAAGTATTGACGTAATAATTGGGCAGGAATACAATCATTGTTATTAAGCAGAGCAAATACATAGGAATAATTGAAAATCGAAAGGTATGCACATATGAACTTAGACTGGGAGTTTATTGTTGAGAGCTTGCCGTTATATGGAGAAGCTATGTGGCTGACGTTGAAGATCGCCTTTTTTGCTATTCTATTTTCACTAGTCGTCGGTTTGCTGTGCAGCACAGTACTGTATTACAAGGTAAGGGGAATTAGCGGCATCATTGTTGCCTATATTGAGCTTTCCCGAAATACGCCGCTGCTTGTACAGTTATATTTTCTGTATTATGGGTTTACGAAAATAGGTCTGCATATGAGCGAAATGACGTGTGCCATTGTGGGCATGACCTTTTTGGGCGGGGGGTATATGGCTGAGGCGTTCCGTGGGGGAATGGAAGCAGTGAGTAAAACCCAGACGGAATCCGGGCTGAGTCTCGGGCTGTCCAAGATACAACTGGCGAGATATGTTATTTTGCCACAGGCTTTTGCCATCAGCGTTCCGTCTCTGGGAGCGAATGCGATTTTTTTGCTCAAGGAGACTTCCATTGTTGGCGCCATTGCTTTACTAGATCTGATGAATGTGGCAAAAGACCTGATCGGCATGTACTACAAAACAACAGAATCACTAATTCTGCTGGTATTGGCATATCTCGTCCTGCTTTTACCTTTGTCGATACTGCTGACGTGGGTGGAAAGGAAGGTGCGATATGCTGAATTCGGGGATTAATGTGCTCTTTGAAGGTTCCAATTTCGAGCGTCTATTAGGGGGATTACTCGTTACGCTGGAGATTGCGCTACTTTCCATTATTATCGGTACTCTATTAGGCATTTTGATGGGGTTGCTGCGCACCTTAAAATCAAGACCGATTCGGTTTGTGCTGAAATTATATTTGGAGACATTCCGCATTATTCCAATTCTGGTGTGGTTGTATGTCGTATATTTTGGATTTACTCCTTTGTTGAATGTGAATATCAGCGGGGAATTGACGGCAATTATCGTATTCAGCCTGTGGGGAGCGGCCGAGATTGGTGACATCGTTCGTGGTGCATTGGAATCACTGCCCAAGCATCAGGTGGAATCCGGGCAGGCACTGGGACTGACATATAGACAGTTATACCGCCATGTGCTCATTCCCCAGGCGGTGCGCCGAATGCTTCCCGGTTCTATTAATCTGGCGACACGGATGATCAAAACCACTTCATTAGTGGTGCTGATCGGTGTAGTGGAAGTGGTCAAGGTCGGACAGCAGATTATTGAGCTCGGTGTAATCAAAGCGCCCTCGGCATCCTTCTGGGTGTACGGCTTTATTTTCATATTGTATTTTCTCGTATGCTATCCGTTATCCAGACTTTCCAAAAGATTTGAACGCAGATGGCAAAATTAGCAGGATGGGGTGGGTGTCATGGGAGAGGCTGTGGAGGTTTTACTCGAAATTCGAGGGCTGCACAAAAGCTTCGAAGACCGAAAAGTACTGCAACAGATTAATCTGGATGTAACGAAGGGGGAAGTCGTGGTCGTTCTCGGTCCTTCGGGATGTGGAAAAAGCACACTCCTCCGATGTCTCAATGGTCTGGAACCAGTCCAGAGCGGAGCTATCCGTTATAGAGGGCAGGACCTGACGGATAAGAAAGTGAATTGGCGCGAGGTGCGGCAGCATATCGGAATGGTGTTCCAGAACTACGAATTGTTTCCGCATATGACGGTCTTAGAAAATATATTGCTCGGCCCGCTTAAAGTTCAGCGGAGAAACAAGCAGGAGGCACTTGAGCAAGCGGAGCAGCTATTGGAGCGAGTGGGTCTGCTGGATCGCAAAGATGCGTATCCGAGACAATTATCAGGCGGGCAAAAGCAACGGATTGCGATTGTGCGCGCCCTGTGTATGAACCCAGAAATTATGCTCTTTGATGAAGTCACCGCATCCTTGGACCCGGAAATGGTCAGAGAGGTGCTGGATGTCATGCGAGAGCTGGCACAACAGGGCATGACCATGATTATCGTGACGCATGAAATGGGATTTGCCAAGTCGGTAGGAGATCGTATCGTTTTTATGGATCAAGGACAGATATGTGAAATGACTACACCGCAGCAATTTTTTACCCAACCGGAAACAGAGCGTGCCCAGCACTTTCTGGATATATTTCAGTACGAAACGATATAAACAGGGGGATGAATACAGATGAGAAAAGGAATGAAGTTCACGACGTTATTACTGGCTTTAAGCTTGCTGCTTGTTGGTTTGGCGGGATGTGCAGGAGGCGGAAATACCAACGGTAGTTCAGGCTCGGCTAAATTTGCTTCGATTGAGGACATTAAAAAGAATGGCAAGATTCGAATTGGTGTATTTGCAGATAAGCCGCCTTTTGGCTACGTGGATTCGGAAGGGAAGAATCAAGGCTTTGACGTTTACATTGCGAAGCGGTTTGCCAAAGATCTCTTGGGTGACGAGTCCAAGGTGGAATTTGTCCTGGTGGATGCTGCCAGCCGGGTCGCCTATTTGGAATCCAACAAGGTAGATATCATCATGGCTAACTTTACGGTGACGGATGAGCGTAAAGAAAAAGTCGATTTTGCCAATCCATATATGAAATTATCCTTTGGCATTGTGTCACCTGACAGCGCTCCAATCACCACGATTGACCAATTAAAGAATTCGGACCAGAAGCTGATTGTCGCAAAGGGAACGACGGCTGAAACCTATTTCACGAAAAATTATCCTGACATCAAGCTGCTTAAATTCGATCAATACACAGAAATCTTCTCAGCCCTCAAAGACAAACGCGGTGCCGCCATTGCCAACGATAATACAGAGCTGATCGCCTGGGCCAAGGCCAACCCCGGCTTTACCGTAACCATCCCGGCCTTTGGTGGTCAAGATACAATTGCACCCGCAGTAGCAAAGGGAAATAAGGAGTTGTTAGACTGGATCAACAATGAGCTGGCTACATTAGGCAAGGAAAACTTTGTGCATCAAGCCTACAAGGACACATTGACCTCTGTTTATGGAGAAGGCTTTACAGATCAATTGGTTGTAGAGGGCGGCAAAGTGGATTAATCATAGTATAAGTTGTTGTTTTACCATAAAGAAGCGTTGGGACAACAAGCCCAACGCTTCTTTAATATGGGGAAAAGAGGGCCTTAGCAACCTCTTATTTTGTCATGGAAATGCCCACTGGGCTAATAGTAATCCTCATTCTCATGTTACAGTCTCACTGTCTCTCAATTCCATCTTCAGGAATGTATTCTATAATATCAGCGAGAGTAATAGCCCTTGTAAATCTTCGTTGGCGGGCAAATCTATTCAAAGCATCAAGTATATGGACTAGTGTTTCCAGTTCAAGTCTTTTGGTTTTGCCATTTACCATATCTATTACGGTAGCCGGACGTATTTTTGCTTCTGAAAAATACTCCTTTATCAGTATAGATTCTAGTTACACGTACTCTGAAATAATGATAACAATTATGCTAAATAACAAGGGAAAAAATATCCCTGCCAGGGGCAGAGATATAAGGTGCAGCGGACTATTCTGTGAATGAATTAGTGTTTCTCTAGTTCATTTTCAGGTATATATTCGAGAACATCATGTAGAGTTAATGGACGACCAGAGAGCCGAATCAGTGTTTCCATCACGGTATTAAATGTTTTAAATTCGATTCGCTTGGATGTATTGTTACACATCTCATAGATGGTATTAGGCCTGATTTTTGCCTCACGAGCGAGAGCGTTTTTAGTAATCCCGATTTCTCGAAGTAATTCTTCAAGTTTAAAAACAATTCCCATACATACACCTCATTATAGAAATTTAAATAGAAATAACATTAACTATTGAAGTTTATCTTCAAAGGATATAAAATAACTACAAAGGTTAATCTTTAAAAGTTATAAAATTTACAAATCTAATCTTTAGTAAAGACCGTTTTAATAGATGTGAAGGGAGCTAAATCTAAATGAACAAAAGTAATTTTGAAAAAGTAAGTGTCATTCTTGGTCTGGTCCCTGTGATCTTCCGCATATGTATGAGCTTTTTGAAGGCTATCTGATCAAGGACCGTTACGTCATGATGATCGACAATAGCGTGCTTACTCTTCGACATGTAAAAAAGGAAAGAAATCATTCGCATCTATATGTTGATGGTGACACGGGAGGAATTCACTCTTGCAAGGCATGTACAACGTGAAGACATAGATGTGATTACTGAGTTGGTCGAACGATTGCGCAACATGGATGCATTAAGTTTTCTTACAGATGAATTGTTATGGAACACATGTCGGGAAGATATAGACTTTGATTTAGTTCGGAATAAAGGACTATGAAAATGACGAACGTAAATCTGATTCGAATTTTTGTTCTCGTTTTACTTATATAATGTAACACAGAAGCGTAAAAGGGTGAAATGAACACCGTCCTAATAAAGATACATACTCTACCCAAAAGCTCTTGCATGCTAGTAGATTTCATTATATAATCTTAAATGATAATGAGAATCATAATCATTACTAACAGTCTTTAGGTGCATGCTCCCAATATGAGCCTAAGTGAATAGGATGGTGATGTGCACATGGCTAAAGCAGATGTGGCAACTGCCAGAAGACAGCTTCGGAGTCCGAACAAGGTAACTCGCAGACGAGCTTTGAAAACGATCAAAGCTGCGAAACGCGCGAAGTAGCAGGTTCCAAGTTAACTGCAAATGGCAATACCAGTGTCAAATTTTTCAGTCTCCTCGTTTTGATATTGCACCTGCTTTCCTGATGGTGGTACACAGGAAGGCAGGTGCCTTTTTTTGAATGATATAAAAAAGCGCCAGACGGGTATCGAACCGTTCTGGCGCATTATTTGGAGATATAAAAAAACAAACTTAAAATGAACATAAAAATGGAGTAGACGGAATAGTGCTGTACAAGCGAAGCGATCGCTTTTGTCCCCGGATTACTACTCTATAAAAGGCTTTGTTCAAGAAATCCGGGGGCGGTGGCGATGGGAAGCACTATCCGACTGCGTAGTGGCACAATATGAAACTTTTAAGTTCGGTTTTAATACAAAAACTACATTTATTTCTTTTGTGCAAACAGCCATTCAATCATATCCTGATTTTGCAGAGCCGGAACCCAGGAGAAGTGTCCTGTAGGTTTGATAATCCCTGCTTCGTATTCAGTGAAGTGAATGAGGTTTCCGTTTTGTGCTTTAATGGCAGCGACCATTTCTTGCGAGTTTTTAGGACTTACAGTGGTGTCGTCTGCAGCATGGAAGGCCCAAATAGGAACGTTTTTCAATACTTCGACGTGTGTAGGTTCAACAGGCGCATACATGTTAACGGCTTTTTCATAGTTGGTCAAACCGGCAATCGGTACACCTGCGGCGAACAAGTCAAGATTTTTTTCCAACAATCTCCACGTTCCCATAGCTCCTTGAGAAATACCAACAATATAGATTCGGTTGGTATCGATCGGGTATTTTAACGCCGTTTCACGTACCAAATCGGCTACAGCGCTGTTGCGTGGCTCATCCGCCCAAATGAATTTATGCTCCAGGTCAATCGGGCTTTGTGGAGCGATTACGAAGGATGGGTGTTTGGCTTGCTGCTCAGGAGAAGCCCAAGTAACAGCTCCGGCATTTGCCAGCAGGTTTACTCCGTTTCCGTCACCACGTTCGCCGTTTCCGTGCAGAAACACAACCAGAGGGTAGGTTTTGCCGGGCTCTACTTTAGGCTCAAACGTAAAGTAGTTCAGCTTGAAGCCTTCTTTATTTTCAAAGGTGTTTTTTTGGAAATCGTCCACGATCGGTGTAATTTTATCCGTTGCTTTTACAATCTGTGCAGAGGCTGGGATAACTATTTTCTTTGAAGTTGCAATATCTTTCTTTTGACTAATCGTATAATTCAACGTGTTGATGCGGTTAACTGCGCTTGTTGCATCGTAAGTAAGGGTACTTGCATTTTTATCTTGCGTATCCAGCTCAATCACGACATATTTACCATGAGTACTGCGGTTGGTGATGGCTCCAGTATCATTGGTATATACACCGGTTACGGTTCTGTCTGTATATACATCATTGAGTACAGATTGAACCTGAAAGCTGGAAGTGGATAAGGATGCCCCGTCAATATGGGTGCTGTATTTCAGTACAACAGCAGAAACGACTTCGCCCAAGGGCTGTACCTGAGTAAGCAGGGTAGCCTGTGGCGCTGGGACATCGGCTGCTGCGGCAGAGCTGGAGGATGGGAAAAAGATCGTAAGCAGGAACACGAAAGATAATAAAACAAGGGCAAAACGTCTTCTTTGCATGAGATTAATCTCCTTTGGTGTCATTTTTTAAAGCGCTTACTACATGTTCGGGATGGTTGACTGTTTGCTGTGGAATTCATACAAATCAAAAAAAAGGCAAACTCCGGGTACACAAGTGTACTCGGGTTTTGCCTTTTCAGTAACAATCCCACTTGAAGGATAGCACCTTCATTGGAATCTGACAAGTGAAAGCGCTACAATTTTGGATGTTTTTTATAAAAAATTCTACTTTCGCAACTTAGAATTTTGCAAAAATCCATTGAAGAGATTTGTAATCAGCAAATAGATAGATCGAAAAGATTGTATTCGTCTATGACAGGAAGATAAGAAACCGAGGCTTTCCAACGGGAATGTTGTGGTATATAATCTTCTTAACTTAACACCGTTAACTTATATAACAATGTTAATAAAGGAGATGAAATCATGAATCAATACGATGCTATTGTCATCGGTGCAGGACTGGGTGGCTTGTCCTGTGCAGCAAGACTCTCCGCGCTCGGTTACCGAACAGCTGTTTTTGAGAGCCACACTCTGCCTGGCGGTTTCGCAACTGAATTTACAAGAAAGGGCTACACTTTTGATGTCTCCTTGCATGGTGTCGGTGGACTCGGGGAAGGCAGCTTCGGTCGGATGTTAAAGGACTGTAATGCGGACCAGCGAATTGTTCCTCTCCGCAAAAAGCACCCTTACTCCATTCGTTGGGAAGGGCAGACCATTGATATTCCGTCCGATGTTCAGGAGTATGTGCAGCTCCTCAAAAACATGTTTCCTGCTGAGGTGGCAGCCATCGATAGTCTATTCGCGGGCATTCGCCGTTTTGAAACAGGCTTCTCTGCTTTTTCTTCCCTCACTTCCTGGCGCAGGGCGGCTGGCCTGCTCAAAGCAGGAACCTTCTTCCGCTGGACGCAGATGACTACCTGGGAAGCTGTAAGCCAGTTCGGGTTGTCTGACCGATTCACGGAATTTTTCACCGCGTTGTGGGCCTATTATGGATTGCCTCCAAAACGGCTTGCGGCCTTGTATTTTTTCATTCCCTGGATCGGCTATCATTTGGAGGGGACGTATTACATTGAGGGAGGCGCACAGGCTTTATCCAATGCACTGGTTGACGCTATTAAGTCAGCGGGAGGAGAAGTTCACCTGCGCAGTCAGGTGTCTGAGATTATGCTCGAACGCGGTAAAGCAGCTGGTGTCCGTCTGAAAAAAGGGGATGTATATAAAGCCAACTGGATTGTGTCTGGTATCAGTCCCCATCATACCTATGGCCGCCTACTGGAAAACTATGATGCTGCCCGTCGTGAGCTGGAAGCTGTCAGCAGTTTGGAGACTGGCATATCTCTCACCCAGCTATATCTGGGATTATCATGTGAACCCCATGAGCTTGGTATCACCGAAGAAGACTTAATCCTACGTAATGAGCCGGATTCGGAAACAGATTATGAAGTTATGATGAGCGGCCAGTATACCAAAGGCAACTGGATGCTCACCAATTATAACGCTATGGACCCTAAGCTCAATGAACCGGGGAAGGGTGTCATTGCAATTACATTTTTGGACAGATTGGAGAACTGGCCTGCCGCACGTCCCGAATATAAAGCCAAAAAAGAAGCCGTGACAGAGCAGATACTGGGATGCCTAGAACAGCTGTATCCTGGTTTTCGCAGCAAGGTAGTGGTGGCCGAGTTGGGCACACCGCGCACGATGCAGCGTTATACCGCTAATCCCGACGGGGCCGTTTATGGCTACGCACAAACGGTCCGCCAGTCCGGCATAAAAAGACTGAAGCACAAATCAGCAGTAGACCGTCTGTCATTGGTAGGGGCGTGGACACAGCCTGGGGGCGGGTTTCAAGGGGCTATGAACTCGGGTATAATGGAAGCTGATCGTATCGCCGCCAAATTGGGGTAGGCAGAAGGGGCAAGTACATCTACTCATGAAACATATCAAACGCCGAGAACGTGAAAGCAGTGAGATCCGCCGGAAAATCATTGAGGCCGCCCGGTCGCTTTTCCTGAATCAGGGGTATGCCGAAGTCTCCATGCGCAAAATTGCGGATCAGATCGAATATTCACCAACGACTATTTATCATTATTTTGCCAATAAGGAAGCCGTTGTCCGTGAACTGCTGCTAGAAGGAAATACCTTGTTCCTGCAGGCTCTTCTGCAGCGTGTGGATGAAGCACAGGCAGCGGGATTGAATACGCTGGACACATTGAAAACGGTATCTGATGCGTATGTTCGTTTTGGAACGACTAACCCGGAATATTACAACATCCTGTTTATCAGCAACCTGGAATCTGTAAGCTTGGTCAGTCTTATAGACAGTGGGAGTTTTAAAGGCTTTGAGCTGCTTGAAGCGGGGCTCAAAGCTGCTATGGAGGAGGGCTGCATCATTCAAGGAGATGAGCACCTGATCGCCAGATCCGTATGGAGCATGCTGCACGGATTGACTTCTTTGCTCCTGAATTTTGAACTTCCTATGGCAAAATCCAATGATGAATTGATCGCATTCACTATAGATACTTTCCTCAAGGGGTTAAGCCGCTGACGCAGCGGCTAACTTTCTTTACCTCACACCACTGTACATGCGAATCCGCATACAACCATTCCGAAAGATTAACGAAGTTCCAAATCTGAAAGCTGCTTAAGTACGGCTTCAATACGACGTTTATCTTTTTTGAGCATAACGAGCTGCAAAGAAGCAAGAAGTAGATCTGAGATATTGGCCCAAGCGTCTGCTTCCAGAGCGGGAAGAGGATCCCGATGAATCATAATATCCAGCGCCTCGGTTGCAATTTTTTGATGAAGCTCGCTATCGGATAGCCATTCAATCAACTGCTCAGCTGTAGGACGGGAGTGAGCGAAAAGTATTGCCCAGCCATCCACCGGATGATTGACCTTATCCCGCATCCAGTTAATGATCTGTGGTGAACGAAAATGTTGTAGCTGCCCATTAGCGGTGTATCCTCCTAATTTGTCTTCTGCGACCGAATGCTGTAGCAGGTGATTGCAAACACATACCAAGCCTTCCTGCTCGGGTAGGCAGCGGGCGCTTAGATAAGCACGTGTGGACGCAAATGCACCCTTAGCATGTAGGGTATTGTTTTGAGCTAAAGATGTCCATGCTTGCGCGGTTTCCGGTTCCCACAAGGAGCGGACCCAATCAGCAGCCCCAATCCCCGCAGTCTCCCCTACCAAAACGGCCCAAGTAGAGAATGGAACCTGGCTATGTTGAATGTTCTGCCAGTGCTGCTCCCAGGCAAGAAAAATATCCTTTGGATCATAGGCTTGAAAAGCCTGCAACACAGCAGGATAATCTACGCCATGCATGGTGGTGTAATGGATTAGCGTCTCCAACGACTGTGCATCCTCCAGCTTCATCGTGCAAAACATGTTCAACCAGCGTTGCCACAGTTGCAGTGGTGGGCTGTTTAGCTGAATGCCATGCTCATCGGTCACTTTAAACCAATCCCATAGCCATAGCCCGTGCAAGGTGAGCATGGTGTCTATATAGGCGGGTAGATTTTCCGCGAGCAGCGTGAACTGATCCAGCTCGTGATGATAGCAGAAAACCGCTGGCTCTGTTGCGGATGTTGCCATATCAAGCAGTATCGGATCACCCGCACCATTATAATTAAGGATCAGATATCGTTGCTCGTCCGCTGCTGAGTCGGTATCTTCCCCATAGGATGTAAAATAGCCAATATACTCATGATTCCATCCAAACTCTCCTGTGATATCGTCTAGGATACACTGCTCTTGTTCAAGATCCTTGCTGTTTTTATATGAACACTCTGGTCCATCAGCTACAATACAGTGTTGGGGGAGACACCATAGCAAATTTAAGCTGCCACACCGCTTTATCAATTCAGACAGGGAGGCAGGCAAATGCATCTGCAGCCGTTCCTCCAGCTCAGTTAGTTCACCTGTAGAAATCCCTTCCGTCCATTGGTATACCACATCAGGCATCCCACTTTGTCTCAGACGATCAACGACTTGTTCCAGTTTTTCTAAGGTTTGTGTAAAATGTACTGTCATTCGTATTCGCCCTCCTCTTACTCTACAACCCGGCAATGCTCTTTTTGCAAGAATGATAAAATTTCATCACGAAGTGCTATCGCTTTGGATTCATAAATGATCGCCACTTCGCGTCCATATGCATAGTTAAAACGCACGTATCCGCCAAGAGTCTGAAGAAAAGCCATGCAGATATGCTCATTTTCAATCCATAGATTTGAGTTAAAATGCTGTTTAAATCGCTGAGCCAATGCTTGTAAGGATGCCGGAGCAAAATTCAGCGCCTGATCGCTCGGATTGGCTGGATTGTAGGCCTCGGCCGTATCCAGGGGACTAAACAGTAGGAATGTAGCGGTTTTGTCTTGGCTGACAGGTTCGAAATAACGGGGGAATGGCTCCATTCTTCCAAATTCATCCTGTAGTATATGTCCTAATGTCTCTGTGAATGGAACTTGAACATCTAAAGTCTTCGTAGTAATGATCTCCGAGTGTCGTGGCAGCCACATTAAGCCTTCAACCTGAGGGTGAATCGCTAGGAAGTCACCATCTATGGAGCTGCCAATGACCACGCACTCACCCAGCTGCCGCGCTGTAATTGGGCAGTTATCATCATGCGTCCACAGTTCGTAATCCGTATAGGATTGCAATAGTTGAGGATCAGGCATTTCGATTATCAGCAGGCCACAATAGGTGCCCGGCCCGTAGCGGGTGAGGAATGCTACATAGGGAGGTGGTAAAGTTATTCCATAGGTATGCTCAATATTTGTCAGTTCATCGGTAGCCATCGGTGTGTGCTGTGTGGAAACCCAATACATGTAGAATACACCTGCTTTCCGGCACTCTATCTATAGGGATAGAGCCCAAAAGTAAATGAGAGATATGCTATAATCAGGAAATAAAATAGTTATAGATTAGTCTATCTTAATTTCATAGGAACTACAATTTGTGAGGGGACGAAGGAGGAACACATCTTATGACATCAGGGGTACAAGCCTACATAGATCCAATTTTTGAGGCGATTGATGAGGCGTACGCTTCTGAGCAAAAGCGCATCGCCGAATTCCAAATCAAAAGTGTCCTTCACGAAGGGATTCATGAATACTTAAAAGTTACCTGTAAGAAGGATGGGCTGTGGGTGGATACCTACGAACCGTTTGATTGGGATCATCGTAGACCGGATACGAAAATTTCTGGGTTTACAGATGGGGTAACATTGCAGCAGGTACAGGACGAATGGATGCCTGTGTTTAGGGAACGGATAGAGGCTCTGTTTAAGTCGAAAGAATTTAGTTCCATGTTCTTTCGTTATCGGCTGGAATTTCATCTGGAAGTAGTCTTGGAGAATAAGGCTAGTCATTTTACATTCTCACTCCTGAACGAAGATAAGCGGCAGCAACTGTTAGCCACTATCCAACAGTTTGTAGAGCAGAAACTCAACCCCTCTAGTAAAGCTGTGCCGAAGGAAGAGGACGATTTTTTCTTAGTAAGGCACTTGCTTGATCCTCATTTGTACCCTGTAAACGCCCAGTGGATGAATGAGCTGCTGAATCGAATGGATGCCAAAGTGAAGGTCAGCCGCAAGCGTGAGGAAGTATGGAGGTATCAGCTCAGCAGTGGCTTGAAGCATTGGGCAGAGGATGAATTTTTGGCCAATTATACAGATCGGGAAAAAAGCTATGGGCTGGATTATAAAGTGAAGCCTGATATTCTCCCTTCGGAAATTCCTGCGCCAGCCATGGAGATGCTCCTGCTTACCGCGATGCGGGTGGGCTCGACCGATGCCGATGCACGGCAGAAGTATTTGGAGATTGCTGCACAGCTAGGCTCGGAGCAGGCTTCCGTGTGGCTTGAGAGCGGATCAGGAAGCATCCCAGCGTTATATACAAGTGAGCGAGTCATCTGCCAAGCCAATGATATTTTGCAAACGCTGGAGGTTCAGATTCGTTCAGAGGAAGAAGAGAGCTATAGAGAAGCACTCGTATATTTATGCGATATTTTAAGAAAGGGCTTTACCAAGGAATATCGGATGAAGTTCAAAAGCAAGGTGAAAAACTACCTGCCTGTACCCAAGTTGGCTAAATCTACGTTACATCGTTTCTTCGCCAACGCACTTGAGTATCCGTCGCTGCATCCGTTGCTGGCTGAATATGCTGAGGTCGTGATGGAAGAGTTCAAGTGGTATAACGATGTAGAGCCCGGTGAAAAGTCGGCGATGCCGGGAACCTATGCGGTGATGGGACTGGGCCTAAAAGGAAAGAACTATTTTCCATTAGTGAATCGTTATATGAAGCTGGTGGACAGTGAACATCAGTCCGTACAGGACGGTTACGCCGCTGTATTTGCTGACGCACACGGACTGACACCGGACACGATCCCCGTTTGGACGAGGGTTCTACTGGCAGGCAACGAGTCTGCCAAACCACTGAAGTCATCCAGAATCGAAACTGTAGAGCAGGTACAGGTACTGGTGGAGGAGCTTGAGAAGCTGGAGGACTATGAACAAGAGGTGCTTGTTTATCGTATATGGGGTGGCGCGAAGAAACTAAAAAACAGCCTGAAGCAGGCTGTCCCTGAGGTAAAAGAGCTGCTGGAAACGCTTATTCCATAAAAGCATCATATTCATGATAATATCGCAGTCCCTGCGCAATGCGTTCAATATCCGGCTCGCTTCCGCTGTGGCGTAACACTTCAATGACATCCTGTACAGTCGCCACCTCCAACCAAGATTGCACGTGATGGTCTGGTAGAGATGCAGGTATACTTTCATCACGATGATTGGTGACGGTGAGACCGGCATCCTCCAGTTCCCACAATTCTTCCTCGGGGATGATGTAATAGGTAGAATTGAGCGGATTACTTTGAACACGTTCCAGATTGGCAAATACCCATTCATTGATCTCTGTTTGGCCAACGGCACGAATCAATGCTTCAAGGCTGTCAAAAGTTTGTATGCTCATGTATGGAGGTCCCTCCCTTAGTCGCTGGCTTATGCTGTAGCTTTTGTAATATTCTCAAGATGGCCTGTCGATTCTTCGCATCCTTAATGTACTTGGGAATGGAATGGGAAGCCGTACGCATCATACCGGATGTAGGCTTTTCTCGCAACTCGGCAGAGATATAGGAGAGCAGGTAATTCAGGTGTATCCGGTTAAGAGCCCAGACAGGTTTCCCCCGGTAGTAATCAAGGAAGTACAGCTGAAGCTGGAAAATAGGGTCTTTTCCGTTTTGGACCACGTCTGTATGCCATTCGTGTGATTGAACACGATGCACCGGAACCTGATTGCGTGTCTCACAGTGCGGACAGTTTATATTCGTATTTTTATGGAGTTTCGTTCGGTCATCATGGATTTCGATATTAAAATACCGCTCGCAATGGTTGCATACGCCGCGTGCATAGAATGTATAAGATTCTGGCTGCTGATACGTGTAGTAACAATGAGAACATCGAACGACGTAATGACAGTCTTCCTTTGAGTTGGAAATAAAAGCTTGGCCCTGACAACGGGGACAGTGAACAGCTACTTGTTCTCCTCTCCGGATCACGGCGCTAAAGTCATATTTATATCCATGTTCATCTTTGAAGCGCTTTTGCTCCATATTCGTTCCTCCTTTTTCGAAAAGAGCGTAAAAACGTACGTTTTACGAGTCTTATGTTATAATATTCCTCAACAACAGAATGGCTTAGATGGGCGGTCGGCTAGTCTCCTGTAAAGGAGGTGAGGCCTGTGGAGGTTAAAGACACCCTAATGTTGATGATTCAATTCGCAACGTTGGTGATCCTAATTCTTTCCTTCCATAAAAAGAAATAGACCGCCCTCGACAAAGGCAAGCGGTCTATTTCAATGATCATCCTTTGACACGGCTACCGCCCTTAAAAGCGGCTGTTGCCAAAGAGTGAGGATGTTGACGCATCTTCACTCTTTTTTTAGAATATACATCTTATTCCCATTTTAACACTTGAAAATGGCCTTTTCAATGCGCCGAAGGGTGAAAAGGTGAATAGGACGTGCAAAAGGAGAGGGCGAACATGAGCATTTTTACAGGGCTGCAACGTCCGCAGTTTCAGGCTTATTATGATGAGGTTTTTCTAATAGAGCATCGTTTTAAAAATGGTATGGGCTTTCCGCCTTCTTATATAGATTATGTCAAAACTCTTGGTTACGGGCGACTATGTGGCTTATGGAACATTCATATTCCTCTTGGCGATCACCCGGATTCATGGCTTCATCGTTATCATAACTGGCGGGCCTGGTTTGATGATTTACTGGGATCGGAAGAGGTTCTACAAGAAGCGGCGCTGGAGCCAGATGGTTTTCCGGAGCTTTTGGAGCATGCGGTTCCCTTCGCTTCCAGTGAAGGGAATGACCTGCTGATTTGGGATATTCAATCGCCTGATGAACGGGGAGAATTCCCAATCTATGCTTTGAATCTATGCACATGGGGCAATTTTCGGTATGCAGCCTCGGATTTATATAGCCTCGTCGAAGCGTTGGTGGATGAAGAGCGCGTGAAGTCAGTATTAGGGACAGAGCGTACACCATTCTCTTATACGTTCGAGCCCTTTTAGCAGCGTAAATAACCACCTTGGTATCAAACTTCAAGGTGGTTATTTGTGCTGCTATTCTTCTGCTAGTGGTCTTCGTATTGGGCTAAATATCGCTGTACCAACTCATATCCAGCCACGCCCATTACAGTATATTGATTATATTCTTCCAGTTCCAGATTGCGTATATATTCATCCCCGCAATACAGATGGCCCGCACAATTAAAATATTTTAGCTGCTGTTGTTCCTCGGATAGAGGGCGCTGATCGATAATAGGCCATACTCCCTTCGTCATGTTTTGGGTGGCGGTGAATATAACTTCAAATCGGCCGCGATAATTTGTGAACGGAAGATATGTCTTTTCACCCTTGTACGCTTGATTCTGGCCTATGGATAGAACCCCGAAGGAGAACGCTTTTTTGAATCTACCATACAGTGCGCAGATCACCTGACATACCGCAAATCGGCCGTCATGCATGGGGATAACAAAAATATCGCCTTCCCGATGTTTGATTCTTTTGAACACCATCGTCAGGCCAGCTCTTCCTGAATGATCTCTGTTTTTAGACCTTTAGCGTTGGTAATCGTAATGCTGATCGCATCATAGCCGTTCCGCTTCGCATCTTCAAAATCGCATCGTTCGCCGTTGATCAGCTCTAACTGTCCATTCTCATCCACATCGTCTGCAAACTCGTCATCCCAATCAACATTATAAAAAGCGGTCAAGCTTACCTCGAAAGTATCTTCACCATCTTCGTCCAGATAGGGCAGCAGGGGAGTACGATTGTTCTGCTGTTCCTTGGTATAAACTTCGCATAGCAGAGCATCGTAACCATGGCGGGTTCCGTCAAAAATCACGATCTGTTCACCTGTGACTGCCTCTTCTGCAATAATGAGTTGGGGGGCAAATTCAGTTCCAGTGATCAGCTCGTCCATAAGTTCTCCATAATAAAAAATGTGGAATTTCGTATGTCCTGCCTGTGAACGAAGCGTACCTGTCCACTCCTGCTCGACCCATGCCTCTGGGTTTTCGGGTACAACCCAACCTTCTAAATAAGCCGGTCCCCAATTAGGGTTATGTATTTCTGTCATCAGTAGGCCTCCCTTTCTGCTCGTTGAGTCGTTCAATTACCTGATTAAAAAACGTTGTAAAGTCTGTTGCCACCAGATACAAATGTCCACATTCGTCCTGCTCTGCAATATCATAGTTCAGTTTGTCATCATAAGCATGAAGATGTGTGCGGTCCCAGTAGTACACATACGGGGTGCATTCATTACATATTAGAACGTAAAAATTGTCGCCCGCATCTGCACCAATCAACAAAGCGTTCTGGACATGATTGATTTCATCCAGAAATTCATCATTAATCGCTAGAAGGTCATGATTTTTGTTGGATACCTCATATCCGAAAAAACAAGTCAAATCAATGTCTCCGTTATCCACGCGATCGAAGGGCACATTGCAATAAAAAGGGGCGGCTACATAAAAACCGTTATATTGTGAAAGAAAACGTGTATAGCCAGCGGGCAATATATGCTGTATCTGTTCCTCCAATGCCGCGATCTGGGCAGGCGAAAGCCCTGATTCAATTGCGAATGACATCAACAACCAGCCTCCTTGATCCTAGTAAACCATAGACCTCTTTTTGGAAATGAGAAGACGCAGCGGTGCATCGTTTGTGAGATCATGTCATGGATAGGGTGACGATTTTGTTGTCCTCATCCACATCTACCTTCACATTCACTCCCAGCTTGTCCTTAAACAGCTTACTGATATTGATATAGTCATCCTTTACCGCACGGCTTGATCTACCGGTCGTGCGAGTCATCCCAGCGGTGATGATGGAACGGACGTATGTTTTATCGAGCTTGGCTTTGGGATTATAGGTATAAATAATCTGTTCCTGCTGATTGTAATAATGGGTTAATTCCGTGTAGTCGTTAGCATTCTCATACTGCTTTTCCTCACGCACATACTCAGGATGGTCCATGGTGTAGTGGACTCCCCCGTCCAGAAAAGGATTTTCCTTGGAGGGTCGGAGTTCATATTGTCCATACGCCAGTTGAAACAGATACTCTATGCCTGAGCCCTCCGCCTGATAGTAGAGCTGACGATTGTCCCCTTTTTTATCTATAGCGGTATAGCTGCTGATTAAAGGCCAGGCATCATACTTTTTATCCTTTACCTCAATGGCAAGCTTGTAATGTAAAAGCACCTTTTCATTTTGAAATAATCCAAAGCTGCTCATGATGAAATAGGCAGGCACACATATAATCCCGATAATCAATATGAATATAAATATTCTTACACGCATAAGTAGAGTGATTCTCCTTTGGTTGTCGATTATGTGGACAGCTCCCGTTTGGCAGATGCACCGAATTCTCATGCTGCGATAATTGCTTCAGAGCATGTTGTGCGAAAGGCATGCTTTTATGTGCGCGAAGCAGTGCACAAGCGGCCTCCTTGACTAAGATATATGTATCACTGCGGATCAACTCTCATGTCTGTAGTTCGATAAAGCTTCTTCCCGTCCGCCACCCTCCAGCAGCACCATAACCGCATAGGAGATCGTATCAATCCAATCGTCGAGGGTGTTGATCTGCTCTACGGTCAGCAGGTTGTTTCGCTGCAGCATACTTCAGGATACAATGCCCATGCCCGTGTATATTGACATATCCCCCACAGAGCGGCAATCAGCTCCCGTTCTACGGATGGTTTCTCCAACTCATCTGCGAGAACTTCAATGATGGTCATCAGTTCATGGAAGTTGTCCTCGATCAGTTCTCCCTGAAAGGGGCGGAGCATCCCTAGAAATCCGTTTTGCATTTTGGGATGCTCCAGATCATCGTGAATAAAAGAATGACAACGTAACAGCTCGCGAGCCTCCTGTTTATTCATTCAGCTCCTTAATCTCTGCGCGGATACCTCTGCACAGAAAGCTACCTGACAGTCCCGACAAGGCATCGATATCAACGACCATGTCTGCTTCTTCATAGCGGAAATCAAGCTGCAAGATGATGTTTTCTGTTTCTACAGGAGTTAATACATGCTCTTTGGTTTCCAGAAATGTAAAAGTCACTGCATAGCGTGGGACGTCTTTTACTGGAGCTTCAGGGATTACAGGTGCCTCAGCCGAAGGCTCCAGATCCGGTGATTTAGGGACAAGCACGCTAGCGTAGGATAGCTCAATCGTCAGCGTAATCTGGTCTTTCGTCATATTAGCAGCTGTAATTCGGTCATAATGAAAGGGAGGGAAATAGCCGAGCTTCTCGACAATGCTGTCTGCTCCTTGAATAGAAACGGTTGGAGAGAAAGCCAGTTCCAGTCCGATGGATCCTGCCAGTTGGTCTTCATATTCTGGATTGATACGTACAAGGGCTTGTTCCGGCTCTACTTTCAAAATCGTGCCTATAAAATACTGTTTGCCATGGATCAGAACAATATCATGCGGAACGAACGGCAACGCTCCCCCGGCTTGATAATGAATGAGATATTCGTTCTCTTTTTTTTCAACCTTTTGAACTTGAATTTGCATAAATTGCAGCCTCCTGGGGTAAATGGTATGACGGATTGTTTAAGTGTGTGGTAAAGGGAACGGAGTCCACGTTTGAAAAACATACTTCATATCCGGGGTATCCTGTTCGAGCATAAATGGAAGAATATCCATAATAGCGCGTGCTTTACTGCCAGCATAAAAGTTACGCGAGCTGTGTAGCAGCTTGTTTGCCTTTAACCACTGGCTCAGCTTCATCATAACGTCTTCGACGATTGCTTGGTCGATACTTTCATAAACGTCCTGACGGATTGAAACGAGCATGCCGCAATGATTAGAAGATTGGCACATGGGGTCATTGGACAAAAGAATGTACACTTCCGGCGTTGTCCCTTTGTTATAGGATGATTTGATACTGGGAGCCTCGATAGCTAGCATAAGCGGAATCAATTCATCATCGGTTACAATACGAAGCAACTCCTGCTTGTCCCAGCGAATCTTACCGTGTTTGGCCTTTTTAGCCCCGGCTTGATAGACTGACACACGGGTATTGCGGATTCCTGATATATTCAGGAGCGTTTCAAAACAATCGAACAGGTTAGTAAAGCACTCTTCGGCAAACAAAGTGTGCTTCTCCGACAAGGAACCGGTCATTATGAAATTATAATGCAGGTTGTTAACCACAAGCATCCATCCTTTATTCATGAATTACCAATTCATATACCATAATATATGACATGAAGATCGAATTCACCTTTTACATTGACTGTGGTACTGTTCATTAAAATCGTTTGGAAACCAGTTCAACTTCGCGTATACTAGGAAAGTCATAGATGGAACGGGCCTGAGCCGCATTGCGGCCGTATGTTGGTTACATGAACAGATTCAACGATAACGGATAAGCTCCCTTCCTGAAAAGGGTAGAATGAGAACCGATACAAAAATGGGAATTCTGAACTATGGAACGATAGATGTCATATGGCACATGAACCTATTTTACGTGACACATATTGAATACAGATAAGGGAAGTGAATACCACTTGAAGAATTTTGCAGCATTAGGCGTAGAGCAGCATTGGGTAGAAGCCTTGAAAGAACAGGGAATTTCATCCCCAACTCCTGTACAGCAGGAGTCGATTCCACTGTTGATGGAAGGTCAGGATGTTATCGCCGAGGCACATACGGGAACCGGGAAGACGATTGCGTTCTTACTACCCATTTTGCAAAAAATGAATTTGGACAAGCGTCATCCACAAGCGCTCGTGATTGCACCGACGCGTGAGCTGGCGCTCCAGATTACAGAGGCAGCGAACACGTTGGCCGCTACAGAGCCAAGCTTGTCATTACTGGCTGTTTATGGAGGACAGGACGTAGAGCGTCAGCTTCGTAAACTGAAAGGCGGCGCACAACTGATTATTGGTACACCTGGGCGACTGCTGGATCACCTGAGACGTGGCACGCTGGATCTGGGTGGCATTAAAATGCTGGTCCTGGACGAAGCCGACCAAATGTTACACATGGGCTTTTTGAACGATGTGGAGACGATTCTTCAGGAGGTTCCTTACCGGAGACAGACGATGCTGTTTTCCGCTACGATGCCAGCCGGTATTCGCAAGCTGGCTCGTGTATATATGAACGAACCCGTAGATGTCAAAGTGAAATCCGCTTCTTCCGTTCCGGTGAGCCAAATCCGTCAGGTCGTTGTGCAAACAACAGACCGTGGTAAGCAACAGGCATTGGTGGATATGCTGAATACGGATCGCCCGTACTTGGCTGTTATTTTCTGCCGTACGAAGCGCCGGGCTGCCAAACTGAACGAAGAGCTGCAAGAGATGGGCTTTGAGAGCGGTGAGCTTCACGGAGATTTGTCCCAGAACAAGCGGGAGCAAGTGATGAAGGCGTTCCGGGAAGCGAAACTCCAATTGCTCGTAGCGACTGATGTAGCTGCGCGCGGCCTGGATGTAGAAGGCGTCACGCATGTCTTTAACTATGACATGCCACAGGATGCCGAAAGCTACATCCACCGCATCGGGCGTACCGGCCGTGCCGGAGGCAAAGGCGTGGCAGTGACGCTCGCTACGCCAAGAGATGTTCCAGAGCTTCGGAACATCCAGAAAGTTGCTGGCGTCACATTCACCAGCAGTGAGGGCGGCGGACAGCGTAGACCTGCTTCCGATACGGCTGATCGACAGGGTCGAGAACGCCGTTCGGGCAGAAACGACCGCCGTTCCTACGGCGGCAACGACTCCGGCGGCGGACGCCGGGGCAGCGGCCGCGAACAGGCGGGTCGTCGTGATGCCACAGGCGGCGAACGTCGTTCTAGCCGCGGCAGCAGCGAGCGTGGCGGATATGACCGCAGCAGCAGTGGTTCTGCACGCGGAGGCCAAGGCCGCTCGGCAGGACAAAGCAGCGAGCGTGGCGGATATGACCGCAGCAGCGGCGGCGGTTCCGCACGCGGAGGCCAAGGCCGCTCGGCAGGGCAAAGCAGCGAGCGTGGCGGATATGACCGCAGTAGCGGCGGTTCCGCACGCGGAGGCCAAGGCCGCTCGGTAGGGCAAAGCAGCGAGCGTGGTGGATATGACCGCAGCAGCGGCGGTTCTGCACGCGGAGGCCAAGGTCGCTCGGCAGGACAAAGCAGCGAGCGTGGTGGACAAGCCAAAGGCGGCCCGCGTGGTGGTCAAGGACAAGGCGGCCGTCGCGGACGGTCCAGATAGATAAAACAGGAGTATTCTCATAGAATACTCCACTATGGTTATCATAATAGCCCCGGGGAGGCTCATCTTCCGGGGCTATTGTAATCTTCACCCATACCGCTTGAAGGAGCAGCACCATAAGATGACATGAGCAGCGGAGCTACCTTGAAATAAATGATCAGCGTTCAGGATACATTTTTCAAAAGATAAATTTGGAGGGGTTATACATCATGCAGGAACAGGATATGGGCAAGCGCGCCATGGTCTCAGCATGGATCAGCCTGATTAGCAACATCCTATTAACCGGCATTAAAATTATTACGGGACTTATGTTCAACAGCAAGGTGCTGGTGGCCGATGGTGTGCATAATGCCGGGGACGTGATTGCCTCTGCAACGGCACTGGGAGCGATGCGCATATCCAGCCAGCCGCCGGATGAGGATCATCCTTATGGTCACGGCAAAGCAGAAGTGATCGGTGCAAGCGTGGTGGCGGTCATATTGTTTGGAGCGGGCATATTTATCGGCTATCATTCGATTGCAGCACTGTTCGAACCGATGCCACAGGAGCATATACTGGCATTGGTGGCCGCCATTATTTCCTTGCTCTGGAAACAGTGGTTGTATATCTACACGATTCGTATCGGGAGAGCGGCCAATAGTCAGGGTCTTATCGCAACGGCAAAAGATCACCTCGCTGATGTGTACGCCTCTGGGGCTGCTGTACTGGGTATCGGTTTGGGGCTGATTGGGGAGCACTGGAGCATTTCAATCTTATCTTACGGCGACCCTATTGCGGGATTCGTAGTGGCATTGCTAGTTCTGAAATTGGCGTGGGAAATGGGCCGTGAATCCATAGATGTGCTTATGGAAAAAGCGATTGCAACGGAGGAAATTGAAAGCTACGCCGCAGCCGCACTGAGTGTAGCCGAGGTTCAACGTATTGACCGTATCCGTGCCCGTGAGCACGGCCATTATATTATCGTGGATATCCGCGCTTCAGTGGATGCCTCTTTGACGATTCAGCAGGGACACGATATTATCCGACTGATTAAGGGGGCTGTCATGAAGCAGGAACCGCGGGTTTATGAGGTGCTTGTCCATTTGAATCCATGGTATCCGGACGACCACTAGAACAGACGACGCGAATTGACAGATAACTTGCAGGGAGGGTATGCTTTTAAAAGCCGAACGATGATGAATAAAAGCGAGGTTACCCGAAAATATGCGAAAATTTTTAAAATGGTTAGGCATTTCTGTGACTGCGGCGGTTCTTTTAGTGGGCGGATATTATACGTATTCTATATATCATTTTACGAATCAAATTTCGGTTGCTTCGGGACAGGATTCGAAATTCAAACCGCAGGCACAAACTCAAACCAATGTACAACCAGTAGAGGTATCGCTCCCACCAGAATGGGATGGGACAGAAAGAGTGAATATTCTGCTGCTAGGCGGTGACTCCCGTGGAGAGGATTCAGGGCGTTCTGACTCCGTTATGGTTGCTTCTATTGATCCGGTTACGAAAAAGGCTACACTTATGTCGATTCTTCGTGATACGTACGTCAATATCCCAGGTCATGGGCAAAGTCGATTGAATGCTGCTTTTTCCTACGGTGGACCGGATTTGACCAGACAGACCGTGAGCGACCTGTTGGGGATACCGATTCAATATTATGTATATACTGATTTTAATGGCTTTATTGCGTTGGTTGATTCTGTGGGTGGTATTGACCTGGATGTCGAAAAAGATATGCACTATACCTCCAAGGCAGATAAACACCAGTTTGATATTGATTTGAAAAAGGGAATGCAGCACATGGACGGTAAAACAGCCTTGCAATATGTACGCTTCCGTCATGATGCGACTTCCGATTTTACGCGTACGGAGCGGCAACGCAAATTCATTACCGAGCTTGGCGGTAAAATTCAGTCAACCTCATCTCTAATCAAACTGCCAAGTATTTTAAATAGCATTTCTCCTTATATTGAAACGAATCTCAGTACTACGGAAATGCTGCAATTGGCTTCATTGGGCTTTAATATCGATGCAACAACAGTAGCGAAGCAGCAAATCCCACCAAATGAATTGGTACGCGGGGAAACCATTAAGGGTGCGCAGGTGTTGGGTGTGGACGAAAGAAAGCTCAAGCGCTTCATACAGAATCTTTTTGAACAGGAGAACAAACCTGTGACCACGACGGTGGATGCTGCAACCACGATAAATGATACTCCATAACCCTCGAAAGCAAGCGAAGTTCGTACGATGACGTACAACTTTGTTTGCTTTTGTGTGTATTTGGGTATAACCTTGTATATTTTGTTCCAAAAATATATCGTATCTATGAAGAACGTATACTCAATTGTGTAAAGAGAAGGGGAATGTGGTGTGGAAATAACTCCGGCATGGAAAGACCGATTCAAGAAGTTTTTTCTGAACAACAAGTTTGTGTTATTCCTGCTGGTACTGCTGCTGATCGGCTTGAATATCTTGGTGCTTACCAAAATTTCATACATATTCACACCTGTCATGGTGCTGCTGAAAACGATAATTCTCCCTGTCATTTTATCCGGCGTCTTGTACTATCTGTTCAATCCGTTGGTTGATGTACTGGAGCGTAATAAGGTGAAACGAATATACTCCATTATTGTACTGTTTTTGCTCATTATAGGGGTTATTGCGATTGTGGTTACATCGGTGGTACCTGTAATCCGCGATCAAATACAGGGGCTCATCCAAAATTTCCCTGCCTATAGCGAGCAAGTACAACGACAATTCGAGAAACTGATCGGCAGCGATTTTGTAAACCAGTTCCAGAACACCATTCAAATTAATCCATCTGAGCTGGCCTCCAAAGCTTCTGAAAAGTTATCTAGCTTTATTAATAATGCATGGACGGGCGTGGGCAGCTTCTTGGGCGTGGTTACAGAAACGGTACTTGCGATTGCCACGGTTCCATTTATTCTGTTCTACTTGCTAAAAGATGGACACAAGCTGCCACAGTTTATCCTGAAAATGCTCCCGCCTATGTTTCGTAAAGAAACAGATCGCATTATGACTGAAATGAACCATCAGGTCAGTTCCTATATTCGTGGGCAGATTATTGTCAGCTTCTGTATTGGGGCGCTGTTGTATATTGGTTATCTAATCATTGGATTAGACTACTCTCTGACGCTTGCAGTCATTGCATCCTTTACGAGCGTTGTCCCCTACTTAGGTCCCGTTATTGCCATTACACCTGCGTTAATTGTAGCCTTGGTCACCTCACCGATTATGCTGCTCAAGATGGTTATCGTATGGACAGTCGTACAGCTCATTGAGGGTAAATTTATTTCTCCACAAATTATGGGCAAATCTCTTCGAGTACATCCGATCACGATTATCTTCGTTATTCTGACGGCAGGCAATTTGTTTGGTGTGGTGGGAATTGTACTGGCGGTTCCGGGATATGCTGTCTTGAAAGTAATTGTTACACATCTGTACAGTTTCTTTAAAAAGCGTTCGCATCTCTATGAGGCGGATAAAGAGAACGCAAGTCTTTACGAGAAATAAAATTTTCCACTATAAAATTGATATGGCCCCCTCTTGGGTAACTGTGGCTACGCGTGCTATAATTAATGCCTATCCTTATTCCAAAATAGAAAGGTCAGACTTTTATGATAAAACTCAGCATTCTTGACCAATCTCCGGTATCGGAAGGCATGACGCATGCGCAGGCATTACAAAAGACCGCTGAGCTTGCTATAGAGGCGGAACGCTTGGGTTATCATCGCTTTTGGGTATCAGAGCATCATTCTGCCGCAAATCTTGCAGGGTCCAGTCCGGAGGTACTGATTTCACATCTGGCCGCCCGGACTTCAACCATTCGAGTGGGGTCGGGTGGTGTGATGCTGCCTCATTACAGCGCTTATAAAGTAGCGGAAAACTTTCGTGTGCTGGAGGGGTTGTATCCGGGACGCATTGATCTGGGTCTGGGACGAGCGCCTGGAGGAATGCCCATTGCTACCAGAGCTCTGCAAGAAGGCAAAATGCGAGGTGGCGTAGATCTATACCCTGAGCAGTTGGATGACCTGTTAGCTTATTTACATGACAGCACAGGCAATGATCACCGTTTCGGTTCGCTACAGGCGATGCCGCTCATAGAAACTGTACCGGAAATGTGGTTGCTCGGCTCCAGCGGTGATAGCGCAGGTCTGGCAGCCGAGCGTGGCGTGGGCTTTGCGTTTGCGCAGTTCATTAACGGTGAAGGTGGCACAGGGGCTATGAAGGAATACCAGGAAAGCTTCCAGCCTTCCCAGCATAGTGACCAACCGCGTTCGCTTGTTGCCGTATTTGCGATCTGTGCGGACACCGAAGAGGAGGCGAATCGGTTGGCTTCCAGTATGGACTTGTCTCTTGTACTATTAGAGCAGGGAATGCGCTCCGCTGGAACACCTTCCGTCGAAAAGGCACTGGCGTATCCGTATACGCCGTTTGACCGGATGCGTATTCGTGAGAATCGCAAACGTATGGTGGTCGGTTCGCCCGAACAGGTGAAGCGTCAGATTGAGCAATTAAGTAAGGACTATAATGCACAGGAGATCATGGTTGCGAGCATTATTCACGACTTTGATGCCAAAATGAAATCTATACGTCTCATGGCTGAAGCATTTGGACTGTCTTCTGTATAGTCATAATGCGATTCGCCGGATTTAAAAGATCACAGCTTCGAGGAGCTGTGATCTTTTTTTGAATTTTTTGAGGGAATATTGGATGATATGCACTGTATGATATAGGAAATAAACCAGTTAACACTTGATAATGATTATCAATATCTTTATTATATAAAGATAGAATGAAGTTTTGATGAAAGTCGTGCGTTAAGCCCGTGACTATATATATTGGATAAGGGAAAGGGATGATTCCAAATGTTTCGTCTGAAAACGGCAAATCTGGATATTGCTTATGAAGATCGATTGATTGTAGAAGATCTGAACGTAGAAATACCGCAAGGGAAAATCACAGCCTTGGTGGGCGCAAATGGTTCTGGCAAGTCCACCATTCTGAAGACGATGGCTCGCATCATGAATCCTAAGGGCGGCAGTGTTCTGCTTGACGGTAAATCCATTCATAAGCAATCCACCCGGGAAGTAGCTAAACAGCTGGCTATTTTGCCACAAAATCCGACTGCACCGGAAGGATTAACCGTGACGGAACTGGTATCTTACGGACGTTTTCCCTATCAAAAAGGCTTTGGCTCCATGAAAGCGGAAGATCGCAAAATGGTAGAGTGGGCCATTCAAGTAACGGGAATGAGCGAGTTCCACGATCGTCCGATTGATCAGCTTTCTGGCGGTCAGCGTCAGCGTGCTTGGATTGCTATGGCGCTTGCGCAGGATACGGATATTTTGTTTCTGGATGAGCCGACGACATTTTTAGATATGGCGCATCAACTGGAAGTGCTGCATTTGCTAGAGTATCTGAATACTTCGGCGGAGCGCACCATTGTTATGGTCGTACATGATTTGAACCATGCGGCCCGGTATGCTCAGCATATGATTGCGATCAAAAAAGGGAAGGCCGAGGCGGTAGGAACTCCAACTGAGGTTATGTCTCCTGATGTGCTGCGCGAGGTGTTCGGGATTGAGGCGGATATTGTAACAGATCCTCGTACGGGTGTACCGCTCTGTCTTCCATATGCTTTGGCTGGACAGCCAGCGGTAAGCCAAGCAGTAAAGGAAATGAATGTGGAAGAGAAGCAACCCGTGGGTTCTGTTGCCGAGCGACGTGATGCCAGACCACAAGTAGCGGCAAGAGGTTAAAGGGGACATACCATGAGACCACTGGATTACAATCAGCTTGAGCAATTAGCGAAAATAGTGAGAGTCACGCCGGAGGATGCAGTATATTCCGGCCCAGTGGCCGAATGGCTTGAACCAGAGAAAATCCGCTCTGTGATGGAGTATTACGGCGATCTTCTGCGTGCTGAAGACGATTTAACCGCAGCCGTTTATTTTGTGAACCAGTTGCGTGGTCTCGTGTTTGCACAGCATTTTATGGTGTCACTGTGTGAACGCCGTTTGGATCTGTCCGTTTCTAATCTCAGATTTCATATTTGTTATGAAGGTCAATATCCCTCTATTAGCCTCCAGGTCATCGACCTAACAGAGCTGGACAATACGCGGAACAATGGGGATGACCATTCTTCCGAACAGGCTCAGCAAGTGTTACGTGACTTTTACAGTTTGCAGATGCGGCCCATATTGGAGGCAATAGCTGCAGTGGGGAGCGCATCTATTGGGCAAATGTGGGGACAGTTTCCGTTGACATTGCTGTATTTTAAGGATAGAGTACAGCCATCGTTGACTGATCCTCAGGATGTGGAGCGCTTTGAACAAGATTATATGTATGTGACACGTGAGCTGGAGGGAGAGGTATTCGGGCGTAAAAGAAATCCGTTTACGGTTCGTCTCATTGAATTAGACAATCCTTACCGCCCCGGTGAAAATACCTACATGAAACCGTCCTGTTGCCAATATTACAAGACAGGTGGAGGCCAGCGGTATTGTTATGCTTGCCCAAAAATGTCCGCTTCCGAACGCGAAGAACGCAGACTCGAAGTGATGGCATCACGGTAAAGTCACTGTGGATGTTGGCATGTCCGTCACGTTTTGGTTAAAATAGGTTATGTAACCTAAACCAAGCGACACGAAGGAGGATGCTGTATGTCTGTCTATTCACATAATGCCGTAACACCAGCGAATCAGGAGGTTTCTCTGGATACTTACACCGGTAAGGTTCTGGTTATTGCGAATACCGCCAGTAAATGTGGACTTACCCCGCAATATGGGGATTTGCAAAAGCTTTATGACGAATATAAGGATCGGGGATTAGTTGTATTAGGATTTCCTTGCAACCAATTTGGCGGTCAGGAGCCGGGCAGCAGCGAGGAAGCGGCTGAATTTTGCCAATTGAATTATGGGGTTAGTTTCCCGATATTCGCCAAAGTGGACGTCAACGGACCGGATACAGCGCCTTTGTTTGAATATTTAAAAAAGCAACAACCTGGAGAACAGGAAGATGGGACAATTCAGTGGAATTTCACGAAATTCATTGTGAATCGTGAAGGTGTACCTGTGGGTCGTTTTGAACCGAAGGAGTCACCAGAAGCGATGAAAGCAGCTATTGAGCAATTGCTATAGTAGCTTCGCTTTAATTCCAACGTATATGTTTAAAAAGGGTCTGATTTCCGGAATGTCTCCGGGAAACGGACCTTTTTTGTTCTCTACATATGCATTTGTCTAAGGTGTGTTGCATCATGTGAAGGTAGGTTCCAAGGGCATAATCAGGAGGCTTACAGGGAAAACTGGATGGAGCAAAGAAACATTTCAGCAAACGACTGAACTCGTATATCCTTTCTTTTTTAAATGTGGACAAATTGTGAATATCTTAAAAAGCTATTGTAATGTGAAAAATATCACACTATAATAAGCGCATGAAGTGAAATAAATCACAAACGCAAACGAGCTGTTTACGTGAAACTATTCACAATTATTATACATTTTATGCCCACACACCAAGGAGGAATTTAACATGAAAGTAGCAGTTATCGGATGTACACACGCAGGCACGGCAGCTATCGTCAATACAGCTAAATGTTATCCAGATGCCGAAATTACCGTTTATGAGCGTAATGATAATATTTCATTCTTATCTTGTGGTATTGCTCTGTACGTAGGTGGTGTCGTCAAAGATCCGCACGGACTGTTTTATTCGTCTCCAGATCAACTGGCTGACTTGGGTGTAGAGACCAAGATGCTTCATGAGGTAACGAGTGTGGATACGGCAGGCAAGACGCTGCATGCACGTAATCTCCAAACAGGTGAAGAATTTACAGACACATTTGATAAATTAATTGTGACTACAGGATCATGGCCCATTATTCCGAAGCTGGAAGGCATTGAACTTGATCATATTTTGCTCTGTAAAAACTATAATCATTCGAATGATATCATTGAGAAAGCCCAGCACGTACAGAACATTACAGTCGTCGGAGCAGGATACATTGGTGTTGAACTGGTAGAAGCGTTCCAAATGAACGGTAAAAATGTAACATTGATCGACAGTGCTGATCGTATATTGAATAAGTATTTGGACCATGAGTATACAGACCGGATTGAAAGTTCCCTGAAGGAACATGGTATTAAGCTGGTACTTGGCGAGACGGTGAGTCGTTTTGAGGGTACGAACGGTAAGGTAAGTAAAGTCGTGACCTCTAAAGGAGAATATGAAACAGAGCTTGTTATTCTCTGCATCGGTTTCCGACCTCAAACGGATCTGCTCAAAGGTCAGGTAGATATGTTGCCTAACGGTGCGATCATTGTGGATAACTATATGCAAAGTAGCTGCCCGGATGTGTTTGCAGCAGGTGACAGTTGTGCAATCCGCTATAATCCGACAGGCAAAACGGCTTATATCCCTTTGGCAACCAACGCAGTTCGTATGGGTACGCTGGTAGCACGTAATCTGGTACAACCAACCATTGCCTACATGGGAACCCAAGGAACTTCGGGTATCAAAATTTACGAAGACAATATTGCAGGAACAGGCATGACGGAAGCGGCGGCAACGGACGAAGGCATGACTGTAGAAGCTGTAACCATTGAGGACAGCTACCGGCCTGAATTTATGCCAACCTCCGAAAAGGTATTACTGAAAGTGGTATATGAGCAGGAGACACGGAGAATTTTGGGGGCACAAATTATGTCGAAGGTGGATTTGACGCAATCCATTAACACGCTATCCGTAGCCATTCAAAATCATATGACCATTGACCAGTTGGCCTTTGTCGATTTCTTCTTCCAGCCACATTATAACAAGCCTTGGAATTTCCTGAACGCAGCAGGTTTACAAGCATTGCCTACAATATCCGAACGGAACCCAGTTACTGTATAATTCGGTTTGTCTGTGACATTGTTCATAAGTTTGTCAACAATCTGAGACGTATGGACGAATCCTTATAGTACAATATAGAGTAGCATAAGGATTAGGGGGTAAGTAGCTTATGGATTTGTTTTATATCCTTTTTCTTGTAGTCGTGGCGCTGGTAGGCCTCGGTGGAGTTATTTGGTTCTTGAGAGCAGTTGAAAAGGAAGAATATAACTAAATGTAAAGTGCGTAGTAGCGCAGTAGATGTAATAATACAGAAAAGACAGTCCTTTTTCCAAGGGCTGTTTTTTAATGTTCGATAAAGTGATTTTTTTCACAAACATAATCACTGATTTTAAATAAAATATGAAAGAAGAACATTTTAGTGAAAAGATATTAAAGGAGCGGGGACATATGGCGAGCTATAAACCGGGGCAAATTGCCGAAAAGACGGTGGAAACAGGAGTGGCCAAGGCGAACAACCCGTGGACTGTGGCGGTGGTACTGGGATTTTTGGCAGGTGCATTTATTGCACTCGGGTTTTTGCTGGATATACGTGTTATTGCAAGTGCGCCTAAAGAATGGGGAAGCATTGCCACCTTTATTGGAGCTGCGGTGTTCCCTGTAGGTCTGGTATTAGTTTTGATCGCCGGCGGAGAATTGCTGACCGGCAATATGATGGCGGTTCCTTTGGCGAGATGGGCAGGACGGATTAAGACAGGGGCCATGCTTCGTAATTTGGCGATTATTACGCTCAGTAATTTTGCGGGTGCGTTATTCGTTGCTTTTTTCTTTGGCCATGTGCTGGGTTTGACAGAAACGGGTCCTTACCTGGACAAAGTGGTGGATATGGCAGGACATAAGCTACATGAAAGCTTTTTGCAGTCTTTTATATCGGGTATAGGATGTAACTGGCTCGTAGCACTGGCTGTATGGCTGGCTTATAGCACAGACTCAATTGGCGGCAAAATTATGGGGATTTGGTTCCCGACCATGGCCTTTGTCGCTATTGGATTTCAGCACGTTGTTGCCAATATGTTTCTCATTCCGGCGGCTATTTTTGCAGGCCACTTTTCATGGGCAGATTATGTTATGAACTTCATTCCGGTCTGGCTGGGGAATTTGGTAGGAGGTAGCCTGTTTGTGGCTGGAGCCTACTGGTTGGCCTATTTAAAAAAGCCTCAAGCCAACGCACATCCAGTGAATGAATCTCCAACCACTTCTTCGGTTGCACATCAAATCCGTTGAGTGATCCTGCTTAATTACGGCACTTTAGACAGCAATGAACAAAGCAAATCCGCCATGACAGGCCCGGGGGAACGAAACCTGTCATGGCGGATTTTTTTGGGAGTGGTCCATGATTTGGCATGGAGGATGAGTGTGCTCTCGTCCCATAATGCCTTGATCTCTTTTACCCTCGGTAAGATATGATGAAACAGGATGTCGAAAAAAATATGATTCTTAAAAAAATCCGTTTTGCTGTATGCAGCAGACGGATTTTTTTAATATTTTGGAGAGCGGCTGTGTGGGAAAATCCTACTCTTGCCATAGGCCAAAGCTGTGGATATGATAAGATCAGTGTAATTTTTGGAAACGGTAACGGAAAGGAGCATCAACACTATGGATCATCGCAATAGCGCGCCTCCTGAGGCCACGCTTCAACAAGACTTACAAAGGGGACAGCGGATGACGGAGCAGCAGGACGGTATTTTTCCGGCTGTATGCCCGTTAGATTGCCCGGATACGTGTGGGCTCCTGCTTCACAAGGAAAATGGAAAGATAGTCAAGGTGACTGGGAACCCGGATCATCCTATTACCAAAGGGGCTATTTGTAACAAAGTTCGCAATATGACGGAGCGGGTATATGATCCTGATCGGGTGCTCTATCCGTTGAAACGTATAGGCCCCAAAGGAGAAGGAAAGTTTGAACGAATTAGCTGGGAGGAAGCGGTCGATACCATTACAGGTCGGTTCAAGGAGCTGATACGTACGGACGGATCGGAATCTATTCTCCCCTACAGCTTTTATGGCAATATGGGCGTATTGAGTGTGGATGGAATGGATCGCCGATTTTTTAATGCGCTGGGTTCAAGCCAACTGGATCAGACGATTTGCAGCGTGGCAGGGAATGAAGGCTGGGCATCCGTTATGGGCTTTAAGGGCGGCACCAGCCCGGAAGACACGGAGGATGCAGACCTCATTATTGTGTGGGGTGGCAATGTCATTAGCACCAACATGCATCAGGTCGTTTTGGCTGAGAAAGCACGTAAAAAGGGTGCTAAGGTGGTCGTTATTGACGTTCATCGCAACCGGACGGCGCAATGGGCGGATTGGTTCATTCCGTTATATCCGGGGACGGATACGGCGCTCGCGCTGGGTGTTATGAATGTGCTGTTCGCTCAGGGACTGACGGACGACGAATTTTTACATCGCTACACGGTAGGCCATGAGGAACTGCGCGAGCATGTTAAGACATATACACCAGAGCGAGTTTCGCGGATTACCGGCGTGCCGGAAGCAAATATTATCCGTTTAGCGGAAATGTACGGAACTGCGCGAGCAGCGTATATCAATATCGGCAATGGGCTTCAGCATCATGATAATGGCGGTATGAACGTACGTGCAGTTACATGTTTGCCTGCGCTCACTGGACAATGGCTAAAGCACGGCGGGGGAGCGTCACGCTCTAATGGCGCTTATGGCAAATTTAACGGCGCCAATCTGGCGCGTCCTGATCTGCGACAGAACCCGGATGCCCGGGTGATCAACATGAACCGGATCGGAGAAGCGCTGCTACAGAAGGAACAGCCGATTAAGGCGTTATTTGTATACTGTAGTAACCCGGTAGTTGTAGCTCCCGATTCGGAACGGGTGACTGAAGGATTTGAACGAGAGGATTTGTTCACAGTCGTACATGACCTGTTTCTTACGGATACGGCCCGTTATGCCGATATTGTGCTGCCTGCAGCGTCTTCCTTTGAAGGTACGGACCTATATAAATCCTACTGGCATCACTATGTCCAGATGCAGGAACCCGTCATTGCTCCACTCGGGGAAAGCAAAAGCAATTATGAGCTGTTTAGCCTGCTCGGACGGGCTATGGGCTTTGACGAAGCTGCCTTTACGGAAAGTGAAGCGGACATGATCGCAGGCGCGCTGGATAATCCAACGAACCCTTATCTCAACGGTGTAACCTTGGAAGCCTTAAAGAAGTCACCTTTTGTAAAGCTCGATATGTCGCCAAAGGCTACTTATTTGGATCGTCTAACCACGCCTTCAGGCAAGATTGAGCTATATTCGGAAAAAATGAAACAAGCAGGTCTGCCCGCGATGCCTTCATATGTGCCGCTGATTGAAGGGTATGATGGAGAGCATCGACCGCAAGCGGACGAGCGGTTTCCATTAATGTTTATTTCACCGCCAAACCATAATTTTCTGAATTCTACTTTCGCTAACTTGCCCAAGCATCAGCGGCTAGAGCGGGAGCCCTTGCTACAAATTCACCCGGAGGATGCTCAGACAAGAGGCATCGCGGATGGGGAACCGGTTACCGTATGGAATGATCGGGGGACGTATGAGCTGAAAGCCAAAGTCACCGATCTGATGCTGCCCGGTACAGTGATTAGCCAGGGATTATGGTGGGAAGGCAAAGGACGCAGACAGCGTGCCAATGTGTTAACCTCTGATCGGCTGTCGGATATGGGACAGGGGGCTACTTTCTTCTCAACGGTGGTGAATGTGAAGCACCAATGAGATAATGCCATTTATGGCGTCAGATGCAAAAGGAGAAACAAAAGATATGAAATGGTTGGAGTCTTATCCGAAAGAAGTGAAAGTGTTTCTCATTGCTAGCCTGATTAATTCCGCTGGAAGTTCATTGATGTGGCCGTTGGTCAGCATGTATGTGTTTGACGAACTGAACCGTAGTATGGGAGATGCAGGGATTGCGATTTTAGTGCAGTCTCTGGGCGGAATTTTTGGTCAAGTGCTGGGCGGAGCCCTCTATCATCGTATTGGAGCCAAAAAATTGATTGTTGGCTCACTGGCGATGAACGCGCTGGGACTTCTCACGCTTCCATTTACCAGTGGTCATTGGGTAGCGTTTGTCATCATGATGGGCTTTATAGGCTTTTTTAATGTCGTATCTGTGCCTGCGATTCAGGCCTTTGTAGGTTTTCGTTTCGCTGACCGTCGTGGAGAGCTGTTTAATATTATTTATGTCGCTAACAATATTGGGGTTGCAGTGGGTACGGGATTGAGTGGCGTTCTGGCTGACCTTTCCTATCAGCTCAGCTTTGTGATGAACGGGGTGACTTCTGCGGTATTTGCCGGGTTCTTCTGGTCTTATCTAAGCAGGGTAGATCGGGAAGAGGGAGAAGTACAGCTTAGCAAGTCCGTGAAGAAAAGAGAGGAAATACCAGCTCGTTTGCTGTTTCGTGATACCAGATTGTATCTCTTTGTGGGGGTAGGCTCGCTTTTTTTATGGTTCGGCAATTCGATCTGGAATACAGGAGTGTCTCCCCATATTATTGAGCAGGGCTTGCCTAAAACGATGTATGGGTTACTATGGACGCTGAATGGTATCCTTATTTTTGCCGCACAACCCATTATTTTTTGGATAAAACGACTGTACGCTCATCACGCTTCAGCGCAAATGACATGGGCCGGAGGATTTTATTTGGCGGCTTATATTGTCATGCTGGGCACACAGAACTATACTGGAATGATATTCGCTATGGTTCTGGCGACCCTGGGAGAAATGCTGATTGCACCTGCGGTTCCAGCATTCCTGTCTGATCATGGAGGTCGGGGTGCACCCTTTTACATTGGGCTTGTGGGGGGGATTGGCGCAGCCGGACGGGTAATGGGGCCTTATATTATGGGGAAGTTGTATGATGGCGGTGGGTTACCGCCTACACTTTGGCTGGCATCAGGCGTAGCGGTGTTGTCGATCCTGTTTTTCGTCCTGCATAGCTGGTTGAACCGTTTCCGGCATCATTCGGATACTTTGGATACTACGACACCCAAGGTAGATACTCCCAGTTCTTAAGTCCTAATAAAAGTGCAGTAATATGCTGTAATTATGGTACAATAAGTGACGAATGGTTGTAGTTATTGCTTCAGGAAAGCCTTCACAGGAAGGATTGAAAGGAATTGTTTACAAGTCAACCTTTGACAATACGTCATTCGGAGATGAAGGATGCTCCTGATCTGATTGCGCTGGATGAATTGGTATGGAATGAACGCACGGCTCCCGCTTCGCTGTCCTGGAAGTCGCGCGGAGAGTTTCTGCGCAATACGCCTCCAGGCTCTCAACTGGTCGCCATCGAACAGGAAGTACTCTGCGGGTATATTGGATTTCGTTCTCCAACGCTGTTGGCTAGTAATTGTCATGTACTCGAAATAAATATAGCTGTACATCCAGCTTATCATCGTAAAGGTATTGGGACGGCGCTCATGAACTCCATGAAGGACATTGCAGCTGCCGAGGGCATACGCAAGTTGAGTTTGCGTGTACTCTCATGCAACACGGAAGCCCTTATGTTTTATGAAAAAAGCGGTTTCGCGATTGAAGGACGTTTGCATGAGGAGTTTTACATAGCAGGCCAATTCGTGGATGATGTGTTAATGGCCTATTTCTTAAAATAGGCGGGAGGCTACAGACAGTAATATTCAGTTTTATGCCCGGCCTAAACAAACAACGCCGCAGACCTGATCAGGTCTGCGGCGTTGTTGTACATCAATATTACCGAAGTTGCTTCCATTCATTTTGAAGCATACCATACACTGCGTGGTTCATGTAGCCGTCGGGCAGCAATTCCGCTTCGCGTACAATGCCTTCGAGCACAAAGCCCAAACGTTCCGGAATACCGCGGCTACGGCGGTTCGTAGTTGCACAACGGATTTCGACCCGATGCAAGTCCAGCTCCATCAAAGCATATTCAACGAATACGCGGCAGGCGCTGGTCATAAGACCTTGTCCTTCGTATCCATGTCCAAGCCAGTATCCGATGCTAACCGAACGGTGAGTCCAATTGATCTCATGGTAGCTGATGATGCCAGCAAGCTCGTTGTCTATCCAAATTCCGGCGGTCAGGCTACCGTTCTCTGCGGCTTGTTTCAAGGCGCCCTGTACGAACTGCTCTGTGTGGCTGATTTCCGTGGTGGAGTCTACCCATGGAAGCCATTGACGCAGGCGGTCACGGGACATTTCGATCAGCTCAAACAGAGGCTGCACATGCTCCTTGGTGAGCGGCCGAAGGACTGTGCGTTCGTCCAACGCATATGTAAACATGATTGATCCCCTCTTTCACTCGGAAAATCGCTAAACCAGCCAGTCTAGCATTTAATCCCATGCTACCTTATTCTGCGAGAGTCGTCAAAAGGGAGAGGAAGCTTCAAATTCTATAGGTCCCACCCGGAACCGTTCATGCTCGTATACATATTTCAAATCCAAATCCCCTACAAATTCGGTCGGGGATACACTGCCAGATACAGTGGCTTGCAGAGGGAGCTGTTCGGCATCATACATTACGACGGAGTTAAAATCGAGATGTTTTGTAAATTGCACTGGATCATCGTAAAATACTGATGCTTTAGGGTCCATCGTCTGTGTAGCACCGTCAATCGTGACAGTAATATGCACCTGGCGGTTGTGGTCACGTAGCTCCACTGAGCTGTGTACGCGCTGGGACACAGCATATGCTGCCGATTCGACCGCATATTCTTCCATCGTCTGTGCGTTAATAATATGCAGCTCCTGCAATTCGACACCCGTTCCCGAGGCGCGTGTGATGATCACGACGGCTTCACGGACACCATCCTCGTTTACATCCCTGTAATATAATTGTGGTGCGGTGGAGATATCTGCCGAGCCCGACCAGCGGAATGTGCGACGCTGCTGGCCGATTTCCAGTACAGCTGAATGGAATAGTCCCTGTGACGGATTCACGGCATATAAATGGACGGAGGGGTCTTCTGGAGCGCTGGCTAGCGGACGAGATTGTACGGTTTCGTTCACCGGGTCCGATGAAGGATGACCGGAAGTCATGACGGAAGAGGACAAAAGCATAGACAGCAGGATCACAATGAGCAGCTTAAACACGGGTGGGTCTCCTTTTCCGGACAAAATAAAAGATATATACACTATAACGAATTTATTTGCCGAAAATGTTAACTCTTTTTCATAACTTGTCACTTTTTTTGCTGAAGAGAGCATAAGGATTTTCATTTTATTGAGTTATGCGGTGTGAAAGGGTATATTTAAGGGAACAGGTTTTACACAGATTATACGGAAGAAAGGTTGATTAGCGTGGAGAAGCCGATCACTCCCCCCAATTTTATTAAAAATGTTATTGAAGAGGATCTACGTACGGGTAAGGTAAAGGAGGTTGTTACACGATTTCCGCCTGAACCAAACGGATATTTGCATATTGGACATGCCAAAGCTATCTGGATCAACTTCTCGTTAGGAGATGAATTCGGAGGACGCACAAATCTGCGTTTTGACGACACCAATCCGGCGAAGGAAGACACGGAATACGTGAACTCCATTCAAGAGGACGTGAAGTGGCTCGGTTATGAATGGGAGGAAAAACATTTTGCCTCCAATTATTTTGAAGAAATGTACAAGCGTGCCATCCTGCTGATCCAAAAGGGTAAAGCCTACGTGGATGACCAAAGCGCGGACCAAATCCGCGAAACTCGTGGCACACTGACCGAACCGGGGCAAAATAGCCCTTATCGGGATCGAAGTGTTGAAGACAATCTGAAGCTGTTTGAAGAGATGCGTGCAGGCAAATACCAAAATGGTGAAAAGGTGCTGCGTGCCAAAATTGATATGGCTTCAGGAAACATTAATTTACGTGATCCGGTTATTTACCGCATTTCACACACAGCACATCATAATACAGGCGACACATGGTGCATCTATCCAATGTACTCCTATGCTCATCCGCTGGAAGATGCGATTGAGGGAGTAACGCACTCGCTCTGTTCGCTGGAGTTCGAAGATCAGCGCCCGCTGTACGATTGGGTTGTAGCTGAATGCGAGATGGAAAAGGTACCGCATCAATACGAATTTGGACGGCTGAACCTGGCTCAAACCGTAACCAGCAAACGTAAGCTCAAGCTTCTGGTGGATGAAAAGCATGTAGATGGTTGGGATGATCCGCGTATGCCGACGATATCCGGTTTACGTCGTCGCGGCTATACGCCGGAGGCCATCCGCAGCTTCGTATATGAGACAGGCATTTCCAAAGCCTACGGAGTCATCGATTTGCAGGTACTGGAGCATTTTGTACGTGAGGATTTGAAGCTTAAGGCACCTCGCACCATGGCAGTCATAGATCCGTTGAAGGTGGTTATCACAAACTATCCTGAAGGACAAGTTGAAATGCTGGAGGCGGAAAATAATACTGAAAATCCGGAACTCGGTACACGTCAAATTCCGTTTTCCCGTGAAATTTATATTGAGCGTGAGGACTTCATGGAAAATCCGCCGAGCAAGTACTTCCGTTTGTTCCCTGGTAATGAAGTACGTCTCAAACATGCTTACTTCATTAAATGCAACGATGTGATTAAGGATGCGGACGGAAATGTAACGGAGATTCATTGTACCTATGATGTAGAGACCAAGAGCGGATCAGGCTTTACTGGACGTAAAGTGAAAGGAACGATCCACTGGGTAGAGGCTACTCAGGCTGTACCTGCCGAATTCCGTTTGTATGAGCCTTTGATTAACGCAGAGGACACGGAAGAGATTGAAGAGGATGCATCGGAAAAAACATTCCTTGACCAATTGAATCCGAACTCTTTGGAAATTGCTCATGGCTATGTCGAGCCGAACATGAAAGAAGCTCAATCGCAGGACAAGTTCCAATTTTTCCGTCATGGTTATTTCAGTGTCGATCCGAAGCTTTCCAAGCCGGGTGAGCCTGTATTTAACCGTGTTGTATTGTTGAAAAGCTCTTTCCAATTGCCTAAGCAATAGGTTGTTGGAAAGTGTGGGAGAGATGGTAGCTTCGTGCGACCAAGTTGAAAAGGAGTCTGCCGTCGGCAGACTCCTTTATTTTACGCATGCACGCTCTTTATACATGATCATTGACTTGACGATACTCTATTGCCTTTGCTAACAAGCCAGAAGGGAAGGGGATACCTCATTCCTCTAGTGTTGTTAAGGGGCTTCTTCTATTCGTTTGTGCCCGCTGGCAGTCCTGGCTGATAACCGTTCTTGTACAGCATATACCACATGATAGCGAAGCCCGCAGAGCCAAGTAGGGCAAAGAAGACCCCTGCATGGTACATCATTTCTCCGCCAAAGTTCTGGAATAGCCAACCTCCCGCAAAACCTGCTACGATACCGGATATACCACTCCAGGTCAAAGTATATACGGCCTGTCCGGATGATCGGTAAGCTGCAGGGGTGAACAGGACGGTCAATTGGGTGCCTACATAGAAGTATCCACCGAAGGTGACGCAATGAAGAGCCTGAATGAACACAATCTGAATCGGGTCTGTGGCCAGAGCCATCAGTTCCCAACGTAAGGCAAACAGCAAACTGACGAGTGCCAAACAGCCGACCATCACAGTCATTTTTTTCTTCAAGAAGCGATCAAACAGCAAAAAGACAATAATTTCGAATACCGATGACATAAAAACGGCAAAACCAAGCATCTGTTTGGACCCGCCCAGCTCGGTGATGTACAGGGACATAAAGGCGCTGTTGATCGAATTCGGGATGGATACAAGGATGCCCAATAAAATAAAGGATATAAAGTATCCGTTCATTAAAACGCTGCCAAAGCCACGCAAATGAATAGTTGCTGTCTCCACAGTGCTTTTCAGTGGTGGAATCGACAAGGTGCAGATCAATGCAGCCAGAAGAAGTACCGTAAAGATGGTGGATATGCTGGATATCCCCGTTTGGTCAATAACTATGCCGGCAACTGCTGCTGTCACAGCCCAACCGAAGGAACCCCATATACGGAATGAACCAAATTTCCGGTCTGTGCCCTCAATATAGCTGAGAATTAGGCTGTTGCTTTGCGCAAATAAAGGGCTTTGGAAAAAATAAAAACCAATCATCGACACATAAATCATGATATACGTATGGACATGAAATAAAGCTTGCAGCAATAACAAGGTACCTATAATCATAAATAGCAGAATACGTCGGAGGTTACGGCTCCGGTCGCTTGTATAGCCCCAAAAAGGGTTCGCGAATACGGATACAAAAGGTCCGATGGCCATCAGACTCCCGATCTCCAGCTTGTCCATGCCGATATCTTGCAGGTACAGCGGGAAGAAGCTGGAGAAAATGACCATAGCTCCATATAGAAAAAAATTATACAGTTTTAAGGAATATAGAGGAGTCTCTTGAATTTCTCTCTTTTGCAAGACAAGCCATTCCTTTCTTAGCCCGATAGAGAACTACGCATCGATGCCGATCTGTGGGAAGGTTCTTATTCCAATGTATCATGTGTTGAAAGGGTTAACAAACCAATAAATTAACAATTATGTAATAAATATTTGAAGATACTAATTTGATATTGGTTTAAGCAAACTTAATGATTATTTCGCTATTTTACTAGTTATTGTTTTTGTTGCTCCAAGGGGCGACATGTAGACGAACTACAGGGTTTAAGACTATATATGGTTAGTTCAAGTAAATGTTTGGTTAGTTACAAAATCTTTATTTATAAATAGGTTCTTAAGACCTAAAGTTTATACATAGAATAGCCGATACTTAATCCATAATCAGGAGAATTTAGGATTATTTTTTTCTGAATAAAAATACATTGTCGCAGATATTACATAAAATCAGAATACTATGCTTCATAAGAAATGATATAGGTTTAATCGACTGGCCTGTATAGTTGGTTTTATGAAATATCGGGTGGAAAGGGATGGAAAACGGCATTGCAGCATCATAGAGACAATTCCTTGTACCACCGATTTCCTCGGCTTCTTTTGCTCCAGGCAGGAGAACGAGGTGCGTTGGTGACTTCTGAAACCAACGAGCCCAATGTAATACTGACTCGTGAGGGACAATCATATTATTTGCATGATCCTGAGCAGCCTGAGCGGGAAGCAGAATTATTTGTTTTGGGTTTTAACGAGGTTAAACCTCAAGCGCACGTGATCTTTTTTGGTGTAGGACTTGGGTACCATATTCGTGAATTTCTACGCAAGTACCCGAATACCAGCTTCTCCATCGTCGAGCCCGACACTGGTTTGATGAATATTTTTTTGCAGCATCTGAATGAAAACGATTGGCTGGCTGATGAGATGATCGAAGAGGTAATGGTAGGAGGAATGACAGGAGAGACAATCGGTACACTGCATAGGTTGATCGACCGTGTATCTGGGATCCTAGTTGTTCCATGGCTCCCGTATCGCTCTTTATTTGCTGCGGAACTGAAGAAGTTTAATGAAATATTGTACAAAATGGTCTCTAACAAGAAGGACAAAATGGCTATCAATAACGTGTACGAAAAAAAATGGGCGTTAAACAGTATTCATAATTTCCCTTATATTTTACATAGTTCGGATTTTCTGCAGGCGGGCTCAGAGCATATTAGGAGTAAGCCAGCCTTAGTAATATCCGCTGGCCCTTCGCTTAACGACGAAATTGAGCACCTGCGACATATTCGTGAGAATAATCTTGCTTATCTGTTTACAGTAGGATCGGCAGTGAACACGCTGGTGGAGCATGGCATTTATCCGCACGGCACGTTCAGTTATGACCCGAACGAACACAACGTAAATGTAATTCAAAAGGTGATCGACAAGCGAATTGATTCAATTCCACTTATTTTCGGCAGTACGGTCGGTAAGCACACACTCGATCATTATCCAGGTCGTCTTATGCATATCATCATTTCTCAGGATGAACTCTCCAAACACGTATTGCGTACACCGGAGGGAAATAAACCAACGATTATTAACGATGCTCCTTCAGTAGCGGTCATTGCACTCCAATGTCTGATCCAGATGAAAGCAGACCCTGTTGTGTTGGTAGGGCAAAATTTAGCTTATCGGGATGAACAATATTATGCTGAGGGGATTACTCATGCCCAAGGTGTTCCAGCTAGTGCCGATTTGCCGTGTGTAAAGGGTGTTCATGGTCAACAGGTAGTTACACGACATTCTTTTATTAAAATGAAAATAGAGATGGAGTTTTACATTAGTACAGTGAAGGGAACTGAATTTATAAACACAACGCGTGAAGGCGCTGTTATCAAAGGAACATCTTTTCAGAACTTGGAAGAGGTAATCCAGACGCGGTTAAAAGGTGCTATTGACGATACGTGGCTGCAAACCAGCAGTAATTCGGAATACGATCTCATGTTTCTGAGGTCACGCATTGAAGAGCTTCAGCGGGATGAAGAGGTTTTTCAAACCATTATGGAACAGATTCATCATGCTTTGCTCGGCATCAAACATAAGCTCAGTCTGAAGCAGGCCAATATGCTGAACGTGTCCTTTGGACAGTTTGATGACTTATTTGCCTCATTATTAGGTAATTGTTTTTTCAAAATATATGTTCTTCCTCGCCATCGTATGCTGTATGAGTTTTTGTACAGTAAAATGGGCGCCATTCAGAGCAGTAGGAATCCTCTAATCAGAGGGGAGCAAATTCTGCTGTACTTCGGGGATTTCATATGGAAATGCCAGCAGGATTATATGGAAATCAAGAATGAGATCCATGAATTTCACCATTCCATTCACACCTAGATAAAAAGGAGCACGTATATGAGTAAGAAGAAAAGAAATAAGAATCATGTAAATCGAATGATTAAGGTAAGTGTACTGACAACACAGGTGCTCAACCTAGCCAACCCATATATTTCAGCGACGTTTGCATCGGAGAGCGTAAGCGACAATACGACGGAGAATGTGTCGGTGTCGGACGGGTTCATACAAGACGCTTCCTCATCCCCCGTGGCCTTATCAGTCTATATGCAGGCGCAAATGGACGAGCCTCCATACTATACATGGCTTTCACCTCAGGAAAGCGGCGTTTCTTTGTCCGCAAATCTGGCTATGTCGTTCAGTGAAGAGGTGCAACTGGGCACAGGTCATCTAGTGGTGCACCAGGAGGATGGAAGTGAAGCGGGTCGGATTAACGTGAGCGGAGGTACAGTCGTAGGTGGCATGGTACATATCAGCGGTCAGAACGTGTCAATGGAGTTGGATTATCCGCTGGCAGATAGTACCCGGTACTATGTAGAAGTTAGCTCGGGTATGTTTGTAGATCGCGCGGGTCAAGGCAACAATGCGATTTGGGACAAGGACATGTGGACCTTCCAGACGGCAGACACCATAGCGCCGAAGCTGGTGAGGAAGGGACCAGAGGGCCCAGACATGAGTGGCGTAAGTCCCTACGATGCGAACTTTATGCTGGAGTTTAATGAGCCAGTGAGATGGGACCACGGCTACGTAAGGTTGCACGAAGCCTCGGGTGGGGCAGTGGTTCGTGAGTTACCGATATCGGGTCAGTGGGGAACGGGGAAATCCCAATCAGTCTGGGAAAATACAGCCTACTTCTCCTTCTCGGGTGGGCTGGAACAGGGAAAGTCGTACTATCTGGAAATTACTTCGGGAGCACTAACGGATTTGGCGATGAATCCATATGTAGGGATGCATACTTCGGAGGACTGGACATTCCGCACACGAGATGAGCGGCCTCGTTATACGAATCTGTATCCAGAAGGGAGTGGTCAAACGCTCACCCCGAACCTGCACATGAGCTTCAGTGAAGAGGTGCAGTTAGGCACAGGCCATCTGGTAGTGCACCAGAAGGATGGAAGTGAAGCGGGTCGGATTAACGTGAGCGGAGGTACAGTCGTAGGTGGCACGGTACATATCAGTGGTCAGCATGTGCGGATGGAACTGGATCATCCACTGGCGGATAGTACCCGGTACTATGTAGAAGTCAGCTCGGGGATGTTTGTAGACCGTGCGGGTCAAGGCAACAATGCGATTTGGGACAAGGACATGTGGACCTTCCAGACGGCAGACACCACAGCGCCGAAGCTGGTAAGGAAGGTATCACCGGAAGGTTCAGAGCTTAGTGGTGCAGGCCAGTATGCAGGGTTTATATTGGAGTTCAATGAGCCGATGAAGTGGAACCAAGGCTATGTAAGACTTCACGAAGTATCAGGTGGGGCAGTAGTTCGCGAACTACGAGTATCCGGTGCAGGAAATTTAAACAGTACGTTAGAAGGACACGATAATGTAGTCGAATTTATGCTGTCAGGCGGGTTAGAAGAAGGAAAGTCGTACTATCTGGAAATCACCTCGGGAGCACTAACGGATTTGGTGATGAATCCATATGTAGGGATGCATACTTCGGAGGACTGGACATTCCGCACACGAGATGAGCGGCCTCGTTATACGAATCTGTATCCAGAAGGGAGTGGTCAAACGCTCACCCCGAACCTGCACATGAGCTTCAGTGAAGAGGTGCAGTTAGGCACAGGCCATCTGGTAGTGCACCAGAAGGATGGAAGTGAAGCGGGCCGGATTAACGTGAGCGGAGGTACAGTCGTAGGTGGCACGGTACATATCAGTGGTCAGCATGTGCGGATGGAACTGGATCATCCACTGGCAGATAGTACCCAGTATTATGTAGAGGTCAGCTCGGGTATGTTTGTAGACCGTGCGTGTCAGGGGACAAATGCCATTTGGGACAAGGACATGTGGACCTTCCAGACGGCAGACACCACAGCGCCGAAGCTGGTAAGGAAGGTATCACCGGAAGGTTCAGAGCTTAGTGGTGCAGGCCAGTATGCAGGCTTTATGCTGGAGTTTAATGAGCCGATGAAGTGGAACCAAGGCTATGTAAGGCTCCACGAAGCCTCAGGTGGGGCAGTGGTTCGCGAACTGCGAGTATCCGGTGCAGGAAATTCGAATTTTACGTTAAAAGGCGAGGGAAATATAGCGTACATCGAGCTATCAGGCGGGTTGGAAGAAGGAAAGTCGTACTATCTGGAAATTACCTCGGGAGCGCTGACAGACCATGCAATGAATCCGTATGTTGGGATGCATACTCCAGAGGAATGGGCGTTCCGCGTACGAGATGAGCGCTCACATCGTTCTAAGGATAAGGAAACGTCAGCTCAGGGTACTTCGTCAGCGGCTTCCCAAACAGAGACTAAGACGGGTGCCGTATCAACAGACGCTAAGACAGTAGCCGATAAGAGCCGCACTATTCAACTTATTGGTTTGAATGATGGAGACGTCAGCCAAGCCCTGAATGTTACAATCGGTGAGCAGAAAGAGTTGGTCGTGGACGCCTCGGGGTACAATAAAGCAGCAAAAGTGAGTATACCTTCTACCTTTTTAAAGGAATATGAGAAAGAAAATACAAAGGTGCCGATTAGCATTCACACAGCAGTAGCCCAGTTTACTCTTTCTGCTGAATTGGTTGGCAAATTGGTCTCATTATATCCTGAAGACAACCTGATCGTCGAAATTTCAGCGCTGTCAGGCGAAAACGGTGCACAAGTGCGACAAGCTATTGCAGACACGGGTTTAGCGAATGTTGTCGTAAACCCGGTTGATTTCAAGCTTATGGCTGGAGATCAAGAGATCACTGAATTTTTCGGGCATTACGTGGAACGGAAATTGATTCTCGATCATGAAGTTGATCCTAAGCATATAGCGGCCGTTTGGTTCGATCCTAAGACAGGTGTGTTGTCGTCTGTTCCCGTGTTGATACAGAATGTGGATGGGCAATTAGAGGCAATTATTAAGTCAAACCATAACAGCATTTATGCTGTAGTCTCAGCAGACAAAAAGTTTAAGGATCTAGAAAATCATTGGGCGCAGAAAGATGTAGAGATGCTGGCAAACAAGTTGATTGTCCAAGGTGTTCAGTCTGATATTTTTGAACCAAATCGGGCTGTAACAAGAGCTGAATTTGTGTCAATGCTTGTTCGCGGACTTGGTATGCAGGAAAAGCCGTTAACGGAACATTTTACAGATGTGAAAGAAAATGCCTGGTATGCTGGTAGTGTTGGAGCTGCGGTGGAAGCTGGTTTGATTCGTGGTTATGGGGATCAGTCATTTGGACCAGAAAGGTTAATTACGCGTGAGGAAATCGTGGTTATTACAGAAAAGGCTGTACATTATGCTCAAACACTGAATGCTGGTCCTGCTAATGAGAAATATAAAGAGATTTACAGTGACGCATCTACTGTTTCTCCTTGGGCTCAAGATGCTATGGCGCAGGCTACAGAGCAAGGCTTAATTAAGGGTGTCTCTCCCGACTTGCTTGCACCCAAACAGCAGGCGGCCCGGGCGGAGGCTACTTCCATAATAAAACGATTTTTGCAACTTATTAAGTTCACGAATTAAAAGTAACGAACTAGACGAATAGGCACCCTCTTTTTTAGGCGATCCAGTGGATCGCCATTTTTTATACTTTATATAGATGATATTATTAGATTTATTCGTGTTTAATGATAGAATTTGTATAGCAAAAAGGAGGTGCGATGGTGATGGTGGAGGTGACTGGAATTATCGTGGCAGGCGGACGCTCCAGCAGAATGGGACAGGACAAGGCGCTGCTTCAGCTGGGAGGGATTACGGTACTGGAGAGAATAGCTGCTGTGCTAGGGCAGGTAGCAAAACGGGTTATTGTAGTGACCCGGGATGCACAACAGTATAGGGAGCTTGATCTGGAAACGACAAAAGACCTGTATCCCGGCTTAGGGCCTTTGAGCGGCATTCATGCGGGGCTTTCTGCTTCCAGAACGGAGTGGGGCATTGTCGTTGCCTGCGATATGCCCTTCGTGCAGCCAGAGATATTGTGTGCTTTGCTTACTCACGCAACGAACTGGGCAGCGGCGCAAGAGACAAGTAGTGAACAAGGAAAGCAACAAGTACAAGGAGATCATACAACCTTGACAGGAAATGGCTCATTGCTCCAGCCAGCAGAACCAGCATTACAGGCAGTGATCGCCTCTGTGGATGGACGTATACATCCGCTGCTAGGCATATATCATCAAAGTGTGTTGCCGTCTGCCGAGCAATGTCTGCGTAGTGGACGTCTTCGTCTGATCGACTGGCTAGATTCATTGAACGTTCATTATGAGACAGCGGGCGATTGGCCAGGTGCGAGCTTAGAGATGTGGCGGCAAGCTGTGTTTAATATGAACTACCCGCAAGATTATCAGACTATAGTGGAGCAATTGGAGCATATACAAAAACGTACCGAACGTGTACAGAACCTGGAAAATCCAGAACGATAACCACATCAAGATCGGGAAGGAAATAACGGAAGATGCGACAGAAGAAGTGTAATGGTTTTGAGGGGAGTACATAACATGTTGGAAGCTATTATCCATGCTGTTTTATTGGCGCTGGGTTTGATTTTGCCTTTGGGGGTACAGAATGTATTTGTGTTTAATCAAGGAGCGTCCCAGTTGCGGTTTCGCAATGCACTGCCTGCTGTCATTACAGCGGGTGTCTGTGATACAATCCTGATCACGCTTGCGGTTGGGGGCGTGTCTCTTATTTTGCAGCAATTTCTATGGCTCACGAACGTACTCTATGCAGCGGGCTGTTTGTTTCTGCTGTATATGGTCTGGACTCTATGGAGGTCGAAGGCAGCTTCCTCAGGAGAAAGTCAGGCGATGCGCCCGAAACGACAGATGATTTTTGCCGCTTCGGTATCGCTATTGAATCCACATGCCATACTCGACACTGTTGGGGTAATTGGAACCAGCTCCCTTCATTATGACGGCGGGGAACGCTGGGCCTTTGGTCTGGCTGCCGTGTCCGTATCTTGGATATGGTTCATCGGTCTGGCAACGGCGGGGTGTCTCGTGGGACGTATGGATTCAGAAGGGAAGTTTGGGACTGTGCTCAACAAAATATCGGCACTGATTATTTTAGGCCTGGCAATGTATATGGCGATAAATTTTATTACCAGTATGTGATCCAAGCCTGGTTAGAGGAAAAACTTCAAAACAGCGAATACCCCGCTCAAAGCAAAGGGAACACCGATCAAAAACAGCATAAAGGCCAGACAGCCAGCACCATTTACACCGCCTGCAATTCGGGCGGTCCCGAGGGTTGGATGGATTGTATAATACCTTAATCTTGCTGCCAACCCGGTTGAGGCTTAGGTTGGTGCTATAAGGATTCCAGAATTCTACGACTTCACCTGAAGCTGTATAGAAGCGCACCTTTAATCGGCGGGTGTAGCTAGTATCTACCGGATCATCTCGGTCAAAGGGAACGACATCAATATCTACTTCGATATGCGCATCAACGATTTGCCCCTTGGTACGGACCCAGTGGCGTTTACGATAACGATGACGACGGATCGTTCTGAATCCAAAATAGATGAGTAGCAGTCCAATCAAGCTGAACAATGGCATCAGCAGATCGGAGCTAAAATGAAACCAATACACATTGAAATCAATTGAGATGATAATCTACTCCTTTAAACAAAGCGATAATCAATATATCGGACTTTTTTTAGAAACAGTTTAATTCTTCCATAGAGATAACGGCAGAGCTGTATGGAATATAAAAAGATCCTACTTCACCGGGAAGTGGATCTTTTTAATAGCTGCGAGGATTACTTTTTGCTCGATAGGGACATATCAAAATCAACATCCTTGATAAATTCGATAACCTCACCATTAGGGCTGTGGACTAATGCATTTGTTACAATCAGAGGAGGTTCCCCAAGTGTAAGTTGATTGGGTTCCACAAAGGTTCTTGCTCCGTGGGCAAGGGCTTTTTGATATATTTCATCTACATTGTCTACGTAAAATGCCAAGTGTAATAAAGCCCCGTGAGCAATCTCTTGCTCGGATGAAGCTTTTTTTCCTTGGGCAGGAATGACAGCATCTTTATCAAAAATTTCGAGACAGGTTCTCTGATCGGGTGAGATCAGCATGGAAGCCTCTTGAATTCGAAAAGACGGAAGACTCCAGTGATGTCCTCTTTTAAATCCCAATACCTTGGTATAAAATGCAATGGTCGCTTGATAGTCACGGGCTTGTATGGCAACATGCGCTAGTCCCTTTACGCTCATTTCAGATCCTCCTTATATGTAAGTGAACCTTATTATATGAATAATTATGGGGTGCTTATATATTTAAAGTAAGGTTTTTATACTATATTAATTATTAAATAAAAGTTAATTTGGGTGAAAAATATTATTTTTTAAATTCAGGTTAGGAGGGCTCGATATGCAGCATCACATTGACGATATAGATTACAAAATCATGAAATTGCTACAGCATGACGCTCGGATAACTATTTCCCAAATCAGTAAAGAAATCTCGATGTCACAGCCGTCTGTTAAAGAAAGGATAACCAAGCTTGAAGAACGAGGGATTATTTCTGGATATAGCACCGTATTTAATTTACGGGAAATGAATCGAGGGACGACTACATTTATTCTAATAAAGACAGAACATTGCCAAGAGCTGGTTGAATTTTGTAGAGAGGCGAAGGAAGTCACCGATTTATTTCGCATTAGTGGAGAATTTAATTATCTCATGAAGGTACAAACCGCGTCGGTAGAGGAAATTGCAGAGCTTCAGGATTCCCTAGTTAAGCTAGGTCCTTCGAAGTCGCATATTTGTATGAAAAATATACTGGAGAACAGGGTTTTGCTGTAAGCCAATCGGAGAACCGAACATTTGGAATATAGAGCATTCGGAATAACTGTATTTGTGAAATGAAGACAAGCGAATGCTTGGATGAAATAAAAAAGTGACGCTGAATTACAACAGCGTCACCGTAATGCCTTGCTCCAGACGCTTCACGTCCTGGAGCTCGATCTTCCCGGCCATGGCGTGCAGAGCTGCCGCTGTGCCGCAGGCCGCTCCCTGCCGTAGCATGGCAGGGAGATCCAGCCCCGTCGCCGCGCCGGTGACCAGCCCGGCGACCATGGCGTCACCGCTGCCGAGCGCGCTGACAATGTTCGCCTCTGGCAGGCTCACGCGGTAGCGCGCATCGCTCGTTACCGCCAGCGCCCCGCGCGCGCCGAGCGAGATGACGGCCAGCTGCGCTCCGGCTTCCAGCAGCTTTGCTGCCGCCGCTTCAGCGGCATCCGGGCGCGCAGCGTCGATTCCCGCGAAGTGGGCGGCCTCGTCCTCGTTAGGCTTCACGAGGTCGGGCTTTCCGCGCAGCCCCAAGCGCAGCGCCTCCCCGCTCGCGTCCAGCGCCACCCGCGCGCCGCGTGCCTTCGCCAGCGTGCACAGCTCGGCGTACAGATCGGGCGGGCAGCCGGGTGGCAGGCTGCCGGAGAATACGACCCAAGCCGAATCCTCGGCAAGGGTCTCGATTTTGCGCCGCAGTGCGGCTAATTCAAGCGGACCAACGGTCGGTCCGCTCTCAATCAGCTCGGTCTGCGTGCGCGCGGACGGGTCGAGCACGGTAATGGCGAGACGGGTTTCCCCATGTGCCGTTTCAATGAAATCGGCACTTACGCCTTCTGCGCTCAACCCGTCAATGAGCAGCCGTCCGGTGTGTCCGGCAGCAAACCCGGTCGCTCGTACAGGCTCGCCTAGCGTGCGAATGACGCGAGCGGCATTCACGCCCTTGCCGCCCGGCACCGTGAGGCTGCCTTCAATGCGGTGGACGGCATTCAAACCGAAGCCTGCAACCGTGTAGATTTTATCCACAGCCGCGTTAAGCGTTACGGTGGTAATCACAAGGCATCACTCCTTTAAGATCAGCAATTTGCAACATTTGATGCCATTCGCTCATGCTAAGATATCAGCTTTAATCCCAATGCTGCGGCAAGAATCATGGCGATGAATAAAACACGCAGTACGCTTTTTTGTTCACCGTACAAGAACATGCCTGTAATCGTGCTGCCAACCGTTCCGATGCCTGTCCATACCGCATAGGAAGTTCCCATAGGCAAACTTTTCATGGCATAGCTGAGTAGAGAGAAGCTAAGAACAAAGGATAAGACCATAAGCACTAAGGACTTCCAGCCTTTGCCCACCGTAACGCCCTTCATACCGATGACTCCTAACACTTCCGAGCATCCCGCGATAACCAATGCAATCCAAGCCATTATGCACCACTCCCTTCCTGAACATCACGGTCGGTAACTAACTTCAAGCCGACCACACCTGCCAGCAAAAGGGCAATTAACAGCGTTTTGGACCATTGAAACGGTTCCCCAAATAGCAGCATTTCGCCTACGACCGTTCCCCCTGTCCCCAGTCCGGTGAATACAGCATATACCGTGCCTACAGGCAAACGCTTCGCAGCCTTCATGATCAAATAAAAGCTGGCTATCACAGCCAGCACGGTTACAGCCCAGGCGAGTGCAGAATCCGCATGCTTCAAACCCGATACCCATACGACCTCAATCAGGCCGCCAACAAAAACGTAAATCCAACTGCGATTCATGATGAATGTTCTCCTCAAAAATAGATTTTATAAGTTCGACGGCTTCACGCTTCATGAGGTGAGGTTAACGTAATCCCACGCCAAAAAATAGGCCATGCAGCGTTCAGTCTTCGGTGGTAGTTGATGCTTCCACTGTACAGTAGCTCCACCATAATTCCGTCCACCAGTGTCATGAAGGCTAAAGCCACATCCACTGGCTCCATATGCCCAAAGGGTTCCCGATCCCGTGTATTCCGGAGGCGGCGAGTTAATTTTCGCTCCATTTTATCCAGAAAAGGATTAACAATATCCAGCACCTCGTGATACAACGATACAGGCGGAAAGAAGGAAAAGCGAAGCATAAACTTGGCTGAGTCGTTGCTCTCATATTCCTGTCCCATCCAAAACAAGAAGTCATGCAGGGTATGCTTAAGCGGCTGATCTTTACGTTCCGTAAAGTATTCGAAAATACGTAAATTCTGCTCTTGAAAAGCGTACCTCGCCACCTGTAGAAACAGATCCTCCTTGCCTTGGAAATGCGCGTATATAGACGGTTTTCGGATACCGACCTCAGCGGCAATACTGCTCAAGGAGGCTCCCTCATACCCATTGGTGGCAAACTGAAAAAGAGCGGCCTTTCGAATCTCTTCCATCCCCATTATTTTCACCTACCTAACGTTCGTTAGTTTATTTTTACACGAAAAAAAGTAAGTGTCAACCCAGCATCATTGCGTTTTGTATAAAGCTTTTCTTTGGATTTTTTTATCAACATTTTAATAAAAAAGTGGGAAGAAATAAGGGGCTCATGTACAATATAATGAAGAATACCTGTCAAATGCAGTCCACTGGAAGTGAGGTTAGTTATGAGGCGAAGCTTACTGGCCGTATTGATCGCGGCTATGGTGTTTATTATTTATTATTTTGGCTTGTTTAATTACATCGGCAAAAATGAAGGAACTGTCATCAGTATTTTTTCCACCCTGACAGTGATCTCCATCAGTCTGATTATTTTTACGGAGAATCGTAATCCCTCCACCACGATGTCCTGGATTTTGCTGCTGGCATTGCTGCCAGTCGTTGGACTTCCTCTTTATTTTTTGTTTGGGCAAAATGTATTCAAGCGTCGCAAGTATGACAAAAAGGCATTGCGTGACCAACAGGCTTACGACCGCATTGAAAAGGATGCTTTGCGAGTCAAACGGGATCTGACCTGCTTTACAGATGAGCAGCAGCAGTTGATGCGTTTGGCCCGCAGACTGGCCCGCTCCCCGATTTATTTTGCGACAGAGACTCAAATTCTGAACAATGGAGATGAAACCTTCTCCACTTTGCTGGAAGAACTGCGCAAGGCGCAGCATCATATCCATATGGAATATTACATTTTCCGGTCGGATGATATCGGTACCAGCATTCAGAAGATTTTGATCGAAAAGGCCAAAGCGGGTGTTAAGGTTCGGTTTATGTACGATGCGGTGGGCAGTATTCAGTTGTCGAAGTCATTTTTGAAGGAAATGAGAGATGCAGGAGTAGAGGTCGTTGCATACGGTGGTGCTCGGATCTTGTTTTTCTCCAGCCGGGTAAACTATCGTAATCACCGTAAAATTGTAGTTATCGACGGTAATATCGGATTAATTGGTGGACTAAATGTAGGGGATGAGTATCTCAGCCGCAACAAAGCCTACGGCTTTTGGCGTGATACGCATATGATTGTGAAGGGCGAAGCTGTGCGGACGTTGCAGCTTATATTTTTACAGGATTGGCTTCACATGACGGGCGAGTCGGTGCTCGATAGCGAATATCTGTCTCCCAATATTGAACCCATTACGGATGGAGGCGTGCAGATTATTGCCAGCGGCCCGGATAATGAGCGGAGAGTACTTAAAAATCTCTTTTTCTCCATGATCACATCTGCCCGAAAATCAGTCTGGATTGCCACTCCTTATTTTATCCCGGATGAAGATATCCTGACTGCCTTACGGATGGCTGCCTTGTCCGGGTTGGACGTGCGTATTCTGTTTCCCGCAAAACCGGATAAATGGCTACCGTTTCTCGCGTCTCATTCGTACTTCCAGTCGTTGCTGGAGGTTGGAGTCAAGGTATATGAATATGAAAAAGGGTTCCTCCACTCCAAGCTCCTCATCATTGACGGGGAAGTTGCGACCATCGGGACAGCCAATATGGATATGCGTAGCTTTCATTTGAATTTTGAAGTTAACGCTCTGTTAATTCAAACGCACAGTGTGCAGCAGATGGTAACAGACTACGAACGAGATTTGCACTCTGCCAGTCTGATCGTACGCGAAGAATTCATGAAAAAACGTCTGTTCAAACGTTTGATGGAATCACTCGCGCGGCTGCTTTCACCGCTGCTGTAACATAAACGAATTCGCTACAGCAGTATCCCGTAGTTAAAATGTAGTAAAGCCTAAAATATCCTGTAGACGGTATATAATATCTTTCCAAAATGTTGAATGATCCTCGTAAGCTGCTAGATCCAAACTGTATTCAGCCCCCTGATTATTCCATAGCTTATCAAAATAGGCCGCAACCTGTCGGGTCAGCTTGCTGTCCGCCGGAGCGGCCACCCACAATTCATTTTCCAGATTCAAATCATCCAGATTACGGGGGGTCAGATTGGTAGAGCCACCCCAAATGATATGCTCTCCTTGTGCCTTGGCGATATAAATCAGTTTGGTATGGAACTGCTCATGGGTGGTATGATACCAGCGAATTTGAATGTTCCCGCCCGATTTATCGGACAACTCCTGGGCAACCGGACGATTGGGGATGCCGATTTTTTCCTGACCAAACGCGTTTTCATTGGGGTCCAGCAGCAATTGGATGTTTACACCGCGCGCAGAGGCATCCAGCAGGCTGTTCAATACTTTGCGGTCAGCCAAATAAAACATGCCCATATGAATGCTGTCACCTTTTTTCGTCTGCGCAATGCCATCCAGAACTGAGGTGTACACCTTGCCCTCAGTTAGATATTTGATCCGGTAGCTGTCCTTACTCGATGGAACTTTGGGTTCAGCTTGTGGTGTATAGGCAGGAAGCTGCCCACCGCCCGAAAAGTCCAACACCGCCTGCTCTGTTTGTAAAATGTCTCCGATGATAGGCCCCTTCACCTCCAGCGCTACATTGGAGTGATAGGCGCTCGCGTCGTGCACGTTGCCTGTAGAAATGAGCGCTGTCTGTTCGTTGGCAACCAATTTTCGGTGATTGGCCTTGACGTTTAACAGCTTAAGATAGGAGCGAGCCGTTACATCAGGTCCGTCACTGGCCATCAGGTTGGGAATCCAGCCTGTGCCCTGCTGCCCGAACCATTGGAAAAAGGTACGCCACACCGCCGAATAGATGGGGGTGGAGTCCCGCAACGGGTCTACATCGGTCTGCACCACTTGAATCCCTGCTCGCTTCATATTCTCCAACAAAGGATTGGGGGCAGAATTATAGTTGGTATTGACTTCATCTGTAATGAAAAAGATAGGCATATCCGGATGAGCTTTCTTTTTGGCAATAAGATGCTCGGTCATTTGTGCGCTGACTTGGGGGAAGTGCTGACCTTTATGCTTATAGTCATTGAACAGAAACAGGTCGATGACGATAAATTGTTGGGCTTCATCAATGATCCCGAGCATACGATTCAAAATTTGTCCTTCATGCTGTGCAGTGCTTCCATCCCCGGTCGGATAGGTCAAATCCGTCCAGAAGTTTACCTCATGGGTTGAATACTCCTGACTCTCATAAGAGACGAACGGAGGCAATGGTTTATGGGTCTGATACAGCATGACGGCAATCAGCCAGAGGATAAGTACCAGAATGGCGATTTTAAGAGTACGGCCCTTTTTCCCGGTTTTTCTTTGATATTCCGGCACAGAATGCAGCGGATCACGTGTAGTCATATGACGATCAACTCCTCAATTGAATACTGCATTCCATTTTATCGTGCCGGAACATGCAGTTTTATGATGGGATACTGTCAAGTTATTAACGCAAGTGTGCAGGATTGACGCGGATACTGAATGGAATGAAATGGAGTATGTTTTACTATTCATTGAGGACATATGTCCTTTATAGAGAGTCTGCCCTATACTTTAATATATAGAAAAGTCATTTACATGGGGAGAATAACGATTTATGAGAGGAATCTTGTTTGCTTTTCTGGGAGGAGCTTGTATTACGCTACAGGGGGTAGCGAATACACGGATTAGTCAGGATATCGGTACATGGCCGGCGGCCACTGTTACTCAGCTAATAGGCTTTATTTTGGCAGCATTAGTCTGGATGTTTACAAGGGATGGTAATGTAGCTGAAATGAAACAGGTAAAGCCAATGTATCTTTGGGGCGGTGCCTTTGCAGCTATTATTATATTTAGTGAAGTCACGGCAATCCAACATATTGGGGTTACGTTCACGATCTCGGCGTTGTTGATTGCGCAGTTGTGTTTAACCTTCCTGGTAGATATCAAGGGATGGTTCGGTATAGTGAAGCAAAAGATGAAACTGCCACAATTTATAGGTATTGGTATGATGATCGCGGGTGTAATTATTCTGAAGCTCTAAAATAGAATTTTAACTTGTAAAGAAAGCTTAGTATGTAGAAATTGAAGGTGAGCTTAGGAATGAGAGAAATTCAGGATCAAGAGCAGCTAAAATATTTTTTGCAGCTGCATGAGTTGGAATCCATACTCTACGAGCCACTACATCCTTATTTGTCGTTGCATCGTTTGGAGCAAGGGGAAAGGCTCTGTTCACAGGGAGACTCCATCGAACATCTATATATACTGGTGCAGGGCAAGGTCAAGATTTATACCAGTTCTACAGAAGGGAAGACCCTGATCCTTTGCTTCAAAACACCGATCGAGGTCATAGGAGATGTTGAATATATTCGGAGTAGTCACGTTATCAACACAGTAGAGGCAGTGTCTCCGATCTATGTGATCGGTATTCACCACCAATGGATGAACAAATACGGCAGAGACTATGCTCCTTTGCTGCAATTTCTATTGGATATTGTCACGCGAAAGTTTTGCCTGGACTCCGACTTTTCCAGTTTCAATCTCATGTATCCGGTGGAAGTCAGGCTGGCGAGCTACCTGCTATCGGTTTCTTTTGACGAATCGAATACGGCTTTTCATGAGGAATTACGTGCATCTAGTCTGGTAGATGTGGCGAATTTGATCGGAACCAGCTATAGACATCTCAACCGTGTCATTCGCAAAATGATTGAAGATGGATGGGTTGAACGGACCAAAGGTTACATTGTCATTCGGGACAGAAAAGGTTTGAGTGAACTGGCAGGACATAATATTTATGAATCATTGTAATAGGAGCATTTAGGATAAAGGCAGAAGAATATCAGGGATCATCAAGGGAGAGTTAAAATATGTTATTAGGAATTGTATTGGCGATTATCGCAGGTGCCTTGGTCAGTCTGCAAACGATATTCAATAATAAGGTGAATGAACGGACAGGATCGTGGGCCACAACAACATTGGTGCTGGGAACAGGGTTCTTGGCTTCCTTACTCGGGAGTCTTATTTTTGAAGGGAAAAATACATTTGCTTTACAGCATATGCAGCCGTGGTACTGGTTCAGTGGCATGATTGGTGTCGGTGTTGTGTTCTGTCTGGTACAAGGAATGAAGCGACTTGGCCCGACCTATGCGATCTCCATTGTATTGACGGCGCAATTAGGTACCGCCCTGTTGTGGGATTCGTTAGGATGGCTGGGATTAGAAAAGATTCCGTTTACCTTTAATAAGTTGATCGGAGTATTGGTCATTATCGGTGGTATTCTCGTATTCAAATTTGGACATGGGCGTACGAAGGAGCAAGCAGAAAGCATTTCATCTGTACCTGATTCGATGAAGGGATAAAGGAGATTGTAAAGACCTTTATCTTGCTGGGATAGGGATTGTCCTTTCGAATAGGCATTTTGCAGAAAAGCGGCAGCTCAATTAGGAGCGGCTTTTCTGTAGAGTTTCCGAAAGAAAAAATGTTCACGATCGTGTATATATTTTTCCATCCATGATACAATGAAAGTATCTTAAAATAGCCATATTAAGGGCTACGATATTTGATATAAGAGACGATAAATAGATCGGTTACCGTGTTCGGGAACGGTCTTATTTGTGCTTCTTGAACTTGATACAATAAACAGAGTGACTTTGGATGAGGTGGAACATAGATGAGTAGTACAGAAAATGAAAAAGGAGCACCTGACGGTTTTAATAGATCCGGCTCTTTGTTACCTGCCGCACGGACAGGCGAACGGAAGATTGAGCACGTCCGCCTTTGTTTGCAAGAAGATGTGGCCGGACAAGGCATCACCAGCGGGCTAGAGCGATATGCCTTTAAGCACTGCGCTCTGCCGGAGTTGCATTTTGACGAGGTTCGTCTGGATACTACCTTTTTAGGACAGGCTGTACGAACACCGCTACTTATTAGCTCCATGACAGGCGGCAGCGCCGAGACAGGAGCGATTAATGAGCGATTAGCAGAGACAGCGGAGAGACGCGGCTGGGCGCTGGGCGTCGGTTCGGTACGGGCTGCGGTGGAAAGGGAAGAATTAGCTTCAACCTTTGCGGTTCGCCGTCTAGCACCCAGCATCCCGGTCCTTGCCAATCTGGGTGCGGTGCAGCTGAACTACGGATTTGGCGTGGACGATTGTCGCCGTGCAGTGGAAATTGCCGGAGCAGATATGTTGGTGCTGCATTTGAACGGATTGCAGGAGATTTTTCAACCCGAAGGGAATTTGGATTTTAGCGGCCTGCTTCAGCGCATCGAGGAGTTGTGTCGTCAGCTTTCAGTGCCTGTAGGAGTGAAGGAAGTAGGCTGGGGCATAGATGGCGAGACGGCATCGAGACTGTATGATGCGGGTGCTGCCTTTATTGATGTCGCTGGCGCAGGTGGGACAAGCTGGAGCCAAGTGGAGAAATTTCGTAATCCTGATCCTGTGCGTCGTGCCGCGGCGGAGGCGTTTGCGGATTGGGGAAATTCAACCGCTGATTGTATCGTGGAAGTTAGAGCTGCTCAGCCACATGGTGCTCTGATCGGTAGCGGTGGACTGAGAGACGGTGTCGATGCAGCGAAGGCGCTCGCTCTGGGGGCTGACATGGCAGGCTTCGGGCGTTCTTTGCTCGGTTCGGCGGTTGACTCCAGCGAAGCGCTGGAAGCACGCCTGGAGCAGGTGGAGCTGGAACTCCGAACGGTCATGTTTGGGATTGGGGTAGATGGAATAGAAGGGCTTAAAGACACGACTCGACTAAGAAAGAAGGTAAATGGATGAGCGGACTTATTACATTGGTTCAGATGAATGCGGAGCAATATGATCGATTTGAACAACGCTCGCTTGCCGACTATGCGGATGAGAAAATCCAAGCAGGTACATGGACGGTAGAAGAAGCACCAGAACGTGCGGCAGAAAGTTTTGCTCGATACCTGCCACAGAGGCTAGACACACCTCATGCTCACCTGTATATGTTGATGTTTTCCGATGCCGGGGGGCAGAGTCAGGAAGAAGCTGGCTATATCTGGTTCAATATTACGGACGGCGCGCAAGGAAAAGAAGCTTTTCTACTGGATATTCTTGTATACGATTCATACCAGGGGAGAGGTCTAGGTACGCTGGCGATGGAGGCTTTGGAAAAGGAGGCTCGCAGACTGGGAGCTGTCCGCATCGGTTTGCATGTATTTGGGCATAATGAGCGAGCTTTGCATGTATATCGCAAATCGGGCTATCGGGTTACGGATATCCAGATGAGCAAAGAAATCTAAATAGGGATATAGCAAAATCCTGAATTTCATAACCGTATGCTTGCCGCGTGTATAGGTTCTCATATATAATGTGGGTTGGTAAACTAACGGATGGCATAACGCATATTTTATATAAACGGGAGTTGTTCTGATTATGGCTTTAAAAGCGGGGATTGTGGGTCTGCCGAACGTGGGCAAATCAACACTGTTTAACGCAATAACGCAGGCGGGTGCGGAATCCGCAAACTATCCATTTTGTACGATTGACCCGAATGTGGGTGTCGTTGAAGTACCGGATGAGCGGCTGGATAAGCTGACTGAACTGGTTGTACCGAATAAAACGGTGCCAACGGCATTTGAATTTGTTGATATTGCAGGACTTGTGCGCGGTGCGAGCAAGGGCGAGGGTCTGGGTAACAAGTTTCTGGCTCATATTCGTGAAGTGGATGCGATTGTACATGTGGTACGTTGCTTTGAAGATGAGAACATTACCCATGTGGACGGCAAAATTGACCCGATCAGCGACATTCAGACCATTAATCTGGAACTGATTCTGGCGGATATCGAAAGCGTAGACAAGCGTATTGAACGTTCCCGCAAAAACATGAAGGGTGGCAACAAGCAGTACACCCAAGAGGTTGAAGTGCTGGAGCGGATCAAGGAATCGCTGTATGCTGATAAACCGGCGCGTAGCTTAGAATTGTCGGATGAAGAACGGTTGATTGTACGCGATCTTCATTTGCTTACGATGAAGCCTGTATTGTACGCAGCTAATGTCAGCGAAGATGGCGTAACGGAAGCTGACAGCAATCCATATGTGCAAAAGGTACGCGATTTTGCCATAGATGAAAATGCAGAAGTGGTGCCGATCAGCGCCAAGGTAGAATCTGAAATTGCTGAGCTGGAAGGCGAAGACAAGGCGATGTTCCTTGAGGAGCTGGGATTAGCTGAATCCGGATTGAACCGTCTGATTAAAGCAGCTTATCGCTTGCTGGGCCTGTATACGTATTTCACAGCAGGTGTGCAGGAAGTACGCGCTTGGACTATTCACAAAGGAACGAAAGCACCGGGTGCTGCGGGCGTAATTCATACGGATTTTGAACGCGGATTTATCCGTGCCGAGGTTGTATCCTACAACGATTTGGTCGCTGCTGGTTCGATGAACGGGGCTAAGGAACGTGGTCAGCTTCGTCTGGAAGGTAAGGAATATGTAGTGCAGGACGGAGACGTTATGCATTTCCGTTTTAATGTTTAATATATAATTTCCAGAGTACAATACTCGATTCGGATATATAAAAGACGATGATTCAATGTATGTGTGTTCTGAAATGTGCTAGATTATGTGGTCGCTGCCTATATTAGGGCGGCGACTTTTTATTGTATTGCATGTTGTGTGGATTTTTGCAAAATCCTAAATTAGTCAGTATTTCTTGTAGCTAATTCATGAATTAGTTGGTATAATAAAGAGCTGTAGCCAGTGAAATTGAAGCTGGTTTCATATTAATTTAACTGAAGAGGTGAATCGCTTGTTGGACCGATTGCAATCATTGGCGGACCGCTACGATAAACTGAGCGAACTGCTCTGCGATCCGGATGTAGCGAACGATAGCAAAAAACTTAGAGATTATTCCAAAGAACAGTCTGATTTACAGCCTGCTTATGAAGCATATACCGAATATAAAAATGTCGTTGAAGAGCTGGAAGCTGCAAAAACCATGCAGGGTGAAAAGCTGGACGACGAGATGCGTGAAATGGTCAAAATGGAGATTGATGAACTTAGTGTTCGCAAGCGGGAGCTGGATGAAAAAATCCGTATTTTGCTGCTGCCGAAGGACCCGAATGATGATAAGAACGTTATTATTGAGATTCGTGGTGCAGCGGGTGGTGACGAAGCGGCATTGTTCGCAGCTGACTTGTATCGGATGTATACTCGTTATGCCGATACCCAAGGCTGGCGTGTAGAGCTGATGGACGCGAACATGAATGATCTCGGGGGCTTTAAAGAGGTTATTTTCATGATTAACGGCCGTGGTGCATACAGCAAAATGAAATTCGAAAGCGGCGCACACCGCGTGCAGCGGATTCCGACAACAGAATCAGGTGGACGTATTCATACGTCGACATCTACAGTATCCGTTATGCCTGAGGCAGAAGAAGTGGATATTGAAATTTCCGACAAGGATATTCGCGTGGATACGTTCTGCTCCAGCGGTGCAGGCGGGCAGTCCGTTAATACGACCAAGTCGGCGGTGCGTGTGACACATATGCCTACAGGTATTATGGCAACCTGTCAGGACGGCAAATCCCAGAACTCCAATAAGGAGAAGGCGCTGCAAGTTTTGCGTGCCCGTATTTCGGATATGTTGCGTCAGGAAGAGGAAGCCAAATATGCAGGCGAGCGTAAGAGCAAAGTAGGTACTGGAGACCGCAGTGAGCGTATCCGGACCTACAACTTCCCGCAAAGCCGTGTAACGGATCATCGTATTGGCCTAACTATGCATAAGCTGGACCAGGTGATGAACGGGGAGATCGAAGAAATCGTATCAGCGCTCACGATTGCAGAGCAGGCTGATTTGATGGAACAAGAGGTTTAAGTTTTGGGGAACGAACGCGATTGTGTGTATCGGATGTCGCCGGAACGGAACATGAGTGTCAGAGAAGCCTTAGTTGAGGCTTCTTCTTTTTTAGGAAGCTGTGGTGTTCTGGAGCCGCAGCACAATGCCCGCTTACTGCTGGAGCATGTGCTCGGGTTGGAAGGCACGGCGTTTTACGCTGCTCTGGGTGATTCGTTCCCTTCCTCCGTCAAGGAGGCGTGGGAACGGATTATAGCCCGCAAAGCTGCGGGTGAACCGGCGCAGTATATTATCGGACGGCAGGAATTTTATGGCCGCCCGTTCGCGGTTTCGCCGTCGGTGCTGATTCCGCGCCCCGAGACAGAACTGCTCGTCGAGGCGATACTCCAGCACGGCGACCGGCTGTGGCCAAGCGGCGCTCCGCAGGCGCTCGACATCGGCGCAGGCAGCGGTGCGATTGCCGTGACGCTGGCGGCTGAGCGACCGAGCTGGCGCGTGGCGGCAGGGGATATTTCGGCTGCCGCGTTAAAAGTAGCGACTCATAATGCTGCTGCGAACGGCGCAGCCGTAGAATTCCGCGAGGGCGATCTGCTGGCGCCGTTCGTGGGAACGGCGGTGGACATTCTCGTGTCCAACCCGCCGTACATCCCGGCTGCTGACATCGCTGGCTTACAGCCAGAGGTACGCGACCATGAGCCGCGGATGGCGTTGGATGGTGGTCCTGACGGGCTCGGCCCGTATCGGGCAATGCTGGAACAGCTCGGACTCCTTCAGGCTCCGCCGCGGCTAATCGGGTTTGAGCTGGGGATGGGACAGGCCAGAGACGTGGCTGGTCTGCTGGCACAGGCAGGTCATTGGAAGAACATTATAATCGTTCCTGACCTTGCAGGGATCGAGCGACATGTCCTAGGTGTCTCGGAGTAGTGCTGCATTTTCTTTTTGCGAGTCTTTCCTTTAGAATAAGAGGAGTATGACCGAGAAACGGCTCAGGGGGAAATCATGCTTCAGAAATTGAAAAAAATTGACGGTCCGGTTATCTTTATTCTGGTTTTGCTCATGGCGATTAGTATCATAACGGTATACAGCGCAGGTAGGGGCCCTACGAACTTGGCAGAGCACGGCAATGACTACCAGAAGATGATCGGGTATTATATATTGGGTTTTGTGGCGATTTTGGGTTTAGCGATGGTCGATTTTCGGATATTCATTAAAAAAGCCTTGTACGTATATGGAGGCGGAATATTCTTGTTGGGTCTCGGATTTTTTGGCGGGACGGTTAACAACTCTCAGGGCTTTTTGAAAATTGGTGGCTTGAATCTTCAGCCTGCTGAGGTATTCAAGCTGGTCCTTATCGTTTTTCTGACTTATATGCTGATCAAAAAGCGCAAGAGCAAGCTGTATTTTATTCAGGATGTTCTTCCGGTCGCACTGGTGAGCTTTGTCCCGTTTGCCATGGTTATGGCACAAAATGACTTGGGTAATGCGCTCGGTTACATTGTCATCGTCATCGGTATGCTATGGATTGGTAATGTGAAGGCATCCCATGCGTTGATCGGATTCATCGTATTTGCAGTCGCTGTTGGCGGCGGGATCAAAGCTTATATTTCGTTTCACGATGAGATTGATTCCTTTATGAAGGGGATTGGCCGTAGTCACTGGGTTGAGCGTTTGGACCCTTGGTTGGTACCGGAAGAGGCAACCGCGAAGGCGTCTTATCATACCAAAAATGCCAAGCTGGCGATAGCCTCTGGCGGGATGATGGGCAAGGGCTTTTTGCAAGGAACCTCAGTACAGTCCGGGCGTGTTCCTTATACGTACGCGGATTCTATTTTTGTGGTCGTAGCGGAGGAATTTGGCTTTGTAGGCTCTTCAGTGCTGCTATTGTTATATTTTATTTTGATTCACCGCATGATCCTGATTTCGCTGGAATGCCGGGATCGCGCCGGACCGTATATTATTGTCGGGATTGTGTCCATGTTGCTGTACCAGATTTTTGAGAATATTGGTGCGTTTCTGGGCATTATGCCGCTTACGGGGATTACGCTCCCGTTCATAAGTTATGGTGGTACCTCGTTGCTTATTAACATGGCTAGTATCGGCTTGGTTATGAGTATTAAGGTGCACGGCCAAGAGCTGGAGGATGATCTGCCACAGCCTTCCAGACTAAGCTTGACGAAGGCGAAATAAGCCTAGTACAGGTGGAATGTGGCTAGATAATGATTGGTATTTGTGTGAGTTGAAACGGTGCAACGAGAGAGTCCAGATTGTGAAATCTGGGCTTTTTCATATTCCTCGGTGAGGGTCAGAAGCTTGGTGTAGCATGATTTGAGGGTATTTTTGAAAAAAAATCTGTAAAGTGGTCCTGAATCTTTTACAAGAATCATAGGTTTAGACTCTCCCAAACCGGACAGACTGATAGACATGATAGAGTTTGGGTTTGGGGGGACGAAAATGAGAAGTTGGGTAAAGCAAGCCGCAATGATACTATTTTGTATTTCGATATTAATGATGTCTTGGGAAGGTCAAAAGACGGATGCTGCTATGACCACTGGAACAAGAGGAACCTTAGCATCAGGAGTGGCAACAGCAGGGCTGAAAGTGATTCCACATGATTCCATTCGACTGCGTATTTTGGCCAATTCGGATCGCCCGGAGGATCAGTTGGTTAAACGCGAAATACGGGATGCTATTGTACAGCAGATGAATGCCTGGGTGGGTGAGCTGGAAAACCCGCAAAGCTTAGACCAAGCGAGATCATTGATTGATGCTCATTTACCTGAAATTGGCCGTTTGGTAGGTATGGAACTGGCTCGTCGCGGCATTGCGTATGATCATCAGGTGGAACTGGCGAGCGTACCTTTCCCAACGAAAATGTACGGTGGTCTTGTCTACCCGGCAGGGAATTATGAGGCACTTCGGGTTACGCTGGGGCAAGGAAAAGGTCAAAATTGGTGGTGCGTGCTGTTTCCTCCGCTATGTTTTATTGATGCAGGCAGTGGGGAAGCAACGGCACAAACTGTATCAGCAAAAACGAATCACGGAGATAGTCGGACGAATGCTACTGACAAGGAGCCGGAAGTACGTTTTTTTCTGTGGGATGCACTTGCGGGACTGTGTAGCTGGGTGAGTGGTTTGTTTGCCTAAACGTTGAGGAGTGTAAGTTTCCCCATATGCTATAATGGAACTTACGATAGATATACACATGGCAGAGCCAAATGAACTGATCTTTCAAAGTAGCTTTATGGGGATCAAACGAAATCACTGGCCTGTATGACAATAAGATATGGGATGATCTGATATGAGCGATAAATCGAATCAAATGCAAGACTTGCGCGGAGAATTTGTGCAAAAGGAAAAACCTGAGCAAAAGCTAGATGAACAGGGAATTCGCGAGCTGAAGCAGGCATTGAAGTCTTCCCATACACAATGGTGGGATGTAAGATGTTTGGTTCCTTTGAGCAACACTGACGGGGATGTTTCTGACGAAATTTGGGATGAACAGACTCGGATCACGGCGGAAAAGGGCATACGCGAGGCCGCCTTACTCCTCCAAGCTGGAGAGACGGTAGCCTTTCCTACGGAGACCGTGTACGGCCTGGGGGCCGATGCGCGTAGTACAAAAGCGGTGGAGGCGGTATTTGCTGCCAAAGGACGCCCTTCCGATAACCCGCTCATTGTACATATTTCTGATGCTGATCAATTAGAGGGTATGGTAGCAGAAATAAACGATACAGCCCGAGCGCTGATGAATATGTTCTGGCCGGGACCGCTGACTCTCGTATTGCCGGTAGTGCCGCAGGCACTGTCATCGCGTGTGACAGCCGGGCTGGACACGGTTGGTGTGCGCATGCCGGATCATCCGATAGCGCTTCGTTTGATCACTGAAGCGGGTTGTCCACTGGCTGCGCCAAGCGCCAACCGGTCGGGAAGACCCAGTCCCACCCTTGCACAGCATGTGCGGGAGGATCTGGAGGGCCGCATCGGCGGCATTTTGGACGGAGGTCCCACGGGGGTGGGGCTGGAGTCCACGGTAGTGCAGGTGGGTGACGACGGAACCGTCACCATCCTGCGCCCCGGCGGCGTGACGGCTGAGCAGCTCGCTGCGGTTGCTCGCGCTGTCGTGCTGGACCCGGCGTTGGCCGCTACGCCCGGGGAAGACGCGGACAGCCCGGCGCCGCGCTCGCCAGGCATGAAGTACACGCACTACGCGCCGCGAGGCCGCTTGAGCGTGGTACAAGGCCCGTCGTCCGTTGAGGTGACGGGCTGGATTCGCGCCGCGCTGGCGGAGGCTTCCGCGCGCGGGGAGCGCACGGCAGTGCTCGCGTTCGACGAGCATGCCGCCGGCTACGCCGGAGAGCGCGTCTACACGTTAGGCAAGCTGGACGCGCTCCATGAGGCAGCGCAGCGCCTGTACGGCGTGCTGCGCCGCTGCGACGAGGACGGCGTCACCTACATTTTGTCGGAATCCTGTCCGCCGAAAGGATTGGGAGACGCCGTCATGAACCGCCTGCTTAAAGCGGCAGGTCACCGAATCGTCCGCTTGTAGCTTCTGTCGAATCAGAGCCTCTTATATTAAATTTTCCTCCCTCCTTATCTCGGTATTGGGTACTTTCAGTGTATGCTTGTACTGATTTCCCCCTTGTCCGCATAACGTGTACAAGAACAGACGGATAATGGAGGGATGGAGTATGCTGGCAGCCTCTGCCCATGCCGGGCAGGTTGTAACGATTCTGATCATGGCGGTAGCGCTAGGAATGGATGCGTTATCGCTGGGCGTAGGGATCGGCATGAAGGGGATACGCCTGCGAGACGTGCTGCGCATCAGTACTGTTATTGGCTTTTTTCACATTCTGATGCCATTGCTGGGAATGTTCACAGGCCATTATATGAGTTCTTTATTAGGTCATGTGACGGCCTACTTCGCAGGGGGGTTACTCATCCTTTTGGGCGGGCATATGGTGTATAATTCCTTTAAAGGGGACGGCGTACAGGTGTTGGATCATCGTTCGCCTTTAGGCCTTTTGCTGTTTGCACTTGGGGTGAGCGTTGACTCATTTTCTGTAGGAGTGTCACTGGGTATGTTCCAGAGTGATCTGGTGCTGTCCGTTCTGGCGTTTGGTTTTTGCGGGGGAGCAATGGCGATGTTGGGCCTGTTGCTGGGTCGCAAGGTCAGCCGCAATCTAGGAGATTACGGAGAAGCAGTGGGCGGTGCCATTTTGCTGGCATTCGGCTTTATGTTTATGTTTTGATTTTAGCGTAGACAGTGTAAAATAAATGCAGGATTATAGTAAGGGATTAGAACTATAGTAATCCTCTGTTTATATATTTTTTTAACATACGGGGGGTGAAAACGTTGAAGAATATCTTATTCGTATGCACAGGGAATACCTGTCGCAGTCCAATGGCTGAAGGGATGCTGCGTAAGTTGGCTGCTGAGCATGGGCTAGAACTGGAAGTGCGTTCTGCGGGAGTAGCCGCGATGGAAGGCACGCCGATATCCCGACATGCAGAGGCGGTTCTACGTGATCATGATATATCCGATCAGATCACTTCAACCTCTTTGAGCGACGGGCTTGCCGGGTGGGCGCATCTGATCTTAACCTTGACGCAAGGACATAAACAGCACGTAATTCAGCGCTTTCCCCAAACGGCGGGCAAAGTATTTACGCTTAAGGAATATGTGGAGAACCGGGATGCGGTGTTGAATGATGTACAGGAGTTGGATAGTTTATATGCTTCACAGCAGTTGATGGCTTCACTCGGACAAGAGCTATCGGCGCAGGAGCGTGAACGAATGATTGAATTACACCAACGGATTCCGGGCTTTGATATTTCTGATCCGTTTGGCGGTTCGCGAGAAGATTACGATGTCACAGCTGCGGAAATCCGTACGGCACTGCATAAGCTGCTGGACAAGCTAAAGGCATCTTCCGAATAAAATTGGTATTACTCATCTGTTTTGTACGGAATCTGTTGATTTTCGGCGGTTAATCCGTTAAGATAAGGTGGAAAAATGAGAATCCGATGTAACTGGCGACAAAAGTGGGATTAACCACGATGGAGCATCGGATATACGGCCGGTCGCCTGGGCAAAAGAGCAATTCCACATAGGTGTGGACTGCTCTTTTTTTCATATACAAGTTATGCCAGATTTTTAGCTGAGAGTTGATTCCATTAAAGATTCTTCCATTTTTTCTGCTCGAAATCTGAAACATCGGCTATAATATAGTCAGATTGTGATCAGGAGAGAGTGTGTTGAACTTGGGGCATGAGACCGTGCCTAGTCTCTGAGAGGCTGTTCAACCAAAGGAGGTTCCAATGGTGGAACAATTAGATCATGAGATTCCGCTGGAAGCACAGACCACTTCTGTCGTGCGGGAAATCGCAGAAGCAGCCAGTCTCAAGGCTGGTCGCCTGCTGGTTATCGGCGTTAGCACAAGTGAAGTGGCTGGAAGTCGGATTGGTACGGCGGGAGCGCTCGATGTGGCTCAGCAACTGTTGTCTGGAGTAGAGTCTGTTCGCAGGGAGTATGGCTTTGATGTGGCGTTTCAATGCTGTGAGCATTTGAACCGAGCGCTGGTCGTTGAACGGGCTGTGCTGGAGCGATTGGGACTGATGGAGGTTGCAGCTGTTCCTGTTCGTACAGCAGGAGGCTCTATGGCTACCGTCGCCTATCGTTCTATGAGCGACGCGTGTTTGGCGGCGAACGTGCAGGCTCATGCCGGGATAGACATCGGCGAAACGCTGATTGGCATGCATCTGCGACCCATTGCTGTTCCGTTTCGCCCAAGCCTTCGCTGGATTGGCGAAGCACGTGTGACAGCAGCGTTCACCCGTCCTCCACTTATTGGCGGACAACGGGCGGTGTACAGTCTGGAGCAAGAAGTCGGCGGAAACTGCGATTAGCATTTGGCATGGCGGCATGTTTGTACTAATCTTTTTTGCATTGATGATGAGGTACCCAACAGAGGAGCAGGCGTTTGCTTGTATATCCGACAATTGACTATGGAGAGGGAGTAATCAATCATGATGGAACACCTGCGTAAAAGTGACCCGGCAGTGATGGAAGCAATGGGACTTGAACTGAAACGACAACGCCACAATATCGAGCTAATCGCATCCGAGAACATTGTCAGTGAAGCAGTAATGGAAGCTATGGGCTCCGTGCTGACGAATAAATATGCTGAAGGTTATCCGAACAAACGCTACTATGGTGGCTGTGAGCATGTAGATATCGTTGAAGACATCGCACGTGACCGCGCGAAAGAACTGTTCGGCGCCGAGCATGCTAACGTGCAGCCTCACTCTGGAGCACAAGCCAACATGGCGGTGTATCTGGCAGCTCTCAAACCTGGAGATACTGTACTGGGTATGAATCTGGCGCATGGTGGCCACTTAACACACGGAAGTCCGGTTAACGCTTCCGGCTTGTTGTATAACTTTGCTGCCTATGGTGTACGCGAAGACAACTTCCGCATCGACTACGATGAAGTGCGCAAGGCAGCCTTCAAGCACCGTCCTCGTCTGATTGTAGCTGGCGCGAGTGCATATCCGCGTACTATTGATTTTGAAGCTTTTGCTTCCATTGCCAATGATGTAGGTGCTTTGTTCATGGTGGATATGGCACATATCGCAGGTCTTGTGGCAGCGGGAATTCACCCAAGTCCAGTTCCGCATGCCCAATTTGTAACAACAACGACACACAAAACGCTGCGTGGTCCGCGTGGGGGTCTGATTCTGACTCGCAAAGCATGGGCGCAAGCGATTGATAAAGCTATTTTCCCTGGTACTCAAGGGGGGCCACTGATGCATGTGATCGCGTCCAAAGCGGTTGCTTTGGGTGAAGCGCTCCAGCCATCGTTCAAAACCTATGCGCAAAACGTAGTCCGCAACGCACAGGTGCTGGCTGAAACACTGCTGGCTGAGGGGATTAACATTGTATCCGGTGGTACGGATAACCATCTGATGCTGTTGGATACGCGCAATTTGAATATCACAGGTAAAGAAGCGGAGCATGTATTGGATTCCGTGGGCATCACGGTCAATAAAAATGCGATTCCTTTTGACCCGACCAGTCCATTCGTAACAAGCGGAATTCGTATTGGTACACCTGCTGCAACATCTCGTGGTATGGATGAAGAGGCTATGGTCAAAATCGGTAAAATCATTGCTGAAACCCTTAAAAACCCGAAAGATGATACTGTATTGTCCAAAGCAAGCCAAGCGGTTGGCGAGTTGACAGACAAGTTCCCGATCTATCCAGGAACTCAATACTAATTCATCGATATTCATAATCTTTATGTTAAAGGCTGTTTTCCTTCCATAAGCCGGAGGAGAACAGCCTTTTTTTGCTTCCGAACGACTCGAAACATACATTTTTGGGTAATAAGCGATTACAGTAAGGGTTTATGCGCGCTTTCCTTCATGATCTACGACAAAGGAGTGATTGCATTGAGTCAAAGAAAATCCGCGCAATTATTGCAGCAACTCGTATTTGTGGGACCGATGGCGTTGTTTTTCGTCTTGATTATGGTCATTCCGTTCCTGCTGGGGCTGTATTATTCCATGACGAACTGGGATGGAGTATCTGAAAATATCCGATGGCTCGGACTAGGGAATTACGTTCATATTTTTAGGGATGATCCAGATTTCCGTAATGCGTTCTGGTTTACGGTCCGGTTTACCGTATGTGGTGTCATTCTGACAAACCTGATTGGCTTTTTCCTAGCCTATGCACTTACCAAACCGCTGCGTACCCGTAATGCACTGCGAACTGTATTTTTTTTGCCCAATATGATTGGCGGCTTGCTGCTCGGTTTTATCTGGCAATTTATTTTTGTACGAGGCTTTTCTGCGGTAGGAGAGGCGACAGGGCTTTCCTTTTTTAAACTGCCGTGGCTGGGTGATGGGCCAACTGCTTTTTGGGGGACTGTCATTGTGTTTGTATGGCAATATGCAGGTTATCTCATGGTTATTTACATATCCTCGTTAAATAATGTCCCGCATGCCCTTATTGAATCGGCCCAAATCGACGGTGCGAGCCGAAGACAGATTTTGCGTCATATTGTAGTGCCACTTATTATGCCAGCGGTGACCGTCTGCTTGTTCCTGGCGATATCCTGGTCCTTTAAAGTATTTGAGTTGAATTTGGCTCTCACGAAGGGGGGACCTTTCAAGTCGACAGAGTCTGTAGCGTTGGACATATATAATGAAGCGTTTACAAATAATCGACTTGGATTAGGGACTGCCAAAGCTATGATTTTCTTTGTGGTCGTTGCGATCATTACCAGCATTCAGGTGCGTCTCACGAAGAAAAAGGAGGTCGAAATGTAATGGGAAAAACGTCAAACTATCGTTTGGGCACATGGGCTGCTGAATTATTGCTTATTGTGATCGGGTTAATCTTTCTGGTTCCGTTCTATTTTTTGCTCGTAAACTCCGTTAAATCCTTTGGCGACATTTTGGCCCATTCCGCTTCGTGGCCGACAACCTTCCGTTTTGAAAACTATGCTAACGCCTGGAATAAAATAAACTTTCCCACAGCACTGGGGAATTCACTGATTGTCACGATCGTCAGTAATGCGCTTTTGCTGCTAATCAGCTCAATGGCCGCTTACCAGATGGTTCGGCATGACACTCTTTTTAATCGTTGCCTATTCGGTTTGCTTGTGGCTGCGATGGTAGTCCCTTTTCAATCAATTATGTTGCCGCTTATGGAAGTGTCCAACGTATTGAGCTTGAACAACAGTATACCGGGACTGATCTTATGTTATCTGGGTTTTGGAGCGCCTTTGTCCGTTTTTCTTTTTCATGGCTTTATTAAAACGGTACCTATTGAGATCGAGCAGGCGGCAAGGGTGGACGGTTCATCCCGGTACGGGGTGTTCTTTCGCATCGTTTGTCCACTGCTGCTGCCTATGTTCGTAACCGTACTTATTTTGAACACCTTATGGATCTGGAATGACTATCTGTTGCCTTCACTCATTTTGAATGTTCCAGAGTTGCGCACCATTCCGATTGCAACCTATATGTTGTTTGGTCAGTACACCAAGCAATGGGATTTGGCGCTGCCAGCACTGGTATTGGGGATCGCGCCAGTTGTTGTGTTTTTTCTGGTGATGCAAAAATACATCGTTTCTGGCATTGCAGCCGGTGCGGTCAAAGGCTGATGGGAGGGATAACCGATGAAAAAAACAGCGTTACTTGTCATCTCCTTGATGGTGCTGCTCGCATGTACACTTGCAGGTTGTGGAAATACGAAGGCTCAACAGAGTGAGACGAAAACGATACACATTTATCAATTCAAAGTAGAAATTTCGGAACCGTTAAACAAGCTGAAGGCTGAATATGAAAAGACCCACCCTGGCATCAAGCTGGATATCCAATCTGTCGGTGGTGGTACGGACTATGGTGCTTCGTTGAAGGCTAAATTCGCATCAGGCGATCAGCCGGACATTTTTACAAATGAGGGCTACCAGGACCGCGATACGTGGCTGGAGTACTTGGAGGATTTGTCGGATCAGCCATGGGTGAAGGATCTGGACGATTTCGCTCGTAAGCCGATGACGGTTAACGGTAAGATTTATGGACAGCCTATGAACCTAGAAGGATTTGGTTTTGTTTATAACAAGGATTTGTTCAAAAAAGCGGGCATAACCAAACTGCCTCAGACGATAGATGAACTGGAAGAAGCAGCTAAGCGACTGAAAGCAGCAGGGATTATACCTTTTGCTAACGGGTATGCGGAATGGTGGGTTCTGGGAAACCATTTTATCAATATCCCGTTTGCCAGACAGCCGAACCCGGAAAGTTATGTTGCAGATTTAAACAAAGGGACGGCTCGCATCCCCGGTAACCCCGTGTTCGATCAGTGGGTGAAGTTGCTTGACCTGACTATAAAATATGGGAACCGCAATCCGCTCACGACGGATTACAATACACAAGTGACACTGTTTTCGACAGGTAAGGCTGCTATGATGCACCAGGGGAACTGGACGCAACCGCAAATGGATGGAATTAATCCTAACTTGAATTTGGGTATTCTGCCTGCTCCTATAGACAATGATCCCTCCACAGGAGGTAGACTCGCTGTCGGAGTAGCCTCGAACTGGGTGGTCAACAAAAATTCGCCTGTGAAGCAGGAGGCAAAAGAATTCCTCAATTGGTTGGTCACATCAGAAACAGGCAAGCATTATATCACCAAGGAATTTAAGTTTGTTCCCGCCTTCAAAAGTATCACGTCCAGTGACGAGACGACAGGCGATCTAGGTGCAGAAATATCTCGGCACGTGAGGGAAGGCAAGATATGGAGCTGGAACTTCCAACGCTTCCCGAAGGGGCTGAATCAGGATTTAAGCAGTAGTATGCAAGCCTATATTGCAGGGGTTATCACGAAGGATGAAATGCTTCAGCAATTTCAGGGAGCATGGGACAATTTGAAGTATAGATAAAAGAATAGCGCTGCATGAGGATGCAAAGGGGATAGGTCGGGCAGGAAGCTTAAAGTCCACAGGCTTTGACGGTCAAGTGCCGTCAGGGCCTTTTTGATGTGTTTTTATGTGACGAAAGTCACACGTGAAGTGGTCTTAATAAGTATTTTACATGTCATATCTTTCCCTTGACAAAAGGTTGCGGTGGCAGGTGTTAAATCAATCAAGGGAATGTTATAATAAACAGGATTTACAGGCACGCATTGCATCTGTGCTTATTTGGTTTGTACAAATAGGTTACATAGATCCTTTCGACTCAGGATAGTTCGATATGCTGGCGCGAAAGAACGTGACGATAATACCGGAGGGAATATATTATGGCGAAACTGGTGGTTTGCGATCACCCTTTGATCCAACACAAACTTACATTTATCCGCGATGTGCGGACAAACACCAAGGATTTCCGCGAGCTGGTGGATGAAGTAGCAACATTGATGGCTTATGAAATTACACGGGATATCCCGCTGGAAAGCATTACGGTGCAGACACCGGTTGCTGAGACAGAAGGTAAAGTGATTTCAGGACGTATGCTGGGTCTTATTCCGATTCTGCGTGCAGGCTTGGGTATGCTGGATGGCGTAGTAAAGCTGCTGCCTGCAGCAAAGGTAGGCCATGTGGGACTGTTCCGCGATCCTGAGACGCTGCAACCCGTAGAATACTATACGAAGCTGCCTACAGATGTAACTGAGCGTGAATTGATCGTGATTGATCCGATGCTTGCAACGGGGGGCTCGGCAATTGCGGCGATTGATGTGTTGAAAAAGAGAGGTTGCACTCAAATTAAAATGATGAATCTGATTGCTGCTCCTGAAGGAGTCAAAGCTGTGCAGGATGCGCATCCTGATGTAGACATCTACGTCGCTGCATTGGACGAGCGTCTGGATGATCATGGATACATCATTCCAGGTCTTGGTGACGCGGGAGACCGCTTGTACGGAACCAAGTAGACTGCCTTTGGCGGTTCGGCAAAATCTATGGACGTTATGACAGGTCATTTTTCTGAATAATGGAAGATCTGTGAAGCGGACATTTATTATGAAAAGGGGTTCAACAGAAAATGTCCAAAATCAAAGTGATGACAATTTTTGGTGTGCGTCCGGAAGCGATTAAGATGGCTCCTCTTATTTTGGAGCTTCAGCGTCACCCGGAGCATATCGAGTCCGTGGTATGCGTTACGGCTCAACATCGCCAGATGCTTGATCAGGTTCTGGAAGTTTTCAATATTCACCCTGACTATGATCTGGACGTAATGAAGGATCGCCAGACACTGAATGAAATCTCCATGCGGGTACTTCAAGGTCTGGAACCTGTATTGCGTGAGGCCAAGCCCGATATCGTGTTGGTTCACGGCGATACGCTGACCACTTTCCTCGCCAGCTATGCAGCCTTTATGCAGCAGATTGAAGTAGGGCATGTGGAAGCAGGCTTGCGGACGTGGAACAAGCTTTCTCCATATCCTGAAGAAATGAACCGTCAGCTCACAGGCGTGCTGTCTGATCTGCATTTCTCGCCTACTTCTTTATCGGCTGGAAATTTGCGGAAGGAAAATAAGCCTGAATCGCGAATATATGTTACAGGCAATACAGTAACTGACGTATTTCAGTATACGGTTCGCCAGGATTACGAGCACCCCGTACTGGACTGGGCTCAGGGCAAACGCCTGATTCTTATGACAGCACATCGCCGGGAATCCCAAGGGGAACCGCATCGTCAGATTTTTAATGCGGTTAAGCGAATTGCGGATGAGTTTGAGGATATCGCTATTGTTTACCCGGTTCATCCGAGCCCGGCTGTGAAGGAACCTGCATTTGAGATTTTAGGCAACCATCCGCGTATTAAGCTGATTGATCCGCTGGATGTTGTGGATCTGCACAATTTTTACCCACATACACATCTGATCCTTACGGATTCCGGTGGGCTTCAGGAAGAAGCGCCTTCGTTCGGAGTACCTGTTCTGGTGCTGCGTGATACGACTGAAAGACCGGAAGGAATTGAAGCGGGCACCTTGGAACTGGTGGGTACGAGTGAAGAGAACGTGTACAATCGGACCAAGGCACTTTTGACAGATTCCGCGTTGTACGAATCTATGAGCCAAGCAGCGAATCCTTACGGCGATGGCCAAGCATCAGTAAGAATTGTCAATGCGATTTTGCACCATTATGGTGTTCAATCCGAACGCCCTGAAGAATTTCACACAATGTTCACAAAAGGTGTTCGTCCGATATAATTATTCTTTACAAGGCAAGCATACAGTTAAACTGTACGGTTACCAAGGGATACAGCAATTTAAGATGCTTTGTCGTTTGATTTTATACTTTAGGGCACTAAAATATCTCAATTGACAAAGTATCTTATATTTAAGTAAAATGGACTGGAATTGCAGGGGTGACATGGAAAAGTGGTCAAACCTTCCAAGCAAAACAACAACCGAAATAACACCGGAAATGCCTTTAAGGCTATAGGACTGGTGAGCGCGATCGGCATTGATTTGGCGATATGCACACTGGGTGGTTTCTATGCAGGAAAATGGCTTGATGCCAAACTTGGTGGCTCCGGAATTTGGATTGGCGTAAGCGTTCTCGCAGGCTTGGTTGTAGGCGCATTAAGTATTGCCCTTGTGATCGGAAAGGTACTGAGGGATAACCATGAATGAGATGACCCGTATGCAAAAAATGTTATGGATCGTAGCGCTTGGTATTATGGCTCTGTGTTTCCTGGTCTCCGCCTTCATGCCCCAACATCGTGACATTGCTCACGGAATCATTCTGGGAACGGGAGTAAGCTGTCTAAATGTGCTGTATATGGCCTACAAAATTCGACAGGTTGCGAGTGCGGCCGCCGGTGAAAGAAAGAAGAGAGTGTTTGGTATTGGCTTTGGCGTTCGATTAGGGACCTCAATTTTGGCAGTGGTGCTGGCGATAGAATTTCCGGCCTATTTCCATGAGATCGCTGTAATGGCAAGCCTGGTGACTGGGCAATTTCTTCTGTTAATTATAGGCATCATATTCGCGCTTCAGGAAAAATGATGGCTCAACTGAGAAAGGGGTGAGAAAACATGTTGCATGAATCACCGATTATCCAATTGGGCGGGTTTAACATTGACTTGTCCGTCATTATTATGCTTATTGTGACTTGTGCGATTGTATTTGGACTGGCATTTGCTGCAACGCGCAATTTGTCTGTGGACAATCCAAGCAAGTTGCAAAATTTTATGGAATGGGTCGTAGAATTCGTTCAAGGACTGATTACCAGCACGATGGATTTGAAAAAAGGGAAGCCATTCCTCTCCTTGGGGATGACGCTGATCATGTTCATTTTCGTGGGGAATATGCTGGGCTTACCGTTCGGGATTGTGACCGAATTCGATAATGCGCAAAGTGCCCAAGTATTTGGACATGAAATCATTCCAGTCAAAGAAGCATTAGAACAAGCACAGGCGTCTCACCCAGGCGAAGCTGCCCATGTAGGCATCAGCTGGTGGAAATCACCTACTGCAGATGCAGGGGTATCTATTGGACTCGCTTTAATGATCTTTGTCCTGGTTCATTTCCTGGGAATCTTCCGCAATACCAAAGCTTACTTCAAGCATTACGTTCAGCCATTTCCATTCTTTTTGCCAATTAACTTGATTGAGCAGTTCTCAAAACTATTGACACATGGTATGCGTCTATTCGGTAATATTTTTGCCGGCGAAGTTTTGATCAGTGTTCTGCTGAAATTGACAGCACTTGGTGTAGGAGGCTGGATTGCTTCCGTATTGGGACTCGTTGTTTGGCAAGGATTTAGTATCTTTGTCGGCAGTATTCAAGCGTTCGTCTTCACGATTCTGACGTTTGTATACATTTCGCAGTCCATTGACACGCATGAAGAAGAGCATTAGACAAGCTCGTTTTCCGGTTTTTAGTTAAGTTCAGGAGTACGCTTCGCTCTTAACTGCAAATACATGTACAATATAAATACACATCACTAAGGAGGATTTTTAAAATGGGAGTTTGGGCATATATCGCAGCTGCAATCGCAGTAGGTTTGGGCGCTTTGGGCGCAGGTATTGGTAACGGTCTGATCGTAAGTAAAACAGTTGAAGGTATCGCTCGTCAGCCTGAAGCAAAAGCAACGTTGCAAACGGTAATGTTTATCGGTGTAGGTCTGGTCGAAGCCCTGCCAATCATCGGGGTCGTTCTGGCATTCATTTTCTACGCAGGTGCTTAATTGAATGGAAGCAAGGTTTGGCGGGGAAGGCACAGCCATCCGCGCCTTCTTTGTTCGTTTGAACATGAAAGATCCAGAACCGACGTTCACCGGAAAGGAGTGACTTCAATTGAGTTTAAATTGGACAAGTATCGTTTTCACAATCATTGCATTTTTGATCTTGTACTGGTTACTGACGCGTTATGCATTCGGCCCTCTCTTTTCCGTTATGGAGAAGCGGCGTCAGCTTGTATTACAGCAAATGAATGAAGCGGCACAGACGCGTGAACAGGCTGCTGCTTATGTTGAGGAGCAAAAGCAGGCTCTCCAGCAGGCACGTAAGGAAGCGTACGACATTATCGAGCAGTCAAAACAAACAGGTAACAAACAAGCGGAGCAAATTATTGTTCAGGCTAAAGACGAAGCTGTCCGCCTGAAAGACGAAGCTGTTCGTGAAATCACAAGCGAGCGTAATAAGGCGGTTGCCGAACTGCGCAGCGAAGTGGGTAAAGCTTCGGTACAAATTGCTTCCAAACTGATTCAAAAGGAAATCAAGGAAGACCAAGTCCAGGGAGAGCTTGTCGACCAATACCTTAAAGAGGTAGGAGGCAAAGCATGAGCCGGGATACGGTAGTAGCCAAACGGTATGCGAAAGCTTTGTTTGAAGTGGCAGAGCAGGAACAGACCATTATGGAAACCGAGCAGGAGCTACGTGCTTTTGTAGAGGCTGTATCGGGGGATGCTGAAATCCGTAAATTCATTAATTCTCCTAACATTACGGAAGCGGTCAAGCTTCAAGTTCTGGCTAACAGTTTTGAAGGCAAGCTTTCTGCCTCGCTAATTAACACGATCAAGCTGTTGATTCAGCGTAGTAGAGCAGATTTGTTCGAATCTCTCCTTGCCGGATACCTCGATATTCAGGCATACAAGCTGGGAATTGCTCATGCAAAGGTGTATTCGACTTATGCTTTAAGTGATCAGGAAAAAACAGCGGTAGCCGAGGAATTCGGAGCCCGTGAACATAAAACAATCCGTGTGGAAAATATAGTGGACCCGAGTCTACTGGGCGGATTGAAAGTGGTTATCGGCGATACACTGTACGACGGCAGTCTGGCCGGCAAGCTGGATCGTCTCGAGAAATCCTTTAACAGACGAGTATAGAAGATAGGGGTGAACACACTTGAGTATCAAACCTGAGGAAATCAGTTCATTGATTAAAAGTCAGATTGAACAATATAAAAATGATATCGAGGTCGTTGAAGTCGGCACTGTTGTTGAAGTCGGCGACGGTATTGCCCGCGTCTACGGACTGGAAAAAGTTATGGCCGGTGAATTGGTTGAATTCGACACTGGCGTATTGGGCTTGGCGCTCAACGTGGAAGAAAGCAATGTCGGTGTTGTTATTTTAGGTCAATTCTCCGACATTCGTGAAGGCGGTCAAGTAAAACGTACAGGTCAGATCATGCAGGTCCCTGTAGGGGAAGCATTGATCGGACGTGTAGTTAACCCACTGGGACAACCAGTAGACGGTAAAGGACCGATTGCTACAACAGAATTCCGTCCGGTTGAAAGTCAGGCTCCAGGCGTTATGGCCCGTAAATCGGTACATGAGCCTATGCAGACGGGGATTAAAGCTATTGATGCGATGGTTCCGATTGGTCGTGGTCAACGTGAGTTGATCATCGGTGACCGTCAAACAGGTAAAACTTCTATCGCAATTGATGCAATTTTGAACCAAAAAGGTAACGGCATGAAATGTATTTATGTCGCTATTGGTCAAAAACAATCCACGGTAGCTCAAGTTGTTGAAACATTGCGTCGTCACGGTGCGCTGGAATACACGATTGTCGTTACGGCATCTGCTTCCGAACCATCACCATTGCTGTACATTGCTCCTTACTCTGGCTGCGCCATGGGTGAGTATTTCATGTACAAAGGCGAGCATGTCCTTGTAGTTTATGATGACTTGACTAAACAAGCATCAGCTTACCGGGAACTGTCCCTGTTGCTGCGTCGTCCACCGGGTCGTGAAGCATATCCGGGTGACGTTTTCTATCTTCACTCTCGCTTGCTGGAACGTGCAGCGAAGCTAAATGATGAGTTGGGCGGCGGATCACTTACCGCATTGCCGTTCATCGAGACACAGGCTTCCGACGTTTCTGCATATATTCCAACCAACGTTATTTCCATCACGGATGGACAGATCTTCTTGGAAGCTGACTTGTTCTATGCAGGGCAACGTCCGGCGATCAACGTAGGTATTTCTGTATCTCGTGTAGGTGGTTCAGCTCAGATTAAAGCGATGAAAAAGGTAGCAGGTTCCCTGCGTCTGGATCTTGCTCAATATCGTGAGCTTCAAGCGTTCTCCCAATTCGGGTCCGACTTGGATAAATCCACAAAAGCCCGTCTGGATCGCGGCGCACGCATGATGGAAATTTTGAAACAAGGTGTTAACCAACCGCTTGCTGTAGAGCAACAAGTAGTGAGCTTGTATACTGCTGTAAAAGGCTTCCTTGATGATATCCCTGTAGCGGATGTAAAACGTTTTGAAAAAGACTTCCTGTCTTTCATGGTGTCTGACCATCAAGACGTGCTTCAATCTATCCGCGACACGAAAGACCTGGTTGCTGATAACGAAGCGGCTTTGAAGGCGGCTATCGAGAAATTCAAAAAATCATTCGCCACGTCGGTTTAATACATTGGAATTTGCCTGTTTATGATGAAAGATGTACTAAGGAAGCGTGCCCTCCGGGTTTTGGCTTCCTTGGCATGTTTTACCCTCAATAACAGGCCCTTTAACATATGTCCGGCTGGATTTGAATCTTACGAAGTGCTTGGACTTGGCCCAAGCTAAGGGATTGCTTACGAAGTTAGCTTTGGCTTTGCTGGAGCTTAAAGGTGGTGAAATCATGGCAAAAGGTATGCGCGAGATTAAACGTCAGATTAAAAGTGTGCAGAGTACGAAGCAGATCACGAAAGCGATGGAAATGGTCGCTGCATCCAAGCTGAGAAAAGCTCAGGAGAAAGCGGAGTCGGCTCGTCCTTACTCGGAAAAGCTTAAGGAAGTTGTGAGTAGTATTGCTTCTGGAGCGAATAACATCAAGCATCCAATGCTGGAAACGCGTCCGGTTAAAAAGACTGCTTATCTCATCATTACATCTGATCGTGGTCTGGCTGGTGGTTATAACGCCAATATTTTACGACAGGTTACGCAGACGATTTCTGAACGTCACCGTTCACAGGATGAATTTGTGATTTTCATCATTGGACGAAAAGGACGGGATTATTTCAGACGTCGTGAATTTCCTATCGCTGAATCGGTAACAGATCTGTCGGATACACCTGCTTTTGCAGATATCAAAACAATTGCAAGCAAGGCTGTACAAGGCTTTGAACTTAAAGAATTTGATGAGCTTTATCTATGCTATAACCGCTTTGTCAACGCATTGACTCAAATTCCAACAGTTGACCGTCTGTTACCAATGGCAACACCGGATTCAGCTACAGCTTCATCCTCAATTAACTATGAGTATGAGCCTTCACCAGAAGGAGTGCTGGAAGTATTGCTGCCGCGTTACGCGGAAACGCTCATTTACGGCGCTTTGCTGGATGGTAAAGCTAGTGAACTGGGAGCGAAGATGACGGCGATGGGATCTGCTACGAAGAATGCTTCCAAGTTAATTGGTGAGCTTTCCTTGACCTATAACCGTGCTCGTCAAGCGGCTATTACCCAGGAAATTACGGAAATCGTTGCAGGGGCAAGCGCTCAGTCTTAATCAGGCTTGTTGCGACTGTTTTATAGCAGGGTCTACACTATTATGATAAATTGCGGGCGCAAAACAAATCAGAGTGGTTCGGATTTGCGGCTGTGCAAGCTTGTAGGAGGGAAACCAAAAGATGAACAAAGGACGCGTAGTGAGCATCATGGGTCCGGTTGTCGACGTTGAGTTCGAACGTGGACAACTTCCGGAAATCCTGAATGCCATTCATATTGGGACTGTGCTGGAGAGCGGAGTCAAAATTGATCTGACGCTCGAAGCTTCAAAACATCTAGGTGACAACCGTGTGCGTTGTATTGCCATGTCTTCCACAGATGGTTTGGTTCGTGGGGCTGAAGCCATAGATCTGGGAGCACCTATTTCAGTACCTGTCGGCGAAGCTACTCTTGGACGCGTATTTAACGTGCTTGGAACGCCAATTGATAATGGTGCTGATATGAGTGAAACGGCTAGAAATCCGATTCACCGTCAAGCTCCTTCTTTCGATGAGCTGACAACTCAAGCAGAGATGCTCGAAACCGGTATTAAAGTTATCGACTTGCTGGCTCCTTATGCTAAGGGTGGTAAAGTCGGATTGTTTGGTGGTGCTGGTGTAGGTAAAACCGTAACCATTCAAGAATTGATTAACAATATCGCTCAGGAGCATGGTGGTATTTCTGTATTTGCGGGTGTAGGTGAACGCACACGTGAAGGAAATGACTTGTACCATGAAATGAGAGATTCCGGCGTTATCAACAAAACAGCGATGGTGTTCGGACAAATGAACGAGCCTCCGGGTGCACGTTTGCGTGTAGCTCTCACAGGTCTGACGATGGCGGAATACTTCCGTGACCAAGAAGGCCGTGACGTGTTGCTCTTTATTGATAACATTTTCCGCTTTACTCAAGCAGGTTCTGAGGTTTCGGCCCTGTTGGGACGTATGCCTTCAGCAGTAGGTTACCAGCCTACGCTGGCTACTGAGATGGGTCAATTGCAAGAACGGATTACTTCTACTAAAAAAGGTTCTGTTACTTCCATTCAGGCGATCTATGTGCCTGCGGATGACTACACTGACCCGGCTCCTGCTACAACGTTTGCCCATTTGGATGCTACAACGAATCTGGAACGTAAAATTTCCGAAATGGGTATTTACCCGGCGGTTGATCCACTCGCATCAAGCTCCCGTATTTTGGCTCCAGACGTTGTGGGTGAAGAGCATTACAATGTAGCACAAGGGGTAAAACAAATTTTGGCCCGCTACAATGAGCTTCAGGATATCATTGCCATCCTGGGTATGGACGAGCTGAGTGAAGAAGATAAAATGTTGGTGGCACGTGCACGTAAAATCCAGCGTTTCCTTTCTCAACCTTTCCACGTTGCCGAAGCATTTAACGGCTTCCCAGGTAAATATGTGCCGGTTAAAGAAACTGTACGAAGCTTCAAAGAAATTTTGGAAGGCAAGTATGACCATCTTCCAGAAGCGGCTTTCCTTTTTGTAGGAGCCATCGAAGAAGCAGTTGAAAAAGCTAAAACGTTGTAAACAACAGGCAAAGAATAGCCGAGCCTTACGAAGTGAGCTGTCTGCGGACAGCTTCCAGGAGGGATTCAAGTGAGCACGTATTTACTAGAGATTGTGACGCCGGAGCGCCTGGTTTATACAGAACAGGTAAACAGCATCAGTGTTCGCGGCTCGGAAGGCGATCTTGGGATTTTACCTGGACACCTTCCCTTGGTCACTCCCTTGAAGATTGCACCGATACGCATTAAAATCGGTGGTCAAACCGAAGTGATCGCGGTCAATGGGGGCTTTCTTGAAGTCCGCAAGGATAAAGTGGTCATTTTGGCTGAGAGTGCGGAACGTTCCGAAGAAATTGATGTGGAGCGTGCCCGTGCGGCAAGGGAGCGGGCAGAACTGCGGCTCCAGAGCAAGCAGGAACAGATAGATCATCATCGGGCGGAAGTAGCTCTGCAACGGGCGCTTAACCGTTTAAATGCTACAAGCATCAGAACCAATAAGAATTAATATTGGATTTTAAGTGGAATTTTAAAAGGGTTCGGCATAGTATACGGATGGAACGACAAGGAGACCACTTCATAATTTCTGCCAAAGAATGTCCGGTAGAAGGTGAGGGAGAACCTTGCTTCCTTCGATCACTGTGATCGGGCCCTTTTTTAGCTGTTATTACCAAATGTACAGTCCTATTTCTTGCCCGGCTGCTAGGTATTTAGTACCTTTTAAATTCACGAAACAGAAGTGATTAATCACATTTTGTCGAAATAAATGTCCTGAAAACAGAAATAGCACTGGCATATTAGGCGTTCGCCGAGTATTATAAAGAAGTCTGTGACGCAGATGGGAGGAATTATGGTTGAACGGGAAACAGCAATTGGCTGAACAGCTAAGTCAATCGGCGAGTATGACCGCGCTGATCTCCATGATCGTGTCGCTCATCTGTATAGCGTTAGCTTGGTGGGCTTTACAGAGTTTTAAGCTGGATTTGTTAATCCGGCAACCCAAAGGACCGCAAGGCAGATTGCTACACTTGTTTCTTGCTATAATTTTGGGACAGTTGGTTTCTGGGTTCCTGTTGAGCTACATTTCTTGGAGTCAGATGCTCTAGAATTTGTTTTAACATGAAGTGGGCGGGTTATATGACCTTATGACTGTGTCTCTGCGGGAATTGTCGAATAACATCGCATCATATTGTTAACAATGGTAAACAAAAGAACCATACATGTATAGCTGGCTGAATCAGTTAGAGTACAATGGTCGTCAAGTACAAAAAACGCTTGTATACTTGTTTTAATCAGTGGTATGATGGCAGTTAGGGTATTAGTAAAATCTTGTTTTTTTATGTAATGAAAAAGCAAGGCATGAAAATAGCGGAATATGTTCTTTTTTTCCAGAATGGAAAAGGGAAATGACGCGCGGAGGGAACCATAGATGAGCAAATTTATCGTCCGCGGTGGCAACAGATTGACCGGGAGTGTCAAAGTCAGCGGAGCCAAAAACTCAGTTCTGCCGATCATCGCCGCTTCTCTGCTAGGAGAAGAAGGAGAAAGTGTTATTATTGATGCACCTCCTCTAGACGATGTGATGACCATTAACAAAGTGCTGGAGTCCTTAGGAGCAGGCGTTACATACCAAGATGAGGTCATTCGTGTTGACGCGCGGAAGATAATTTCCTGTGAAGCCCCTTACGAGTGGGTTAGGAAAATGCGCGCATCATTCTTGGTTATGGGGCCGCTGCTTACACGTTTGGGACGTACAAGGATCTCGCTTCCAGGCGGATGCGCAATCGGAACGCGACCAATTGATCAGCATTTGAAGGGTTTTGAGGCATTGGGCGCGGAGATTAGCCTGGGCCAAGGTTTTATTGAAGCTAAAAGTAACGGGCGTCTGCGTGGAGCTAAAGTTTATTTGGATGTAGCCAGCGTAGGAGCAACCGAGAATATTATGATGGCCGCTACTCTTGCTGAGGGCGTAACTACCATCGAGAATGCTGCTAAGGAACCTGAGATTGTTGATCTCGCAAATTTCCTGAATGGAATGGGTGCCAAAGTACGCGGTGCGGGCACGGGCGTTATTCGTATTGAAGGCGTTGAGAAGCTGCATGGTGTAAAACATACGGTCATTCCCGACCGGGTAGAAGCAGGTACTTATATGGTTGCTGCTGCGATCACAGGCGGGAACGTATATGTAGAAGGCGCAATATCCGATCATTTAGGACCGGTTATTTCCAAGATGGAAGAAATGGGTGTAACCATTCAACCTGATGAGAACGGAATTCGTGTCATTGCAGATAAGCCGTTAAAGGCCGTTGATGTTAAAACATTGCCTTATCCTGGTTTTCCTACCGATATGCAGTCTCAGATGATGGCACTTCAACTTGCCGCTGAAGGAACGAGCATTATTACGGAAACCGTGTTTGAAAATCGTTTCATGCATGTGGATGAATTTCATCTCATGAATGCGGAAATTAAGGTTGAAGGTCGTTCCGCCATTGTAACTGGTAATGCTAAGCTGACAGGTGCGAAAGTAACCTCTACAGATTTGCGTGCAGGTGCTGCGTTAATTCTGACCGGACTCATTGCGGAAGGTACAACGGAGGTATCCGGCGTACATCACATCGATCGCGGTTACGTTCATTTGGCTGAGAAGCTGACTGGATTGGGAGCGGACATTTACAGAGTGACCGTGGAAGAGTCCAAACTGAATCATTCGCCCAGTACAGAGCGCGTAATGCCAGAAGAGACGTCGGGAAATCTGTTTAAGAAGATCCAGCCTTCCCTCGCCTAAGCTTTAACGTATGTCGCTTCATGTTGCATAAGTATATTCTTGAACAATAAGGAACCAAGTCCGAAAGGGCTTGGTTTTTTTGTTGTTTGCAACCAGTTTTTTTCATTCTTTCAGTTCTCTTAAAACGGTTCTATCAAAGTGGACGACTTCATATGATTGAAAATATCTGCTGGAGTATATCTGTACTTCCAGCCGGACACTTAGCCCTTTGATGGAGGTTTCAGCCTATGAAAGATTCACAGGTTCGCATCCGTATACCCATTCATCATCCTAAGGAACATCGCCAGGCTTCACTTGCGGAGGAAGGTTCTGGCTCTATAGCTACTTCGTTACAAAAAAATAAGCTTATGCAACAGCAGCCGGACACAAGAGGTACATTGCCGATTGGCGTCAAGCCCAATCGGCGTACAACAGCCGTGCCTTCCGCTGTGAACTCCGTTGATACGGCTTTGCCTATTGCTGGAGCAGCGGTCCATGACACACGCGCTGCAAGCCCGCTGCAGGTGCCGCTACCGCACCTGCGTCCTTCCGCCGGGCGTGCCCCGCGCTGGGGCAACCGCCGCCCATGGCTGCCATTCGCAGCCATGGCAGGGGTGCTGGTGCTTGCCATGGCTGTGCCCGCGCTAATGGCGTGGCCTCGCCAGACGGCGCAGCCGGTGCCACCGAGCAGTCGCATGGCAGCACCGGCTGCACCTAGCGTAACGGCAAAGGGCGGGACGCCCGTCACGCGCCTGCCGGGTGTCCCGCCGATACCGGCGGTGCCCGCTGCTCCAACGCGCAGCGTGCCGGTGGTGGCAGAGCCGGACGTGCGTGTGTACGTCACGTCTACCGGTCGCACGGAGACGTTACCGCTGGAGCAATACATTGTCGGCGTAGTAGCCGCCGAAATGCCGCCCAGCTTCGAGGGCGAGGCACTGAAAGCGCAGGCCATTGCCGCGCGTACCTTCATTGCCCGGCGTTTGCTGGCTGATGACACCAGCGGTGCCCCGGCGGGAGCAGATGTGACGGATACTGTTAAACATCAGGCTTATATCTCTAAAGCTAAACTTACTAGAGAATGGGGGCACTCTGGTAAATCCGCAGAGCTGGCTAAAATTCAGCAGGCCGTACGAGACACCAAGGATACGATCATGGTATATGAAGGCAAGCCCATTACGGCCTCTTTTTTTTCTACTAGCAATGGCTACACCGAAAATTCAGAGGATGTATGGGCGAAGGCAGTGCCCTATTTACGAAGTGTGTCAAGTCCATGGGACAAGCAGTTGGCCCCGCGTTATACAGAAACCGTCACACTGAGTCGTCAGAGTGTGTTCGATAGATTGGGGTTGAGTCGTACTGCGATAGTTGCTTCTACTGGAGGAGGGAGAATGCCAGAGATTCGTATACTCTCTAAGACAGAAGGACATCGCATCAAGAAGATTGAGGTTGGTGGTTCAATCTTTACAGGGCCGGAAATCCGTAACAAACTGGGGCTGCGTTCGGCTGAGTTTACGTGGAAGGCTGAAGGGGATCGGATTGCTATAACAACCTATGGTTATGGTCATGGTGTTGGTATGAGTCAGTGGGGAGCCAATGGAATGGCCAAGGAAGGTCATACTGCCACTCAAATTCTCCTTCACTATTATACTGGCATTTCTTTTGCGCAAGCCTCTCGTATTCTAAGTTAGTAAATATTTCGAAACTTTGAAGTATAAAAGAGTTGCACCCGGTAACACTGGTTACTGAGGTGATGAGCAAATGAATGAACAAAATAAAAACCAGAACCAAAACCATGAAGAAACACCCAAAACCTTTCAGGGTGGAAGAGCTTCACGGCCGTCTTCGTGGAAAAAGCTGTTGTCCAAAAGGTGGGCATACCCGGCAGCCTACATTGCCGCAGCAGCCATTATACTAACCTTAGTGTGGGTCTATCAGGATGCCAGCCAGAAGTCTTTCAAACCTGACCCAGCTAGTCCATCGGTACAAAGCACAAGTGCAGTGAATGCCGATGTTAACGGACAACAGCCAGAAAGCGTGGAAGTAGTTGCCCAGTCGGAAAATATCGCATGGCCAGTAGCAGATGCTGGCGCAGTACAGGTCGTAAAGCCGTTCTTTGATGAGAACGCGACCGCTGATGAGCAGGCGGCAGCTATGGTAGAGTACGATAAAACATTTACCGCTAACACTGGGATTGATCTTTCCCGGGCCGACGATCAGGCGTTTGAAGTGAGAGCCGCCCTGAGTGGCAAAGTATCTCGTGTGGAACAACATCCGCTGGTAGGTAGTGTCGTAGAAATCACGCATGATAATAATCTCAAAACGGTGTATCAAAGCTTGAGTGATCTGAAAGTAAAAGAAGGCGATCAAGTGAAACAAAACGATGTGATTGCTTCAGCGGGTCGTAACGAGCTTGAAAAGGATTTGAAAACACATCTGCATTTTGAAGTGTATCAGGATGACAAGCCGGTGAATCCAGCAGGTCTGCTTCCTAAAAAATAAATTTGGTCATGGCTTTGCATGCAAAGCGGGGAATCCACATTCCCTGCTTTTTTCTTGTGTAGTTTTTGTTCATAAGGTAAACATAAGCTGCTTTTGCCAAATAAATAGGCCTTCGGAAGCATGTCTTCCCGCCAAACCGCGAATATATAGGCACGCTCCTCATATAATGTACCAAACTATCCACAGTAGGGAGGCGGGAGCGTGCACGATTACATCAAGGAACGGACCATCAAAATCGGTCGCTGTATCGTGGAAACAAGGAATACGGTCCGTACGATTGCCAAGGAATTTGGTGTCTCCAAGAGCACGGTGCATAAAGATCTGACCGAACGGCTGCCTGAAATCAACCCGGATCTTGCCGATCAGGTGAAGCACATTCTCGAATACCATAAATCCATCCGCCATCTGCGGGGAGGAGAAGCGACGAAAATTAAGTACAAAAAAACGAGTGGCAAACGAAGGGAGATTCTCGTTTCTGGCAAGTCCTAAAAATATATAGTGAATTGGCTGGCAAAGCCATTGAATCAACCCCCTGAAGTATGATATGTTAAAAGATGGTACAAGACGAAAAATGACATGTAACCGTAGGTTTATACATATATTTGCCGCTTCTTGTCGAATCTTAGCTTTTTAAAATATCACTTTGGGGGCCTTTTTAATATGTTCAGTAATGATATCGGTATCGACCTCGGTACGGCCAACGTGCTTATCCACGTCAAAGGGAAGGGGGTTGTTCTTGACGAACCTTCCGTTGTCGCGATAGAAAGCGATTCAAAAAGAGTTCTGGCTGTCGGAGAGGAAGCGCGCCGTATGGTGGGACGTACTCCTGGTAATATCATAGCCATCCGTCCATTACGTGATGGTGTCATCGCCGATTTTGAAGTAACAGAAGCGATGTTAAAATATTTTATCAATCGGGTAGGGGGAAAAAGCTGGTACAGCCACCCTCGTATTCTAATTTGTGCGCCGACGAACATTACCTCAGTGGAGCAAAAAGCGATTCGTGAAGCGGCGGAGCGTAGCGGGGCCAAGGAAGTATTTTTGGAGGAAGAGCCAAAAGCGGCTGCCATCGGAGCAGGAATGGATATTTTTGAGCCTAGCGGCAACATGGTAGTGGATATTGGTGGCGGAACGACTGACGTTGCAGTCCTCTCTATGGGGGATGTCGTAACAGCTTCTTCCATTAAAATGGCAGGGGACAAATTTGATACAGCCATCATGAAATATGTAAAAACGAAGTACAAGCTTCTGATCGGGGAACGTACGGCTGAGGATATCAAGATTGCTATCGGAACCGTGCATCCGAGCGGACGTCGTGCAGAGATGGACATCCGTGGACGGGATATGGTATCCGGATTGCCCAAAACGTTAAGTATTTCTGCGGATGAAGTGCAGGATGCGCTTAGAGATCCTGTATCGGCGATTGTTGCTGCGGCCAAGTTTGTATTGGAGCAGACCCCACCGGAACTGTCAGCTGATATTATTGACCGTGGTGTTATTTTGACTGGTGGCGGTGCCTTGCTTAGCGGATTGGACGAGCTGCTTGCTGAAGAACTGCGTGTTCCAGTACTGGTTGCCGAAGATCCGATGCATTGTGTTGTTAAAGGTACAGGAATTATGCTGGATAATTTGGATCATGTGGTTAAGAAAAAGTTCTAATCTGCCGATAGTGACTATAAGAGACTCGTGTGCGGTCAGACAGGTTGCCTAGCATTTTGGCTTTCGTGCCTCCGCGCGAGCATGTGATTTTAGCAGAGTATAGGATTGGGGTGCACGATACATGTTGAGAGGTTTATATACTGCGGCCGCCGGATTGATGACACAACAACGACGCCATGACACCGTGACGCAAAATATTGCTAATATGAATACGACGGGATACAAACAGGAGAACAGTGTTCAGCGTTCTTTCCCCGAAATGCTTATTTCCATGACGGGTGGTAACCCTGATAACCCGGACCGTACGGTCGGCAAGCTCAATACTGGCGTTTTTGCTGAGGAAAGCCTCTCCCCTTACATTCAGGGAGCATTAAAGGACAGTGGACAAGCGACGGATTTTGCGATACAGTCCAATATTAATGTGAACGACCCAGCTACTGGTCAACCTATGGCTTTTGATCAGGCAGGGAAATTCATCAATGCTAACGGTGAAGTCACCTACCGTCCAGAAGCATTTTTTACGGTGCGGGACAGTAATGGTAACGTTCGTTATACACGTGATGGACATTTTCAAGTAAATGGAGCGGGAGCATTGCTTTCATCGACTGGCTCAGCGGTGCTGGATACGAATGGAAACCCGATTCAATTGACGGGGGCTGTCTCAGAGCTTAAAGTAAATGAGCGGGGCGAATTGGTAGATAGCCAGTCCAACCAGACATTGGGAACGACGCTCGGTATTAGTGTCATTGATCGTCCGTACCAGCTCGTTCGTGAGGGCAATGGAAATTTTCGCCTGAATGATACTGACGGTGCTACAGCTAGAATGATGACTGCTAACGATGCTGTATCCGTTCGTCAAGGTTATCTGGAGGTATCTAATGTAGATGCTTCACAGTCGATGGTGGATATGATGGCTGCGTTAAGAGCGTATGAGGCGAATCAGAAGGTAATTCAATTTTATGATAAAAGCTTGGACAAGGCCGTTAATGAAGTAGGCCGTGTATAACAGGGGGTAAGTGATGAACAACTCCATGATTGGCGCAATGGTATCTATGGCCAGTGTGCAGCAGCGTTTGGATTTAATTGCCGATAATATTGCTAATATCAATACAGTGGGTTATAAGAGTAAACAGGGTTCCTTTGAAGATGTATTGGCCAATGTGCAGCAACAGCCTTCAACGTATCTCCAAAATGGACGGGCCATGCCGCTCGGCTATAATTTGGGCTACGGAGTTAAAACGGCCGCAATCATGAAAAATATGGAGCAAGGTCCGCTCAAGGAGACGGGACTTCCTACCGATCTGGCGATTCAAGGTAATGCCATGTTTGAAGTTCAGGGAAATGGGCAAAAAGCTTGGACCCGTGACGGTAGCTTTCATTTTGTTCCTGATCCGAATGATAGTGCGACGATGATGTTGACCACTGCTGAAGGTTATTCCGTGCTGGATAACAATGATGTTCCTGTGACTGCTCCAGCGGGTTCCAAGGTGGCTATTAACTCGGATGGCGAATTGCTGATTCGTGCTAATGGAACTGGGGCTCCGACAGTTGGTCAGAGAATCAAGCTAATGGATGTACAGCGTCCAGAAGGACTGGAACAGCGGGATGATAACCTATTCGTGTTGTTGAATGGTGTAACAGAGGCAAATGTATTCGGAGCTGCAGGTGTGGCAGGTGCTGTTCCAGCGGACGTATCTTTGCGTTCCGGTTATCTTGAGGAATCTAATGTGGATTTAGCGGGCGAAATGACGGATATGATGCAAGTTCAGCGGATGTATCAAATGGCGGCACGGGCATTAACTTCTAGTGATACGATGATGAACCTGGCCAACAATCTGAGGGCTTAAGGATTTGGTGATGAAAGAAGAACAATCTGATTCCCGTCCGGTGCCTGAAAAGACGAAGTCCCGCTGGCGTACTGCTCGTTATTTCGTAGTTCCGTTGTTGCTCCTGTTCTCGCTGTTAGGCGGCTTAATTGCAGGATATGTAATTGTAGGTAAGCAAGGGTTGTCAGGTGTATTCGAATGGAAAACCTGGCAGCATGTCATTGATCTTATATTTGCGCCTTAGTTTACTTTAAATGAGTGGGGGCGGGAAAAGGTCGCTCCGCGAATGATTTGATCTTACGATCGCTGTTGCAGCGGGATTTTCTTATTTGATAAATTATTCAGATGTAAAAATCCCGTTGCAAAGGCGAACGCTCGCGCTTCTCCAAATTCAAATCCTTCGCTCCGCTGCTACCCGCCATCAGGGCCACTTTTATTAAAATAACCCCCCGCAATTTGTGTGGGGAGTATAGCATAACAAAACCCTGTGCCAGTGGCGCAGGGTTTTGTTATGCCTTCAGGCAGGAGCCTTCAAACGCAGTGACGGGCAGCTTGCAGCCATTGGACACAATCGCAGAGGCCTTCGGTTGTTTCACTGCCCTTCACGGCAAGCGAGTATTATTGAAGCGAGGCTTTCCTTTTGAGCCAAAAGTAACTCGGCGGAGGGGATGGAATCGTTCTGAAGAAGCGATAGCGTTCGCCTTTAACCTCGGATTTTACCTTTGAATTCTTATACAATGAAAAAATCCGAGGTTAACAGCGATCGGAAGAATGATCCATCCCCGTAGCCCTTTCCCCCCTTGACTCAAATGAAACTTCGCTTCACCCCCATAATAGGAGCACCCAATATGGTACTTCCGCGTAATTTTCTTTTTGTATCTGATAACTGTATAATGATGGGGAAGTTTATAACACTGCGGGGTAAAACCAAGCACGGGCAAAAGGGCTTCTTCGCGCCTCAGGTTGCATAACCGGCGGAAAAAGCCCCTTATCTCAACCTCCACTTCTGCAGTAGGTGAAGGATATCTAACATTGTTGCCGCCAAGAGCTGTTTTTATGCAGCGCAGGCGGGGTAATATTATGCTTGCAGTAACTCATGACTGATACAGAGTCAAACCTGCAAGCGGGAGGAGTTATTAAGGTAAATGGACAAATTGCAATTGGATGTTAATCAAATTCAGGAGATTATCCCACATCGAGCGCCATTTTTATTGGTGGATCGTATTATTGAGCTGGAGGAAGGGAAAAGAGCAGTGGGCATTAAAAATGTAACGATGAATGAGCCTCATTTCATTGGACATTTTCCGGGGTATCCCGTTATGCCCGGTGTGTTGATCACCGAAGCACTGGCTCAAGTTGGGGCTGTCGCATTACTGCATCTAGAGAGCAATCGTGGCAAAATCGGGTTCTTGGCAGGGTTGGATGGTTTCCGTTTCCGTGGACAGGTGGTTCCTGGGGATACGCTGACGCTTGAAGTGGAAATCACTCGTTCCAAAGGCGCATTTGGCAAAGGGAAAGCTACGGCTAAAGTAGGCGATACGGTAGTAGCTGAGGGCGAAATTATGTTTGCTTTATCTGACCCTCCCCAATAAATAAAGCTCTGCCGACATAAGCACGACGTCTGAACTGAGTGCATGTGTACATAGAAATCCTGTTTTGACAACCCAAAAATGGAGAGGGGAAATTCCGTATGACGCAGTTGAGTAGAAAAGCATTAGAAGGCATTGAGAGCTGGCTGCAAGACCCTTATATTGATGAAGAGACCAAACAGGAGTTGCGCGCATTGGAAGGCAACGAGCAGGAACTGGAGGATCGCTTTTACAAAGAGCTGGAATTTGGTACAGGCGGTCTGCGTGGAGTGATCGGGGCAGGAAGTAACCGGATGAACCGTTACGTCATTGGACGTGCGACTCAAGGGCTGGCTCGCTATATTTTAGAACAGCATGCTGGTAAAGAAGGCAAACCTTCGGTTGTCATTGCACATGATTCGCGTCATTTTTCACCGGAATTTGCTCTGGATGCAGCTTTGGTGCTGGCGGGCAATGGTATCGTGGCTAAGTTGTTCCCTTCCTTGCGTCCAACGCCACAGCTTTCGTTTAGTGTACGTCATTTGGGAGCCAGTGGAGGGATCGTTGTGACAGCGAGTCACAATCCTCCTGAGTATAATGGATACAAGGTATACAACGATGAAGGGGGTCAGCTTGTTCCAGATCAGGCTGAACAGGTAATTAGTTATATCCGTGAGGTTCCTTCTTTTGCCGACATTCGCAGTTTGACACGTGAGGAAGCAGAGGCACAGGGATTGTTGGTTTGGCTTGGAGAAGAGGAAGATGAAGCGTTTGTAGATACGGTAGCCAGTGTGAGTGTGAACCGTGAGCTGATTGCAGCCGGACCAGGCAAAAACTTCAAAGTTGTGTTTACACCTCTCCATGGTACTGGAAATGAACCGGTTCGTCGTGTGCTGAAGAAGATCGGTTTTGAACAGGTGCATATAGTGCCTGAGCAAGAGCTGCCAGATGCTGAATTTTCGACTGTCAAGTCGCCAAACCCGGAAGAACGTGATGCGTTTAAACTGGCAATCGCGCTGGGTGAGAAAATTGGTGCGGATCTGTTGATCGGAACAGACCCTGATGCTGACCGCATGGGTGCAGTTGTGAAAAACCGTGATGGCGAATATGTGGTATTGTCCGGCAATCAATCTGGCGCGATCATGGTTTACTACTTATTGAATCAGCTAAAAGAAACAGGCAAGCTTCCGAATAATGGGGCGGTTATCAAAACCATCGTAACCAGCGAAATGGGTGCAGTCATTGCCGAACATTTTGGAGCAACTGTGTTTAACACGCTAACTGGCTTCAAGTATATTGGCGAGAAAATGAACCAGTTTGACGAAACTGGCGAGTACACCTACCTGTTTGGCTATGAAGAGAGCTATGGTTATTTGGCAGGGAATTATGCTCGCGATAAGGATGCTGTCTTGGCGGCTATGCTGATCGCTGAAGCTGCTGCTTATTACAGCACACAAGGTAAGACGCTCTATGATGTTTTACAAGAGCTGTATGAGCAGTTTGGCTACTTCCTTGAGAAGCTGGAGTCTCGTACCCTTAAGGGTAAGGATGGAGTGGCACAAATTCAGGGCAAAATGACCGATTGGCGTAGCAACGCGCCTCAAGAGATTGCAGGCGTGAAGGTAGACAAGGTACTGGACTACTCACAAGGTCTGGACGGACTTCCACAGGAAAATGTACTCAAATTTTTACTGGAGGACGGTTCGTGGTTTTGCCTGCGCCCTTCGGGAACGGAGCCAAAAATCAAAGTATACTTTGCGGTACGCGGTTCCTCGCTGTCAGACGCGGAGCAAAGAATCAGCCACCTGGTCGATGCTGTTATGGCTCGCGTAGACGCTTGAGAAAAATCCCTTTATAATAGAATAGGTTAAGGTAATTGGATAAGATATAGTAATCGGTGACCTCTCACGGCAAAGGGCAGTACGCCGTGGAGGTCATTTCTGTATTGCAGAATAACCTGGAAGAGGCTTTGGGAAAATAGCCTTATTCCGGCAACGGAGGATTTTGCAAAATTCAATGAGTGACCTACCAAAAGGCTGAGTACGGCAAGGTGGGCAGCATTGAATTTTGCAAAATCCCGAATATTAAGGAGGTTCTTTGGTGTATCAGAAATGGCAGTATTGGAATGCGGCTTCTCGAAAATGGTTATGGATTTTGGTGGCTGTCGGCTTGCTGGCTTCCATTCCGGTCATCGCCGATCGTGTGAAGACAGAATCCTCGAGTAAAAAAGTAGAGATTGTATTCGATTATCGGGATTTGACGGAGGCAGCCTCGTATCAGGCTCACCCGCAGGACTATCTGAATGAGCAACTTGACCGCTTACAGCAAGCGGGTGTGAACAGCATGGCTATGTATGAAAGTACGTTGGATGATTTCCGTAAAGCGGGTCGCGTCGTAACCTATACGACTCAGAACGTTGCCGATATGGAAAAACGGCTTTCACCTGCAAATGAGAATTTTACGTATATTGTTTTCGCTGATAAAGAAAATGCCGAGGCATTAAAGCCGTTAATTTTACGTACGTTTACAAGCCTGGACATCAATGTAAAACCTTGGACTTATCAGGGACAGGAAGGGTTAGTTGTGGAAACATCTCCAGAGGATGCGTATCTCAAGCCCATGCAGCCTGACCCGATTGCGATGAAGCAGCTTCGGAGCAAAGGATTTTTTATTGTTCCACGGATGAGCGACAGTCTTCCTTACAACCAGGAGTTGACGGAAGAGATGCTTGCTTCCTTTCAGCAGAATGGTGTAAAACGCATTTTGTTTGAAGGTGATTCAGTCAAAGGCTTCACTGATAACGAGAAAGAGCATAGCTTGGCGGCATTTGCTAAATTGCTGAACAAATACGATATTGGCCTAGCTGCTATCGAAAACTTAAAAAAACCGCAAGCAGGCTTCAATAAGCTCGCTTACGATATCCACTATAACGTTGTGCGTTTATACTCATTGAGCGATAAAGATTCAACGCTCGATGTGGAAACGTTGGCCGATCGTTTTGCATTGGCTACCAAGGATCGTAATATTCGCATGTTGTATCTGAATACCGCGCCTAGCCGTAGTATTGCTGAAGCCAAGGTGAAGGATTCGGTAGATAACCTAATCCACAGCTTGGACAAGCCGGGTAACGCTGTACAACGGATGGAGAAAAAGGGGTTTGAACTTGGACAGGCTGAACCGTTCCAAGTCGTCGATTCGTCCATTCAGCGCTATCTGAAAATGATTGTCGTACTGGGTGCACTGGCATTCTTCTCCATTATGGTGTCCTATTTCGTCCCGGCATTGACTTTGCTGGCATTTTCACTCGGTTTGGTAGGTTCAGCAGGACTTTATGTTTTGAACTCCAGCTTGATGGAGCAAGGTCTAGCCCTACTCGCGGCGATTAGCGGACCTACGGTTGCAATGATTATCGCCGTGCGTACGATTAGAATTAAACGTGAACAGGGGTCCGAACTTTCTGTAGGTCAGCGTTTGATTCAAACGCTTATACTGTACGTACAGACAGCGATTTTGTCGCTGGCTGCAGTGCCTTTTGTTATTGCTCTGTTGAATAGTATTGCTTACAGCCTTGTGCTGAACCAATTTAGAGGTGTAAGCTTGCTTCACATTCTGCCGATCTTCTTAGCAGCGATATATATTTTCTTTTATCGTGGTGTTTCTATACGGGAGGAAATTTCCAAGCTGCTACGTACGCCGATTACTGTATTGTGGGTGATCGCACTGGCTGTTATCGCAGCCGCAGGCTATTACTATTTGACTCGTACCGGAAATGCGGGTACGGTGTCGAACACGGAGCTGGTTTTCCGGAACTTCCTTGAAAATGCGTTTGGTGTACGTCCGCGCAATAAGGAATTTTTGATGGCTCACCCACTGTTTATTGCAGGGGCGTTCCTGGCTTTGAAATATCGCAAAGCAATCTATTTACTGATTATAGCTGCTATTGGCCAAGCCTCTATGGTGGATACCTTTGCTCACATTCACTCTCCAGCGGCACTGTCGCTTAGTCGCGGGCTGTTAGGATTGGGCTTCGGTCTGGTGCTGGGAATCATCGCAATTGTCGTGTGGCAAGTGCTGGAAGGGTGTTGGAAGAAATGGTCACCACAGCTCAAACGATAATCATCTCGGGTTATTACGGCTCTCACAATAGTGGAGATGAGGCCGTGCTTAAGTCGATTTTGACAGCTTTAGAGGAGGAGAGTCGTCAGGCGGGGATTACAATCAAGCCTGTTGTTCTGTCTTCTGACCCCGCTTGGACACAGAAAATGTACGGAGTAGAAGCTGTACCGCGGATGAGTCTGGGGGAAGTTCGTAGAGCGATTAAAAACAGCGATGGGCTAATAAGTGGCGGCGGGAGTTTGCTCCAGGATGCAACAAGCCCTAAAAGCATTCCGTATTATCTGGCAATTCTGAAACTGGCCCAATGGGCTGGAAAGCCGACGTTTGTATATGCTCAGGGCATTGGTCCGGTACAACGGAAGATATTTTATCCTATGATCCGTTCTGTGTTTCAGCGCTGTGAATATGTTTCTGTAAGAGATGAGCAGTCTGCCGCACTGCTGGGTACTATGAAACTGAAGCGCCCGGTTGTCGAAGTTGTTCCTGATCCGGTAATGGGGCTTCCATTGCCCCCGGGTTCCGAGCTGCATAAAGCAGCATTTGAGACTGATATGGATAAACTTCCGATCGTTGGCGTATCTGTACGTTATTGGGATAAGGAACGTCGCGATTTAACGGCTATTGCGGACGGCTTAAAAAGATTAGCTGCTGAGCGCCGTGTACACTTACGCTTTTTACCTTTCCATCTGCCTGATGACGAGCAGGCTTCAAGGATGGTAATGGATTTGTTGGGGGATATTAGGGGGACGGGGAGCCTTGTCAGCATGTGTGATCAAGTCACCGATCCTCAACAGATGCTTTTGGAAGTCAGCCGTTGCAGTTTGATGATCGGGATGCGATTACACAGCTTGATCTATGCAGCATCCCACCAGGTGCCTCCGTTGGGGATATCCTACGATCCTAAAATTGACCATTTCCTCAGCCGTGTCGGTAGCCAGCCTGTAGGCACTACAGAGGCACTGGATGGACAAAAACTGGCTAATGAGTCTATGCGGTTGCTAGATCAGCGAAGTCAATGGATCGAGAGCCAGGGAGCGGCCATTGCTTTGTTAAAAAGTGAGGCTCGCTTACCGGCACAGCATATCGTTAATTACTTGTGTCGCAAAGGATGATGGATACAGTGACAGTTGATAAGGTTACGAATGTGCCTACCGTCCCGATTTTCGGTGTTCCGGTATCAAGGCTTAATATGAAAGATACATTAAATGTATTAGTTCAAGCAGTGGAGTCTCGCCAGCCCCATCAAGTGATCACTGCCAATCCGATTATGGTAATGGCTGCATTGGAAGATCCAGTGTACATGAACGTGATGAAACAGGCAGAGTTGATTGTTCCGGATGGGACTGGCGTGGTCTGGGCTGCAAACTATGTAGGACATCCTGTACCTGAGCGGGTAGCGGGCTTTGACTTGTTACATGAATTACTTGCAGCTGGAGAAAACTATCATTGGAAGGTTTATTTACTGGGATCAACATCTGAGGTGATTCAAGCGACCGCAAAGCGGGTACATGAGCTTTATCCCGCAATTACGGTTTGTGGCAAGCGTGATGGTTTTTTTGGACCTAAAGAGGATGAAGCCGTGATTGCAGCCATTCGTGAAGCAAATCCTGATTTGTTGTTTGTAGCACGTGGAGCGGACACGCAGGAACCCTGGATTGGTAAATATAAGGAACAGCTGGGTGTACCGGTGATGATGGGGGTTGGCGGTAGCTTCGATGTTATATCAGGCAGAACCAAACGCGCACCTAAATTGTTTCAAAAGCTACGGGCTGAATGGTTATATAGACTCCTTAAAGAGCCAAGCCGTTACAAAAGAATGCTTGCGCTGCCGAAATTCGCCGCGAAAGTGATGCGCGAAAAAGAAAACGTCACAAAAGTGTGATAAATAGCTTGAATCTGCCTACAAAACCCGCTAATTTGCCAGAATATGAAGCTTGGTATTTATTTTTGATCAGAGTATAATTCAATGCGGTTACATCTGAAAAGGGATTGCTTTAAAATTGGGGGTCGAATGATCAAATGTTATTGATCTATATTATTGGGTTCATCATGGCACTGGGACTTGCGCTGTTACTGACACCGCTCGTCAAGAAATTCGCTGTGAAGGTTGGAGCCGTCGATGTACCGAATGCCCGAAAAGTACATACCCGAATTATGCCGCGTCTTGGCGGACTGGGGATTTTCTTGGCATTTCTGTTGTCCTTATTGGCGGTGTTACCTTTTGTGCCTGACGGAATGCTGTCCTCTCGGGATATTAACTTTATCGCAGCCTTTCTGATTGGTGGTACGCTGATTACACTGATTGGTGCTCTCGATGATCGTTTTGATCTCAATGCAAAATTGAAATTTTTGGCTCAAATTGCCGTTGCGTGTATGGTCGTGTTTGCTTTTGATATTCGTGTAGATTTTGTAAATGTACCTTTTCAGGATGCATACTCATCTTTGGAAAGCTGGATTTCCATTCCGCTTACGATTTTTTGGATCGTAGGTGTAACGAATGCCATCAATTTGATTGACGGTCTGGATGGACTGGCTGCAGGTGTCTCAGGAATTGCGATTGGAACTATCTTTGTGATGTCGGTATTGATGGGCAATTACATGGTAGCTATGCTTTGTCTTGTGCTGCTGGGCAGCATTATCGGATTTTTATTTTTCAACTTTCATCCTGCGAAAATATTCATGGGTGATACAGGGTCATTATTTTTAGGTTTCTGTCTGGCCATGCTATCCATGCTTGGTTTCAAGCAAATTGCTATCGTATCTTTTATTACGCCATTGATTATTATCGGTGTACCTTTGTCAGATACATTCTTTGCTATCATTCGTCGCAAGTTGCAGAAAAAACCGATTTTCTCTCCGGATAAAGGTCATTTGCATCACTGCTTACGCGAACTAGGTTTCAGTCACAGACAGACGGTGTTGATTATCTACGGTATTGCTGCATTTTTCGGTGTATTGGCCGTGATTCAATCGTCTGCTGCGCTTAATGAAGCGAACTGGGTCACCTTTGTCGTGATTTGTATTATGATGTTCTTCCTACAGATCGGTGCAGAGGTTATTGGTCTTGTTGGCAAGACCAAACGCCCAGTTATTAACACACTGATTCGGTTGCTGGCTAAGCCAGATTCCCAAACACGTTCGAAATTATAATTTTAATTTAAAAGTAAGCCTTCAAGCTTGGCGGTATACCGCGGGTTTGAAGGCTTTTTTGATGTTTGCTGTAAAAAAACTCCCTCCTTTTTTGAGAATTTACTAATTTTTTGTATGTTTACTACCGATAAAAAAAGTATTGAATGATTACGTACCCCAAGGTGCGACAGAATCAAAGGAGGACAATGATTTGAAACGATTGCTATCCATGTTGCTGACGGTTGGTCTCATCATTGGCTTGGTGCCGGCGGCCCTGGTAGGTACGGCTCATGCTGCGACGGGAACTTATTTTATTTTTCCAAGTGAAAAATATGATGTGGATTCGGCTAGAATGGTAAACACTGACCGAGTTACAGTTAACGGTACGATTAACGGAGTGAACGGAAGTACTATATCTTATAGTGTATTCCAACTCTCTAAAAATGGAACAAACCTTAACGTAGTTAATAAGAACGAGAGTCAAAAAGGCGGAATTACGGTCAGTGGCTCTACGCTTAAAGTTACAGACATTAAACTGTTTCCTGGTTTGAACCGGATTACATTTCAAAGTAGCCAAAATTCGGCTGATATGAAGGACTCCATTTACATTGAGTATCAGGATGGACCTAAGCTTTATGATCTATCTGCTACGCTGAATGGTGCAACCGAGCAGTTGCTAGAGAATCAGACAGCGGTGCTGACAGACGCACGCAATAGCGGTACGGATGATGTAAAAGTAGTCATTCAAGGTACGGCTCCTAATGCTGACAGTGTAACGCTCACGTCTGCAAAAAGCAGTAATACGTACACAGTTAACTCTTATACCGCATATAAATTAACAGGTAGTGTGGTACTCAGTCCAGGTAAAAATATAGTGACTATTAAAGTGGGCAACGGAACTCAGGCCCTCACAGTTACACGTGAAATTACGATTTATACGGGTAAACCGGAATTCTCTGATTTGACCTTGAACAAGGATGGGAATGTTTCTGCCGATCTGACCACTTCGCCTGACTTTACTGTATCGTCTACAAGTGGTGTGGTTTTAAAAGGTAACGTTTTGGTACCAGCTGGTGCGACCGATCCAGGAGTGGCCACAATCAATGCACGTTTTACCGATGTGAGTAACAATGGTAGTGCTGTGGGTAGTGCAACTGGGGTTGATGCCACAATTGATACTGCAAATATAGTTACATCAAATGGCTATAAAGTATATCCATTTCAGGTGACTGTACCTTCGGAAGCTGTACTTGATCATTTGACCAGGGCATCCCTGGGCATAACTTATACGGATAGCAGTACACCTCCAGCTCCATCGGCTGTCCAATTTACATTGCGCAGTAGCACTCAGCCGTATATTGATGATGTTAACTATCTTCCTGATTTTAATACTCAATTGTTGAACAGAATTAATGGAAGCGGGTCTGATCAGGCAGCTGCTCTAGATGAAGCTATGAAATTAACAGGTAGCTCTATGAAGAACAAGACTACAGATGCTGCATCTGTACCTGTAGGTATGGAGTTTATCGTTGTTAATGGCGCACCTTCTTCAATTAATGAGCTTTCCGGAGTATCGGTTCATACTGTAGGGTCTCCTCAAGATGTAATTCGTACAATCAATGGTAAGTCAACGCAAGTGAAGAAAATTGTTGCTTATGTAGACACTTTGCCTAAAGAAGGACAAAATGTACTGAATTTTTATCTGAATGGTGACTCGACCAAGTTAATTAAAGCAACGGTGAATCTGTTGCAGGGTCCGTTCATGAAATACGATACGATTTATGATGGGCAACAAATTCCGTTGAATACATCCAGCTCAAACTTGAACACCTATAAATTGACTCAACTGGGCTACTTTAAAGGTAAATTGCTTGATGTGAGCAACGCAGCAGATATTCATTACACTGGAAGTAACCGAAATGTATTCCTGTATGTTAATAATGTATTGGTTGATTTGGATGGTTCAGGAGCGGACTTCAAGCTTGCTGCTTCCTCGGAAACAGCCGCAGCCAATGCCTTGGCGAACGGGAATAATGAAATCAAGTTTGTATACAAGCCAGGTATTGAGTATAGCAATACGGTAAAAGTAAACTTTACACAGACGAATATTCCAGTAATTCCTGTTCCGAATACACAAGGAATCATCCCTTTTACACCAGTTAGCGGCTTGAGCAATACGCCGAAATACAGCGAAATTGCTCCGAAATCAAAAGATGCTAATTTCACCAAAGTGGATGACACTAACTACAATACATCTCTGAAAAATATCAATGTATTTGGTACTTTCAGTATTGCTGATTTGGGTAAAGCAGATCAGGTAAATGGTTCGTTAAGTGATATTGCTAATAAAGATCAATATATTTTGGAGATTAAGGGATCGGATGACAGTGAAGTCAATTGGACACTGAGTAACGAGTTTTTCTCAGCAGAAGATGCTAAGACAACATACAATTCCGGTTCTACTACAGATAAATTTACAAATAAAGATTTAAAAGACCTGCTTGTGTACTACCATCCGGACAAAAAGTATTTCAGCTTTGTGTTGAAAAACCAAACTATTTCGCAAGATGGAACACCAGTAGCTTATAACATTACCTTGTACAATAGCGGCAAGAGCGGACCATTTGCTACTTTCCGACTGCAAGTATCAGGTCAATCCACATCTTTTGATATTTTGCGTCCGCTCCCTGAAAAGAGAATCGTGAATCAAAACTTTGTGCAAGTTGTTGTAAACGCAGGTAATGCAGATAGTGTTACGGTAGGTAAAGAAACAGCAGTTCAAGAGGGATTCGACTCTGATTATGATGGTACCATTGATTATCCATCAACTTACAAAGCCATCGTTACAGGTCTAAAAGCCAACAAAGATAATAAAATTGACGTAGTGGTTACTGTAGGCAAAGAAAAATTGAAACAGACCATTACTGTTAAATATGTGCCTACTAATATTCCTGGTGAGCAGTACATGGAAGCGATGAAAACATCGCACAAAGTGTTCGATGGCAATCTTACACTTGCTTTTGCAAAGGGAACGAGTCTGATTCGTCGGGATTACGATCAACCGCAACAGTTCAAAAACCAGGTTTTCTCTGGTCACACTTTGTACTTTGCGATAGCAAATAGCGAAGATGGTGTGGTCGATCGTCATGAATTTGAAACCGAAAAAGCATTGTCGGATATGCAGAGCTTGATTGCAGATGGAAGTAGATACTTTAACAGAGAATTCCCAAATCGTTTTACCAAGTCAAGTCCAGTATTCTGGATTGACCCAGGTACAGCAGATGACATTAAAACAGATGATTACGATCCGGTAACTTATGGTGCCGATCCTTATCAATTGGCTAACAAGTCGCAAAATGACAGTAGCAAGATTAAAAACTTCTACTGGCGTGATCCTTCTAATGAATTAGTACCATCCAAGCGTGCAACATTAACTTTGACGTATGATAACAGTATCGCTCAGGATGCAGGGAAACAAATGACGGTGTTCTATTTTGATTCTGATCTTAAAGATTGGCAGAACATTGGTGGTGTGGTGGATCCGAAAAAACATACCATTAAGGTACCGTTTGATCGTTTCGGTTACTATGTAGTTGCTAAAGTTGGAGAAACGTATAGTGATGTCATTAAGCATAAATACGCCAGAGATTACATCGAAGCCATCTTGGCTAAAGGTGTTATGAACCCAATGGATCCGATTAATAGCTTTGGACCAGACAGCTACATTAAAAGAGGCGAATTTACGTCTATGATCGTCAAAGGTCTGCAAATTCCGCTTAATTTCAGCGGAGCGAAGCATTTCGACGACGTGTCTATTCCAAATACGATATCAGCAGATGCGCTCTATGATTATCGTTATATTGAAACAGCTGCACGCGCCGGTATTGTCAAAGGTTCGCAACCAAGAATCTTTATGCCGGAAGATGTAATCACACGCCAAGATGCAGCAGTCATTATTGCCAAGGCATTGAATTTGAAGCTGGAAACAGATCATGACAAGATCATGAAGAACCTGTCTAAGACCTTTAAAGATGCGGACAAGATTGATTACTATGCGCAAGCATCTATATTGGCTATTGCCAAAAAAGGCTTTATCACAGGGTCACCTGTGGATGCAAGCGATCTGAAAAAGGGATATATGTTTAATCCTACTTCCTTGACCTTGCGCGGAGATGCAGCGATTATTGTAGCTAAAGTTATGGCTGATAAAAAGCTGCTTCCTAAAATCTAATCAACAAAACACCTGAAATTATTAAACATCCCTCCATGCGAAATGGTAATTCCCTTTCATATACATGAGAGGGATGTTTTTTATAAATCAGCTATTTGACTGGGATTAAGGGCCTATGCCATAATATCAATGAGGTAAAAATTGTGGATTAGCCTTACAATGGTTTTGGTTTTGGATTTGGCTTAAACGTCTGTAATTAATTGCTTTTTTTTAAGTATTTATCTCAAAATGTGTTTATTATTTTTCTATATGTTTTTTTTGCACATTTATCTGAAACTTTACGCCTATTTCATCGTAGTAGAGGATGTGTGTGTTTTAATATTACATAGAGAAGTGAGTGGGGAGTGATGAGATGTCTCAGTTTTCAATACGCCGTCCTGTAACAGTATTTATGTTAATTATTGCTTTGTTAATCGGGGGCGGTATTTTTGCGTTAAGACTTCCTGTAGAGCAAATGCCGGATATGAAGCTGCCATTCGCTGCAGTGGTGACTAGTATTCCAAATGCAACGCCTACAGAAGTTGAGGAATTGGTTACTAAACCTATTGAGAAAAGTCTGGCTTCTATTGAGAACGTGGACACAATCATGTCCGAGTCTTCAGAAGGAACATCTATGGTCATGATTCAATTTAACTGGGGAGTAGATATCAATCAAGCAACCCTCGACATGCGAGATAAAGTTGATGGGGTTAAAGGGTCTCTTCCCAAGGCGGCTAATTCGCCGCGTGTCCTTAAGGTGGATCTCAACGCAACGCCGGTTATTACGCTCTCTCTTACAGGAGACCAGGATATTAACAAGTTGAAGCCTATTGCTGAAGATATTATTGAGCCGCGGCTTGAAAGAATTGCGGGAGTAGCTGCAGCCAACATGTCAGGTGGGCAAGCTCGGCTTGTGAAGATTACTGTAGACCAAGCCAAACTTCAAAGCTATGGCATTACGCTAGATCAAATCAGCCAAGCGCTATCGTCTAATAACGTAGCGGGTTCTGCTGGTTCGGTGTACCGAGGTAATACAGAAATCCAACTTCGGGTTCAAGGTGAATACAAAGCTGTTTCAGAAATGGGTGAAACGCCAATTCCAGTAGGGAAGGGAAGCATTAAGCTAAAGGACATCGCGACAGTTGAAGATTCCTTGGATGATGTTACAACCATTTCTACCTATAACGGAAAGCCAAGTATCAATATTTCTGTTACTAAAGCCACAGGGGGGAATACCCTTTCAATCGCCGATTCTGTAAAGGATAGTTTAGATTCGATACGGAAGGAATTGCCTCCGGGAACTCAATTGGAGATGGTAACAGATGCATCCAAACCGATTAGCGACTCCGTACACTCACTAGTAGAGCATGCTATATTGGGACTTATTATCGCAGCTATTGTGTTGCTGTTATTTTTGAATAGTATACGTTCTACCATTATTGCTACTATCGTTATTCCAATTTCCTTCGTAGCTACGTTTATGATGATGTATTTCACCGGACAAACCATTAATATTATCTCACTGAGCGGTTTGCTTCTGGGGTTAGGATCCTTTGTCGATTTTGCGGTTGTTATTATTGAGAATATTTTTAGACAGCGACATGAAGGGAAAAGCATGCTACAAGGGGCTATTGATGGCTCCAAGCAGGTGGGTAATGCCGTTATGGCATCTGCACTTGCGCAGATCGTAGTATTTTTACCAGTTGTTTTTGTTGACGGAATTGCGGGAGTTCTATTTAAACCGTTGGCGTTAACAGTTATTTTCTCTCACATTGCAGCCTTGCTTGTATCCCTTATGATTGTGCCGATGCTGGGATCACGTTGGCTACCTACCGTGCCAGATGAATCCATTTATTCTTCAGGTACTTATAAGGGTGTTAACCCTATTGTGTGGTTTAATATTGGTTTCGAGAAATTTAAGAGTGGGTATCGCCGTATACTGAAGTGGGGAATTAACCATAGAAAATCTGTGTTAATTATTACTTTATTAATGTTTGTGGCAGCTGGGGCTCTAGTTCCTTTCGTTAAGGCTGAATTTATCCCAGCATCCGATACTGGGGAATTCACAATTAATGTGAAACTTCCTAATGGAACGGTCTTGGAAGAAACGGAAAAGGTTGTTCAAGATATAGAAAAAGAAATTTTGAAAGTTCCGGATCTAGATAAAATGACAGTGACTGTTGGTTCTGGTGGCAATTCTGGTTATTCAGGGGCAGCTCCAACCAACTCAGCAGATCTAAGTGTAACACTGAAGGATGGACATCAGGCAACAGATGTTATAGTTGATGGCCTTCGTAAAAAATTTGATAGCATTCCAGATGCAGAGATTACAATGGCGTCTACAACAGGCCTTTCAAGCGGAGCGGCTGTTAATATTAACTTAAAAGGTGACGATATTGACGTCCTGAGAGAACTCTCGGACAATCTCGTTGCGGACGTAAAAAACATACCGGGTACGGTCAATGTGAAAAGTACCTTGAGTGCTGTTCGCGAAGAATATGAGATTACCGTTAATCGTGAACTTGCAAGTCGATATGGCTTATCAGCGACCCAAATCTTATCTGCAGTGAATACTTCTTTTAATGGATCAGTCGCCACAAGCTATCGTACAGGTGAAGATCAGATTGATGTGAAGATATCGTTGCCAGAGAAAAACCGCCATGATTTGTCAAATCTAAAAGCCTTACGGATCACCACTTCGCAAGGTATTGATGTACCTTTGTCTTCCGTAGTAAGTATTGATAAACGGACTGTACCCGATACTGTTACTCGTGAAGACCAAACGCGTCAAGTGCAGATTACAGCTGATATTGATGGAACAGGGGATATTCTTACTATTAATCAAAAAATAGATGCTCTATTGAAGACTACTCACTTCCCAGAGGGCTACAGTGCAGATACGGGTGGCGGCCAAAATGAACAAATGATGGAGTCTTTCATGAACTTAGCGATAGCTATTTTGCTATCTGTCGTGCTCATTTATATGGTTATGGCAGGACAGTTCGAATCGTTGCTCACACCGTTTGTTATTATGTTTTCCGTTCCACCTACGGTAATTGGTGTGCTTATCGGTTTAGCTGTAACCGGGGCGAGTCTCAGCGTTTCAGCTTTGACAGGTTACATCATGCTCGTCGGTTTGGTCGTCAACAATGCCATTGTTATGATTGACTTTATAATTCAGCTCCGAAAAGACGGCCAAGATCGGGATGAAGCTATTATTCATGGAGCGTCTGAGCGGTTGCGTCCGATTTTGATGACCACGCTGGCTACGGTACTAGCTTTACTCCCAATGGCATTCGCTACAGGCAGTGGTAACGAGACACAAGCACCGATGGCAGTTGTTGTTGTATTCGGGTTATCCTTCGCAGCTGTTATTACATTGATTCTTATTCCGGTAGTCTACGTCATCATGGATAATATGATAGAAAAACGTAAGAATCGGAAATTAAAAAGACAAGCAAAGAGAGAACAAAAAAAAGAAGCGAAACTACAAAAAAGTGTTCATATATAAGGTGAGGTGGAGAAACATAATGAATAAAAAAAGTGCTCTGATTGCTACAACTTTGCTTTTATCAGTTGCATTAGCGGGTTGCGGTGGGGGGGAGGCCCCTGCCGCACCAACTACGGCGCAGCAAGCCATTCCGGTCCAAGTGGCAAAAGTGACCAAAGGTAGTATTAACGATTCAACAGGTATTATTGGAAGCTTTGCTCCTAAAGAGACGGCTCAGGTGTCTCCGAAAATTAGTGGCAAAATTCAAAGCATTAACCTTACAGTGGGGCAAAAAGTAAATAAGGGCGACACATTGTTTACTATAGACCAAAAGGACTTGCGGGACTCGATTAAGCAATCCCAGGAATCGTACCAGGTTGCCCTGGCCAATTTAAAGCAGGCAGAGTCAGGTGCAGCGCAATCGGTGCAGCAGGCAGAATCCAGCGTGGATCAAGCCAAAAGTGCGCTTGTCCAGCAAGACAACACGATCACTCAAGCTCAGACCAGTCTGGTAGATGCTCAGAGTTCTGTGCGTGATGCTCAAAATACGCTTAATCGCAACCAACAGCTGTTTAGTGCGGGTGCTCTTTCTCAATCCGAGTTAGAGCAGTCTCAAATAGCGCATAGAAGGGCTGTAACTGCGGTGGAGAATGCACAGATCACACTTCATAATGCGCAAACGTCTAAGGAAAGTGCGCAAACAACATATAATAATGCTCAAAAATCATTACGTCTTGCACAACAGAAAACGGGCATTGACGTAGCTCGTGCTTCTGTCAATCAGGCTAAGTCCAGTTTAGACACAGCTCGTAGTCAATTAGTGGATACTGTAGTCAAAGCTCCGATTTCCGGCACGATATCGGTAGTAACAGGAACCCAAGGGCAAATGGTTAGTGCACAATCTGCGGTTGCTACAATAGCGAATACCAATCCTATTATTGCCAAAGTTAACGTTTCTGAATCTGAGCTTCTTAAGTTGCGGGTGGGTTCATCTGTGACTGTAGGTGTGGACTCCTTAGACAAGCGAATTGAGGCCAGAGTATCGGCCGTCAATCCGGTAATGGATAATGATCTCAAGGCATATCCTGTCGAGATTTCAGTCCCTAATGGTTCTGGCGAATTAAAATCAGGGATGGTTGTAACTGTATACATGAAATCAGAAGCTCCTAAAAACATTTTGGTATCGCAGGATGCCATTACGGAGCAGGCAGGGAAGAAGTATGCTTATGTAGTGGAGGGAACTGTTGCTAAGCGGGTAGAAGTGCAGACAGGCCAGGAAAGTGCCAAACAGGTTGAGGTAACCAAGGGGCTTGCTGAAGGGCAAAATGTTGTCGTTAAGGGCGTTAGTCTGCTTACGGATGGCGCGAAGATTAATGTAGTGAAGTAATTTGTCTCGGTTATATATACTGTAAATCACTGTTACTCCGTCATTCCTACTACTTAAAGTGTATTAGAGTATTAGATTTCAAGAGAATCTATAGACTTTATGTACTTTATATATTCTATGGATAATTCTTAACGAATATACTCCATTAAAGACCGACTCAGATGTACGGAAATAATCCTTGTACATTTAAGGTTGATAAGGTAAAAGTTGTAGGATGACGGAGGAACAGGTTCAATAGTATAATTATGACTGTGGAAAGCGGAATACATAATCAAAAAAATAAAAAAATTTTTTTGAAACAGGCGCAACTTTTTGAACCCATGCTACGTCTAATTGGGTGAGTATGAAACAAAGGGGTACAAAAGCGTAAAGACAAAATTCGCTAAAAAAAATCTTTACTGCATTGTTATCACATTGTATAATACTGGAGTACGTCATAAATGGACGCTTTCTTTCAACTAGATTCCAAGCTTCTGTGATATTGTCACAGATATCATTTTATAAGGGTTCTCATAAAGCTCGGAAAGGAGGTGTAACGACTGATGAGTGACAAGATCCGACAAAAAGACAAAAATAATATTTCTGGTTATATTCAAGGAGGAGAAAAAAAGGTTATGACAAAGTTTAACAAAAAAATGATCAACGTGCTGGCAACAGCAACATTGGTTGCTGGTGTAGCAGCTCCAATCGCAGCATTGACTGCACCAACTGCAATCCATGCAGCTTCTAGCTACTCTGCTGTTAATACTCCTAGCATTGGTTCAAGCCAAACTACTAACAGTACTCTGGGTAGAGTAAAAGTTAACATAAGCCAAGCTTCTGTTGGTAAAGGTGAATCTTTCACTGTTACATTGCCTAAAGGTTTTGAATTTGCTACTAATCCTGGTGTTGTCCCTACTGCTATTGATTCTACTTATGGTTTGGGTGTTTACATTGCTCCAGGCGATAACGATGAAGATGCTGCAGCTCGTGCAGAAACTGGATACGTTAAGGGCGAAGGTGTGACTGTAGAGAAGCTCACTAATAACTCTGCAAAAGTGATTTTCAACTTTACTAACTCTAAAGATAGCGTTGATCTTTACCTGAACTTTGGTAAAATTAATGTTAACGGACCTAGCAATGGACCTGTAAAAGCTACTTTTGATGCAGCTTCTGCAAGTGGTTTCACTAGCGGTGAAGCAACAATTGCAAACGTAGTTTCTTCCGGTCAAGTATCTTTGTCTGCTGCTGATACAGTATCCAGTGAAGAAAACTTTACTGCAACTTTGAAAGTTAAAGAAGAAACAGCTGGTTCTTTGGGTAATAGCAACATTAAGTTGAAATTGCCTAGTGGTTTCAAATGGGATTCCGCTCCTAAAAGCCCAGCCACTATTTTGTTTACTTCTAAGACAGACAAAGCAATTCAACCATCAGATGTGAACTACTCTACTGATGGCGATACGCTTACTTTGTCTTTGAAAAAAGTAAGTGACGACCAAACATCTTTCCAATTGCCTGTAGGATTCTATGTTGATGATGAAAACAGTGCAAAAGAAGGCGACGTTACAGTTAGTATCTCTGGTAATGCAACAACTGATGTTAGCTCCCTCGTAGTTGGTAGCTATGGTCAAATCGGTGGTGGCGTTTCCGTTGCTACTCCATCAACAATTCTTGCTGGTCATGATGAGCAAAAAATTGGTGATGTTACAATTAAAGAAACTGTTGCTGGTTCTTTCGTAAAAGGACGTACTGTAACTTTGCGTCTGCCTGAAGGTGCTCGTTGGCAGTCAACTTTTGAAAGCAATAACCCAGGAAGCAACTTCTCCGGTTCTATGGAGAACACTAACGGTTTGGGTGGAGCAGAGGTTTCCTATACTGACTCTGACAAACGTACTTTGAAATTGACTTTCAACAACGCTAACAGCACAACTGATGCTGGTAGTCTGAAATTGAAAAACGTTGAAGTTGCTACGCAACCAGGTTTCTCTGGCGATCTGAACGTTGATGTTGCTGGTAGCCAAGGTCTGAGCGGTACTGTTAAGGTTGCAACTGTGAAACAAGCAGTTACTCTGGCTGCTGCTTCCAAACCAACCCTGACAATTGGTCTGGGCGACCAACAAGTTGGCGATATCACAATCACTGAAGCTGCTAAAGAAGCTTTCGTTAAGAAAGACGGTAGCCGTGAAGTAATCTTGGAATTGCCAACAGGCGTACGTTTTGCTTCTACTCCAGAAGTAAAAGTTACAGCTGGTGACGTTAAAGTGAAGAGCGTATCTACTGATACTTACGGCGAAAGCAACAAAGGCCGTCTGAGCTTCTACATCGATAGCGAAAGTGCTACTCCAAGTACAATCACAATCTCGGCTCCTAAGCTGACTGTTGACCGTACTGTAGCTCAAGGCGACATCGTTGCTAAGCTGAAAGGTAGCGCAGTTTCTTACACTGCTTACAAAGGCGCAACTGACAACACTCAAAACTGGAAAGACAACAACACTGCAGCTGCTGAAGTAGCAATCGCAACTGTTGGAACTCCAGCTCCAGGTGCTACTAAAACTAAAGCTGTCTTCACACTGGGAAGCACTTCCTACACTGTGAACGGCGAAAGTAAAACTTCTGATGTAGCTGCTTATGCTGAAAACGGACGCACTTACTTGCCAGTACGTTATGCAGCTGAAGCTTTGGGTGTATCCCCACAAAACATCCTGTTTGACAAAGCAACTTCCACAGTTACCCTGATTAAAGGTGACCGCGTTGCTCAAATCAAACTGAACACTAACCTGTTGACTGTTAACGGTTCTGTGATTCGTATGGACGTTAAAGCTGTAACTAACAAAAACCGTACTGTACTGCCTATCTTCTGGGTGAGCAGAGCGTTGGATGCATCCATCAACTACGATGCAACTGCTAAAACAGTAACTGTTGAAAACAACAACTAATTTAAGAGCAACTCTTTTGAGTTAACTGAATTAGATGAGAAGAGGGTTCCTTTTGGAGCCCTTTTCTTTTATTAGTCATATTGACAAAGGAGAGAAATTATGAAACGTTTTGGAGTGGCAGCACTTTCTACATTAGTTCTTTCTTCTGCATTTGCCAATTTTGCAGGAGCTCAAGCAGGTGATATAAAGGTTATTATTAACGGTGTAACTCAGCAATATACCCAGTCCCCAGTTGTTAGCCAAAATACAACCTTGGTGCCTCTCCGTGGTGTTTTTGAAAGCTTGGGTGCGAAAGTCGATTGGGACAGCAAAGCTAAAAAAGTAACTGCTTCTAAAAATGAAGATACATTGGCTTTGAATGTTGGTTCCAAGCTTGCTTATAAGAATAGTGCTCCTGTACAACTCGATGCGGCAACTCAAATTCAAAAGGGTCAAGTACTTGTTCCTTTACGTTTTGTGAGCCAATCATTAGGCGCCAAAGTAAATTGGGATCAAAGTACACGTACAATTACTATTTCAAACCAAGCAGATGGAAGTACAACTGGCGAAGCCAATAGCTTGTCCAGTAAGCCTCTCACAGCTCCTGTGACAAAGGTTACCTATGATACCTACTATAATGATTCCTTGGCCTATGATGATGCCGTTAAACTGGCTATAGCTGATAGTACTACAGTTAAAGCAGCAGCAACGAATATTGATCAAACTGGGAAAATCATGAAGGAAGCTGGCAAGAATATTGACTTTGTTCCAGCAGAAGCAGGTGATGAGGCTTCTGATAAAGCTTTCAAAGGTTATGCTCAAACGAACCTTAACTATGAGGCTGCTAAAAAGAACTTGGATATGACCAAAGAAGGTATTGAATATAACGTAAAGGATCTTTATAACAAGCTCCTTCAAAAGCAGAATGCCGTCAAGCTTGCTGCATTGAATATCGAAGATGCGGAGCGCAAGCTAAAAGTCGCACAAATTAAAAGAGATAATCAAATGTCGAGTGATTATGAGGTTACACAAGCAACCAATCAGTTGACTCAAAATCAAGCTGCTTTAGAGAAGGCTAAAAAGGACCTTGATAGTGCTTATGTGTCTTTGAACCAAGTGATTGGCTACAAACCAGAGCAACGTTATGAATTGAAGGATAAACCTGTTTATTCTGAATTTAAAGATAATGTAGAGACAAAAGTAAGCCAAGTACTTACTAGTAGCACGGCCATTTGGCTGAGCGAGCAAAAAGTGGATTTAGCTGAATTGAGCCTGAAGCTCTACAATTTTAGTACGCCAGGAAACACACCTTACGAAGCTGAGCAACTTAATGTTGAAAAAGCTCAGTATGCAACAGAAGGCACAAAGAGACAACTCGAAGAAGCAGTAAGAACAATCTATAACAACATCAAAGCATTAGAAAGCCAGTACTCACAGATTCAAGCTGGTTTGGTGAGTGCAAGAAGTGCAGCTGATATGGCTAAGAAGCAGTTTGATGTTGGGTTGGCTACAGAGCTTCAGGTTTATGAAGCTAATTTGAAAGTGACTACTGCTGAGCAACAGGCTGAGGATATAGTTACAAATATTGATACTTTGAAGTTGGCTTTTGATAAGCCTTGGGCTATGCAGGGTTCTTCTGGAGCTAGCGCACAATAATTAAAGCTTAACCTATACTTGCTATAACCTGCTGTAGGAGGACTTCATGAAATCATGCTATAAAGTATCGTTGGCTGCTGTTTTACTTGGAGGAGGAATTGTTGCTGGCTCCTTAATGAACAATTCAGTTAATGGTGCCTCCAGTTCTGGACAACCTGGTACAGCTGATGATCCAGTCGTAACCAAAAGCTATGTCGACCAAAAAATTGCTCAGGCAATTAAAGGTGGAGTACCAGCAAGTAACACGAGTAGTAAAACGACTAGTTCGAATGCTCCAGCAACAAATACTACTTCTAACACAACGGCGTCAGGAACTTCTAGTGCAGGAAAAGCTTCCACACCAGAGCAGACAGAGGCTTTAAAGGTTGTTGATGTAAAGCCTGGTCAAAAACTGATTGCCAAAGCAGGCTCGGAATTTATTTTACGTAATGGTTATGCCGTTGTGTATAGTATGGATGCCAGTGGTGCTATTGATATTACTTCTGGAACGGAAATTGTTCATAATCAGGCTCTCGAGAAAAATCATTTATTATCGTTTCCTAGAGAAGGAAGAGGTATTCAAGTAAAAGAAGGTCAGAAGTTTGGTCTGGTCGTTATGGTACGAGGCGGTTATACTGTTCAGTAAACTGTTTTGTATATAAGCTGCTTTCGGTGGCTCTTTTTCTTAAATACTGCTTGGGATAGCAAATTGTTCTTGGCTAAGTTGAACCTAATCGCTGCACACTACCCCCATGAAAGACAATACGTTTAGTGGAGGGTGTATACGATGGCATCAAGAGGTCAAAGACGATTAATTCCTGAAAGCCGTGCCAGGTTAGATGATTTGAAGTATGAGATCGCTGCTGAATTTGGGCTGCCTGTTTATAATCCCCAATATACACATATACAACCTAAGGCTGACAGTGAATTTGCTGCAGAATTGGGGGAGTTTGCGGGGAGCGAAAATGTAGCATGGCGTGATTTAACTTCAAGACAGAACGGTTCAGTTGGTGGTGAAATTACTAAGCGATTGATACAATCTGCTGAACGTAGCTTATCTGAATATGGTACATTGTAAATTGCAATAATTTTACAGTTTTTGATTATATATTAGCGTATAAACTGGGGTTATTTACATGTGAATCGAAAATGGTCTGCATGTAAACTTACCTCAATTTCGAAAGTTGTAATTGGGCTGTATGAATTGACACCTTGTTTTAAATAGGATATCATGGCATTTGAGGCTTGTACGCAACCTTTTCCTACCGGAAAAGGTTCATTTTTTATTAATCAGGTGTAACAAGATATCTCCCGCCATTTGTTGGCTTGAAGGTATCTGAATAATACCATTGCCATGTCAGGATTTTTTTATAAATCCTCATGTATTTTAATTGTGGGAGGTTGAAATTCATGTCTGTAAAAGGCCGTCATTTGTTCACGTCCGAGTCTGTAACAGAAGGCCATCCGGATAAAATCTGTGATCAGATATCCGATGCTGTATTGGACGCCTTTCTGGCTAATGACCCTAATGCACGGGTAGCATGTGAAGTATCGGTAGCTACTGGTCTCGTTCTTGTCATTGGTGAAATCAGCTCCAAATCGGAATACGTGGATATTCCATCCATTGTACGTAATACGATTAAGGAAATTGGCTATACACGTGCGAAATACGGTTTCGACTATAATACTTGCGCTGTATTGACTTCTTTGAATGAACAGTCGCCTGACATTGCTCAAGGGGTTAATGCTGCCTTGGAAAGCCGTGATCCTGCTGAAGTAGATAAAGAAACGGAAAACATTGGGGCTGGGGATCAAGGCTTGATGTTTGGTTTTGCTACGAACGAGACACCTGAGTTGATGCCTTTGCCTATCGCTATGTCTCACCGTATTGCACGACGCTTGTCTGAAGTACGTAAGGATGGAACACTGAATTACCTTCGTCCAGACGGTAAAACCCAAGTAACGGTAGAGTATGAAAATGGTAAACCTGTTCGTATTGATGCTATTGTGGTTTCTACGCAGCATGCAGAGGATACTACTTTGGAGCAAATTCAAGCAGACATCAAAGAAAAGGTTATTTTGCCAATTGTCCCTGCCGAATTATTGGATGAGCAAACCAAGTATTACATTAATCCGACAGGACGCTTTGTTATCGGTGGCCCTCAAGGAGATGCAGGTCTGACAGGCCGTAAAATTATTGTGGATACGTATGGTGGTTATGCACGTCATGGCGGGGGAGCATTCTCCGGTAAAGATCCGACCAAAGTGGACCGTTCCGCTGCTTACGCTGCTCGTTATGTAGCGAAAAACCTCGTAGCAGCAGGATTGGCAGACAAAGTGGAAATTCAGCTTGCTTATGCCATCGGTGTAGCTACGCCTGTTTCGATTAACGTCGATACATACGGTACGGGTAAAGTGAGTGATGAGAAGCTGGTTGAATTGATCCGAAATAACTTTGATCTGCGCCCAACAGGCATTATTCGCATGTTGGATCTGCGTCGTCCAATTTATAAGCAAACTGCTGCCTACGGTCACTTTGGCCGTACAGATTTGGATGTACCATGGGAGAGCGTAGATAAAGCTGAAATTCTAAAAGAACAAGCGGGGCTGTAACTCCTCGTATGTTATCAAAATAAAAGTAATAACCCAAAAAGACTGTTTCATGCTTTGCATGAACAGTCTTTTTTTGATGTGTTTCACTGTTAAGTATGAATTTGCTCAGATGTACCGAATGCTGAGTGACTACTCGGATATCGGTGCATGGTCCAATAAATTTTTAAGTAAACGACAAACCTTTTGCAGTTCCTTGTACTGCTCCAAATACGCAAAAAGGGCTTTCAGGAGGCCTTTCTGAGGGTTCGATTTCAGAGCCTCTTCCTTTAAATGAGCGTAGATTTGCTGACACTCCTGTTTCTCCTCTGAACTCCACGAAGACAGCAGTATACTGTCTTCCAAGGAGTGGAGAAGGCTGTTAATTTGACGGCCTTGGTCAAAGGGATTACTTAGAGCACTTTCAGGCAACCAGCCTTGCTTGCTCCAGAACAAATGTGGAGCTGAATCAGCATTGTTCAGGCTGGTTGCCAAGGAACTGGATAAGAAGATGATAAACTGCGTTAGATGTTCAATCGTTTCATCATTCATCCGATCGGCAAAGAAGCGAATATATTCAAACACAATGCTTTTAAGTACAAAGGTCATATCCCATGCATGATCTTCAATGCTCGGTCCAAAAATATCAATCAGGCAGTCGCGAACCCATTTGTACAATTTGTATTCATGATTCTCGAACGCGTAATTGAGATGTTCATTCTGAAAAATAAGCATGGATGGCTCAGGAAGATCCATCATGAGATACACTTTGTTTTCAACGAGATTTTTCAAGTAAAGTACAATAAAACCATGTAGTTTATCGTGCTTAGAAAGATCAGGTTTACTGTAGAGAGCTCGGATGTCTTGTTCAATGTTATTTTCCAGAATGATACACATTTCTAGAGGGAGTTCTTCTTTTCCTTGAAAATATTTATAGAAGGATGCCTTCGCCATCCCACTTTCTTTGGCGATTTCTTCAACAGATGTTGAATAATAGCCTTTTCTGGAGAACAGCCGAATGGCCGCCTGTAAAATATCATTTTTTTTACTTTCCATACATACTTCCCCCTAGGGACCGACCAACTCGACAGCATGCGAATTCACTTCATACCTCACAAAGGTTGGTCACGTGTGATAACTGTGTGCTGCTGTTTTTTGAGTTGACGGCGCATCTTGTACTTGGCCATGATCATATACAAGGACGGTACGACAAACAAGGTTAACAAGGTCGAGAATAACAATCCGAAAATGACGGTAAAAGCCAGTGGCTTAAAGAGCAGGCTTCCCAATAGTGCTAACGGAATCATACCTACAATAGCTGCCAAAGATGTCAATAAAATCGGTCTGAAGCGAGCGGCGGCTGCCTGTATCACGGCTTCCTTTAATTCCATTCCTTCATGGCGTGCATCCTCGATAAATTCAATTAACACAATCCCATTCCGCACAACAATGCCCGCGAGAGCAATAATTCCCATGATGCTCATAAAACCGATAGGCATACCGGTCAAGAAGATACCAATAATCCCGCCGGCTGCTGCCAGATACACGGTCGTCATAATAATAATAGGAATGGAGAGGGAATAAAATTGCATGGTAATCAAGAGTAAAATGAGCAAGACTACAACGATCGCCAGCTGTCCTAAGTCCTTGAATATGGTCGATTGGTCAGAGGTTTCTCCACCAACCTCCCATTTGTAGCCTTCTGGGAACTTCATTTGCGCCAGCTTACTTTCAACGTCAACCATCGCTTCGCTTGCAGTTCGTCCGTTCAAGTCGGCTTCCACCGTAATCGTCCGCTCCATATTGTAATGCTTGATTTGCTGAATAGCAAATGAAGGCTTAATCTGGACGAGCTGGTTTAATGGTATTTGCTTACCAGCTGTATTAACTACACTTAATTGTTGGAAAAGCTTACTTGGCTCCTCGTCACTGTGATTCAAATACATTTTAATATCAACCAGACTGTTTCCAGTATCAAATTGGCTGACTTGAGCTCCTTCTTTTAATAGAAGCAGGGTACGAGTCAAATCTGTGTAGCTTACCAGGTACTGATCCATTGCTTGCTTGTTGACCTCAAGCTCCAGTGCATATCGTTCAATTCCTATATCATCCACGATGCCTGTTGTGCCCTCTACTGTCGCGATCTGCTCCTTTGCTTTTTGGGCAAGGGTTTGCAGTTCATTCAGATCCTGACCTGAGATACGAATAGAAACGGGCTTACCCACTGGAATCCCGAGACGAGGAACATACATCGTCACTGTAACTCCAGGGTAGGATTTCTTAACATGTTGTTCCCAAGCATCCACTGTCGTATTGAGATCGAATACGTTTTCTTTGCCGACGACAGCAATCTGCCCCACCGTTTCGTTATAACTAATATCTCCACCCATACTATTAATGTCACTAAACAGTTGTGGGGCAGTCCCTCCAGCGCTGTAGACGACCTTGGAAGTTTCAGGTTGCTTTTTCACCCAGCCTGCAAGGTCTTTAACGACCTGGTCGGTTTCCGCAATTGAAGTGCCTACAGGCATTTTTACATTTAGTGCAACATGAGGATCTTCCGACTCAGGAAAAAGTTCAACTGAGGTAAAGGGGACTAATCCATAGGCGGCTGTTCCAAGCATGAGTCCGACCATGGCTGTCAACAAGGGACGCTGAATGACCTTAGGCATCAGTTTTTGTGAATAGAGCTTGTTTAAAGAATGAATCTGCTGGCCGAGCAAGCCTGCTGGTTTAGACTTACCCTGAGGGTGACGAGCCTGTCTGCGCTTCTCATACCATTCTCGAAAAATAGGGATGATGGTGAGCGACATAATCATAGAGGCAAGCATGGTCAGGGAGACAATAGCAGGAATGGGTTTAATAAAGGCACCTACATTTCCAGGAAGAAACAACAATGGCGCGAAAGCTGAGATGGTGGCCAGAGTTGCAACCAAAATAGAAAGCATGACCTCTTTGGTACCTTTTACAGCTGCGACTGAGGGTGATTCTCCTAATTCCGTAAGTCTACGCTCAATATTATCATTTACAACTACGGCATCATCCACGAGTATGCCGAGTACGATGATCAGACCGACAACGGAAATCTGATTTAGAGTGATGCCGAACATAGGCAAAAAGATAATGGCAATCGAAACCGAAATAGGAATGGCCAGTGCAACAAATGCAGAGGTGAGCAAATTCAGCCCCAACATACAAACGAGAATAACGGCCGCAATCGCAAGAATCGTTTCACGCTTTAAGTCGTCAAAGATATGGCTTACCTGATCCTTTTGTGCAAAAAGAGTTTGAAAGTGGACACCTGCGGGGAGTGTTTTCTCCAGCTCTTTGAGCTTGGTATTGACCTTTTCACTCATAGAAGGGATGTCTGTGCCTGTTTCTGCTCCAATACTTAGCGTAATGGCCGGTTTACCCTCTACATAGGCAAAGTATTCTGCATTAGGATGTGCTAGCTCCGTTGTGCCGACATCTCTCAAATATACAGGATTACCTTCTTTGGTGCGTGTCAAAAGGACCTGATTCAATTCATCAGCTTTTTCGGTCTCGCGAACAATAAGTTGATAGGTACGTCCGTTGTATTCAATATTGCCGGTAGGAACCCGATCAATTTGAGACTGGATCGCTTGAGCTACTTGTCCCCATGACAGCTGGTATTGCTGAAGCTTCTGGTTGTCAATATGGACACGTACTTCTTGATCAGGGAGACCATTGAATTTGACGCTAGATACGCCAGAAATGGTATTAAGCTGATCTTTCCAAGTTGTTGTTAAATCATTTAGTTTATACAGTGGTGCGGAAGAGTCAGCTGTTAGGGCATAGGAGCCAATAAAAGAGCTGGTTAGTTTGTCATTTACAACAGGCACTTCAGCACCTTGAGGAAGATCAGCTTGTGCATCTTGCACTTTTTTACGCATATCATCCCAAACCGTTTGAGGATCAACTCCGTTTTTGGATTCGATTAAAATTGAGGAGAATCCGTTACCAGAAGTCGAACTAATCGTTTTAACACCTTCAACTTCCTTAATGCGTTTCTCCAGCTCTTTAGTTACGGTTTGTTCTACTTTTTGTGGTGAAGCACCAGGGTAGACTGTTGTTACCATAGCATTCTGTATGGTGACATCCGGCATTTCCTGCTGTGGTAACTGGAAAAAGGCGAAGATTCCGACCAAAATCAGCATGACAAAAAACAGCAATGTAATTTTTCGCTTTTTTACGATGTACTCAATCATGGGCGTCCGCCTTCCTCCGACTGAATCGCATTTCCATCAAACAGGTTTTCTGCCCCTTTAACGATAATACGTTCGCCTTCACGAAGTCCCGATACGATTTGCAACTGATTATCTACAACCTGATTACCAAGCTCCACAGGGGTTTTAACAGCTTTTCCTTGAATGTCTTTGAAAATAAAAGGCTTGCTTCCCGTGTTAATGACTGCTTCGGCAGGAACGAGAATCCCATTCTTGTCGGTCACCTGTTGAGCAGCTTTAATGACCTGACCGGGTAACCAGTCTCGCTGTGGATTGTTTATAACAATCTCTACGTTAACCCTTCCCGTGTCGGTGCTGGTTGAAGGATAGACGTTAGACACCGTACCTTGACGAGTCTCTTCATAGAGCGCCAATTCTACTTGTTGACCCTTTTTCCAATCCTTAATTTCACTGTCTGGTACAGGAAGCATTACTTTGAGGCGGTCGATGGAGCCTATGCGATAGACGGCTTGCCCTGACGCGACCAAATCACCTGTATTCACGATTTTGTCTAAGATTACGCCGTTCACGGGAGAGGTTAAACGGGTGCGTGATAGTGCTAGCTCTGCCTGACCCTTGGCGACAAGGGCTTTTTCGTAGTTGGCATGGGCTTGTTTTTGGGAAGCCGCAGCCTGTTCACTGGCCGCAAGGGCTTTGCTTTTACCTGCAAGCGCATCTTGAAAGGAAGCTTGGGCGGATTGATGATCTTCGGCTGTGGCCCCTTCCAGCAAAAGGGACAGGGATTCCTTGGCTTGTTCCAGGTCTTTCAGGGCTGCGGTAGCATTCAGGCGAGCATTTTCATTATCTGATGCAGTAGCAGCGCCTGCCTCAAACAGCTTCTGTGTACGCTCGCTATCCGTCTTGGCCTTGTTATAAGCGCTTTGTGCCTTATCTACAGTAGCTTGCGCTTGTTGTTTCTCTTGAGCACGTGCGCCTTTATTGACCTTGTTAACATTCGCGCGAGCTCCTGTAATGCCTGCATCGGCGGATTGAATCGCGGAGGTAGCAGCCTGTAAATTAGCCTGTGCGTTATCAATACCAGCCTGTGCTTCCAAGATGGAGGCTGTCGCCTGTGCCACCTGAAGTTTGTAGTCAGCGTCATCCAGACTAGCAATAACGGCGCCCTTCTGTACAGCAGTACCGACAGTGAGATATGCACTGGCTACAGTGCCTCCATTTTGGAAAGCCAGTGTGTTCTCCTCATAAGCCTGAAGAGTGCCTGACAAGTTATAGACGGTATGAAGGGGTGTGGATTTGACGATTGCAGTGCGCACAACGGTTGGCTGTGCTGATGAACCTAGAGCGGCATCTTTTTTTTCTGTAGAACATCCGGTGAGTGCGATGCTCAGGGATAAAGTGAATATGATGATGGCCCGTTGTTTATTCATGATTATCAATCCTTCCGATAGGGTCATAATTGGAGTTGTGAACTAACCAGTATTATTTGAACTAATAAGTTCAAATGTATTATAGTGCGCCGATATTGCATTCGTCAATTCATCGTTTTAGATTTTATGAATTAGTTGACGGGATTTTCGTAACTTTTGCCTATATAATAAGTCTATTAACATAAGAGGATTTTTTTGTTTATTGATAGAGTACACGCGCGGAACAAAACCGTTTGAATACATTGAAGATGGGAGCTATTATCCAAATGTTTTTAAGTAATAAGAAACAGAGTGAAGTGAAAGTTAATGGCAGAGGAATGGCTAAAAGATGGGCCGTGTTAACACTGGCAGGGGTATTATGGGTCGGTCCGGTTGCTGGAACTGGGGCTCTAATCCCCTTGAATGGTTGGATGTCTGCTCCAATCGCAAGTGCAGCCTCTGGTTCAACTGTAAAATTGGGCGAAGAGATCATTACTTCGGGTGCAACATTATTGAAATATCGTTTTAAAGGTTCCAAAGGAACAGCGCTGGCTGATATCATTCGAGTGGACTTGCAAAATCCGTACGTTAAGCTGGATGTCATGACGGGGAAGAATGGACAGTTTACGACCCGTCAGAGCACAGGTGGCATGGCAAAAGAGACCGGGGCGGTTGCTGGTGTAAACGGGGATTATTTTAATACTTCCAGCGAGGGAGCGCCGATCGGTGGACAAGTATCCAAGGGTGTGTTGATGTCTACTCCGTCTGATTTAACGGGTATGTATGCCTTTGCTGTAACCAAGGATGGTTCTCCGATGGTGGAGCAGTTTACTTTTGAAGGTACAGTGAAAGCTGGAGATGGGTCGTCCTTCTCTTTGGCGGGGATGAACAAGGCTTCGTATTCCCCTGAGACGAGTGGGGGCAACTATAGTCACTCTAATGCTATGTATATTTATACATCTGCTTGGAAAGCAATTGAGCGCCCCAAAAACAGTTCGACAACGCCCACCGAGATCTTGGTACAAAATGGTGTAGTTACACAAGTCTCCGACAATGCTACGTTGAATATGACCGTTCCGCAGGATGGCTATATTTTACGTACTCATGGTAAAGCCGCTGATTATGCCAAAGCGCATCTGACCGTGGGACAAACCGTAGAAACGAGCTATCATCTTCGTGTTAAATCGACAGGGAGTGAAGTAGATCCTTCTAACCTTCAGATGATGATTGGTGGACATACCATATTAGTAAATGACGGCCAGAAAACCTCTTTTTCCCGGAGCACAACAAGCATAGGCGGGACACGTGCGCGTACAGCTCTGGGATATTCTCGTGACAAGCGTTACGCTTATGTCATTGCTGTTGAGAAGAATGGGAACAGCGTTGGTGTATCCCTGAGCGAGCTGCAAACGCTGATGAAGGATATTGGCGTCTGGAAGGGGATGAACCTTGACGGGGGCGGCTCTACCACTATGGTGACACGTGATTTGGGAGATACGACAGCGGGGCTTACGTTCAATACAGAATATGGTACAGAGCAACGTAGTATTGTAAATGGAGTAGGGGTATATACCAATGCTCCTAAAGGAACGCTCAAAGGCTTCACCATCAAGGGCAATAAAACGCTGCTGATTGGACAGACCGGAAGCTATTCCTTCAAAGGCTATGACAACTACTACAATCCATTTGATACCTCGAAAGTACAAGTGACGTGGAAATCCAGCAATCCGGCTGTTGTATCAGTGAGCGGCGGCGTTGTAAAGGGAGCCAAACCAGGAACGGCTACTTTAACGGCATCCAGTGGCTCAGCCAGCGCTACAACCAAGGTCACGGTGCTTGGAGCAGATGAAATTTCATCACTTACCGCAGGCACTGGAACTGGCTCGCTTACCGCTGGAGCTAAAATCGCTGTACCGGTAACGGCAAAGACAAAAGATGGACAGAGTGTCAGCATTACGTCCGATGCGCTCAAATGGGAGTTCATCGGCTTTAAGGGAAGTGTCAAGGACAATCAGCTTACGGTAAATACGGTGGATGCAGGCGTAAAAACGGGCTATGCCATCGGTCGCTATGATGGTTTCAGCGCTGTCGTCTTCCTGTCTGCTGGTGGAGCAAGTACAAACAACTGGGAGAACTTCGAAAATGTTTCGTATCCGGTTGATTTTACTTCGAATGTGGAAGGTGTTACTGGCACAGCGGCTGTTGTACAAGGAGATGGTGACCATGCCAATTCCAAAGTGCTAGAGCTGAACTACGATATGACGAACGGCAGTGGTAAAATGTATGCTTACGCTCAATTGAACGGCACATCCGGGAAAACGCTTGAACAGGCGGCTACTTCCATCTCGATTGATGTCAGAGGGGATAAGAGTCTGAACTGGCTGCGTGCAGAGCTAGAGGATGCTCAAGGCAAAACAGCATATATTGATCTCGCTAAAGTGATCGACTGGAACGGCTGGAAAACCATTAATGCAGATATGAGCGGTTTGAATATTTCGTATCCGGCGAAGCTGAAGCGTCTTTATGTGGTCAATGTGGCAGAGGGTCAGGACGAGCGCGCTAAAACAGGCAATGTTGCTTTTGATAATATTTCTTTTAATACACCGGGAACGGTCGGTACAGAAGGACTCAAAAAGGGAACAGCTCAGATGACGATCGGACAAAAATCAATGACGGTGAACGGAACGCCTACAACAATTGATGCAGCTCCGATGACCCGCAATGGCTCAACGTATGTTCCGATTAAGTATGTGCTGGACGCATTTGGCGGACAAGCTAAATGGAATGCGGGCGATCAGCGGATCACCATTATGCGCGGCGGTGTGCTGATGGATTTGACCGTAGGGAAAAAAGAAGTTGTTCTGAACGGGAAGCGTCAAAGCACTGATGTTGCACCCGTTGTGCTAGGAGGTAGGACTTTAGTCCCATTGAGACTCGTATCTGAGCAGTTAGGAATGACTGTAAAATGGGAACAAGAAACGAAGACCATCACCCTTCAGTCATGATATGGTATGATATATACTTGAAATGCTAGGATTGGAGTAGAACATTTGTGGACTTTCAAGCCGATATCATAGACCGAGTCATTAAAAATGCCATCCAGGTGATGGAGAACAGCAAATATCAGATGTTCGAAATATTGGACACGGCCCGGACCGAGCTGGTCACGTTAAATCAGGAGCTCCAGAGCGTCTTGAAGGAAACGGCAGAAACGATCGAAAAGGTGGACCAGCTGGAAATGAACTATCGGCGGTCCCGCATTCGGTTGACTGAGGTCAGCCGTGACTTCGTTCGCTATTCGGAAGAGGATATCAAGCAGGCTTATGAGAAGGCAACACAGCTTCAACTCGATGTGATGATTTTCCGTGAGAAGGAAATGTATCTCAAAGCCAGAAGAGATGATCTTCAAAAGCGGGCCAAAAGTGTCGAGGCTTCTGTCGAGCGTGCCGAAACCATCGGTTCGCAGATGGGGGTCGTGCTGGAATATTTGTCGGGCGAATTGGGACAAGTGACGCGGATCATCGAATCGGCCAAAAACCGGCAGTTTATTGGTCTGAAAATTATTTTAGCTCAGGAAGAGGAGCGCAAACGCATATCCCGTGAAATTCACGATGGACCTGCGCAGCTCCTTGCGCATCTAGTGCTTAGGACGGAAATTGTGGAAAGAATGATCGCCAAGCAGGAATTTAAGATGGTTCAGGACGAAATAGTAGACTTGAAGAAACAGGTTCGCTCCAGTCTTGAGGAAATGCGAAAGGTCATTTTCAATTTGCGTCCTATGGCCCTGGATGACCTGGGACTTATTCCGACGCTCCGGAAATATGTGCAGGATTTTGAAGAAAAAACGAAGATTAGATCGCTTTTTGAAACAAGGGGCAAGGAACACCGTCTCTCTTCCGCGATGGAAGCAGCCATTTACCGTCTGATCCAGGAAGCTTTGACCAACGCTGCCAAGCATGCTTATCCTACCTATGTGCTTGTTGAGATTACCTATCAGGCGCAGCTTGTAAAAATCGTGGTGCAGGATAATGGTTTGGGCTTCAAGCCAGAGCTTTTTCAGCAAAAAAGCAAAGATCATGGGCATTTTGGTCTGATTGGTATGCGGGAAAGGGTTGAACTGCTCGAGGGGAGAATGGAGATCGAATCAGCTGAGAATCAAGGCACCAAGATAGTGATTCATATCCCAACCAACGTGGAAAAGGGAAAGGAGTAACAACATGGAAAATCAGGAAATTAGCAATGCACCCATTAAAGTTCTCTTAGCGGACGATCATCAGTTGTTCCGTGAAGGACTTAAACGTATTTTGAATATGGAGGACGACATTGAGGTCATCGGAGAATGTGGCGACGGTATTCAAGTGTTGGAATTCTGTAACGTAGAGAAACCGGATATTGTTCTTATGGACATTAATATGCCAATTGAAAATGGTGTAGAGGCAACCGAAAAACTGCGTGAGATGTTCCCGGATGTCAAAGTTATCATTTTATCCATTCATGATGATGAAAGCTATGTATTCGAGACGTTGCGCAAGGGAGCCAATGGTTATTTGTTAAAAGATATGGAGGCCGAGTCCCTCATTAATGCAATTCGTTCGGTTCATGAAGGATATGCGTTTATCCATCCGAAGGTAACGGGTAAACTCATTCAGCAGCTTCGCCGGATGACCTACTTGAACGAAACAGGGGCTATGGCTGAAGGTCATACCAAGGAAGCCGGCGTGAAGTTTGTCGCAGGTGAAAATAATCCATTGACCCGTCGTGAAGCTGAAGTGCTGCGTCTGATGGCTGAAGGTAAGAGCAACAAGATGATCGGTGAATATTTATTCATTAGTGAGAAAACGGTCAAAAACCATGTCAGCAGCATTCTGCAAAAAATGGAGGTTGATGACCGTACACAAGCAGTTATTAACTCAATCAAATATGGATGGGTTACGCTGTAAAGTGTAGTTTTTCCATGCATTAGACGATGTAGCTGCTAATAGATATGAATGCTGTACCGCCTTTCTTTTGGAGCGATATGTCCGCTCATACGGAAACCCAGTACATAACCGTGACACCTCTTCCTGTTATACGGCATATATTGTCGCTATAGGAGGAGGTGGAACCCTCGTGACGGCTCACTTGGTTTGGATATTGCTTATATACGGTGTGGGAGCCGCAGTCGTTCATCTTATGTATATACGACAGGCGGTTCAGGCTTATCACAATGGTGAAGATTCACGCGCAATATCTCCGGGTCATCGTGCGACTCGCTATATTGTGATTACGTCCAATGACGGAGATCGTGTGGAATGGGTGATGCGTTCGCTGAACATACTTGCCTGGCTACACCGGAGGCCGCTACATGTGACAGTACTGGATGATGAATCTATGGACGATACGCTACCGATTCTGACACGGTTAGTGCGCTATAGTCATATGGATGTTTCAGTCATTTCAAGTCGTTTTTCACCGGGGAACCCGGTCTTACCGAAGTCAGGCGGTGAAAAGCAGGTTGTTATTGATCTTAGAACGGTCAAGTCGTTGGCGGACGCCCCACTTGTTCCTTAGCGACAGGGGATTGTGGACATCGTGGTCAAAATCGGATATAAATGTTTATAAACAGTTGCATAGGCAAGACGACAGGGATCTCATTGAGATCTACTTGATGTGAAGCACACTTCAGGCTATTAGCCATAGGAGTGTGCTTTTTTGCTGTTCTCTGGGGTGACAAGAACCGCAAAAATCATGAATGGGAGGAGAAGGGGAAGGTGAAAATTGCAGTATATGCAGTGAAGTATAAAGGGAATTGGACTCTCCGATTATCTGTGGATATTCGAGTAGATATGACATGGTGGATGAATCAAGATGAGGGACAAGAGAATGTTGTCGAAAGATGGGTGTTATTAGGAGATGAGCTTCCCTTGTCCTGGGGGACAAAGCTGTGCGAAACATTTAAGGAATTAGCAGATATGGAGCGATGGGGAAAACGGCAGTGGTGGGCTTATATTCTCGCACAGCTAAAAAGTGAACTGGCTCCTGAGCCTTTTGACGGAGAACGGATTTTATCTGGAGGAGTAGAAAATATATGCATTTGGGATGGTGGACAAGGGCGGACTTCTCGCACAGAAAGTAGGAATGAGGGACGAGAAACAAACGGAGGTTTACGTTCTATTCAAAAAAGGAGCCTCGTCACGGGAATTGATGGATTGGATAGGGAGTGTTTAACACGACAAGCGAATGAGCTGGTTAATTTGTTGTCAGGACGCCAGTTACTCGTTCCGGAAGCCGAAGCGCTACTGGCAGAGGCAGCGCCAGGTTTGGAGCGTACTTGGCGATCCGCTGCACAGCTTGCATATCTGCAAGGCCGACTCAGCTTTGCTGCTGGCCTCGCTCCAGCACCACGTACGCGATGGTCTGCCGCGCGTACGCATGAACTCCGCTGCAACCGTTGTGGCAGCGGGATAGTGTACCGCACGAGCTGTGCGTCGTGCGGACGTAAGGCGTGCGCTTACTGCGAGACATGTCTCGCGCTGGGGCGCAGCCGTGAATGCTCGCTGCTGCTGCGCGGTGCAGCGAAACCCGCCCTGCCACACACAGCAGGCACAGCCCCGGCGACGGAACTCGACCGCTGGAGGCTGAGCCCTGCACAGCGTGCCGCCGCCGAAGCGGCGCTGCGCTTTTTGGCCGCACCGCACGGCGAAGTGCAGGGACGTTTTCGCCCGGAAGGCCGTGGGCTCCGGGCGTTGTTCCGGCGCGACATGGTTGCGTGCCGGGGATCAGGTGCTGCCGCTTCGCAGGGCAGCCCCCTTGCCCGCAGCAGGCAGTCTTCGCCAAAACCTGGCGAAGGTGCAAGGTATAGCGCTGATCGGCAAGGGCACGTTATTACGGTAGAACGTTTTCTGCTCTGGGCTGTAACAGGCGCAGGCAAGACGGAAATGATGTTTCCGCTCTTGCAATATGTGTTGGACCACGGAGGGACGGCACTTGTGGCAACACCACGCCGCGATGTGGTACTTGAGTTAGCGCCTCGTTTGGCCATTGCTTTTCCCAATGTGAGCATGGTGACGCTCTATGGGGGGAGCGTAGAACGCTGGCAAAGGGGACAGCTGACACTGGCAACGACACACCAGCTATTGCGTTATCGTCAAGCCTTTGACTTGGTTGTGATTGACGAGATTGACGCGTTCCCTTATCACAATGATCCTATGCTTGCCTTTGCTGCACGAGCAGTATGTAAGCCGAAGGGAAAGTTTATCTATTTGTCTGCTACACCACCCCATGCTTTGCAGAAAGAGGCTGCACGCGGTCTACTGCCACACGCCAAGGTTCCCGTTCGTTTTCATCGTCATCCCCTACCTGTCCCATTTCGCCTGGGGACTGCTTCAGTGCAACATTGGCTGCAAAAAGGTCGGCTTCCCGCATCCTTTATTCAACGCCTACGCGTATCCATACAACGTGGAGCACAGGTTTTCCTGTTTGTGACACGAATCTCACTTATTCAGGGACTTGTGGAGCTGCTGATTAAACAATTGCCTGATGTACCTATTGCTGGAACCTCCTCACAGGATGAAGAAAGAACCGCTAAAGTGCGCTTATTTCGAGCTACTGAAATACGAGTTCTGGTCACAACGACTATTTTGGAGCGAGGGGTGACTGTTCCACGGAGTGATGTGTATGTGTTAGACGCGGACAGCAGTCTTTTTGATGAAGCCTCTCTTGTCCAAATGGCTGGTCGCGCGGGAAGGTCCAAGGATGATCCATGTGGAGGTGTTATTTTTACATCGCCCCAATGGACTCGAGGCCAAAAGAGAGCGATTAGACAAATTAAACGAATGAATGCACTGGCTCGGAAAAAAGGGTACCTGAAGGAGGTGAAGCACTAAATGTATTAAATAAAAAAAGTTTTTTTGGAAATGTGAAACCTGAAACAATGTCAGTACGTAAACTACCAAGAAAGGTGCATTCTGGTATGGGGATGATTCCAAGAACCCGTCTATTTTTGAATTGGTTATTCCAACGTCAGTCCCAAACATGTATCGCTTGCGGCACTTTCACAGGACGTTTTTCTGAATTCTCTGGGATATGTACTTCTTGTTCGCTTCAAATTCCTTGGGTTTACAACATTCGTTGTGTTCATTGCGGACGTCCGACGTTTTGCCCGGATTGCGTAAAATTTGACCGATTAGTACGTTACTTTGTATGCAATCGGAGTGCAACCAGCTATACGCCGATGATGAGAGAATGGATTGGACAGTTCAAATATCGCGGGAATGAAAAGTATGGTTCCCTGCTGGGTGAGATCATGAATCGAGCCTATCAGGCGATGAGGTATGAGTTTGCAAGTCTTAAACATTCTCGTTTCAAGCGTTCTTTGTGGAGTGTGGATATAGTGACCTGTGTCCCGGTAAGTAAGAAGAGGCTGACAGAGCGAGGCTTCAATCAGGCTCGGATCTTGGCAGAAGAGATCGCTAGGCGGAATAATCTCCCCTTCCTATCATTACTTGCTCGTCCACAAGATACAGGCAAACAAAGCTTTAAATCAAAAAAGGAACGCATGAACACAATGAATAATGCGTTTTCTGTCCACCCCAATATGACAAATTTGCTGAAGTCTTTTATTTTAAAAGCTGAATCTCAATGTGTTACGAAGGATAAGCTTTCCGTTACCGTTTTGCTTGTAGATGATATTTATACAACGGGGAGCACATTGCAGGCGTGTGCACGTGTATTGAGAGAAAAGGCATTAGAGCAAGGAATACATTTGACTATTTTTTGCCTGACTTTAGCCAGATCATAAGTCCAAATCTCCAGTATTTCTCATGATTATTTTGCTTGAAACTATGAAAAAAGGGTATAATTCCCTTAATGGAAGAATTAGATGATAGAGCAGAAGCCATTTAAACCATACAATCAGCAGGATTTGACAACGAGCTAGAGAGAGGTATATAATAAAAGTATAGAGACAAACAAAAAGTAAGGAAGTGAGGGATGAAAACAGAATATTTCAATTTAGAGGTTGATTTTTTTGGAAAAGAGGAGTACAATTTCTATCTGTTGATAGCTAACATGATTGGTAATAAGTGATTAGCTAATGACTAAAGAGCGGACATTGGGAGTGTCTCGCTCAGTAGTAAAGCAGTTAATTAAAATTTAAAGCTAAAAAGAGGAGAGAAAAAATCATGAAAAACGTAATGAAAAAAGTAGCAGTATCTAGCATGTTGGCAGTTAGTTTAGGTGCAGTATCTTTGTTGAGTCCACTTGCAACAGGTCAAGTAATGGCAAAATCGAACTCTGACCAAATTAAGGATCAAGCTGAAGAACAACTGATCATCAAACAACAAGAAGAAGCCCAAAAAGCATTTGAAGCAAAACTTTTTGGAACTGAAACTACTGAAAATGCAGCAACTACAACACCAGCTCAACCAGCTACTGAGAACAATAATCAAGCAACAACCACAAAACCAACAACGACTACAACTGAAACACCAGCAGCTGTAAATACAATCACAGTAAATGTTCAAGAAGGCGACACACTGGCTTCTATTGCTGAAAAATACGGTGTAACTGTTGAAGAACTGGTTAAAATCAACAACCTGGTTAAAGTAGGGCAAGAACTGCAAGTACCGCAAACAAACACAAATAAATAATTATCATTATAACTGTACAATAAAATGTGTTTTTTAAACCAAGCGTTTGACTATAGTATACGGGAAGGCCTCTATTAAAACAATGCTTTTTTGAATAATTATTTGTGAAATAGCTTGTTTTTTTGGGCTGCAAATTTCCACTGGTGCATCTAGCTTGATTTAAGATAGGTTATAAGTTGAGATGATGTTAGGTCCATGAGATTTATGAATACCCACACTCCATGTGCGGAGCATTCGTATGGGCGCCGTTCCCCCGGATTTACAGGGCTTTCTTGATGTCATTCGGGGCACAGGTGAACATGAATTCTTCTGAGGATTGTTTCGCCCGGTTTTTCCCTCATCTTGATAATTAATTTCTACATTTACTCATATTCATATATAGCTATTTTAATTGTATAATGAAGCGCTATTCCCGAAAATAACTGGAATGGCGCTTATTTTATTTCTATCTAAAGTATGGAGCAATGTTTGACGATAAATAAACACATGCAATAGGCTGAGCTATTAACTTTCATGGGCTTTCTTTATTTTTTATTTCACTGCATATAGATGTAGACAAACTTTTGATGATGGATCATTCTCTCTTATACTTTTTATATGATAGCTTATAAGATGTGCAATTGTGTAAAATCTGAAAATCTTTTTTGAAATATTTGCTAGACGAGGCTCTTCATTATAAGTTAATGTAAGGATAAAAGTAATTAAAGATCGGAAATTGGAAAGGGGCGCTACAGAGGATGAATTTGGATAACTGTCCTCGCTGTGGAAAGCTGTTTATTAAGAACGTCAGGGGAATCTGTCAGAACTGTATTAAAGAAATTGAATTTGAATACGAACGCTGTGTCAAACATATACGTGAAAATAAGGGCATTCATATGCATGAGCTTTCAGAGGCTACTGAGGTATCCGTAAAGCAAATCACGACATTTATACGTGAGGGACGTATTTCCATTGCTAATGCGCCCAATATGACGTATCCTTGCGAGGTATGCGGGATACCGATTCGTGAAGGGCATATGTGCGATTCTTGTCGAACACGTCTGACTAAAGACCTGCATCAGGCTGTACGCGAAAGTAGTAATCAGGATCAAAGTAATAATATGGGCTCAGGTACCTACAGCGCGATTGATAAACTTCGTGGAAAGTAGTACAGGGGAATTAAAAACGCATTCAGCTATTCAAAAAGTTTCAAATACCGCCGATAATCTTTATAGAGCTTATCGGTTTTTTTATTTTTAGCAACCATGCACAAAATAAAGAAGTGAGGCATAATACGAACCATGTTCGACGCTATGTCGTCTGATACATTCTGACCATATCAAATAACTAAGGAAGGTGGAAGTTATGAAAATTAACGAGACCAACCGCATCGGAGCTATTAATCCATATCAGCGCAATATTGAAACAGGACGTCAAGAGGAACAAAAGAAATCCCGCCGCAAGGACGAGGTTTCCATTTCTCCGGAAGCAATGGAAATGCTGAACCGCAGCAGTGATGCAGACCGTGTTAAGAAAATTCAGGAGCTTAAGCAGCAAGTAGCTTCTGGTACTTATCGTGTGGATGCCGATAAAATTGCAGAGAAGCTGTTACCTTACTTCAAGCAGTCTTCTGAAAGCTAGGTGAAGGAATATGCCTTTAGATCGATTGATTGATGTGCTGGAGCAGCTTAGAGAGGCTCACGAGCAGTTGATTGCATTAGGAAATCAAAAAAAAGAAGCACTGATATCAAATAAGGTAGATCAGCTCATTCTAGTCATGAACCAGGAATCGAAGATGTCCAGACACATTGAACAGCTGGATGAGCGACGCCTGCAGGCAGCATATGAATTTTTGCAGGAACGTGGTATTAAGTCCAAGCTGAATCTTAATATTACGGAGTTGTCTCGTCTTGTGTTTGATGTAGAAGACAAGCAGCGCCTCCTTCACATTCAAAAAAATCTAGCGGATACGCTTGTAGAATTGAAAAAATTAAATGAGTTGAATCAACAGCTTATACAACAGGCGCTTTCCTATATTGATTTTTCTATTGAGAGTATGTCATATTATGCGGAATCTGAAGCGGTTTATCAGCGTCCAGCTGACAAAAGTACCTCTACTGTACGAGCGGGACTATTTGATACACGCGCCTAATTGAAGGAGGAAAATATGGTCTCAACATTTCATGGTATAGAAACAGCGAAAAGAAGCTTAAACACACAAACGGCAGCACTTAATACAACCGGACACAATATCTCAAATGCCAACACAGCGGGTTACTCCAGACAAGTGGTTAGTATGAAGGCCTCGGACTCTATGGAAGCCTACGGTTTGAATCGTTCCGTTGTACGAGGTCAAATGGGTACAGGGGTTGAATTCACTGCTATTGAGCGCGTCCGTCAGACGTTTTTGGACGATCAGTATCGTAATGAAAGTTCTTCTCAAGGTGGATGGGACATTCGCTATGACACACTGAACAAGCTTGAGACCATTATGAATGAGCCTTCGGATACAGGTATACGTAAGGTCATGGATAATTTCTGGGATGCATGGTCCGATCTGAGCCAAGATCCTCAGGATGTCACGAATCGTAAAATTGTAAAAGAGACTACGCTTGCTCTGACAGATGCGATGAACCAGGCTAGCAAGCAACTGGATGCACTCAGTTCTGATTTGACTAATAACGTTACATTAAAAACATCTGAGATGAATTCGTTATTGCAGTCTATAGCGGACCTGAATGGTAATATTTACAAGTTGGAACAACTTGGGGATAATCCAAATGACTTGCGTGATCAGCGGGATTATGCAGTTGATAAGTTGTCCAAGCTTGCAAATGTGCAGGTAACTCAGCTGGATAACGGTTATCAGGTAACGGTGGCAGGACAGATAGCTGTAGCGGGTACAGAGGTAACTGCTATTACGGCGGCTGGCCTTGAGGCTGCATATCAAGGTGGAACGTTAACTGGTGGCGAAGTGTACGGTATGGTTTTATCCAGAGATAAATATGTAGCAGATTACAAAACTCAGATGGATCAGCTAGCTAATACGCTGGCGAATGGTAACATTGAAATTACTTTACCTGCAGGTACAGTTCTGCCTGAGGGAACGGTACTAAATTCAGGTGTCAACAATGCAGCAGTGACTTACTCGAATGCGAATAACAACAGAACCTTGACCGCGGATTTGAAAGTAACTGTACAAGGGATTAATGGACTCCATCAGTTGGGATACACCCTTAGTGGTACGACACCACAAAAGGGCGGAGCGTTCTTTACCTCCAAAGATGGAGCTGCTATTACAGCAGGTAACATTACGCTGAATAAGGATATTCAAGATGATCCCAATAAAATTGCCAGCTCTTTGCGTGTAGATGGAACGGGAACAGCTAATGAAAAGGTAACTGTAGGTAACAATGCTTTGGCATTGTCTATGGCGAGCCTGAAAAATGTGAAGTTTGGTTTTAATACAACTCAAGCGCAAACTACCACTGTAGATGACTTCTTCAGTGCAATTGTTGGGCAATTAGGTGTCCAAACTCAGGAAGCAGAGCGACAATCGCAGAATGCGCAGCTGTTGACTGAGCAAGTGGACTTGAACCGCCAATCCGTCAGCGGGGTGTCACTGGATGAAGAAATGTCGAACATGATCAAGTTTCAACATGCTTACAGTGCAGCTTCCCGGTTCATGACAACTTTTGATCAACTGTTGGACAAACTGATTAATGGTACAGGCCGCGTAGGTCTCTAGTATAATGAGAAGGTGGAGTAAGCCATGCCAATTCGAGTGACTTCAGGGATGACCAGTATGCAACTGCTCAGTAACCTGAATCGAAATAATAATAATATGGGTAAAATGGAGAATCAGATTTCGACTGGTCGTAAGCTGAATAAGCCTTCAGATGATCCGGTAGGGGTAACTTATGCGCTACGTTACAGAGCCGAGTTAGCTTCTAATGAACAATACAAGACAAACTCAGATGCTGCTGTTAGCTGGTTGGATTTCACTGATACAACCATGCAACAAGCCAGTGATGTAATGAAGCGTCTTAAAGAGTTGACAGTACAGGCTTCAAGTGAAACACTACCTCAATCCGGCTTGGATTCGATTAAGCTAGAAGTTGATCAGTTAAAAGAACAAATGATGAATATTGGTAACAGCCAGCTTCGTGGGAAGTATGTTTTTAATGGACAAAATTATGATCAGATGCCGTATCAGCTATCTGCTACGGTAACAAGTTATGATCAGATCAATCCAGATCAAGCCGCTGTCAGCTATGCAGTTGGAGACCAAGATGCATTTCGGGTAAATACGTCCGGTAGCGATTTTTTTGGGAAATCGACAGATGCTGATAATGTTTTTAAGGTCATGGATGCTATATCTTCTGCACTAAGCAGCGGAAATAGTACAGCAATATCGAGTCAGCTTTCAGGTATTGAGTCCCGCTTTACTAAAATGCAAACAAGTTTGTCTGAAGTGGGTGCACGTACGAATCGAGTTGAACTGATACAATCCCGTTTGGAAGAGCGAAATTTAAATTTGACGACACTTCAAGCTAAAACGGAAGATGCGGATGTTGCTAGTCTGATGATTCAAGCTACATCTGCCCAAACCATTTACGAAGCCGCCCTGAAATCATCAGCTAAAATCATGCAGCCATCCCTGATGGACTTTATGAGCTGATTTTTATCTTTGACATTTATAATTTGAAGCTATGGACGAGTGGTCCGTAGCTTTTTTGTTACTATATATAGGAGGAGTTACTTATGACCCCAGAACAGAAATTAGATGAAGAGAACCAAGATAAAAATACTAGTCTTTATGTGTTTCCGAAAGGAATACCAGGATTTGAACAACTTCGGGAATTTCAACTACAGGAGCATAATGAATTATTTAGTCTTTTCAGTGCAGTAGAGCAGCCAGCTACTATTTTTATTACCGTAAATCCATTTGATTTCTTTGAAGATTATGAATTTGAGTTATCCGATGATGCTCTAGAGGACATTGGGATTATAAGTCAGGAACAGATATCAGTACGATGTATTTGTACATGGAACAGTGATCAATCCAAAACAACAGTTAATTTGCTTGCGCCTTTAATTTTTAACATTGAACAGCAGACGGGAAAGCAAGTTGTTTTGCAAAATACGAACTATACAATTAAGCATCCCTTGTGGAATAAAATAGAGTCCAGCAAAGGCGGTGAATCCTAATGCTGGTATTAACACGTAAAAAGGGTGAATCCATTGTAATTCAGAATGATATCGTTATTACAGTTCTTTCTGTTGAAGGAGATACTGTGAAAATCGGTATTTCTGCCCCTAAGGATATCGATATTTATCGAAAAGAAGTCTTTGATGCTATTCAGCAAAATAACCAAATCGCTGTTATGGATTCGAATGCTATTCATAATGCAATGTTGGAAATGGATAAGAGAAAGTCCTGATTCGCTAATCTTAGAGGTGCACATACATTGAGGAAGGCCGACACAAGTAAAGTGTCGGTCTTTGTTTGACTAGATTTTATGCTTAATTATCTGGAACAATAATTGATATAACCATGTTCTCCACCGTTTATCGTAATATCGAAAATCTCCACTTGGGTGAGTTCGAAAGTTTGATGGGTTAAGAATAGGTGTGGACAGGTCGGACTTGGATAAAGTCATCAATGTATAAAATGTTGGTGTTAAATCGAAATAACCAAGTCGAAAACTACTAAGAAAATATTTCAAAAAAAAGCTGGAATGCTATAAACAATTCTCATCATAGGGTCGATATATATTTTAGAGCGGTAATTCTTCAGGGCGGCCGACCTGTGAAGACGCTTATACCACAAGGACGTGGGAATTAAACCATTTCAGGGAGGAAATATAAAATGATTATCAATCACAACTTACCAGCAGTAAATACACACCGTAACATGCAATTGAACAACTCAGCAGCAAGTAAAAACATGGAAAAATTGTCTTCAGGTCTGCGTATCAACCGTGCAGCTGACGATGCTGCTGGTCTCTCCATTTCCGAAAAAATGCGCGGTCAAATCCGTGGTCTGGAACAAGCACAACGTAACGTTCAAGATGGTATCTCTTTCGCACAAACAGCTGAGGGTGCAATGAACGAAGTATCCTCCATGTTGACTCGTATGAAAGAGCTGAGCGTTCAACAACTCAATGATACTTACAGCGCTGGCGATAAATCCAACATCAAAGCAGAACTTGGTCAATTGGGCGGTCAAATTGATGCAATCCTGTCCAACACTAAATTCAACGGTATTGCGATTTCCGGTGGAAGCGTTAAAATCCAAGCTGATGATAACGCGTTCGTTCTTACTATTAAAGGTATCGATTCCACTGATATCCGTGGTCTTACTTCTGCAGTAAGTTTGTCTGCTACAACTAAAGCAATTGAAAAAGTTGCTAAGCAACGTGCGAACCTGGGTGCTATGCAAAACCGTATGGAATACACTTCCAACAACTTGGGCACAACTGTAGAAAACCTGACAGCTTCCGAATCCCGTATTCGTGATACTGACATGGCAAAAGAAATGGTTACTCTGTCCAAAAACAACATCTTGCTGCAAGCTTCCCAATCTATGCTTTCACAAGCAAACTCCGCGCCACAAGGCGTATTGTCGTTGCTGCGTTAATTTTAAACGACATAAGTTTACAAAAAAAAGATCCTGTGTATTGCAGGATCTTTTTTTTGTTTTTTATTTTAGTTTTTTCATAAATATTTGCACTCATTTACCGATATATAATGTATTGGCATTTCAAATACAGAACGGTTTTATTGTGTCTAATATTATTAATGGAGGTTATTGTATGGACTCGATGATCCCCCCTAGCACTGGGAGTTTGTTGCCGATTCAGCCATCAGCAGTAATACAACGTGAAGCCCCTTCAGATGCCGAAACAAATTATTCTGCTGTACAAGATGCTGTCCAGACAGCCAATAGAAGTGGTACCGCGCAGAAACAGCAGACACATGAGGAAGCAGTTTTGGAGCTACAGAAAGCAATTGATGCTATTCAAGGCCCGCAGAAGACGTTTGAAATATCGGTACATGAAAAGACACATGCAATCATGATAAAAGTGATGAACAAGGAAACGGGAGATTTGATTCGTGAGGTACCTCCTGAGAAAATTCTGGATATAGCGGCTATGATGATGGAAATTTCTGGAATAATTATCGATAAAAAAGTATAGGGGGACATATAATTATGGTAACCAGAATAAGTGGCCTTGCCTCTGGTATGGATATTGATGCAATGGTCAAAAAGTTGATGACTGCTGAACGTGTACCGCTAGATAAGCTGAATCAACAAAAACAACTGATGGAATGGAAACGGGAAAACTATCGTGAGTCCAGTACTAAAGTTGTTTCATTTCTACAAGATAAACTAGGTACATTAAGTCGTACTGCTTCAATGAATCCGCAGAAAGTAACAGTAACGGGAAATAGTGACGCGTTGACTGCAACGGCTTCATCGTCTGCCAGTGGAGTATTGGATATCTCGGTAATAAATCTCGCTACTGCCGCAAAATCTGTCTCAGACAGCTCATGGTCTGAAAAGGCAAGCACTGAGCTTGCATTTGCCGATGGGGCAGCTCGTACGGTTCAGGTTGGTGGGGCCACCATTGATGTGGATGCCAACGAAACGATTGAATCGTTTGTCAAAAAAATTAATGAGAACAGTAAGACAGGAGTAACTGCTCTATACGATGCCAAATCCGGTTTGTCATTAACAAGTAAAACCACCGGTTCCCAAGCATTCAATATTGATTCTCAAATTAGTAGTGAGTTTAAACTGTCTTCAACGAATGGAACTGATGCTCTGCTAAAGGTAAATGGACTTGAAGTCAAAAAATCCTCTAACAATTTTACCATTAATGGTATTGATATTACGCTTAAGACAGCAGGTGGTGCTGCGACAAGAATAGAAGCTACTAAAGATACGGATAAGATCGTCGAAAATATTCAAAGCTTTGTTGATGCTTATAATGATGTTCTTGCTACACTCAACAGCAAGGTTAGTGAGGAGAGATATAAAAAATACGCTCCGCTTACGACGGAACAAAAAGCCGGTATGAGCGATGATGAAGTCAAGCTCTGGACAACCAAGGCCAAGAGTGGCATGCTTAGAAACGATCCTATCCTGCAGGATACATTATCTGAAATGCGTAATGCCATGATTCAAGGTGTAGATATCGGCAGAGTTGATGCAAATGGTAAGAATAAGCCATTAATGATGTCTGAACTTGGGATCACTACAGGGACGTATGATACGAAAGGCAAGCTAATTTTGGATGCAGACAAATTGCGTGCAGCGGTTGAAAAAGATCCAGATATTATCACGAATTTTTTTGGGAAACAGGATCCAAGTACCGCGCTAACCAATAAATACACACAGCAAGATGGTGTTATTGCTAAACTTAAAAAGATTTCGAATACTTCACTGCAAAGAATGGCCGATACAGCCGGTACTTCAAAAGTTAGTAAGGATCTAACTGCTTCATTTCTTTCTACGAGCACAATGGGAGAGCAATTAACGAGTCTGGACCGTCGAATTAGTGACATGACCAGCCGTCTAACGATGATTGAAACTAACTATTACAAAAAATTCACCGCCATGGAAACGGCAATAAGCAAGTATAATAATACATCTTCGAGTCTTACAGGCATGTCGTCATAAAGGAGGTTTTACAATTGATCAATACACCCTATCAGAAATACCGGCAGACTCAAGCACAAACTGCATCCAAGCCTAAACTGCTGATTATGCTGTACGATGGGGCTATTCGTTTCGTTCGTGCGGGGATTGAGGGGATAGAGAATAGGGATAACGAGAAAGCAAATAATAATTTGTGTAAAGCACAAGCTATTGTACACGAGTTGATATCTGCGTTAAATTTTGAGTATCCAATATCCCATGACTTATTGCGGGTGTATGAATATATGCTGCATGAGCTGATCGAGGCGAATGTTCACAAAATAGCCGCTCCGGCACAAGAGGTGCTGGAACATTTGACTGACCTACGGGAAGCTTGGTTGGAAGCCATGAAAATGCCTGGTGTAGTTGGTAGTGTGTAATGGCAGATCCTAATATGCAAGTACTCCTTGAAGAACTGCAACATAGGACAGAAGCAGTGTTATCTAACCTTATGAATTTAAGTGAGGAAGAGTTTGAACAGTTTGCAGATCAAAGGCAGCGCATTGTAGAACAGATGCAGTCCTTTCAGCCGTCGATAACGGAAAATAATAAGCAGAAAATTCGTGATATACTAAGTCATGATTCTGTAATTTTGCAGCGTATGCATGTACTAAAGGATGAGGCTGGCCACTGGATGGAGAAACGCGGAGCCATTCGTGTACAGCAGCATGCATACCAGCAAGCTTATTCTGTAGACAGTTTGTTTATTGATCATCGCAAATAAAAAATGCTTTATGGAGCGTACCCCCTATTCGATTTAGAATGGGGGTATTTTTGTGAAAAGGTTCATTCCATTAAGAGTAAATCCGATATACTAATTAACAAATATTAATGCGAAACGGTGGTATTACCTTGTCTCAACTACAAATAAACCATACAATTCTAGAGCAGAGGTTTCCTCATGTTGCAACCCAAATCAATAGTTTGCCGAATGAAGATTTATCTATACCTTTGTTTACTGAGCCCTTTGAAAGGGACACGGCTTGGCTTAATGCTGTTCAAGGAGCAATTGGAAACGGAAAGATCCTTTTTGTATATGGATTTGAAAGGGGACTCAGCATTGTTGATCTCCTCGAATTGTACCCGAATCACTGGCTGTTTGTATACGAGCCGGATGAGCGGCTTTTTCGGAAGGCTGTGACGGAGTATGACCTCAGTCTTTTGCTGGGGCATTCCAATTTGTACTGGCTATCCGTTGGTGATTCTCAGCTCGATATGATGTTTCATATGCTGAGTAGTTACATGATGGAAGATTTAGTGTTTATTGCGCTGCGTAAGTATCTAACCGATGATATGAGTACGCTACGTGAAGTAAAGGAAAAATTTCAGGAGTACCGCCAGAGCTTTTTGGTAGATAAACATACAGAGAATCGTTTTCGAGAAGAATGGACTCGAAATTTTCTATATCATCTATCTGATGTACTATACACTCCTTCCATTGAGCGGCTTTTTCACGCTTTTGAGGGTGCAACGGTGATTGTTGTATCATCAGGCCCATCTTTACAGGAAGATATCGAATGGCTGAAAAAATTACGTCCTCACGCACTGATTATTTCAGCAGGCTCCAGCATTCAGGCATTAATAAAGCATGGAATACATCCTCACCTTGCTGTAATAATGGATGGCCATTCAGTCAATAAGAAAATCTTTGCTTCCTCTGAAACGAGAGAGCAGCCTTTACTATTCACATCTTCTTCCTATTATGAAATCTCTGATCAGAACTGTGCAGGGAAAATCCATAGTATTATGAAAAGTGATGCTGTATCACAATATTTCTTTGGACTCAGTAAGGAGGAGCTCTTTATATCCCCTACAGAAACGGTTGCAGGAACGGCTATTCAAGCAGCGGCATATCTAGGGGCTAAACGGATCATACTTGCAGGTCAGGATCTGTCGTTCCCTGATAACAAATTCTACGCAGATGGAATTGAACATTTTGCAGCCGAAACTACAGATAAGATAGTGCAGGAAGCACCTAAAAAAGTGCTAAATGTAAAGGGGACATACAATACCACAGACGAAAGTTTCTCCCTGATGAAGGATGGAGTCGAAAATCTGATTAAGGCACTTCCAAGGATTGAATTTATCAATTCAACTCGCAATGGTGCAGTGATTGAGGGAGCCCCATACGAACCGATGGAAGAGATGTATAAATTGTTAGCACCAGAATCTGTTGATCATGATGCAATTGCCGATTTGATAAACAAAATAAATATTGCTGCTGATATGAATAAGGTGCAGGATGTCAGAGATAAGCTGATAGCGACACTCGGAGATCTTTCCAATGTACGTTCTGAGATTGCAGCAATTCATAAGCTGATGAAAAAAATACGCGAATTTAGCCGGACTAAACCAGCCAAGGCTCAAAGTATGGTGGAATCCATAGAGCAGATGTGGGGATTAATTGCCAACAGGGAATGGTTCTCGCCTATATTTGAGTCCATTATGCCTATCGAAATTGCGCGTTTTGATCAGGTGCTCCCTGTGATTGTGACAGAACATCAGTTGACTCGTAAGTCTGATCTAATCTATGAGCATCTAGGTAAGCTGCTACAGGATATCACAGCACAAATCCCAATACTTGAAGAAATGTTTTCGGAATCGATTCGCCGTTTAGATAAAAAAACAGATAGCGATGCAGTGATCGATAAAGATATATAAATTAATCGTTTTACACTCCGGAGGTCATTATGTTTACCAACAAGATTGTACTGGTTACGGGCGGCACAGGTTCGATTGGAAGCGAAATTGTACGTAATATTTTATCGTATAACCCTAAAGCCTTACGGATTTTTAGCAGGGATGAGAGCAAGCAGTTTGATCTGCAGCAGGAATTAAAAGAATATACGAATATCCGCTATCTGATCGGTGATATCAGGGACAAGCAAAGATTGAGTTATGCTATGGAGGATGTGGATTATATTTTTCATGCTGCTGCTCTCAAACATGTGCCTGCATGTGAGTATAACCCTATGGAAGCAGTGAAAACGAATGTTATTGGCGTACAAAATCTGATAGAGACGGCTATTGAGCATAATGTAGAAAAAGTAGTAGCCATCAGCACAGATAAAGTGGTAAATCCAACGAATACGATGGGAGCTACGAAGCTGCTATCAGAACGTTTAATTTCTGCCGCCAACTTGTATAAAGGGAGCAAACGTACCATCTTTTCTTGTGTCCGCTTTGGAAATGTTATGGGATCCAGGGGCTCTGTTATTCCTTTATTCCGTGACCAGATTGCTAAAGGGGTACCGGTGACGGTCACACATGCAGAGATGACTCGGTTTATGATGTCTATTCCTCAAGCCGCTCAATTGGTCATAGATGCGGCGCACTATTCGCAAGGCGGAGAAGTATTTGTACTAAAAATGCCGATTCTCAAAATTACGGATTTGGCCCAATGCTTGGTTGATTCGTATGAAGAGGCAGTCGGTAAACCCTATCGTGGAGAAATCATTGAGACCGGAATACGGCCGGGTGAGAAGCTATATGAGGAACTCATGACGCTTGAGGAATCGGAAAGAGCATTGGAGAATGGACAGATGTATATCATTCCTTCGTTATTTCATACCGCAGAGCAGGATTATGAAGGTTTTAAAAAGGCTATTCGTCAAGAATATTCTTCGATGACTGCACCACAGATTTTCCCGAAAGCCATTCGGGAGCTTATTGAACTGAACGGATTGGGCTTCACAAAAGGTATTGTATGATGAGCAAACACAAATGTTTGGCGATTATTCCTGCGCGGGGTGGATCAAAAGGTTTACCCGGTAAAAACATAAGATTGTTACATGATAAACCGCTCATTCAATATAGCATTGAAGCTGCACTAAATAGTGGTTGTGTGGACGAAGTTGTAGTTTCAACGGATTGTAAAGAGATTGCTCGTGTGTCGGGCCAAGCCGGAGCGGCTGTTCCGTTTATAAGGCCCGATGAACTGGCTACCGATGAGGCCAAAAGCATTGATGTATTGAAGCATGCAGTTGAATTTTATGAGCAGACGCAAAATCAATTTTTTGATGTTATTATGCTGCTACAGCCCACATCTCCACTGCGAAATGCTATGGACATTAAAGAAGCATATAAAATATTTTTAGATCATCAGGCTGATTCACTTCAAAGTGTCACTTTGTCTGGAGTGCAACCCTATTTACTAAGGGAAATGGATAACGGACGGCTTACGCCCTACCTGAAAGGTGAAAGGGAGCATTTGAGGAGACAAGATCTCAAAGAACTACATGCTTTAAATGGAGCCATCTATATCGTGAAAAGAGATCTGTTGATAAATGGTGACACTCTGATTGGTCCTAATAATTGTGGCTACATTATGCCTAAAGAAAGATCTGTTGACATAGATGACGAGTTTGATTTAAAAATGGCAGAGCTTTTTTGGAGACAATCCAATCACAAGGAATCCTTGCAGTAGGAGGGAGGAATATAACATGAAAAACCTCTTATCAAATAATGAAAACCACCCTATCTATATTATCGCGGAGGTAGGAGTCAATCATAATGGATCATTGGAGCTGGCATTCGAGTGTATTGACCAAGCGATTTTATGTGGTGCAGATGCGGTGAAATTCCAAACCTTTAAAAGCGAAAAGCTGGTAACCAAGTATGCCCAGAAGGCTAATTACCAGACGGAAAATACCAATTCAGCTGAAAGCCAACTAGATATGTTAAAACAGCTGGAATTGAGCTTTGAGGATTTTGTTCTATTGAAAAAGTACTGTGAGGATAAAGGGATAGATTTCCTTTCCACACCCTTTGATGAAGAAAGTGCTGAGTTTCTGAATTCAATTCATATTGACGCATTCAAGGTTGGATCAGGAGATATGAACAATATCCCCTTTCTTCAGAAACTTGATAGCTATGGGCGTCCGATTATTCTATCGACCGGGATGTCTAATTTGGATGAAATTGGAGAATCGTTACAAGCATTTAAAAAAAGTGAAGTACTATTGCTACACTGTACTTCCGACTATCCGGCACCTTTGGAAGATGTAAATCTGCTGGCCATGAAGACAATATCTACAGCTTTTAATAAGGTCACAGGTTACTCAGATCATACGGCTGGGATTGAGATCGCTATAGCGGCTTCAGCACTGGGAGCTAGAATTATTGAAAAGCATTTTACATTGGATCGAAATCTTCCAGGTCCTGACCATAAGGCTTCACTGGAGCCTGCTGATTTCTCAAAAATGGTTCTCGCGATTCGTAATGTGGAGCAGGCCCTAGGGGATGGTGTTAAAAGGTGTATGCCTTCTGAGGAAAGCACAAGAGCTGTTGCAAGAAAAAGTATTGTGGTGGCAACATCTAAAAAAACAGGCCAGTTGCTAACACTAGAAGATCTAGTTATCAAGCGTCCGGGCACTGGAATAGAGCCTAAATATTTTGATGACTTGGTTGGTAAGCAGCTTTTAAAGGATGTACATGAAGACTATTTGTTATCATGGGATGATGTGCAATGAAAAAAGTATTGGTGATTACCGGAACACGAGCTGATTATGGGATATATTACCCGGTTTTGCGGGCTCTTGAGGAAGAACATGCTCTGGAGCTCCACCTGTTGGTTACAGGCATGCATTTGTCTCCACAGCATGGGTATACATTGGACGCTATCCAAAAGGACGGATTTCGTGTATCTGCTAAGGTAGACTGTCTGCTGCAGGGATCTACCCATGCTAATATGTCTCGCTCTATTGGAATAGCAATCATGGGCATGACACAAGCCGTAGAAGCTTTGGAACCAGATTTCGTTGTTGTATTAGGAGATCGGGGAGAAATGCTTGCAGCTGCGATTGTATCCTCTCACATGAACATTCCGCTTGTTCATTTGCATGGTGGAGAAGTATCCGGCACGATTGATGAGTCTGTTCGGCATGCGATTAGCAAGTTGGCCCACATTCACTTTGTGGCTACAAATGGAAGCAGAGAGCGCCTAATCAGGCTTGGCGAGGAACCTTGGAGAATTCATGTAGTCGGAGCTCCGAGAATTGAAACGATGATGAACACTTCCCTGCCTGAGCTAGAGATGACGAAACGTAAATACGATCTGAATATAGATAACGATTATGTGCTGTTTGCTTATCATCCTGTCACCACGGAAGAAGCGGATATGCACATCCTTGGTAAGATGATGGAAGTTCTCTTGGCTGGGGAGAATGAGGTAATTTGTGTGATGCCTAATTCGGATGCTGGAGCTGATGCGATTGTTGATGTATATAATCGTTTTGCTGCAAGAAAAGGGATGCACCTTGTAACCAGTTTTGAGCAACTTGATTATCTGACGATGTTGAAAAATGCAAAAATATTAATTGGAAATTCTTCATCGGGGATTATTGAGGCTGCCTCCTTTCATGTTCCAGTCATTAATATCGGAACTCGCCAGACAGGCAGAGAGCGTTCTGTGAACACAATAGATATTTCAGCTGACGAGCTCGAATTGACTTCTGCAATAGAGTACGCAATGTCTGAGCCTTTCCAACAAATTGTTAAAGCAGCCGACAATATTTACAGTAGAGATAACACCAGCTCTCGCATCGTAGATATATTGAACCGAACATCCAAGTCAGAGCAGCTTATTCAAAAGACAATTACCTATTAAGGAGGATCGGCCTTGAGCTATATTGTTTTTGGAGCAGGAGGGCATGCCAAGGTTATCGTGGATATTTTACGGTCCTGTGGTGAAGAAGTCATAGGAATTCTGGATGACCATTGTAAAGAAGAAGCATGGAACGGATTGCCGATCTTGGGGGGCCGTAATCAGATTGCTCAACTATTATCTCTGTATCCAGAGGCGCTGTTCGTTGTGGCAATCGGAGATAATACAACCAGAAGGAAGATTGTAAGTCAATTAAAAGTTGCTTCAGTCCAATTTGGTACTGCTGTTCATCCAAGCGCTGTAGTCGCACCCAGCGCATTCATTGGGGAGGGGACGGTTGTCATGCCTAATGCTGTAATTAACGCTGATGCGTATGTTGGAGAGCATGTCATTGTTAATACGGCGGCTACTATAGATCATGATTGCCGAATAGAAGACTTCGTGCATATTTCCCCAGGTGTACATATGGCAGGTGGAGTTCAGATCGGATACTGTGCTCATATCGGAATAGGTGCAAGTCTTATACCTGGTGTTCGTGTAGGGTGCGATACCATCGTTGGTGCTGCTTCTTGTGTCATCCGCGATTTGCCAGAAAACGTTATAGCTGTGGGTTGTCCGGCCAAAGTAATAAAAAACCTATAAGGATAAGGGATGAAACAAAATGTCCAATCGAGATAGAATTTATTTATCTTCACCGCATATGGGCGGGCTTGAACAGCAATATATCGCAGAGGCCTTTGAAACGAATTGGATTGCTCCACTAGGTAAAAATGTAGACGCTTTTGAATCAGAGGTGGCAAATTACTTAGGATGTGGAGGCGCAGTTGCCCTAAGTTCTGGAACAGCAGCAATTCACTTGTCTTTGATATTGCTTGGTGTGGAAAAGGATGATATTGTTTTTTGTTCTTCTCTTACCTTTGTTGCCAGTGCTAATCCGATCTTATATCAAGGTGCAATTCCTGTCTTTATCGATTCGGAACCAGACAGCTGGAATATGTCCCCTGAGGCACTAGAGCGAGCATTCAAGACTTATGCAGATAAGGGAAAGAAACCTAAAGCTGTAGTTATAGTCAATTTGTATGGGCAGAGTGCAGACTACGATCGGTTGAAAAAAATATGTGATTATTACGAGGTGCCAATTGTAGAAGATGCTGCGGAATCACTCGGAGCAACTTACGGCAAGCAAATGAGTGGAACGCTTGGGAAATTCGGCATTCTTTCATTTAATGGAAATAAAATTATTACTACTTCAGGTGGGGGCATGCTGGTTTCAGATGATTTAGAAGCACTAAGTAGAGCGCGACATTACGCAACTCAGGCGAGGGAAAAGGCGATACATTATCAGCATGAGGATGTAGGCTTCAATTATCGTCTCAGTAATGTCCTAGCTGGTATAGGGAGAGGGCAGCTTCGTGTGTTGGACGAACGCATTCAACAGAAACGAGAAATTTTTGAAAAGTATAGCTATGAGCTATCAGGAATTGATGGAATACAATTTATGCCGGAAAAGAGTTTTGGTAAGTCTACTCGATGGTTGACAACAATGATAATAGACCCTGAAATTATTGGTACAAGCGTTAGTGATTTAATAGGTTATTTAGGAAAAGATAATATTGAATCTCGACCAGTATGGAAGCCGCTTCATCTGCAACCACTCTTTAAAGATGCCGTGTATTATGCTCATGAAGGTGGCTTGGATATTAGCAAAATATTATTTGAAAAAGGAGTTTGTTTGCCCTCTGGAACAAATATGTCGGTGGATGAGCAGAGTTTTGTTATTAATCAAATGAAGGCCTTTTTTCGATGAATATAATATTGAACTCAATTAGCACAGCTATGTTTTGCATAAAAAGAGCATTTATTCAGTCATTATGTTTATGATGCTTATTTCGGGAGAGGTGTAGAATTTGATTGATAAAGCAAAGGTAGTTATTTTTGGTGCAGGTGATGGAGGACTTCGTGTTCATTATCTATTAAGTGATGAATTCGAGGTTATCGCATTTGCAGACAATGATGGATCTAAACAAGGCTCGAAATTTTTGTCCAAACCGGTCGTTGCTCCTAATGAAATTTGTAAGCTTGTATTCGATTATGTAATTATAGCGAATATTCATGGAGAATCAGTGTACAAACAGCTAACTGAAGAGTTGTCGATTGAAAAGGAAAAAATTATTGACTATTTTATGAGTTTGAAATTTGATACTAGGCTGGCTCTATTACGGCAAATTGCTGATGAAATAAATGAGTGCGGAGTAAAGGGAAGTGTAGCAGAGCTCGGTGTGTTTAAGGGGGAATTTTCTAAGTATATTAACCGGGTTTTTCCTGATCGTCAACTATATTTATTTGATACCTTTAGCGGTTTTGACCAGAAGGATATTGATAACGAAAATAAAGGTGATTTTTCGAACTCGGTTGCAGGAGAATTTTGCAATTCGGATGTGGACTTAGTACTGAATAAAATGATGTATAAAGAAAATTGTATTGTGAAAAAAGGGTATTTTCCAGAATCAGCAAGTGACGTGAATGAAACTTTTGCATTTGTTAGTTTGGATGTTGATTTGTATCAGCCTATTCTCGAAGGATTAAAATTTTTCTATCCTAAGATGTCAGATGGGGGATATATTATAATCCATGACTACAACAGTACTCGATTTCATGGTGTAAAACAGGCGGTTAGAGAGTATTGTAGAGAACATGGTGTTAAGTACACTCCTATAAGTGACTTATGTGGTAGTGTCGCCATTATGAAGTAAGTTGAACCTTGATTTATGGGGGAGAAAATAAATGAGAAAAAATAAACTATTAATCCTCTCTGATTCTAATCTAAATCCGATGGTTCGTTTTCTAGAGGGATCTTATCAAGATTTGACGTTAGAAGTGACAGAAGCTCCTTATAATCAAGTAAATCAGGTTCTTATGAATTCTGATCACTCCGTATGGTCGGAAAAAAAGGATATGTTGCTTTTATGGACAAGTCCTGAGAAAGTAATTCCTTCTTTTAATAAACTGCTGGAGTATAAGGAAATTAATATCGGTGATGTTCTTAATGAAGTCGATCAATTTTGCGAGCTTATTATCAGGGCTGAGGGAAAAGCAAAACATATTTTTGTTGTGTCTTGGTCCCTCCCACCTCATTACCGTTGGATACAATCGATGACATTAAAGCACAATGTAGGATTAAGCAATGTACTTATGCAAATGAATCTACGTCTTTCAGAACGACTACAAGAGCACGAGCATGTTATCATTCTTGATTCTAGCTATTGGTATGCAGCAATCCAGCAAAAAAGCTACGATGCTAAAATGTATGCACTTGGGAAAATTCAGTTCTCTCGCGATTTTTTTCTCTTTGTATCCAATGAGCTAAAATCAATCATTAGTGGTCTATACGGACAAAGTAAAAAGTTAATTATCTGTGATCTGGATAATACACTCTGGGGTGGCGTGATTGGTGACGATGGTATTGACAACATCAAACTGGGGGGGATTGATCCCGTCGGTGAGAGTTTCAAGCTTTTTCAGCAAGAATTGCACAGATTGAGTAACCGAGGTGTCATCCTGGCTATATGCAGTAAAAACAGCGAACCGATAGCACTAGAAATGATAGAACAGCATCCGGAAATGATTCTGAGAAAAAAGGACTTTTCTTCAATTCGAATCAACTGGAACGACAAGGCTGCCAATGTGGTTGAAATTGTAAAGGAGCTCAACCTAGGTCTGCAATCTGTTGTATTTCTAGACGATAATCCATCTGAAAGAGATCGTATCAAGCAGGCTCTTCCAGAAGTATATGTACCTGACCTACCTATTGATGTTACCCAATACCCTGTTTTTATTAGCCAACTGGATTGTTTCGAGACTCCTGCTATAACGTTGGAGGATCGTAAACGAACAGACTGGTTCAAACAGGAGCAAAAGCGAGAGTCGATAAAGTTAAACGTAGAATCATTGGAAGAATGGCTACATTCACTTGAAATTAAGCTGACTCCACATAAATTGAATAAATTATTGCTAACACGTGCTGTCCAGTTAATGAATAAAACGAATCAGTTTAACATGGCAACCCGCAGGTTTACGATTGAAGAGTATTGGTCCTGGAGTGAACTGCCGAATAATCATGCAATCTTATTTGAAGTGGAAGACAAATTTGGAAATGCAGGTTATACAGGACTGATTTCGGTTTCATGTGATGATGAAGGTCAGGCTGAAATCCATGATTTTGTTATGAGTTGTCGTGTCATGGGCAAGGGAATTGAGGAAGCAATGCTTTATTTAGTTACCAAGCATTTTTCCCCCCATAGTATTAAGGGTATGTATATAAAAACAGAAAAGAATAAACCTTTTTATGACTTTATTTCAAAGAAGTATAGGGATGTATCCAAAAACAATGAATTAGATCTAGGAGAGATATTCTTACCTCATCATATCTTACTTAAGGAGTGCTCTTTTTGAATAAATTTGAGTTAGTTCAATCGATAATATCTAAAATTATGAATGTGTCTGTCGAAAAAGTGACATTGGGATCGGTAAAAAGTGACTTTGAAAATTGGGATTCGCTCAATCAATTGAATTTAGTGATGGAACTTGAAGCTAATTTTAATGTGTCTATTCCCATTGATGAAATAGCTAATATAGATTCAGTGCAAAGCATTTTGCATATTTTGAATAATATTCATAATTAATAATTTATTTGAAGTGTTATGTGGAAAAATATAACGCGTAAAAAGGAGGGGGAAAGCTATTGGAAATTGTAAAATATAAAGATTCTGATTATGAGTCGCTGGTTGCGTTTATGAGAATTAATTGGTCCCCAGAGCATGCTATCTATAACAAAGAATTGTTTGATTGGCAGTATCGGATTGACGAGAATGGTTTATCGGAAAGTTTACTGCTGATTGACAATGGTTGTATTGAGGGGTTCCTTGGGGTCATTCCTAGTGAGTATAGTTCTAACGGAGAACAATATAAAGGTATCAGTTTCGCCATGTGGATTGTATCAGAGAAGTATAGAAACAGTGGCTTGGGCATTATGCTTATGAAAGAAGCTGAAAAGTATAATTCGGTGTGCGTGACCTTAGGTTGTAATCTTCAAGTGGTACCTATGTATGAACGTATGGGGTATTCGTATTCAGATCATTTGAACCGTTACATCATTCCGCTTGACGCCAACGGTTATGTTAACCTACTAAATGATTCATTCGATCATTCGGTTATTGGACAATGGATATCAGGTGTTGAGGAAAGATTGATACATTCATACAGCCCAATACTCAATATTACGGGTGAGGAGTTAGAGCAATTATACATTAAAAGTATTCAACATCGATTCTCACTTTCGCAGTACCGTAGCGCCTCCTTTTGGGAATGGAGATATATAAATAGTGCGGGCTATAAGTATTTATTTTTCGGTGATTCCACTGCTGAGGGGATTGTAATTGCACGTCTAGATCGAGTATATGCTCCAGAGGGGAGTACCCACGGCACAAAAGTATTAAGGATTATAGAAATCATCCCAGCTAATGCGGAGGTTTGGGAAGGAATAGCAGATCATCGTTTGATTGAGATGGTATCTGGGGTTTTGTCATGGGCTCGTGACCAAGGGTGTGTTGCGGCGGATTTTCAGTTAAGTTCAAATCGTTTAGAGCATGTTCTGGAATCCATCGGTTTTAAAAAACAAAATATAGACTACACGCCAAAGGAATGTGGATTGGCAGGCCTGTTCCAGCCTTTTCGTTATCGTGTTAATCCCATTAATTTTGTATGGAAAATTAAAAAAAATGAAGGTTACTTTCAAAATACGGAAGTGAATGACATATATCTTGTTAAAACTGACGGAGATATGGATCGTCCCAACATTTGGCCACTTCCTAAAGGGTGGAATTGATAATGGGTAATATTGCTGCGATGTACCACTATGTACGTGAGAAGAAAGGATGGGGTGGGATTGTTCCCATGCATCCCCATGACTTTGAAGAACAGCTAGATTTAATTAGCAAGACACATCGAATTATCTCGTTAGACGAGATTGATAAGTCCAACTCGGAACCATGGTGTGTACTAACGTTTGATGATGGTACAAAAGACCAATATACGTTTGCTTTTGACATCTTGAAAAGAAAAGGAATTCCTGCATATTTTACAGTCATGTCTGGTCCACACCTCACAGGTAACGTTCCATTAGTTCATTTGGTACACACGGTGCTCTCCTTCAAATCCGATGAAGAGTTGTGGGAATTATTGAGTGGAACATATGATACGAGCGGTGTGGAAGAGGAGAGCCAAATCTATAAGTATGAACAGAAAAAACTCCGCAGATACAATAAATTTATGCTTAATTTTAAATTATCTGTTACGGAAGCAACTATCTTTCTCGAGTCTATTTTTCAGTCCTTGTTTCCCGATAAGCAAAAATTTATAAATGATTTTTATATAAGTACAGAAGAAATAGTTGAAATGAGCCAGGCAGGAATGACTATAGGTGTGCATGCTCATAATCATATTCCTTACAATGGCGATCCACAGGAATTTTATGATATTGAAATCGGCCCTTGTAAAGATTGGATGAAGAGTGTTTTAGGTATAAATCCGATCTGGTATACGCCTGCTTTTGGTGGTGGAGTTAACCAAAAGTTAATGTTGGACAAACTAACTCCAGTTCTAGTGAAGAATGGATTTGTTGGTGCTTTTAGTACAAGAGAAGGGGGGATTTCTGACAACAGAGAATTTTGGATGGATAGAATAGACTGTATACGTCTACCTCCCCTAGGGACGTCATCGTATTTGTGATCTGTGGGATGTGAATGGGAACGAACTACTGTGTTTGTTCCTTGTGTTTTTTTATCCAAAATTAGATTTGATTTTTGGGGCATGAAAAGGGAGATTAGGAGGATTATTTGGCTTTTCACGCCTAAATTCGGTTTCCTTAACAAACCCTAATGATAGAATGAAAAGAGGTTCCTAATGAGCTATTCTGAGGCAATGCATGAATTAAAAAAAATACTATCGAATGATAAATTATCAAATGTGGAAGTATACAAATTACTGGACCATGAACTAACCAAATTAATTGGAAACTTTGAAAGTATAAATTCAAATAGTCGTCAAGAGATAGTAACTGAAATCGAACAAATGATATCAGATTATAAGAATTGGGGACTATATTTAACGTCATTTTTACTCACCTGTACAAAGGATCAGAAGTTTTTGGATGATATTTTTGAATCTATAGAAAAAGAAGTAAGAATAGATGTGCTTCATTTTGTTTACTGGCAAATTACGAGCTTTCTTTTTACTACTCCTAAATTAAAAACGGAGGAAAACACTAACAGACTGAGAAGGATATATCGAAAATATTTTGAGTATTTTAATAATCAAATTGCAAACGAGGCGAATTGGATTCCTTATGAAGAACGCAACCAAGATCTTGTAGTTGTTGTAGCTGGACAGATGCTTTCTATGTTACATAGCCCAACACAAGTAGCGCTAGATCATTGCAAAGCTTTATATAATCTCAAAAAAAATATTTTCCTTATAAATACCGCAGACATGCCAAGATCTATAACCACGCCTTATTTCGGAGCTGTCCTATCTAACTATGTTGAGGGGTACAATCAAACTGAAAAGCTAGTGTATGAAGATTTAAGTATTCCATTCTTTCAATGTAAAAAGGAAATGCCAAATGGTGCCCAGATATCAGAGCTAATCCAAATGATATTACATTTAAAGCCGCTTTTTGTTTTATCTGTCTCAGGCTCAAATGTAAGCTCCGACCTATTTTCTAATTTTGTGCCTGTTATCACTCTGCCATTAGCTTATGATCTCCCCATCTCAGAGAGCACATTTTCTATTTTGCCCAGAAAAATAAACACAGCAGATTTGAACACCCTAGAAGAATTAAACAGGTCTCGGGAATCTGTTATTGAGAGTGTGTTTACTTATAAATATACGCCTCCACAGACTAAAATGCATAGAGAGTATTGGGGGTTAGGCGAGGACAATTTTGTATTGGCCATAGTAGGTAATCGGCTTGATACGGAGCTAGACGATTCTTTTTTAACAGAACTAGACGATCTATTGAAATGTAATGATCATACCCGCATTATGTTTATAGGTGAACTTGAAAATTATAAAAAGATAACGAATCAGTATGTCACTCTTGAAAAACAATCTGTCCATGTCGGAGTTCAAAGGGACTTAGCCGCTGTTTATGAAGTGTGTGACGCGTATTTAAACACAGTTCGATCTGGAGGCGGTACTTCTGCTGCCATTGCTTTACGGCAAGGGCTACCCGTTTTTACATATGCCTTCGGAGATGTTGCTCACACGGCAGGAGAGTACTATCATATTAACAGTTTTGATGATGTGAAGACATTTATAAAACATTGGGAAAATCCTGTATTTAGGGAACGCGAAAGATCTGTAGCAATAAATAGGGCTGATGAAATTTTTGACAGTGAAAAGGTTATGAGAGAAATTATAGAGACTATGACTAAATCACCACACTTTTATTAAGCTGCATGGGCTTTACCACATAATTTGCTGAAATGAGAGATGATAATGATAAATTTCAATATACCGGCAATCGTAGGCAAAGAAGGAGAGTATGTCGAAAAGTCATTTTCTAGTGGACATCTTTCGGGGGATGGAGAATTTACGCGTTTATGTGCAAACTGGTTTGAAAGAACTTTTGATGTAAAAAAAACATTAATAACGACTTCTTGTACACATGCTCTGGAGATGGCTGCTATTCTCTTAGATATCCAACAGGGTGATGAAATTATCATGCCATCTTATACGTTTGTATCCACTGCCAATGCCTTTGTTTTAAGAGGAGCTAAGATTGTATTCGTGGATATTCGACCTGATACTATGAATATTAATGAAGATCTTATAGAAGATGCGATCACAGATAAAACAAAAGCAATTGTCCCAGTGCATTATGCTGGAGTAGCTTGTGATATGGATAAAATTTTAGAGTTGGCGAATAGATACAATTTGGCAGTTGTGGAGGATGCAGCACAAGGGATTCTTAGCGAATATAAAGGAAGGAAACTGGGTACCCTTGGTCACTTAGGATGTATCAGCTTTCACGAAACCAAGAATGTACATTGCGGGGAAGGTGGCGCTTTGTTAGTTAATGATGAAACATTTATGGAAAAGGCTGAAATAATACGTGAGAAAGGGACAAACAGATCTAAATTTTTTAGAGGTCAGGTAGATAAGTATACTTGGGTTGACATAGGTTCTTCCTACCTCCCTAGTGAACTAAACACTGCATTTTTAATGGCACAACTTGAGGCCTCAGAAATGATTACAAAGAATAGATTGGTTAGCTGGAATTTATATTTTAATCTATTACAGCCTTTGAGTGAATTAAATTTAATCGACTTACCATTTATACCTCTTAATAGTACCCATAATGCTCATATGTTTTATATTAAAGTAAGAGATTTAGAAATAAGAACCGAACTATTGAATTTTTTGAAAATACATGAAATCATGGCTGTTTTTCATTATGTGCCGCTTCATAGTTCCGAGGCAGGATTAAAGCATAGTTCATTTATTGGTGAGGATGCCTATACAACTAGAGAGAGCGAACGCTTAATTAGATTACCTCTCTATTTTAATATAAAAGAGTCAGATATAAATAAGATTGTAGATTGTATATACGATTTTTTTCGACAGTATAGTTGGAGGGATTTAGGATGCTAAGGCTTTTGCATTGGGATTCTATTTTTTTTGCTATGAATATGGCGGAAGTTTCTACTACTTCTCCAGTTACAAGCTCATATTTTCAACATGTGATAGAAAAGAATCAATTAGATTTTATACAAGCACTTTGTAAAATTGATGATATAACGACTATTCATTTTCTCGAAAATGAAAATTTCCACTTAGCGGATACTAAAGTAACATTTGAGACTAGAATAGATACTAATGCACAGAATAAAAGTTCTCTTGTATTAGCAACGGAGCATGACTTTCCTGTTTTACAAAATATGATGACTGGATTATTTAAGGATAGTAGATATTCTTGTTATCCACATATTTTTAATTTTGAAAAAGTGGATGAGTTATATAAACTATGGGTGAAAAAGTCTATTACTGGTGCGTTCGATGATTATTGTCTTGTCATTAAATTAAATGGAGAAATTATTGGATTTGTGACAATTAAAGAAAATCTAATAAATAGAAAGGCAAGAATCGGCCTTTTAGGAATTGATCTGAAACATCAAAGCAATGGAATGGGCACGAAGTTGCTAACAGAATTAAAGGTGTTTCTTGAAAGCAGGCCGATTGAACAACTAGTAGTTTCAACACAAGGTCGAAATTACAATGCATTGAATTTATATATAAAGTGTGGTTACAGAATTCAAAAAATGGAAAGTTGGTATTATTGGACGAGGGTGCTGATCAATGCTCGTTCATAGATTCAATGTAAGATCGTCTAAGACGAAATCTTAGAATAAAGGATAATTAAGTATGTTATAGAATTAGTACATCATCCATAGGAATTATTTTCAATCTATGAATAATTTTAAATATTCTGAGAAGGGATGATGTTTATGAAGTGGGGAAAATACCTTTCTGGAATTTTATTAGCCATTTTAGTTTTAAGCATTATGTCAATAGCTCCAGCCTCAGTTGAGGCCAGCTCATCAAGTTTAACGGCGAAGGATACTGATACGTCACTTTCGCTTAATACGATTCAAGCGCTGGAACCTACCAGCACGACTGAGGCTGTACTTCCACAGGAACGGTTATAGTATCCACATGAATGCGGCCTCGCCAGCGGATACACCGATTAATGGTAAGACGGCCAAGCTAACACCCTACTAACGGTCATTGAGTATCCAAACGGAGATATTAAGGTGAATGGGACCCAAATTGCCAATACAACGGTGGCAAACCCGAATTTGGAATGGTCAAGAGAATTCAACTTTTCAAATTATGCAAGCTCTGATAATGCTGTTTTGATTGTTCTAAATGCAGATACGCTTTTTACCTATTTTGAATCTGCATATAGTTCTGGCAATCCACCGAATCACAGTTCCTCTTTTGTTGACACCAGTGGCAGAACTACGCCGAGACGCCTGGATTTTATTGATATGGCTGGAGATCCAGACATTCTTGTGTATGATCTGGATACAAAGAAAGTAATTGATTTTGTAAGTAACTTGAATTACTACTATGCAAAAGGAATTGAGCCCCAGCCAACGGTAGTTTACTATAATTAAGTAAAAAAGAAATAACAAAAATTTTCAATGTTTTTTCCCTAGGAGTTTCAAACATTCACAAAGAGTTTACTATACTTGTATAGTAAACTCTTTGCTTAATATACCATTTCAATCTATAGAAATAGATTGCTTTGTAAAATTGGAATAACTATGAATGAAAACATTATCAATTCCAATTGACAATGGATAACTTTGGGTGGTATAGTCGGAAATGTGGGCGAGAGCTTCACTTCATTTGATGACGAAGGGAATGTTAGTGCATGCAAGGTAAAGTAAAATGGTTTAACGCAGAAAAAGGTTATGGTTTCATTGAAACGTCTGACGGCGGCGACGTATTTGTACATTTTTCCGCAATTCAAACAGAAGGCTTCAAAACACTTGAAGAAGGACAAGACGTGGAGTTCGACATTGTCGAAGGCGCACGTGGACCACAAGCCGCTAACGTAACCAAATTATAATCATCCCCGGCATAGCCGACCTACATAATTGGTAAGATGGTTAGCAATGGATAACGCGCTAGCAACTGCCCTGGAAAATATTCCAGGGCTTTTTTATGTTTTCTAATTACATAAAAAAGCCCCTTACCCAGTGGTAAGGAGCTCGACACAATAGAACATTTACTCTAGAGAACCATCAAAGTCAGCCATCTCCACAAAAATGGTATTGGAGGAGGCAGATTGTTTCTCTACGCTTCCGTCTGGATAGCGGAATTGATAGCGCAGGATGACCTGGGCGATCAGATACGCGCGGAGCGCAGATTCGATGTCGAAAGAAAAGACGATAACGGCTTTGTGGTCTGGGTCAAGCCGACCTAACGGAATACCTTGGAGCAGGTTAGGATGCGGAAGCGGCACAGAATTCACGGTGACAGTTCGCAACAAAATGAAATCTTCGGCTGCAAATGGTGCAGTGAGCAAGAGTTCTTCCAGCGGAGTATTGCCGATGTTTTCCACATGGACGGTGAAGGACAGGGTATCTTCTTGCCCGACACGTAAAGCGCTGGAGCTAAGTGTAAGTTTAGGGATGGCTGCAATAACGGTCACGCCGACGGTGTTGGTTTGGGTTGTTTCCTGGATGGTCTCTCCTCCACTACGACGTGAGGTATATTCGATGGTGGCTTGGTTGCTGAATGTTCCCTCTGTTGGTGCTTCACGAATTTGTGCCTGGAGCGTAAGGGTGAGCGTCTCCCCTGGTGCAATATCCGGAAGCGTGATACCTGCGGCGGGATTAGCGCCTGGCTGTGCTTTTTCTTGGATAGTTAGGCTGTTGGGTACATAAATGAGTCCATGCGGCAACGGGTCTGTGAACAGCGGATACTGTGCTGGAATTCCTCCTTTGTTTGTAATCTGAATGGTGAAGGTGAGTATGTCTCCTACAGAGGCATCCGTGGTATTCACTTTTTTAACTAATTCGAGCAGTGGGAATACAACTGGGATGGTAACGGTATTCGTAGTCAATGTCCCTGATACGACTCTTCCTCCAGGTAACGTAAACGAGTAGGCAAAGGCAGCTTGATTTACGATGTAGCCAGATGGAGGCGTCTCCGATACGGTCACTTGATAAGTCAGTGTCAATGACTGTCCAGGTTCCACAGACCCCAGACTAACACCGACAGCAGGATCGGTTCCCAACAGTGATTGACCGTTCAACTGTATGCTGTCAGGAATCAATAGAGTCCCGGCAGGAATGAAATTTTGCAGTGTAACTTCGGATGTTACGTTGCCAAAGTTGTTGAGCAGTACCGTATAAGTAAGGCTTTCTCCTGCGATGGCCTCCGTATTTTCCGTAGAGATACTTGCGGCAAGCTGTGGATCAAAAACAGTTATAGTCACGGTGTTGCTGGTAACCTCGCTCGCACCCTCATTGCCAGCATAATGGAGCCGTACGCTATTGTTTAGACGTCCTCCGAGAGGCAGAGACTGAACGTTCACGCTGTAGGATACATCCATTGTCTGTCCCGCCTGTAAGCTGCCGATAAATAATGGTTCACCTGGCTTGCTAGAAGCAGGTGGAGAACCGTTAATTTTCAAGCTGTCCGGGTTTATGATGGTTCCATTCGGTACGTAATCGGCTAACACTACATCGGTAATGACTGAGCCTGCATCATTAACAAGAGTCAGCTGATAAGGCACAGCATCGCCTAATGCGACAGTAGATACTGTTGTGCGTAGCACAGCTGACAAGGCTCCTTTAGCAGTAGGGGCTACTTTAACCGAGATAGAAGGTGAAGCAGTTACCAGATTCGTGCTTCGTCCGTCCGGCAGCTGGTAGGAGTAAGCCAGTGAAGCTTGATTCACCAGTGTGCCAGACTCGGAGGCACGAACGACAAGCGCGGAGAAGACGGAAGTCGTTTTTTCTCCTGGTGCGATGGTACCTAGGGCAATGCCTTGCCCTGGACTGACCCCATATTGAGGGATTCCATTAACCGAAACAGAGCCGGGAACAAAAGAAAGCTCCGATGGCAATGAGTCCGTTAACAAGCCAAAGGCACCGATATTTCCAGTATTTTCTGCAATGATGGAATAGGTGATGCTTTGGCCTGGCTGCACGCTCTCCGTGCTGGCTATTTTCGTCAGCTTCACCACAGGCTGGAGTACGGCAATGGTGACAGCATTGGACAAAACGGCACTCGCTTCTTCACTTTTCGTGAGTAACAAGCGCGCCTGATTCGTACGCGGTCCTGGCTGTTCTGTTGCTGTGATACGGACATCAAAGGATATGACAGTCTTGGTATTCGCTTCTAACGGTGGCAAAGGTATGCCGGTGCCGGGATCGCTTTCTGCCACCGTAGATCCATTAATCTGAACTGAACCTGTAATAAACTCGATGTCCTCTGGCAAAGTATCCAGCAAACGGGCATCTTGCACGGTATTCGTATCCTCGTTGAGGATCACGAGTTCATACGTCAAGGTATCGCCAGTAGTGGCGAAAGGTGAGCTTACGCTTTTACTTAATGTGATGTCTAGCGGTGACACGGCAACCTCAACAATGTTGGATAAATGGAAACCGCCTGCCTCTCGCCCATCTGGTGCATTAAAGCGATAGTCTACCTCAGCCTGATCGACCAGTAATACGGTTGCAGGGATGGAAGATACCAGCACTTGGAAAGTGACGGTTGCCGATTGTCCTGGTGGTATGGCTGGAGTCGGGATGCCGGAAACTGGGCTTGCACCGGGAGCTGCAATGCCGTTAATCGAGACTGTGTTCGGAAGGAATACAGAGCCGTCCGGAATATTGTCACTTACAGTAGTTGAGGCTGCAATGTTACCCGTGTTGGATACGACAATCGTGTAAGTGATGATGTCTCCGACTGTGGCATTATTGGTATTGCTTGTTTTGACTGCTGTCAGGATCGGCTGGAAGACCGGAATGGTTATTACATTAGATGTTGAGCTACCAGTAAATGCCCCGCTGGTAAAGCTAACGGATGCCTGATTGTTTAATTGTGCCGGTGTGGGCAAGAAATCGACTCGAACCTGGAACGTAACAGTAGTAACAGCTCCTGGAGCGAGCGTACCGATGGCAATACCAAATCCAGGATTTCCATCAGGGAAGGAAGTTCCGTTTATGGTAACACTGCCATTTACAAAGGAGCTTCCCGCCGCAATCATATCTGAAACCACTATATTATTGGCTGTACTGATCCCATTGTTGGAGACAGCCAGTGTGTAGGTGATGATATCGCCAATAATGGCGTCGGTAGCCGCCGTTCCTTTGACAATGCTAACGTCTGGTGAGGATACAGAGATACTAACTGAATTGGATACCGCAGATCCGGATACAGTTCTGCCATCTGGTGGTTGGAAAGTGAATGAGCCTGATGCCTGATCGACCAGTACCTGTGGATTAGGCAGTGTATTGATAATGGTTTGGAACGTTACGGATACCGTTCCGCCTGGCAACACGGATCCAACTGGAACGCCAGTTTCGATGGACAATCCAGGTTGCGGACTGCCAGCAATGCTGACACTGTTGGCAAGGAAAGTCGATCCGGCCGGGATGTTATCGCTGATGGTAAGCGCTGCTGCAATATTGCCGCTATTCACGGTTGTAATCGTGTAGGTCAGTGTATCGCCGACGGAGGCGTTAAGAGTGCTGGATGCTTTAGTAATTGCAATTAACGGTTGGAACACAGGTACGATGAGTGGATCGGAAAAGGCAGTGCCAGTGAACGTTCCGCTAGTAAACGTGACGGCTGCAATATCTGTGAGCAGTGGTGGCTGCGGCAAAGACTGGACAGTTGTCTGGAAACTGACGACGAATGTATTTCCAGGTGCGACGTTTCCGATGGCAATTCCAGCAACCGGAGAGGCATTAGGGAAGGCTACTCCGTCGATTAGGACACTGCCCGGAACGAAGGAGGTACCTGCAGGAATTGTATCGGTTACAACAGTATCTGTGACTGAATCCACGCCACTATTCGTGATGCTCAGTGTATATCTGAACGTATCTCCGACTACAGCGGCTGCCAGGCTGGATGTTTTAATCACCTGAATATTAGGTGCAGACACAGCAACGTTGACTGTATTCGATGTGACAGAACCGCTCAGTACTCTACCGTCAGGTGGTGAGTAGGTAAAGTCCGCTTGCCCTTGGTCGGTCAATATAGGCGGAGTTGGCAGAGACGAGACGATGGTTTGGAAACTCAACGTAATACTGCCTGAAGGGGCCAGTGATCCGAGCGTTATGCCTGTAACTGGCGAAGCTCCCGGGACAAGGATGCCGTTAACGACTACGCTGTTAGGCAGTAGTTCAGAACCTGCGGGGATGTTATCCGACAGCACAGGTATAACGGCAATATTTCCGGTATTAGTTAGCGTCAGAGTATAGACCAATGTTGATCCGATCTGTGTGTTGACGGTATTGACGGTTTTGGTCAGGCCGATGATCGGCTGATAAACAGGCAAGGTAACCGGATCGGATTGCGAAGACGTGGTCAACGCGCCTGAAGTAAAGCTGACGGTCGCTTGATTGGTTATTTGCGGCGGCTGCGGCAGACTAACGACGGAGACCTGGAATGTAACTGCTGCCGAACCACCTACTGCAATGGTGCCTACAGGGATACCGGAGCTTGGTGACGCAGCAGGTACAGAAGTTCCATTTACGGTTACGCTACCCGGAACAAAGCTGGTGCCGGGCGGCAGCTGATCAGATACAACGGCATTGACGACTTGACTGATTCCGTTATTCGTAGCAATCACAGTATACGTAATGGTATCTCCGACTACGGCATCTGTAGCGGATGCTGTTTTGATAACGTCCACATCTGGCGAAGAGACCGAGACGGTCACGGACGGAGATACTGCACTTCCAGTCAGGACACGACCATCTGGAGGTTGATAGCTGTAAGCTGCGGTCGCCTGATTGACCAATGTACCTGATGCGGGCAGTGAGGTAATGACTGCCTGAAAGGTCAGAGTGACGGTCGTAGCTGCACCTATGATACCTAATGGAATCCCAACACTTGGATCTGAGCCAGGTGCGGCGGTGCCATTGATCACTACACTATTAGGGATAAAGGCAGCCCCAGCCGGGATGGGATCACTAAGGACGGTATCTGCACCGATGTTTCCAGAGTTTGTAACGGAGAATGTATAGGTTACCGTATCTCCAACCGTAGCTCTTCCCGTTCCCGCGCTTTTAGTTACAGTGACGATCGGTTGATACACAGGGATGGTAACGGGATTGGATACCGAAAATCCATTAAATGCACCTGAAGTAAAGCTTACGGTCGCCTCATTGGTAATGGACGCTGGCGACGGCAGAGATTGTACGTTAAGCAAAAAGCGAATGGTAGCTCCGCCACCAGCTCCAAGCGTTCCGACAGGAATACCGTTTTGTGGGTTGGCTGTAACAACAGGCGTACCATTAATTGTAACGCTGCCCGGGACAAAGGCGGTTCCAAAAGGAATGGTATCCGTGACGATTACGCTAGTAACAGGATCGAGTCCGTTATTGAACGCAGTTATGACATAGGGGACAGAATCACCCACGACAGCGACAGCCACATCAGCTGCCTTCGTGACTGTTACATTCGGTGACGAGATCGGAATGGATACAGGCAGGGCCGCTCCGCTTCCGCTCAGCGTTCGTCCATCGGGCAATTGGAACGTGTAGCTCACAGTTGCCTGGTTGGTTAGTATGGAGCCAGGTGGTACTGATATGACCACGGCGCTAAACGAGACGGTTACCGTCGCACCTGGGGCGACCGAACCGATATTAATGCCTGTAATCGGGTCTGCTCCGGGAATGGGCGAACCGTTGACCAGTACGCTATTTTGATTCAGACTAAGCGAGCTGGACAACAGATCAAGCACGACCGTTTCTGCGGGCGCGTTGCCGGTATTGGTTACAGTGATGAAAAAGCCAAGTGTATTCCCTACGGTTGCACGATCTGCACTGAGGGTATTGGTCACATTCAAGATTGGCTGAAATACAGGCAGGCTGACCTGATTCGAGGCGGATTGACCTGCGAAAGCCCCGGAATTAAAGGAGACCGTTGCCTGATCCGTTGACAAACCTGACGCTGGCAAGGATGTTACCGTTGCCTGGAAGGTGACCGTTACTGAGCTGGCAGCAGGGATAGTGCCTACGGATACGCCTGTGGCGATGTTGGCTCCCGGTATAGTGACACCATTGACTTGTACGGAGTTAGGTATAAAAGTAGTGCCATCCGCAATCGGGTCGATAAAGACCGTCCCTGTTACGGGTGTAATGCCGCTATTTGCTGCGTTAATGGTATACGTAATGGTATCGCCGAAGGCTACAGAGGTCTGATTGACCGTTTTGGTCACGGTGACATTCGGATTGGATACGGGAATGAACACCGGATTCGATTGTGCACTTCCATTTAATGTGCGACCGTCAGGTGGCTGGAAGGTGAATGTGGCCGAACCTTGATTTAACAGACCCAGGCCAGCAGGGACAGCGTTAATGACCACTTGAAAGGTAAGAGCGACAGAAGCCCCCGCTGCAATGTTTCCGACCAGTACCCCTGATTGGGGATTGGCTCCAGCAACAGGCTGACCGTTCACGGTGACGCTATTCGGTATAAAGGAGGAACCAGATGGAATGGCATCGGTGAAGGTGGCGGTCGCTGCTAGATTACCTGTATTTTGAGCAGTGAGTGTATAGACTACGGTGTCGCCTACCGTTGCTTGACTCGTATTTGCAGTTTTAACAAGACTGACAATAGGCTGGTAAACAGGGATGACAACAGTGTTGGAGAGTGATGTGAAATTCAGTGTACCGCTGGTAAAAGAAACTGTAGCCTGATCACTCAGCTGAGGTGGGTCAGGCAGGCTGTTGACAGACACGGAAAAGGTGACGGTTGTTGACGCACCAGCAGCGATGGAACCGATTGGAATCCCCGTTAAGGGGCTGGCTGACGGCAATGTCGTTCCATTTACAATAACCGAGCCAGGAATAAAAGTGGAGCCCGACGGGATCGTATCGTTTACCCGAACATCCGTCACGGTTTGGACTCCGCTATTGGTAGCTGTAATGGTATAGGTTATCGTATCCCCAGGAACGGCGTCAGCTACCGAAGCGCTTTTGCTTACTTGCACATTGGGTGACGATACAGGGATTGTGACAATATTGGACGAAACATTGCCGTTAACAATCCGGCCATCCGGCGGTTGAAAGGAAAAGCTGATATTCGCCTGGTCGGTGAGTTGGGGAGGTAAAGGCACGGAAGTAATCACCACCTGAAAAGTTGTTTGAGTCGCGGCTCCAGGTACAATGGAGCCAATAGACAGACCTGCTTCGGGACTGGCACCGGGAATAGGAACACCGTTGACGACCACACTGTTCGGTACCAGTGCTGAGCCTGCGGGGATATTGTCTGTCAATGTGGCAGCAGCTGCAATATTACCGCTGTTGGTTACTGCCACAGAATACGTTACGATGTTCCCGACTGTGGCTGATATAGGTTCTGCGGTTTTGCTTACGCTTAATACCGGAGCGTTCAAAGCCACTGTCACTGGGTTAGATACTGATACGCCTGAAAAAGCACCGCTGGTGTAACTGGCACGCGATTGATTGGTGAGCTGCGGAGAACTTGTTAATGGAGAGGATACCGTTACCCTGAAAGTGATTGTAGCTCCCCCTCCAGCGGCAATGCTCCCAATTACGATACCTAAAGACGGATCTCCACTGGCTATTGTGGAGCCATTCAGCGTTACGCTACCGGCAGTGAATTGAGAGCCGGCCGGGATAGGATCGGAAACGACCACATTGCTCACGGTCTGGATTCCGTTGTTGAGTAAGGTCAGGGTGTATAACACCGAATCACCCGGAATGGCGGTGGAACGGTCTGCAGTCTTCGAAATGGACACATTCGGCGCAGACACAGGAATGGATAACACGTTGGACGATGTGCTATCTGTTCGCACTCGCCCATCGGGCAACGTAAAGGAAATGGCGGCGGTGGCCTGGTCTGTCAGTTGGGATGGTGTTGGAAGGGTAGCCACTACAGTTTGGAATGTCAGTGTGATAGGGCTTTGCGGCGACACGGTTCCGATGAAAATACCTGCTGCTGGACTGGCTCCAGGCTGACTAACGCCATTGATTACCACGCTGTTCTCCATAAATGTGGACCCGGCAGGAATAGCATCTGTCAGCGTTACAGAAGCATTATAGTTGCCGCTGTTCGTGACTAACAATGTGTACAGAATCGTGTCGCCTATCGTAGCTGCTGTTGTATTTGCAGATTTGACCACACTGATACGAGGCTGATAAACCGGCACAGAGACGGTATTTGTCTGGGATGTTCCGGTAAAAGCACCACTGGTGAAGCTGACACTGGCTGTGTTTTGCAGCGGCTGCACGGATGGAACGGCATTGACCAGCACAGCATAGGACACCTGCACGGATGCGCCTGCGCCAATGGTGCCGACTGGAATGCCACTTCTTGGGTCGGCTGTGCTCACAGGTGAACCACCGACGGTTACGCTTCCGGGTACAAATGACACGCTGCCGGGGAGTGGATCGGTAATTACGGTGTTTGTGATGGGGTCAATTCCGTTATTAACGGCGTTCACGCTGTAGGTCAGCGTTTCGCCAACACTAACGGATGTGAATCCCGCAGACTTGGTTACTGCTACGTTGGGAAGAGAAATCGATACGGAAACAATATTGGAGAGAAGCGAGCCCGACAGGGTTCTTCCGTCTTGCAACTGATATGAGTATTGGAGCAGGCCCTGATCGTTTAATCCACCCCCGGGTGGTAGCGAATCCACTGTCGTCCGGAATGAGACTGTAATTTGTGCACCAGGGTTTACGGTGCCTACTGAAATTCCCGTATTAGGATTGGCGCCTGGCACTGAGGACCCGCCGACAATGACGCTTCCGGGAATAAAGGTGGAGCCTGTCGGTACAGTTTCCGTCAAGGTCGTGTTTAATACGGCTGTTCCGGCATTAGCGATGAGAAATGAATAAGTAATCGTCCCGCCAACGCTGGCACGGTTGGAGCTGGCGCTTTTGGTAATCGTCGGCGCTGCAATAACGACAGGTATGGTTACAAGATTGGACAAAGATGATCCGGTAAAGGCCCCGGAAGTGAAGCTGACAGTTGCACGATTGTTGATTTGTGCAGGAGAAGGTAGAGAATTAATGGCTGCCCGAAATACAACCGTAACCGATGCGCCTGGAGCTAAAGTGCCGATCGGAATACCGTTCACAGGTGTAGCAGTCGCAGAAGCAGTTCCGTTCACGGTGACGCTACCAGGTACAAAGGCAACTCCGCTTGGCAGCGGATCGGTAACGACTACATTGGTCACATTGGCGATTCCGTTGTTTGTGGCGGTTATGGTAAATTGAACAGTCTCTCCGACTGCGGCTGCCGCCAGGGAAGAGGCTTTTGTCACGGTCACATTTGGTGAGGATACGGGAATGGTGAGCGTGTTGGACGTCCCGCTTCCGTTCAATATACGTCCGTCAGGCGGTGTGAAGGTATACGTGTAAGCCGCCTGATCGGTCAAATTACCAGAGGCGGGAACCGCGTTGACGAGGGCCTGGAAGGTCACGGGTATAGTAGCACCTGTATTAATCGTTCCTACTGAAAAACCAGTAGCGGGATTGGCAGCAGGCACGGAAGAACCACCAATGGTCACACTGCCCGGTATGAAGGATGATCCGGCGGGAATGCTCTCCGAAAAGCTGAGATTTGCAGCAATGCTGCCCGTGTTGGATATCTGAAACGTGTACGTAATCGTATCTCCAACTGTAGCAGCCGTTGTATTGGCACTTTTAACAATTCCAATAACAGGTTGGTAGATTGGTGTACTGGCAGTGTTGGACGGAACGTTGCCAGAAATGACAGGTCCTCCAGGCACGGTTTGGAAGGAAAAGGATGCCGATGCTTGATTGCCCAGCTGGGTGTTTGCTGGCAATGAAGTGACGGTTGCACGGAATGTAATGGTCACCGTGGAAGCAGGAGCTACACTGCCCACTGTGATACCTGTAGCGGGATTGGCTGTTGGCTGGGCTGTGCCCGCGACAACAACACTGCCGGGTACGAAGGTAGCCCCAGCTGGTATGGTATCGGTAAGTACTGTGTTGGAAGCACTGACGAGCCCCGTATTCGAAATGTTAACCGTATAGGTCACAGTATCGCCAATAACCAAGCCTGTAGAGCTGGCAGTTTTGGTCAGGGTCACCAGTGGAGCATTGATATCAATTTGAATGGCATTGGCATTTACAGTGTAAATGTCACCATTTGTTGTCAGCTGGAGGACACCTGTGGTTTGGCTATTGAGCAGCGTGGAGGAAATATCGACATTGGTAATGTCCCAACCTTGCCGTCCACCCGTGACCTGCGTTCCAGGTGCTCCATTCACGGCATTAGTTGTACCGAAGGTCCCCGTCGTGACCAATGTACCGTCGTCTCCGTTAATTTGGGAAGCGAAAAAATTAGTCGAAAAATTATTAGGCCCAGACAGCGCAGTCAAACTCGATGTGGTAGGTCCAAACAACGCACGGTCACCCGTAATGTCCACGTCACCCTCTTGGGCGCTAATCAGCGCCCTACCACGCAAAGTCCCCTGCACAGGTGTGGCAAAGCCGCTCACCACTACATTGACCGAGCCTGTAGCGGTACTGACCCCTTCACCACCAACACGTAGCGACAGGTTGCGGAAGGGCAGAGACGGGTTATTGTACACCACAGCCAGCGTCCAGCCGGCATGGTTGGTGTTGGTGGAATCGGGAACCGTGATGGTGCCCGTCACATTTCCGACCGTATACGCACCAGCGCCACCTTGAATGACCAGATTTGTGACATTCGCTGTTCTCACATAGGTACTGAGACTAGTGACGTTGACCGATGTTGCAGATTCAGGACTGACCGTAGTAGATAAAGCAGGTGTCTGAAATGTGACAGGGTTGCTGGTGCTGGACAATACATTGGTACTGCCGTTGGCATAACTTCCTCCCCAAATAAGCTCAGCATACAGCACCGTACTGCCCGCAGGGAGCACAAGGAATGCTGTCGATGAGTTACTGGTAAAGGTAGAAGTCGTGCCAAATGGATACGTACCGAAGCGAGAGGCTGTATTAGTTGTGATGAACGCGCCAATGCTGGTCGCTGTTCCCGGCACTCCTACCGAATTAGAGCGTGCCAGCCCAAGTGTATTCCCTATAAAGGTGACAGCCCCCGTCTGGTTCGTTACGTAACGCTGAATAAAAGCCATGGATTAGCTTCCTACTTTCCATCTCTTCCAAATCCGTTATCTTAGGATTTTCGTATAGGAAGAGCCAGCTAGGCTGGGTGTAATAATCCTTTCGTATAAATTGCCTGCGTTATAACCAGGCCTTGCATATCGCACAAGCCCATGTACCTAATCCAGCGGGAAAAGGCCACCCCCTTTTTCGATAAAATAGCTTAGCATGAAGCCCAAAATAGTTGTTTGTCGTGACGTCAGCGGGGCAATATTTATATATGCACTCATTATTCACATATGTATGCAAGTCAATTTTAAACATACCTGTTTTCAAAGAATGACGTTATCGGAAGCGTTTTAGCGAAAAAAGAAGAATTTTGTAAAATAGCTTCGAAATGTTGGTCTCTTTTTTTACTTGGCGTTAACATATGTGCTATACTGAAGGAGCAAAGGAGGCGTGCCCTATGAACTTAACAGTACGAGGTCAACAGATCGAGGTTACCGACGCTTTGAAGGACTACGTTGATAAGAAATTCAGCAGACTTGAAAAGTATTTCGATGCACCCCCGACGTCTGATGGAAGTGTAACGTTAAGCACAACCAGAGATTTGCACACTGTAGAAGTAACCATTCCTTTGCCGGGGCTTGTACTCCGTGCCGAAGACGAGAGCGATGACATGTATTCATCCATTGATGCCGTGGTAGACAAGCTTGAACGGCAAATTCGCAAGCACAAAACCAAGCTAAACCGTAAATTCCGTCAGGAAGGCAGTTTGAAAACCCTTTTTGTGGAAGATCCGGCAGGTGGCGTGGCTGTTGCTGAAGATGAGGATGTAGAACTGGATGAGCTGGAAGTCGTCCGCACCAAGCGTTTCTTATTGAAACCTATGGATGTGGAAGAAGCTATTCTTCAAATGAACATGGTTGGACATAATTTCTTTGTGTTTTCCAATATTGACAACGAAGAAGTTAACGTAGTTTACAAGCGCAATGATGGTAAATACGGTCTGATCGAACGAGAATAGCCTGTGAAGTAGGAACTTTTCACATTTTAAAATGAATAGAACGATTTCGATTGAAGCATGCTTCATGGATATTAGGAAAATGAAAACAACACGAGCCTTATCCTTGCGAACCTGGCGGGATAGGGCTCTTTTATATGTTTTTTTGTAAATGCAAGGAAATTTTAACTTGGATAAGCGTAACGAAGTTGTGTATTTCGTGCGTCAATTGTTTTGGTATCTTTAACCGGATGCAAATCTGGAGGCTGCTTGTGTTGCGGCATGTCCTACAAACTGTTACAATTTATGCAAAGAACATCGCACGATGGGCTGGTACAGCCGGGCCTGTCAAACATATCGGGAATCAATTTCATCATGGACCCTTTCTTATTGTGAAATTGATTCTATTAATTGTTTTGCGCGAAAGGGGTAAACCATGCTAGGAATTGTTAAGAAAATCTTCGGAGATACCAATGAACGTGACGTCAAGCGTTTAATGAAGACGGTTGAACTGATCAATAAGATAGAGCCGGATTTCGAAAAGCTCTCGGATGAGGAGTTGCAAGCGAAGACGGCAGAATTTAAAGCTCGGGTCGAACAAGGGACTACGGCTGAAGAAATTTTGCCGGAAGCTTTTGCAACGGTTCGCGAAGCGTCCAAGCGGGTGCTGGGTAAACGTCATTATGACGTACAGATGCTCGGCGGTATTGCGCTGCATGAAGGTAAAATTGCCGAGATGAAAACCGGTGAAGGTAAAACACTGGTAGGAACACTGCCGGTTTATTTGAATGCTCTGTTGGGCAAAGGCGTGCACGTGGTTACGGTCAATGACTATTTGGCGCAACGTGACAGCGGAGAAATGGGACAGATTTATAACTTCCTGGGAATGTCCGTAGGGCTGAATTTGGCCAATATGGATCATGCCGCCAAGCAGGCAGCCTATGCTTGTGACATCACGTACGGTACAAACAACGAGTTCGGGTTCGATTATCTGCGTGATAATATGGTGCTTTACAAAGAGCAGATGGTACAACGTCCGTTGTACTTCTGTATCATTGATGAAGTCGATTCTATTCTCGTCGATGAAGCCCGTACGCCATTGATTATTTCAGGACAAGCTCAGAAATCGACAGAGCTGTATTTCGCGGCTGACCGTTTTGTGAAGAGCCTGAGTGTTGAAGAAGATTACACTCTGGATATTAAGGTGAAGTCGGTTGCTTTGACCGAAAACGGCGTATCCAAGGCCGAGAATTTCTTTGGTCTTGAAAACTTGTACGATCAGGAAAGTGTTACAATCAATCACCACATTGTACAGGCATTGAAGGCTAATGCTATTATGCGTTTGGATGTGGACTATGTCGTAGCTGACGGTGAGGTCCTGATTGTCGATGAGTTTACAGGTCGTCTGATGGCTGGACGCCGTTACAGTGATGGTCTGCATCAAGCCATTGAAGCGAAGGAAAACATCATTGTACAAAATGAAAGCATGACGCTAGCGACGATTACATTCCAAAACTATTTCCGTATGTACCGCAAATTGGCGGGGATGACGGGTACAGCGAAAACAGAAGAAGAAGAATTCAAAAAAATATATGGTCTGGAAGTACTCCAAATTCCAACGAATCGGCCTAACCAGCGTGTAGATATGCCTGACGTTGTATACAAGAGCGTAAAAGGCAAATTCCATGCAGTGGTGGATGAAATCCTGGAGCGCAACAAAAAGAACCAACCGATATTGGTAGGTACGGTTTCTATTGAAAACTCGGAGCTTCTTTCTGAAATGCTGAAACGCAAAGGCGTTCGTCACAAAGTGCTTAACGCCAAGTATCATGCTGAGGAAGCTGAGATTATTTCCCGTGCAGGTGAAGCTGGCGCAGTTACCATCGCTACCAACATGGCTGGACGCGGTACTGACATCGTACTGGGCGAAGGCGTATCAGAACTCGGTGGTTTGCACATCATCGGTACAGAACGTCATGAATCCCGTCGTATTGATAATCAGCTTCGCGGACGTGCAGGACGTCAGGGTGATCCGGGCTCCACACAGTTTTACTTATCGCTGGGCGATGAGTTAATGAAGCGTTTTGGTGCGGACAACGTGCTGAGTATGATGGAGCGTTTGGGCTTCGAGGAAGACCAACCTATCGAGAGCCGTATGATTACACGTGCTATCGAATCAGCTCAAAAACGTGTCGAAGGCAACAACTTTGATCAGCGTAAAGTTGTTCTCCAGTATGATGATGTAATGAACCAGCAGCGTGCTATTATTTACAAGCAACGCCGTGAGGTGCTGGAATCAGAGAACATCAAGGAAATTGTGTTCGATATGATCAAGCCTGTCATTGAGCGCGTAGTGGAAGCTCATTGCGGCGATGACATTCCTGAAAACTGGGAGCTTGAAGAAGTAGCAGAGTATGTGAACAACAACCTGCTTGAGGAAAATACACTTACGCGTGACGACCTGTGGGGCAAGGAAAAAGAGGAGATCGTGGATATGATCTTCGAGAAAGTTACCAACAGATACCACAGCCGTGAAGAAATGATTGGCGAAGATATGGTACGCGAGTTCGAGAAGGTTATCGTATTGCGTGCAGTCGATAGCAAATGGATGGACCATATTGATGCTATGGATCAATTGCGTCAAGGTATTCACTTGCGTGCTTACGGCGGTACCGATCCGCTGCGCGAATATCAATTTGAAGGTTTCGAAATGTTCCATGCTATGATTGCTAGCATCCAAGAGGAAGTAGCCACATACATCATGAAAGCACAAATTGAATCCAATCAAGAGCGTCAGGCTGTCATCGACGAAGACAAAATCTCGACGAGTGGTGAACCTGCGGCTCCTAAAAAGAAATCCGCTCCTTCGCGTCCGCGTAGAAAATAACGGATTGAAATTAAGGGAGAGATCTTGAGATACACTATTCCCTGCAGTGCATATAATGGCAGGCGGCAGTTCAACCACTGACCGTCGGCCATTTTGTGCCATACAGGGGTGAGACTGATGTTTTCAACTTATAGCTCTCTATTGGAGGATTAGTTTGAATATTGATGAATGGCTAGCTTGATCTCAATTCTTTTTAAACAATAATGACAAGCAAGCTGGTCTCTGCTTGTTTGTCAGTTAATTCAGCAGTTAATCTGGCTCACATAACCAGAGCCAGTTATTTAAAAGCAGTTTGACTTTACGGCGTTTACGGCGGTCGGTAGCGAAGCGGAGGATTTGAATCTGGAGAAGCGCCAGCGATCGTAAGATCAAATCATTCGCGCAGCGCCTACCCACCAGCCGTAACTCACAACGCTTTTACTCCCCTAACCCTATATTAAAAGGAGAATGTCATCATGATTGATCCAAATGTAAAACATGATTTAAGGGAAATAGGCAAGAAACTAACAAACCTTAGGGGGTCTCTTTGACTTAGATCTCAAACAGGAAATGATCTCAAACTTTGAGGAAAAGATGGCTGCGCCTGATTTTTGGGATGATAACGATAAAGCTCAAGCCGTGATCGCGGAAATGAACGCGGTTAAGTCTTCTGTAGACAGCTATGAACAGCTCCGTCAGGAATATGAGGATGCGGGGATGATGGCTGAGCTAGCTGATGAGGAAGGCGACGAAACACTGGCTGGAGAAATTGAAAACAGTATCAGATCCTTGCTGAGCAAGCTTCAAGAGTTTGAACTCCAATTGCTTTTGAATCAGCCATATGACAAGCTTAATGCCATTTTGGAGCTGCATCCGGGGGCAGGTGGAACCGAGTCGCAGGACTGGGGTCAAATGCTGCTACGGATGTATACACGCTGGGCAGAAAAACGCGGTTTTAAGGTAGAAACGCTGGATTACCTTGCGGGTGATGAAGCAGGGATCAAAAGTGTAACGCTGCTGATCAAGGGCTATAATGCTTATGGCTACCTCAAAGCAGAAAAAGGCGTGCATCGTCTCGTTCGCATTTCTCCATTTGATTCCTCGGGTCGTCGGCATACGTCGTTCGTATCCTGCGATGTCGTACCGGAAATTGCGGATGATGTGGACGTTGAGATCCGGACAGAGGATCTTAAAATTGATACGTACCGGGCCAGCGGTGCAGGTGGTCAGCATATTAATACGACCGACTCAGCCGTTCGAATTACGCATCTTCCTTCTGGCATTGTTGTAACTTGTCAAAATGAGCGCTCCCAGATCAAGAACCGTGAGCAGGCAATGACGATGCTCCGTTCCAAGCTCTACGAGCGTAAGATCGAAGAGCAGCGTCAGCAATTGGACGAAATCCGCGGAGAACAGTCCGATATTGCATGGGGAAGTCAAATTCGCTCCTACGTGTTCCATCCATACAGCATGGTTAAGGATCATCGTACTAGCGTGGAAACTGGCAACGTAGGAGCTGTCATGGATGGCGATCTCGATCCGTTCATCGATGGTTACCTGCGCAGCCAAATTAAGCTGGACGCAGAATAATAGCCTGTACGTTTTCCTACAGTCTGCAGACCATGTGCCTGCGGACTGTAGGAATTTTTGTGTAACGGTATTTTTAACTAAAGGAGAACACGAATGATGTCTCAATTGAATCCCCCCGCTGCCCGCCGAAGACGCCGCAAGCCTCTGATTGCCGCCAGCGGACCCGCACGCAACGTGACCGACATTTTGCTGATTATACTCGGCTCTTTCATTACAGCGCTGACCTTTAACATGTTCTTGCTTCCAAACCGGATTGCATCCGGGGGTGTATCGGGCTTGTCTATCTTGGGTGAGGACCTGTTTGGCCTGGAACCAGCCTATACGCAGTGGGGAATGAATATTCCGTTATTTATAGCAGGGGTCCTGCTGTTAGGGAAAAAATACGGTTTGCGTTCTTTACTGGGAAGTATTATGCTGCCGCTATTCGTTTATGTCACGAAGGACTGGGCAGTTCCGACAACAAATCCGTTGCTGGCTTCGCTATATGGTGGAATCGGAGTAGGGTTGGGTTTGGGGACTGTATTTCGGGGCAGGGGCTCGACGGGTGGACTGGCTATTTTGGCGCAGATTATTCAAAAGTATACGGGCTTTAGTCTTTCTCTCTGTGTCATGTTGATGGATGGCACGGTGATTACACTGGCTGGTTTCGCCCTCTCGCCGGAACGTGCGCTGTATGCGTTGATTGGCTTGTTTGTAACTGGTAAGGTCATTGATGCTGTGGAAATGGGACTGAGCTACTCCAAAGTAGCTTACATCATATCCAATCAGAAAGAAACGATCACGCAGGCTATTTTGCAGGATTTGGACCGAGGATTGACAGAGCTGGCAGGGCGGGGCGGTTACACGAACGAAGAACGTCCTGTTCTTATGGTTGTAGTCGGACAAAACGAGGTAACTCGCCTCAAGACGCTCGTCCGCTTGGTAGACCCGGAAGCTTTTGTGATTATTAGTAATACTCGTGAGGTATTGGGTGAAGGGTTTAAGAAGGAAAGCTAAAACAAAAGGGCCTGTCTGGAGGTATGCTCTTAACTGAATTAATGTAGGAGAGCAGGAGAGCCTACTAATTAGGCTCCTCTCTCTTCAGAATGGCTTTCCTAGATTCCTTTTACTAATCGTTCAAGCCAATTTGCCGTTTGTCCTTGATTGAAATACGAGGTTAGCGTTCCTCTTACCCCTGTTTTAACCATAAATAGACCGCCTGCTAATGGTTGATCGGCACTATCATTATCTTGAGCAGTCGTAATATATAACTCATCCAGATGTTCACCGCCAAAAGCACACGAAGTCACACAATTGACGGGGAGTGACACCTCAGCAATCACTTCTCCATGAGCAGGATGGATACGGGAGACACGTTTACCACCCCATCGCGCGACCCACAACATGCCCTCTGCATCGATTGTCATGCCATCTGGATACCCTTCACTTTCATCCAATCTAGCCACCAGTTGCTTATTCCTAATCGTGCCTTGTGCCACATCGTAATCGAAGGAGACGACCTCCAATGTTGGAGTATCAATGTAATACATTGTACGATGATCTGCGCTCCAGGCTAATCCATTAGATATGGAAGCTTTATCAACCAGTAAGGAGACATTGCCTTTTGTGCTCAGACTATACAATGCTCCTTGCGCGTGTTCGCCATTTAGGCTCATTGTTCCTGCTAAAAAACGTCCTGTAGGATCGCATTTTCCATCATTAAAACGATTACCTAGTTTACCTTCCTCAGGATCATGGATCAATACTTTGGCCCCTGTCTCAATATCCAAACAATATAGACCGCTAATCAGCGCTACGATCACTTTATTTTTGAGATAAGGTACAACTGCACCAATATGTTCACCAACCTCTATTGTACGATCTGTGCACGTAGAAGGATCATAGATATGCAATTGAAAACCTTCAATATCGACCCAAAATAAACGCTGAAACCGCTGATCCCAGCTGGGACCCTCGCCTAACTTTGCCTTTGCATCTATAACGATATTCGCTGTATATGTTTCGATGTGTAGCACCCCTAACGTTTAAGTTTATTTTCGACCCCAATTATCCGCTTCAGCGGCTCCTCTGCGCAGATTCACTAGATGCAGCCCATGTGACTCCCTTCATGTTCAACAAGTTCATAAAGTGCAGCAAACGGCCAATCGAGATGAATACCAATATATGAGATAATTTAAAGGGAATATCCCCCCCTTTTCTTTATGCAAAACGGCAGACTGTATTCAAGAGACTCTCTGTCTATTTTTTATTTCCTTTATTATAGCTCGTACAGCTTGTCCGTCAAAAGAATAGACAAGAGCGCATATTTTAAATTTGGAGGAATAACATGACATGAGGTGTTGTATTTATATGAATAGAGTCGTATAATAATACATATTTCATAAGAACGGAATGGAGGAAGGTCTGTGAGCAGCAAGTTAAAAGTGGCAATTGTCGGTTCCACCGGGTATGGCGGGGTGGAGCTGATTCGTTTTTTGGTTCATCATCCGCAAGTAGAGATTGTATCTGTTATTTCTTCGTCCAGCGCGGGTGTCCCAATCAGTGACGGGTTTCCACATCTAACGGACATTGTGGTGCAGGATTTGGACGGTGTCGAAGTCCACGAAATTGCTGCCAAGGCCGATCTGGTTTTCACTGCTACGCCATCGGGCGTTAGTACCAAGTTAGTGCCGCAGCTTCTTGATGCCGGACTGAAAGTCATTGACCTTTCCGGGGACTTCAGGCTTCGAAGCGGGGAAACGTATGAAGCATGGTATAAAAAGCCTGCGGCTTCACCCGAGTATCTCAAGCAAGCGGTATACGGACTCAGTGAGGTGTATGCAGAAAAGCTGGCGGGCGTTTCTTTTATTTCAAATCCAGGCTGTTATCCGACCGCAACATTGCTGGGGATTATTCCTGCGCTGAAAGCGGATTGGATTGACCATCGGTCGCTGATTGTGGATGCCAAATCCGGTGTATCCGGCTCGGGTAGGGGAACAAGTCTTGTTTCGCATTATGCGGAAATGAACGAGAATTTCAAGGCTTATAAGGTGAATAAGCACCAGCACATCCCTGAGATCGAACAGGTACTAGGTGATATTGCGGGCGAGGACGTTACGATTACGTTTACGACACAACTTGTTCCAATGACCCGAGGAATTATGAGTACAATTTATGTCACGCTGAAGGGTGACCATACAGATCAGGATCTTATCGGGTTATACCGGGATTATTATAAAGGGCATCCTTTTGTCCGTGTACGTGGCGAAGGTATATGGCCAGCAACGAAGGAAGTATTGGGTTCGAATTACTGCGACATCGGTTTTGCAGCAGATGCCCGAACCGGGCGTCTTACGATTATTTCTGTCATTGATAATGTTGTGAAGGGTGCAGCTGGACAGGCGATTCAGAATTTAAATTTGATGATGGGATGGGAGGAGAACCTCGGGCTGGGCTTCATACCGGTATATCCGTAAGTAGCAAGTAACCGCAACAAGATGCAGGAAACGTCAGCGAGCGGAATTTCGAATACAGGCAGCTGCCATTCATCGAATATGTTGCGAACGAGGGCACATAATTATGGGCAAAGTAGAGTTTACAGTAGTAAACGGGGGGAACATTGTAACTCCGCGTGGCTTTACAGCCGGGGGATTACACTGCGGACTAAAAAATTCGAACCGCAACGATATGGGCGCGATTCGTTGTGAGGTAGAGGCGACAGCTGCTGCGGTGTACACCACCAATGTGTTTCAGGCTGCACCGCTGAAGGTGACCCGCGAGAGCTTGGCAGATGGTCGATTGCAGGCAGTAGTGGTGAACAGCGGGAACGCCAATGCCTGCACAGGACAGCAAGGAGAGCAGGATGCCTACGCTATGCGTTCGGCTGCGGCTCGTGAACTGGGTGTTGCTGAGAGCAATGTAGCCGTCGCCTCGACGGGCGTGATCGGCGAGCATTTGAAAATGGATCGTGTGCTTGGCGGAATATCCTCCTTACCTGACCGTATGAACGGGGCAAACGATGGAGCGGAGCAATTTACCCAAGCCATTCTGACAACGGATTTGGTTAAAAAGGAAGCGTGTGTGGCGGTTGAGGTGGACGGTGTGACCGTACACATCGCCGGGGCGGCCAAGGGATCGGGCATGATACATCCGAATATGGCAACGATGCTCGCTTTTATGACCTGTGATGCAGTGATCGGACAGACGGCGCTTCATCAACTATTAAAGCAGGCAACGGATACCAGCTTTAATATGATTACGGTGGATGGGGATACGAGCACGAACGATATGCTAATCGCCATGGCGAGCGGACTGGCTGGCAACCGTGAACTGCACGTAGGGCATCCCGATTGGGACGCTTTTGCCGAGGCGTTCACCTATATCTGCCGAGAGCTGGCGAAGGCAATTGCTCGCGATGGAGAGGGTGCTACGAAGCTGGTAGAGGTGTCTGTAAGCGGAGCGGTAAGCGATGCGTCCGCCCAAGCGATAGCCAAGACAGTGGTTGGGTCCAGTCTGGTCAAGTCGGCCGTTTTCGGAGCAGATGCGAATTGGGGACGGATTATTGCGGCCGTAGGGCGTGCCGGAGAACCTGTTAATCCAGATACGGTAGATATTCGCTTGGGTGATATTGTTGTGCTAAGCCAATCGAGTCCGGTCGCTTTTGACGAAGAAGAGGCGCTAGCCTATTTGCGGGGAGATACGGTGCAGATTATTGTTGATTTGCATCACGGGAATGGAATCGCTACAGCGTGGGGCTGTGACCTAACCTATGATTATGTGCGGATTAACGCTGCTTATCGGACATAGGTACCAGAATAAAATACGGATTGAATAAGGATAGTAGTTATTAGAAGCAACGAGCGGATGTAAGCCCAGCATCATTTGAAAATTGCACGGATATGCAGAGAAGAAAAGGAGAGATGATATGCAATCGGCAGTGGAACACGCGGATCAAGCGAATCATGCGGGAGTGGCACGTCGTAATTTTGTGATGAAATGCGGAGGAAGTACGCTGGCTGCGTTACCTGATTCCTTTTTTGAAGATTTGGCGCGTTTGCAGTCGGAAGGTCTTCAACCTGTCATTGTACATGGCGGTGGCCCTGCGATTTCCGACAACTTGGCGAAGCTGGGGATCGAAACGGAGTTTATTCATGGATTACGCAAAACGACCGAACCCGTGCTAGATGTCGTGGAAATGGTACTGGCAGGCAGCATTAACAAGCAAATTGTACGTAGAATAGGGATGCATGGGGGCCGAGCGTTGGGGTTGTCAGGCAGTGATGGCTATTTAATCGAAGCCAAGCCTGTGTCGAATGCCGCTGAGGTCGGTTGGGTCGGAGAGGTAACATCCGTTCAAGCCTCGATTATTACAGGTGTACTGGATATGGACTATATGCCTGTTATTGCACCCATCGGGATTGATCGATCGGGTCAGCGTTACAACATTAATGCGGATACAGCGGCGGGTGCGGTAGCCTCTCATCTGGGGGTCAGTCGGATGATCGTCGTTACAGATGTACCAGGCATATTGAAGAAGTATGGCGGAGAAAAGAGAGTGCTGGATTCTATCACCGTACAGGAGATTGAGGATATGATCAGCACAGGTGAAATATACGGTGGTATGATCCCGAAAGTGAGAGCGGCTATTGCCTGTATCCACGGCAAAGTGAAGGAAGTCGTCATTGTGAACGGTAGCGAACCGCAGGTACTAAGCCGTGTGCTGGGCGGAGAATCGATTGGAACACGCATCGTGCGTATGCAGTAATTACAATATATAGCTCGACCTATATAACCAAACGATAAAGGAGCGTGAACATAATGAGTAAGGAACCGAATACGCTGGTGAGCGAGGAAATGCCAAGTGCGGATGGAAGCGGAGTGCAAACGGAAAAGGTGTCGGCAAAAGCGCAGACAGAAAGCTCCCTTTTTCCAACCTACGCAAGATACCCGCTTACACTGGTAAAAGGACAAGGAAGCTGGCTGTGGGATGATCAGGGCAAGCGTTATCTGGATTTCATGTCAGGCATTGCCGTTACCAATCTCGGCCATGCGCCTCAAGCAGTAGCTGAGCGATTGAAAAAACAGATCGATGAATTGTGGCATGTATCCAATCTGTTTCATATTCCAGGGCAAGAACGAGCCGCTGCCTTGCTGACAGCCAATAGCAGCGCGGATGCTGTGTTTTTCTGCAACAGCGGGGCCGAAGCGAACGAAGCTGCAATTAAGCTGGCGCGTCGTTACCACCAGAAGGTAAAGCAGACCGGTCGCTACGAAATCATTACGTTCACGCAATCCTTTCACGGACGGACGCTGGCAACCTTGACCGCTACGGGTCAGGATAAAGTTAAAGAGGGTTTTTTACCGCTTCCTGCCGGGTTCAAAAGTGTTCCGCTTCATGATCAGACGGCGCTTGAAGCAGCCATCAGTGAGCATACGGCGGCAATTATGCTGGAAATGGTGCAGGCCGAAGGCGGCATGTATCCGGTAGACCCTGTTTTCGTAGATGTGATCACAAAGTTGTGCCGCAAGCATGGTTTGCTGCTGATCATTGACGAGGTACAAACAGGTATGGGACGGACGGGCAAACTGTTTTCCTTTGAGCACTATGGTATAGAGCCGGATATCTTTACATTGGCGAAAGGACTGGGCAGTGGTTTCTCTGTGGGTGCGATGCTAGGCAAAGGATATTTGCGTGAAGCGTTCACAGCGGGCAGTCATGGTTCTACCTTTGGGGGTACGCCACTTGCTATGGCAGCGGTTCAAGCTACTATTGAAACGATTATTGATGACAAGCTACCAGAACGTGCAGCTGAGATGGGAGATTACCTTTTCCGTAGTCTGCAAAAGCAGCTTGGAGATAGTCCTTTTGTAAAGGATATCCGTGGAAAAGGTCTGATGGTCGGTATTGAGTGTGCAGAACCGGTAGCGGAGCTTGTTTTGGCAGGACAGAAGAAGGGGATTCTGTTCATTACAGCAGGACCGAACGTGATTCGTCTGTTGCCTAACTTGTATGTAACGAAAGACGAAATAGATCAGGCTGTAACATTGATTGCTGAATTGATTCGGGAGCATGTGGCTTAGTGTAAAGGCCAAATCATCCTAGACTAGAGTGTAAAAGGAGACGATAGCATGAGCCAGGGCGGCGCACTGCAGCAGATGAATTTGAAGGGGCGGGACTTCCTGGAACTGGACGATTACTCTCCAGAGGAAATCCAGTATTTAATTGATCTCGCCATTGAAATTAAGCGTAAGCACAAAAACGGAGAAACCTATCAGCCGCTAAAAGGGAAAACGCTCGGACTGATTTTCGAAAAATCCTCTACACGTACACGGGTATCTTTCGAAGTCGGTATGTATCAATTGGGTGGGCATGCTCTTTTCCTCAGCAAAAATGACATTCAACTGGGACGCGGCGAACCGATTAGCGACATGGCTCAAGTCATGTCACGTTATCTAGATGGCATTATGATTCGTACCTTTGGGCACGATAATGTTGTAGAGTTGGCACGTTATGCGTCCGTTCCTGTGATCAATGGATTGAGTGATTTAGCTCATCCGTGCCAAGTGCTAGCTGATTATCAAACCTTGTATGAGCAAAAGGGTAAGCTAAAAGGGCTCAAATTGGCTTACATCGGAGACGGTAACAATATGGCTCATTCCCTCTTGATTGGGGGAGCGAAGCTTGGAGTGCATGTGTCCATCGCAAGTCCAGCTGGATACGAGCCTGACCCGAGTGTGGTCGCAGCTTCCCGTGAAATTGCCAAACAGACAGGTAGTGAGATCGTTATAACCCAAAGTCCGCAGGAAGCAGTACAAAATGCGGATGCGATCTACACAGATGTGTGGGCGAGCATGGGCTTTGAGGAAGAGCAGAAGGAGCGGGAGCTTGCTTTTGCCGACTTCCAGGTGAATGAGGAGCTGGTCAAGCTGGCGAAGCCGGATTATTTATTCCTGCACTGTCTCCCTGCGCATCGTGGGGAAGAAGTGAGCGCAGGCGTAATCGATGGTCCGAATTCGGTCATTTTTGATGAAGCGGAGAATCGTCTGCATGCGCAAAAAGCGCTGTTAGTTGCTTTAATGGCTTAAGATTGATAGGTATTGATAGGTAAAGAAGATAAAGGTAAGCAATCGGGGAGGACTTCAACAATGGCAAAAGAAAAAATCGTACTCGCATATTCCGGCGGTCTGGATACTTCGGTCATTCTGAAATGGCTCAAAGAAACTTATGATGCTGAAATCATCGCATTCACCGCAGATATCGGTCAAAAGGAAGAACTGGACGGTTTGGAGGAAAAAGCACTCGCTACGGGGGCCTCCAAAGTGTACATTGATGATCTGCGTGATGAATTCGCCAAGGATTTTATCTATCCGATGTTCCAGGCGGGTGCTTTATATGAAGGACAATATTTGCTCGGAACGAGTATTGCACGTCCATTGATCGCTAAGCGGATGGTCGATATTGCGATTGCCGAGGGAGCAACAGCCATTGCTCACGGGGCAACAGGCAAAGGTAACGATCAGGTACGCTTCGAGCTGAACGCGGCGGCGTTGACGCCGGATATCAAGGTGATCGCACCTTGGCGGCTGGAAGAGTTCCGCAATCAGTTCCCGGGCCGTGCAGAAATGATTGCCTATGCGGAAAAACACGACATTCCGGTAACTGCTTCTGCAGCCAAGCCATACTCCATGGACCGTAATCTGCTGCATATCAGCTATGAAAGCGGCGTGCTGGAGGACCCTTGGTTTGATCCAAGTGCTCCTGAAAATAAAGAAATGTTCTTGCTCAGCAACGCGCCTGAGGACGCTCCTGATGAAGCAGAATATTTGGAGTTGGAATTTGAAGCAGGTAACTGCGTCGCTTTGAACGGAGAACAGCTAAATCCACTGCAAGTGATGGAAAAACTGAATGAACTGGGCGGCAAACATGGTATCGGACGTGTGGATATGGTGGAGAACCGTTTTGTTGGTATGAAGAGTCGGGGAGTCTATGAGACGCCGGGCGGTACGATCCTGTTCACAGCTCACCGTAAAATGGAATCTATCACGATGGATCGCGAGGTTATGAATCTGCGTGATAGTCTGATTACCCGTTATGCTACCTTGGTTTACAACGGTTTCTGGTTCGCACCGGAACGTGTCGCTTTGCAGGCTCTGGTTCATGAGAGTCAGAAAAATGTCAGTGGTACCGTGCGCGTGAAGCTGTACAAAGGCAACGTTATCGGTGCAGGCGTTAAAAGTCCAGTTAGCTTGTACAACCCGGACATTGCGACCATGGAAGCCGATCCGACACAAGCCTACGATCAAGGCGATGCAACAGGCTTTATCCGCTTGAATGCTCTGCGTTTGAAGGTCAACGCGGGCGTAACACAAAATCATAAATAATGATGTAACCTAAAAAATGTACGGGATGCGGGCCGTTCTTGTCCAAACGACGAGGGCGGCTTGTATTGCAGAGAGGGGATCATGCAATGAGTAAGCTATGGGGCGGACGGTTTACGAAGCAAACGAACAAGCTGGTAGAGGAATATACGGCTTCTATCGGGTTTGATCAGGCGTTGGCGGAAGAAGATATTCAAGGCAGTTTGGCTCATGTGGCCATGCTGGGGAAATGTGGAATTATTCCGCAGGAGGATGCAGACACGATCAAGGAAGGACTACACACGGTCCTAGAGCGTATCCGCCGTGGGGAAATTGAATTTTCTGTTTCGGATGAGGATATTCACATGAATATCGAAAAAAATCTAATCGAGGCCATTGGTCCGGTCGGGGGTAAGCTGCACACTGGGCGTAGCCGTAACGATCAGGTAGCAACGGATATGCACTTGTATTTGCGCGGACGCGTGGTATCGCTGGTGGGTATGCTGCATGATGTACAAGCTGCATTAATCGGGCAGGCAAAGGATAATCTGGACACGATTGTACCTGGATACACACACTTGCAGCGTGCGCAGCCTATTTTATTTGCACATCATCTGCTGGCGTATGTGTCTATGCTGGAGCGTGATATTGACCGACTCAAAGACAGCTACAAGCGGATTAACGTGTTGCCGCTCGGTGCTGGCGCTTTGGCCGGGACCACTTTTCCGATCGACCGTCATTTTGTAGCCGAGCAACTGGGATTTGATGGCGTATATGAAAATAGCCTCGATGCCGTCAGTGACCGGGATTTTATCGTAGAGTTCCTGGCTGGCGCCTCGCTGATTATGACGCATTTGTCTCGTCTGAGCGAAGAATTGGTGCTATGGAGCAGCACGGAGTTTGGTTTTATCGAGCTGGATGATGCTTTTTGCACAGGCAGCAGCATTATGCCGCAGAAGAAAAACCCGGACGTGCCCGAGCTGGTACGTGGTAAAACCGGACGTGTCTATGGAAACCTCATGGGCTTGTTGACTGTACTGAAATCCTTGCCGCTGGCATACAACAAGGACATGCAGGAGGACAAGGAAGGGATGTTCGATACCGTTGCCACGCTGGAAGGAGCCTTGCAACTGTTCGCACCGATGATCGCCACGATGAAGGTGAACAAGGATCGCATGCGTCAAGCGGTCAACCAGGATTTCTCCAATGCAACTGATATTGCGGACTTTTTGGTCGGCAAAGGGCTTCCGTTCCGTCAGGCGCATGAGGTCATTGGCAAAACCGTGCTGTATTGCATCCAGCATGGAAAATATTTGCTTGATCTGACACTGGACGAATTTCAGCAGTTTTCGGATCTGTTCGACGATCGTATTTATGAGGTGCTTCAACCAGAAGCGGTAGTTAATGCACGGAATGTATATGGCGGAACCGCTACTGGGCAGGTACAGGCAGCCATTGGGCGCAGTGAACAGCTCCTGGCGAATACATCAACATGGTTTGAAGGGCACAAGCCGAAAAATTAATCAGTAAAGAAAGATATTATTGTCTTGCACAGTAGCGGGATGCTGTGTAAAATCAGATTTTAAGGAATTAGCAATCTAGGTTTCAAAGGCACCGTTCGCGGTGTCTTTTGTGCTTTTTGAGGTATTTGTTTTATTCATGATCCCAATGATCATGAAATGCATAGATTTCCTGGAAGGTATTTTTCATAGCATTTAATTTATAGTTCTAAATACCTACTAATACGCTAGTGTGAAAGTTTCTAGAATTTACATTTTTGTATACTACGCCTACGATGATTATGGTAGAATAGCACTAAGTTTTTCATTGAATTACCAATTCGATAGGACAAGAACTATATTCAATAAATAAATGTCAAGTTACTAGAGGCACTTTTGATTAGGCCAATTTCATAAATGTGTAAATGAAGGGCTTGAATGAGAACATAGGTATGTCCTGGTTTCGGGAGAACGGCAAGTAAAAGCTCTAAAGTAGCGATGTAGCTGAAGGCAGAGTCGGGATGATCTAGGGAGGTATTATGAGAACTAAAAGGACGGCGCGTCAGTTAAAGAGCGCTTGGTTCGGTTATCGCGCTTCTGAAGCCGATCAACTGATATCTTCATTGCATGAGGAACGGATGCAAGCGGAGGAGTTACTGCGTGAGGAGCGGGAACTTTTCCATGCGGCGCTGGAACGGAAAAAGCAGCGGGATGCGGAGTTAAAGCAGCTGCTTGCGGATGCGCTTGCGGAAGAGCGGCGCTGGATTGAAAGGGCGGGAATTCATGGGTGACAAGCTTAGGTGGCAGGTTGGAGGAGTTTCAATTCGCCAAACCAAGAGAAGAATAAAAGAAGAGCGTCAGCGAATCGAACAACTGCAACAACAGCTAGAGGCTCAGCGGTTAGAGCAGGCCCCGGTGCTGTACAAGCTTGATTTTCATATTGAAGAGTTAGAACGGCGACTTCAGGATACAGAACTTCGTATCCAGGCGATACAGAACGCCAATGATACAGCAGCAGCTGTGGAACAATTGCTGGATGAAGGGATACAGGATGGACAGGTGCAGGAGGCTCAAGTCCAATATGCCTCTGGGCAGGAACAGACAGCAGCAGGAGCTGCTATGGGCGCTGGTTCCAGTATCCCTGGTACGGAAGGCGAAGAGGCGGCAACAGGAACGCAGAGTGGACGAAACGGCAAGGCCCGTCTGGGGGATCAACTGGTGGAGAACGGGATGATCACCCGCGATCAGCTGACAGATGCCATCCGTAACCAGAAGCGTTACGGTGGCAGGTTGGGTGATATTCTTGTAGAGATGGGCTTCATTACAGCCGAGCAGCTCCAAGAGCAGGTTGACGGCGACGAGTCCAAGGAGCGCCTAGGCGATATGCTGGTTCGTTCCGGCTATATATTACCGGAACAACTGGAGCGCGCACTGGAGTTCCAGGCGAAGAGTGGCGGGCTGCTCGGCGACATCTTGCTGTCATTGCAAATGCTGGAACCTGCGGATTTGTACCGCGCGATTGCTACACAGAACCGAATCGGGCGCATTGGTGAGGAGCTGGCGCTGGATGCGGCGTACAAACTACCCGAGCAAGTGGCAATGGCTTATGGCGTGGTCGTCATCCATCAGTATATGAACCGATATATTGTGGCGGTTAGCGATCCGTTGCCAGAAGAGCGACGCTTGAAGCTGGAGGAAATCCTGGGTATGCCGGTAGAGCAGGTGCTTGCTACGAAGGAAGAGATGGAGCAGCTCTGGGGTAAAATCTACGGTGAAGAAATGATGCAGGAGAGCACGACTGGGCTATTGGAAAAAGAACCGCACAATTCGGCGCGGACGACTTTTACAAAGGGACAACTTTGGGTGTTCGCAGCTATGGGTATGATTACACTGCTCGGTCTCTTGTGGAACAGTTGGAAAACGGTGTTGATCATCAATATGATGATTCAGCTGTTTTATTTTGCGATGACGCTATTTAAATTTGGCATTATTTATCTCGGTTCCCGGCGTGGGGCGCAGCTTCGTTTTACGAAGGAAGAGGTTGACGCCATGGATGAAAAGAAACTGCCGATCTATACCATTCTTGTACCTATGTATAAGGAGGCGGGCGTGCTTCCGATGTTGTTGCGGAATTTGGAGCAGCTGGATTATCCAAAGTCCAAGCTGGACGTGCGGCTGCTGATTGAAGAGGATGACATTGAGACGATCGAGCTACTTCGTGAAATGAAGCTGCCGGCCTATTACACGACACTGGTCGTTCCAGACGGTTTGCCGAAAACCAAGCCGAAGGCATGTAATTATGGACTTATTCGGGCACGTGGCGAGTTTGTCGTGATTTACGATGCTGAGGATCGTCCCGACGCTGATCAGCTTAAAAAGGTCATTGCAGCGTTCGATTCACTCCCTGAGCATTATGCATGTATTCAAGCGAAGCTCAACTACTTTAATAGTACACAAAATTTGCTGACCCGCTGGTTCACTCAAGAATACAGTATGTGGTTCGAGTTACTGCTGCCGGGTATTATGCAGTTAGATACCCCAATTCCTTTAGGCGGCACATCCAATCATTTTCGGGTATCTGTATTGAAAGATATTAATGCGTGGGACCCCTACAATGTAACCGAGGATGCCGATCTGGGCATACGTCTGTATAAAGGCGGCTACAAAACTGCTATTGTCGATTCCCGCACATGGGAGGAAGCTAACAGCCGCGTGGGCAACTGGATTCGTCAGCGGTCACGCTGGATCAAGGGGTATATGCAGACATGGCTGGTTCATATGCGCAATCCGGTTAAGCTGGTGCGCGAAGTGGGCTGGAAGGGCTTTTTCGGCTTTCAGGTGATGATTTTGGCAACTCCGATGTTGCCGTTGCTGAATCCGATTTTTTGGGGCTTGCTTATTTTATGGTTTGGCTGGGAATTATCCTTTATTCCCAAGCTGTTCCCGGGGTATGTGTATTACCTGGCCAGCGCGGAATTTTATATCGGTAACTTTCTGTTCGTATTCAGTAACGTGGCCGGAATGTATTGGGTCATCGGGGAACTGGAAGAGCGCGGTGAACGAACATTTTCATACGCGATGGTCAAATATGGGCTACTCTCGCCGTTATATTGGGTACTTATGAGTATAGCTGCGGTGAAAGCCGCTTGGCAGCTCATTACCAAGCCGTTCTATTGGGAGAAGACGACACATGGTCTGACCGATATGCACGACTTGGATGATACCCCGGCACAGTCCTCCTGAATATGAAGAAAGAAGGAGCAAGAATGGAGACAAAAACACCTTTTTTATCCGTCGTCATTCCCATGTATAATGAAAGCTCGCATCTCGAGCGTTCACTTAAGGTAATTGATGGGGTATTGTCTGTTGTCACCTCACGCTATGAGCTCATCATAGTAGATGATGGTTCCAAAGACGATACGTGGCTCAAGCTGTCCGAATTGTCCCGTCGTATGCCCTCTTTGCTCGCGCTCCGACTGAGTCGGAACTTCGGTAAGGAACTGGCGTTGTGTGCAGGTTTGGAAAATGCCTCTGGCGATGCAATCATTGTCATGGACGGTGATTTGCAGCATCCTCCTGAAATGATTGGTGAAATGGTACGTTTATGGCAAAATGAAGGTTATGATTTGGTCGAATGTGTGAAAGAATTTCGGGGAGAAGAGTCGGTGGGCAAAAAGCTCGGAGCTTCTTTGTTCTACGCGACCCTGAACCGCTTGACGGGCTTTAATCTCAAGGATGCCTCCGATTATAAGCTACTGGATCGACGAGTGGTGGATGCCTGGATGGCGATGCCAGAACGGATGCCGTTTTTCCGTGGGATGACGGCCTGGCTAGGTTTCCGTAAAACCCAGATTTCATTCCGGGTGGCTCCACGTGAAGAGGGGCCAAGCCGCTGGAGTCCGTTAGGGCTGACTCGACTGGCAGCAGAAGCGATCGTTTCGTTTTCGACAGTACCATTGCGGGTAGTGAGTCTGATGGGCCTCATTTTTATGCTGATTTCAGTCGTATTGGGGATTCAGACCTTAATGCGCAAATTAACGGGTGATGCTGTGACCGGTTTTACCACTGTCATTTTGCTGCTCTTGATTATTGGCAGTGTACTCATGCTGTCAATTGGTGTGGTAGGAGAATATATTGCCGCCATATATCACGAAGTCAAAGCTAGGCCTCGCTATCTGATAGCAGATAAACGGGCGAATGCTGACCGATTGTGGGTGGACAGGGAGTTTAATCAACATGATCAGACGTTCATATCTAAAGTATCCAATCATTAAATACGGTATTGTGGGGCTGCTGGGTACAGGTATCCATGTTGGTGTGCTTGTGTTGCTGGTGGAGTTGTTTACGGTACCAGCAGTAACGGCTACTACAATCGGATTCGTGGTTACATTGCTCGTTTCGTATGTGCTGAACCGAAACTGGACGTTCGAGCCTACCGGCGAGGGAAGCCGCACCCAGTTTCTTAAATATTTATTGGTCTGTACCTGTGGCTTGCTCTTAAATGCCGCTCTGATGTACGTGACCATTCACTGGATCGGTTGGTCGTATCTGATCGGTGAAGTACTAACTACCATCATCGTGCCTGTTCATAATTATATCTGGAACCGTTACTGGATCTTCTCCGTTCCGCAACAGCGTCAGAAAGAGGTTTCATGATTTTAAGAAAACACGGAAAATTGCTATCATTGTTTGCTTGTATTACTGCTCTTGAACTGGCCGTGGGTGTGTATTTTGCATGGTATCTTGGTTATATGCATACCGATGCGCTCAGTCGAGTGGCTAACGCATTTTATGTGCTATACAGTCGTGACCCACACTTGGGTGCTATCGGGTTTGTATGGAATCCGCTGCCCAGTTTGATGGAACTGATTGTGCTGTTGTTTTATCCTTTATTTCCAGTACTCGCTTCCCACGGGCTGGCGGCAGTGATTGTGAGTAGCCTATTTGCAGGGGCGAGCGCGGCATTATTGTATGCGACGGGCAAACAGTTGGGGCTTCACGGTGCAACCAGTTTGCTGATTGCGCTATTATTTTCACTGAATCCATTTATGTTTCTGTTTGGCTTCAACGGCTTGAGTGACTCGCCATATATCTTTTTCATCCTGTTGACAGTGAGTCGATTTTGTATGTGGTTGAAGGATCGCAAGGCGGCGAATTTGATTGTATCCGGTTTTGCGCTTGCACTGGCATTTTGGGTTCGCTATGAAGCAGTTCCGCTGGGTATTGCGATGGCTTTGGGTGTATTGCTGACGATCTTTTTTCTGCACCGGTGGCGTACAAACAGAGAGAGGGTTAGAACGGAATTGTCTTTAAAAGAGCGCCTGTACAAGGTGGAGGCGACATGGCTTCTATTATTGTTGCCACTTGTCTTTTCCGGTCTGCTGTGGCTCTTTTTTAACTGGATTATCATGGGCGATCCGCTTTACTTCTTACGCTCGCAATATTCCAATTCCACACAATCAGCGGTTTTGTTGGAGGATCAACGCTTTGTGGCCATGTTTGCCCACCCTGTGCTGATGCTAAAGTTTATCGGGCAACGAACCTTATGGTATGCTGCTCCGTTGATTGCGATTTTGCTCATACGACTATTGGACAAACGTCTGTTGAGTTGGAGCACGTTAACGCTACTGGCCATTTTTTTATCGGTGCCAGGACTTCAGCTTTTGCTGATGCTCAAGCAGTCTTCTTTTGGATGGTTCCGATATTTTATGTATGTATTCCCGATTACAGTTGCCTGGTTGCCGTATGAGCTAAGTTTATTGAAGGGGAAAATGAGGGGGATCGGAATCTCACTGGTAACAGCAGGAATGTTGGTAACAGCAGGCTTGTTATCCTACGCACTGACGAACCCCGCGATTGCAGCAGATGAACACAGCTATTTAACGCATAGTGGTAATGAAAGCTACGAACGTCAAATTATTGAGCGGAAAATAGCGCCGTGGCTGGATGAGCATTATGGTTCATCTCTCATTTTGACAGATTCCTATGCCGCCTATCCGATCATTTTGAGCAGTAAAATTCCAAAGAAATTTATGATTACGAGTGATTACGATTTTGGGAAATCTTTAATGGATCTGCCTGCTTCCAAGGTGGATTATGTCTTGGTCACGCGCTTGGTGGATGGGGTACCGCTGGATCAGGTGAACCGGAACTATCCTGATTTGTTCGAAAAGGGAGCGCCGTGGGCCTCGTTGGTACATGACTTTGACGGTCAGTGGCGACTGTACAAAATAGAGCATGAAGAATCAAAATAATTATGATATTTAGTGCATCGTAGCGGAGGAAAGCATACAGCTGTGGGGTGTGATTAGGCTACAGCTGTATCACCGCAAGAAGTTTGAGGGGGAACGAGAGGAATGTCCTTTCGCAAATGGTCTGCAAGCAGATGGATGGCTATAGGTCTGTTTGTATTTATACTTGCATTGGAACTGTCTGCGGGCATCTATTTCAGCTATGTTCTGGGATATATGCACACAGACGCGCTCAGTCGCGTAGCTAATGCATTTTATGTGTTGTACAGCCGTGACCCGCATCTGGGCGCAATCGGATTTATCTGGAATCCACTACCCAGTCTTCTGGAAATGGTGATTCTACTGCTGTATCCAATCTTTCCGGCATTAGCCACCTATGGATTGGCTGCTGTCATTCTTAGTGCTACCTTTGCTGCTTTGACCGCTATGTTGCTGTATCGGGCGGGGGTCAGAACAGGGCTTAGCTCAGGGATGAGCATCATGCTGGCACTGTTGTATGCACTGAATCCGTTTATTTTACTGTTTGGTGCCAATGGGCTGAGCGATTCGCTATACATATACTTCATTATGATGACGGTGATTGAGTTTGCATTGTGGCTCAAGGATCGCATGACGGCAAGTTTGATTGTTTCTGGATTAGCGCTTGCCATGGCGTTCTGGACTCGCTATGAAGCGGTTCCTCTGGGCGTGGCAATGGCGGGTGGAGTGGTATTGGCGATCATGTTTCTTCATCGAAACATGGGCAGACGTGAACTGGCCTTGCGAGAAAAACTGAACAAGGTCGAGGCAACCTGGTTACTGCTTCTGCTCCCTGTGGTCTTTTCCGGGCTGTTGTGGATTTTCTTCAACTATCTCATTATGGGGAATGCTTTTTACTTCCTGAATTCGGAGTATTCGAACACAGCCCAATCGGCAGAGCTGCTGAATGATGATAAGTTTGTAGAGATTTTCTCCAATCCGCTGGTGGCCTTGAAATTTATTGCTTCCAAAACACTCTGGTATTCGGTACCGTTGTTTGCTATTCTGTTCATTCGTCTGTTGAGTGGACGCTTGTTCCGATGGGGAACATTGATTATTTTGCTGCTGTTCCTGTCAGTGCCAGGGTTGCAATTTTTACTCATGATGAAGCAATCTTCGTACGGATGGTTTCGTTATTTTATGTACGTGTTCCCAATTACCGTAGCCTGGTTGCCCTATGAGCTGAGCCAGCTTCAGGGACGATGGCGGAGGGCAGCCTTTGGCCTGGTGTCCGTCAGTCTGCTGCTTACCGCTGGATTACTTTCCTATGCATTGACTCGCCCGGATATTGCACCGGATGAGAACAGCTTTCTCACACGAACGGGGAATGTGAACTATGTGAGACAGGAGTCAGATCGTAAGATTGCCGTCTGGTTGGATGAGCATCTGCCGAAGTCTACCATTATGACCGATTCGGCTTCAGCCTACACCATGATTGTCTACAGCCAATATCCAAAACGCTTCCTGATTACCAGTGATTATTTGTTCAATAAGGCATTAAGTTATCCGCAGGATAACCATGTGGATTATATCCTTGTACCTAAGATCATGTCAGGCATGCCACTGAGTAAAATCAATATGGTATATCCGAATTTATATGAAAAAGGCGCTCCTTGGGTCCAGCTTGAACGTGAGTTTAACGGTGAGTGGCGCTTGTACAAGGTGCTACCCAAGTCACTAACTAAAGGATCTCCATCGACGGAGACCACAACAAATCCCTAATGTGCATAAAAATCCCCGAGCCTATCCCTTCGCCATGGTGCGATGAGGGAAGCTGCGGGGATTTTTTTAACCTGTTTAGTGCTCTTTGAGCGGTAGCCACGCCAGTACATCCTGAATTTTCGCGTCCCAGTATCCCCATTCATGAGCTCCAGGACCTTCTTCGTAGGTCAGCGGAACTCCGGCAGTATTACATGTTTCACGAAAAGCCTGATTTCCCTTATATAGGAAATCCTCCGTGCCGCAGCATTGGTAGAGCCGGGGAAGTGAGGTCCCCAAGGCAGCATGACGTTGTAACAGTTCCAGCAAATCGTGATCCGTTCCACGTATTTCATCTGGACCAAAAATGTTAAGCCATTCCGCTGGACTCATCGCATTTTGCATAGGATCGGTGCGTGATGCGTGTAAATCCATGACTCCCGAAAGGCTGGCAGCGGCTGCAAAACGCTCTGGATGCTGGAGTGCCAGTTTGAAAGCGCCATATCCACCCATAGAAAGCCCGGCTACAAAATTATCTTCACGCTTGTCGGACAGAGGAAAGAATGAACGTGCCAAAGCCGGCAATTCTTCACTGATAAAGGTCCAATAAGCCGCGCCTTGCTCCATATTCGTATAGAAACTCCGATGTACCTGGGGCATGACGACAGCTAGGCCCAATGAGGCGACATAGCGTTCAATGGAGGTTCGACGTAACCAGGTTGAATCATCGTCCGATAGGCCATGCAGCAAATACAGCGCCGGATGTGGCCCGGTTCCTTGCTTGCCTTCCAGTCCAATCTGCGAACGGGTTGCCTGAGGAAGAATAACATTCATGGATGTGCTCAGACCAAGAACTTCAGAATAAAACTGACATTGAATAAGAGCCATAAGAAGACCTCTTTTCTTAGGGTTTTGTGACCTCATTGCGGTGTTCCAGCATATGACCGAGTATTCATTCAGTATACCTTAGCCTGTCTAAATATACATATCCAAGTGAATGACTAGGTATTAAGTCCCGTTTCTTATTTATCCTACATTAGGAGGGGGTATGGTTATATGGGACGATTTTTTTAATTTGGGGGTTATTTGGGTTTGATTTCTGGTAAAGTGTTTAAAAAAGAATGATGAATCCAATCAGAGGAGGAATTTATAGCATGGGAAAAAAGTTAAGAAACACAGTTACAGGTGTATTGAGTACAGGTCTTATTCTTAGCGCATTCAGCGCAGCGGCAGCTGCTCCTCAAACTACAAGTGGACATTGGGCAGGAGATCAGGTGCAACGCTGGTCAGCCACAGGACAATTGGACGGCGCGGTGAAACCAGATGCGGCAATCACACGTGCAGAATTTATTGTTCTTCTGAATCGCAGCTTGGGTACGTTCACGCAGGATACTCCAGCTGTGACTGACGTAACGTATGCGGACAGTGTAAAAGTAAACGGTAATGGAAGCAGAACGTTCACAGATGTACCAGCCTCTCACTGGGCATACAACGAGCTTACAAGTGCCGTGAATGCAGGTTACATAAGCGGCTATGCAGATAACAAGCTCAAACCAAATGGTAAGGTAACACGTCAAGAAGCTGCGGCTATCGTAGGCAAAGCTATTGGACTCACTGCCGGTAACGCAGCAGATGTTACTAAATTCATTGACTCCGACAAAATTGGAGCTTGGGCGAAGAAAAGTGTAGCGGCAGCTGCGGAGCAAAAAATCATCAACGGTTATCCGGATGGTAAATTCCAGCCACTGAAGTCGCTGACTCGTGCAGAGGCGATTGCTATTCTGGATGCTGCTTCCGGTTACAACCTGAGCCCTGTTGATAATCTGACGACGACTCCTGGTGGAACGGTGACGGATTCCACATACGGCAATGTGACAGATTCCACTTATGGTAACACGTCGACTACTTCTGGCAGTGAAACAGAAGATAGCAGCACAAGTACCAGCACAGATAGCACGACTACGGACAACTCTACAACCATAGATACCAACACAGATACTGACACAACTACGGATACGACTACAGATAGCACTACAGACACAGCTGCTGACGCGGTTGCAACTACGAAAGCACTGAAAGTCAACGATGTGTATGACGGAGAAGGTACAATTACGGGGACAGCTAAAGCAGGTTCCACAGTAACCGCCTATTCCAACGAACTGCCTATCGGTAGTGCAGTAGCCAAAGATGATGGCACATTTAGTATCAGTGTGCTTGCTCAAAAAGCAACGGTTAGGCTGGTAATCAAAGCTGAAGATGCAGACGGTAACGAAAGTGAGCCTGTAGAAATTTCTGTTTTGGGTAAACGCAGCGAGTAATTTATAGCTAAAATCCCCCTTTCACTCTGTCTGGAACAAGTCCAGCCGACAGTGGAAGGGGGATTTTTCGTTTATTCGCTTATACCGTCCTCGACAATAGACTTCTCGGGTTCACGTGTTTGTGGCTCAGACGATGTGCCACCGCCATAACTAGCTATAATGCGTTGCTGCGCTCGATACGTATCGCGGCTGATTCGGGTGCGATCTACGGTTTTTCCGTCTACCTTTTTTACCCGGAATGTTTCTACCACATACCCTTCTTTGCCCTGCCGAAGTACTTGATAGAAGCCGGGGGAAAGGGAGTCATTACGGAGTCTCTTCTCCGGTATGGGAAGTATGCGAACCGTATGGGATTCCAGTTCATACGAAACATTGGACGGAAATGTACCAAAAAATTTAACAGTAAGCGTTCGGTTTTGGACAGCCGCACGAAGTAGTAAATGCTTGCCTGTATTGTTTCTAAAACGAAAATTAATGGACCCTGTAGCAAAAGTCGCATCCTGACCTTTGGGCAGGTAGCTGACCGGCAAGGAATGGTTGCGGCGCTCAACAATGTCCAAACCGACTCGCAGTGCTGCATTATACACCGTGCTGGATACCTGACAAATCCCGCCGCCTATGCCGGACTCCAACTGACCGTTCACGATCACTGGAGCTTCACGAAAGCCATGAGTGCGCTCGGCCTTGGCAATCAATTGACCGTAGTCGAATATGTCGCCTGACTTGAGAATTAAACCATCAACGGTGCTTGCCGCTGAATTGACGTTATACACACGTCCTTCCGAGCTGCTGCCGAGACTGGTGGAGAACTGGACGATTTTACGCTCAATCCCTTCGTTACGCAGGCTGTCCACCGAAATTTTCGGCTCCAGCTGAAGGAACGGTAATTCCACTCGTATCGGCTCCTCAGAAGCGGTAAAATCCTTGGGCAGCGCCTTATCCAGTGCGGCGTCCAGTTTGGGCCAATCCAGACGTCGCGCAGAGCGCCCCGGAATATAACGAACCTGATCATTCCCGTCAATCTGACGCACAGCATTGATAGGCATGCCATATCGTTGCTCCTCCCAATCGGCTCCGAATTGGGCTTTCAATATCTCCTTCTGTCGGAAAGATGCGATAGACCATTCCTTTTCGAAGCTAAAACGTGTCTGCACACGAGTCCATAGATGCTCCGAGCTGAGCGCCTTCACGGCATTCCGAAATGCCTCCGCTTTATAACGAATCCCTGCTTCCCCGAGTGTAAGTTTTATATCCTGTGCACTGCTGTCACTGTCCGTCAGAAGCAGTGGGCGTTGCTTTAATGCATCCAGCTTTTTATCCACCAGCCGGAGAGCGGCTGTGTAATCCATGCTTCCTACGTTGACTCCTCCGACCCTCACTCCCTCCGGCAGCGTTTGTCTGTCGGCGTACAGATGAAGTCCCCCCCACAACATGGCCAGCGCCAGAACACCAGCCCATATCCAAATGACAGATAAATGAATTTTTTTCATAATGCAGATGTCTCCTGTCTGATAAGCTTGATAGCGTACTCGTGTGCCATATTATTCATATATATGTGCCAAAAGCAGAAAACTTTCGGTACTATTTAGGTAACAAATTTGTTACAATGATAAACGGTATGATGAAATAGAGAAGTTTTTAAAGGAAATGCATGGAATATGTCGAATGGATATTAGGTTATACGTAATATGATTAAGCAGCGGGAAGTGATCGAGTGATTGAAATGCAGGATGTGTGGAAGACCTATACTAACGGAACCCACGCACTTCAAGGAGTATCGGTCAGAATTGACCGTAATGAATTTGTATACGTAGTCGGCCCGTCTGGAGCGGGGAAATCGACTTTTATGAAGCTTATTTATAGAGAAGAAGTACCTACCAAGGGGCAAATTTCAGTCAATGGTTTTAATATCGGGAAGCTCAAGCAGCGTAAAATTCCCTACGTTCGTCGTAACATCGGAGTCATCTTTCAGGATTTCCGCCTTTTGCCGCGTTTGACGGCTTATGAGAATGTGGCTTTTGCTATGGAAGTTATTGAAGCTCCCAAGAAGCTGATTCGCAAACGGGTACCAGAAGTGCTTGAACTGGTTGGCTTGAAAACAAAAATGAATCGTGAGCCTGCCCAGCTTTCCGGTGGGGAGCAACAGCGTGTAGCGATTGCACGGGCCATCGTAAACAATCCTTCCGTGATCATTGCCGATGAACCTACGGGAAATCTGGACCCCGAGACATCGTGGGAGATCATGCAGTTGCTGGACGAAATTAATTTTAGGGGTACGACCATTGTGATGGCGACCCACAATAAGGACATCGTGAACTCCATGCGTAAACGCGTAATTGCTATTGAGAATGGCAACATCGTAAGGGATCAGGTAAGAGGGGAGTACGGATATGACTTTTAATACCTTCTTACGTCATGTGCGGGAAGGTTTCAAAAACATATTCCGCAATGGCTGGATGTCCGTGGCATCCGTTACCTCGATTATTGTGTCATTACTTATATTGGGCGTATTTATCATGCTGGTGCTCAACGTCAATTCCCTGGCTGATCAGGCAGATAGTCAGGTAGAGGTTAACGTATTTCTGGAGCTAAATGTAGAGCAGAACATGCGCGAAACACTGCAAAAGGAAATCGCGGCGATGCCGGAAATCAGCAAAACGACCTTTGTGACTAAAGCTCAGGGTTTGGAGGAGCTGCGCAAAGATTTGGGAGACAGCGGCAAGGAGCTGCTGGAGGGTTTTGACAAGGACAGCAATCCACTCCCGGACAAAATTGTGGTAGAGGTTATTGAACCAACAACGGTTCCATTTGTGGCTGAAAAGATTGAGAAGCTGAATACGTTGCATCCAGAGAAACCGATTTTAAAGGTTCGTTATGGAAAAGGCACCGTAGAGACGCTCTTTACGATTACGAAGCTCATACGTAATGTAGGCTTTATATTCGTCGCCGGACTGGCGATCATGTCCATGTTCCTTATCTCGAATACGATTCGCGTGACCATATTGGCACGACGCAGAGAGATTGGCATTATGAAGCTGGTCGGTGCGACCAACTTTTTTATACGCTGGCCGTTTTTTATTGAAGGCGCGCTTATTGGTCTTATTGGTTCCCTTATTACTGTAGGTATTTTATTTACTGGCTATCAGCGTTTGCTGACCGCCGTTCAGGGCGATATAGCTCTGAATATGTTGAAGCTTATGCCACTTGAAGGCATTTGGATTCAGTTGAGTGCATTGCTGATTATTTTGGGTATGCTGGTCGGAATTGTTGGCAGTACCCTGTCTATGCGCAAGTTCTTAAAAGTATAAAGAAGCGTTGGCTGGACGTCGTGGTCGGTATCAATTAGAACGGGGAAGCCCGGTGTTATTCTGCGATAAAGGATGGGGAGTGCAAGTTGAAAAAAACAGGATCTGTGTTGGCCGCTACCTTGGTAGCCGCATTGCTAATCCAGCCTTCTGACGGATATGCCAAAAGCATGAGTGAAATCAATTCGCAGCTGAACCAATTGGAAAAGCAGGCCCAATCTGCCAAGCAACAACAGGAAAAGGCTGCTCAAGATAAACAGTATGCCCAACATTACAAAAATAAAACCGTGCAAAACTTAAAAATTGTACTTGATCAGATTAACAGCGTCAGTGATCAGCTGACTCGTGTTGCGGTTCAGATTGATCAAACGGAAGATAATCTGCGTGCGACTAAAAAAGATTTAGCTGAGGCAATTGATCGTATCCAGTCACGGGAAAAAATGCTGGAAACTCGTGTGCGTTTGATGTATACGGATGGAACCGTCTCATATATGGACGTGCTTATGTCTTCGTCCAGTTTTAGTGACTTTCTCAGCCGGGTAGATTCCTTGAAAACGATCGTGGAGCAGGATCAAATCCTGTTGGACGAGCATAAAAAGGACAAGGCACTGGTCGTAAGCAAGAAGAAACAGCTGGACACGGAATATAAAAATGCCAAGAAGCTCTATGCGCTCAAGCAGGACGCCAAAGCAGAACTGAATTCGAAGGAAAAAGAGAAACAAAGACTGATTTCCAATTACGATCATGATATTGCTGAGTCAGATGAAATCAGCGAAGAGCAAAATGACATGCTGGTAGCACTCGCTAACAAACGTGTGGGTCTGGTGCAGGAGAAGAACAAGCTTAGAGCGGAGCAGGCTGCCAAAGCAGCACGCGCTAGAGCGGCTGCACGTGCGGCTGAAGCCAAACGATATGCATCTTCATCCTCAGGTGCCGCCTCGAATTCCAGCCATGCGGCAGCCAGTACGTATACAGGCGGAACGGGTACATTGGCTTCGCCTGTATCCCATTACCGACTTTCATCTACTTTTGGCATGCGGGTACATCCGATTACCGGCAAGCTTAAAGGCCACACAGGTGTTGATATGGCGGCTCCTCAGGGAACCGATATTCATGCAGCCGAAGATGGTGTTGTCATTGTTGCCGAATGGTGGAGTGGCTATGGAAATACGGTTGTGATTGACCATGGAGACGGGCTATGGACCCTATACGGACACATTCGCAATGGCGGTACGGTGGTTCATACCGGGCAGACTGTGAAACGTGGTCAAAAAATTGCAGAAGTTGGTTCGACGGGCAATTCCACAGGACCTCACTGTCATTTTGAGGTGCGCGAAAATAACAAACCTGTAAATCCGATGAACTATTTATAGTAGATAAGGTAAGCCCTATTTATAGCCATTACGGTTGTAGATAGGGCTTTGCTGTAATGGTTAATATCCGATGAAGAACATGTGCATTGAGACACGGAGTAGGATACAATTAACATATTCCGTACAAGCTAGACGTATACTTCGTGGATGGATATGCGTTGTAAGGTAATAGGATACAAGATAATGAGAAGGCGGTGGACGATTAGATGTTGAAAAAAAGTACAGCGATACTCTTGATGGTGATCGGGCTGCTTGGCGGCAGTCTGCTCACTTTTGCCTATACTGGAACGACTACAGTAGGGAACAGCGCTCTGGGCGAAGGACTGCTGGCGAGTGTGACAGGTAGCAGTTCTACCTCCAGAAGTGATATCCGCAAAATCGAGACGGCGATGGACCTGATTCAGGGACAATATTATCAGGATGTGGATCGTACCAAGCTGGTGGATGGCGCCATCAATGGTATGATGGAGTCGCTCGGCGACCCGTACTCCTCTTATATGGGTAAAGAAACTGCCCAACAATTCGAGCAATCCATTGAAGGTTCTTTTACTGGGATCGGAGCCGAAGTAGCTGCCGAAAACGGGAAAGTAGTTGTAGTCACGCCAATTAAAGGCTCCCCGGCAGAGAAGGCAGGGTTACGCTCTAAGGATATTATTTTGTCTGTTAATGGTGAAACACTGGACGGATTGGATCTAAACAAGGCCGTTTCCAAAATCCGTGGGCCTAAAGGCAGTCAGGCAAAAGTCAAAATTCAGCGCAGTGGCTCTCCTGATCCGCTCGAATACACGATTACCCGTGACAACATTGATATGGAAACTGTAACGGCTCATATGGAAAGCGACGGTGTAGGCGTCATCACGATCACCCAGTTCTCCTTGAATACAGCAGAACGTTTCAAGGAAGAGTTAGCGAAGCTCGAAAAACAAGGGCTTAAAGGGCTCGTCATTGACGTGCGTAATAACCCGGGCGGCGTGCTTTCCGTGGTCATTGATATTGCACAGCAATTTGTACCTTCTGGCAAAACGATTGTACAAGTGGAAGACAAGAATCAGAAGCGTGAAGAAGAGAAATCCAAAGGATCACGTAAGAACTATCCAGTGACTTTGCTAATGAATAAAGGCAGCGCAAGTGCGTCCGAAATTCTGGCAGGTGCTCTCCAGCAATCAGCAGGTGCTGTGTTGATCGGGGAAAATTCCTTTGGTAAAGGTACTGTACAAACCAGCTATGACAAGCAAATGGGTGACGGTAGCCTGCTCAAAATCACGATTGCCAAATGGTTAACGCCAAATGGAACGTGGATTCATAAAAAAGGGATTAAGCCGAATATTGCGGTGGAACAGCCTGAATACTTCACAGCAGCACCGTTGAACAAGGAAAAGTCCTTGAAATACAATATGAATAGCAGTGATGTGAAAAATGCACAAATCATTCTGCAAGGCTTGGGATACAAACCAGGTCGCGAGGATGGCTATTTTGACAAAGTAACTGAAAGCTCTGTTATTGCTTTCCAAAAACAAGCGAAGCTGACGGCTAGCGGCATCATTGATGCGAAGACAGCAGCAGCGATGGAAGCCAAGCTGATTGAGAAAATTCGTGATCCGAAAAATGATAATCAACTCAAGCAGGGGATTGAAGAGATTCGGAAGGAAATGAAGACAAGCGCAGCGAAATAATAGTGAGGCTACAACAAGGGGGCTGGAAACAGCCTCCTTTTATATTGGGATTTATTTGCAGTCTGTCGGTTTGTCTTCCCTACGTTGGCAATTTCATATAGAATAAATGGATATGAAATGTACGTGATCCGCTATACAGCGGGCCAGGGGCATAAGGAGTGTGAATGGACTTGGAATGGGCATTACAATGGGGATGGAGCGTCTTGAATGCTTGCTTGTACCTGCTTTTGCAGCCGTTTTATTATATCTCAATACTCATTGTAGCACTTGGTTATCGTCGGCAAATGCTGCTGGAGCGCAAGCTATTTCATACCAAAATGCATAGCTGGACTGCAGAGACCTGGCGTGTCGTATGGAGTGGTTTGCTTGCTGGAATGGCGCTATCTGCTCTGGGAATGTTCGTCAGTGTGCATCTGAACTCGGCTTCCATCGTGTGCCTGTGGGTAGCGACATTACTGCTCATGCTGGTACGCGTCCGTTACCTGTGTCTCGCTTATTCGGTAGGTCTGCTAGGTGTGGTTCAGTTTTTCTTAAACGTGGCCAGTGGCTGGCAACCTGGGGGAGCGCTCGGAACATCAGTAGCAGCCATCCGCGGATTGGATATTCCAGCACTGTTGGTGTTGGTCGCCGTGCTGCATGTGGCTGAGGCGCTGTTGGTTCGCTGGCAAGGGGGGAAGGCGGCCACTCCGCTGTTTGTCGAGGGCAAACGGGGAAGATTGGTTGGCGGTTATCGTATGGAAGACCTCTGGCCCATTCCGTTGTTGTTGTTGGTACCGACTCAGGGAGGCTTCATGCTTCCCTGGACACCTTTGTTCGGCGGCGATGCCGGAACCGGGTATATGCTGGCAGCCTTGCCAGTCCTAATGGGCTTCAGTAGCGTGACGCTAGGCCAGCTACCACGACAGAAGGCGGTACTTACTTCGAACCGTTTGCTCCTGTACAGTGTGGCTTTACTTCTGCTGAGCTTGCTGGCTGCTTGGTGGAATCCGCTGATATTGTTAGCAGCGTTATTCTCCTTTCTGGCTCATGAGGCGCTGATCTGGTATGGTAATATAGAGGAAAGTCGTCTTAGCCCGATGTTTGTCCATCCGGAGCAAGGGATGCGTGTTCTCGCTGTGCTGCCAGACAGTCCAGCGACAGCCATGGGCATACTGCCGGGCGAGGCCATTTACCGCGTGAATGGGGTTGTTGTGAATACCCGTGCCGAGTTACACCAGGCCTTGCGAATCAACTCTGCTTTTTGTAAGCTGGAGGTACGCAATCTGCAGGGCGAGAGCAAGTTTGTGCAGCGAGGCATGTACGATGGCGATCATCACCAGCTAGGGGTCGTGCTTGCACCGGATGCAGACGCGAGCTGGGCCGTATCCATACAGCCAGCCTCCATCTATCGGATTGTTGCCATGCACATAGGCGCACGACGACGTAAAGCTGGACAGGCATCGCAAGCAGAGGGTGCACATTTGGATACCATGGACAAATAGATGTTACAACAAGAGGGTAGTCATTATTTGATTAGAGTCGAATAAGGCTACGCTCTTTTTATATGCCGACAGTAGCCTGCTTGAAATCAATATTCTGATCGGTATACAATGAATATGTAATAAGAAGTGTTGATGAACCGAATGCCTATCATGTGTGTCAAGCAGGGAGAGAAAAAGATGAACGCGATTCACTTTATTCGAGAGTACATCAGGCATCCACGTAGCGTAGGCGCTGTTATACCCAGCTCAAGACAGTTGGCCAAACAAATTGCCACACCGATTTACTTTGACAAAGCATCGTGCATTATTGAATATGGTGCAGGAACCGGTGTGTTTACGCAAGAGCTTATTTTGAACAAGCGTCCAGAAACGCTACTTTTAGTGATTGAAGCTAATGAATCGTTTTACAAAACGCTACAAAGCAAGTACGGACACCTGGAGAGGGTACACATTATTCATGGATCGGCTGAGCATGTAGCGCAGTATATACGACAGTATGAGGTCCCAAAAGTGGATTATGTCGTGTCAGGGCTCCCTTTCACCAGCTTGCCCGCTGCATTATCCAGCCTCATTTTGGGACAAACGGCTGAGGTTTTGGGCCAGGAAGGCAAATTTATTACGTTCCAGTACAGCAAGGTCAAACACAATTTTTTTCGCACCTTTTTTGCTGACATTCAGATTAAAAAGGTAAACTGCAATGTCCCTCCCGCTTATGTGTTCACTTGCAGCCTGTAACCTTGCAGCTATGTAGAGGATTAGAATAAATACGAATGTGAATATACGGATAATTATGAGAAGACTTGGTCAGCGTCATTAAAATGCTGAAACAGTCTTTTTTTGTTGTGCACTTTTATGGATATATAAGAAGGGGATATGTTAAAAAGCAAAATTCATTTAAGGAATCATATTTTAAAATGGGGCTTAACCTATATATTACATAAGATGGAACCCGCTAGATTTTTGTAAGATTCATGATAAATCTGAACTTTTGTTAAAGGAGATTTATATATGGTAAAACCGCTGATATTCATGCGTTGGTGTGAGTACTATGAGTTAAGTGACCGTGAGACGGATTTTGTATCTTTTTTTATGATGAATTTCTCGGCTGCCCGTTCAGGCAATCAACCGAAGCTTAGGGAGCAGTTTGTTGAAATTCAGAAAAAAACCTTTCCTGAGTACCCGTTTGATATTACCCCGGAAGAACTGGATTACTCCAAATTCGAAGGCTTGATGAAGCAAGTGTTGAAAATTCATTTTGACACGGCCGAGCTGCTATACTCCTTTTATCTCCAAAAGCTGTGCGCACCTTTAGCAGAATACATTTTATCCACTGGAGAATCAGAGCCTGCACGCATCTATTATAAGCTTATTCAAAAGGATAAAGTGCGCTAGGGAAGACGAGTGTGGATGAGCAAGAGCTATTGTGATACCTCAAGCTATATGGTTATTTAAGAAATTAATACTAGCTAATTAAAACAATAGTTAAAAATGTCAATATACCTTTGTGTTAAGGTAATATTATAAATCCAGTTTCAAAGAAAGAGGGTGTTGTTTTCGGCTGGAACATTTCAAGCACGGATATGACGCTGCAACGGAACGATAAGCTCGTTTGGGGACAGGGAAGGGGCCTTAAAGCCTCAAGGAGGGGCATTCGTATGGGTGCCGCTCTTTTTAAATTGAAGGGAGGAAAACGGCATGAAGGCGAAAAATAGTAGTAGTATTTGGTCCAAACGTTCCAAATGGCTGCCTGTCGTCATGGCATGCACGATTATAGTAGGGGGTGCTCTACCGACTCCAACTGTAGTTCACGGTCAAACGGCAAAGACTGTTACCATTAAAGTCGATACATCCAAGGATCGTAAGCCTATTAGCCCTTATATTTACGGTACGAATCAGGAGTTGGCAGGCGATGAGAATCTGACTGCCAGACGACTTGGTGGCAATCGAATGACCGGATATAACTGGGAAAACAATATGTCCAATGCAGGAAGCGACTGGATGCAGTCCAGCGATAGCTATTTATGCGACAACGCCGGATTGACAAAAGCCGAATGTGAAAAGCCAGGTGCGGTGGCAACCTCGTTTCACGATCAATCGCTGAAGCAGGGCACATATTCTTTAGTCACACTGCCGATGGCCGGTTATGTGGCCAAGGATGGAAACGGAAGTGTGCAGGAAAGCGAAAAGGCTCCTTCCGCTCGGTGGAATGAGGTCGTAAACGCTAAAAATGCGCCGTTTCAATTGCAGCCTGATCTGAAAGACAATCAGGTTTATGCGGATGAATTCGTCAACTTTTTAGTGAAAAAGTACGGCGTTGCTTCAACAAAAACGGGCGTGAAAGGATATGCGCTCGACAATGAACCCGCTCTCTGGTCGCATACGCATCCGCGTATTCATGGTGAAAAGGTTGGAGCCAAAGAGTTGGTAGACCGGTCGGTAAGTTTATCCAAAGCTGTTAAAGCGGTTGACGCGGGTGCGGAAATTTTTGGGCCCGTTCTTTACGGTTTTGGCGCCTATAAAGATCTTCAAACTGCACCTGATTGGAACTCTGTAAAAGGCAACTACAGCTGGTTCGTGGACTATTACCTGGATCAAATGCGTCTCAGCTCGCAAGCCGAAGGCAAGAGATTGCTGGATGTCTTTGATGTACACTGGTATCCTGAAGCGATGGGCGGGGGCATACGAATTACAAATGAGGTAGGCAACGACGAAACGAAGAAAGCCAGAATGCAAGCGCCTCGTACTTTGTGGGACCCGACCTACAAGGAAGATAGCTGGATTGCTCAATGGAACAGTGAATTCTTGCCTATACTGCCTCGATTAAAGCAGTCGGTGGATAAGTATTACCCAGGAACCAAGCTGGCTTTGACTGAGTATAGCTATGGTGGCGAAAATGATATTTCCGGCGGTATCGCTATGACTGATGTGCTGGGCATCTTGGGCAAAAACGACGTCTATATGGCAAACTACTGGAAGTTAAAGGATGGTGCCAACAACTACGTTAGTGCCGCTTACAAACTTTACCGCAATTATGACGGAAAAAGCTCTACTTTCGGTGATATCAGCGTTCATGCACAAACGTCGGATATTGTTAATAGCTCGGTGCATGCTTCCGTAATGGATGCATCCTACAAAGAACTGCACCTCGTTGTCATGAATAAAAGCATGGACAGTGCATTCGACGCCCAATTTGATCTTTCCGGCGAGACGACTTACGGTTCCGCTAAAGTATGGGGCTTCGACAAAAATAGCTCGCAAATTAAGGAAGCAGCGCCAATCACGCAAATTTCAGGCAACCGCTTTACCTATACAGTACCGCCTTTGACGGCTTATCACATCGTGTTGACTGCTGGCAATGATACGCCTGTAGAAAATCCTGAAAGCTTTGCGCTGAGGGCTGAGGCTGGCGATGGGAAAGTCGATTTATCCTGGGACGCTTCCAGCGGAGTTGTAGGTTACAGCGTACAGCGGGCAACGTATGAAAACGGTCCTTTTGCTGCTGTAGCATCCAACTTGGTCGAAACGTCTTATACGGATACGAACGTAACGAACGGTACTTCTTACTATTATAAAATAACCGCAAAAACAAAGGCAGGAACGAGCGCATCCAATGTCTTGAAAGCGGTTCCGAGGGCGCCTGTAGACGGTCCGGATCGCTATGAAGCGGAAGATGGCACGCTGAAGGGGACCGTTGTGGAATCCAGTGGGACCGGCTTCTCCGGTACTGGTTATGTAACTAATTTCCACAATGCAGGGGATTCCCTGACGATGACGATCCAGGCTCCCACGGCAGGCTTGTACAATCTTACAATCGGCTACCGTTCGCCTCATGATGACAAACGCACCAACTTCTCTTTAAACAGCAAAGCGTCTGGCGAGCTGGTACTTTGGAAATCGGCTGATTTTAAAGAAACCTCTGGTGGTAAGGTTCTGTTGAATGCAGGGGCGAATACGATCGGTTTTGAAACAGGCTGGGGCTGGTATGATATCGACTACGTCAAGCTGGAGCCAGCTGCTGACCGTCCACCACATGCAGTAACCAAAACGCTCACCAATCCGAATGCGACGGTAGAAGCAAGAGCATTGATGAACTATCTGGTTGATCAATACGGGAAGAATATGCTTTCCGGTCAAGAGGATATGCCCGAAATTGATTGGCTTCAAGCGAATGTAGGTAAAAAGCCGGCTATTGCGGCACTTGACCTGATTGACTATTCCCCAAGCAGAGCGGAACACGGTCTTAGTTCCACAGAGACGGAAAAGGCGATTGAATGGGATAAGCAAGGGGGCATTGTTACCTTTGCATGGCACTGGAACGCGCCGAAAGGTCTGATCGATACGCAGGGAAAAGAATGGTGGAGAGGCTTCTATGCCGATTCGACTACATTCGATATAGAATATGCGATGAATCATCCAGAGTCCGAAGATTATAAATTGCTTATTCGCGACATCGATGTGATTGCAGGGCAATTGAAGAAGTTGCAGGATGCGAAAGTTCCTGTCCTGTTCCGTCCTTTGCACGAAGCGGAAGGCAAATGGTTCTGGTGGGGCGCTAAAGGTCCTGAGCCTGTTAAAAAATTGTATATTTTGATGCACGATCGTTTGACTAATGTGCACAAATTGAACAATCTGATCTGGGTCTGGAACTCTGCTGCTCCCGACTGGTATCCGGGAGATGAGTATGTGGATATTTTGAGCTTCGACTCTTATCCGCAAGCAGGCGACTACAGCCCGCAAATTGCAAAATATGAAGACCTTGTTACATTGGGCAAGGACAAAAAGCTAGTTGCCATGAGCGAAAACGGACCTATCCCGGACCCTGATCTGATGAAGGCGTATCAAGCCCATTGGAGCTGGTTCGCTACATGGTATGGGGATTTCTTGAGAGACGGCAAACAAAACAGTCTTGAGCATCTGAAAAAAGTGTATAATCATCCGAACGTCATTACGCTTGAAAAGCTCCCGACTAACTTAAAAACGTATGGCATTACCGAGCAACCGTCAGTACCGGGTAGCTTCACGCTGAACGCAGCGGGCGAAACGGCGAAAGTAAAGCTGAGCTGGACAGCATCAGCGAATGCAGCAAGCTATGAAGTGAAGCGTTCGACGGTTGAAAACGGCGCGTTCGCCACAGTAGCGAGCGATGTATACGGAAGCAGCTACACCGACACAGCCGTAACAGCAGACACGACGTACTATTACCAAGTCGTAGCGAAGAACGATGCAGGTCAAACGGTTTCGAACACGGCTAGCGCAGCGCCGAAAGCGGATACTCAGCAGCCGACAACGGGATTGGTGCTCCAGTATCGCACAGCGGATACAAATGTGAACGACAATAACTTGAAGCCGCATTTCCAAATTTTAAATAAAGGTACAACCTCCGTACCGATCAACGAGTTGAAACTTCGCTACTACTACACGATCGACGGTGACCGTGACCAGACATTTAACTGCGACTATGCGGTGCTGAGCTGCTCGAAGCTGAATGGTAAGCTGGTTAAAATGGATAAAGCTGCAACCGGTGCTGATTATTATTTGGAAGTCAGCTTCAACTCGAATGGAGGCGTGTTAGCACCTGGAGGAAGCACGGGCGAAATCCAAACTCGAATTCATAAAACAGACTGGTCGAACTATAACGAAAGTGACGATTACTCGTATAAAGGCACGCAAACTTCATATGCCGATCATACGAAGGCTACGTTGTATCACAATGGCGTACTTGTCTGGGGAACCGAACCGACAGCTAATTAAAATGATATAAATACTATCGCTGAAATAAGCAGGGGGATTTAGTATCCTACCTGCTCATTTTTTTATACGAGAAAACCCCTATATGATTATTTTGTAAAAAATGAAATGATATGTTTATTTCTATTCTTTTTGTAACATATCAAGAATTAGAATGGAGTTAATTAGAAGGAAGGAGATGAAAGAAATGAAATAACTAGTATTTTGGTGATGTCTACTGTCTACAATTACTTGGAAGTCTAATGTTTAATCAGTAAAAATACTTAAAGAGGAGAAATAACAAATGAAAAAAGCGATCTTAGCACTATCAATTTCCGCGTTAGCTTTATCTTTAGGGGGAGTAGCCTCGGCTTCACCAGTAAGTTCAACAATATCTGTTGGAGCTCCTGCCACAGTGAAAGTAACATTTGTGCCTGCTAACGGAGAAAAGGCACCTATTAAACTGCAAGATACAGAAGTACCTCTTGGTATGGGAAGTGACTACTACATGGAAGGTTCAAACTGGATGCTTTTGTATGGAAGTAACGTTATTAAGCTCACTGGCAATAAAGCTACAGTTATTGGATATGGTACAGCCCAAGTGGCGGCATATAAATCTAATGGTGACAAGTTAGGGGTTTATACATTTATAGTTAAAAGATAAGCTAGTGAAGAAAGAGAAATATACTTTCACTTTCTTCACTGAGGCTGTCGAGATTCCTCTCGACAGCTATTTTTATGAGTTTATTGGTAAGCTGATCTCTAGATCAGGGAAATACTCCTTTATTGGGTTACCGTCCTTATCCAATTCAAACTTACTTTTATTCCCTTCTTTAAAAATGTATTTATAAACTTTAATAGTAATAACTTTTGGAGGGGATATAAAGGGTTCAAACTGAGAATCAGTCATTAGAACATTACCGTCTGTTGCACTCCAACCTTTGCCCCCGATTTGTTTTATTTCATTTCCCTTATCATCATAAAGTTCATAACTTATTAAAGGTAAAGTAGAGATTTTTAGGGGTTTGGGTAATTCAATACGTGTAGTTATATTAGTTGTAATTGGGGTCAGCTCAATCTTTTCCAATGTATAATGAATTTTCTCATACTGGCGCTTGAGGCCAGGTGTCTGTACTATGTTGTTTTTAGTATTCTTCTCGACAGGGATATGAATTTTGAACGGTTGCTGAACCCCTGCCACGGGCATGGAAAGCGTTAAATCAAACTTATCTGGAAAGGATTTTCCCCCCTGGTTACGTAAATCTGAGAACTGTATAATTACTGAGTTGGAGCTTTTTCCAGGAATCATATAAGGATCAATGGAGTTGCTTGTATTAGCAGGTGCATAAGAGTTTATTTCTTTCCCATTAATAGTAAGTATTATATCGTTGATCAGTGATGATACTGTTTCTTTTGTAAATCTTTTGTCAGTGGTTTGTCGTTCTAAGGCAATGGATACACGTGTTCCGTCAAACATGACCTCTGGTACGCTGAGAGTCAGGCCATCGTGAGTATCACTAAGATTTGGTTTGGATACTAGCCCTTTTTCGTCTGCTGTTTGTAAACCAATATCACCAGCAAGCTGGAATATAGAATCTATACCTGGAATTTGTTTCAAGGAAGCAGCCATTGTTGGTGAAATAAATCCAGTACTAACGACAAGTGCAAACGCTACTACAAGTGCAGCGGAGGTTCCGAGAAAGGTATTGCGAACCCTTTTCGAACGGGAGTTAGAGCGTTTGTAGCGTCTTGTTTTCATTGTATTATAGCGTTCCATAGTTTTATCAATTAAATCCACTTGGAAAGGGGTATTCCGAATAAGCTTTTGTAAGTGCTCGATTTCTTTATCTTCCGATTTTAAAGGAATGCTCATATGTTTTTCCTCCCTTTTCATTGTAGTCGATTAGCTTTTTACGGAGCCGCTCATATCTTTTTCGGATCGTGGATGATTTCAGTCCCATAATTGTAGCAATCTCTTCGTAGTTGTAATCCTCAAGCGAACGTAATAATAAAATCTGTCGATCTTTTAATGTTAGCTGATCCAGTAACTCGTGAATTAAATTTGTATACTCGTGTATTGGCTGTTGCTTTAGATTCAGTTTGTACTGAATGAAGGACTTGAATGTTCTAGCGTTTCTTTTTAATAGGTCAGTACAATGATTTTGAGCGATTTTGTAAAGCCAAGCTGAAAAAGAGACGGTAGGCACAAAATGATGTATATGTTCTAGCCCTCTAATGAATATTTCTTGAGCAGCATCTTCCGCTTCTTCCCGATTTTTAAGTAAATAGTAGCAATATAAAAAGATCTGTTGTTGATAACGCCGTATGATATGTGTGTATGCTTGTTTGTCGCCTGCTTGGACCTGCTCTATGACAAGATTGATATCTGCGTTTTGATTATCTGTATTTAGCTTTTCCATTAACGTCCCTCCCTTCTGCCTATATAACTGAAAAAGATATACATTTGTGACATTCAAATAAAAAAACTTGAAGTTTGCTTTTAATGCTTCTCCAGATGTACCTCATTCAACTTTTCAATTATCACGGAATTCGTAAAAAAAAGGCTTCTTTCTAAGGCATCATAAAATAAAATGACTTTATAGACTATATATTTCACTATTTTAGTTATTTTGTAATGAAATGAAGTTCTTATGGTCGAAATCACATGCTAAGTATGACTTACGATATGTCTGAAACTATATTGAGGGGGATTGAAATGGAACATACACCTACGATCCGCTCGAAGATAGAGACCGAACTAAAGCAGAGGGGATATACATTTAGCAGCTTTAGTAAAATATCCGGTATTAACCGTGGTACATTCAGTACCATGCTGAACAGTAATCCACCCAAGCCCATCTCCGTTCGGCAGATGGACTTGATTACCAAGGCATTAGGGTATCCCGAAGGCTGGTTGTATGAGTTATACATAGATGAATGCTTTCACGAGGGGAAAGGGCACTGGAAACGGATCAAACCTTTTTTATTGCGTTGTGTGGAGTTGGGGAGGAAGGAGTGTATTCAAAAGGTATTGTCGAGACTAACCGAGGACTTATCTTATGTGTCAACAGTATTTGAGTTTGCAGAAGAACTGCACGAAGCAGGCAAGGAAAAGGAAGCGATCTCCTTTTACGAGTGTGTGGTAGAGAACGAAAGGTACCATCATTCCGAGCGGTTGGCAATCAGCCAGTTTAGGCTATTTTCTTGTTCTTTAAACAAAGATTTAGAGAATAATCGTCAACAAGCTATAAAATTTGCTCCTTATCGCAAAAATTTGCCTGAATCTCATCAATTGGATGCTTTATTAAAGCTGGCAAATGTGTACTACCAAGTTGATGATTGTGAGACAACTATACGATATACAAGAGAACTTGAGGTAATTGCCACAAATATTTATCAGCAGCAGATTCAGGCTAGATTAAGAAAACGTGAAGTTAAGCCTCTAAATACAGAAAGACATCTAATCGTCTATTATGGTCAAGCCTATTTAACGCAGGGGAATGCCTACGAGAAACAGGGGTTATACAAAAAAGCTATGGAGTTCATCCCCTACTATGCAAATTTAACTGATTTTGAAGGTCTAGATGAGGTTGGTATGTTAGAGGCACGGAAATTTGAAATGTGGGCGGAAGCAAACCGCTTGAATTTAGAAATTCTGATGGGAGATATGACTAATTTACCTGCCTATGTAGAACTTATTAGGAATAATCCTCAGGAAATATTACTTGGGTTACTAACCATATTAGAGTCTGCCAATACTTATAATTATATGATAGACGAATATTTAATTCTTTTTGGAGAGAATATTAATGAGTTTAGAGACTTACGTACAAATATTTCTTATTACAAGACGAATTATAATCTAGCAAACTATTCCCGTTTTTTTCTTGAGCTTAGTCGCTACTATTTTAATAAAGGGAACTATTCTGAGGCAATAGACTGTATGCTGAATAGTTTAAAGGCAACTTCACAGTTAAACGATAAGGCTTACTATATCAAGTCTATCACGTTGTTGTTTGAGAAATATAAGGATCATTCGACACATGAACAACGGACAGAATATGAAAAAGTGATTAAAGCAGTGGAGAACAATATCAAGGAAATGACTTTTTAGAATACAAAAGGGCTATATAATCTACTACTCTAAGTAAATTATATAGTCCTTTTGACATATTACGTGTATGACTACTCGGGAAAAAGTTAATTTTTTAGTTAGTTGCCTGAATCATCGAAGTTATTTTCAGAAAGCTCACGCTCTGAAGAGGTAAACAGTTCTTTTAAAATACGATAAGCTTTATTCTGATCCGCTTCATTCTGCTGGGAAAGGATATGAACGCATTCCCATATCCAGGGCTGACTTTTGAGTTCTTTAAAAGGATTAAAATCAAAAAATGCAAATACATTGGTGTCTAGCGCTTCGGCTATTTTCTCCAAAGTTTTAATTTGTACATTGACCTCACCGCGCTCCAACTTGCCGATATAGGAACCTGTTGAATCGGATGCTTCTGCTAACTGTTCTTGTGTAATACCCCGCAATTTTCGAAATTGACGGATTTTCGTTCCTAATAGTTTGGTTGTTTCCATAGACACCCACACTCCTATAGTATGAGTGTAGACAAAGCTGGATTAAGCGTGGAGGTAATTAAATTACCTTAATTATTCGATATTTAGTTCTTGTAAGAACTATTTTAATAAACATCAAATTCCATAATATAATAAAACAGTGTAGAAAAGGGGTTGACCGTCATCCAATTTATTCATATAATTTCTAGTATATTGTAATTGATTGTCGAGGAGGGTGATTTTTTAAAATCCTCTGAATACGCCGGGGGTGTTTTTATTGGAAAATGCAACCACGATCCGTTCGGAAATTGAGAAAGAATTAAAACTAGGTGGCTACACTTTTAATAGTTTTGGACAAGCTACGGGGCTTAACCGGGGCATATTTAGTGCTATGCTTAACGGCAATCCGCCTAAACCTATCTCGGTAAGACAAATGGACTTGATTACCAAAGCCTTTAATTATCCAGAAGGCTGGTTGTATGACCTGTATGTGGATGAATGTTTTTATGATGGAAGACCACATTGGAAAAGGGTCAAGCCGTTCCTGATTCGTTGTGTTGAAGTAGGAAATTTGCGATGCGTGGAGAAAGTGCTCTCACGCTTAATGGAAGATCTTAACCACATTCCAACAATCTTTGCTTTGGCAGAGGAGCTTTATGAAGAAGGGAAGTTAAAAGAGGCAATTCCTTTCTATGAATGTGTCATTGAAAATGAGAAATACCAACATTCAGAGAGGTTGGCAATTAGTCATTATAGAATTTTTTCAATCTCTGTTAGTGAAAGTATGGAAAGAAATTTGGAGGCCGCCCTAAGATTTGTACCCTTTAGAAATCGGGTACCCTTAGAATATCATTTAGATGGTTTGCTTAAACTGTTAAATCTTTATCACAATTTGCATCAATGGAAAGAAGCGGAGCGTTATGCGGATGAATTAAGAGCGCTTACAACTATTGTATGTAAAAGTAGAGAAACTAATAAAAAGAATTCTACATTGAAAACTGAAAGACATTTAGTTGTCTACTATGGTCAAGGTTATTTGATGAAGGGAATTGCATTGGAAAAACAAGAAAGATATGAGGAGGCCATGAAGTATATTTCTGGCTATGCTGATCTGAGTTGGTTTGAAGATTTAGGGGAAATTGGACAAAAAGAAGTACAAAAGTTCACCCTTTGGGCAAATGCTAATCAACTTAGCTTGAAAATTCTTATGGGTGATACAAGTAGTTTACCAATGTATATTCAATTTCTGAAAAATAACCCACCCGAGATTTTGTTGGGTTTATTAACGATAGTTGAGTCGGCTAACAAGCACGGTTTTTTAATTGAACATATTCTCCAACAGTTTTCTCATGAATTGGCCTCATTTAATAATGAATTATCTATGAAAGCCAGCTACTATAAACAGTCATTTAGTTATGACACTTATGCTGATTTGTGTTACCAACTGGCCATATATATGTTTAATAACCTTTCCCATGAAAAAGGCATCTATTATGTTTTAAAAAGCTTGAAGAAATGTCTGGAAATCAGCAGTAAAGAAAAGTTTATGATTTGTACAGCATTATTTGAAAGGTTTAGAAACAAAGCAACAAAAGACCAAAAATCAGAATATGAAGGTATCATGGAGGAGGTTTTAATCAATGCGAGTAAAAAACCTTAAATACATGCTGATTATGGGTTTTTTTAGCTTTTTAGCATTCTCTCATAACATTGTTGTTTTTGGACATGGTGCAGGAGGTTAATAGTCATCAAAAAACCAGCCTTACTGAGGCTGGTTTTTTGATTCTCCCCGTTAAAGGGATGAATTGGGTTTTATTATATTTTTAACCTGTAGGGAAGGTATCAGCTTGTAAACTAATGTAAATACCACACCGAACAGGAGGTTTATTGATGTGAAATGGAAACAATTGGAGGAATGCATCGAAGAAAAGCGGAAGGAACTAAATGATTTGGCGAATGAGGTGGGATTGAAGGATCGGCGGGTGTTAATCAAGTCCATGGAGTTGGATCGACTCCTTAATAAATACAGTGACTGGAAATATAGCTATCGCAGACAACAGAGCATACCCCAAAGTTCACAAATACAAGAGAAGCAACACGAGCTTGTCCTATCTTATTAATCTTCAAGTATCATGACAAGATAAAACCTAACTTCACCAGGGCTTCTAATACATAGTGGGATATAGAATAAACAAAATAATCTCTATTGCATCTCGTACGCCGCTCTTATACATGTTGTTCGTACGGTTTATTGTTCTGCGTCTACATCAGAGCGGAAGCCATGTATTAATGATGAATATGTATCAAAAAAACCTCCCGATTCACGTTATTGCGTGACTCAGGAGGTTTTTGGGTTTTACTGTTGAAGCTGGCGTAGTACGGTGATTTCGACACGGCGGTTTTTTTGTCGTCCAGCTTCGGTGCTATTGTCACCAACCGGCCGGGTATCTGCATAACCCGCATACTGAAATCCTGAGGGTGAAAGTTGCTCTCTGTCGAGAAAGAATCGGAGTACAGATAGTGCCCGTGCGCCGGAAAGCTCCCAGTTATCCTTATACGTCGATGAGTTCGAGGAGCGCGTAAACGGAATGTTGTCCGTATGGCCCTCAATGCTAATTGGTGTTTTCAAATCTCGAAACAGACTGGCCAACTTGGATAGCGTGTTGGCAGAGCCTTGTTTGAGTGCAGCTCTACCTTGATCGAATAAAAAGCGGTCATTCAGCGTAATGACAATACCACGCGGCTGATCTGACACAAAAATCTGGTTTTCCAGTTTGTTATCAGTAATATATTCTTGAATGACACCCATTAAATTTTGCAGCTCTTTTTCCTGCGTGCGAAATGCTTGTTCACGTTCGGTGAGCTTTGTCGATCCAGCTTCCTTTTTATCGGCTGCCGGTTGCTTGGTCGTGGGTGGATTCTTGCTGGTGTAACGATCAGCAGTACCTGTAATGCCCGAGCCTTGCTCCAAAATAGAATCTCCTTTGTGGAACGTATCCTGGAGGGATTGAACAACGACATCGTATTTTTTAGCATCCAGACTACTCATGGCATACATCACAACGAAAAATATGAGCAGCAGGGTGATCAGATCGGCATAGGTAATCATCCAGCGGTCACGATGGTCTCCGCCGCCTCCTTGACCCCCACGGCGCTTACCGCGCGCTCTCATGGAAGTCCTCCTTTGGAGAAGCGTCCTCTGTGCGTGAGCGACGAGGCGGTTTGTGATCTATATTTTGCTCTGAGCGGATAAAGAACTCCAACTTTTTGCGTACAAGCTTTGGATTCTCTCCGTTTTGAATAGCCAGAATACCTTGCAGCAGCAAATCCATTGTGATAATTTCACTCTCACTGGCTGCTCTTATTTTGGATGCGATGGGCAGGAAGATCAGGTTGGCGCTAGCAACGCCGTATAGTGTTGCGATAAAAGCAACAGCAATAGACGGACCAAGCGCAGTAGGCTCGGTCAGGCTGCCCAGTACATGGATCAGGCCCATGACAGTACCGATAATTCCCATCGTAGGGGCATAACCGCCTGCGGATTCAAATATTTTGGCGTACCCTTCATGTTTGTGTTCAATGGCATCTAACTCAAGCTCTAAAATCTGTTTGATCTGCTCCTGCTCGGTGCCGTCGATGACCAACTGAAGACCTTCACGCAAAAATGCATTCGGATGCTCTGATGAAGTACGCTCTAGCGCAAGCACACCGGATCGGCGTGAGGTGGCCGCCATGGAAACCAAATCTTCTATATATTGCTTCGTAGGATTGTCCTCACGGCTAAATGCCATCCGTAGAGCGGTGGGGATCGTCTTCAGCTTGGAAGCTGGGTAGCTGATCACAACTGCGGCGAAAGTTCCCCCAAATACAATTAGAGCCGATGTACCTTGAAGCAGCCCTGTAAATTCGCCGCCTTCCCATAAGAAGCCACCGATTAATGCTATGATTCCGGCGATGATGCCCAATACGATGGTGATATCCAAAATTTAATTCACTCCTATTCAAGACTTATCGTTTGCATCCACGGTAAGAAAGAGGTATAATACGGGAACAAACATTCTTATCCAACCATATTTCCCAAGTATCATTGCTCGGGAAATATCGACATAGAGTTACAGGTAAAGACGTTAAAGCTCGACTGGTGTAAAATCATGATGTTTCCATTTTAGACGATAAGGGTGATGCAGGGCAATGAGTGATATCGTTGTTAGCGATAAGACTTTTGAAATTCAGTCGGAATTCCAACCTCAAGGCGATCAACCTCAGGCCATTTTTGAATTGGTAGAGGGAATTGCAGAAGGAAAGAAGCATCAAACGCTATTGGGTGCTACGGGAACAGGTAAGACGTTTACCATCGCACAGACCATTGCCAAGTTGAATCGGCCTACGCTGGTTATTGCACATAATAAGACTTTGGCTGCTCAACTGGCGAGTGAGTTTAAAGAGTTCTTTCCGAATAACTCAGTCGATTATTTTGTCAGCTACTATGATTACTATCAACCGGAAGCATACATTCCGTCTTCCGATACGTATATTGAGAAGGATTCCAGCATCAATGAGGAGATTGATAAACTTCGCCACTCAGCGACAAGCTCTCTGTTTGAGCGTCGTGACGTTATTATTGTAGCGAGTGTCTCCTGCATTTATGGTTTGGGTTCCCCGAAAGAATATTCAAGCTTGCTGCTTTCGCTTAGAGTCGGCATGGAGAAACCCCGCAATCAGATTTTGTCCCGCTTGGTCGATATTCAATATCAGCGGAACGATATCAACTTCGTGCGGGGTACTTTCCGTGTACGGGGGGATGTTGTCGAGATATTCCCGGCTTCCCAAGGGGAACACGCTATACGTGTAGAACTGTTCGGGGATGAAATTGAACGAATTACCGAGATTAATGTGCTTACGGGTGAATTGATCGGTGAACGTGATCATATTGCCATTTTCCCGGCATCTCACTTCGTTACTCATGAGGATACGATGAAGGTAGCATTGGTCAACATTGAACGTGAGCTTGAAGAGCGGTTAGCGGAGTTGAAGGAGCAAGGGAAGCTGTTAGAGGCGCAACGTTTGGAACAACGTACCCGCTATGATATCGAGATGATGAAAGAGGTTGGCTTTTGTTCCGGTGTCGAGAATTATTCAGGTCCACTGACATTCCGCGAGCGAGGAGCAACACCATATACGCTGATGGATTATTTCCCGGATGATATGCTGATCGTCATTGACGAGTCCCATGTTACGTTGCCGCAGATTCGTGCCATGTATAACGGTGACCAAGCACGTAAGAATGTACTGGTAGAACATGGTTTTCGTTTGCCATCTGCATTGGATAATCGTCCGTTGAAGTTTGAAGAGTTCGAGGACAAGGTAAGTCAAATCGTCTATGTATCGGCTACTCCAGGACCCTATGAGATGGAGAAATGCGAAACGATGGTACAGCAGATTATCCGTCCTACCGGGCTTCTTGATCCGATTATTGAGGTGCGTCCGAGCAAGGGGCAGATTGACGATCTCATTAATGAGATACGGCTTCGCATGGAACGTGAGGAACGGGTACTGGTGACCACACTTACGAAGAAGATGTCTGAAGATTTGACTGACTATTTAAAAGAAGTGGGCATCAAGGTTCGGTATATGCACTCCGAGATTAAGACGTTGGAGCGGATGGCTATTTTGCGGGATCTTCGTCTAGGGACCTTCGACGTGCTAATTGGGATCAACCTGTTGCGGGAAGGTCTTGATTTGCCGGAAGTATCGCTGGTTGCAATTTTGGATGCGGACAAAGAAGGCTTCCTGCGTTCTGAGCGCTCTCTGATTCAGACGATCGGACGGGCAGCACGGAACAGTGACGGTCGTGTTATTATGTACGGCGATAAAATTACCGATTCTATGGATAAAGCGCTAAAGGAAACGGAACGTCGTCGTGCGATTCAAATTCAGTATAATGAAGAACATGGGATTACCCCGCAAACCATCCGTAAAAAGATTCGTGATGTTATTGAAGCAACCAAGGTGGCAGAGTCAAAGAATGATTACCTTCCTAATGAGACGGGTAAACTTTCCAAGAAGGAGCGTCAATCACTCATTCAGCGTCTGGAAGCAGAGATGAAAGACGCCGCTAAGAACCTACAGTTCGAGCGGGCAGCCGAGCTGCGTGATGCTTTGCTGGAGTTGCGAGCTGATTAAACATTGAGAATAAGCTAGAAGCAAAACATATGAAAATAAAATGTTTGATTGCTTTGCTTTTAAAAATAGTGAGGGCGGCCTATGTGGTCGTTCTCTTTGCGATATATCACTTCCATGGGATAATCCAATGCGATATAGCATGACGTGAACTACGGCTAAGGAGATGAAACATTTGGCGAATGAAAGCATCATCATCAAAGGCGCACGCGCGCATAATCTCAAAAATATTGACGTGACGATTCCACGGGACAAGTTCGTCGTCCTGACAGGGCTTAGCGGCTCAGGTAAATCGTCACTGGCTTTCGATACGATCTATGCGGAAGGGCAACGGCGGTATGTGGAATCTTTGTCTGCGTATGCCCGTCAATTCCTCGGGCAAATGGAGAAACCAGACGTTGATTCGATTGACGGTCTGTCTCCTGCCATTTCCATTGACCAAAAAACGACAAGTCGGAATCCGCGTTCTACCGTCGGAACGGTTACCGAAATCTATGACTACCTGCGGTTGTTGTTTGCTCGGGTGGGTCATCCTCATTGTCCTGAACATGGCATTGAAATCACTTCACAGACCGTTGAACAGATGGTGGACCGCATTTTGCAGTATCCTGAAAAGACAAGACTTCAGATTCTGGCTCCATTGGTATCCGGCCGCAAAGGTGAACATAAAACACTGTTCACGGATATAGCCAAGCAGGGCTTTGTACGGGTACGTGTGAATGGAGAACTACGTGAATTGTCTGAGAAGATTGAGCTGGAAAAGAATAAGAAGCACTCGATTGAAGTGGTCGTAGACCGCATCGTAGTCAAGGAAGATGTGCGTGCGCGTCTATCCGACTCTATTGAGACGGCACTAAATCTTTCAGGTGGGCAGTTGCTTGTAGACATTATGGGGCAAGAGGAGTTGCGGTTCAGCTCCAACTTTGCATGCCCTATTTGTGGATTCAGCATAGATGAACTGTCTCCAAGAATGTTTTCCTTTAATAGTCCGTTCGGCGCTTGTCCGGATTGTGATGGGTTAGGAGTTAAAATGGTGGTTGACCCTGATTTGCTCATTCCCGATCCTGAAAAAAGTGTCGAGGATGGGGCTTTTCAGGCTTGGAGTGGTGGAACTTCCACTTATTATCCTCAATTTTTACAGTCAGTATGCGAGCACTACGGTATTCCACAGGACATTCCTGTTAGTCAATTGACGACAGAACAAATGAACCTCATTTTACATGGAACGGGTGAGCAGAAGATCCGTTTCCGCTATGAGAATGATTTTGGTCAACGTAAGGAAGCCTATGTGACCTTTGAGGGGATTATCCCCAATCTGGAGCGTCGTTATCGTGATACGGCTTCTGAGGGTATACGTGAATTTATTGAAGGCTTTATGAGTGCAAAGCCATGTAACACTTGTAAGGGACACCGACTGAAAAAAGAAAGCCTGTCGGTAACCATTCAAGAGCGTAATATAGCTTTTGTGACAGCTTTGTCTATCGGTGAAGCCTCAAACTTTTTCCATACACTGGAGCTGAGTGAGAAGGAGAAGTCGATTGCCAATCTCATTTTAAAAGAAATTAACAGCCGCCTGGGATTCCTCGTTAACGTTGGTCTGGAATACCTGACTTTAAGCCGTGCAGCAGGCACGTTGTCAGGCGGTGAGGCACAGCGTATCCGACTGGCGACACAGATCGGGTCCAGTCTGATGGGTGTGCTTTATATTTTGGACGAGCCTAGTATCGGATTGCATCAGCGAGATAATGACCGTCTGATTAGTGCTTTGGAGCATATGCGGAATCTTGGCAATACGTTGATTGTGGTGGAGCATGACGAAGATACGATGATGGCGGCGGACTATATCATTGATATCGGGCCAGGAGCTGGAATCCATGGTGGGATGATCATGTCGCAGGGGACCCCGCAGGAAGTCATGGAAGACCCGAATTCCTTAACCGGGCAGTATTTGAGCGGACGCAAGTTCATTCCGGTCAATACCGAGCGACGTAAGCCTGCTGATAAATGGCTGGAGATTCGCGGAGCCAAGGAGAACAATCTCAAAAATGTGAATGTCAAAATTCCGTTGGGTGTTTTCTCAGCTGTTACTGGTGTATCTGGTTCTGGAAAATCGACGCTGGTCAATGAAATTTTGTACAAAACGTTGGCGCGTGATCTGAACCGTGCGAGAGTACGTCCAGGGCAGCATAAAGAAATTCGCGGACTAGAACATATCGAAAAGGTTGTTGAGATCGATCAATCGCCAATTGGTCGTACACCGCGTTCCAATCCTGCAACGTATACTGGTGTATTTGATGATATCCGTGACTTATTCTCGCAGACGAACGAGGCCAAAGTACGAGGCTACAAGAAAGGCCGCTTTAGCTTTAACGTTAAGGGAGGTCGTTGTGAAGCTTGTAGAGGCGATGGCATCATCAAGATTGAGATGCATTTTCTGCCGGATGTGTATGTTCCATGCGAAGTGTGTAAAGGCAAGCGTTATAACCGGGAGACCCTAGAGGTTAAATACAAAGGGAAAAGTATTGCCGATGTGCTGGAGATGACGGTAGAGGATGCAACGGAGTTTTTTGTAAATATTCCGAAGATTCATCGCAAGATCCAGACACTGATGGATGTAGGTTTGGGGTATATCAAGCTGGGTCAGCCTGCGACTACCTTGTCTGGCGGTGAAGCACAGCGTGTGAAGCTAGCCTCCGAATTGTATCGTCGCAGTACGGGCAAAACCATTTATATTTTGGACGAGCCGACAACCGGCCTGCATGTTCACGATATTGACCGATTATTGACGGTGCTGCATCGTTTGGTTGATTCAGGAGAGACGGTGCTGGTCATTGAGCATAATCTAGATGTGATTAAAACAGCCGATTATCTAATTGATTTGGGACCGGAAGGCGGAAGTGGCGGTGGAACGATCTTGGCTACCGGGACACCGGAGCAGCTCGTGAAAGTCGAAGAATCCTATACAGGTCGATACTTAAAGCCGATCCTTGAACGGGATACAGAGCGTAGTCAAGCGCTTCAGACAGTCGATCTATAGATACCGTTTAGCATAGTTTTAAAACCCCTGCACAGGCAGGAAGGCAGAATACGAACTAGTGTATTGTTGCCTTCGTCTTGGCAGGGTTTTATTTTTTTTGTAAAAAAAGAAAACTTTTATCAAATTCCTGCGTTAAAGCATGTGACACATAGTTTACCAAGCGCTGGAATAATAAGTATATACGTATATTCATCGACAGAAAGTCTCTGAGTGGTCTCTAAATTTTGGAGTTTTGGATGTTTAGGCTCGGGCTTGAAGAGGTAAATATATAACTCATGATTATATAGCATCATACGAAGTTCCGTGCCCGCGTGACAACCATTACAAGTTGAAGCGAAACCGTCTGTAGTTTTATCACATCTAAGAGGTTCATACAACATCTCTGAGGAAGTCATGAAGGGAGCTGGAACGCTTGAAGGTTAAGCAAAGTAGAGTTTTACGTACACGTGTGTATACATGGGCAGCAGGAGCTGCTTTGGCGGCATGTTTGATGGGATATAGTGCTGCACCGTCCTATGCCTCCGAGGTGTCCGAGGCGTTTGCGCCCAAACAAGCCGAAATCGAAACAAGTGCGGCAATTGGTAGTATTAAGGATTTAGGAAACGCTCACAATTACATTCAACCCGCAGCGAATGGTGGGTTCTTTATGCTGAACGTCGAGGACGATACAGAAGCAAGTGTAGTACACGTCACATATGGCAAGCTGGACAGTTCTGTGGAGGCTGTATGGAAACATCAACAGGATCTGAACGTACAACCCGGAACAAGCAGCAGTGGAGTCCAGCGGGAGACGCCGGATGGGGGATTGCTGTTTCTGATTGATTATACAAAACCGAACGGAATACGAGATGTGCAGGCTTCACGATTGGACGAGGATGGAAACACCTTGTGGTCCAAAACATTACCCACAGATGGCTTGATATCTCATGGACAGGATTCGCAGGTTGGTTTGGAGCCACTGGAGGATGGCAGTTTCCTGGTCTCCTATCTAAACCTTGCGGAGCAGTCCTTCACTGTACTCAAATACACTGAAACTGGCGATATACAATGGAATCGAACGACGGCCGGAGTGACCTCGGGTTGGCTCGTCGGCAGTCACAATGGATATTATGCGCTTTTGAACAGCTCAGATGGTCCCGTTGGGGTACAAGCAGATGTATATGGTCGCGATATCCGTGACATCCATCTGGACTTAGGATCAGGTAAAGAAATTGCCGCAGTACGTGAGTTGCCGAGTGGTCATATTGCTGTAACAGGGCTTAAAGGAAACAGCAAGCGTACACAGGTGCTAAGTAATGGTCTGCAATTATTTAGTAATACAGAGGACTATGCGGCTGATCGGGTGTATCTGCCTGAGGAGCAGTTGTATGTCCAGTTCAGTGATCAATATGATCCACTGGGTAAAACCACGAAGATGCATGGCATCACCATTACAGGCTTGAAAGGAAACGGTACGAAGGTGTGGGAAACGAGGACTCATTATAAGGAGGATAATTCCTTCGGCATCCGGTATGATACGGGATTGATATATAAGATACCTTCAGGCTACGCGGTGGTGACATCTACAACAGGCGCTCATAAGCCAACAGTACTCGATTTTGCGAAAATATTGATACCGGAGTAATCCGGTGTCTTTTTTTATGAAAGTGAGGGAAACAATATTGCGGGGCTCCATGAGGATAAGAAACAGCCTGCTTGTATATGTCATACAAGCAGGCTGTTAATAGACTCTATATTTAGGATGCAACGTGGCTGGACTGTAAAATAGCAGACAGCTTTTCCTGAAAAGTCGGAATCCCTACACGCTGTACATATGCGTAAAAGCTTTCGCCAGCGCTCCTGTTTTCTTTGTAGAACAGAATGAGCTCTGCCAGTACAGGTCCAACCTGATCCCCGCGTACGCGACCTTTGAGCGCTTTGTTAAACTGGGCGCCTGCTCCAAGCGCTCCGCCGACAGCGATGTCGAACGCGTCGACCAAGCCTTCCGGTGTCTTTATGAGCGAGCCTTGCAGACCAATGTCCGCAATATGCTTTTGACCGCAGGAATTCGGGCAACCGATAAAATGAATGCGCACCTTTTCATCCAATTGCACGTGCTGATCCAAATACTCGGCGACGTCAACCGCCCGTTTTTTGGTTTCCACAATCGCCAGATTGCAAAACTCATTTCCTGTGCACGATACCGTACGGCTCATAAAATGCTTGGGCTGTGGTGTCAGGCGTTGCAGCACGGGGGCTTCCAGTAGTTCATCCACTTGCTCATTCGGCACGCCGCTCAGCAAAATATTTTGCGACATCGTGGTACGAATCTGCCCATCGCCATAGCGGTCAGCCAGTTCGGCCAGTTCATGCAACTCGTCAGCACTAAGGCGACCGACAGGCACGTTCAGACCGACATAGTTCAGACCTTTTTGAGCTTGAGGATGCACACCGTCAAAATAGGCGGCTTGCCAGCCAATCGTTTTGTCCTCGCCTCGTCCGGGCATTTCACCGATGTGCTCGGTGAGCTTAGCCAGAAATTTGTCCGGGCCCCAATCGGCAACCAGGAACTTCAAGCGGGCATGATGCCGTTTTTCCCGATAGCCGTAATCACGGAAAATGGTGGTGACAGCAATAGCAACCTTTAGAACTTCCTCAGGACGAACAAACAAATCCAGAGACTGTGCCATATGCGGCTTGGCGGACAAACCTCCACCAACCATCACATGGAAGCCGACCACTTCTTTTCCATCGAGGATCTTGGTGGCCGGAGTGAAGGACAGGTCGTTAATTTCAGCCTGTGCATTGTTGTACGTATTACCGGAGATAGACATTTTGTACTTACGCGGCAGATTGGAGAAGTCTCGGTTTAATAAGAAAAAACGATTTACTTCATCTACAATCTCCTGGGTATCCACCAATTCATTGGGATCGATGCCAGCCAGCGGATTACCGACAATGGTACGCGGGCAGTCTCCACAGGCTTCAAAGGAATACAAATTGACTTTTTCCAGCCTTTCGAAAATATCGGGCAAGCTTTCGACCGTCAACCAGTGAAATTGAATCGCTTGGCGAGTGGTGACATCCACAAGACCGCGTCCGTATAGCGCGGATATGTCCGCCAATGCATGTGCCTGTGCTGAAGTCATGATCCCTGTGTTGATGCGGACCCGCATCATGAAATGACCATCTTTGGGCTTTTGCTGATATACCCCAGCCCATTTGAAACGGTCCATATCGTCCGCAGAGATCGAGTCATAGCCTTCGTTGGCATAGTTTTCGATAATGGTACGGATAACGTCGAGACCGTCCTTTTCCAGTTTGACCAACTCGAATTTGTTAAGCTTATCGGGATGAGCGTTCCAGATTGGTTCGTAGGCCATTCTTTTAACCTCCTTCAAGTGTTTATTTATACTTTAGTGTTTTGGATAGAGGACTCATGATTTTATTCTTTATTTCCGACAATAAAACTAAGATATAATGTGATGGTATCATAGTTGGTTATGCTCGTAAACGAAGGAATGACCTAATTGGTATAACGATTATTTATCGTTTTTGCTTATTTTTTTGATATAAGGATTTGGAAAATTTATAATATAAATAGCATGAGAGGACAGGGATGTAGCAAACGGAGCCTTTTAGAAAAAGATAGGGCTTAAAGCGATTGTATACGTGTCCCCTCTATGGTAGATTTGGACTAACTGATAGAACAGGGTCATGTAAGAGAGGAAATGGTGAGTATATGCGTAAGATGGGGAAAAGGGCAGTTGTTCTGGCTTTGGGCAGCGCTCTATGTGTTTCTGGAACGGCAGGTGCAGCTAGCAGTGGAACTGCGTTAAAGGCCAAAGTCATTAATGGTGGGGTCTATGTTAACGTAAGCGATATGAATAAAGCATTAGGAACCAGCGGCGCATATAACAGCGCAACTGGTACATATACGTTATCGGCCGATCGTGTGCCGCAGGTTGTTAAAAATGTATCTCCTTCTGTGGTCGGTATCATTGGCCGTTCAGCCACGGGAGAGACCGTAGCGGGAGGAGATCGCTACAATCTGGCTCACGGCACGGGTGTCATCATTCGTACAGATGGATGGATTGTGACGAATGCGCATGTTATCGAAGGATTAGGTGATGCCGTGGTTGTAACCTCGGACGGAAAATCTTACGGAATCACCGACAGCTACAGCGATCCGATCAGTGATTTGGCATTAGTCAAAATCAAGGCAAGCGGCCTCAAACCCGCTACCTTGGCAGCTTCAACGAACAGTCTACAGGTAGGTGAGCAGGTAGTGGCTATTGGTACGCCTATATCCTTTTCACTTCGCAATTCGGCAACCTCGGGTGTTGTTAGCGGGCTGAACCGCGGTGTCAATGCTGCTTATCGTTTGATCCAAAGCGATACCGCGATCAATCCTGGTAACAGCGGCGGTCCACTGGTCAATCTCAAGGGTGAGGTTATCGGGATCAATACGATGAAATTCTCGGCGGTCGGTATTGAAAATATGGGCTTTTCGATTCCGTCGGATACAGTGAAATATGTCATCGGCCAATTTTTCAAATACGGAGAGGTTCGGCGCGCCAGTCTTGGTCTAGGGCTGGAAGAGAGCTGGTCAGCTATCGTCGGATTACCTACCGAGGATCCTTTGAAAGTTACGAAAATTACTTCAGCCAATGCCGTTCAGGCCAAAATCAAGGAAGGCGATGAGCTGTATAGTATTAACGGTAAGCGTGTAGCTTCGGCCATTGACGTCAATGAGCTACTTAAAAACTATCAACCGGGTCAAACGGTGAATGTGCTTATGCAGTCGGACGGTGATATTGTGAAGCGCAAGCTGGTACTGACACAGGATAATGGTGAAATCTATGAGTCCATTCAGTCTGGAGAAGATGGTGAAGATTCGAACGGTTCGGAAGCCGCTGAAGATGGTGGCATAGCGCTTTCTAAGGAAACATCGGAGCCAGCTCAAGGGGCAACTACTGGAAAGTGACAATAACGGCTCTTGAATCTATAAAATAAAGCTAAAGGGAGATTTACTGTGAAGCATATTCAAAGAAAAATGATGCGTAAGCTGGGGGTCGGCGCTGTCGCATTGTCCCTTCTGCTTTCTGCTTTGCCAGCAGTTGCAGCAGATCAAGATAAAAACATGCTGGAATTGCGGTTGCAAAGCGGTAGCAATACAGCCATCGTAAACGGCCAAAATGCAAATATCACGAAGCCCTATTCCAAAAGTGGTGCACTGATGGTTCCGGCTGGTGTGTTTAAAAAGGCATTTAACAGCAAAATTCGATTGGCTGAAGATAATGTGGTTAAAATCACCAGCGGAACTCATGTTGTATCGCTGACCATTGGTAGCCGTACAGCATGGGTGAGAGGTCACAAGGTAACACTTCCAGCTCCACCGGAAATGTCAGCAGGTATCCTCATGGTGCCTCTGCGTCAAGTAGCAGAAGGGCTTGGCGGTAAGTTGGAGAAGAAAGGTGCCGGAATCATTATTCGGATGGAAGCACAAGAAGAGGCGGGCACGGTAGCTGAAGAGACACCGAACATTGATAATGATGAGGGCAAGACGCAGATCGGGAACAGTTACTATGACTGGTCTATGAACTATCCAACAGGGCTCGTCATCGGTCAGGGAGGTGGAGATGAGAGTATCTCCACTTTTATGGATGAGAACAGTGCCTACTATATGGAGGTGCACACAGCGTCACAGCCGGTTCCACTGAATGCGGACGATCTGTTGCAACAATTAGTGCAGGCAGCCAAGGAAACGGGAGAAACTGTGATCGATCGAAAATCCTTCCCGAAAGCGAAGGTACCTTATGCTCGTGTCATTACGAAGGATGGGGACGGCGTATTGTGGGAAAATCGTCAGTACTATGACAACGGACGATTGTATGTAGTTTATTTTTCCGATGCTAAAGCAACGAATTATAAAGATCTGGCCCAGTATGCAGGACTTTTAAATTCCTTCAAGACCTCCTTTAATGCGCAGGATAAAAGTATTAAAGACTTGTCTACTGTTGTAGGAGGCACACGCGAGGCCGGGAATCCAGACTACGGTGTGTCACTCAGCATACCCGCAGGCTGGAAAATGGACGATCAACGGATGCAATATGAAAGTAATGATGGATCGAGCTTCCGCGTGAAAATAACCTCAGCTCCAGCGGATGGAAAGTTGGAGAACTGGGGCCAGCAGCTGCAAAAATGGCTGAGCGATTCCTTTGTGTCCACGGCTTATGAGGCACAGAAGACGTATCCGCTGGCGGTTGCAGGCGTTCAAGGGTTAGTACAGGAGTACCGTTATAATTTTGGCGATGGTTGGGTCAAGGAGTACAATGTGCTGATTCAGCAAAATGGATACCGCTATTTGGCTGAATACGCAGTTCCTGAAAAAGTAAGCAAAGGAAATGATCAGTTCAACGCGCTCATTTCCTCGCTTCAAATCGATTTTCAAACCGTAGCGAGTAACTTTGGACAGTTGGAAGAAGACGACTATTTGACGGATAAAACGAAAACGGTCAAAAAGACTTCAAAAGCCTATGAATATACGGTGAATATCCCACGATATTGGACCGCGATTAGCGATCAATTTGAATTGGGCGATGTAGAGTACCAGTTTACTGGAGGACGTTTTTCCGTCAAAATCGACAACGACCAATCATTTGAACTAACGGTATCCCAGCTCAAGGACTTCTACGATAAGCAAGCAAAGAACTATAAAAACCTCAAAGTTGAGGAAGTTAAGGACGTAACGTTTGCTGGTGTTCCGGCAGTGTCCTTTACATTCCATCGTACAGAGGAAGGCATTGGCTACACAGGCCACCAATTGGTTTTGGAACGTGATGGAAAAACGTATACTGTGACAACGACATTGAATGATGCGAACAACACGGCTGTACAGTCTAACGCACTGGATTCGACGTTAAATTCGTTTAATTTTGTGAAGTAGAAGGTGTAAGTAAAAGATTGGCAAGGTATGGTGGGAAGAGGCTACGCGTGCCATTTGATCCTACGATCGCTGTTGACCCGGGATTCTTGGATTGTATAAGTGATTTAATATGTAAGAATCCCAGGTCAAAGGCGAACGCTGACGCTTCTTCGGATTCAAATGGCCCGCTTCGCTGGCGCCCGCCATAAGATTTCCAATCTTTTTAAAGAGTGAGGTAAGCAGGGAAGAGCGAAGGCAGCTATTTACGGTACTTAGACCTGCGAACGCCTTTTCTTGGATTCATGGCTAGTACGCTGGTATCACGACAAGGATGCCTTTTTCTAAAAGGCTTAGGCCTACTAGCGCGTCTAAGTTGCCTAGTCTTCATCCCCTTTGGCTTCTTGCTGGATAGCACTGTTTACTATGTTGTTCCTCTTGTTTTATATGATTCTTCACCTCCAAAGTACCGTTTGACGGGAATGGGGGTGTTTTTTATGTTTTAGTAAGAGATTTTTACGAGGAATCGCTTGGAAAGTGTAGAAGCTTGGGGCGCAGTCTGGTACACTAGATTAGTTACAAGATAAGAATGATTATGCCGCAAATGTTCGTGATGCGGATTTTTTGAGTTGGATGCCATTTATCCCTCGAGCTAGTGGTTCAGAGTGGGGATGATCGGATAGGATGATAATTCATAGGGCTATAAAATAAGCAGCATCGCTGCTCTGGAAAATAACGTTTAGCTCAAGGTTAATCAGTTATTTCTCCATATAGGGAGGACAAAGATGAAATCAGTAGTACGAAGAGAAGATGTTGAGCTTCTGGCACCAGCTGGTGACTGGGATTGTATGCGTGCGGCGGTGGCAAACGGGGCTGATGCGATCTTTTTCGGGGTGGAAAAGTTCAACGCACGGGCACGGGCGAATAATTTCCGCATGGAGGAACTGCCTGAAATTATGGCGTTTTTGCATAGCTATGGGGTTAAAGGTTTTTTAACATTCAATATATTGGTATTTGAAAACGAGTTGGAGGACGCTAAGGAGCTGGTCGATGCCTGTATTGATGCTGGAGTCGATGCCTTAATTGTCCAGGATATGGGCTTGGTGAAAATGATCCGCGACATTTCACCGGATTTTCCGATCCATGGTTCTACCCAAATGACGATTACCTCGCCGGAAGCGGTAGAGTTTACAAAGCCGTACAATATGGAACGGGTCGTGCTTGGACGCGAAAACAACCTGAAACAGATCCAAAAAATAGGCGATCAGGCGAGACTTCCAATGGAGGTATTCGTACATGGAGCATTATGCGTATCTTATTCTGGCCAATGCCTGACTTCAGAAATGTGGGGCGGCCGCTCTGCTAACCGTGGTGAGTGTGCACAGGCATGTCGTTTGCCTTACGATCTGATGGTGGATGGAGAGCAGAAACCAATGGCGGATGTGACGTATCTACTGTCACCTAAGGATCTAGCAGCGATTGACTTGATGCCTGAACTGATCGACGCGGGTGTTGTTTCTTTTAAGATTGAAGGACGACTGAAAACACCTGAATATGTGGCAAATGTGGTCAGCAAGTACCGCAAGGCCATTGATAAGTATTTTGATGGCGATACGTCCAAAACAAGCAAAGAAGATATCCGCGAGCTGCAGCAGAGCTTTTCACGCGGCTTTACGCACGGTTTCCTCGAAGGAACCAATAACAAGAAGCTGGTTGACGGTACGTTCCCGAAAAGCCGGGGGGTGTATCTGGGCCGAGTGGAACAAATCCTTCGTGATGGCGTAGTTTGCCGTATTGATGCACCGCTCAAGCGTGGCGATGGTATTGTATTCGATGCGGGAGATCCCACGCAAAAAGAAGAAGGCGGACGCGTATACGATATCCGTCGCAAGGGCGTGAAGATTGAAGGCGAAGCCGGAGAAGGCTGGATCATTGACATCGTAGCGGGACGCAACGATGTGGATCTGCGCCGTGTACACGTGGGCGACCGCATTTGGAAGACCAACGACCCGGCGCTGGACAAGCGTCTGCGCCAGTCATATGACACGGACAAGCCGTACCGTGTCTTCCCGGTACATGTGCGGGTCAGCGGCTCCCCGGGGCAACCGCTGTCGACGTGGTGGACCGACGTGCAGAAGGGCACAACGGTCCGCGTGGACTCCGAGCTGGAACTGGAGATTGCCCAGAAGCGTCCGATGACGCACGAACTGCTCGAAGAGCAGTTTGGACGACTGGGCGGAACGGTGTTCCAGCTGGAAGAGCTGGACGTCCATCTGCATGGGGACGTCATCGTGCCGATGCGCGAGCTGAACGGTATCCGCCGTCAGGCGGTGGAACTGCTCGCGGGCGAGCGCCCCAAACCGCCCGTGTACACGAAGCGGACGGTCGAGGTGTATGACGATGCATCGACTCCGGCATCGTCTGTGGCACGCGGTCAGGCAGAGCTGACCGCGCTGTGCCGCAGCCTCCCTCAGGTGGAGGCTGCGCTTGAGGCCGGCGTGGAATTCATTTACGCCGATTTCGAGTTCATCAAGCAATTCCCGGCAGCCGTAGAGGCTGTGCATGCTGTAGGCCGCCGAATTGCACTAGCGACCCCGCGTATCCACATGCCGGGTGAAAATGGCTACCACAACAACATCCTGCGCCTGAAGCCGGATGCTGTGTTGGTACGCAATCCAGGGGCACTCTATTTCTACTTGCGACATCGGTTGGAGAACCCGGACGCACATCACCCGCAATTGATTGGTGACTTCTCGCTGAACATAGCCAACCATAAAGCGGCTGATCTGTTCCTGGATTCCGGCTGCGACTTGGTTACGCCTTCGTACGATCTGAACATTCAGCAAATGGTCGATATGCTCAGACGTACGCGTACCGATAAGCTGGAGATTGTGATCCAGCAGCATATGCCAATGTTCCATACTGAACATTGCGTATACTGTACCTTTATGAGTGAAGGCACCGACTACACTAACTGTGGACGTCCGTGTGAGGACCATCGCGCATCCCTGCGTGATCGAATTGGTATGTCTCATCCGGTCCGTGTGGACGAAGGCTGCCGCAACACGGTATACAACGCGATTGAGCAATCCGGCGCGGAATACCTGTCCAACTTCCTGGAGCTGGGCGTGTCCCGTTACCGCGTGGAATTTTTGGAGGAGACACCGGAGCAAGTGCATGAAGTTATTGATCTCTATAACCGTGCCCTGCGCGGAGAAATCAGCGGAACACAAGTATGGAAGACGCTTAAAGCAACGAATCAGTTGGGTGTTACACGTGGGCAGCTGGTGAAGTAAAAGGATGCTATAGGTTATCACAGTTATTTATTTTGATATTTGAACGTAGAAAAAGAAAAAATAGGGTATGTGCGTTGAGAGCACATACCCTATTTTTATCAATAAGTTCATCTGAACTACCATGAATCTCGTATCGTTATACTTTTTGGGCTTTTGTTTTTTTTGAAAAAACAATGAACTTTTGCCCGACATAATTAATTAAAGTATAAAAAATATTCCCGATTAAGATGGACAGATTGCCTAAAATTGCATTGTTTTTAATACTCAGACTTGAGATCAGGAAGTGGCTGATTAGATAGCTGAGACAATACGATAGCAAATAGCATATCAATATGATAAAGACAAACTTCCAAATGGTCTGTCCATGGCTTGCATTGTTTTTGAAAGTAAATCTTTTGTTTAAGAAATAGCTTACAGTAGCACCTACAGAATTACCAATAAAGGTCGATAACCAGTAGTTAGTCCCTAAAGTATTAAAGAGCAAGAACATGACGGACATGCCGCATATTGTATTTAGGACACCTACGACAAGAAAACGGAAAAAGCTATTCTGAAATAAAGTCAAATTAGTCACCTGTTCGCATCTGTTTATTGGACAGCCACAGCTTCCCTTTCACTATTTTTCACTTTTTTTGTGTTTTCAGTATCTAGGGTGCTTTGGGAATCTAATAGGGTCTCAATAATATATTTGGGTCTTTGTTTTACCTCTTTATATATTTTACCGATATATTCGCCAATGAGCCCCAGTGCTACAAGTTGCAGACCACCTATAAACCAGATGGACAACATTAAAGAAGACCAGCCCCAGACAGTGGTTCCAAGGAGCTTACTAATAATGGTATACACAGCTATTAATAAGCTTATGCCAAACATTGCAAAACCTACAGCTGAGATAAGCCGGATTGGGGTTATACTAAATGAAGTGATTCCATCGAAAGCAAAAGCGAGCATTTTCTTTAAAGGATATTTGGATTCTCCTGCAAAGCGTTCATGTCGATCGTAATAAACTTCAGTAGACTTATAACCTATTAACGGAACTAGACCACGTAAAAAAAGATTGACCTCTTTAAAGTTGCTTAATTCCTGGAGAACTCTTTTGCTCATTAAACGGTAATCCGCATGATTGTATACAATATTGACTCCCATTTTACTCATAACACGATAAAAGCCTTGGGCTGTTGAACGCTTGAAGAATGTGTCGGTGGTTCTACTTTTTCGAACCCCATATACGATGTCATAACCTTCTTTGAATTTTATTATAAATTCTCGGATGGCATTGAGATCATCCTGCAGGTCGGCGTCAACGGATATTACACAATCAGATGTCTCTTTAGCTTCCATTAACCCAGATAATAGAGCGTTTTGATGGCCAGCATTTTTCGCCAATTTGAGACCACTGACAAAAGGATTTTTTAGATTATATGATGCTATGATGTCCCATGTTTTATCACGGCTACCATCATCAACAAACAACATTTTACTATGTTTAGAAATGAGCTGACTCTCTGCCAACTCCTCAAGAATGACCGTAAGTCTGCTTATAGTTTCAGGCAGTACCTCTTCTTCGTTATAACAGGGAATAACTAACGTTAAAACAGGGTTACTGATTATTGAATCCAAAGAACTCTCTCCTCAAATTTTGGCATATCTGGTACTCAATTTTCTATCTTTTTTAGTTTATAATATGGTTTACTTAAAGTATATAACATTGCAATGACTAAGTGCTATAATAAACTATTAGCAATTTACAAACGTTACTCGAATTATTGATAATTTAGTAAGTTTTGTTGAAAAGGAGTTTTAACCTATGAAAATCCGTAAAGCGATTATTCCTGCTGCGGGATTAGGGACCCGGTTCCTTCCTGCTACGAAAGCGATGCCTAAAGAGATGCTTCCCATTGTAGACAAACCAACAATTCAATATATTATTGAAGAGGCTGTTGCATCTGGTATAGAGGATATCATTATCGTTACTGGTAAAGGCAAAAGGGCGATTGAGGATCATTTTGACTACTCCTTTGAGCTGGAGCATAATTTGACTGCGAAGGAAAAATGGGATCTGCTCAATGAAGTGCGTAAACCATCGGAGATGGCAGATATCCACTATATTCGTCAAAAGGAACCCAAAGGGTTGGGGCACGCTATCTGGTGTGCACGTAAGTTTATCGGTGACGAACCTTTTGCCGTCCTTTTAGGGGATGACATCGTTGAGTCTGAGAATCCGTGCCTCAAACAGATGATAGACGTGTTCGATGAGTATCAGCGTTCTGTTGTAGGTGTAAAACAAGTGGATTGGAACGAGGTACATCGTTACGGCATAGTTGAAGGTCATGCACTTACTTCCAAAATCTCTGAGGCGGAACGATTGGTAGAAAAGCCAAAGAAGGAAGAAGCAACCTCCAACTTGGCGATTATGGGACGTTATATCTTGACGCCTGATATTTTTGATATCCTGGGCCAGCAATCTGCGGGAGTAGGCGGGGAGATTCAATTGACGGACGCATTGTCCAAGCTGGGAGAAAAGAATCCGATCCTGGCCTACGAGTTTGACGGGAATCGCCATGATGTTGGCGAGAAATTGGGATTCATTGAAACTACTATTCATTATGCTCTGCAGCATAACGAAATCAAGGATGAAGTACTGGCTTATATGAGACAGGTTATTGAAAAGATTGACCAACAAAAATAGACAGCTCACCTAACCTCACCTTATCAAAATAAAAAAGAGACTACCGGATGATATAACATCATCTGATAGTCTCTTTTTTTCTGCTATTTCTCCGATTTTAACTGAGCAATTTGCTCTTTTTCCTTCGGATCAGCTTTTATTAGTTTATCGTACAATGCTTTGTCATCCTGCCCTTGCTTTTGCAGAGCGACGATATAATATCGAGCAATCTCACGATTTGTAGCGTCGCTCAGGTCGTCTTTCAAGCCGTTTTTGAGGATGCTTGCAGCCTCAGCAGGCTTACCTGACATGAACTCAATTTTTCCAGTACTGAGCGCAATACCCGGAGTTACTTCAAAAGTACGTGTCAACTCAATTTCAGGTGGAACCGTCTTAATATGAGCTACCCCATCCAGAACCTTCTGATAAGCAGCGAGACCTGCTTGGAAATATTTCTGTTCCTTGGCTGTGTCTTTCTGCTCATGTGCCTTATTACCAATAGTGTAAGCTTGGGTAATCAACATATTGTACCAGTCATTGTCCCAGACAAAGTTGGAAATGTTATTTTCCAAAATACTGAAGGCTTGCTCATGCTCACCTTTTGCTTTTAAAAGGTTAACTTTGGAGTTATACATGATTTTATTATACGGTTCTGCCTTCAGGCCCGTATTAAGTACCTCTATTGCAGCGTTATAAAATTCCTCTTTTTTCGTTTGATCATACACATTCTTGTACAGTGCAGCCAATCTTATAACCGAATCTGGGTGCGTAGGACGAAGTTCAAGATCCTTATTAATGGCACTTTGGATTTCCTCAAAAGATGTGCTGACCGCCATGATCTGTTTGGCAGATGTGGCAGCATTGGCCGATTGCACGAAGCGGAGACCTGCAAAAAGCACCACAATGCTTAGAATGCCGATGACTGCACTATACATGATTCGGAATCCGGAAGCACTCATGGACAGGCGTTTAAGCGGCTTGCTGTCCATAGCAGCGGCCATACCACCGAGACTCACAAATACCAGTATGCCCATGAACACGTAACTCAGATTAAAGTCTAGCAAGCTATGAAGTAAGATTGAGAGTGCCAAAATGAGATACAGGAAGTGAGAATCCCGTTCTTCATCATCTTGTCTCATATAGCTACGGATATATTTATAGAAAATATATAAGATAAATGACATGAAAATTACAAAACCGAGAATACCAACTTCAACCAGATACTGCATGAAGAAGTTATGGGCCTGACGGCTTGTGTAAGGATAATCTTGGTATTTCTCGTATAAAGTAGCCCAACCGCCGCCGCCGGTGCCAATAACAGGATGATCTTTAATCAATTTGGCAGCATCCTGATAGAATACAAGTCGTTCCAGTACACTATGCTGCCGGAAATTGATATTTTCAAACCGTACCTGGACGTTTTCTGGTAGTACGCTGCGCAGGCCAGTTCCAATAAACAGAAAAGCCAGCAAGCCAATCACCACAACTGATCCAACAGGTAGCCACAGGTTGGATAACTTGCGGGAGGCCCATCCTTTGAGGGCATTTTCCAACTTCGGTGCCAGATAACGTTCAACAAGCCACAGTACGACAGCTACAGCCAGGGAGACACCAATAAGTAACCCCCAAGCCTTCGCAGCCTCTCCGCCGTTGTAGGTCTTGTTGAGTTGTAAACCCATATTTGTAATTGGCGCCAAGATAGATATTGACGCTACACCAGCAATGGCACAATGCAAAATCCATATAATCTGACGTGCTGGTTTAAAGAAGAGCAAGAGCAGTACGAAAACGACTGGCAACATAACCAGACCGCCCCGTGACAAGGTCAGGAATAACGAGACCAGGATGGGCACCAACATGAAACCATGAGTAGCCTTGCCATACCATGATTTTGATTTCATTAAACAAAAAACGGCAGCGAATAGGAAAGCCATTAGAAAGGCGGCATATGTATTCGCATATTGAAATACTGATGTCAGCCGGAGACCATTTGTATCTGTCATAACTGCATTGGTATAACGATATTGATACACATATTGGGTAAACCAGCCTACCATCTTGCCGGCAAGTACCCACTGTCCAAACCAGTTAATAAAGCCAAAGCCTACAATGACATAAGCAACAGTCATAATCAGGTTGTGAATAATCTTATTGCCTAAGCGATCTTGTAGTAGATAGATTGAGATGATAAACAGAGCGGCATATATGCACTGTACCACCACCATATTCATGGCCAGGTAATGCGAAGCTGCTGAAGTCAGTGAAAGCACATAAGACAGGGGAAGCAGCAGTACTAATACAGCCAGCCAATCCCTTTGCTCTTCCAGCTTGAATTTCTTATAATAAGATACGATTGCCAGGATCAACAGAATCGAGGCGATGATAACAGCCCAATAGAGAGGCTTTTCAAAATCGAGCATTTGCCCATTAAAAAGTGCAGCCTGGAAGGGAGCCCAAGCTAAAAACAGAATCATGCCAACAATTAACACCCAAAACATAGCCGGCCTTTTATCGTCACGGGTCGACGTTTTGGCCTGTTTCCCGTATACTGGATTCGACAAGGTTTACAATCTCCTTTTCTTGTAGATACGTCAACATTTTAGCATATCGTAGCTGTTAGAGCCATATCGCAAGAGTAATCATGTCAAATTTTTACTTTTTTGTATTATAAGAGACTTACCAAACCATGTTTAAGGTCGTGACACACTCGTATGAATTTAACTCAAAACTTTTCGAAAAATTTAAAGTTACTCTGGGAATTGTCTAAAAAAGATATTAAATCTAGATACCTTGGTTCATTTATGGGGGTACTCTGGGCTTTTATACATCCTATGGTATCTATACTTGTTTATTGGGTCGTATTTCAGGTTGGTTTTAAAAATGTACCTATTGGAGATACTCCCTTTATACTTTGGTTATTAACAGGAATGGTGCCTTGGTTATTCTTTTCTGAAAGCTTAGCAACTGCAACCAATAGTATTATAGAAAACAATTATTTGGTAAAGAAGATTGTTTTCCGAGTTGGTTTGCTGCCGATGGTGAAAATTTTGTCTGCTCTTTTTGTACATGTATTTTTTATCATTGTTCTTTTCATTATGTTTAAAATATACAATGTTGAATTTACGATTTATAACATTCAAATCCTTTATTATTTATTAGCCACGATTTTTCTTTCCTTGTCCATTTCTTACATAACAGCGACATTAGTTGTTTTTGTAAAGGATGTTGGTCAAGTTGTTGCGGTATTTATTCAGCTATTCTTTTGGCTTACGCCGATCTTCTGGAATTTAAATATTGTTGAGGATAAGTATCAATTTTTCTTTAAACTAAATCCTGTTTTTTATATCGTCGAAGGATATCGGGATACTTTTATTGATCACAAATGGTTCTGGGAGCATCCATCAATGACGATCTACTTTTGGGCTATTGTGATTATCGCAGGTACTATAGGAATCAAAATTTTCAAAAAAATGAAATCTCATTTTGCAGATGTATTGTGAGGAGAAAATGATGAATCAAACAGAATCAGTTGCTGTGGAAGTTAATAACGTCACTAAAATATATAAAATATATGATAATCCCAATGAGCGATTAAAAGAGGCTGTTCATCCCTTTAAAAAAAAGTATCATTCTGAATTTAAGGCCATCAGTGACCTGTCCTTTTCCATAAATAAAGGACAAGCGATTGGTATTATTGGTAAAAATGGTTCTGGAAAATCGACTCTTTTAAAGATGATCACAGGCGTGATTACTCCCACCAACGGAAGCATTAAAGTGAATGGGAAAGTTGCTGCTCTTTTGGAATTGGGCGCGGGTTTTAATCCGGATTTAACAGGAATGGAAAACATATATTTGAACGGAACCCTTATGGGGTATAGCAAAATAGAGATGGATGGTAAACTTGAATCTATTGTATCCTTCGCGGATATCGGGGACTTCATTAATCAACCAGTCAAAATGTACTCCAGTGGTATGTTTGCCCGTTTAGCCTTTGCAGTAGCTATCAATGTTGATCCAGATATTTTGATTGTGGATGAGGCCTTGTCTGTTGGAGATATTTATTTTCAGGCAAAATGTATTACCAAAATGAAAGAGCTCTCCAAAAAAAGTACGGTTTTATTTGTCTCACATTCCATGGATACCATTAAAAGTTTTTGTGATACAGCGCTGCTGATTGATAAAGGACACATGGTCGAAATTGGTCCAGTGAAACGTGTAGCACAAATTTATGAAAACATTGTTAACCAGGAAATTGCAGATATGAAACGTGTTCAATCTTTGGATGTATTTGTTAATTCTGAAACAGATAAGAAAAGTTCGCTGTTGCTATTAGAAGAGGACCCTGCTTTTGCAAAACGTGCTAATGAGTTTCGTTCTGGAACGGGAGATGCGCGCTTTATAAGAGCAGACTTGTTAGTCAATGGAGAAGTTGTTAACCAGGTCCCTTTTGGAGAAATGGTTACTTTGCGTTTATTGGCACAATATTATAAAGATATAGATTCTGAGGGAACCATTGGCTACATGGTTAGAAACCATACTGGTGTCGATGTGTTTGGCATGAATATCTATAATAAAGCAAAATTAGTTCCGAAAATGCAAGCGGGGGGCATTCTGGAGGTTAACTTTAATTTCCGTAATCTATTATCTGAAAGTGGTAAATACACCATTTCTATTGGTTTGAAGCCTAAGCCTTTTGAGCCTCTTTATCTGGATAGCGTAAGTATAGCAGCTGTTTTTGAGGTTCCTAAGCCAGAGAATAATTACGTACCAGGATTAATATTTGTAGATAACACAATAGATTTGCAAGTCATTAATTAAGGCTGGTGATAAAATGTGTGGGATTTTGTTTTCTAATGTAGCCATAAATAAAGAAGTATTTCTTAATTCATTAAATATAATGAAACACCGGGGGCCTACGGCCCCACTTTGTGTATATCAGAGTGAAAACTTTATGCTGGGGCATAACAGATTAAGTATCTTAGATTTGGATCGGAGAAGTGATCAGCCTTTTTTCTCTGATGACGGAAGATATGTGATTATATTTAACGGAGAGATTTATAATTATAAAGAATTAGCCTCCAATTATTCAATTCAAATGAGAACAAACTCAGATACTGAACTTTTATTGAAGCTTTATATTCAATATGGTCCCCAAATGTTGAATTGGCTTAATGGAATGTTCAGTTTTATTGTTTTAGACGTCCAGCAGAAATCATTTTTTGTAGCACGAGATCGTATGGGAGTAAAACCGCTTTATTACAACAGATATGGGGAAAAGTTCATTTTCAGTTCTGAAATTGCTCCATTGCTCCCATTAGTCCACAACATTTCTATAGATCAAGAAGCCGTAAGACAATATAAAAAGATGAGATGCTTTTTTAATGATCGTACTATCTATAATGAAATAAAAGAGTTTCCACCAGGATATTATTACGAGAATGGCGAATTTATTAAATATTGGGAAATTGATTACTCTGAAAAAGAACCTCCTTCCGATGAGGAACTTGAGTTTCTAATTCGCTCTGCAGTAGAGTACCGTAAGATCGCAGATGTTGAAATTGGAAGTTACCTAAGCGGGGGATTGGACAGCACGATTATTACTGCACTTGCCAGAGTAGAGCATACTTGGACTGTTGGTTTTGAAGATTATAATGAGTTTCAGTGGTCTGAAATCGCAGCAACAAGATACAATACCATTCATCATCCGATATTGTTTGAACCTGATCACTTTTTATCATTAGCTCGAGAGCTTATAACTGTAAAAAAAGAGCCTCTGTCTGTGCCCAACGAAGTGTTACTGTATCATATGACTCAGCAAGCATCTGCTAAAAATACAGTCATATTAAGCGGAGAAGGCGCTGATGAGCTTTTTTTTGGGTATGACCGTATTTTCAGATGGGCTAGTAGCGCTACAGACTTTGATATCCGAGCCTTTAGTGAACTCTACACCTACGGATCTGAAGATGATATAGAGATTGTAGAAGACGCTTTGACACCTTTCATGAAGTTAAAGTCACCTCAAAAAATCGTAGCTGCATTCTTCCAGCAAGCCCATTTGAGAGGGTTACTTAAAAGGCTGGATAGTGCCTCAATGTTAAATTCCGTAGAAGCAAGATCTCCTTTCTTGGACTATAGATTAATTGAAAGGCTTGCAGGTGTAGACTCTCTGTACAAAATGAAGGATGGGGTTGTTAAGGCTCCTCTCAAGAGAATTTTTAAAGATATTGTCCCTGCAGAGATTGTAAACAGAAAAAAGGTGGGTTTTCCTGTTCAACTTGAAAGAGTCCTATCTTCTGAGAAAATTGAAGGGAAGACGACATTCGACAAATGGTTTAACTTCAATTTAACTACGTTAGGAGAAATCTTATGATTATCGGCTATACTTCCGGAGTCTTCGATTTATTTCATATTGGGCATTTGAATTTGTTGAGAAATGCTAAATCACTCTGTGATAAACTCATTGTTGGTGTGACAACAGATGAGTTAGTTTCATATAAGTACAAAAAAGCAGTAATTCCTTTTGAGGAAAGAATTGAGATTGTCAGAAACATCAGCTTTGTTGATACTGTAATTCCTCAGGACTCCATGGATAAATTTGAGGTTTGGCAAAAATTAAAATATGACGTAATGTTCGTTGGTGATGATTGGTTTCAAAATGAACGTTGGGACCAGTATGAGTTGCAGTTTAAGGAAGTTGGAGTGAAAATTATATATTTTCCCTATACGAAGAGTACATCATCGACTTTACTGAATGAGACATTACTGAAATTAAGAAAATAAGTATAAGATTTTTGCCTGAAAGGAAGAGGTTTTGCAGTGAATATGAACAGATCTATAGCTTTTGTCATTCACAATCTAGTTTTATATGAAACGATTAAGCCTTTAATTGAGGAGTGTGAAAGAAAGCAGATCGTTTGTGATATTTATGTCCCTCACATTGAAGAAGAAGATTGGGGCGACATGTCCTTAGATACCTATCATTATTTGAAGAACAACGGTATAAAAGTGACTCTAACAAGCTCTGTACCTGACAAGGTATATAAAATAGCTTTCTATCCTTATCTCCCTTATTATTTGGAAGTTAAGTCCGATTATAAGTTTAGATACCAGTATGGAATGGCTAAACCAAACTGGAATTTAGATACATGGAGTCGGAATTTCGATTTTATCTTTTGTAATGGGCTGTATGATTCCTCGGTTCTGGCAGCGTACACTCAGACAGAAATCGTAGGAATGATTAAATACGCCAAATTTCAAAGGAAGAAGCGCGAAACGGATAAATATAATTTGCTTTATTTGCCTACGTATGGGAATGAGTCGTCTATTGAGCTTGTTATGAACCATATTGAAGAAATGTCAGATACCTTTAATATGAAGGTGAAATTGCATCATGGCACTTCTTTTTTGGAGCATGAACGGGTTAGTCTAGTTAAGTTGCATATCCCTGATGTGCTTGATCACAAGGCTTCTCTTGTTCATTTAATAGAGGAAGCTGATGTGATATTGTCTGACGGCTCTGGAGCTATATTTGATGCGCTGTTTACGGACACTCCAATTGTAATATTCCAACATCCCCAAACAGAATCTTTCGAGGGGATTTTACCTTTGGAAGAGCAAATAGTTCAGCAAAACATTGTTCCTTTTGTGAGCGATAACGGCAATATTAAACAAACTTTACTTAATGCAATCTTAGATGAACAACTAATACAACAAAGAAGGAAATTTACTCTAGAGATGTTTCCGGTTAAAGGAAGAGAGACGATAGATAAGTGTATGGATGTAATTAACAGATTTCTAAAAGATGACGTGGACCATGCTTATAGAGCAGGGCATACACGCCTGAAAAATGAATTTAATGAATTACAAACTCATAATCAAACTCAAAGCCAAGAAATAGAGCAGCAAAAACAACACATTGTTGAGCATATGGATCAGATTAACACATTGATTCAAACACGAGATCATCAGGAAAATGTAATAAGCAGCATGTCAGCAGATTTTAAATCTCTGTCTGAAAAGAAAGATGAATTAGAACAGCAATATGTTCAACTTACACAGGATTATAATAATGAAAAAAACAACTTGGATATATTAAATCATCAATATAGACAACTATTTGGTCAATATAATGAACTGAACACCCAGTTCAGTGAGTTGGAAGAATATAATGGAAGACTGTCTACAGAGATTCATAATATTTATAACTCTAAAAGGTGGAAAATGGCGAATAAACTTAAACATATCTTACACAAGTCCAAAATGATATATGTTCTTAAGGGATATAGAGTATGGAAAAGTTATGGCACCACTATTTTACTGAAAAAGATAAAATCTAAAGTGTCGCATAAGCTTAAAAGAACTAACGCGGGGGATCAGCCGATTGATCTACGCAAAGATGAAGGGAATTACAATCAGTTATTAACCTGGTATGAGTATAAATTTTACAATTATAAAGTATCTAAAGACAACTCATTTTCTCTGGCTCTTGATAAGTTCGAGATTGAGTTTGAGAAGGATCTTATATCGGTTGTCCTTCCTGTATATAACGGTGAGGATTATGTATCAAAAGCTATTGATAGTATTCTGCAGCAATCTTACAAGTATTTTGAACTCATTATTATTAACGATGGTTCAAAAGACTCAACGGCAGAAATTATTGATAAGTATGCTAAAGCAGATCATCGTATCAGAGTAGTTCATCAGGAAAATCGTAAGATACCAAGAACATTATCTAGAGGTTTTAAGCTAGCCAAGGGTGAATATCATACGTGGACAAGTGCAGATAATATCCTCCCTGAAAATTTCCTGGAGAAGATGGTAGCTGATCTTAAACGTGATGAAAATATTGGTATGGTGTATGCGAACATGAGGTTAATCGACTCTGCCGGTCAAGTGATTTCCAACCATGGCTGGTATGAAGAACCACAGTTCAGTGGCAATGTTATGCTGCCTAAGTCTGCATTGGAGTTAAACGTATATCCTAACAATACGATTGGTGCAGCTTTTATGTATAGGGCCAAGGTAACCCAGTTATTGGGTGACTATTCTAGTTATAAGCATACCCTTGAAGATTATGATTACTGGATGAGAGTGAACTCTCTATTTGAGCTCAAACATGTGACGTTCGATGAGCCTATATATGATTATCGCTGGCACGATAAGTCACTGACCGCTTTAGATCAAGAACTGGGCATCACCTCTAACAGATATAAACTCATGGTACTTGATGATTTTAGAAGAGATTTTTATCTGACCCCATTAGTGTGGATCATTGAGGGAGATGCTACTGAAACTGGTGAGTTTAAGAACTATGTTCTGACTAAAGGACATACTGTGGTTGGAAGAGATGAAGTGAATACGATTGTTGGTCTTAATTTGGCAACGCCTATTTGCTATTTGTATATAAAAACAGGTGAAGTCCATGATTTTGAATTTATTGATTTTAATGCTTCAACGTCTACGTATGCACTGCTTATAGATAAATCAGAGCATACAACAGATACATTTGTAGCTGACTATCCTTGGGATCTGAAAATAAAAGATAAAATGAATGGTGAAACAGATAGCAACTATGACTTTTTTGCGCAGGATACGGAAGTTCTGTTCTCTCTTATAAATACGAAGGTTAAGAACGATCACTTGTACCGTATTGAGGCGGTAATTGAAAGTGAACCCGTTTATAATAAGGGATTATCCGTTATTATTTGCACGTACCAGCGGAGCGAGAAACTTTCAAATGCGATTAAATCTGTCATAGAACAGTCGTTGGATAAAGCGGACTATGAAATTATTGTTGTAAATAATGATTATCTGAATGAGGAGATTCATCATTTGGTTCGTGAGTTCAGAGCAACCTATAATATTGACCAATCCTTCCTGCGATATATGGAGGCTCCATTAAAAGGTCTTTCCTTTGCACGTAATGTTGGTTTATTTGGGGCAGAGGGGGAGGTCATACTCTATATTGATGATGACGCTATCGCAAACTCCAACTTGCTTGAGGAAACCATCAGAGGATTCTCAGATCGTCCCGATATCGGGGTCATGGGTGGGAATATCATACTCAATTTACACGAGGAACGGCCTGAAGTGGTTAAACCAGGTACTGAAGCATACTGGAGTCAGCTTATTGTGGAAGGCGACGAAATTATCGATTCTAATTTTCAGTGGGAGTTCCCTTATGGAGCCAACTTTGCGGTTAGACATGCTGCGCTAATGCGAATTGGGGGCTTTAGAAGCGCCTATGGGCGTAAAGGAAACAATTACGCTGGAGGAGAAGAAATTGTTGTATCTTTTGCTATGAGAGAAATCGGCTATAAGGTTGGTCTTAATCCTAAGATGAAGGTCATTCATGATGTGGACACCTCCCGATATACTGTTGAGCATGTTAGAAAGACAATGCGAAACAGTATTTTAACCAATTACCAATTGCAAAAGGATCTGTATGCGCCGATGGAATCGGATATTGAGGCAGATAAGAATCACCTCGAAATTGTTAAAGCTGAATTAGATCATTTGCAGAAGATTCCGACTAAAAATCGAGACGTTGAAATTGATATTCTGTATAAACAATACACAGTTGAAGCGTATGAAGAGTTAATACAAATGAAGGAAAACGATATGAATTCGCGAAAACAGTTGGCAGGATCGTATAGATAATTAATAAAACTTTAAAGGCGCCTCTTTTATAAAAATAAGGGGCGCCTTTATTAGTATGGAGCGGTTAAATTGAAAATTTTATATTTCTCCCCGATCTATTGGGATGATTTAAAACAACGTCCGCAACATTTGGCCGAAGAGTTTGCTAAAATGCCGGGGGTTCACATCACCTTTGTAGAACCATCCATTAGTATACTTAATAGTATTGTAAGGCAGAACTCAGATTATAAAAAAAGAAATCAAACCATAAATGATAGCCTTCAAATATTCAGGCCTTCGGGCAGTCTGAGATTACCCCGAAGCTTTGAAAGCTTAGACGTATTTCATATGAATCAATGGTTTGAAAAGAGACAGTTGGAAGATTTAGTTTCCAGTGCAGATATCATTTGGTTGGGAAGTCCAGTCTTTTATCCTCTTATTAAATCAAATAATAATAAGAAGATTGTGTTTGATCGAATGGACGACTATGTATTTCTAACTAACAATGCATTGATGAAGAAATTACTCGAAAAGTGGGAACTTGAATTACTTGCCAAGGCGGATCTTGTTATTTCTACAAGTAACCATTTGCATAAGCATTCTCAAACATTGTGTAGACAATCTTATTTGGTGAAAAATGCTGTTGATACAGCTATACTAAATATAAATGTAGCTAGCTTGGTTGTTAGCGAGTTAAAATGGTTAAAGCACGAAGGCTACTACATTTTTGGATATGTAGGGGCGATTGACCACTGGTTTGATGTGGAAGCGGTTAGGGCTATTACTGAATTTGATGAGAAATTTGTTGTATGTTTGGTTGGGAGAAATAACCTGAATTATAATTTTGAACAGCATAATAGGATTAAATATTATGAGACTGTCCCTAAATCAGAAATTGGTGCGATTATTGATGCTTTTGATATTTGTTTATACCCCTTTTTGAGGAATTCGGATAGAATTGATACGATCAATCCAGTAAAAGTTTATGAGTATTTGAGTTTTAATAAAGTGATATTAGCGGTGGATAGCGAAGAAACAAGGCTTTTAAATCAGGAAGGGATTTATCTATATAATAGTTTAGAGGAAATAAGAAAATATCTAAAGGATATAGATACCCTGCAACGCCCTTTTTATGATCAAGAGCAACTGGAGGACTTCGTAGTCCATAATAATTGGGAAGCTCGTGCAAAAACCATTATGGAGCTGCTTATAAAAGAGCTTCAATAGGAGGAACTTAGATATGAAAGGGATTATACTAGCTGGAGGGACTGGATCTAGATTATACCCCCTTACTAAAGTTACAAACAAACATTTATTGCCAATTGGTAAATATCCGATGATATATTACTCTATTGATAAGCTCAAAAAGGCGAATATAAATGATATTTTAATCGTTACCGGAAAAGAACATATGGGAGATGTAGTTAATCTCTTAGGAAGTGGTGTCGACCTTGGAGTTACTCTGACTTACAAAGTGCAAGATGAAGCCGGGGGGATTGCCCAGGCTTTGCTTTTAGCTGAGCACTTTGTTGGCAATGACAAGATGGTTGTTATTTTGGGGGACAATGTTTTTAAAGATGATATATCATCGTTTGTTGAAAAATTCAAACTTCAAGAATCAGGAGCGAAATTACTACTTCATAAAGTGCCTGATGCTAACCGCTATGGGGTACCAGAATTACAAGGCGATAACATTGTAAATATTGAAGAAAAGCCGGAGATTCCTAAGAGTGATTATGCAGTTACGGGCATTTATATGTTCAACCACTCGGTATTCAATATCATCAAGACCTTGACTCCTTCAGCAAGAGGAGAATATGAAATAACAGATGTTAATAACGCTTATATTCAACGAAACCAACTTACATTTGATATTTTAGAGAATTGGTGGACTGATGCGGGAACACATAGTTCATTGATGCTTGCTAACAAATTAGTAAGTGAAATGAATTATGAGCTTTTTTCTTAGTATTATCATAGAACTAGCGACATCTTATGGTGATACTAAATAATTAAGAAAGCGAGACTGTTTAAATGCAAATTGTGAATGCTCTTCCAACTAGAATAAAGTGGGTGGATGTACTAAAGGGATTGGCAATTATTTTTTTAGTTTTCTCACATTTGGTGCCTCATGGTTTTAAAGGGAATGAGATGATGGATAAGAGCTTTATTATAGGTTATTTTTATTCCTTCCATATGCCTCTTTTCTTTTTTGCTTCTGGGTTTACTTCTAATTTTCATAAGTATAAGTTTAGTAGTTTTTTGTGGTCTAAAATCAAAACAATTCTTTTACCATATACGACTCTTTATATATGCTCATTATTGTATTTTGGTTGGATGCATTGGATGGGGATTGTCGGAACGCTTGATCCAATGGTTGTTATTGAAACTTTTTTATATGCAGATGGAAATCACTTGGGTATTCTAAATATGTCTCTTTGGTTCCTACCTTGTCTCTTCTTAGCCCAGATCATTTCGTACTTAGTCTTGAAAATTTCGTCTAAAAGAAGTTATATGTATGTATTTTGGATATTGCTAACCATACTTGGTGCATTCTTAAGTAAGCTTGACACACATGCACTTCCTTGGTCATTTGGCACGTCAATTAATGCAGCTTCTTTAATTATTTGTGGTTATATATTCAAGTTGAATGAGCAATATTTTATTGAAAAAATCAGAATTAACAAACCATATTTTGCTTACGCGGCGGGTTTCCTGGGTCTTTTATTATTTTTAATAAATGATAAACCAGGCATGTCAGGAAATTACTATGGACATAATTATGTATTATTTTATCTGTCAGTGTTGGCTAGTTTAATATTTTATATATACGTATCCAAAAAAATAGAGTCGTCTAGCTTACTGTCCTATTTTGGCAAAAATTCTTTAATTATATTTGGTCTGCATGGTTTAATACTTAGCTTCTGGGAGAATGTGAATTTTTACGAGAAGTTTTCTGTTAAAACAAATATGTATTTAGACGGTATTTCATTTGTTGTTATTTCTACCTTACTTGTCTTCTTAAGTTGTATTCTTTTTATTGAACTATTTAATAGATTCTTACCTTTCCTGATTGGCAAAAAATTTAGTTTTGGCAGCTCTAAAACAACAACTATTCCTTATAAGAATGCTTGATAATTAACTTACACAAAAGCCCCCGATTTTTTTCGAGGGCTTTTGTGTATGCATCGACATCTGTATTGAATTAGAATAGATCTGGATTATCAGGGTATATTTTTTTGAATTGTGAACGTATAAGTTCAATTTTTTCTTTCGTGATGGATGATGTCTTTTTCAAGACTATGGTTTTTACGTTATTATCAAGAGTATAGCTCTTTAAAGGTATATAATTATTTTTAAGAGATCCGTTCATTACCTCTTCTGCGAGAATACCTACAACTTTTTGACCACTTTCACCTAAATGGTATTGTGTAGGTGATGCGATCACGACATAATCGGACTCAAAAAACGACACTGGAAAGCCATCTCTTAAATCAACGTGATGGGTCAGATTCATAAATGGAAGAGCGTTGCTATTGTCAGGCATTTCAATCTGTCTGAGTATGTCATCATTAAGAATTCCAGAGCTAGACAGAACATATACTTTATGCTGCTCTGATGAGATTTCCTTAAGATAAGCCGTTAATTGTTTTAAAACAGGTATATCCGTTCTTACTCTAGGTGTTTGTTTAAAGTCACTGAATAAAGAAGAAAAATAGGTAACAGGTCGTGCATTTACATTAGTGAACGTTACCAAGAAATTACAAGCGACTAAATAAACTATAATAACTAAGAAAACACTTTTTGCATACTTTATCTTGGACAAATAGTTTAGAATAAGAATAACGCCACAAATAAATAGAATTAATACGTTCACTGTAAGAAGATAATAATGCTGAGAAGCTAAGCTTTGAATTCTTGTAAAAAGAAAGTACGTAATAAATAAGTTCGTAACTAGAAAGATTGATATATACCTAGTTGTACTAATAAATAACAAGCCTATGCAACCAACAAGAGCTATCAGAAAAATGAAGGCACCATAATGATAAAATAAATTCTGTAAGTTACTTAAGACGTCACCAAAATAATAAGCTGAGTAGGCGTTTTTGAAGTTATTGGTTAGGGCTCTTTGAATAAATTCATTGAAGAATATAATAAGAAATAACGCGCTTGAAGATCCTATAATGAAAAAATTTAAAATAACCTGCAAGAGCTGTTTGAAGCGAAACTCTTTTTCTAGAATCCATTTGAACAAAAAAGCGATACTGATCGAGCCAAAAAGAGATACGATCCAAAACCCATACCATCTTCTTGTGAATGTTAGTAATACCAAGCAAGCTGCTAAGAGTAAAACTGCTTTTAAATTTAAGCGTTCAAAATCATTATTAAATAAGATAACAAGGGACAAGCAAATAAAAATGAGTCCTATAGAATCCAGATATCCACCTAACATAGGAGCTATCATAATTGGAAAGGTAAATGTAAGTACAAAGATCATAAAAACGTTCAACTTTGTGTTTAACTGGATTTGATCAGCAATCTTGATACATAATAAGAAAAGTATCAAACAAGAAGGATACAAGAAGCAGGTATAGATTGCCAAGACATAGCTCATGTAGCTTGTACCTAAGAACTTTAATGGTAAAGAGAGAAAGACTGTTGGGAAAACGGAATAATCGTCTCTTAAAATGCTTGCATAGATTTGTTTAGATGCTGCTATAAAATCTGTACTTAAAAGGTTATTAAATTGTATGGACGTATTCCAATAGGCTGAAAAGTCCCAATAATAAATGAAATGCTCCCTTTGAAGGAATGCGTAAATGAATATTATCCCAACTAGATAACCGCCAAAAGCTAGGTATTGCACCATTATTTCTTTCTTGGCATATGTTAAGATACCACTAATGTGTAAAATGTATGTAGCACCTATGACAAACGACTGCGCAATATTTAGACCGAATAATATGGAAATATAGTAAGAATCGACTTTAAACAGTATTAGAATCGGGATAAGTAGCCACATCAAAACCAAATAGGACCAAACAAAATTTTTATTAACTCTCGATAAATTCAAAAGCATATTCCCTCCCAATATAGTGTGCTTATTAATCTTATAGTAATCATAAATGAAAGTATATACTCAAGATGTTGGAGGTTTCGTGAATGATAATAAAGGAAGTACTTTCAGGTGCAAAAATCATTGAACCCGTGGTTCATGGTGATCACCGTGGTTTTTTTATGGAAAGTTACAATGAACAGATCATGAAAGAAAACGGAATAGACCATGCTTTTATTCAGGATAACCAATCCTTGTCTGCAGAAGCCGGTGTGATTCGTGGCTTGCATTACCAACTTAATCCTAAAGCGCAGACCAAACTCATTCGTGTGCTTTCTGGAGCTATCTACGATGTGATTTTGGATATTCGTAAAAGTTCTCCGACGTTCGGTCAATGGGTCGGAGTCATCTTAAGCGAGCATAATAGACGTCAGCTACTGGTGCCTAAGGGTTTTGCTCATGGGTTTTGTACGCTTGTTCCTAACACTCAAGTGCTGTATAAGGTAGACGAGTATTATTCACCTGAAAATGATCGTGGAATTCTGTGGAATGATCCTGCACTAGGGATTGATTGGCCAACTTCTCATGCTATTCTTTCGGAGAAGGATCAGAAGCATCCAGCACTGGCTGACGCAAACATTAATTTTGATTAGAGGAATAATAAGATTTAGGAGGTCTGTATGAAACTTCTTGTCACCGGCGGGGCCGGATTTATAGGCAGTAACTTTGTATTGTATATGCTAAAACACCATCCAGATTACGAAATTGTAAATATAGATGCTCTTACCTATGCAGGTAACTTGGAAAATTTGAAATCCATTGAAAATAATCCCAAACATAGCTTCATCAAAATAGATATTACCGACGCACAAGCGATTGACCAGCTGATGCAGCAGGGAATCGATGTGGTAGTTAATTTTGCAGCGGAGTCACATGTGGATCGGAGTATTTTGGAACCGGAAGTGTTTGTGAAAACAAACGTATTGGGTACGCAAGTGCTACTGGACGCAGCCAAGAAATATAACGTGACCAAGTTTGTACAGGTATCAACAGATGAGGTGTACGGTTCTCTGGGAGAAACAGGATTGTTTACGGAGGAAACTCCGTTGCAGCCTAATAGTCCTTATTCTGCATCCAAGGCAGGTGGCGATCTGCTAGTTCGTGCATATCATGAAACCTTCGGTTTACCAGTGAATATCACGCGTTGTTCTAACAACTATGGTCCATACCAGTTTCCTGAAAAATTGATCCCGCTAATGATCTCACGTGCACTGAGCGATCAAAAGCTACCTGTATACGGGGATGGCTTGAACATTCGCGACTGGTTGTATGTAGAGGATCATTGCAGTGCAATTGATCTGGTCATTCATCAGGGTAAACTGGGTGAAGTATACAATATCGGGGGAAATAACGAGCGGACAAATGTGCATATCGTCAAAACGGTATTGGAGGAGCTGGGCAAGCCAGAATCTCTGATTTCGTATGTGCAGGATCGTCCAGGTCATGACCGCCGTTATGGCATTGATCCAACGAAGACGATGAATGAGTTGGGCTGGAAGCCAAAGCACTCTTTTGAAACCGGCATTAAAGAAACGATTCGCTGGTATCTGGACAATGAAGAATGGTGGACTCGCATTCAATCTGGCGAATATCAACAATACTATGCAAAGCAGTACGGTTCCCGCTTGGGGGATGAGTAGAATGAAGGTATTGGTTACTGGAGCATCCGGTCAACTTGGTAAAGATGTAGTAAAGGTTTTTCAGGAGCAAGGACATGATGTCCTGGGTTACGATCGCGAACAATTAGATATCACGGATTTGCAGCAGACGGTGAAGATTGTAGGACAATATCAACCTGACGCCGTAATCCACTGTGCAGCGTATACGGCAGTGGATGCAGCCGAGACCGATGTAGACGGGGCTTATCAAGTCAACGCGGCAGGTACACGTAATATGGCGCTGGCTGCGGAAAAGGTTGGAGCCAAGCTGGTTTATATCAGTACAGATTATGTGTTCGATGGAACGGCAAAGCAGCCATATCATGAGTACGATAATACCAATCCGCAGAGTATCTACGGAAAGTCCAAACGGGCGGGAGAGGTATTGACCCAAACACTTTCCTCTAGGTATTTTATTGTTCGTACATCTTGGGTATATGGATTGCACGGGAACAATTTTGTCAAAACGATGCTGAAGCTTGGTCAGGAGAAGCCGCTCCTGCAGGTGGTGAATGATCAGAAGGGTTCACCTACCTATACAGTGGATTTGGCACGTTTCTTGGCGGAATTGATTCAAACGGAGAAGTATGGCGTATACCATGCATCCAATAGTGGCTCCTGTACCTGGTATGAATTTACGCAAGCTATTTTACAGGATGCGGTGGAAATATTAGATGCCAAGATCACAGCGAAATTGGAGCCGTGCAGCACAGAGCAATTCCCCAGACCGGCAGCGCGGCCACGCAACTCTGTTATGGAGCATATAGCGATCCGAACCAACGGGTTAAATGATTTGCGCGACTGGCGTGAGGGATTGCGTGATTTTTTGCAGGAGTGTCTTAGTAAATCCGAGTAATTAAAAACCTTATTATAAATATCAACAATCTCCCATCAGTTCATGATTGGGAGATTTTATTATATTAAAGCCTATGTTGATTAAGGACGCTGAGCATTATAATGTATAAGCAGATGGAACCTATTGTCCCTCTATTACACATTTTAAAAGAAGGAGGTCATTACTCTGAACAGACCTAACATACAAATTTTATTGTCTACATATAATGGAGCAGCTTATTTAGATGAGCAAATAGAAAGTCTCATCAATCAAAAAGACGTAGAAGTTCAGATTCTAATTCGTGATGATGGCTCGACAGATGATACGGTTGCCAAGTTGAGAGTGCTGAAGCAACATTATCCTCAACAGATTATTTTATGCCTCAAGAGCAATGTAGGGGTTATTAAAAGCTTTTTTGATTTGATTCAAAGATCGTCTGAGACATTCGACTATTACGCTTTTTGTGATCAGGATGATGTGTGGATGCCGAACAAACTCGCTCAGGCTGTGTCTCATCTCAGGGATCAGGATGGAAGTCGGCCGCTGATGTACTGTTCTGCTACACAAATGGTCTCTCAAACATTGGAACCACTCAAAGTATGGCCAGCTGACATCCCACGACCTGTATCCTTCTATAATGCTCTCATTGAGAATGTGTGTGTAGGTTGTACCATGGTGATCAATAAAGAAACACTCGAGCTCGTGAAAAAGAGAATTCCGACTTCTTTGGATAACATTATTATGCATGACTGGTGGATTTACTTATGCACCTCCTCTTTTGGTGAGGTTGTTTTTGACCCCGAGCCGTCCATTTTGTATCGGCAGCATCAAAACAATGTGTTGGGAGGTTCTACTGATGGCTGGGTTAGCAAGTGGAGGAAAAGACTAAGTAGATTTATAAAAGGAAAAAATCGCTATATTTTAAGCAAACAAGCCCAGCAATTTATTCAACTTTATGGACAAGACATGTCTCCTCAAATGTATAAAGATATGGATCAGTTCCTGGAAAGCTACCAAAAGGGCGTATTTTCTCGTATGAAATATATTTGGCAGTCTCCATTTTATAGGCAGTCACGGTTGGACAACTGGATTTATAAGTTGGTTTTCATAATGAGGAAGTTATAGAGGTATGGAAAGAAAAATATTGAAACTTTTTTCCATATATGAGCGTCAAATAGTCAAAGGTGCAAATGAATACTAGATAAAATACCATCGAATGCGTGTTCCTTTATGGAAAAATATAGTATAATTGAAACGTGCAACCGATAGAGCTGGCAAGGGCGGTCGGCTAACTCTCCCGAGGAGGGGGGTGAAGCCTGTGACAGTGTTTGAGGCGCTCAGTTTAATGCTGACGTTCGGGGCGTTAATCGTCACACTGTTAGAGTTTAACAAACGAAAATAGACCGCCCCCGCAAGGAAGGGTCTATTTTCGACCTGATTGTTCCAAAACCGTCCGCTCTTGGAGCGTTGGTTGCGCAGGGGCTGGCTGGCACCAGCCCTTTTTCCATGTATATCTTACCACGATGAATTTTAGACCTCAACCGAGGATTTTACAAAAATCTAATAAACGACTCCCAATGAACAATATATAGATCGAAATGGTTTCGTTTGTCTATATTTGCACTTTGGAGCGACAGGAATCGAATTTTGTGAAATTCTACTAACTATGTAAGGTTACAAGTTATGTGCTTTTTTGCGCCCCGTGGTCTGCGCGGTATGCTATAATAGGCGATAGTAGAATAGATTACTGAATTTGTCAGGAGCGTTTTAAATATGGATGTAAGCATACTGGTCGTCAACTATAATACGTGTCAATTGACGCTGGATTGTTTGCAGTCGGTGTATGCGTCAAAGTCGCAGTACCGATATGAAGTGATTGTTATTGATAATCACTCCAGTGACGGATCTGTTGAGGCTATTCGTGCTGCATACCCTGAGATTACGTTGATAGCCAATAAGGATAATACAGGTTTTGCCAAGGCAAATAACCAGGGGATGGAAGTAGCCAGCGGGCGTTATGTATTGTTGTTGAATTCCGATACGCTGGTGCAACCGGACACGCTGGATACAATGGTTCAGTTTATGGATACGCATCCGGAGATAGGGGCATCGGGCTGCAAGGTCATCTTGCCGGATGGATCATTAGACAAGGCTTGTAAGCGAGGATTTCCAACGCCGTCAGCTTCTTTTTACTACGCTTTCGGCTGGTCGAAGCGTTACCCGGATAACCCGAAGTACAATCAATATCAGCTTGGGCATCTAAGCCCGGACGATGAGTATCCTGTAGATGTACTGGTAGGTGCTTTTATGCTGGTGCGCCGGGAGACGATTGACCAGGTCGGGGGGTTGGACGAAACCTTTTTTATGTATGGTGAGGATATTGACTGGTGTTACCGGATTAAGCAAGCCGGGTGGGGCATTTACTACTACCCGCGCACATATATTATTCATATCAAAGGGGGCAGCGCTCGCCGTCGTCCTTTGAAAATTATTTATGAGTTTCATAGAGCAATGTGGGTATTTCATCGTAAGCATTATAAACAGCAATACAGTTGGATCACCAATATGGCTGTATATGCGGGAATTACCGTGAAATTTGGAATGGCCTTTCTAAAAAATAAGTTGTCCGCACCGGTCAAGCCAGACGGCGGGGAACAATCTCGTACTGAGGTGAAAGCATGATACGCAGAAATCAGCGTTTTTTAACCCAATTATATATTGTGGCGGATTTCGCGGTCATTCAGTTGTCCTTTCTGATCGCTTGGTTTTTCAAATTTGAAAGTGAATGGATCACCTATAAAGAACCGCTTCCTATTCAAGTATATGGAGGCTGGAGCTTAATCTACGGCCTGATTGCTGTAGTGTTGGGGATGTTATTCTCGCTCTATTCGCCCAAACGCAAAAAACGGTTTGCAGACGACGTATTCCGCGTCACCCAGATTCATATCGTTGGCCTGTTCGTGCTGTTGAGTGTAATGTTCTTCGTGAAGCAAATCGACATTTCGCGGTCCTATTTGGCAATCTATATGATTGGAAACGTTCTGCTTATTTTGTTTTACCGATTTTTTTTGAAGCAAGTTCTTAAAGCTCTCCGTCAAAAAGGATACAACAAGCAATTCATGCTTATTCTCGGGGCGGGTACTCTAGGCCAACGATTTTATCATAACCTTGGACAGTATCCTGATCTGGGATACGAGGTAGTGGGTTTTCTGGATGATAAGCGGCATTGGAGTGAAGAGGAAGAGGCGCATTTTCGCCCGATTCTTGGAGGCTTAGATCAATTGGAGGCTACGCTGTCGCGTCTGATGATTGACGAGGTCATTCTGGCGCTGCCGCTGGATGCTCATGATAAGTACCCCAAGATTATCAATATGTGTGAAAAAGCTGGAGTGCGCACGCTTATAATCCCCGACTTTTTCGATTATTTGCCGGCTCGCCCGTACTTTGACAACTTTGCAGGTATGCCGATGATCAATGTACGGGATATTCCACTGGATGTGGCGGGGAATCGATTGTTTAAGCGTCTGTTCGATATTTTATTCTCTTTATTCGCGATTCTCCTGACCTCTCCGATCATGCTAGGGGTGGCGATTGGTGTGATGATTACATCCAGAGGGCCAATCATTTTTAAGCAGGAGCGGGTAGGCTTGAACCGTCGCACCTTCCGAATGTACAAATTTCGTTCGATGAAGGTGCTGCCCCCTGGAACTGAAGATACGGGCTGGACGACTGCTAATGACCCAAGACGCACACGTTTTGGTACTTTTATTCGTAAAACGAGTCTCGACGAGTTGCCGCAATTTTTCAACGTTCTGCTGGGTGATATGAGTGTCGTTGGTCCACGCCCAGAACGACCCTATTATGTGGATCAGTTCCGTGAGGAAATTCCAAAATACATGGTGAAGCATCATGTTCGTCCTGGAATCACAGGCTGGGCACAGAGCAACGGGTTGCGTGGAGATACATCTATTGAGGAACGGATTAAGCATGACATTTTCTATATTGAGAACTGGTCGCTCTTATTCGATATTAAAATTATTTTCCGTACGATTCGCAATGGTTTCAAGAACGCGTATTAATCCAGAGTCACCCTTCGGTTTAGCCGGAGGGTGTTTTTGCGTCTGGCAGTTGTTTTGAGTATGCGTCTGTGGGGTATTGACCTGTACGAAAAGGATGTGACACCCTATGAAACGACTAATTGCTGCGGTCATTCTTTTAATATTAACCGGCACATTTTTACTGGGTTACAAAGGGCAATCTACAGAAGAACATACTGGCTTTACCACGCACCGTGTGATTTCGCATGCCATGGGAGCCGTTGATGGTTTGGCCTATACTAATGCGCGTGAAGCGTTTGTGGAAAATTATAAAAAAGGCAGCCGCGTATTCGAGGTCGACCTGATGTTTACTTCGGACGGACATTTGGTGGCGCGCCATGAATGGACAGAATCCTTTACAGAGCAAATGCAACAGGAACACGCAGTTGCTACAGAACAGGGCGGAAAACCTTGGAGCTATCATCAATTTAAAAACACACCCATACACGGTTCCTATACTCCAGTAGATTGGAAGGATGTATTGGATCTATTGGAAACATACCCGGATGCTTATATTGTGACCGATACGAAAGAACAGGACCCTGCCCAAATCAAACAGTTGTTTGCACAACTGACCCGTCAGGCACAGGAGAAAAACCCCGAGCTTTTGTCCCGTATTGTTCCTCAAATTTACAATGAAGAAATGCTGCAAACGTTGCGGAGTATTTATCCCTATCCATCCGTTATTTATACGCTCTACGCCACAGAGGATAAAGATGACCAGATCATTCGATTTGTACAGCAAAATGATATAACGGCAGTAACTTTACCAGAGAATCGGGTGAGTGGTGCTTTAGTGGAAAGTTTGCGTCAGGCAGGGGCAGTGTGCTACGTAAATACCATTAATGAGTTGAAGGATGCGGCTGAGTATGAGCAGATGGGTGTGCGAGGTTTCTATACAGATATTTTAACGGAAAAAGAACTTAGTAAACGCAGTTGGTTGTATGCGCTACGACCATGAGCTGTCTGAACGGGGTGTTCCCATTTGATACGAACATTGACACCTTTTAAGCACTGTCATAGACTTAGCATAGAACGCTTTTGGATATTGGAATTCGGCTCGACTGGATCATAACAAAAGCAATGGATGCTGGAGGAATGTGTGTTGGCAGATTCAATTCAATCATGGAAGCATGTGTTTAAGCTTGATCCTGACAAGGAACTGGATGATGAGGCACTTGACGCCGTGTGTATGTCTGGTACGGACGCCATTATGGTAGGAGGTTCATCGGGCGTAACCTATGAAAATACGGTGGATTTGCTGTCACGGGTTCGGCGTTATGAGGTGCCGTGTGTGCTTGAGGTGTCCGATCTGGAGGCTGTAGTGCCAGGGTTTGATCTATATATGATTCCCATGGTACTGAATACCACTGACAGTAATTGGATTCTAGGGCAGCATCAACGTGCGATTGAACAGCTTGGTTATGTGATCCCGTGGGATTTGCTTGTGGCGGAAGGATATATTGTTTTGAACGGTGATTCCACGGTCGCTAAGCTTACCGGAGCAGATGCTTCACTGGGTGCTTCATCTGCCGCCTCATATGCACAGATTGCTGACAAGCTCATGCATCTGCCGATTGTATATGTGGAATATAGCGGTGCTTTTGGGGATATGGAGCTGGTGCAAAAAATACATCGCAGTACGGAGCGCTCTCGTGTCCTATACGGGGGAGGAATCGTGGATAAATCTACCGCGTTACAAGCGGCTGCGGTTTGTGACACCATTGTAGTAGGTAACATCATTTATCGTGACTTGGCGAAGGCGCTGGAGACGATAGCTGTGAAATTGGAAGTATAGAACGTGAATTTATGGAAGCTCAGGGAAAGGAGCATGCACGCATGCAATCAATAGATATACACGAGGCGGTAGCTCGCCTTAATCCGCCTCAGCGTCAGGCTGTGGAGGCGGTAGATGGTCCGCTGCTGATTATGGCTGGCGCAGGCAGTGGTAAAACACGGGTGCTCACGCACCGAATAGCTTACCTCATCGCGACCCGCAAGACGGCTCCATGGGGCATTTTGGCGATTACCTTTACGAACAAGGCTGCGCGTGAAATGCAGGATCGCGTATCCAAGCTGATTGGCCCGCAGGGGAGAGATGTATGGGTATCCACCTTCCACTCGATGTGTGTGCGTATTTTACGTCGGGATATCGAGCGGATTGGCTTCACCTCCAATTTCAGCATTTTGGATTCTACGGATCAATTGTCTGTCATTCGGAGCTGCATGAAGGATCTGAATATAGACACCAAAAAGTTTGAACCCAAAGCGGTTCAGTCTATGATGAGTACGGCTAAAAATGAACTGGTCACTCCCGAAATGTATGAGCGCAAGATTGGTGACTATTTTGAGGGGATTGTGGCGAAGGTATATACCAAGTACCAACAACGGCTCAAAAACAACAACTCTCTTGATTTTGATGATTTGATCATGGCAACGATTCAGCTATTTAAAGAAGTACCTGAGGTACTGGATTTCTACCAGAAGAAATTTCAATACATTCATGTTGATGAATATCAGGATACGAACCGTGCGCAGTACATGCTGTGCAAAATGCTGGCCGACAAGCATCACCGGATTTGCGTAGTAGGTGACAGTGACCAATCCATCTATCGGTGGCGGGGGGCGGATATTAGCAACATTTTGAATTTTGAAGAGGACTACCCGGAAGCGCGCACCATTTTGCTGGAGCAGAACTACCGGTCCACCTCAAATATTCTCAATGCTGCCAACGAAGTTATTGGTCAAAATACAGGCCGCAAGCCGAAGAAACTATGGACTGACAAAGAAGGCGGAGCCAAGATTAAAGTTTACCGTGCTGACTCCGAGCATGATGAGGGCTACTTTATCGCCTCAGAAATTCATAAGAATATTAATGCGGGCAAAACCTATAGCCATCATGCCATTTTGTACCGTACGAATGCTCAGTCTCGGGTTGTCGAGGAAATTTTGATTAAATCGGATATTCCTTACCAGATCGTGGGCGGTATCAAGTTCTATGATCGTAAAGAAATTAAGGATTTGCTGGCGTATCTTCGCCTACTCTCCAATCCTGACGACGACATCAGCTTGATCCGAATCATTAATGTGCCAAAACGAAGCATCGGAGACACGACCGTCGGTAAATTGCAGGCAGCTGCAGCGGAACGTGGAGTTTCGATTTTCCGTGTCCTTCAAGTTGTAGACGATTTGGGCTTTGCAGGACGTACGCGCAATGCGTTGGTAGAGTTTTACGATATGATCGAAGGTTTAAGTCGGATGGTAGACTACCTGTCGGTTACCGAGTTAACAGAAAAAATGTTGGAAACCACCCAATATCGATTGGAACTGCAAAACGAGAATACACTTGAGTCACGCTCGCGTTTGGAGAATATTGATGAGTTCCTGTCGGTAACCATGGAATTTGAAAAAGGAGCGGAAGACAAGTCACTCGTCTCCTTCCTGACCGACCTTGCTCTGATTGCCGATATTGATTCCATGAATGACGATGAAGAAGAGCAAAGCGATGCGGTTGTATTGATGACCATGCATAGCGCCAAAGGACTGGAGTTTCCTATCGTATTTATTGTCGGTATGGAGGAGGGAGTATTCCCTCATAGTCGTGCTTTTCTGGATAACGAAGAGCTGGAGGAAGAGCGCAGATTGGCGTATGTCGGGATTACCCGTGCAGAGGAGCAACTGTTCCTTACATGCGCACAGATGCGCACTCTGTTTGGCCGCACCACAGCTAACCCGCCTTCCCGCTTTCTCGAAGAGATTCCGGACGAGTTAAAAGAGGATACGATCATTAAACGTGACCGCTACCGCCGTTCAGGCAATGTAGGCGGATCTTATGGTGGGCGCGGACTGAATAAAGGTAGTGGCAGCAACTTTGGTGGAGAACGCTCGTTTGATACGATGAGCCGCAGTGGTTCGTCCGCTTCCGCGTCACCCCGCGTAACAGTAACGACATCTTCATCTGCGAAAGCAACTCCGGCTGCTTCGGCAGGAGGCCCCTCCATTTTTGCGGCTGGAGACAAGGTACAGCATGGCAAATGGGGGATTGGAACCATTGTCGCTGTAAAAGGGACGGGTAATGATATGGAGCTTCAAATTGCTTTCCCGGCTCCAGTAGGGGTTAAACGACTGCTGGCTGGCTTTGCACCAATTACAAAAGTAGAATAAATCTCAAACATCATTAAATCTCGAACCTCATGAGTGGCAGCTTGGCTTAGGCCTCTGCCCTGATGAAGTTCCCGGAGGGATACGCCTGCATGAACCCAATGCACAGGATGGAGCAGCTTGTTGCTGAACTGAACACATATAACTATCATTACTACACACTGGATGAACCCAAGATCAGCGACAAAGAATATGATGTGCTTTATGACGAGCTGGTAGCGCTTGAACAGACGAGCGGTCTTGTGCTGCCGGATTCGCCGACACAGCGTGTGGGTGGGGAGTTACTCAAAGGTTTCACACCGCATCGCCACCTTGCCCCATTATGGAGCCTTGATAAAGCTCAGAATATGGAACAGCTGCGTGCATGGAACGCGCGTGTTGTTAAACTGGTCAATGATTACAATACCAAGAACCCGGAGCAACCTTTGCCATCTCCAGGCTATGCAATAGAACTTAAATTTGATGGACTGACGCTGAACCTGACGTATACAGATGGACAGCTGGTACAGGCTTCCACCCGCGGTAATGGCGTTGTGGGTGAGGGAATACTGGCACAGGTGAAGACGATTAAATCCGTACCACTTACAATTCCTTTTCGAAATGGAACAATTGAAGTACAGGGAGAAGGGATAATGAATCTCTCTGTATTGTCCAAATATAATGAGACTGCCGTGGACCCTCTTAAAAATGCACGCAACGCCGCAGCTGGCGCTTTGCGTAACTTGAATCCCAAAGTGACAGCTGAACGACGATTGAATGCATTTTTCTACAATGTGGGATATGCAGACCGTATCCAATTTGACAGCCACCAGGAAATGATGACTTTCCTGCGTGAAAATCATTTTAAGGTAAACCCTTACCTGACTTACTTTGATAATTTTGAAGATGTAATGGAGCAACTGATTGAGATTGAAGAATCTCGTGCCGGATTGGATTATCTCATTGATGGGGCAGTATTGAAAATTACAGATATGCGCACACGTGAGGCTCTCGGGTATACCGATAAATTCCCACGCTGGGCGGTGGCATATAAGTTCGAAGCTGAGGAAACGACAACGGTGCTTAACTCGGTTGAGTGGAATGTAGGACGAACCGGTAAAATCACCCCACTTGCAAGGGTAGAGCCGGTAGAGCTGGCGGGAGTCACTGTACAAAATTGTACACTGAACAATGCTGGTGACATTGAGCGCAAAAACCTGAAGTTTGCTTTGGGGGCACGTGTGTTTATCCGTCGCTCAAACGATGTCATTCCGGAGATATTAGGAAAGGTAACGTCTGAGAACGACGGTGAGGAAATTGTCGTACCAGATCATTGTCCAGCCTGCGGGTTTCCGTTGCAGCAGCGAGGTGCCCATTTGTTTTGCGACAATAAGCTGGGGTGTAAACCACAAATTGTGGCTCGTATTTCCCATTTTGCTTCACGTGATGCTATGGATATTGAGACATTCAGTGACAAAACGGCCATACAGCTACATGACGAACTGGAAGTGCGCGAGCCTGCGGATCTGTATACACTCCAATATGATGATCTTGTGAAGCTGGAGCGGTTTGGTGAGAAAAAGGCCAGTAACCTCTTGGCGGCACTAGAAAAGAGTAAAGAGAGAGATTTGGCTTCTTTCCTTTATGCTCTGGGTATACCGAATACCGGTAAAGCGACAACACGTATGTTGGCTGAACATTACCGTGATTTGCACAAGACGATGTCCGCTACGGTGGAAGAACTGATAGAACTACCGGATGTAGGCGGGATTGTAGCCGAAAGCATTGTGGCTTTCTTTGCCGATCCATTTACTCAGGCGGGAATTGAAAAGATGCTGTCTCTAGGGGTGAAAGCTCAAGCCCCTGAAGCTCCACAGGAGAAGAAGACAGACAGCTTTTTCAGTAGCAAAACGGTCGTGCTTACAGGTACCTTGCATCAGCTTACGCGTGAAGAAGCTGTATCCAAGCTGGAGGCGCTTGGAGCCAAAGTTGCGGGGTCTGTATCGAAAAAGACGGATCTAGTCATAGCTGGTGAAAAGGCTGGGAGTAAGCTGGCTAAGGCCCAACAGCTCGGAATTGACACCATAGAAGATGAGGATGAATTTATCAGACTGCTGGAACAAGAATAAATAGTTTTGCAATGAGTGCAGTCATTCCGCTCTGGGGCGGGGTGGCTGCCTTATTATCTGTTGTATAGTAGGAAATAAAATAGATATAAATAAATGCTTGCTAAATAACTTTAGGCATGATATATTATTAGACGTTGCTTTGAGAATAACATTTCTTGAAGCGAGGTTGCTGAAAAGATAATCAAAAAAAAGATTTGACAAGAAAGCAACTGACATGGTATGATCTAATTCCTGGCTCGTTGAATGAACGAGAACAGACAAGTTCTTTGAAAACTGAACAAATGGATGATGAAATAAAGATTTCTTCTTTTATAAGAAGAATCGCTAGCATTAAAAATGAGCTTATCGCTCTTTCTATAACCAACTTCGGTTGGTCTTTAATGGAGAGTTTGATCCTGGCTCAGGACGAACGCTGGCGGCGTGCCTAATACATGCAAGTCGAGCGGGGTTGATTAGAAGCTTGCTTCTAAACAACCTAGCGGCGGACGGGTGAGTAACACGTAGGCAACCTGCCCACAAGACAGGGATAACTACCGGAAACGGTAGCTAATACCCGATACATCCTTTTCCTGCATGGGAGAAGGAGGAAAGACGGAGCAATCTGTCACTTGTGGATGGGCCTGCGGCGCATTAGCTAGTTGGTGGGGTAAAGGCCTACCAAGGCGACGATGCGTAGCCGACCTGAGAGGGTGATCGGCCACACTGGGACTGAGACACGGCCCAGACTCCTACGGGAGGCAGCAGTAGGGAATCTTCCGCAATGGGCGAAAGCCTGACGGAGCAACGCCGCGTGAGTGATGAAGGTTTTCGGATCGTAAAGCTCTGTTGCCAGGGAAGAACGTCTTGTAGAGTAACTGCTACAAGAGTGACGGTACCTGAGAAGAAAGCCCCGGCTAACTACGTGCCAGCAGCCGCGGTAATACGTAGGGGGCAAGCGTTGTCCGGAATTATTGGGCGTAAAGCGCGCGCAGGCGGCTCTTTAAGTCTGGTGTTTAATCCCGAGGCTCAACTTCGGGTCGCACTGGAAACTGGGGAGCTTGAGTGCAGAAGAGGAGAGTGGAATTCCACGTGTAGCGGTGAAATGCGTAGATATGTGGAGGAACACCAGTGGCGAAGGCGACTCTCTGGGCTGTAACTGACGCTGAGGCGCGAAAGCGTGGGGAGCAAACAGGATTAGATACCCTGGTAGTCCACGCCGTAAACGATGAATGCTAGGTGTTAGGGGTTTCGATACCCTTGGTGCCGAAGTTAACACATTAAGCATTCCGCCTGGGGAGTACGGTCGCAAGACTGAAACTCAAAGGAATTGACGGGGACCCGCACAAGCAGTGGAGTATGTGGTTTAATTCGAAGCAACGCGAAGAACCTTACCAGGTCTTGACATCCCTCTGATCGGTCTAGAGATAGGCCTTTCCTTCGGGACAGAGGAGACAGGTGGTGCATGGTTGTCGTCAGCTCGTGTCGTGAGATGTTGGGTTAAGTCCCGCAACGAGCGCAACCCTTATGCTTAGTTGCCAGCAGGTCAAGCTGGGCACTCTAAGCAGACTGCCGGTGACAAACCGGAGGAAGGTGGGGATGACGTCAAATCATCATGCCCCTTATGACCTGGGCTACACACGTACTACAATGGCCGGTACAACGGGAAGCGAAATCGCGAGGTGGAGCCAATCCTAGAAAAGCCGGTCTCAGTTCGGATTGTAGGCTGCAACTCGCCTACATGAAGTCGGAATTGCTAGTAATCGCGGATCAGCATGCCGCGGTGAATACGTTCCCGGGTCTTGTACACACCGCCCGTCACACCACGAGAGTTTACAACACCCGAAGTCGGTGGGGTAACCCGCAAGGGAGCCAGCCGCCGAAGGTGGGGTAGATGATTGGGGTGAAGTCGTAACAAGGTAGCCGTATCGGAAGGTGCGGCTGGATCACCTCCTTTCTATGGAGAATCGTTTCCTGCAATGGAAACATTCAAATATGAAGCGTAAGCTTCAAAAAAATCATCATTCCATTTGTTCAGTTTTGATGGAACTTGTGAGGGGCCATAGCTCAGCTGGGAGAGCGCCTGCCTTGCACGCAGGAGGTCAGCGGTTCGATCCCGCTTGGCTCCACCAATTACAATTTCATCTTAAACTGTATGAGAATCGTTAACTCTTTGGAGATTGACTGATAATCAAACAGCTTTGCACCTTGAAAACTGGATACCGAAACGAAATTGCGTTTTAGAATATTCCTTTAAGCTGATCTTGTGTAAACAAGTGAAATAAAGGTAGCAGGTAAGGAAAGATCTTTTGCCTTTGGCAAAAATCATTCTTTATCGAACATCGACATTTTCTTTCTTTGAAAGAAAAGTCTAGGTTAAGCTACAAAGAGCACACGGAGGATGCCTAGGCGCCAGGAGCCGACGAAGGACGTGGCGAACAACGATAAAGCCTCGGGGAGCTGTAAGCAAGCTTTGATCCGGGGATGTCCGAATGGGGAAACCCGGCTGTCTTCATCGACAGTCACTTTCTGCTGAATACATAGGCAGAATAGAGGCAGACCAGGGGAACTGAAACATCTAAGTACCCTGAGGAAGAGAAAACAATAGTGATTCCGTCAGTAGCGGCGAGCGAACGCGGATTAGCCCAAACCAAGGAGCTTGCTCCTTGGGGTTGTGGGACGTCTCACATGGAGTTACAAAGGAACCGGTTAGATGAAGAGGTCTGGAAAGGCCCGCCAGAGAAGGTAAAAGCCCTGTAGTTCAAAACTTGTTCTCTCCGAGACGGATCCCGAGTAGTGCGGGGCACGTGAAACCCCGTATGAATCCGGCAGGACCATCTGCCAAGGCTAAATACTCCCTGGCGACCGATAGTGAAGCAGTACCGTGAGGGAAAGGTGAAAAGCACCCCGGAAGGGGAGTGAAATAGATCCTGAAACCGTGTGCTTACAAGAAGTCAGAGCCCGATCTATGGGTGATGGCGTGCCTTTTGTAGAATGAACCGGCGAGTTACGTTCCCGTGCAAGGTTAAGGTGAAGAGCTGAAGCCGCAGCGAAAGCGAGTCTGAATAGGGCGAATGAGTACGTGGACGTAGACCCGAAACCGGGTGATCTACCCCTGTCCAGGGTGAAGGTGCGGTAACACGCACTGGAGGCCCGAACCCACGCATGTTGAAAAATGCGGGGATGAGGTGGGGGTAGCGGAGAAATTCCAATCGAACCCGGAGATAGCTGGTTCTCCCCGAAATAGCTTTAGGGCTAGCCTCGGAAAAAAGAATCGTGGAGGTAGAGCACTGATTGGGTGCGGGGCCCGCAAGGGTTACCAAGCTCAGTCAAACTCCGAATGCCATAGATTTAGTTCCGGGAGTCAGACAGTGAGTGCTAAGATCCATTGTCGAAAGGGAAACAGCCCAGACCATCAGCTAAGGTCCCCAAGTGTGTGTTAAGTGGGAAAGGATGTGGAGTTGCACAGACAACCAGGATGTTGGCTTAGAAGCAGCCACCATTGAAAGAGTGCGTAATAGCTCACTGGTCGAGTGACTCTGCGCCGAAAATGTAACGGGGCTAAACACACCACCGAAGCTATGGCTTGATGCTTGCATCAGGGGTAGGGGAGCGTTGAATGCGGGTTGAAGGTGTACCGTAAGGAGCGCTGGACTGCATTCAAGTGAGAATGCCGGTATGAGTAACGAAAAGATCTGTGAGAATCAGATCCGCCGAAAGCCTAAGGGTTCCTGAGGAAGGTTCGTCCGCTCAGGGTAAGTCGGGACCTAAGGCGAGGCCGATAGGCGTAGTCGAAGGACAACAGGTCGAAATTCCTGTACCACCGTAATCCGTTATGAGCGATGGGGTGACGCAGTAGGGTAGTGACGCGGACTGATGGATGTCCGTCTAAGCAGTGAGGCTGGTGTGTAGGCAAATCCGCACATCGTTAAGGCTGGGCTGTGATGGGGAGCGAAAATTATAGTAGCGAAGGTCATGATCTCAGACTGCCAAGAAAAGCCTCTAGCCAGGAGAAGGTGCCCGTACCGCAAACCGACACAGGTAGGCGAGAAGAGAATTCTAAGGCGCGCGGAAGAACTCTCGTTAAGGAACTCGGCAAAATGACCCCGTAACTTCGGGAGAAGGGGTGCCTCGGTAGGGTGAATAGCCCGAGGGGGCCGCAGTGAAAAGGCCCAAGCGACTGTTTAGCAAAAACACAGGTCTGTGCGAAGCCGCAAGGCGAAGTATACGGGCTGACGCCTGCCCGGTGCTGGAAGGTTAAGGGGAGTGGTAAGCCTTCGGGCGAAGCTATGAACCGAAGCCCCAGTAAACGGCGGCCGTAACTATAACGGTCCTAAGGTAGCGAAATTCCTTGTCAGGTAAATTCTGACCCGCACGAATGGCGTAACGACTTGGGCGCTGTCTCAACGAGAGATCCGGTGAAATTTTAATACCTGTGAAGATGCAGGTTACCCGCGACAAGACGGAAAGACCCCATGGAGCTTTACTGCAGCTTGATATTGAATTTGGGTACGATCTGTACAGGATAGGTGGGAGCCGTTGAACTTTGAGCGCCAGCTTGAAGGGAGGCATCCTTGGGATACCACCCTGATCGTATCTAGGTTCTAACTTGGTACCGTGATCCGGTGCGAGGACAGTGTCAGGTGGGCAGTTTGACTGGGGCGGTCGCCTCCTAAAGAGTAACGGAGGCGCCCCAAGGTTCCCTCAGAATGGTTGGAAATCATTCGAAGAGTGCAAAGGCAGAAGGGAGCTTGACTGCGAGACCTACAAGTCGAGCAGGGACGAAAGTCGGGCTTAGTGATCCGGTGGTACCGCATGGAAGGGCCATCGCTCAACGGATAAAAGCTACCCTGGGGATAACAGGCTTATCTCCCCCAAGAGTCCACATCGACGGGGAGGTTTGGCACCTCGATGTCGGCTCATCGCATCCTGGGGCTGAAGTAGGTCCCAAGGGTTGGGCTGTTCGCCCATTAAAGCGGTACGCGAGCTGGGTTCAGAACGTCGTGAGACAGTTCGGTCCCTATCTGTCGTGGGCGTAGGAAATTTGAGAGGAGCTGTCCTTAGTACGAGAGGACCGGGATGGACGTACCGCTGGTGTACCAGTTGTTCCGCCAGGAGCACCGCTGGGTAGCTATGTACGGAAGGGATAAGCGCTGAAAGCATCTAAGCGTGAAGCCCCCCTCAAGATGAGATTTCCCAGTATGTAAGACCCCTTGAAGACGACGAGGTAGATAGGTTGGGGGTGGAAGTGCAGTAATGCATGGAGCTGACCAATACTAATCGGTCGAGGGCTTATCCTAAAAATAAAACGCAAATGAGTTTCGGATCCAGTTTTCAGGGTGTAAGTTTTGTATTGTATAAGCTCAAGTAGCTTATATGAAACAAGCGAACACACAGCATTTGGCGATGCTGATTCCTGTTAAAGAATTTACGATGTAAATTCATGTTTGGTGGCGATAGCGGAGGGGTTCCACACGTACCCATCCCGAACACGACCGTTAAGCCCTCCAGCGCCGATGGTACTTGGACCGCAGGGTCCTGGGAGAGTAGGACGTCGCCAAGCAAAAGTGAAAAGGATGATAATCTCAATGAGATTATCATCCTTTTTTATGTGTTTTTAGATGGCCACCTGCTTCTAAGGTTGACAGAGGGAAGAGGCTTTGCCACACTCTAAGTGTATAATCTTTTTTATGGATGCCCAAGTATACGAGCGAGGTGACGAAGTTATGGAGATCAGACAATTACAACGTGAGGAATTTGAAGCGGCTATTGAATTATCTCAATATGCTTTTCAGTTTACAATGTCCCTGGAGGATCTGGAAAAATCCAAGAAGAAATTCAAACCAAAGCAAACATGGGGAATATTCGACGGACATGACTTGAATGCTAAACTGACTTTGTTACCCCTACAGGTATACATAAACGGTCAGGTTTTTGATATGGGGGGCATTGCTGGTGTGGCAACATGGCCAGAAAAGCGTCGCGGAGGCATGGTGTCACGTTTGTTGACGCATGCGCTTGAAGAAATGAAGTCTGCGGGACAAAGCCTTTCTTTTCTGCATCCATTCTCCTTTGCCTTCTATCGTAAATTTGGATGGGAAACGTATATTGAATATAAAAAGTACGTCATTCCCATTGATAAATTCCCTGCAAAACTTAAAACAGAAGGTACAGTCAAACGCGATGTCAAAGATATTTCAGAACTGGACCAAGTGTATCAAGCGTATGCATCTCGTTATAATGGCACGCTGGTACGAGATAAGGAATGGTGGCAAGAGCGGATTTTAAATGAGAACTATCGAACTGCGGTATATTACTCTGAAACAGGCGATCCTCAGGGATATGCACTATACAAAATTGAAGATAAACAGTTGAATTGTGATGAGTTGGTATATGAAAATGAGACGGCTCGTCGGGCTTTATGGACTTATTTTGCAAATCATGACTCAATGATAGCCCAAGGTAAATTTAATTACGTTCCAGCAGATGACAATCTGCCATTTTTACTCGATGATCCACGAATTCAACAGGAAACTGTGCCTTATTTTATGGGTCGTATTGTGGATGCAGCTGCTTTTATAGAAAGATACCCTTTTGAACAGATTGGAGAAGAAACAAGTTTAACCTTAAATCTGACTGATCGGTATGCTCCATGGAATGATGGATTATGGAGATTAACGATTACTACGGAGGGGCAAGGACATCTGGAGAGAGTGGATATAAGCAATTTATCTGAAAACGCCATAGTAGCTGACTTGAAACTTGGGATTCAGTCACTGACGACTCTGATGCTTGGCTACCAGCAGGCTGATGATCTGTATAAATGGGGGCGTATTGAAGGCAGCAGTGAGTCTGTGTCTGCCCTTAAACGTGTAATACCGGTAAAACAAACGTTCTTATTGGATTTTTTCTGATAAAGGCCCATTTAGTTCTTCTTAGGCTCCATCTTTCAGGGAACATAACTTGTGTGGTTATCATAATTTTCAAAACTCTTTCTGTAATGGGAAGAGTTTTTTTATGGTATTGTATAAAACATAATTAGATTGCGAAAAATGGTATTGACCCCTTGGCAAAAATGAATAATGTGCTATAATATGAATATAGTCAAAGAAAGTCAAAGTCAATCAAGCCTAGTGCGATTCTGTAGAAGTACTATGCTGATGGATTAGCTGTATAAGGTGATTTTGATAGCAAAGAAGTAAATGAGGATCGAAATGATTTGCGTATAGTTAGGAGCTGACTCTTATGAACATAAGAGAAGTGTATGATTAATCGCAAATAAAGGCCACACTAGAGACAAAACGGTACAATTCCAATGGATGTAGATCAGGCAATAGCCTGAATACAGCTTAGATTCGTGACTTTACCGTTTGGTTAAGTTCAATATACGGCGGACTCTGTGGAGCGTGAAATGTACTTGAATACTTGCGTTTCCGTTAGTGGAGGATGATGAAATGCGCAATGTTTCCGATATTATTGAACAATATTTGAAGAGTATATTGCTGGAAAGTCCCCAAGGTTTAGTGGAGATTCAGCGCAATGATCTGGCTGACCGCTTTTCCTGCGTGCCGTCGCAAATTAATTATGTAATTAGCACCCGGTTTACGCTGGAAAAAGGCTATGTGGTGGAAAGTAAACGCGGTGGCGGGGGCTACATTCGTATTCAGCGAATTCAGCTGCCTGCACAGCATGCCATCCATACACATCTTCATCAGAGCATCGGGGAGGAAATAAGCCAATCGGCAGCCGAAGGACTGATTTATCAGTTAGAGGAAGCCCATTTTTTAAGCAAAAGGGAAGCTAATTTAATGAAGGCTGCTTTATCAAGGGATACATTATTACTGAAGCTTCCCTATCGTGATCAACTGCGAGCAAGATTGCTTAAGGCTATGCTGATTTCGTTGCTGGCGACCAAATAGTGTGTGGAAAGAGACTAACGTTTGGATGTAGGGATTGGTATAAATCCTGACATTGAAGGAGGTGCTTTTATGCTGTGCCAAGAATGTAATATGCGGCCGGCAACTTTGCATTTCACCAAAATTGTGAATGGCGAAAAGACAGAGTTTCATATTTGTGAGACGTGTGCCAAGGAAAAAGGGGAGATGATCCCTGGAACACCTAACGGCTTTTCGATTCATAGCTTGTTGTCGGGGATGCTGGATTTTGACTCCAGTACAAAGAGCCAGTCTCCAGGCCACAGTGGTCCGCAGAACCTGCAATGCAAGGATTGTGGCATGACCTATGCACAGTTTAGTAAGCTGGGACGTTTCGGATGCCCGTCGTGCTATCAATATTTTGATAGTCGTCTGGACCCTCTGTTCAAGCGTGTGCATGGCAGTACGAATCATGTTGGTAAAGTTCCGGTTCGCACTGGAGGCCGACTGAAGGTTAAACGGCAAATTGACGATTTGAAAAAAGAGATGCAACAGCATATTGTACAGGAAGAATTTGAATCAGCTGCTGAGCTTAGGGATCAAATCAGAGAGCTTGAAAAAGAAATGACTGAAGAGTAAAGTTTGTGAAGAGTAGGAGGGATGCGTAATGCCCAATATTCGGTTTACGGAGAAGCCGCTAAGTGACTGGATGCGTGGTGATGCTGCGGATTCGGAGATTGTCATTAGCAGCCGGGTGAGAATTGCGCGTAACTTGCAGCATCTGCCTTTTCCCATGCTTGCTACCAATCAGCAGTCGGAAGAAGCACTTCAACGATTGACGGATATCCTTCAGTATGATGATTTAGGCGGTTTTGGTACTTTTCATACGTTGAAAATATCCGAGTTGGATGAGATCGACAAGCAGGTGCTGGTTGAGAAGCATTTGATTAGTCCAAATTTGGCGAACGAATCTCGTAACGGTGCTGTTTTAATTAGCGATGATGAATCGGTTAGTGTTATGATAAACGAAGAGGATCATCTGCGTATCCAGTGCTTATATCCGGGATGTCAGGTTAGGGAAGCTTGGGAACGCGCTATGATTATTGATGATGCATTTGAAGCGCATGTTGATTATGCATTTGATGATCGGAGAGGTTTTCTGACCAGTTGTCCGACGAATGTCGGCACAGGTATGAGAGCTTCGGTGATGATGCATTTGCCTGCATTAGTTATGACTCATCAAATCAATCGTATATTGTCTGCTGTTTCACAGGTAGGTCTTACAGTTCGTGGCATTTACGGTGAAGGCAGCGAAGCGGTCGGAAATTTGTTTCAGGTATCTAATCAGATTACACTGGGACAAACCGAAGCGGAGATTATTGAGAATCTACATGGCGTGGTGCTACAAATTATTGAGCACGAGCGTTCTGCCAGAGAAAGGCTAATGAATGAATCTATGCTGCGAATTACAGATCGGGTGATGCGTTCATTCGGTATTTTGTCATATGCAGCAGTATTGGATTCCAAGGAGGCTGCACAGCGGCTATCCGATGTACGTCTTGGCGTAGATTTAGGGATTTTGGAGCGTCCTTCCACCGCAGCGATGAATGAGCTGAATGTGATGACACAACCCGGGTTCCTGCAAAAAAGCTTTGGGGATAAAATGAATACCGAAGAGCGCGATATGTACCGGGCGAAGCTGATCCGGCAAAAATTAGGCACAACCCTTTAATATATAGAATGATCTGAAATACACACTGTGGAGGTGCAGGATATATGATGTTTGGAAGATTTACGGAACGTGCACAGAAAGTGCTTGCTTTGGCTCAGGAAGAAGCTGTTCGATTGGGACACAACAACATTGGCACAGAGCACATTTTGCTAGGCCTCATTCGTGAAGGTGAAGGAATAGCCGCGAAAGCCTTAATCGGTTTAGGGCTGGGACTGGAAAAAATCCAGGATGAAGTGGAAACGCTGATTGGACGCGGTCAAGAGCAACCGACGAACATTGCCTATACTCCACGCGCCAAAAAAGTCATCGAACTGTCTATGGATGAAGCCCGCAAACTGGGCCATACCTATGTAGGTACAGAACATATTTTGCTTGGTCTTATTCGTGAAGGTGAAGGCGTAGCAGCGCGTGTACTGAACAACTTGGGCATCAGTCTGAACAAAGCGCGTCAGCAAGTGCTTCAATTGCTCGGCAGCAGCGAGGCTGTTTCCAGCCATCACGGTGCTCCAGCTAATGTCAGCACGCCAACTCTGGACAGTCTGGCACGCGATCTGACGGCATCTGCGAAGGAAAACAACCTGGACCCTGTTATTGGGCGTAGCAAGGAAATTGAACGCGTAATTCAGGTGCTCAGCCGCCGTACAAAGAACAATCCGGTTCTGATCGGTGAGCCTGGGGTAGGTAAAACAGCGATTGCCGAAGGATTGGCCCAAAAAATTATAGCAAATGAGATTCCTGAAACGTTGCGCGACAAGCGCGTAATGACACTGGATATGGGTTCTGTGGTAGCAGGCACCAAGTATCGTGGTGAATTCGAGGATCGTTTGAAAAAAATTATGGACGAGATTCGTCAAGCGGGTAATATCGTATTGTTCATTGATGAGCTGCATACGCTGATTGGTGCTGGTGGAGCGGAAGGCGCAATTGATGCGTCCAACATCCTTAAGCCTGCTCTGGCACGTGGCGAGCTGCAATGCATCGGTGCGACCACGCTCGATGAATACCGCAAATATATTGAGAAAGATGCTGCTTTGGAGCGTCGTTTTCAACCAATTACAGTGGATCAGCCTTCTCCAGAAGAGGCGATTCAAATCTTGTACGGCCTGCGTGACCGTTACGAAGCGCATCACCGTGTAAAGATCACAGATGAGGCTATTGAAGCGGCTGTAAAATTGTCAGATCGTTATATCACCGACCGCTTCCTGCCAGATAAGGCTATTGACCTTATTGATGAAGCGGGCTCCAAAGTAAGGCTGAATTCTTACACTGTACCGCCAAACCTGAAACAGCTGGAAAACCGTCTGGAAGATATCCGTAAGGAAAAGGATTCAGCGGTACAAAGTCAGGAGTTTGAAAAAGCGGCAGCGTTGCGTGATACAGAGCAAAAAATCCGTGAAGAGCTAGACGTGACGAAAAACCAATGGAAAGAACAACAGGGTCGTACAGATTCTGAAGTTACACCAGAGGATATCGCTCAGGTCGTTGCAATCTGGACAGGTGTTCCAGTCAGCAAGCTGAAAGAGGAAGAAACACACCGCTTGTTGAATATGGAAGAGTTGCTGCATGAGCGGGTAATTGGACAGGATGAAGCAGTTAAGGCAGTAAGCCGGGCGATTCGCCGGGCACGTGCCGGACTGAAAGATCCGAAGCGTCCAATTGGTTCCTTTATTTTCCTCGGCCCAACTGGGGTTGGTAAAACAGAATTGGCACGCGCCTTGGCTGAATCCATGTTTGGAGATGAAAATGCGGTTATCCGTATTGATATGTCCGAATATATGGAGAAGCACTCCACGTCCCGTCTGGTAGGAGCACCTCCAGGGTACGTTGGATATGAAGAAGGCGGTCAGCTGACTGAGAAGGTACGTCGTAAGCCATACTCTGTTGTGTTGCTGGATGAAATTGAAAAAGCACACCCAGAAGTATTCAATATTCTTCTGCAAGTGCTGGAAGATGGTCGTCTAACAGATTCCAAAGGTCGTGTCGTCGATTTCCGTAACACACTCATCATCCTAACATCTAATGTTGGTGCACAGGCGATTAAACGTAACTCCACGCTTGGTTTTACAGCTGTAGTGGACGCTGGGGCGGATTACGATAATATGAAGGGCAAAGTGATGGATGAACTGAAGAAAAGCTTCCGTCCTGAGTTCTTGAACCGGATTGATGAAATTATCGTTTTCCATTCTCTCGAAGAAAAACATATTGCCGAAATTGTGTCACTCATGTCTGAGGAGCTGCGTAAGCGTCTGAATGAGTATGAGGTGGACTTCGAGTTGACAGACAACGCTAAAAAATTCCTTGCCAAGGAAGGCTTTGATCCAGCGTATGGTGCGCGTCCATTGCGTCGTGCAATCCAGAAGCATATTGAAGATCGCCTGTCCGAGGAACTGTTGACTGGCAACATTACTAAGGGTGACTCTCTCTTCATTGATGAGGAGAATGGTGCATTGACTGTAACGAAAAAGGATAATGTATCTGCCAAGTCCTAAAGCAGTTTACTAAATAAATAGTAGAAAAGGGTGTCTCGCAGGCTGGAAAGCTATTGCGAAGACACCCTTTTTATGTATAAAACACGGTGAAATGGTTGGGTAAATGCTTTGGGAAAGTTTGTGATATTGCTTTACGTCCGCCAAGCTTCAATGGTAAACTTTTATTGTTACAGCTCTTTCTGGGCTGTATGAACATAAATTTGACATTATCGTCGTCAATAAGGAGCCCAGGAATAAAGTATGGCTAAAGTGAAAACTAAATTTTCCTGTACGGAATGTGGTTATGAATCGCCCAAATGGTACGGAAAATGTCCTGGATGCCAGGCGTGGAATTCCATGGTCGAAGAAACGGAAAGCGTTGTAAAAACTCAAGGAATGGGGTCTTCCCTTCTTACTCATAGCACAAAAGACAAGCCACTGCCTATTATAGAGGTGGAGAGTGGCAAAGAAACACGAATTTTGACGGGAATTGGCGAATTGAATCGAGTACTCGGTGGAGGTGTGGTGCCGGGTTCACTCGTTTTGGTGGGCGGTGATCCGGGAATCGGTAAATCTACGCTTATGCTGCAAACATCTAATGAGCTAGCTTTAACTGGTTTAAAGGTGCTGTACGTGTCTGGTGAGGAATCTGTCCGTCAAACGAAACTACGTGCAGATCGGCTCGGTGCCTTGTCCCCCAGCCTATACGTATTATGTGAGACGAATTTGGAGACGATTGAAGAAGCGGTGGACAGCTTGAAGCCGGAATTTTTGGTCATCGACTCGATACAGACCGTATATTTGCCTGAGGTGACGAGTGCACCAGGTAGTGTGGCTCAGGTGCGGGAGTGTACTTCACGCTTTATGCGAATTGCCAAGGGGCTAGGTATTGCTACGGTATTGGTAGGACATGTGACCAAGGAAGGGGCCATTGCAGGTCCACGTTTGTTGGAACATATGGTTGATTGTGTGCTTTATTTTGAAGGAGAGCGTCATCATACGTATCGGCTTTTGCGTGCAGTTAAAAACCGTTTCGGTTCTACAAATGAAATTGGTATTTTTGAAATGGCTGAAAGCGGTTTGCGTGAGGTGTCAAATCCTTCTGAACTATTCCTGTCTGAACGACCACTGGGGGTAGCGGGTTCTACTGTTGTAGCCAGTATGGAAGGAACCCGACCTGTATTGGTTGAACTGCAAGCATTGATTGCAGCTACGCATTTTCCATCTCCGCGCCGAATGGGCACAGGAGTCGATCATCATCGAATGGGATTAATCATAGCCGTGCTAGAAAAGCGGATGGGCATGTTTTTGCAAAACCAGGACGCCTATCTCAACGTAGCTGGAGGCGTGAAGTTGGATGAACCGGCGGTGGATTTGGCTATAGCTGTGAGCATTGCTTCCAGCTTTAGGGATGCTCCTACCAAGCCGTACGACGTGATTTTTGGCGAGGTGGGACTGACAGGTGAGGTGCGTGCGGTATCCCGAGCAGAACAGCGAGTACGGGAAGCGGAGAAACTAGGTTTCAAACGGGTGATCATGCCGGAGAAAAGCTTGAAGGGCTGGACACATCCGAAAGGGATTCAAATTATAGGAGTAGGAACGGTGGCAGATGCACTGGCAGCCGCATTAGATTAGGGGGCATTGAGAATGAAAGAAGCGAGCCAACTGGATAAAATGAACGATTTGCTGCGGCTTGTGGCACCGGGAACTCCCTTTCGCGACGGGTTGGAAAACGTTTTGCGTGCCAAAACGGGTGCTCTTCTGGTCGTTGGCTATAGCCCAGAAGTTATGGAAGTCGTGGATGGCGGTTTCTCCATTAATTGTGATTTTTCGCCGAACTATTTGTATGAGTTGGCTAAAATGGACGGCGCAATCATATTGAGCGAGGATTTAAAACGAATTTTATATGCCAATACGCAACTGATTCCGGACTCCTCCATTTCTTCAATTGAAACAGGAATTCGGCACCGGACAGCAGAACGAGTTGCAAAGCAGACTGGCAAACTAGTGGTGTCTATTTCCCAGCGGCGTAATATTATTACCTTGTATCAGGGGACATTACGGTATGCCCTCAAGGAAATCGGGGTTATTTTGACGAAAGCCAATCAGGCTATTCAGACGTTAGAGAAATATAGATCCGTGTTGGGGCAAGCCTCTACGAATTTGACAGCGTCTGAATTTGAAGAGCTGGTTACCATGCCGGAGGTCGTTAATGTCATCCAGCGGATCGAAATGGTACTGCGCATCAAAATGGAGATCAAACGATTTATTAACGAGCTCGGAAATGAGGGCCGTCTGATTAGTATGCAGATGGAAGAGCTTGTCAGCAACATTGAGGAAGAAGCATGGTTGCTGTATAAGGATTATGCCAAAGACGATAGCGACGAGAAAATTCGTGAAATTATATTGGGACTCAAACGTTCTACGGACGACGAATTGTTGGATGTGAATCATATTGTACGTTTACTAGGCTACCCTTCTTCAGCTGCGACATCAGAAGAGTATATTGCTGCACGCGGCTATCGGGTACTGAACAAGATACCGCGTTTGCCGAATGTGATTATTCATAATCTGGTGGAGCGGTTTGGACGTTTTCCGCATGTCATGACAGCAACGATAGAAGAACTGGATGAAGTGGATGGTATTGGAGAGGTTCGTGCGCGTACGATTAAAGAAGGTCTTAAACGTTTGCAGGAACAAGTTTTCATTGACAGGCAAATGTAAATGTAATACAGTGAAAGGATTATAATGGAACAATTCATACATTGAGGTGAAGAGATGATTACCAAATCAATTCCGAACATGTGTACCTTAGGTAACTTGTTTCTCGGAATGATCGCCATTTTATTGGCTGTAGACGGAAAATACAGTCTTGCCGCTATTATGGTTATTGTCGCCATGTTGTTGGACGGACTGGATGGAAGGATGGCCCGGGTCCTGAATGCCCAAAGCGAATTCGGTAAAGAACTGGACTCCTTATCAGATATGATATCTTTTGGTGTTGCTCCCGCAGTTATTATGTACATGGTTGCTTTTCATGATGCGAATTCGGCTCTCGCTTGGACGGTTACTGCCATTTTCCCGATGTGCGGAGCGTTGCGTTTGGCTCGATTTAACGTACGTCCTGGTGTACCAGGTTATTTTACGGGTTTGCCAATTCCGGCAGCAGGTGGGGTATTAGCGACTTTGTCCTTATTCCATAACGATATTTCATTGTTATACATGTCGATTGCCATGTTGCTGGTTTCTTATTTGATGGTCAGCTCCATGAGATATCCTAATTTTAAAAAGGTCGGCCTCCCCAAAAAAGCGATCTGGGTTGCTCCATGGGTCGTAATTGCAGCGGTGGTGTTGGCTGTTAAATTCCCTGACCAGCTGTCGAAGCTGATTTTTGTACCGCTGGTGCTGTATGCATTGTATGGCATGAAGCTGAACATTCGTAAGCTGTCACGCAGACGTGGACGTGGTCGGGAGCGTTCCAGTCAGGAAGAACAGGACGATCAATATCGTCATTCACAGCGTTAGTATCAAGCAAGAATAAGAATAAGCATTTATTTCCTTGAAGCATTTCAGGGAGATAAATGCTTTTTTTTTATGCATAAAAAGTGAAAACACAGGGTTAGTTATGATGAAAATGGATCATACTGGTAAGAGAAATGCTATGTATCCAATAAATAGCAGACTATATGAAAAGAAAATAAAGGAGGTATAGAGACTCAATGTGGAGAAAGGCTATTTTAACTTTTACAGGATTGTGCGGAGCATGGTTTGGCTATACGTTATACCAGCGGGTAGGAGGCATTGTAACGTGGATGCCGCAATGGTTGAGTGATGGGTCTTTACCAGGAATGATTGTTTGGATGATGGCGGGAGCAGTGCTATTTATGGCTGGGTGTTCATTCGTAGGGGCATCCGTGGCGAATCGGTTGCAGCAGGGCATTGAAGGCTTGGTACGAATTCCGATGAACGAGATGATGGCAGGTGTGATTGGTTTAGCGGTGGGATTGATACTTTCCTTAGCAGTTTACCCGCTTTTTTCATGGTTGGGGGCCCCGGGTCAACTTATCCAGACGGCTGTTACCGTGATATGCGGATATGTCGGATTGATGGTTGGGCTAGAAAAGCGGGACGAGCTGTCATCCTTTTGGAGTTCTGGTTTTTTTGGTCGGGGAACGGGTGTAGAAGAACGCAAGCTGGAGGAACATAAAATATTGGACACCAGCGTCATTATAGATGGGCGTATTGCGGATATTTGCAAAACAGGTTTTATTGAAGGAACAATTGTAATTCCTGAATTTGTGCTGGAGGAGCTTCAGCATATTGCAGATTCATCAGATTTACTTAAGCGTAATCGTGGACGGCGAGGTCTGGATATTTTGAATAAAATCCAAAAAGAACTGGATGTAAATGTGCTCATTTACGAAGGTGATTTTGAGGAGATTTCAGAGGTCGACAGTAAGTTGGTTAAGCTGGCAAAGGTGTTACAGGGTAAAGTTGTAACTAATGATTTTAACCTGAATAAAGTATGCGAACTTCAAGGTGTATCAGTGCTGAATATTAACGATTTGGCGAATGCAGTGAAGCCTGTCGTATTGCCCGGTGAGGAAATTATGGTGCAGATTATTAAAGACGGCAAGGAGCATGGGCAGGGTGTAGCCTATCTGGATGATGGCACGATGATTGTTGTAGAAGGCGGACGTGACTATATTGGCTCTCTGATGGAGGTGCTGGTCACGAGTGTACTTCAGACCTCAGCCGGCCGTATGATCTTTGCCAAACCAAAATTATTGGAAAAAGCTCAATAAACGCGGTATGATGAAGTAGATGTGTTATCATACGGATCGTCCAAGTGCGATCAGGGCAGGAGTTATTTGAATGAACAATCGGGTAGGAGTTGTCATTGTGGCAGCAGGGCGCGGCTCCCGTATGGGGACGCAGGAGAGCAAGCAATTTCTGCTTTTGCGGGACAAGCCCATCTTCATACATACACTTGAAATATTCGCAGCTATGCCCGAAGTGGATGAAATGGTGATGGTGACTGGGACAGGAGATGTGGAACGCTGCCGAGATTGGATTCATCAATACAAAATCGGTAAAAATGTACGGGTGGTGGCTGGTGGCAGTGAACGCCAGCATTCGGTTTATCGCGGTCTGCGCCACTTACAAGCGGGTTGGGTGATGGTGCATGATGGTGTGCGTCCACTAATTCAACCTGAGCTTGTACGTTCATGCCTTGAGGCAGCCCAGCGTACTGGTGCTTCTGTAGCAGCAGTACCTGTAAAGGATACAGTCAAGCAAGTGAACGGGGATGGTATCATTACAGCAACGCCGGATCGCCGAAGTCTGTGGAGTATTCAAACGCCACAGACTTTTCGTCTTTCCGATCTGCTGCGAGCCTATGAGGAAGCGGAGCAGTCGGGATTCTTGGGAACAGATGATTCTATGCTGATAGAGCGGCTAGGAATTCCGGTTACTGTCGTTCAAGGCAGCTACAAGAACATCAAAATTACTACGCCTGAGGATTTGGATATGGCGGCGTTATGGGTAAAAACAGAGGGAGAGGATATCAAGTGATCAGAGTGGGACAAGGATTTGACGTCCACCAGCTGGTGGAAGGAAGGCCATGCATCATCGGAGGTATAAACATTCCGTATGAAAAAGGTTTGTTGGGCCATTCCGATGCAGACGTGCTGCTACATGCCATTAGCGATGCCATCTTGGGCGCGCTTGGCTTGGGAGACATCGGGAAGCATTTTCCGGATAACGACCCAGAATTTAAGGATGCTGACAGTCTTAAGCTACTGGAGCATGTGTGGGGACTAGCTAAAGAGCGAGGATATCGCTTGGGGAATATTGATTCTACGATTATCGCACAAAAGCCCAAAATGGCATCGTATATTCCGCAGATGAATGAAGTCATCGCTCGGGCGCTGGAAGCAGAGGAGCTATCCCAGGTGAACGTCAAGGCGACCACGACAGAGCAACTCGGGTTTCCCGGACGGGGTGAAGGAATCGCGGCTCAATCGGTTGTCTGTCTTATCAAGTAAATGCTATCATCTTGAGTAATTCAATTTGGAGGAGATTATATGAGCACGGAAGTTCGTGTACGTTATGCACCAAGCCCTACAGGGCATCTGCACATTGGAAATGCCAGAACGGCATTATTTAATTATTTGTTTGCCCGCAATCAAGGTGGGAAATTTATTATTCGTATCGAAGACACAGATGTGAAGCGCAATATTGAGGGCGGAGAAGAAAGCCAACTTAAATATTTGAAATGGTTGGGTATGGACTGGGATGAGAGCGTAGACGTGGGAGGCGAGTTTGGACCTTATCGTCAGACTGAACGCTTGGACATATATAAAACGTACTGGCAGGATTTGCTGGACCGTGGTTTGGCTTACCGTTGTTACTGCACTGAAGAAGAGCTGGAGCGCGAGCGTGAAGAGCAGACGGCACGTGGGGAGACACCACGCTATTCTGGGAAACATCGTGATCTAACAGAAGAACAGTGCCAAGCATTTGAAGCAGAGGGCCGTGTACCAAGTATTCGTTTTCGCGTACCGGAAGATCGTGAATATACGTTTGACGATATCGTAAAAGGTCAAATTACATTCAATTCCAAGGAAAGCGGCGATTTTGTTATCGTCAAAAAGGATGGTATTCCGACATATAACTTCGCTGTAGCAGTTGACGATTATTTGATGAAAATATCGCATGTACTACGGGGTGAAGACCATGTTTCCAATACACCGCGGCAGTTGATGATCTTTGAAGCTCTTGGCTGGGAGCCGCCACGCTTCGGTCATATGACGCTGATTGTAGGCGAGGATCACAAAAAGCTCAGTAAGCGTAACGAATCCATTATTCAGTTCATGGAGCAGTATGACAAGTTGGGCTATTTGCCAGAAGCTATATTCAACTTCATTGCACTGCTGGGCTGGTCCCCGGAAGGTGAAGAAGAGATCTATGATCGGGAACAACTGATTTCGATTTTCGATCCTAATCGTTTGTCCAAAAGTCCGGCTGTGTTTGATACAAATAAGCTTGCTTACCTGAACAATCACTATATTAAAAAGGCTGATCCTGAGCGAATTGCCAGCATGGCGATTCCACATCTCCAGGCAGCGGGGCTGTTGCCGACTGAACTGTCTGCGGAACAACTGGATTGGGCTAAGGCCCTGGTTCGCTTATACCAGGAACAGATGACTTCTGCATCCGATATTGTAGCGTTGTCTGAGTTGTTTTTCCGTTCACATCTGGAACTGGATGCTGAAGCAGCAGCTGTATTGGCCGAAGAGCAGGTTCCGGAGGTACTTAGAGCTTTTGCAGGTAAAGTTGAAACGAGCGAGGAATTTACAGCTCCACAAATGGCTAAGCTGATCAAGGAAGTTCAAAAGGAAACCGGTTTTAAGGGAAAACAACTATTCATGCCGATTCGTGTGGCTCTTACAGGCCAAACTCATGGACGGGATCTGAATGAAACTATCTTTTTGCTCGGACGTGACAAGGTACTGGATCGTCTTAAGGCACAAATTAAAGGCTGATGTTTCTTGTCAATTTGTTGTCTTTTCGCTATAATGACTCCATTGATACGGATTGATATTTACGTGTAAAGGCTGCGAACAGGAGAAGTACACTGCATAAGGGCATCTGCCAGAGAGGACGGTCGAGGGGAAACCCCAGGCTGAGAGCCGTCCAGATGACCTGCGGAGGAAATGCGCCTGGGAGCCGTGCGCCCGAACTCTCATTAGCGTCAAATGCTGATGTGACAAGGGCGTGCCGAGTCGTTCCCGTTACAGGACGCTAAAGACGAACTGCTTTGCTTTTTATGCAGCAGATATGTTCGAAGCAGAGTGGGACCACGTTCATGCGTCTCTGCAGCTTAGGCTGCGGAGGCGCTTTTTCTTTTTTATCAGACTCAGACTCATTATAGATAGAAAAATGTCGAAGAGTGCTGGTGGATGCGAAAATTGGCGGAACGTGAAGTGTTGTGATGATGCGGCAAGGATATGAAGGGAATAGGAGGGCGACATGTTCAGACATTTCAAATCCGACATTCAGACTGTTTTGGATAATGATCCGGCCGCCCGGAGTAAGCTTGAGGTCATTTTTACGTATTCCGGCGTTCATGCCCTTTGGGCACACCGAATCGCACATTGGTTTTATTTGCGAAACTGGTGTACTCTAGCCCGTGTTATATCCCAGGTATCGAGGTTTATGACAGGCATTGAAATTCATCCTGGCGCTCGTATCGGAGATCGGCTGTTCATTGACCATGGCATGGGAGTTGTCATCGGTGAAACCTGTGAGATTGGCGACGATGTCGTATTGTATCAGGGGGTCACACTCGGCGGGACTGGGAAAGAGAAAGGGAAGCGCCATCCGACCATTGGGAATAATGTTGTTATCGGCTCTGGTGCGAAGATATTGGGCTCTTTTACGATTGGGGCACAGTCCAACATTGGCTCCAACTCGGTTGTGCTCAAAGAAGTCCCACCAAACAGTACGGTGGTGGGCATCCCGGGGCGAGTTGTCAGACAGGATGGTAGGCGGCCAGACCGACTTAGTCATCAATTGCCTGATCCGGTTGTGGACTCTATGAGAGAACTTCAACGGGAAATTGAACGTTTGCGTGCAGAAATATCTGATTTGAAGGATGGGCCATCCGCTCAGAAACATCAGGTGACCCAAGAGAATAAATTAGAAAAATGATTTTCATGAGGGAGGAACATAACAATGCCGCTTCAAATTTATAATACAATGACGAGGAGTCGGGAGCCTTTTGTGCCACTGGAGCCTGGAAAGGTTAAAATGTATGTATGCGGACCTACCGTGTATGATTACATTCATATTGGCAATGCACGACCTGTAATTGTATTTGACGTGGTGCGGAGCTACCTGGAGTACTTGGGCTATGATGTAAACTATGTGGTGAATTTTACGGATGTCGATGATAAACTAATCCGCAAAGCTCGGGAACTTGATATGGATGTTTCGGCAGTTGCTGAGAAATTTATTGCTGCCTACCATGAGGATCTGGCAGGATTGAATGTTCCTGCTCCCAGCATGAACCCTCGTGTAACAGAGAGTATGGACCTGATTATTGATTTTATTAAGGAATTGGTAGACAAAGGCTATGCTTATGAAAATGATGGCGATGTATTCTATCGGACCAAAAAGTTCAAAGATTACGGACAACTATCAGGTCAAAATCTGGAAGAGCTTCAGTTCGGAATTCGCATCAATGTGGATGAACGCAAGGAAAATGCCGAGGATTTTGTACTCTGGAAGGCAGCGAAGCCGGGTGAAATTCATTGGTCGAGCCCTTGGGGAGATGGACGACCAGGCTGGCATATCGAATGCTCTGCTATGGCTCGCCATTATTTGGGGGATACACTGGATATTCATGGGGGCGGACAGGATCTGCAATTTCCGCATCATGAATGTGAATGCGCACAATCTGAAGTGATTACGGGTAAGCCTTTATCTCGCTACTGGATGCATAACGGATATATTCGCATAGATAATGAAAAAATGTCGAAATCACTCGGTAATGGTATTTTGGTTAAAGATTTGCGCGCTCACCACAAGCCGGAGGCTTTACGTTATTTTATGTTGTCGACACATTACCGGAATCCGTTGAACTATAACCAAGAGACTATGAGTCAGGCGGAGAACAGTGTCGAGCGGATCGCCAATGCAGTTGCCAATGTGAAGCATCGTTTAGCTAATGCGCTGGAAGGTAATGGGGGAGTATCGACGGAACTGCAAACGAAGCTCGACGGAATTTTGCAGCAGTTTGGCGAAAAAATGAATGATGATTTCAATACACCTGATGCGATTACTGCTGTATTTGATTGGGTTAGCGAAGCAAACCATTTGTTGCAGCGAGATGTCGTACATCAGGCGGAACTACAAGCTGTATTGCATACCTTTCATTCGATGAATAGCGTACTTCGCATTTATTCGGAACCGAGTGAAGAGTTGCTGGATGACGAAATCGAGCAGTTAATTGCAGAACGTGTCGAAGCTCGTAAGACCAAAAACTGGGGTAGAGCTGACGAAATTCGCGATCTGTTGGCTGCAAAAGGCATTGTGCTTGAAGATACGGCGCAGGGTATGCGGTGGCGGCGAAAATGAGTGATAAGCCAATGAACTCAGAAGCATCGGAGGGTACGGGGAACTGGTTCCCGTACCCTGCATCCAAGCCAGCCCGTTTGATGCCCCCCATTGCACTAGCTTACATTGGTGATGCAGTGTACGAGGTAGCTGTCCGGCAATATTTGTTGGCTCAGCCTAATCTGCGTCCAAACCATCTGCATCGGCGAGCCACAGGGCTAGTCTCCGCCAAGGCGCAGAGTCGCATGTTGGGGCTATTGGAAAAGGTACTGACGGAAGAAGAACGCGATATTGTCCGACAAGGAAGAAATGCTAAATCAGGAAGTTTGCCCAAAAATGCTGATGTGCTTGAGTATCGGCATGCCACTGCACTGGAAGGGTTGGTTGGATCTCTTTATTGTGATGGACATTTGGACAGATTAAGAGAGTTGATTACGTTCGGAATTGCACAAATGGAAAATACAGAAAAATCATAAATGGGAACGGACTGGATGGAACAAGCATCGTCCGTTTCCCGGGAGGAAGCTAGAGATGGAAGAAGAATGGATTGCCGGTAAGCATTCGGTAACGGAGGCATTGCGTTCAGGCAGAACGATAAATAAAATATGGATTGCGGATAATGCACAAAAACATTTGACGCTGCCGATTACAGCTGAGGCGAAAAAAGCAGGAATCATTGTTTTGCAGGTGGACAAGCGTAAGTTGGATCAAATGGTTCCGGGCATTCAGCATCAGGGAGTGGTCGCGCAAGCTGCGCCTTTTGCCTATGTTGAAGTGGAAGAATTGCTCGCCACTGCTCGTGATAAGGGAGAAGAGCCGTTTTTAATTTTGCTGGATGAGATTGAAGACCCTCATAATTTGGGCTCCATCCTTCGTACAGCGGACTGTACTGGAGCGCATGGTGTTATTGTGCCGAAAAGGCGTTCTGCAGCTGTAACTGTAACGGTGTCCAAAACATCGGCAGGTGCTGTGGAGTACGTCCCGGTGGCGCGTGTAAACAATCTGGGACAAACCATTGACCGTCTTAAAGAAGAGGGTGTATGGGTAGTTGGTACGGATGTTACAGCGAAAGACCCTGTCTTTGGGAATGGAGTATTCACGGGACCGGTAGCCATTGTCATTGGTAACGAAAATAAAGGGATGGGCCGTTTGATCCGTGAGAAATGCGATGTACTCGTCAAGCTGCCAATGGCGGGGCAAATTAATTCCCTTAATGCTTCTGTAGCTGCAGGTGTTGTCATGTACGAAGTATTGCGCGGACGACAGGCACGGGGCTAATGATATGGCTGACATGCGGGATGTTCTGCTTGTGGACGGTTACAATATGATTGGAGCCTGGCCCGAACTTTCCGCACTGGTACAATCTGGTATGCAGGAAGCGAGGGACAGACTTCTTGAACGGCTGGCGGATCATCAGGCGTATTCCGGCAGAAGAGTCATCGTCGTATTTGATGCTTACAGGGTGCCAGGATTGGGTAAAACTTTTGCCCAGAGCAAAGTCCAGATTTATTTTACCAGAGAAAAAGAAACTGCTGATGAGTGCATCGAGCGATTAGTTCGGGAGCTGAGCAGTAAAAGAAGAAGTATTTACGTAGCCACAAGCGATCAGGTAGAACAACATGTCACATTTGGACAAGGTGCACTCAGGGTGTCGGCGCGGGAATTACTGATCGAGATTGAGGAATCCGAAAGGGAAGTGCAGAAGCGAATCCAGCAGGATAGTGCCAAATTGTCCCGTAACTCGCTAGATGCCAAACTGAGTCCGGAGCTTCGAAAGTTGTTTGAACGATGGAGAAGAGAATAAACCAATAATTGGACCCTCCTCCATTTTGAAACCATTGACAATTTTGTTAGCGCTCTTCTTTTTTAGGTTGTTGTGGTTGACGGTATCAGGTTACATCGCGTATACTTGTCGTATATTTGAGAGAGTAACGGGTACCTTGCGTTGCAGCCGGAGGGATTGTTAGTGAGTGTGGACCTCAAGGATATCATGTTGTCAAAGTTTGATTACAAAAATGATGAAGACATTGTCGGAGCAGTCCATGAAGGTGATGGGGAAGCGCTGGAGTTTCTGATCAACAAATACCGGAACTTTGTGCGGGCCAAGGCCAGATCCTACTTCCTGATTGGTGCTGATCGCGAGGATATTATTCAGGAGGGCATGATTGGTCTCTACAAATCCATTCGTGATTTTAAGGGAGACAAGCTTGCTTCGTTCAAGGCTTTCGCCGAGTTGTGCATTACACGACAGATTATTACGGCAATTAAGACGGCTACACGACAAAAGCACATTCCTCTGAACTCTTACGTATCTCTGGACAAGCCCATCTATGATGAAGAGTCAGACCGGACGTTGCTCGATGTGATTTGCGGAACACAAGTAAGTGACCCTGAAGAGCTGATAATCAATCAGGAAGAGTTTGTGGGCCTTGAGGACAAGATGTCCGAGATTCTGAGCGAGCTGGAACGCAAGGTACTTATGTTGTATCTAGACGGACGTTCGTATCAGGAGATTGCAGAGGATCTTGACCGCCATGTGAAATCCATTGATAACGCGCTGCAACGGGTCAAGCGTAAACTTGAAAAGTATCTGGAAGTAAGAGATAGTTGAAAGTAGAGGCTGACAGGGAAAAGGCTCGAGTCCGAGTCTTTTTTTATTCGTTATAGGTAGATTATGCAGGTTTATAAGTGTTACAAATGATTTATACTAAAAAAGATGAATAATAGATATCGCCTTGATTTTTGAAGCAGCTTTTCAGAGAACAGTTTTAAAGGATGCACAGATGTTAAAATGCACCACAGCCGGGACTGCGAATTGTATGCAAACATTCGTTGACATGGAAAACCCCGTGTGATAAAGTGTTTTAGGTAGGCCTAAATTCGCGGTTTTTTTTAGGATCAATTATGAGACTTCCGGTGTTGGATGTCTTCGGGAGGTGCACATCATGCGGGTAATTATTACTTTGGCTTGTACAACATGCAAACAAAGAAATTACACAACGACGAAAAACAAGCGTAATCACCCCGACCGCATGGAGATGAAGAAATTCTGTAAGTCCTGTAACGAACAGACTTCTCATCGGGAAACCAGATAGTTTTTGGAGGTGTAGTCGGCGTGAAACGCAGTTTCAAGTCTCTGTTTTCCTTTTTCTCTGAAAGCTGGGCTGAACTCAAGAAGGTTCGCTGGCCCAATCGTAAAGAACTGACCAACTATACGCTGATTGTCATAGGGACAATTGCGTTCGTCACGATTTATTTTTGGGTTCTCGATATCGGCATTTCCGCTGTGATCGAAGCGATTATCTAGGAAGGGTTCCAGGTGGCTTGATATGGAAAAAAGATGGTACGTCGTTCATACCTATTCAGGGTATGAGAACAAAGTCAAAGCCAATTTGGAAAAACGCGTTGAGTCCATGGGCATGGAAGACAAGATATTCCGTGTTCTTGTTCCTATGGAAGAAGAACTGGTAACCAAGGACGGTAAGAAAAAAACCGTTATGCGTAAAGTCTACCCTGGTTATGTCTTAGTCGAAATGGTCCAAACCGACGACTCTTGGTATGTTGTACGCAACACACCAGGTGTTACGGGATTTGTAGGGTCGACAGGCTCGGGTTCCAAACCGACGCCATTGCTTCCAGAAGAAGTTGAACAGATTCTGAAGCATATGGGCATGGTAGAGCCGAAACCGAAGATTGAATTCGATGTTAAGGAATCCGTGCGAATTAAAGTTGGTCCTTTTGCGAATTTTGTGGGCTCCGTGGAAGAAATTTTGGTTGAGAAGAGCAAGCTTAAGGTTCACGTCAACATGTTTGGACGGGAAACCCCGCTTGAGTTGGATTATACTCAAGTGGAGAAAATATAGATTTTTCTTACAGGTTTCTTGTGGGAGGATCGATAGGTCCGTCTACCACTATTGAGTCAAGGAGGTGTCATCCATGGCAAAAAAGGTAATTAAAATGGTAAAACTGCAGATTCCTGCAGGGAAAGCTAATCCAGCGCCTCCAGTAGGTCCAGCTTTGGGTCAAGCAGGTGTCAACATCATGGCATTCTGTAAAGAGTTCAATGCTCGTACTGCTGATCAAGCAGGCCTGATTATTCCGGTTGAAATTTCGGTATTTGAGGATCGTTCTTTTACGTTCATCACCAAAACTCCACCGGCTGCTGTTCTGTTGAAAGTTGCTGCTAAAATCGAAAAAGGTTCCGGTGAACCGAATAAAACGAAAGTTGCAACTGTAAATCGCGCTGCTGTTCGTCAAATTGCAGAGCAAAAAATGCCTGACCTTAACGCAGCTTCCGTAGAATCGGCAATGCGTATGGTTGAAGGTACTGCTCGCAGCATGGGTATCACCATCGTAGATTAATTTTATTAATCTACGTGTGCCGGCAGTTTGACTGTCCGGCAAGTGTGGGAGGAATATCCGCTAATACCACATAAGGAGGAAAACATTATGGCTAAACATGGTAAGAAGTACCTGGAAGCTGCTAAGCTGATTGACAGCGAAGCAACTTACGAGCCTTTAGAAGCCGTTGAACTGGTGAAAAAGGCTGCGACTGCTAAATTCGACGAAACCGTTGAAGCAGCAGTTCGTCTGGGCGTAGATTCCCGTAAACAAGACCAGGCTGTTCGTGGTGTTGTTGTTCTGCCGCATGGTACGGGTAAAACACAACGCGTTCTGGTATTTGCAAAAGGTGACAAAGTGAAAGAAGCGGAAGCGGCTGGCGCTGATTTTGTTGGTGATCAAGATATGATCAACAAAATCCAACAAGGCTGGTTCGAATTCGACGTCTGCGTTGCGACACCTGATATGATGAGTGAGGTTGGTAAACTGGGTCGTTTGCTCGGTGGTAAAGGTTTGATGCCTAACCCTAAAGCAGGCACAGTTACTTTCGACGTTGCCAAGGCTGTTCAAGAAATTAAAGCCGGTAAAATCGAATACCGTCTCGACAAAGCCGGTCAAATTCATGCGCCAATCGGCAAAGCTTCCTTCAGTGCTGAACAGCTGAACGAGAACCTTAAAGCCTTGGTTGAAGCCTTGAACCGTGCGAAGCCAGCGGCTGCTAAGGGTGTATACCTGAAAAACATCGCTATTTCTTCGACTATGGGACCAAGTGCACGTGTGAACGCATCTGTTTACAGATAATATTTTGATTGACACACTCAATCAAATTTGTTATTCTATAAAAGTTGTGAGTCCTTGTGACTGACCATTAAAGTTGAATATGCTTACCGTAGACAGTAGGTGCCTTCGGGCTTAATTTCCTACCGAGGTGTTATGATAGAACGTTTCATGTGACGGGCTTGTCCCGTCCATGTAGATTTATCAAGCCTTCGTACTCTACGGAGGCTTTTTTCATGCTTATGAAAGCAAGCTTTGTAAGATCACCAGATCGGGTGCTTCGAACAAAGCGGATAAATTGATCAGGAGGTGTACAGTTTGGCAAATGCAAAGGTGATTCAAGCAAAACAAGAAGCTGTTGAAGTTGTAGCTGCAAAATTGCGCGAGAGCGTAACAACTGTGGTTGCAGACTATCGCGGTCTGAATGTTGCCCAAGTAACTGAGCTGCGTAAGCAGCTTCGCGAAGCCGGAATCGAATTTCAAGTGCTGAAAAACACACTGCTCCGCCGTGCAACTGCGGCAGCAGAATTGACTGAACTGGACGCAGTATTGACAGGTCCTACTGCAATCGCGTTCGGCAAAGATGATGCAGTGTCTGCAGCTAAAATCTTGAACGATTTCGCTAAGAAGAACAATGCACTGGAACTGAAAGGTGCAGTTGTAGAAGGTCGCGTTATCGGTGTTGAGGAAATCAAAGCACTGGCAGAACTGCCATCCCGCGAAGGTCTCCTTTCCATGCTCCTCAGCGTGCTTCAAGCTCCTGTGCGCAACTTCGCGCTTGCAGTTAAAGCTGTTGCAGAAAAAGAAGAGCAAAGCGCATAAGTTAGGGATTAAACCTGCTGTATAGCAGTTGAAAACAAAAAAATACGAATTTAAATGGAGGTTCAACCATGAGTAAAGAGCAAATCTTGGAAGCAATTAAAGGTATGTCCGTATTGGAACTGAACGATCTCGTGAAAGCAATCGAAGAAGAATTCGGCGTAACTGCAGCAGCTCCAGTAGCTGTAGCAGGTGGCGCAGCAGGTGGCGCAGCAGAAGCTGAGCAATCCGAGTTCGACGTAATCTTGACAAGCGCTGGCGCTTCCAAAATCAACGTTATCAAAGCAGTTCGCGAAATCACAGGTCTTGGCCTGAAAGAAGCAAAAGAACTGGTTGACAACGCTCCAAAACCACTGAAAGAAAAAATCGCTAAAGAAGAAGCTGAATCCATTAAAGCAAAATTGGAAGAAGCAGGCGCTTCTGTAGAAGTAAAATAATTGACTGCTTTCTAGCAGACAATGAACTAAAACAAACCCCTTGAGGTGATCTTCAAGGGGTTTGTTGCTGTAAAACGGTAGTACCAGCATGTCTGAAAGGTTATTGTAAAGGCTATGATGGTAGTACAACCGAAAGAGGTGGGCATGAATGGCTGATCATTATTACTCCAAGCGGCCAGAGACGGCGCATGAACGACGGAGCCTGGAAACAGTGCTTCGGGGGCGGTCATACCGTTTTGCCAGCGATTCAGGCGTTTTTTCAAAGCAGGGAATTGATTACGGGAGTCGTGTGCTGATTGAAGCGATGCAGCTTCCTGCACAAGCCACGGTATTGGATGTAGGATGCGGTTACGGGCCGATTGGTCTGGCGGCAGCCGCGCTTGTCCCAGAGGGACACGTCACAATGGTTGATATTAATGAGCGAGCGGTTCAACTAGCGATAGAGAATGCGGAACGTAATGGGGTTAAGAATGTCACCATTAAGCAAAGCGATTTGTTTGCGGAAGTGAAGAATGAACGTTTTGACGTGATCTTGACGAATCCTCCTATACGTGCAGGGAAAGAAACAGTGCATACCATTTTTGAGCTTGCTTATGAGCATTTAAACGAGGGTGGAGTTTTGTGGGTAGTCATTCAGAAAAAGCAGGGGGCCCCTTCGGCGAGTGCTAAGATAGAGAGCCTTTTCGGTCATGTAGAGGAAGTTACAAAGGATAAAGGTTATCGAATTTTGAAGGCTGAAAAAAGTTTTTGAGAAAATGCAATAGGACCATTGACTTGAATCCTGGTCTGTGATATTATTATAAAATGTCAGTATTAGGATGCCCTCCATGGCTTTAGTTTGTTGAAATGTCAATAGATTTATGCGTAGTAGGTATAGTATTTATCTCTATTACGTATAATACAACCATTTTGGGCAAATCTACAAGTGATGAAGATCTTCCGGTAAGAGGATTCTGCAGATACGTTGCTCTTTTTTCGAATGCATTCGAGTAAGGGCTTTTCTGTATTTGTAAGATTGAATCTTCTGTATGTGTCTTATTATAAGGTCACAAACAGAGGTTCGCAATGTATTTTTAAAGTGAGTAGACATGAGGGGTGAGTTTAAGTTGGCAGGACATCTTGTTCAATATGGTCGACGCACTCGGCGCAGTTATGCACGTATTAATGAGGTACTCGAGGTTCCGAACCTGATTGAGATCCAACAAAAATCCTATGATTGGTTTTTGGAGGAAGGATTACGGGAAATGTTTCGGGATATTTCGCCAATTCAGGATTTCACTGGAAACCTGATTCTGGAGTTTATCGACTATTCTCTCGGAGAACCCAAATATACCGTTGACGACGCAAAGGAACGCGACGTTACGTATGCAGCACCGCTTCGGGTAAAAGTCCGGCTTATTAATAAAGAAACCGGGGAAGTGAAAGAGCAGGAAGTATTCATGGGAGACTTCCCGCTGATGACTGAAACGGGTACGTTTATTATTAACGGTGCGGAACGGGTTATTGTCAGCCAGTTGGTTCGCTCTCCCAGCGTCTATTTCAGCACAAAAGTCGACAAGAATGCGAAAACAACATACACCGCAACGGTAATTCCTAACCGGGGGGCTTGGCTCGAACTGGAGATGGATGCGAAGGATATTATCTATGTCCGGATTGACCGTACCCGTAAAATTCCGGTTACGGTGTTGCTGCGTGCGCTGGGCTTTGGCACTGATGCTGAGATTCTGGATTTGCTCGGCAATGACGAATATATCCGCAACACACTTGATAAAGACAACACGGATTCCACCGAGAAAGCGCTGATTGAAATTTATGAGCGTCTCCGTCCGGGTGAGCCGCCTACACTGGATAACGCAAAGAGCTTGCTGGTTGCGCGCTTCTTTGATCCAAAACGTTATGATCTGGCCAACGTAGGCCGTTACAAAATCAATAAAAAGCTTCACATCAAAAATCGTCTGTTCAATCAACGACTTGCTGAGACTTTGATTGATACAACGACTGGTGAAATCATCGCTGAAGCCGGGCAAATGGTAGATCGCCGCCTGTTGGACGAGATTTTGGCCCAACTGGAGGAATCAGTAGGACATCGTACGTATCATGTTGCGAGTGGTGTGCTAGAAAGCAATGATATTCCACTTCAAACGATCGATGTATTCTCACCAATTGAGGATGGTAAAGTAGTAAAACTGATTGCTAACGGAAATATTGATAAATCGGTTAAGAATATTACGCCTGCCGATATTATTTCCTCCATCAGTTATTTTATTAACTTGCTTCACGGAATCGGAAGTACGGACGATATTGACCATTTGGGTAACCGTCGTTTACGTTCTGTAGGTGAGTTGCTCCAAAACCAGTTCCGTATCGGTTTGTCCCGTATGGAACGCGTAGTGCGTGAAAGAATGTCGATTCAGGATGCTAATGTAATTACGCCACAAGCGCTGATTAACATACGTCCGGTAATTGCTTCGATTAAAGAGTTCTTTGGTAGCTCGCAGCTGTCTCAGTTCATGGATCAGACGAATCCGCTTGCTGAATTAACGCACAAACGTCGTCTGTCTGCACTCGGACCCGGCGGTTTGACGCGCGAACGCGCGGGTATGGAAGTACGTGACGTCCATCCGAGTCACTACGGCCGCATGTGTCCTATCGAGACACCGGAGGGACCAAACATTGGTTTGATCAACTCTTTGTCCACTTTTGCACGCATCAACGAGTACGGATTTATCGAAGCACCTTATCGTTGGGTAGATCCAAAAACCGGAAAAGTTACAGAGCAGATTGATTACCTGACTGCTGATGAAGAAGATAACTACATCGTAGCTCAGGCGAATGCGGAATTGACGGAGGAAAACACCTTTAAGGATGAGGTCGTCATTGTCCGTTATAATAAACAGTCTGATAACATTATTCCGATGGCTAGTAGCCGTGTCGATTACATGGACGTATCGCCTAAACAGGTCGTATCGGTCGCGACTGCATTGATTCCGTTTCTGGAGAATGATGACTCTAACCGCGCATTGATGGGTTCCAACATGCAGCGTCAGGCTGTCCCACTTCTGATTCCGAAGTCTCCATTGGTCGGAACAGGAATGGAGCACAAGTCTGCGAAAGATTCTGGTGTTTGCGTTGTATCCAAATACAACGGAGTTATCGAACGTTCTTCGGCTAACGAAATTTGGTTGCGTCGTATCGAAACTGTAGATGGCGCTGAAGTGAAGGGCGACATTGTTAAGTATAAATTACACAAATTTATGCGATCTAACCAAGGAACTTGCATCAACCAACGTCCGATTGTGAACAGAGGAGATATTGTCAAAGTTGGCGATATTCTTGCGGATGGTCCATCTACAGAGATGGGTGAGTTGGCGTTGGGACGTAACGTTGTCGTTGCCTTCATGACTTGGGAAGGTTACAACTACGAGGATGCGATCCTGCTGAGTGAGAAACTGGTTAAGGAAGATGTATACACCTCGATCCATATTGAGGAATACGAATCCGAGGCTCGTGACACGAAGCTTGGACCTGAAGAAATCACTCGCGACATTCCAAATGTCGGTGAAGAAGCGCTTCGCAACTTGGATGAGCGTGGAATCATTCGTATTGGTGCCGAAATCGGCGCAGGTGACATTCTCGTTGGTAAAGTTACACCTAAAGGTGTGACTGAATTGACAGCTGAAGAACGTCTCTTACACGCAATCTTTGGTGAGAAGGCACGCGAGGTTCGCGATACTTCTTTGAGAGTTCCTCACGGAACAGACGGGATTGTTGTAGATGTAAAGGTGTTTACACGTGAAAATGGTGATGAATTGCCACCAGGTGTAAATCAGTTGGTTCGTGTATATATTGCTCAAAAACGTAAAATCTCCGAAGGCGATAAAATGGCTGGACGTCACGGTAACAAGGGTGTCGTTGCCCGTATTTTGCCTGAAGAAGATATGCCGTTCCTGCCGGATGGCACACCAGTACAGGTCGTTCTGAACCCGCTGGGCGTACCTTCACGGATGAACATCGGACAGGTGCTTGAAGTCCATTTGGGTATGGCTGCAATGCGTCTTGGTATTCATGTGGCAACTCCAGTATTCGATGGTGCCAAGGAGTATGACGTATTCGATACAATGGAAGAGGCAGGCATGCAACGTAATGGTAAGACTGTGTTGTATGACGGACGTACGGGTGATCGTTTTGAACGTGAAGTTACTGTCGGTGTCATGCACATGATCAAACTGGCGCACATGGTCGATGATAAAATCCATGCTCGTTCTACAGGTCCTTACTCTCTCGTTACGCAACAACCATTGGGTGGTAAAGCTCAATTCGGTGGACAGCGCTTCGGGGAGATGGAAGTATGGGCATTGGAAGCCTACGGCGCAGCGTACACGCTTCAGGAAATTTTGACTGTGAAATCCGATGATGTGGTTGGACGTGTTAAAACTTACGAATCCATTGTCAAAGGTGAAAATGTACCTGAACCGGGTGTTCCAGAATCATTTAAGGTCTTGATCAAAGAGCTGCAAAGCTTGGGTATGGACGTGAAGATTCTGTCTGAAGACGAACAAGAGATCGAAATGAGAGAGCTTGATGATGAGGATGACACAACCGGCGATAAGCTGAGTTTGAATCTGGAAGGCTCTGAGGTTGGCGTAGAGTAGTTTGACTGCTGACTGACTCATATCAGCTTTGTTATATACCTTGATCCATTCTAGAATGGATCAGGTTTCTTGATACCGCCCGGTGTTGCTGGGCGGTATCAAACCTAAAAACTCAGGATTTGGTTAAGGAGGGTTGCTCCTTGTTGGACGTTAACAATTTCGAATATATGAAAATCGGGCTTGCTTCCCCCGAAAAGATTCGTTCTTGGTCCCGCGGAGAAGTCAAAAAACCGGAGACGATTAACTATCGTACGCTTAAACCGGAAAAAGAAGGACTATTTTGCGAGAAAATTTTCGGACCTACGAAAGACTGGGAATGTCATTGCGGTAAGTACAAACGTGTACGCTATAAAGGTGTTGTCTGTGACCGTTGTGGAGTAGAAGTTACTCGCGCTAAGGTTCGCCGTGAGCGTATGGGCCATATTGAGTTGGCTGCTCCTGTATCGCACATTTGGTACTTTAAAGGCATTCCAAGTCGTATGGGTCTTGCTCTTGATATGTCTCCAAGATCTCTGGAAGAGATCATTTACTTCGCATCTTATGTTGTAACCGATCCAGGAGATACGCCTTTGGAGAAAAAGCAACTCCTGTCCGAGAAAGAATACCGTAGCTATCGTGAAAAATATGGCTATGGCTTCCAGGCAGGTATGGGTGCTGAAGCGGTTAAAAAGCTTCTTCAAGATTTGGATATAGACAAAGAGTTGGAATTCTTGAAAGAAGAGCTGCGTACAGCTCAAGGACAACGTCGTAACCGTGCAATCAAACGCCTTGAAGTTATTGAGGCATTCCGTAACTCCGGCAACCAACCGGATTGGATGATCATGGACGTACTTCCTGTTATTCCTCCTGAGCTTCGTCCAATGGTACAGCTGGATGGTGGTCGTTTCGCTACTTCTGACCTTAACGACTTGTATCGTCGTGTTATTAACCGTAATAACCGTCTGAAACGTCTGTTAGATCTAGGTGCGCCAGATATTATCGTACAAAATGAAAAACGGATGTTGCAGGAAGCTGTTGACGCCTTGATTGATAATGGTCGTCGTGGTCGTCCTGTTACAGGTCCAGGTAACCGTCCTTTGAAATCCCTCAGCCACATGCTGAAAGGTAAACAAGGACGTTTCCGTCAGAACTTGCTCGGAAAACGTGTTGACTACTCTGGTCGTTCCGTTATCGTTGTAGGTCCGTACTTGAAAATGTATCAATGCGGTTTGCCGAAAGAAATGGCACTTGAACTGTTCAAACCTTTTGTTATGAAAGAACTAGTGAACAAAGGTTTGGCGCACAATATCAAGAGCGCGAAGCGTAAAGTAGAACGTGTGAGTGCAGAAGTATGGGATGTGCTGGAAGAAGTAATCAAGGAGCATCCAGTTCTTCTGAACCGTGCCCCTACGTTGCATAGACTCGGTATCCAGGCGTTCGAACCGATTTTGGTTGAGGGTCGTGCGATTCGTCTGCATCCGCTCGTATGTACTGCATATAATGCCGACTTTGACGGTGACCAAATGGCTGTTCACGTTCCGTTGTCTGCGGAAGCTCAAGCTGAAGCTCGTTTGCTTATGCTAGCATCCGGCAACATTTTGAATCCGAAAGACGGCAAGCCAGTTGTTACACCTTCCCAGGATATGGTTCTTGGTTCTTTCTATCTGACTATGGATAACAAAGAAGAAGAAGGAAGCAATATGATCCTTCGCAACATGAATGAAGCTATATCGGCTTATCAACGCGGTACAGCTGGTCTTCATGCTCGTGTAGCTATTCCGGTTAAAGCTTTGAATAAAACGAGCTTTACGGAAAAACAACAGGAAGCGATGTTGATCACAACGGTTGGTAAAATTATCTTTAATGAAATTTTCCCGGCAAGCTTCCCGTACATCAATGATGCGACCCGTGCGAACCTGCTTTATGGTACTGCGGAGGAGTTCTTTGTTTACGAGAAGGGTGTAAATCTTACAGAAGCCATTCAAAACGCTCCGCAAGCTAACGGAGTAGGCAAGGATTACCTTGGTAATATCATTGCCCGTTGTTTTGAGACTTACCATACAACAGAAACAGCTGTAATTCTGGATAAAATCAAGCAGCTTGGCTTTACGTATTCCACTCGTGCAGGGGTAACCGTTGCTGTATCGGACGTAATCGTGCCGGTGGAAAAACAAGAGATTCTTAAGGGATCTGAGGACAAAGCGCAAGTTGTGACGAATCAGTATCGTCGTGGTCTGATTACGAATGAAGAACGCTATGACCGGATTATCGACATTTGGTCTAAAGCGAAAGATGATATTACCGAAGTATTGATGAAGTCCATGGATCGCTACAACTCTATCATGATGATGGTGGACTCCAAAGCGCGGGGTAACAAGTCACAGATTACTCAGCTCGGTGGTATGCGTGGTCTGATGGCCAATCCATCCGGACGTATTATCGAACTCCCAATCAAATCAAATTTCCGTGAAGGTCTGACAGTACTCGAGTACTTCATCTCCACTCACGGAGCGCGTAAAGGTTTGGCGGATACAGCCCTCCGTACGGCTGACTCCGGTTACCTGACTCGTCGTCTCGTAGATGTGGCACAGGATGTTATCGTGCGCGAAGAAGACTGCGGAACGGATAAAGGCTTCACAGTAAGTCGTATTCAGGACGGTAAAGAAGTGATTGAGGATCTCTATGACCGTCTGGAAGGTCGCTATTGCTTTGAAACGGTACGTCATCCTGAGACTGGCGAGATTTTGGCTAGACGTAACGAACTGATTGACTCCGACAAAGCTGAAGCGATTGTTAAAGCCGGTGTACACAAAGTTCAGATTCGTTCTGTACTAAGTTGCCGTGCTAAACATGGCGTCTGCAAGAAATGCTACGGTCGCAATCTGGCTACTGGTAAACACGTTGAGATTGGTGAAGCAGTTGGTATTATCGCTGCACAATCCATTGGTGAGCCAGGAACACAGCTTACTATGCGTACGTTCCACACAGGCGGCGTAGCGGGTGACGATATTACACAAGGTTTGCCTCGTATCCAGGAGCTTTTTGAAGCACGTAATCCTAAAGGTCAGGCAACTATTAGTGAAATTGACGGTACAGTTAAAGAAGTTCGTGAAGGTAAAGACCGCCGTGAGATTGACATTCAGGGTGAAGCCGAAACGAAAACATATTCAGTAACGTATGGTTCCCGCCTGCGCGTAAGCGAAGGTATGACTGTTGAAGCTGGGGACGAACTGACGGATGGTTCGATTGATCCTAAAGAAATGCTGCGTATTAAAGGTATTCGCGGGGTGCAGAACTATATCCTTCAGGAAGTTCAACGCGTATACCGGAACCAGGGCGTGGAAATCAACGACAAGCACGTAGAAGTTATGATTCGTCAAATGTTGCGTAAAATCCGTATCATTGATGCGGGCGACACGATCTTACTTCCAGGCTCCTTTGTTGATGTCCATGAGTATGAAAATGCAAACAAGATAGCGATTCTCAGCGGTCAAGAACCAGCGGTAGCTAAGCCGGTACTGCTCGGTATTACCAAGGCCTCTCTGGAAACTGACTCCTTCTTGTCAGCAGCATCCTTCCAGGAAACTACTCGTGTCTTGACTGATGCAGCTATTAAAGGCAAGGTCGATCAGTTGCTTGGGCTGAAAGAGAACGTAATTATTGGTAAGTTGATTCCTGCGGGAACAGGTATGAACCGTTACCGTAGCGTGAAATTTGCCCAACCGGAAGAGGGGCAGTCTCCATCTGAGGAGCTCGAACCAATTTCGGCCGAGTAATATAAAAATAGTATGATTGCCGGAACACCGTAGACATAAGCTTTGCATAAAAGCTATAGCAGACGGTGCTCCGGTGTTTTTTCAAAAATGAATCGTACTATTCTGTTTAAATGGATTATAGTTTATAATTGTCTTGACATTACTTATAGTCAATGCTAATATAGCAAAGGTGCGTGAGCAGCCTATATGCTATTGGGTCTTTTCGGAGGAATGAGATATGTCTAAAGAACAGGGACTGCAAGATGCTCATGTCAAAATCGGTACCAAACAAACCATTCGTATGGTAGAATTGGGCTTTGCCTCAGAAGTATATGTGGCAGAAGACGCAGATCAGCGTCTCACTTCCAACATCATTGCTTTGTGCAACAAGCAAGGAGTCAAAGTGACTCTCGTAGACACAATGAAAAATCTCGGAGCTGCATGTGGGATTGAAGTGGGAGCCGCAATGGCTGCTATCGTAAAACAATAGGGTAAGGAACGTTTTTGTCTAAGGAATTGTTATTCTTGGCGGCAAAGACTTTTCATTTGTTCTTTTATGAACCGCCTGGGTCTGTGGGCTTAGATAAGGTTTGTAAAGTAACAGCAAAAATTGAGGAAGGGGGTGGCAACCAACATGCCAACTATTAACCAACTGGTTCGTAAAGGACGTCAAGCCAAAATCGAGAAATCGAAATCACCGGCTTTGCAAAAAGGTTTTAATGCCTTGAAACGTGAAGCTACCGACATCAGTGCCCCGCAAAAACGCGGAGTGTGCACTCGTGTAGGTACTATGACTCCGAAAAAACCAAACTCCGCACTTCGTAAATATGCTCGTGTTCGCTTGACGAACCGTGTAGAGGTGACTGCTTACATTCCAGGTATTGGACATAACCTTCAAGAACACAGCGTAGTGCTGATTCGCGGCGGTCGTGTAAAAGACCTTCCGGGTGTGCGTTACCATATCGTTCGCGGTGCTTTGGATACTGCAGGCGTAAACAACCGCATGCAAGCTCGTTCCAAATACGGCGCAAAACGCCCTAAAGCTAAAAAATCCTAATGAGATATAAACCGCATATGTCGGTTTAACATGTAAGAAAGGGGGATATCCATGCCACGCAAAGGTCCAGTTACCAAAAGAGACGTGTTGCCAGATCCGGTATACAACAGCAAGTTGGTTACCCGCTTGATCAACCGCATCATGCTCGACGGAAAACGAGGCGTTGCTCAAAGCATTCTGTACAATGCGTTCAAGCTTATCCAAGAACGTACGGGGAATGACCCGATGGAAGTTTTTGAAGCAGCTATCAAGAATATCATGCCAGTCCTGGAAGTTAAAGCACGCCGTGTCGGCGGTGCCAACTACCAAGTACCAATCGAGGTAAAACCAGAAAGACGTACGTCCCTGGGATTACGTTGGCTCGTAAACTACTCCCGCAACCGCGGTGAGAAAACCATGGAAGAGCGTTTGGCGGCTGAAATTATCGATGCTTCCAACAACACAGGCGCTTCCGTGAAAAAACGTGAAGACACGCACAAAATGGCTGAAGCAAACAAAGCGTTTGCTCACTATCGTTGGTAGGATTCAGCTCAAAAAAATAACTTCAATTTTGAAGGGAGACCCATTTCATGGCAAGAGAGTTCTCCTTGAAAAATACACGTAATATCGGGATCATGGCTCATATTGACGCGGGTAAAACCACAACAACAGAGCGGATCTTGTTCTACACAGGCCGTACGCACAAAATCGGTGAAGTTCACGAAGGCGCTGCGACAATGGACTGGATGGAACAAGAACAAGAGCGCGGAATCACGATTACTTCCGCTGCGACGACCGCTGCCTGGAAAGGTCACCGCGTCAATATCATCGACACCCCGGGGCACGTTGACTTCACTGTTGAAGTTGAACGTTCCCTTCGTGTATTGGACGGAGCAGTTGGTGTTTTCAGTGCGAAAGAAGGCGTTGAGCCTCAGTCCGAAACCGTATGGAGACAGGCTGATCGCTACGGCGTTCCACGGATCGCATATGTAAACAAAATGGATATCATTGGTGCCGACTTCTTGAATGTTGTCTCCGACATGCGTGATCGCCTTCAAGCGAACGCAGTTGCGATTCAATTGCCAATCGGCGCAGAAAATGATTTTACTGGTATTATCGATATCGTTGAACAAAAAGCTCATATGTACAAAGATGATCTTGGTCAAGATATCGAAGAAGTAGAAATTCCTGCGGAATTCAAAGATCAGGTTGAGGAACTCCGTAATGAATTGATCGAGAAGGTTGCTGAACTGGACGAAGAATTGACAATGAAATACCTGGAAGGCGAAGAAATTTCGGTTGCCGAAATTAAAGCCGCTCTCCGTAAAGGTGTTGTAGAAGTTAAAATCTTCCCAGTTATCTGTGGATCTTCTTACCGCAATAAAGGTGTTCAGCTGATGTTGGATGCTGTTCTCGACTATTTGCCGGCTCCTACTGACGTGCCAAGTATTCAAGGGCATTTGGAAGACGGTACGGAAGTTGAACGTCACTCTTCCGATGAAGAGCCATTCTCCGCATTGGCCTTCAAAATCATGACGGATCCTTACGTTGGTAAGTTGACATTCTTCCGCGTATACTCCGGTGTTCTTCAATCCGGATCTTACGTATTGAATGCAACAAAAGGTAAACGCGAACGTATCGGACGTATTCTTCAAATGCATGCGAACAGTCGTCAAGAAATCACTGTAGTTTACTCTGGTGATATTGCGGCTGCCGTAGGTTTGAAAGATACAGGTACAGGTGATACACTGTGTGATGAGAAGAGTCCTGTTATTCTCGAGTCCATGAATTTCCCTGATCCGGTTATCGAAATCGCGGTTGAGCCTAAAACCAAAGCTGACCAAGATAAAATGTCTGTAGCTCTCGGTAAGTTGACTGAAGAGGATCCAACTCTTCGAGCTCATACTAACGAAGAAACAGGTCAAACCATCTTGGCAGGTATGGGTGAGCTTCACTTGGACATCATCATTGACCGTATGCGTCGTGAGTTCAAGGTAGAAACGAATGTGGGTAAACCACAGGTTGCTTACCGTGAAACGTTCCGTGCTCCAGCACGTGTCGAAGGTAAATTCGTTCGTCAGTCCGGTGGTCGTGGTCAATATGGTCACGTATGGGTTGAGTTCGAACCACTCGAACCAGGTACTGGTAGTCAATTCGAAAGTAAGGTAGTCGGCGGCTCTGTTCCTAGAGAGTACATCGCACCTGCTCTTGCTGGTATTGAGGAACAAATGAAAAACGGCGTTATCGCAGGCTTCCCGCTTGTGGACGTTAAAGCTACAATCGTGGACGGATCATACCATGATGTCGATTCCAATGAAATGGCATTTAAAATTGCCGGATCAATGGCGCTGAAAGCAGCGAAAGACAAATGTAAACCAGTTTTGCTTGAGCCGATTATGAAAGTTGAAGTAACGGTTCCTGAGGAATACATGGGTGACGTAATGGGTATGTTGAACTCCCGTCGTGGTCGGATTGAAGGTATGGATTCCCGTAGTGGAGCTCAAATCATTCGTGCGAAGGTGCCTTTGTCCGAAATGTTCGGATATTCGACTACACTTCGCTCCGGTACACAAGGACGCGGCGTGTTCTCTATGGAACTTTCTCATTATGAAGAAGTGCCGAAGAGCATTGCTGAAGAGATCGTTGCCAAAACCAAAGGCGGCGAGTAATACAATGTATCAGCTGACCGGTATACTTAAGGTTTTACCAAAAGGGCATCCGGCAGCCTAAAATAAAACAAGTTATTGAGGAGGAATTGTTCAAATGGCAAAGGCTAAGTTTGAACGTAACAAACCGCACGTTAATATCGGTACTATTGGTCACGTCGATCATGGTAAAACTACTTTGACTGCTGCAATCACAACTGTATTGTCCAAAACTTACGGTGGTGCTGCTGTAGCATTCGATCAAATCGATAAAGCTCCAGAAGAGCGCGAACGCGGTATCACAATCTCCACTGCACACGTGGAATATGAAACACCTAACCGTCACTATGCACACGTTGACTGCCCAGGTCACGCCGACTATGTTAAAAACATGATCACTGGCGCTGCACAAATGGACGGAGCGATTCTGGTTGTATCCGCAGCTGACGGCCCAATGCCGCAAACTCGCGAGCACATCCTGTTGTCCCGCCAAGTTGGTGTTCCTTACATCGTTGTATTCCTGAACAAATGCGACATGGTTGAAGACGAAGAGTTGCTGGAATTGGTTGAAATGGAAGTTCGTGACTTGCTGAGCGAATATGACTTCCCAGGCGACGACACTCCAATCATTCGCGGTTCCGCTCGTGAAGCTCTGCAAAACCCAGAGGGCGACTATGCTAAGAAAATCGTTGAAATGTTCGAAACAATCGACACTTATATCCCAACTCCAGAACGCGATACTGACAAGCCTTTCTTGATGCCTGTCGAGGACGTATTCTCCATCACTGGTCGTGGTACAGTTGCAACAGGCCGTGTAGAGCGTGGTACTGTTAAAGTGGGCGACGAAATCGAAATCATCGGTATTCAAGAAGAATCCCGTAAATCCGTAGTAACAGGCGTAGAAATGTTCCGTAAATTGCTTGACTCTGCTCAAGCTGGCGATAACATCGGCGCATTGCTTCGCGGTGTAGATCGTGCACAAATCGAGCGTGGCCAAGTATTGGCTAAACCAGGTTCTGTTAAACCTCATACAGAATTCTCTGCTCAAATCTACGTTTTGACTAAAGAAGAGGGTGGACGTCACAAACCTTTCTTCACTGGTTACCGTCCACAGTTCTACTTCCGTACAACTGACGTAACTGGTATCATTACTTTGCCAGAAGGTTCCGAAATGGTAATGCCTGGTGATAACATCACGGTTACTGTTCAACTGATCAACCCGATCGCTATCGAAGAAGGAACTAAGTTCTCTATTCGTGAAGGTGGACGTACAGTTGGCGCTGGTGCCGTAGCAACAATCTCCAAATAAGAAGGCTTTAGCCTTTAAATAGAGCAACAGTGTACTGGAACGAGTAACATTGTATTGGAACGAAGCTAAACGAGCCCCTGCCCTGGTGCGGGGGCTTTTCTCTTGGGAAAATCGCAAGCTGCGAACACAATTGTATCTTTTGAAAATAAGATGCATTGTTTTTTAGTTTTTGCTTGCAATAGGCAGAACTATTCGATATAATAACTAATGTTGTTTGTGACTGTGCGATGATGTGAGAGGTTACTGACACACCCGGCCCCTTTGCCATGGGAGGGCTGTCGGAAAATTTTCACGGAGTATGTCCGATACCAAATTGGGCGATAGAAGGAGGGACTAAAATGGCAAAGCAAAAAATTCGTATTCGTTTGAAAGCTTACGATCATAGAATTCTTGATCAATCCGCTGAGAAAATTGTTGAAACAGCTAAACGTTCGGGCGCAGGTGTATCCGGGCCAATTCCGCTGCCAACTGAAAAACAAATCATTACTATTCTCCGTGCGGTACACAAGTACAAGGATTCCCGGGAGCAGTTCGAAATGCGCACACACAAGCGTTTGATCGACATTGTTAACCCGACTCCACAAACTGTGGATGCCTTGATGCGCTTGGACCTGCCGTCCGGTGTAGATATCGAAATTAAATTGTAATATGTAATTAGGAAAAGAAATGAGGTGTCAACATGAAAGGTATCTTAGGAAAAAAACTCGGAATGACTCAAGTGTTTACCCCTGAAGGTAACGTACTTGCTGTTACGGTTATCGAAGCAGGTCCTTGTGTTGTTCTGCAAAAGAAAGATCTGGAAAACGATGGATACGAAGCTATCCAACTCGGTTTCTCTGATAAGAAAGAAAAAAGATCCAACAAACCTGAAGCAGGACATGCGAAAAAAGCAAATACTGCACCTAAGCGCTACGTTCGTGAACTTCGTGGCATCGACCTTGCTGCGTACGAGGTTGGCCAAGAACTGAAGGCTGATGTCTTCACAGAAGGCGAATTCGTTGACGTAACAGGTATTTCTAAAGGTAAAGGTTTTGCCGGCGTTATCAAACGTTGGGGACAAAGCCGCGGACCAATGGCACACGGCTCGCGTTACCACAGAGGTCCAGGTTCTATGGGTTCCATTCAAGCTAACCGCGTTCCTAAAGGTAAACACCTTCCAGGACACATGGGGCATGAAACGGTAACGATCCAACGTCTTGAAGTTGTTAAGATCGATACGGAACGTAATGTATTGCTCGTGAAAGGTTCCATTCCAGGACCTAAAAATAGCTTCGTTAAAGTATTAGAAACGGTGAAAAAATAAACAACTGAAGAAAGGAGGAACACGAAATGCCAAAAGTAGCACTATTTAATATTAGCGGCAGCCAAGTTGGTGAAATTGAATTGAACGACGCAGTGTTCGGTATCGAGCCGAATAAGCACGTTCTTCATGACGCTGTTGTTATGCAATTGGCTTCCCTGCGTCAAGGTACTCACAAAGTAAAAGGACGTTCTGAAGTACGTGGTGGCGGACGTAAACCTTGGAAACAAAAAGGTACTGGCCGCGCTCGTCAAGGTTCGATCCGTGCACCGCAATGGGTTGGTGGCGGTACTGTATTCGGTCCCACTCCACGCAGCTATGCTTACAAATTGCCTAAAAAGGTTCGTCGTCTGGCGATCAAATCGGCGTTGTCATCCAAAGTGATTGAGAATGAAATTATCGTATTGGACGCTCTTACACTGAACGGACCTAAAACGAAAGAATTCGCAGCCATTTTGAATAACCTTAAAGCTGATCGTAAAGCATTGATCGTAGCTCCTAGCTATGATGATAATGTAGCACTGTCCGCTCGTAATATTCCTGGTGTGAAGTTTGTAGCCGCAGACGGCATTAATGTTCTTGATGTGCTCGGACACGACAAACTGATCATTACGAAGGAAGCAGTTCAGAAGGTAGAGGAGGTGCTCGCGTAATGAAGGATCCTCGTGATATTATCAAACGTCCGGTTATCACCGAACGTACGGCTGGTATGATGAATGACTTGAAATACGTTTTCGAGGTTGACATTCGTTCTAACAAAGTCGAAGTTAAAAAAGCAATCGAAGCCATTTTTAACGTGAAAGTAAGTAACGTAAATACGCTTCGTGTTCCTGCAAAACCAAAACGCTACGGACGTCATTCCGGCTATACGAGCGAGTGGAAGAAAGCGTTCGTAACGCTGAGCAAAGACAGTAAGCCGCTTGAGTTTTTTGAAACGGTATAATTGAAACTGTAAAGTAAGGAGGGAAACTCAGTGCCAATTAAAAAGTATAAACCAACGTCCCCGGCCAGACGTGCTATGTCTGTATCTACTTTCGAGGAGATTACAACTAATCAGCCCGAGAAATCGTTGCTGGCACCTCTGAGCAAGCAAGCTGGACGCAATAACCAAGGTAAAATTACAGTTCGTCATCAAGGCGGCGGACACAAACGTAAATACCGTATTATTGACTTCAAACGTAACAAAGATGGAATACCGGGCCGCGTTGCTACGATCGAATATGATCCAAACCGTACGTCCAACATCGCACTTATCCACTATGTGGATGGTGAAAAACGTTACATCATCGCTCCTAAAGGTCTGAAAGTAGGAGACGAAGTGGTATCCGGTGCAGGTTCCGATATCAAAATCGGTAACTCCTTGCCATTGGAAAACATTCCAGTAGGTACGGTTATCCACAACATCGAATTGAAACCGGGTAAAGGTGGCCAACTCGTTCGCGCTGCTGGTACGGAAGCCCAACTTCTTGGTAAAGAAGAAAAGTATGTTACAATTCGTTTGTCTTCTGGTGAAGTTCGCCGCATTCTGAAAGTTTGCCGCGCTACAATCGGTTCTGTAGGTAACGAAGACCACGAACTGGTGAAAATCGGTAAAGCCGGTCGTAGTCGCTGGTTGGGACAACGTCCTGAAGTTCGCGGTGTTGTAATGAACCCTAACGATCACCCACACGGTGGTGGTGAAGGTCGCGCTCCAATCGGACGTAAATCTCCAATGTCTCCATGGGGTAAACCAACCCTTGGTTACAAGACACGTAAAAAAGGTAAAGCATCTGATAAGTACATCGTTCGTCGTCGTACTAAGTAATAAAACGTGCGCTTAAGTCGCACGTTAACATATTAAGGAACGACTACGTTTTAACGAAGGGAGGATTCATAAATGGGTCGCAGTCTCAAAAAAGGACCATTCATTGATGGTTACCTGTTGAAAAAAGTAGAGGTTTTGAACGAGTCGGACAAAAAAGTGGTAATCAAAACTTGGTCCCGTCGCTCTACGATTTTCCCACAATTTATCGGACATACGTTTGGTGTATACGATGGTCGTAAACACGTGCCAGTATACGTAACGGAAGATATGGTCGGACACAAATTGGGCGAATTCGCTCCAACACGTACGTACAAAGGCCATACGGATGACGATAAGAAAACAAGAAGATAATCAACACAGCGTAGTGTTTGAGAGGAGGTAAACTCAATGGAAGCAAAAGCACATGCTAAATCCGTGCGGATTTCTGCTCGCAAAGTGAAACTTGTTATCGATTTGATTCGCGGTAAGCAGGTTGGTGAGGCGATTGCAATTCTTCGTCACACTCCAAAGTCCGCTTCTCCAGTCGTTGAGAAATTGTTGAATTCTGCGATTGCGAATGCAGATCACAACTACTCTTTGGACGTAAATAAATTGGTAGTATCTCAGGTTTTTGTAAACCAAGGTCCTACAATGAAACGATTCCGCCCGCGTGCAATGGGTCGTGCAAGCCGTATCAACAAACGCACCAGTCATATTACTCTGGTGGTATCTGAAAAATAAGGAGGGAAAACGTGTGGGCCAAAAGGTAAATCCCGTCGGACTCCGAATCGGTATTATCCGTGATTGGGAATCCAAATGGTATGCAGGCAAAGATTTCGGTGATCTTTTGCTGGAAGACGTTAGAATTCGTGAACATCTGAAAAAAAGATTGAAAGACTCCGCTGTATCCCGTGTTGAAATCGAGAGAGCAGCTAACCGTGTCAACGTAACGATTCACACTGCGAAACCAGGTATGGTTATCGGTAAGGGTGGTTCCGAAGTTGAAAATCTGCGTAATGAAATTACTAAAATCGCAGGCGGTAAAAAGGTACACATCAATATTTCTGAAATTAAAAATCCTGAACTGGACGCAATTCTGGTTGCTGAAAGCATTGCACAACAATTGGAACGTCGTGTTTCTTTCCGTCGTGCTTTGAAACAAGCGATTCAAAGAACTATGCGCTCCGGAGCAAAAGGAATTAAAACTCAAGTAGGCGGACGTCTTGGCGGTGCCGAAATCGCTCGTTCCGAAGGGTACAGCGAAGGAACTGTTCCACTGCATACGCTTCGTGCCGACATTGACTATGGTACAGCGGAAGCTCATACTACTTACGGTCGTCTTGGCGTAAAAGTATGGATCTATCGTGGAGAGGTTCTTCCTCCAGCTAAGAAACAAGCTCCTCAGGAAGGAGGCAACTAATCATGTTGGTACCAAAACGCGTAAAACATCGTAAACAACAACGTGGTCATATGAAGGGTCGTGCAAAAGGCGGTACTACACTGAACTTTGGTGAGTACGGTTTGCAAGCTACTGAACCTGCATGGATTACTAACCGTCAAATCGAAGCTGCTCGTATTGCGATGACTCGTTACATCAAACGTGGTGGTAAGGTTTGGATTAAAATTTTCCCTGACAAACCAATTACTCAGAAGCCTCTTGAGGTTCGTATGGGTAGTGGTAAAGGTAACGTAGAAAAATGGGTTGCAGTAGTGAAACCAGGCAAGATTATGTTCGAACTTGCTGGTGTTCCGGAAGAGATTGCTCGTGAAGCAATGCGTCTTGCCGCTCACAAACTGCCAATCAAAACTAAGTTTGTGAAACGTGAAGAATTGGGTGGTGAAGCAAATGAAGGCTAGTGAATTCCGCAACCTAACCACTGCTGAAATCGAACAAAAGATCTCCGGTTTTAAAGAAGAACTTTTCAACCTTCGTTTTCAACTCGCTACCGGTCAGCTTGATAACCCGACTCGGATCGGCGCTGTGCGTAAGGAAATTGCTCGTGCTAAAACTGTGATCCGTGAAAGAGAACTTGGGATTAGCTAAGATAACAGACCGGGTGGAAAATCCGCCTGTAATTAGGAAGGAGGCCAACAATGAGCGAACGTAATGCCCGTAAAGTATTAGTCGGTAAAGTAGTCAGCGACAAAATGGATAAAACGATTGTGATTGCTGTAGAAACTTACAAAAAACATGATCTCTACCATAAACGTATTAAAGTAACTAAGAAATTCAAAGCTCATGATGAAAACAACACTGCACAAATTGGTGATACTGTTAAAATCATGGAAACTCGCCCTTTGTCCAAAGACAAAAACTGGAGACTGGTCGAAATCGTTGAAAAAGCTGTTATAATCTAATGTAGTGTAGTTTTTCCGAAAGGAGGATAAATAAATGATTCAACCATTTACACGTTTGACTGTAGCTGACAATTCCGGCGCGAAGGAACTGATGTGTATCCGTGTGCTCGGTGGTACGGGACGTCGTACAGCTCAAATTGGTGACCTGATCGTTTGTTCCGTAAAACAAGCAACACCAGGCGGCGTTGTCAAAAAGGGTGATGTAGTAAGAGCGGTTGTTGTTCGTACTAAACGTTCTATCCGCCGTAAAGACGGTTCCTACATCGGATTTGACGAGAACGCAGCAGTGGTCGTTAAAGAAGACAAGAGCCCACGTGGTACTCGTATTTTCGGACCAGTTGCTCGCGAACTTCGTGACAAGGACTTCATGAAAATCGTTTCCTTGGCTCCGGAAGTGATCTAAACTCACCTTAAAATGTGCCCGTAGGAGGTGTACGAAATGCCAAAAGTGAAAAAAGTTCTGGAATCCCATAACAACAAGCTTCACGTCAAAAAAGACGACACTGTTCTGGTGATTACAGGTAAAGATAAAGGTAAAAAAGGTCGCGTTATCGCTGCTTACCCTCGTCAAAACCGTGTGCTTGTGGAAGGTGTTAACATGATTAAAAAACACCAAAAGCCTAATCAGCTGAATCCACAAGGCGGCATCATCGAGAAAGAAGCTCCGATTCACGTTTCCAACGTTATGCACATTGATCCGAAGAGCGGAAAAGTAACCCGTGTTGGTTACAAAGTTTTGGACAACGGAAAAAAAGTGCGCATTGCAAAACGTTCTGGCGAAGTGATCGACTAATTATTTTTTGAAGAAAGGAGGTATATGATTCATGGCTACAACAAGAATGAAAGAACGTTTCTTGAAAGAAATCACTCCTGCTTTGATGCAGAAGTTCAACTATACAACAGTGATGCAAGTGCCTAAAATCGAGAAAGTTGTAATCAACATGGGTGTTGGCGACGCAGTCCAAAACTCCAAAGTACTTGATTCAGCTCTCAACGACATGCAGCTGATTGCTGGTCAAAAACCAGTAATCACTCGCGCAAAAAAATCTATTGCAGGTTTTAAATTGCGTGAAAACATGCCGATCGGTGTAAAGGTAACACTTCGTGGCGAGCGTATGTATTATTTCTTGGACAAATTGTTCAACATTACTCTTCCTCGCGTACGTGACTTCCATGGTGTATCGACAAAAGCTTTCGACGGACGTGGTAACTACACGCTTGGTCTGAAAGAACAGTTGATCTTCCCGGAAATCGAGTATGATCAAGTTGATAAAGTTCGTGGTATGGACATCGTTATCGTAACGACTGCCAAAACTGACGAAGAGTCCCGTGAGCTTCTGACTCAGCTGGGCATGCCTTTCGCAAAATAATGTTGGCATAACGTTTCGGGCGTCTGATTTTAAAGACACCCTGTTCTCCGAAACTATTTAGGAGGTGTCAGGCTAAGTGGCAAAAACTTCAATGAAAGTCAAACAACAACGCACACCAAAGTTTAAAGTTCGTGCTTACACTCGTTGCGAGCGTTGTGGTCGTCCACATTCGGTACTGCAAAAGTTTAAGATCTGCAGAATTTGCTTCCGTGAATTAGCTTATAAAGGCCAGATTCCTGGCGTGAAAAAAGCAAGCTGGTAAAAAGTCCTGTTTGGGAAGGAGGTTTATACACAATGACTATGTCTGATCCAATTGCAGATATGCTTACTCGTATTCGTAACGCGAACACAGTTCGTCACGAAACAGTAGAAATGCCTGCATCTACAATGAAAAAACAAATCGCCGACATCCTGAAACGTGAAGGATTCATTCGTGATGCGGAATTTGTTGAAGATAGCAAACAAGGGATTATCCGTATTTTCTTGAAATACGGTGCGAACAACGAGCGTGTTATTACAGGTTTGAAAAGAATCAGTAAACCAGGTCTTCGCGTTTACACGAAGAGCAATGAGATTCCACGCGTATTGGGTGGACTCGGGATCGCAATCATTTCAACATCCAAAGGTATCATGACCGACAAAGAAGCACGTCAGTCCAAAGCCGGCGGAGAAGTTGTTTGCTACGTTTGGTAAGATAACGTTTAAAAGATAGGAGGTGCAACAGATATGTCCCGTATTGGTCGTAAACCAATCACAGTACCAAGTGGTGTTGACGTGACTTTGAACAACACAGCGATCACAGTTAAAGGTCCTAAAGGAACATTGACTCGTGAGCTTCATAAAGACATGTCCGTTACTGTGGAAAACAATGAAATTAATGTAGTTCGTCCTTCGGACAACAAACTTCACCGCTCTTTGCATGGAACAACCCGCAGCGTTGTCAACAACATGGTAAGTGGTGTAACTGAAGGGTTTTCAAAATCTCTGGAGCTGGTTGGGGTCGGATATCGTGCAAGCAAATCCGGAGATAAAATCGTTCTGAACGTTGGATACTCTCACCCGGTTGAAATCACACCGGAAGCGGGCATCGAATTCGAAGTTCCTTCGAACACTAAAATCATCGTTCGCGGAATTGATAAAGAGCGTGTAGGTGCCTACGCTGCTAAAATTCGTTCCGTTCGTGAACCTGAACCGTACAAAGGTAAAGGGATTAAATACGAAGGCGAGCGCATCATTCGTAAAGAAGGTAAAGCCGGTAAGAAGAAATAAGTTTCTTACCGACTTTGTGCGGTCTTTCTGCAGGAAAGACTTCGTACTTCTTTTTTACCCAGTGCGTCTTAGTATAAAGTTTTAAAAGGCAAACTGAAGGGAGTGAAAACTTGAGATGATTACAAAACAAGATAAAAATAAAGCACGTGTCAGAAGACATCTGCGTGTACGTAAGAAAATCGAAGGTACGGCTGTACGTCCTCGTTTGAACGTATTCCGCTCTTCCAAGCATATCTACGCACAACTGATTGATGATGTAGCTGGTGTAACATTGGTATCTGCATCCACTATGGATAAAGAACTGAGCAGCGAAATCAAAAACGGCGGTAGTGTAGAAGCAGCTCGTAAAGTTGGCGAACTCGTTGCTAAACGTGCGAAAGAAAAAGGCCATGCTAACATCGTATTTGACCGTGGTGGATACTTGTATCATGGACGGATTCAAGCTTTGGCTGATGCAGCTCGCGAAGCAGGCCTTGAATTCTAAGACATTTCTCAAAAGGAGGTTAACGACTTGCGTGTAGATCCGAATACTTTGGAACTGACTGAAAGAGTAGTAAATATTAATCGTGTAGCTAAAGTTGTCAAAGGCGGACGCCGTTTCAGCTTCAGTGCTCTGGTAGTAGTGGGCGACGGCAACGGCTGGGTAGGCGCTGGAATCGGTAAAGCTGGCGAAGTACCTGATGCAATTCGCAAAGGTATTGAAGATGCTAAGAAAAACCTGGTTCACGTTCCACTCGTAGGAACAACAATTCCTCACCTTGTTACAGGTAAGTTCGGTGCTGGCCGGGTTCTGTTGAAACCGGCATCGGAAGGTACTGGAGTTATCGCTGGTGGTCCGGTTCGTGCTGTACTGGAACTTGCTGGTGTAGGTGATATCTTGACAAAATCTTTGGGTTCTTCGAATTCCATGAATATGGTCAATGCGACTTTGGAAGGTTTGTCCCGCTTGAAACGCGCTGAAGAAGTTGCAAAATTGCGCGGCAAATCCATCGAAGAGCTGCTGGGCTAAGGAGGGAATATCATGGCGAAATTAGAAATTACCCTCGTTCGTTCGTTGATCGGCCGTCCTGGTAATCAGAGAACGACTGTTAAAACGCTCGGCTTGCGTAAAATCAACCATAAAGTAGTTCAACCCGACAATGCAGCTATTCGCGGGATGATTAATCAAGTTAGCCATTTGGTTTCTGTTAAAGAAATTGAGGCTTAAGAAATAAAGTATTTTAACAATAATCAAGGAGGTGCAACGAACGATGAAGTTACATGAGCTTTCCCCAGCTCCAGGCTCCCGCAAAGAACGTAAACGTTTGGGTCGTGGTCCTAGTAGCGGTACGGGTAAAACTTCTGGTCGTGGTCATAAAGGTCAAAACGCTCGTTCCGGCGGTGGTGTACGTCCGGGCTTCGAGGGTGGTCAAAACCCACTGTATCGTCGCTTGCCTAAACGCGGTTTCGTAAATCCTACTCGTAAAGAGTATGCGGTTTTGAATATCGAAGATTTGAACAGTTTTGCAGCGGGTACAGAAGTAAGCCCTGAGTTTTTGCTGAACAATGGCATTGTGAAAAACGCTAAATCCGGAATCAAAATTCTGGGTAACGGTGAAATCACTGTGAAATTGACAGTTAAAGCGAACAAGTTCTCTCAATCTGCGGTAGAGAAAATTGAAGCTGCCGGCGGTAAAACCGAGGTGATCTAATGTTCAAGACCCTGAAAAATATATGGCGGGTTGAGGATCTTAGAACCCGAATCCTGTTCACCCTGTTTATACTCTTTGTATATCGTATTGGCTCCTTTGTGCCGGTTCCCGGCGTGAACAAGCAAGTCTTTACTTCTCAGGATCAGGCAGGAAGCGAGTTGTTTGGACTCCTTAACACCTTCTCAGGGGGCGCATTGTATCAGTTTTCGATCTTCGCCCTCGGGATTATGCCATATATTACAGCGTCCATCATTGTACAGTTGCTGTCAATGGACGTGATTCCGAAACTTGCGGAATGGGCTAAACAAGGAGAGCATGGTAAAAAGAAGTTGGCTCAAATTACGCGTTATGGTACGGTAATACTTGGCCTGATTCAAGCATTCGGAACGTCGATTGGCTTTAATCGACTGTACGGTGCAGCGATGATTCCAGGAGCCACTTTTGCAGATTATCTGGTCATTGCCATTGTGCTTACAGCAGGAACTACGTTCCTTATGTGGCTCGGTGAGCAAATTACCGAAAAGGGAATCGGCAATGGTATCTCTATTGTTATCTTCGCAGGGATTGCAGCGGGTATTCCAAGACATATTCGGACGGTTGTAGAATCTCAGTTTATTCAGGCAGATCAGCTGTTTATGAATATTCTGAAGGCAATTATAATTGCCCTGGTGATTGTTCTGATTATTGTTGGTGTTATCTACATCCAGCAAGGTATTCGGAAAATCCCGGTACAATACGCGAAACGTGTAGTTGGCAACAAAATGTACGGTGGCCAGAATACGCATATTCCGATGAAAATTAATGCGGCAGGCGTTATTCCGGTAATCTTTGCGGTATCATTGCTGCAATTCCCGACAATTATTGCGAGTTTCTGGGCAGATCATGTTTGGGCTAAGTGGGTTACCACTTACTTGTATTATGACAAGCCGCTGGGCATGGTTTTGTATGTCGTAATGATTATCGGTTTCACATTCTTCTATACCTTTGTACAGATGAATCCGCAGCAAATGGCCGACAATATGAAGAAAAACGGCGGTTATATTCCGGGAATTCGCCCGGGTAAAGCCACGGAGAAATACTTGACACGAGTAATGTCACGTTTGACAATGACAGGAGCCTTGTTTCTGGCAGTCATATCCGTTTTGCCGGTATTCTTCGGTTCGCTTTCGGGCTTGCCTCGTTCCGTGCAAATTGGCGGTACTTCATTGCTCATCATCATTGGTGTAGCATTGGATACAATGAAGCAAATCGAAAGCCAACTGATCAAACGCCATTACAAAGGCTTCATCAACAAATAGGCAATAGGTACCGGCTTAGGATGTTCGCATGCTTACCGGCACCTTTTGTGCTGTTTCTTGTGTAGGGGTCGTCTTGAGGAGTGACAGATTGTGAATATTTTGATCATGGGCCCTCCGGGGGCTGGTAAAGGTACACAAGCAGATGTCATTGTGAAGGAATTCGGCATTCCTCATATCTCGACAGGTGATGCTTTTCGCCTAGCGATGAAACAGGGAACACCTATTGGCATTAAAGCTAAAGAATATATCGACAAGGGTGAACTTGTTCCGGATGACGTAACAATCGGTATCGTTGAAGAACGGCTACAACAGCCAGATTGCAAGAAAGGGTTCTTGCTGGACGGTTTTCCAAGAACTTTGGCTCAAGCTGAAGCCTTGGATCAAATTTTGGGTCGTTTGAATACGAAGCTAGATGACGTCATCAACCTGAAAGTGGATAGTGACAACTTGTTGGCACGAATCACAGGACGGCGGGTTTGTAAAAGCTGCGGAACTAGCTATCATATTGTCTTTAATCCTCCTAAGGTTGAAGGCATTTGCGATAAAGACGGTGGGGAACTCTATCAGCGTCCTGACGATAATGAAGATAGCGTAAGAACACGACTTGACGAATATAGTAATAAAACAGCACCACTCCTCACGTTTTATGAGAACCAGAATCTTCTGCGTCATATTGACGGAGAACAGGATATTGATGTGGTTTCCCAAAATATCGTGTCCTTGTTGCGGGGTTAGCTGTAATGATCATTTGCAAGTCGGGGACGGAATCAAGCTTTATGAGGAAAGCTAAGAGAATAGATACGGAAACGGATCATCTCTTGGCAGGACACATCGAGCCCGGTATTACGACCGGTGAACTTGATCATTTAGCTGATCGGTATATTCGCAGTCAGGGAGCTGTGCCGTCTTTTAAAGGTTATAACGGTTTTCCTGCTAGCATTTGCGCTTCAGTCAACGAACAACTGGTGCACGGATTTCCCGGCAAACGCAAGTTAAACAAAGGCGATATCATCGCGAAAACTCGCCAGTTTACAATGTCGCATGCCATTCAGCAATATATTGAGAATCCAAACCGTGGTATTCCTGAGCAGGGGCCGAGGCTGAAAACCGGCATTGGGCTGGCTATTGAATCAATGATTCAGATAGGTTCTCACCATGTAGGGACGCTGGAAGACAACTGGACGGTCGTTACGATGAACGTAACCTCATGTGCTCATAACGAGCAAGCGGTGACGTGCGAAACGGGCGGCATGGACATTTTCACGAAACTGAGTGCGTAGGTGATTGTAATGATTCAGCAAGGAAACCTGCAAATCGGTCAGCTGGTGAAGATTCTGAAAGGCAGAGGTGCCGGACAGATTGCGGTTGTCGTTTCAGTAGCAGATAGCAGGTTTGTATATATTGCGGATGGGGATAAACGAAAGTTTGATCAAGCGAAGAAGAAAAATGTTCTTCATTTGGTGCCTCAGCCAAAGATTAGTAGCGAGATTGTAAACAGTTTATACGAAAGCGGTCGGGTGACGAATGGAAAGCTGCGCCATGCAGTGAAAACTTTCCTGGACTCGTCCGAATACCAAGCTGAAGAGAAAGGAGACTGACTTTGGCCAAAGAAGATGTCATTGAGGTTGAAGGTACGGTAATCGAGCCACTGCCGAACGCTACGTTCAAGGTAGAGCTGGAGAACGGTCATCAAATTCTTGCTCATGTTTCCGGAAAGCTGCGGATGCACTTTATCCGTATTTTGACAGGCGACAAGGTGGTTGTACAGTTATCGCCTTACGATTTAACCAAAGGCCGTATAACGTACCGCAAGTAATTCATGCAGGTTTTTATTAAACGTATGTCATTTAAAAAACTTGTTTTGCTCGGCAAAACGATGTGAATGTTCACGAAGCGAGTTTTACCAGGGTAAAGCTTGGAGGAGGTAATCAACATGAAGGTAAGACCTTCTGTAAAACCTATTTGCGAAAAATGCAAAGTCATTCGCCGCAAAGGGAACGTAATGGTTATTTGCGAAAATCCGAAACACAAACAAAAACAAGGTTAATAGAAGGGGGTGTAGCGTAAAATGGCTCGTATAGCTGGTGTGGATTTGCCACGTGACAAACGCGTTGAGATCGCCTTGACTTACATTTTCGGAATCGGTAAAACGACTTCTCAGAAAATCTTGAAGGAAACAGGCATCAGTGCAAACACGCGTGTTCGTGATTTGACTGAAGATGAAGTGAGCAAATTACGTGAAACGATCGACAAAGAAGTTAAAGTAGAAGGCGATCTGCGTCGTGAAATTTCCTTGAATATTAAACGTCTGACTGAGATTGGGTGCTACCGTGGTGTTCGTCACCGTCGTGGGTTGCCTGTTCGCGGACAACGTACTAAAACTAATGCTCGTACCCGTAAAGGTCCTCGTCGGACTGTAGCGAACAAAAAGAAATAAGAAGGGAGGATAACATTCAATGGCTAAACCGAAAAAAGTTGTACGTACAAAACGCCGTGACCGTAAAAATATCGAAACTGGCGTGGCACACATCCGTTCCACGTTCAACAACACGATCGTTACGATCACAGATCCACACGGTAACGCAATCTCTTGGGCCAGCTCAGGCGGCATGGGATTCCGTGGTTCCCGTAAATCTACTCCATTTGCAGCGCAAATGGCCGCAGAAACTGCTGCTAAAGCTGCTATGGAACACGGCATGAAAACTGTCGAAGTCATGGTTAAAGGACCTGGTGCAGGTCGCGAAGCAGCAATCCGCTCTTTGCAAGCTGCTGGTTTGGAAGTTAACCTGATCAAAGACGTAACTCCGGTACCTCATAACGGATGCCGTCCTCCAAAACGTCGTCGCGTCTAATGAGATTTCTCCTCTGCGTGTAGTATAGATCCGGCACAAACTGCCAAGAATGGATGTTTAGGTATACTGCATGATAGACTATGGATAAGGTGAATGTTTCATATAGGAGCGACGTTTTGAAGGAGGGATATTGCAGTGATAGAAATCGAAAAGCCGAAAATTGAGACGGTTGACGTCAATGATGATGGCACCTATGGAAAATTCGTAGTAGAACCGCTGGAACGCGGATACGGTACGACGCTGGGAAACTCGCTTCGCCGTATTCTGTTATCCTCGTTACCGGGGGCAGCAGTCACATCGGTTCAGATCGATGGGGTTCTGCACGAGTTTGCAACGGTTCCCGGTGTGAAGGAAGACGTAACGGAGATCATTCTGAACTTGAAAGCTTTATCGCTTAAAATCCACTCGGATGAAGAGAAAGTACTCGAAATCGATGCGGAAGGCGAAGGAGTTGTAACGGCAGGAGATATCCGTGCGGATAGTGATGTGGAAATTCTTAATCCGGATCTTCACATTGCTACGCTCGGACCGGGTTCGAGACTTCACATGCGTATTTTTGCCAATCGCGGTCGCGGTTACGTTAAGCAGGATCGGAACAAACGTGATGACCAGCCGATCGGCGTCATTCCCGTCGACTCCATCTACACTCCGATTGCACGCGTGAACTACGGCGTAGAAAATACGCGTGTCGGCCAGGTTACGAATTATGACAAGCTGACACTTGAGGTTTGGACTGACGGAAGTATTCGTCCCGAGGAAGCAGTGAGCCTTGGAGCCAAAATTTTGACCGAGCATGTGATGTTGTTCGTGGGTCTCACGGACGAGGCAAAAGATGCTGAAATTATGGTTGAAAAAGAAGAAGACAAGAAAGAAAAAGTTCTTGAAATGACGATCGAAGAGCTGGATCTCTCCGTCCGTTCCTATAACTGCCTTAAGCGCGCTGGTATCAATACGGTACAAGAACTCACGACTAAATCTGAAGAAGATATGATGAAGGTCCGTAACTTGGGTCGCAAATCTTTGGAAGAAGTACAAGAGAAGCTCGAGGAACTTGGTTTAGGACTTCGTACGGAAGAATAGTACAGCAACGTTTTTGTGAAGGAGGGGAAATTACATGGCATACCAAAAATTGGGCCGTAACTCCAGTGCCCGTAAAGCTTTGTTTCGTGATTTGGTAACCGATCTGTTCTTGTATGAGCGTATCCAAACTACTGAGGCTAAAGCGAAAGAAGTTCGTTCTATTGCTGAAAAACTGATCACCAAAGCGAAAAAAGGAGATCTGCACGCACGTCGTCAAGTGGCTGCGTTCGTTCGCCGTGAAACTTTGGATGGTGAGCAGGATGCAATCCAAAAGCTGTTTAGCGAATTGGCTACACGTTACACTGAGCGTCCAGGTGGATACACTCGTATCCTGAAATTGGGACCTCGTCGTGGCGACGCCGCTCCAATGGTATATCTGGAATTGGTTGACCGCGCGTAAACAGGCGAAGATGAGGGAAGGGTGGACAGAATCGGCTTGATTCTGAACAACCCTTTTTTTCTCTTGGAGGAGTCCTTGAGGGGCTTCTCCTTTGTTATGTTCGGTTATTCCTTGCAAGGCCAGAGACTACCCCTACAAAGGTGTGAGAAGCATGCGGAACTTGTGCATGAAGGTGAACTATGACGGAACCCACTATGATGGCTTTCAGACGCAGCCTAACGGTAACACCATTCAGGACTGCCTTGAACATGCTATTTACTCATTGACGGGCGAGCGTCTTAAAATTACAGGCTCAGGCCGTACAGATGCAGGTGTACATGCATACGGGCAGGTATTCAATTTTCACACTGAATCGCCGATTCCGTTACAGCGCTGGTGTCTGGCACTTAATGCCTGGTTGCCTCGTGATATCATCGTTACGGATGCGAGAGAGGTGTCACTGTCCTTTCATGCGCGCCGCATGGCGAAGCGGAAGACATATCGGTACAGTATTAATGCGAACCGGTTTCCGGACATCTTTCACCGTCGTACACAGGCCCATCATCCAACGAGTCTGGATGTAAGAGCGATGGAGGAAGGGTTAGCTCATTTAGTTGGCACCTTTGACTATACTTCGTTCGCATCTCGACGTTCCCAAAAGACGAATCATGTTCGCACTATTTACGAAGCCTATATGACAGTAGACCATTCCTTTTCACGTCCGGACTCGGATGATCAGGGAATTATCCATACTTATATTACAGGTAGCGGATTTTTGCAGCACATGGTTCGGATTATTATGGGTACTTTGCTGGAAGTGGGAGAAGGCAAAAAATCGTCGGATGATATTCCTTCCATTTTAGAGGCGAAAAATCGTTCAAAGGCCGGACCTACGGCCGTTGGACACGCTTTAACGCTCTGGAATGTAGAGTACGACGAAAACATCAAAAAACATTGATTTTACCCTTGCGGAATTGATGGTTATCCTGTAATATAAAAGTTGTGTTTTCTTAATGGCTTTCCCACAGCCCCAATTAAGATAATCACTTTAAATTAACATCTAATCCATCAATAATGCAGCAACTTAACGAACGAAGATAAATGATGATTTCTGTTAACGAACTTAAGGAGGATACTTTTCATGCGTACTACGTATATGGCGAAGCCAAATGAAGTTGAGCGCAACTGGCACATCATTGATGCCGAAGGCAAAACGCTCGGCCGTCTGGCAAGCGAAGCGGCTGCGTTGATTCGCGGCAAACACAAGCCACAATTTACACCACATGTGGACACAGGTGATTTTGTTGTTGTAATCAATGCGGAAAAAATCGTATTGACCGGTAAAAAAATGGAGAACAAGAAATACTACCGTCACTCCCTGCATCCGGGTGGTCTGAAAGTAACGGTTGCACAAGAAATGGTTAAGAACAAGCCTGAGCGTATGTTGGAATTGGCTGTTCACGGTATGCTTCCTAAAACTCGTCAAGGCGAGAAAATGAAGCTGAGACTTAAAGCTTACAGAGGCACTGAGCATCCACATGCAGCACAAAAACCTGAAGTTTACGAACTTCGCGGATAATTAAAAGGGAGGACAGTTTCATGGCACAAGTACAATACTATGGGACAGGTCGTCGTAAACATTCGGTAGCTCGTGTTCGTCTCGTACCGGGTGAAGGACGCATTGTCATCAATAAGCGTGATATTAATGAATATTTCGGTTTGGAAACTCTCAAACTGATCGTAAAACAACCACTGAACCTGACAGAAACAGTTGGCAGCTATGACGTACTCGTTATCGCTCATGGTGGTGGTATCTCTGGTCAAGCCGGCGCAATTCGCCACGGTATTTCCCGTGCTCTGTTGAAAGCAGATCCGGAATTCCGTCCAGCTTTGAAAAAAGCAGGCTTCTTGACTCGTGACCCACGTATGAAAGAACGTAAAAAATACGGTCTCAAAGCCGCTCGTCGTGCACCACAGTTCTCGAAACGTTAATATTTCGAATACAGAAGAACCTTTTCCTTATGGAAAGGGTTCTTTTTTATTTAGTCATTTCCTGATTATTATCCACATGTGGATAAGTAGACCTACTCTAAAATTCATGGGCTTCAGCATGTTTCTGCGAATACATAAATAACCGCATGCAAATGCATGGAACACGAAAAGTTATCCACGATGTAATTGAAGACGATATTGTTATACACAAATACAGTTTGCTATTTACACGGAGTTTATTCTGTAATGTTTATAACCTGTGACTAAAATATAATGTTCGACTATCAAATTAGCCTCATCTTAATATTCTCTGCTAAGTGCTGTTTCACGAGATACTTTGCTTTCAGTTGTTTATGTAAAGTCCCTTGATATGTTCTGGCTGGTACTGTCTATGCCTCTTGTACAGTTGTTTTGGGCGTAGCTAGGGATACGGCAAGGAATACCTCTTTTTATTTGTGTGCACTGAGAGAAGGACGCTCCTTAGCCTAGCACTGTCCGCTTTCTAGGCTACTGCAATGGCAACGGCGATTTACATGTTACTGGTAATGGAAATAGTCTACACAGCAATCGCTCCAAACTATAACTGGGAGCACCATGTATTGTCCGACTGTGTCTACCCTCATAAAATTGACCCTCCTTGATGACAGGCTTTAAATAGGCTTCCAGTAGCGATAAGAGTCTTGCTTGTGTCCCAGTGGATCAATTCCTCGGGAATTGCCTCTACAAGCGCTTTAGGATGGGATAAAGGCATAACAAGAGTTCAGCGCGCAGTCATTTCTTTTTAATTTCCACAATGAAAGCATCGGTGATGCCAGAGCTCCAGAAAAGTATAGTGGGTTTCATCTGGCTAAAAAATTCGAGTAAAGTCTATTTTACCTTTGCCCTCATCTGAACTCGTCCACATACGGACTTCATCTTTGGAATGCAAAATAAGAGCTTTGAAACCTAAAGTTATTTTCAATTCCCTCGGTTAGCACCCTTCGATAATCTTAGATTCAGAAACGATGTTGCTTTCTTCTACAGATGATTCTTGCTTGATCAAGCAACCCAAAGCTGTTCAGCATTACCGATGGCTGCCGCGCACTAGGCCAAGATTAGGATACGCTGCTCCTAGATGCCTCTAAAGCATTTCACTCAGAAGATCCACAAGCATATGTATAGTACAATAATACATTTTGGCTATAGAAATCATTCAACTAAGTAATTTTGCGTAGCAAGGTAGGTTGTCAAAAAAATGCTTATCCGCACGTTCGGCTTGCTCTTCCAAAGTCAAAACTATAGGATGTATTCCTTCAAGGACCAAACTATTCCCATATAATGTTATATAAGAAAGCCCTTTGTTTAAAAGCGTACTGGTGGTACGCCTTTGTCTTCGGCAGAGTAGAGAACAAGCCGTCTTTGTTGACGTAAAAAGCCTCCATTCAAGCATACCTTCAGCTACACTAGTTATTTTTAGTAACCAAAGAGCCTATGGACCATTTTCAAGTGTTTGGTATAAGAATATTTTATATAAAGCCAATGAACTTGGTTGGATACGCAAGAAAGCATTAAAGAATGCTGACAGAGCAACATTCCTGCAAATTTAGGTGGATAAATGCTTGCATCAGGACATTTTGCCGTGGATTGACAATGATTGTGAAAGTTTTATACTGTATTTAATCTTATTAGTTTAGTCGGTATTGGAGTGACACTTATTTATGAATCTTCATATGGAGGCGCATTGATAATGAATTTATTGGAGAAAGAAGCGTTGATTAGAGTCAAGGCAATTGAACTGGAAGAGGCTACGCCAGAGGAAATTATCCAGTATGCTGTTCTTACATTTCCCAATCTTACCTTTGCTTGTAGCTTCGGAGCAGAAGATGTAGTACTAGTAGATATGCTTCAAAAAATTAGCCCTTCCACCGACATTTTTTACTTGGACACCGACTTTCATTTTCAAGAAACTTATGATACGCGAGATCAGATGAAAGCCAGATATAACTTGGATTTTGTTAGGGTCTCTCCCTTAATTACTCCTGAAGAGCAAGCGGCTGAACATGGAGAGGAACTGTGGAAAACAGATCCAAACACATGTTGTGGTATACGCAAAGTTGAGCCGCTGACACGTATTTTGTCACAATACGATGCATGGATTACCGGTATTCGCCGGGATCAGGCCCCTACCCGTGCGAATTCAAAAAAGGTAGAGTATGACGAAAAGTTTGGACTCGTTAAATTTAACCCCTTGGCAAGCTGGACATCCGAGGATGTATGGAACTATATCCGTACTCATGAAGTGCTGTATAATCCATTGCATGATCGCAATTATCCCAGTATCGGTTGTGAGCAATGTACCCGTGAGGTCCTACCAGGTGAAGATCCTCGTGCAGGTCGCTGGTCAGGCAATGAGAAAACGGAGTGTGGGCTCCATCAATAAAATGGTATTCAGGTAGCTATGAGTCATATTTACTGAAGAGAAGGGAAGTGCATTATGACTGCAATTCTTCCGCATGGCGGAACACTTGTTGATAAAATCATTACAGGACCGAAGCAAAAAGCACTTTTGCAGGCCGCAGAGGAATTGTTCCCAATCCGTGTAAACTCATGGACCATTTCTGATCTGGATTTAATTGGAGTGGGGGCTTTCTCTCCTTTGACGGGGTTTATGAATGAATCTGATTATCGGTCGGTGGTAACAGATATGCGTCTTGCCGATGGTACAGTCTGGAGTATTCCCATTACTCTTGCAGTTGCAGAAAGTGTAGCCAGTGAATTGAAATTAGGTCAGCAGGTGGCTTTGGTGGGTGAAACAGACGGTACTATTTATGCTGTACTTGATATTGAAAGTATTTATCAGGTAGATCAGGCTGAGGAAGCCAGACGAGTATTCAAGACGGATGACCCGGCTCATCCTGGCGTAAAAAAACTGTTAGATCGACCTGCTACGTATGTTGGTGGATGTGTGCAAGTGCTGAATCGGCCGGAGCCCACACAATTTAGTGAGTTTTACTATACACCATCACAGACACGCGACTATTTTGCAGAAAAAGGCTGGAAAACAGTAGTCGGATTTCAAACACGAAATCCGGTACACCGGGCACATGAGTACATTCAAAAAAGCGCGATGGAGATTGTGGATGCTTTGTTTCTAAACCCACTCGTTGGTGAAACCAAGTCAGATGACGTTCCGGCAGATGTGCGTATGAAGAGCTATCTGGTGCTGTTGGACAATTATTATCCGGCTGATCGGACTTTTCTGGGGGTATTTCCTGCTGCCATGCGATACGCGGGTCCTAGAGAGGCCATTTTCCATGCTATTGTGCGAAAGAACTATGGCTGCACCCATTTTATTGTTGGAAGGGATCATGCCGGTGTAGGAGACTATTATGGTACCTACGAAGCACAGGAAATTTTCAGGCACTTTACACCTGAAGAGCTGGCGATTACTCCATTGTTCTTTGAACACAGCTTTTATTGCACCCGATGTGGAAATATGGCCTCAAGTAAAACATGCCCACATCCCAAGGAGCATCATTTAACGCTCTCGGGCACCAAGGTACGGGAATTGTTGCGCTCTGGGGTTTGCCCGCCACCTGAATTTACACGACCAGAAGTCGCTCAAGTGCTGATTGAAGGTATGAAAGAATTTGTTCATGCCTGAGTTGTACTATCTACACGCCTCGTCCCATATAGATTATTAGTATCTGTATAGGACGGAGGCGTTTTGTTATGCAAAAAAATAATCGTAAAAACGAGGTTACACTGTGGATTCGCTATCGGACGTTGCAAAAAATGCTGTTGGGCTGTTGTCTCGCCGTTCTATTTATTACACTGGCATTGTATGAGATACCTGCTTCGAGAGCTTGGACCCATTGGAGTTTACCCCTTACTGGTAAAGTAATTGCCCTAGATGCTGGACACGGAGGGCCTGATGGAGGGGCGGTTAGCAAAGAAGGGATTATTGAAAAGGATATTAATCTGGCAATCGCTTTTTATTTGCGGGATTATTTACAGCAAGCAGGTGCTGTTGTTGTCATGACACGTGAGGATGATCGCGACCTGGCGCAGCAAGAAACGAAAGGTTATTCCAGAAGAAAAACGGAGGATTTGAAGCAGCGTGTGCGTATAATTGAGGAGCAGAAAGCGGACCTCTTTCTAAGTATTCATATGAACAGTATTCCGTCGAGCCGTTGGAGTGGAGCCCAGACCTTTTACGTTCCTAACCATGCAGATAACGAGAATTTGGCGTCTTTAATTCAGGAAGAAATCAAACGCAACTTGGAAAATACGGACAGAGTGGCTAAGACCGTGAACACAGTTTATTTATTGAAAGCTCTCAAAATGCCATCAGCCCTTGTAGAAGTCGGATTTTTGTCCCATCCAGAGGAAGCTAGACGACTAAGTGACGTGACCTATCAAAGGCAGGTGGCGGCGTCCATATATAAGGGGATTTTGCGTTACAGTGCCGGGGAAAAGGGGATCTCACCAGCACCTGAGGCCAGATAGTGGTATACTGTAAGTGTTTACCACTCCGTAATTCATTAAAGCAGAGGTGCTGATAATTCATGCAATCAAGAGAGCAAGTTATAGAGCTACTTCAACAAGTGCGGGAGCCTCAAACAGGACGCCGTCTAGTCGATCTCCATTTTATTCGGGATGTGGTTGTTAAAGAGGATCGGGTATCCCTGACCGCTATTAGTTTGAATAGCCAGGAAGAGACGTGTGCAGAACTGGAGCGGGAAATCCGGCAGACATTAGAAGAGGCGGGATTAAGCCACGTCCATATTCGTATTCGTGAGGCATCTGAGCATGAAAAGTCCGCAATTCAAGCTGTGGAGAATACCGAGGAAGCCGCTGACCCGGTTTTGACCAAAGGACATGCTGTCGGTATGGAAGAACATGAGCTGCTTAGCCCAGCATCTGGCGTCCGGTTTATTGCCATTGCAAGCGGAAAAGGTGGTGTCGGAAAATCGACAGTAGCTGTAAATTTGGCTGCTGCTTTAGCTAGACAGGGGAAGCGTGTGGGTTTAATTGATGCGGATATCTATGGATTTAGCGTGCCGGATATGATCGGGGTGGAGGAGGTTCCTTCTGTCGAAGATGGTATCATTCAGCCGGTGGAGCGATTCGGTATCAAAATCATGTCTATGGGCTTCTTTGTCAGAGAGAACAATCCGGTGATTTGGAGAGGTCCCATGCTGGGGAGAATGCTCAGACAGTTTTTTAGTGATGTTGAATGGGGACAACTGGATTATATGATACTCGATTTACCACCAGGGACTGGCGATGTAGCGCTTGACGTACATCAAATGATTCCGCAGAGTGAAGAAATCATTGTCACTACCCCACATGCAACTGCAGCTTTTGTAGCTGCACGTGCAGGGGCTATGGCGCTCCAAACAGATCATAAGGTCATTGGTGTTGTGGAGAACATGTCCTATTATGTATCCTCTACCGGAGAAAAGGACTATGTTTTTGGACGCGGTGGCGGGGCTATGCTGGCAGATACCCTTCATACGAAGCTGCTGGCGCAAATTCCGCTGGGTATCCCAGACAATCACCCTTCAGAAGCCGACTTTTCTCCATCCGTATATAAATCCGAGTCGGCGACAGGGGCAATTTACAATGATATTGCTGCTCAAATTACGACGTTGCACGCGGAATTTGAATAAGAAAAAAAGGCTGGTTGTTGAACCAGCCTTTTTATTATTGGCCTCCACCTTGTTCTCCTTCGCCTCCACCACCACCACCATCTTGCTTCTGATCAGCAGAGCCACCTTGCTCACCGCTTTTTTTCTCAACCTTAGGTTGGAGTTCCTCTTGTACGACAGTTTTAAGTAAATTCATGACTTCAAGCCGAAAAATCGGATTCTGCATGGCATCATGCATGACTGTCATAGATTGTTTGCGATATTCAGGAGTTTTAGTTAAGTCCATATACATCTTGGTCAGTTCTGGCGACTTAAGCATCGCTTCAATTGATTTTTGATAAGAAGGGTCTTTTATAAGTTGCATATGAAGCTGTTTGCTTTGGCTGTTGATGGCTTTGGCAAATTCTCCGGCAAAACGCGGATCAGTCATAATTTTTTCGATTTCTTTTTTATATTCAGGTGATACCAAAGTATCTTTGACTGCGATCTTCATCTGTTCAGCCGATTGCATGGGCATAAGCATTTTCATTCCCATGCTGCCACCAGATCCACCACCAGCCCCACCCTCTTCACTGCTTTGACCGGATTGTCCTTCTTTTGAAGTGCTTTCCCCGGTTAAAGCCTCTTCTACGGCTTTTTTTCCGTCATCGCTTTTCAAGATATCGACAACCATCGTTTTCATCTCTTTATAACTGTTCTGGGGGGGCGCAGAACCCTGATCCGAGCCGCAGCCACTCAGTGCAACGCCCAGTACGCATACCGTGCTAACAAATCGCAAACGAGTCCAATTCATGGCCGTATTCCTCCTTCATCATGAATGTGGATAGTATGCGGATGAATGCGGAGAAATATGTCGATTTGCTTTTGGTTTTTAGCTGAGAACGATGTAAAATAACTCCTTAAAGACCCAGTGCCTGATCGCGTACCTCTTTGCCTTTTACTGTACCCTGTTGAAGCAGTTCAGATACAGTCACGAATTCATAGCCTTGTGCGCGCAACTTGTCGATAATGACGGGCAAGGCTTCATGTGTTTGTTTACAGGAATCACTGGCATGCAGAAGGACGATATCGCCAGGATGCGCTTTATTTACAACACGGTCGATTATGACCTGAGTACCAGGGTTTTTCCAGTCCAGGGAATCTGTATCCCACTGAATGGTTTTGTAGCCTAAAGTGCCGGCAACCTGAAGGACCCTTTTATCAAAGTCGCCATTAGGCATACGGATCAACTTCGGGGACTGTCCCGTCAGTTCGGTTAATGTGGTATGAGCAATGGAAATCTGCTTACGAATATCTTCATCGCTTAAGCTACTGTAATTTTCGTGTTTATGGCCATGACTGCCGATCTCAAATCCACTTTCTTTAATCTGATTCACAAGCTCTGGATGTGTTTTACTCCAAGGGGCAGAAAGAAAAAAGGTGGACTTAGTCACTTTTTTA
>NZ_JBBOBY010000001.1:905000-1615000 GCF_038002205.1 Paenibacillus sp. FSL R7-0340
ATTGTCGAAAGGGAAACAGCCCAGACCATCAGCTAAGGTCCCCAAGTGTGTGTTAAGTGGGAAAGGATGTGGAGTTGCACAGACAACCAGGATGTTGGCTTAGAAGCAGCCACCATTGAAAGAGTGCGTAATAGCTCACTGGTCGAGTGACTCTGCGCCGAAAATGTAACGGGGCTAAACACACCACCGAAGCTATGGCTTGATGCTTGCATCAGGGGTAGGGGAGCGTTGAATGCGGGTTGAAGGTGTACCGTAAGGAGCGCTGGACTGCATTCAAGTGAGAATGCCGGTATGAGTAACGAAAAGATCTGTGAGAATCAGATCCGCCGAAAGCCTAAGGGTTCCTGAGGAAGGTTCGTCCGCTCAGGGTAAGTCGGGACCTAAGGCGAGGCCGATAGGCGTAGTCGAAGGACAACAGGTCGAAATTCCTGTACCACCGTAATCCGTTATGAGCAATGGGGTGACGCAGTAGGGTAGTGACGCGGACTGATGGATGTCCGTCTAAGCAGTGAGGCTGGTGTGTAGGCAAATCCGCACATCGTTAAGGCTGGGCTGTGATGGGGAGCGAAAATTATAGTAGCGAAGGTCATGATCTCAGACTGCCAAGAAAAGCCTCTAGCCAGGAGAAGGTGCCCGTACCGCAAACCGACACAGGTAGGCGAGAAGAGAATTCTAAGGCGCGCGGAAGAACTCTCGTTAAGGAACTCGGCAAAATGACCCCGTAACTTCGGGAGAAGGGGTGCCTCGGTAGGGTGAATAGCCCGAGGGGGCCGCAGTGAAAAGGCCCAAGCGACTGTTTAGCAAAAACACAGGTCTGTGCGAAGCCGCAAGGCGAAGTATACGGGCTGACGCCTGCCCGGTGCTGGAAGGTTAAGGGGAGTGGTAAGCCTTCGGGCGAAGCTATGAACCGAAGCCCCAGTAAACGGCGGCCGTAACTATAACGGTCCTAAGGTAGCGAAATTCCTTGTCAGGTAAATTCTGACCCGCACGAATGGCGTAACGACTTGGGCGCTGTCTCAACGAGAGATCCGGTGAAATTTTAATACCTGTGAAGATGCAGGTTACCCGCGACAAGACGGAAAGACCCCATGGAGCTTTACTGCAGCTTGATATTGAATTTGGGTACGATCTGTACAGGATAGGTGGGAGCCGTTGAATCTTGAGCGCCAGCTTGAGAGGAGGCATCCTTGGGATACCACCCTGATCGTATCTAGGTTCTAACTTGGTACCGTGATCCGGTGCGAGGACAGTGTCAGGTGGGCAGTTTGACTGGGGCGGTCGCCTCCTAAAGAGTAACGGAGGCGCCCCAAGGTTCCCTCAGAATGGTTGGAAATCATTCGAAGAGTGCAAAGGCAGAAGGGAGCTTGACTGCGAGACCTACAAGTCGAGCAGGGACGAAAGTCGGGCTTAGTGATCCGGTGGTACCGCATGGAAGGGCCATCGCTCAACGGATAAAAGCTACCCTGGGGATAACAGGCTTATCTCCCCCAAGAGTCCACATCGACGGGGAGGTTTGGCACCTCGATGTCGGCTCATCGCATCCTGGGGCTGAAGTAGGTCCCAAGGGTTGGGCTGTTCGCCCATTAAAGCGGTACGCGAGCTGGGTTCAGAACGTCGTGAGACAGTTCGGTCCCTATCTGTCGTGGGCGTAGGAAATTTGAGAGGAGCTGTCCTTAGTACGAGAGGACCGGGATGGACGTACCGCTGGTGTACCAGTTGTTCCGCCAGGAGCACCGCTGGGTAGCTATGTACGGAAGGGATAAGCGCTGAAAGCATCTAAGCGTGAAGCCCCCCTCAAGATGAGATTTCCCAATTAGTAAGACCCCTTGAAGACGACGAGGTAGATAGGTTGGGGGTGGAAGTGCAGTAATGCATGGAGCTGACCAATACTAATCGGTCGAGGGCTTATCCTAAATAAAACGCAAATGAGTTTCGGATCCAGTTTTCAGGGTGTAACCTTGAAGGTATGTACAAGTGACATACGACAAGTGCATGGCTATTCATTCACACGATAAGTGATGAACCGAATAACCATACGGAAGAATTTACGATGTAAATTCATGTTTGGTGGCGATAGCGGAGGGGTTCCACACGTACCCATCCCGAACACGACCGTTAAGCCCTCCAGCGCCGATGGTACTTGGACCGCAGGGTCCTGGGAGAGTAGGACGTCGCCAAGCAGAGCTTTATGATTAATATTCCCTGATAGCTCAGTTGGTAGAGCACTCGACTGTTAATCGAGTTGTCACAGGTTCGAGTCCTGTTCGGGGAGCCATTTGCTCTCATAGCTCAGCAGGTAGAGTGCATCCATGGTAAGGATGAGGTCACCGGTTCGAACCCGGTTGAGAGCTTGTTATAGGATGGCCCGTTGGTCAAGGGGTTAAGACACCTCCCTTTCACGGAGGTAACAGGGGTTCGAATCCCCTACGGGTCATAGGATATTATGGAGGCTTAGCTCAGCTGGGAGAGCATCTGCCTTACAAGCAGAGGGTCGGGGGTTCGATCCCCTCAGCCTCCACCATTTTTCATCCTCTTACCTGGATGGAATCTTGGGGAATTGTGAATCATATGCATATTGGGGATTAGCCAAGCGGTAAGGCAACGGACTTTGACTCCGTCATGCATAGGTTCAAATCCTATATCCCCAGCCATTAAGAGCCATTAGCTCAGTTGGTAGAGCACCTGACTTTTAATCAGGGTGTCGAAGGTTCGAGTCCTTCATGGCTCACCATTGTATTCCATGCGCGTGTGGCGGAATTGGCAGACGCACTAGACTTAGGATCTAGCGTCTTTGACGTGGGGGTTCAAGTCCCTCCACGCGCATCTTGTTTTTGCGGACGTGGCTCAGCGGTAGAGCATCGCCTTGCCAAGGCGAGGGTCGCGGGTTCGATTCCCGTCGTCCGCTCCATATTTGCGCCCTTAGCTCAGCTGGATAGAGCGTTTGACTACGAATCAAAAGGCCGGGAGTTCGAATCTCTCAGGGCGCGCCATATTTTAAAAAATTATATCGGGATGTAGCTCAGCTTGGTAGAGCACCTGGTTTGGGACCAGGGGGTCGCATGTTCAAATCGTGTCATCCCGATACTATTTTGCGGGTGTAGTTCAATGGTAGAACTTCAGCCTTCCAAGCTGATAGCGTGGGTTCGATTCCCATCACCCGCTTACCGATTACCTAGAAGCCGAAAGGCTTCTTTTTATTTTGTCCACATTACATTTACTTCTATGTATATAAGCTAGTGCAATTATGTCTCCTGTCATGCACAGTTGGGGATGACTTGTGCATATTGTACATAGGCTCTTGTTACTTTTGACACCTAGATCCCGAATTTCCCCTCTAACGTACCCCTTTCTCCAGCAGTAAGGCTAATTTCGTGATCAAATCCTTTAAATATAGGAATCCTATAGCTATTATGGTACGAATTCATGGTGATAACTCAACAGTTGCTCTTGGGTTGTGCACATTTCCCTTTATTTATGTGGGTAAAAAGCGAAGTGTTAAAGAGGAAATACCTTAGAAACACTGAGAAAATGGCTAATTTGTGTATATCTTTGTGGATAGAAGGCTAATGGAGTTGACTTTGTCAACAAATAATAAACATATACACACTATGTCGCATGAATTTGTACCTTTAAAAACACACTCTTTATAAGAGACTGTGCATAATGTTTCACGCATCACTAGTATATACATTCATTTCTATTTATTAATTTCATATTTATTCATAACAATCCAATATTTTCTCGAAAGAAGTAATTCAAAAAGATGATTTTTTACTGTAAATTTTGCAGCTTTTCATGCGTTTTTATTGTATGATGTTAAGAAAGTGTCAAATTTCGTGTGTATACGTACCTTTGCTATAACTGTATATGGTGTGGAACAGATCAGATGGGGGGAAAAGCATGACTGAGCTTACGTTAACCGCTAACAAAAACCAATCCAACAATCTGCTACGGCGGGACGTTCGTTTTCTAGGGAATATTCTTGGTGAGGTTTTGGTTCATCAGGGTGGCAACGAACTTTTGGATATCGTGGAGAAAATACGTGAGACAAGTAAATCGTTACGTGCCGGGTATCAGCCGGAGTTGTATGAGAATTTCAAACAAATGGTCAGCGGACTGGATACGGATATTCGTCACCAGGTTATTCGCGCGTTTGCGATTTATTTTCAGTTGGTGAATATCGCTGAGCAAAACCATCGTATTCGCCGTAAGCGGGATTATGAGCATTCGGCTGGTGAAGATGTTCAGCCCGGTTCCATTGAAAGTTCCGTTCAGGAGCTTAAACAAGGGGGCTTCTCCGCTGAGGACGTTAGCAATTTGCTGAATGAGCTCTCTTTGGAGCTGGTCATGACCGCACATCCTACAGAAGCGACACGACGAGTAATACTTGATATCCACAAGCGCATTTCCGAGGACGTCATGCTGCTGGATAATCCGATGCTTACCTTGCGTGAGCGGGAACAGGTACGGGAGAATCTGCTAAACGAAGTAATTACGCTGTGGCAGACAGATGAGCTACGTGATCGCAAGCCAACTGTATTAGATGAAGTAAGAAATGGAATGTATTATTTTCACGAGACCTTGTTTCATGTACTCCCAGATGTGTACCAAGAATTGGAACGATGTTTGGACAAATATTATCCCGAACAAAAATGGCACATACCCACTTATCTGAGATTTGGTTCCTGGATCGGTGGAGACCGAGACGGCAATCCGTCTGTGACAGCTCATGTGACTTGGGAAACGTTACGTATGCAGCGCAAGTTGGCTTTGAGAGAATATCAGCACACGTTAAAGGAACTCATGGGTTACTTGAGTTTCAGCACCAGCATTGTGCGAGTTTCCGATGATCTGCTGGCTTCTATTGAAGAAGACCGTACACACATTACACTTAAAAAGATGGAAGTATGGCATAACGAAAAAGAGCCTTATCGCATTAAACTAGCATTTATGATTGCTAAAGTGAACAACATCCTGGATGAAAGCAAACAGGGCACCAATGAGCGTTATAATTCTGCGGAAGAGCTCATTGCAGACCTAAATGTTATTGATAACAGCCTGCGTCATCATTTTGCCGATTATGTAGCAAACACATATATTCAAAAGATGATTCGCCAGGTAGAGTTGTTTGGATTCCATACAGCTACGCTGGATGTGCGTCAGCATAGTCAAGAACATGAAAATGCGATGACTGAAATTCTTTCTAAAATGAATATTGTGTCGGATTACAGTAAGCTGTCAGAAGAAGAAAAAATAAATCTGCTGGAAAAGCTGCTGAATGAACCTCGTCCGATTACTTCACCGTATTTAAAATATAGCGATAGCACACAGGAATGTCTTGACGTATATCGTACGATTTATTTGGCTCAGGAGGAATTCGGCAAGCAGTCCATTACAAGCTACTTGATCAGTATGACTCAGGGAGCCAGTGACTTACTGGAGGTTATGGTCTTATCCAAAGAGGTAGGCCTGTTCCGCATCGAGAAGGATGGTACTGTTATCTGTACGCTGCAATCCGTCCCTTTGTTCGAAACGATAGATGATCTGCATGCTGCACCTGATATTATGAGAAGATTGATGAACTTGCCTGTATATCGACAATCTGTGGCTGCGATGGACCAGCTTCAGGAGATTATGCTGGGATACTCGGACAGTAATAAAGATGGCGGTGTGGTTACAGCGAACTGGGAACTTCGGGTCGCTATGAATAGCATTACGGAAGTAGTTAATGAGTTTGGCGTAAAAGTGAAGTTTTTCCACGGTCGTGGAGGTGCGCTGGGTCGTGGTGGAATGCCACTTAATCGCAGTATTTTGGCTCAGCCTCCTCATACGATTGGAGGCGGAATCAAGATTACGGAGCAAGGCGAAGTACTATCATCCCGATACTCGCTTAGAGGCATCGCGTACCGGAGCTTGGAGCAGGCAACATCGGCGCTGATTACGGCTGTGGCATATCATCGTTCCGGGAAGAAGGAAGTGTTTGAGGAGAGCTGGGAGGAGATTATCGCCCGCATTTCCCAAGTATCACTGGATAAGTATCAGGATTTGATTTTCCGAGATCCAGATTTCTTCAACTTCTTCAAAGAATCTACACCGTTGCCTGAGGTGGGCGAGCTGAATATTGGATCTCGTCCGTCCAAGCGTAAGAACAGCGAACGTTTTGAGGACTTGCGCGCCATTCCATGGGTTTTTGCATGGACACAAAGCCGTTACTTATTACCTGCGTGGTATGCGGCTGGAACAGGTTTGCAAAGCTTCTATCAAAACAATGAGGATAACCTTAAAGTGCTGCAAACGATGTTTAGGGACTCTGCTTTCTTCCGGTCACTTATTGATACACTGCAAATGGCAATCGCTAAAGCGGATTTACTGATTGCAGAAGAGTACGCTGGAATGTCGGATAACGAAGAGGCCCGGCAGCGCATTTTCGGACAGATTTCAGCGGAGTTCAAGCTGACATCTGAGTTGATTTTGAAAATAACCGGACAATCCGAGATTTTGGACGACGTGCCGGTTATTCAGGAATCTATCCGGTTGCGTAATCCTTATGTTGATCCGTTAAGTTACTTGCAGGTTCAATTGCTAAGTGAGCTACGGGAGCTGCGGGATCAGAACGGTGATGACACTGAAATGCTGCGTGAGGTATTGTTGACGATTAACGGAATTGCCGCAGGCTTAAGAAATACGGGCTGATATAGTGTGGTTGTACGAATACAGGCAATCGGGTACTCATGGGGTGCCCGATTGTGCTGTTTGTATATTGATGGCAGGTGTGCTTGCAGTTAGTAACAATACTACAGTTGATTTCCGGATAAAATTAAACTACGATGAATAATCATAAACATGTAGTAAGTAACCCATCAGCAAGTCTGGGGGAGTATAGAGTGGATAATATGGAAAGCCGCTTGGTGAGGCTGGTACAGAAAGGTGATCAGCGAGCTTTTGCGGAGTTAGTCGAGTTATATAAAGATCGGATTTTTCATCTTTCCTACCGGATGCTAGGTAATCGCCATGAGGCGGAGGATCTGGTGCAGGAAACTTTTTTGCGTGTGTATCGTAATTTGGAAAAATACGATCATGGACAGAAGTTCTCAACCTGGATTTATCGAATTGCTACAAATCTGTGCATTGATCGTCTGCGAAGGAGAAAACCTACATACTCACTTGATGCTGAAATGAATGATCAGGAAGGTGTCGATGGGTACGCCATGCTCGCCAGTGAAGAGCTTACCCCTGAGGGGAGTACGCTTCTGTCCGAAACGCAGGCTTTAATTCATGACGCCATTGACAGCCTTCCGGATAAATATAGGACGATTATGGTTTTACGGTACTTGCAGGAGCTTTCCTTACAGGAAATCAGCGATGTGCTCAATCTCCCAGTCACCACGATTAAGACAAGAGTACACAGGGGCCGGGATTTTCTGCGCAAAAAACTGGAGCACAAGCTATAGATCATGCGCATAGATTCTAGGAAAAGAGTCTGCGTAGATGTTTTTATGAAACATAATGCTCGTTGTAACGTATGTAAGATGAGCAAAGTTTCTAAGCCGGAGCATGTTATGTTGAGAAACACGGAAGAATATTAGAAAGGATTGGCTCATATGGATTGCAAACAAGCCGTCTCTTTTATGCATGACTATCTAGATGGCGACCTGTCTGAGCAGGACAAACATGAGTTGGAACAGCACTTGTTAGACTGCCCGGAATGCCGCATGCGTTTTAAAGAGCTGGAGCGGACGGATGCGATGCTTTACGGTACACGCTATCATCAAGTGCCGTGTGTATCGGATGAGCTGACATTTCGCATTATGAATGCTTTGCCACCGCATAAAAGACAGACTGCGGTGCCTATGCTGACGTGGGTGAAAAGGCATCCCGCTGTAACAGCCGCTGCCTTCTTCCTTATTGTTATATGCTCAAGCATGGCCAGCTTTTCTAGCACGGACCATCAATTGGTAGTCAAAGGAAGCCAACTGGATCAAGTCGTTATTCAGGGTGATACTGTGATTGTGCCTGAAGGGAAATCCATTGCCGGAGATCTAACAGTGCAAAATGGTGAAGCCCGTGTATACGGCGATGTGGAAGGAAATGTAACTGTAATTGATGGTTCTTATTATCAAGCGTCCACCGCTCATATTGCAGGACAGGTTAAAAGTATTGATCAAACCTTGGATTGGATTTGGTACAAGGTTACTGATTTATTCGGGGGACCCTCTTCTCCATAAAAGAAGCTTGAAATGGCAAGGACGATATCGAGCGCCTCTTTCCGCTGGAAAAGGCGTTTTTTTGTATATGAAGCTGGCGAATTGTACTGTATTTTACTGATTTTAGCGGTTCTTTTGTCACACAGCTTGCAACGTGAGCCTGATCGTTATAACCTAGATAGAGAGAGCATACTGTGTACATATTACACCCACTCACTACAGAAAATTGCGGGGGCATGCGCATGTTGGATTATTTTGCGGACCTGACTTGGAAAGAGTCCATTAAAGATATTATCGACATTTTGATCGTAACCTATATTATGTATCAGCTTATTTTACTTGTTCGCGGAACGCGTGCAGTTCAATTGTTGAAAGGGATTCTGTTTCTGGTTGTCATTTGGGCGGTTAGTACCTGGTTTGATTTGTATACCCTCAAGTGGTTGATGAACCAGATGTTCACCTTTGGTGTGGTGGCTATCTTTATTATTTTTCAGCCTGAGTTGCGTCGTGCACTAGAACAGTTGGGGCGTGGCAAACTATTTGGGCGTTCGTCTGCGGATGATGAAGAGATTAACAAGTTAATCGGAGAAATGATTAAGGCGCTGAATTATTTATCACGTAGGAAAATAGGAGCTTTGGTCGTATTTGAGCGTGAGACAGGGCTAAACGAATATACAGAGTCTGGTATCAAGACACAGGCTGTAGTCAGTTCTGAACTGCTAATTAACATCTTCATTCCTAATACACCTCTGCATGATGGTGCGGTGATTATTCAAAATAAACAGATTGCTTCTGCGGCCTGTTATTTGCCATTATCGGAAAATCCGTTCATCAGCAAGGAGCTGGGAACCCGTCACCGTGCTGCGATTGGGGTGAGTGAGGTAACGGATGCCGTAACTGTCGTGGTGTCAGAGGAAACAGGGCAAATTTCTTTGGCCATTAATGGACAGGTCGTGCGCGACATTAAGGAAGAATCCCTAATCTCCAAGCTGTATGAGGAGTTGCGGCCAACACCGTCTTTGAAGGAAAAACGCGGCTCATTCTGGAATCGGAGGGGAGGCCGTGGAAATTCATGATGGACAAATGGATTAACAATAATACGATTTCAAAGATTTTGGCGCTTGCGGTTGCTGTTCTGCTGTGGGGAATGGTCCATCTAGATACAGGTACACCTTCATCTACGCTGACCGTTTCTTATAATAATAAAGTGATTGATAATGTGGCCATTCAGGCCAGTGGTCTGGATGATTCAAAATATGTATTGTCTACCATGGATACTGACCATGTAAAGATGGAAGTTAGAGGACAGCGTTCTGTGCTGACTTCCTTTTTCGCGGATAATTATCAGGCAAAGCTAAACTTAAACGGCTTAGGAGCAGGCACTAAAACATTATCACTCGAACCGGATTTACCGGACGGGGTGGAATTGGTATCTATGACTCCTAACCGTGTTACAGTGACGATTGAGGAAAAACAAACGAAATCATTTAATGTATCTATAGTTCCTCAAGGAAATCCAGATGCGGGATTGCAGCTTGGTAAGCCTGTGATTGCTCCTCAAACCGTGAAGGTTACCTTGCCCAAAAGCCAGTTGAGTACCGTCACTGCCGTTCAGGGGGCTGTTAATACGGATGGCATCTCAGAAAAGTTTGAACAGAAGCGTGTAAAACTGAAGGCTTATAACAAAAAGGGACAGGAACTTACAGGTGCGGTCATTGAGCCATCCACTGTGTCCGTTGAAATTCCGGTAACTCAGCAGGCGAAATCTGTGCCTGTTAAGATTGTATATTCCGGAGAGTTGCCAGACGGATTGGCGCTTTCTAAAGTCAATGCAAACGTGAAAGAAGCGGCGGTGTATGCATCGCAGGATGTATTGGGCAGCCTTAGTTCTTACGTCACGGCTACATTGGATTTAAGTCAATTTACGGAAGCGGGGACCCGTGCAGTTCAAGCTAATTTGGCAGCCCCCTCAGGTTCTGATAAAATCGAGCCAGGGTCAATACAAATTCAGGTGACCGTCGTTCCTTCCAATGAAGTCACAGATACGGAACGGACGCTGTCAGGCATCCCAATCGTTTTACAAGGTGCAGGAGATGGAGCGACTGCGACTGTTACAGCGCCCGCAGGCAAGACGATGGATGTTACTGTGAAGGGCCCGCAGGATATGGTAAACAATTTAACCAATGATGATATTAGTTTGGTGGCAGATGTAAGTGGCCTCGCGGCTGGTCAACACGAGGTTACTCTGAAAGTAGGCTTGCCTAAATATATTACGCAAGCCGGAAATGCTAGCCAACTAAAGGCAACGGTCAACATTGAGAGCCCTTCTACGCCTGCTGTAACGAATCCGAACAGTGAGAATGAATCAAACCCCTCTGGTAGTGGCGAAAAGGGGCAGGAGAGGCCACAGGAGGGGCAAGGCAGTCAAAGTGGAGACTCTGACGCTAAGACCGGGGACAACGCAGCTGCGGAGGATAAAACAAATCCTCATAACGGCGCAGATTCTTCTGCGAATGGAACCTCGGAGAACAGTCAGCCATAACATGTTTTATCTGTAGTAAATAATCATGATTTATTAGACAAAAAAAGGGAGTCATTTTACATGGGGAAATATTTTGGTACAGATGGTGTACGAGGCGTTGCTAATCAGGAACTTACAGCCGAACTGGCATATAGCATTGGCCGCTGCGGCGGATATGTTTTAGCAGGTAATGTAGAGAAACCGACAGTTGTTATTGGTATGGATACACGGATATCTGGACTGATGCTGGAATCGGCTCTTGTAGCCGGTTTGCTGTCCATTGGGGCTAATGTGGTTCGTCTAGGTATTGTTTCGACACCTGGGGTGGCATATCTCACACGTCAATTGAAAGCTGACGCTGGTGTGATGATCTCAGCATCCCACAATCCAGTTGAAGACAACGGCATTAAGTTTTTTGGCGGCGACGGTTTTAAATTGACAGACGAAACGGAATTGAAAATTGAAGAGCTGATGGATGCAAAAGAAGACCAACTGCCTCGTCCGATTGGTGGCGGATTGGGAACGGTTGTTGTAGACGAGCACTCCCGCTACGATTATCTGGAGTTCTTGAAAACAACAATTAGCCATTCTTTTGAAGGGTTAAAAATTGTACTGGATTGTGCAAACGGAGCAGCTTATGAGCTGGCGCCGAAGCTTTTTGCAGAACTGGGAGCTGAGGTACATACCATCGGTGCCGAGCCAAACGGTTTGAATATCAATGATCATTGCGGATCGACTCATCCTGAGAAGTTGAAAGAGGAAGTGCGCCGCTTGAAAGCGGATATTGGTCTGGCCTTTGACGGCGATGCCGACCGTCTGATCGCGATTGATGAGAACGGGGAAGAGGTAGACGGCGACTATATTCTCTGCATTTGCGGAGATGCAATGAACCGCGCGGGAAAACTTAAGGATAGCACCATTGTATCGACAGTGATGAGTAATATCGGTTTTTATAAAGCTACTGAAAAGCTGGCACTCAAGACTGCAAAAACTGCGGTCGGGGACCGTTATGTGATGGAAGAAATGCGTCGGGGTGGATTTAATCTGGGCGGTGAGCAGTCTGGTCATGTTATTTTCCTGGATCACAATACGACAGGCGATGGCATGCTGACCGGGATTCAGCTGGTAGATACCTTGAAAGCTTCTGGCAAGAAAATGAGTGAGCTAAAATCGCTCATGAAACAGTATCCGCAAGTGCTCGTAAATGTGCGTGTGCAGGACAAACGCAATTACGAGGGGAATCCTGCTATTGCAGAAGCAATTGAGCAGGTGGAACAACAATTGGGTGATAATGGGCGTGTATTGGTCCGTGCTTCAGGCACAGAATCACTTATTCGTGTGATGGCCGAAGGCCCGGATAAGGACGAACTGGAGCAATTTGTCGGTCAGATCGTAGATGTCGTGAAGAAAGAATTAGTTTAAAATTTTGTAAACGTCGGTTGCCTGCGAAAAAGAAGCAGGCAACGGCGTTTGCGGTTATTTACTAACGATTTATGACCTTCATGGTGTAATTATGAATAAAGTGTCATTGCCAAATGATACTTAGCTGAATATAATATAGGGATGCTGTGACTCAGATAGAGAAAGTGAGGGTTGTAAGGTTCGTAATACAAGCGCCAGAGCTTGATTTTGTGCGGGGGAACTTGGTGGAGAAGCAACGGATTCAGTTGAGATAAAGTTGCTCGCAAATCGGTTCACGACAAAACAAGCTGACGAGGTGAAGGTGTTCGAAACATTCGGCGGGGACCTTCCGGTGAAGCATCAAGCCGTAAACCGGCAGCGGAAAATGAACAGGCAACTGTTTACACAACGCACCGGTAGATGCCTTTATTATTTTATAACCTAAATTATAAGATTCATTTCATGAATGTGCGGCCATCATCATTGGCGTGCGCGGTTTGGGAATTTCGTTACATTCGTGAAGAGATGCCTGTAAATTCTATAGTTATCATTGACAACTTCATAGATGAATGAACTTTATTCCGCAATCTACCGCACACGTTAGTCCTGTGATGAGTCGTCTTGTGAAATGATGATCGGGAGGATAACGAATATGTGTGGCATTGTAGGATATATTGGTAATCAGAATACACAAGAGGTATTGATTGACGGATTGAAGAAGCTGGAGTATCGCGGTTATGACTCTGCGGGTATTGCCGTGTTTACAGATTCAGGATTGCAAGTAGCTAAGGCTAAAGGTCGTCTGGCGAATCTGGAAGCTAAACTGGATGGTACGCCATTGGTAGGCCATGCAGGTATCGGACATACACGTTGGGCAACGCACGGTAAGCCTTCTGATGAAAACTCCCATCCACATTTGGATGAGAGCCAAAAGTTCTCTGTAGTTCACAACGGAATTATTGAGAACTATCTGGAGCTGAAGGAGCAGCTGATTAGCGAAGGTCATACCTTTATTTCCGAAACGGACACGGAAGTTATTTCCCATCTGGTTGCGCGTGAATATAAAGGGGATATCGTTAAAGCAGTACAAAAAGCAATTACCTTTATGCGCGGTGCTTTTGCACTGGGTGTGCTGACAGAGCACGAGCCTAATAAGCTGGTTGCTGTTCGTCAAGCTAGCCCGCTGGTTATTGGTGTGGGAGAAGGCGAGAACTTTATCGGTTCCGACATTCCGGCTATTCTGAAATATACACGCAATGTATTTATTTTGAACGATGGCGAAATGGCTGTTTTGACCAGTGATGCTGTCGAATTAATGACAATCGAAGGCCAATTTATTTCTCGGGAAATGATTCATGTCGAATGGGATGCTGTAACAGCAGAAAAAGGCGGCTATGAGCATTTTATGCTGAAAGAAATTCACGAGCAGCCTAAGGCTTATCGTGACACAATGTTGGGCCGTATCGATAAAGATACTAAAAAAGTTGTTCTTCCTGAGCTGAAGCTGACAGAAGAACAAATTAAAAATATCCGCAACATTCAAATTGTCGCGTGTGGTACAGCTTACAATGCTGGTTTGATTGGTCGTACAGTTATTGAAAGTCTGGCTCGTATACCGGTAGAAAACGATGTGGCTTCCGAATATCGTTATCGTTCACCTATCGTAACACCAGAGACATTGGTGATCGTAGTGAGCCAATCCGGTGAAACTGCTGACACGTTGGCAGCACTGCGTGAAGCACAAGCAAATGGCGCTCATGTACTGGCGATTACCAACGTAGTCGGCAGCTCCATTGCCCGTGATGCAGATGATGTGTTGGTTACACTGGCAGGACCGGAAATTGCCGTAGCCTCCACTAAAGCATATTCTTCACAGTTGATTGCGTTCTATCTGTTTGGTTTGTATCTCGCTCAAGTGCGTGGCACACAAACGGGTGAGCAAGTAGCTCATGTGCTGGCTGCTATGGAATCTCTGCCAGAGCAAGTGGAAGAGATGCTGGGTAAAGCAGATGCGATCAAAGCCTATGCTGAGCAAATTGCAAGCCACAAGCACCTGTTCTTTATTGGTCGCGGTCAGGACTATGCTGTAGTACAGGAAGGCTCCCTGAAGCTCAAGGAAATCTCCTACATTCATTCCGAGGCTTATGCTGCGGGTGAATTGAAGCATGGTACACTGGCATTGATTGAAGACGGCATTCCGGTTATCGCTTTGGTAACACAGGAATCCGTGTTGGAGAAAACCGTGAGCAACATTAAGGAAGTTAAGGCTCGTGGTGCAGATGTTCTTGCGATTACGTACGAAGAGCACGCAGTTGAGTTGCTGAAGTCCGTGGATCAGGTATTTGCCATTCCAAAGACACTTCCAATCCTGTCTGCTGCAATTTCGGTTGTATCTCTCCAACTGTTGGCTTACTACGCTTCTCTTGCACTGGGTCATGATGTTGACAAACCACGTAACCTGGCGAAAAGTGTTACCGTAGAATAAGCTTTAGTAAAATGCTAAACTAATTGTCTGGTGATAAAAAAGTGTGGAACCAGTAAAAGATGTATGGAACCAATAAAAAAACTGTGGAACCAGTAAAAAAAGTCTGGAACTAGTCATTTTACAAACATCAAGAAAGATCCCGATGATATATCGGGATCTTTTTAGCTTAGGAGGGCAATTATGTCTACAATAGGCCAACGAATTCGAACTATTAGAAAAACAAACAACTTAAATCAAATAAAGTTTGCAAATATAATTGGAATTTCTCAAGGAACGTTGAGTGAGCTGGAGCAAGATAAATACAGACCCTCTCTTGATATAATTATAGCAATTAAAGAAAACTTCAATTCCCATATAGAGTGGTTAATCTTTGGAGATACGCCTGTATCAAAGAACACTATTTTTAATTTAGCCATTGAAGCTCAGGAATTAGAACTTATTTCTTTGTTTCGAGAACTTACTAAAGAAGATAGAGATGAAATTATTGATTTTATAAAGCTGAAGATTGTTCGGTACTAATCTTTCCCGGAAGCTTCTTATTAAGATGCCTTAAAAATGTTAAAAGAAAATAAAGTATTAGACCGTAAAACAAAGTTCTAGACTAAGAAAATAAAGATATAGATTGAGAAAATAAAGTCTTAGACTGACGATTCGTCATTAAGCTAACGGGCAGGTTAGTGATGGTGGCTACCGCCAAAAGTCTTGGAATCCCTTTAAAGAAGAGAAATACACTTAACATCAAATTTTGGTTATATCGTTTTAGAAGAGTTCTACTAGTAAGTCATAAGTCCATCTCCATTTTTTTCATAATCGGTTCTAAGCGCCGATTTTATTTCCGTGGAACAATTCGAAAGAACGGCCGCTGTTCGCATCGTTTGCGACAGGGCCGTTTTTTGTTTTTCGTAGGCTAGCTTCAAATTGCTATTCTTGCCAAACACTCATAGGGTCCCATGGCTTGATTTGATTACCATATTTTCCGGCCAAAAAAGCTTTCATGTCTTCCAGCTTAGCAGGCACCTCGTTCCAAATTGGAAGGGGTGGTAACCCTCGTTTGCTTTTCAATAGGATATCCACTGTAACATACAAGCGTTCTGGCTGAATCCAATGAAGAAAGCGGGAAATATCAATTTGCTTGGTCAGGGACAAGGAATCAATTTCGCCATTGTAATGCTTGTTGAACTCGCTGATCAGATTCAGGAGGTAGTCTCTCTGCTCCTTCACGAAGTCCAGGCCACAGATGGCGCCATGTCCTGGAACAACGATTTCGGGTTTAATTTCATCAATAATGCGATCAAGCACTTTAACCCAATTGAGGGTTCCCTCTTCGCTGTATGCCGTACAACCGTTAAACACGACATCGCCGGCGAACAGCACTTTTTCTTTTGGCATCCACAGCAGTAAGTCACTGTCAGAGTGGGCCGGAGCTACGTTGTAAATCATAACTTCCGTATCTCCAAGACGGATGTTGATATCGTCCTTTATCTCAATATTCGGGAGCACCCAATCTACGCCTTCCAGGTCGAATCCTTCAAATTCCGCTGCAAAAAACCGCTCGCCCGAAGTCGATTCCGGAGAATCCTTTCCTCTTCTAATGACGCTGTCCATCCAGGCGATATTTTCGGTGAGACGCTCTCTGGACGCTTCCTTGTGCATAATAATGCAAGCATCTTCAAACACTTTGTTTCCCCAGGCATGGTCGCTGTTATAGTGCGAGTTCACCACATATGCGGGAGAGCCGCCGTTGCTTACTTCCATAAAAGCCTCCCGCATTTCCCGCGCATGGAACAAATCGAAGAACGTGTCATACACCAGCCCTTCACCCTTGTTGATGAACCCGGCATTGGCCCAACTGATGCCGCGATACGGCGAAATACCGGCAAAGACGCCATCTGCAACTTCAAAAAATTTAACACGAGGTTTTTGGATAATATGTCCATACTTCATGAAAATTCTCCTTTGCGTATATGTTTTTGGGGTAAGGCATACTGACTATGTCTTTATTATAGAGAATGGAAAACAGAAATGCAAGCATGTACTTGCATGCATTTTCTCTGTGCTATATGATAGTAACAGAACAACATCACACTACATGGATGGAGGCGCTGCAACATGAAGCTAGTAACCTTTCAAACCAAGACATCCCAGGAACCTTTGTTTGGGCTTGTAATTAACGAGAAATTTGTCGTGTCTTTTGCCGCAATCATGAAAAAGCAGGGAACATTCGTTGACAGTCTTGAATGTATGGACAGCTATCTTCATTATTTGCCGGCAAGTTATGATGCCGCTAAGGAATTGATGCAATATGCTGTCGAACAGTCGCATCAATTCAATGAACATGAAATCTGCCCGATTGCAGCGGTAAAACTGCTGCCGCCGGTTCCGAATCCGGCTGCGCTTATCGATTTTGGGCTGACGCCAAGACATCTGAGAAATGCTGGCGCAAATCTGCTGCAAAGAGAATATACAGGGTCGGAAAGAGAAGAGCTTAAACGAAATATTACCGAAAAATTCCAGAAAGATCCGAATAAAGTAACTTTCAGTTATTACAAGTGTAACCATAATGCATTAATTGGCGATGGGGATACGATTCATTGGCCTTCGTACACTTCCTACCTGGATATCGAGCCGGAGCTGGCCTTTGTTACAGGGAAGGGGAACTGCATTGCAGGTTATGTTATTTTTAACGACAGTACTGTCCGCGATGTGCAGTGGCCGGATTTCCAGGCGCTGACCGGACCGACGCGCTGCAAAGATTTTGATCGCAGCAAAGGAATAGGACCATTTCTGGTTACGCCGGATGAAATCGACAACCCGCTGGTACTGGATGTGGATGTACGCATCGGGGAGAGACTGCACTGGAAGGGAAGCACATCCGAGTATTCTGCACATCCTGCAAAAGTGATGGAGGAGGTTCTCAAAGTTTTCACGCCGCTCCCGGGCACGATTATAGGAATGGGGACGATACCGGATTGCTGCGCAATCGAGACCGAACAATGGCTGTTGCCCTCTGACCGAATCCAGATTACATTTGATAAATTAGGCACGCTCACGCAATTGGTGCCTGATCATGTCAAGATTACGGAACCAAGCCGCTGGGAAAAAAGAAGCGATTTGCCTTAAATAAACGTTTATGAAAATGATGAACCCCGACCCTGCTGCACATGCAAAACTTGTAGTAGAATAGGTTTAACATATGCAAAAGGAGAAATACAATGCAAACTTCAGACAGAATCATTGAAGCCGCGACACGACTCATCAAAAAGAAGGGCTATCGGGGAGTAAGCACCAAAGCCATTGCAACGGAAGCTAAAGTCAATGAATCTACGATTTTCCGGCAATTTGGAAGCAAGAAAGGCATATTGGAAGCCATCATTGAAAGACATTCGGATATCCCGCAATTTGAGAAGCTGTTAAAAGAGGACGCGACCGATAATCCGGAAGTCGATCTGCTGAATGTAAGCCAGCAGTACCGTTTGTTTTTCCATAAAAATGCGGACATCATTTTGATTGGCATCCGCGACAAAGGAATGCTTCCCGAATTGGACAGAGTGCTGGCCGATCCGCCGGTGAAGCTGCACTCCTTGCTGGTTGAATATTTTGAACGCTTGCAGAAGAAAAAAGTTATAGCCAGACAGGATGAGCGTCTTGCCGCCATGTCTTTTCTCTCGATGTGCTACGGATTTCAGATGAGCGAGCTGATTCACCGGCAATATCAGTCCCAACTCGTCACCGAGGAAGAGTTCTACAAGCACAGTGTCTCATTGTTTGTAAAAGGAATTTTGTCTCAGTCATAAGCTTTGTTGATTTATTTAAATATGCCGAAGACTGCTTGCGCAGCTTTAACTCTAGAACAATTGAAAGAAGATGCACCAAGATGCTCGAAAGCTCGTTATACTGCAACCGGGACATTATTTCTGGCAAGGCTCCGTCATCAATGACATTCTAAAAAAATCCAAAAATATGGATATCTTTATCGTTGCTGATCGGGCGGAGCACCATGGAGAGCGAATTCTGCCAGCCAAAATGACCAATCCGAAGAAAAACCCGTTATATCACCGCTTAAATTCACGGGAAGTGGATGAGAAAATTGGACGAATCAAAAGGGGAAGATTCAAGGTCTTTATTGGTGCGGCTCCTGGAGTTGGCAAAACCTACACTATGCTGCAAGAGGGCAATCATCTTCTTAAAAAGGGCATTGATGTTGTATTTGGTTTGCTGGAAACGCATGGGCGAAAAGAAACCATCCAGCAGGTTGCAGAACTGCCATTAATTGAGCGCACAAAAATCAAATATTCAGGCACAGAACTTGTAGAAATGGATACTGGGGCAATCATCCGGCGGAATCCTGAACTGGTACTTGTCGACGAGTTGGCTCACACCAACGTTCCCAGTAGCAAAAACAAAAAGCGATATGAAGATGTATTGGAAATTTTGAATGCTGGGATTTCTGTCATTTCTACCGTTAACGTTCAGCATTTAGAGAGCTTAAATGATGCAGTGGAGCAAATTACAGGGGTGCGTGTCAGGGAAACCGTCCCGGATTCCATTCTTCGCCTTGCTGACGAGGTCGAGCTGATCGATGTGGCACCGCAGGCTCTACAAGCCCGTATGAAGGAAGGAAAGATATATGCCCGGGAGAAGATAGATCAGACTCTGGGGAACTTTTTTTAAATTGGAAAATTAATTGCTTTAAGGGAGCTGGCGCTTCGGGAAATTGCGGACGATGTGGATGAACGTCTGGAAGCATAGGAGCGCAAAAGTTCCTTACGTGGACCCTGGAATAAGCGGGAGGTCATTTTCGTATGCGTCAAGCTGAGTTCCAATGCAGAAAGGTTAATCCGGCGGGGATTTAGAATTGCATTCCGACTAAAGGCACAATGGATTGTCACATATGTACACCCTACGGATACGATGAATGAAGAGGAATTGATGAAAAAAGAGAAACTCGAAAGCCTGGTAGTGCGTCTAGGCGGGCATTTTGAAGTTGTGCCACTTGGGCATTCTGATAAGCTTGCAGATGTTCTTCTTGCCAGAGCTAATGAATATCATACTACCCAACTCATTATTGGTCAGAGTGACAGCCCCATATGGAAACGTTTACGAGAAGGAACAATTATCCAAAAGTTACTGAGCACTGCGCGGCATATGGATATTCTTGTGGTCGCCAATTACGATCCTCATATCAAGCGAGATACTCTTCCCGATAGTATTATGCAAGGTTAAGTATAAGAGAAGAGTATCATTGAATGCCTGCATTCAAATAAATGGAACCTCGTTATACTATGCTTAAAAACCATTTGAAAATTATATTGCAAAAGTTGTATCTTCAAAATCGTGTCCAGCTTACAAGATATGCGCTTGAACAAGGCACCTGAAAAGTGGGGAGAAGGTTGTTTTTATGCGCGCAATCAAGCTATATGTGGGGGCTGGTAAATCACAAATTGTCTCCAAGCTATGTCATCCCTCTTGCTACGTTTAACATACCAGGATTGAACATTTGCGCGAGTTTTTTCAATCCCTTCATTGTACTCATTCAAATATTAATAACGACTTGTTTACCATTGCCCACAATAACTGGCTCCTACTTCACATGCAAAGAGCCATTCGCTTTACTAAAATCCGAAAGAACATGTTTTATTTTTTAAATAGAGATAAAGTTGAACAAACCCACTCTTTTTATACAACAACAATGTATTCAAAATTTCTCAGTCGCTTTGGCGAAGAAATGTTGTCGCAAATTGGGCTGTCAGATCAGGATATTGTGCTTCCTTCGCTCTGGGGAAAAGAGGCGTTGATTAATCCCCTTATCTACATTATTTATATGATTTATTTCTCTGATTCAGTGGCCAACTTTTTGAAATTAAAATCCGATGAGGGGCTAAGTAATAACGGATAATTATAAAATGACTTTTTTAATTGAAGGAGAAGCTTTAAATATGATTTGAGAACTCAACTTTATTGTATATAGACACTAATTTGTCTTCGGACAATAAAGTTGTGTACTAAACAATAAAGTTGTGTACTAAATATTAATGAAAAATAACAATAATATCTCTTCTTAGTAAGTATTTAACAAAAGTCCGATGAGCAAGTATCATCGGGCTTTTTTTATTAAATTCAGGAGGCGACTGCTTTGGCTCAATCAGAGCGAGTATAGTTGCATGACAAATCAAAGGGCTTTGAACCCTTTCCTGTATTGGTATCTTAAGTAATTGAAGCAGGAGAAATCCAAGTTTCTGTTAAAAACAGTATGAGAAATCAAGAGCTTATTGTCGCGATGAAAAAAATGTTTTTTTATCTAAAATACAAATGAATATATAATATATATAACTATTATAAATTAAGTATGTATTTCATTTTTATGGATGGTAGGTGGAACAATGAAGACTTTGGGTGAAAAGATAAAGAGTATAAGAAAATTAAATAAGCTTAATCAAACTGACTTTTCATCTACTATTGGTATTTCTCAGGGTACATTAAGTGAATTGGAAAAAGATAAGTACAAACCATCCTTAGAAACCGTAATTGCCCTTAAACTAAATTTCGATATTGATTTAGATTGGTTATTACTTGATGAGGCGGCAACTTTTTATAGTGGATTATTTCAAGTTAAGTTAGATGATCTTGAATCAAAATTAATCTCAGGATTTCCTGGGCGATAAACAGGAAATAGAGGGAATTGTTGATTTGAAGTTAAAGCGGTATAGAGATAAATGAACTTTCGCGGAGCCGTGAAGGGGACTCATTATTGCAAAGCCTTCAGTAGTTATGTTTTAAGTTCACATTAGACATATGATCCATCCAATTGAGATGGACACACGGCTATCCATATAAATCTGGAAGAAGAAAGTCCCAATTTTTTTTTACTATAGGGTCTCCGAAGCAAAAAGTGATTGATGTTATGGGAACTTCGACATCGGTCATCGGAAACTCATGGACTTATGGGAATCACATGTGGAATTGGACTCTAATGATCATATCATTGGGTGGAATAATATCAACCATAATTTGAAAGTATCTATTGGCTCAAAGAAGAAGGGGGCCGCTCCATTTACGATAGGATCTTCCATCCAAGATGTAATTGATGCCATGGGCACACCGACGTCTATAAGATGTTCGTTACGAGTCCTGGTTTGAATATTAGTGCTCCTTGGAGTATATGCGTACACTCGTATATCCTTCTACAGCTCATGCGAAGCCATGAGTCGGGGGGGGGGGGCAAAGAGGAAATTCAAAGAATAGAGCTTCCTTTTGGAAGCTTGAATGTAGTGATCCCAAGTCCGCAGCTTAATGTCAAAGATGCACTTGGTCAATTAAGTGAGGATTCTTTAGTTTGTGCTGGGCGTATTAATTACGAGTTATTGATGGAGTATGCTGCAAAAGGTTTCTTTAAAAAATCTGAGATTAATCGGTTTCGTCAGTTAAAAAATATAACGACTAAATATATACTGACCAAGCTGGAGAAAGACGAATGGATGCATAAATTTTTTCATAAAAAGCAACCCAATTTAAGATTCCTCTAAGACGACACTATCTGTAGCAGTGTTATTTTTCAAAGGGATTGGAGAATAAAAGAAAGCAACCTAAGATAATTCGACGGAGACCAAAGATGTGAAATTACGTGCTGAGCGATTGTATATCAACCTCGATAACCAAGATATTTATGATGGTAAGACCTATTTTTTTATTCCTTAAAGCACAATTCATGGTATAATCTCACTAAATATACATCCTTTATAATTTACGCTTTTTTGTCGAAAGTTAGTTTATTAAGAAGCTAGCCTAGTACTGAAATCTCTCTTGAAAAATTATATATCACACATCTTAAAGTCAGGCACCTTGTTTTTACAATGGGGCTTTTTTTGCATTAAGAAACTACGAGGTGAATGGAGGGGCATTATGGCTCAAGCATATCCGATTCCCACCACGATAGAAAAATGGATAAAACAAGGTAAAGGCCAGGGTATGGGAAACCCGTAAAGCGCCAATTTATCCCCAAGAAGGATGCGGATCGGGCATACGAGATCATTCGAACGATAATGGAACGTCTGGAGTTAACGTTACACCCGACAAAAACGCGAATCGTCGGACTATGGACAGGAGAAGAAGGCTTCGACTTCCTAGGCATGCTTCACCGAAAGACGAAGGCCGAAACTTCCGAAAGCCAAGTATATTATACGACCCAACAATGGCTGTGCCGTAAGGCAAAGGAGCGAATTAGGGAAGTCGTGAAGGAACGACTAGCCCCTGCGAATATGCGTCACAAATCATTCCAAGAACATTTGGAATACTTAAACCCGAAAATACAGGGTTGGCGTAACTACTACGTTACGACCTACAGCCAAAGGAAGATGGCTAAACGTGACTGGTACATCCTTCAGCGACTCACAAAATGGTATGCCAAGAAGCGTATGAGGGAAAACCTCACGTACGGTTTGATGAGGAGGGGCAGAATTTATCTGCCCTTTACTCTAGCAGAGGCGCAGTGAAGACGGCGGGATACAAAACTATGCCGGCTGCCATCCGGGCGGACGCTACGGCCAGCTTCCAGCCGGGCAGTTCCAACCGAGTATCCAACGGATTTTCAGCAGAATATCCAGCAGACATCCAGTCACGTTTCCAGCCAGGCTTCCAGAAATTCGTCAGGTAATCATGTTAAGTTATCGCAAAGCGCAAGGATTCGGAGCACCGGCAGAGAATGTATACAGGGAAGATCTCCCAAATCGGCTGGCACCCCGCCTGAATGTCGACACGCGTCGAATTCCTCGATTGATGGCAAACCATTCCCAGCGTTTCTTCTCCATTCGCTCTTTTTAGGCAAAATATTAACACCTTGACCAAATTTAACTAAAGTTTTACTATACATTCTTCGGAATTTTGATATAATTTTACTTAGGTTACCTTTCCAATTATGATAGAAAATAGAATTGGATGGTTTTTATACCTATCCAAGCTGTGTGCGAGAGACCAGTCCACTGGCTACCCAGCAAGCTGGCATGCGGGGACCGACAATTGTGGAAAATGACTGCCGAGAATATGTTGCTCCATGACTTCAGAAGGTTCAGAAAGGATGAAGCCGAGGCGAAGCGGATGACGGAGATCAGCTTCGAGAACGGGCTCATCATTGAAAGAGCCGGCAGAGGAGACTGCGTGCTGAAGATCATGCCTCCGCTGACCGTCTCGATGGAGCATCTGGCCGCCGGCTGCGACATTATCAAGTCCAGTATGCAGCAGGTGATCTCTCAGGAGACCCAGGATTTGCTGGTAACGAAAGCAGGTGGACGCCCCGGCAAGAGGCACGGAAGTGCCTTCTGGGGGTCGTGCGGCCCTGATGTTAAGATAACGTTTTCATCCCATTGGAAGATTTTCTCCCCATGCTGCCTGCGGTACCGTCAGGCAGCATGGAATTCACCGCCGATCCAAGGGCTGTCCCGTTTATGCCATACGGAGCATTCTTTGAGCCTCATGCAGCACCATTGTCACATCTAATCGTCAGGAAAAGCTCACTACCCCGCAGCCAGATCTTTACTTATCCACACCAGGCGGGGGAATACTAAAATCGTACATAGAGTGTATCAATATCCCTTAAACATAGGCTTCGACAAAGGCAGCTCCGGTGCCGAATCCGGAGGTACGGTCGACTTCCTGCTGGCCGGCCGGAACCCTACAGCAAGCCTAACATCGATGGGTGGAACATCCCTTGTCCACCCCCAAATCTAATTCCGAACCCAATGTTAAACCAAAGCCCGTCTTCGGGCGGCTCGTCCGCAGCAAGCATATTGAAGCAGAGGAGCCGGAAGCAGCTGCATCTCTTGCGTAGAACGATGCTCTTTGTTGTCTTTCACGCATGGGAGCCGAGCGGGACAGCTGCTAGGCAGAGGATTGCCGCATGCGATCAAACGGGCAAGCGAAGCGGTGACCTGGCGAAAGCCATTGACATTGTTGTCACATGTTTGAAAAGGCGGGGAGCGAGGCTGAAGCGTTGCTGCGGCATATGCTCCGCCGGATTGCTTTTACCGATGAAGAGAGGGGAACGATCCAGATGGCTTTTGAAAAAGAAACGTTGTTTTGGAACGAAAAATTCGGTAGCGACGATTATACCTTGACGCCGCTGCCTTACAGCAAAGCTCCAAGCTCCCTGGCGCCCATTATGAAAACCGTGGGCGGTTCGCTTTCGGAAAAAGCGGCGCAGCGCGTCCTTCAAATGAGCAAGGGCGCTCCGCTGGCCGCTTTCATGATTTTGCTCGCCGGTGTTCAGTCACTCTTGCATAAATACACAGGCGCTTCTGACATTCTGGTCGGCATGCCGGTTGTACGGAAACCGACGGAGACGCGTCGATCCGTTAATCATACGGTCATTTTGAAAAACTCGCTTTCGGCGGGTGCGACTTTTAAAACGCTTCTGAGCGAGCTGAGGACTTCCTTGCCGGAAGCGATTCAGCATCAACATATTCCGTTCTTGAAAATGACGGAGAAGCTGGACCTGCAATATGCAGACGGTATACCCGTCATCCATACGCTAGTATCCCTTAAGGAGCTGCATCTGGACGAAATCGGGCAAAATGTGGTCACGGATTGTTCCTTTGAATTCAGCTTAACCGACGGGACGATACAGCTAGCGCTGTCATATAACGAGCACTTATATGACTCCGAGTTTATGACTCGGGTCGTCGGCCATCTGAATCGCCTGCTGGCCGTGGGGCTTCACGAGTTGGAGCTGGACATCGTGCGGGCGGACATGCTGTCGGAAGACGAGAAATTTCAATTGCTGCAAAGCTTTAACGATACCGAGAAGGACTATCCCCGTGATCGGACGATTCATCAGCTCGTGGAGGAGCAGGCGAAGCGGGTGCCCGAAGCGACGGCGGTTGTCTTTGAGGGGCGGCGGCTTTCGTACGCGGAGCTGAACGAACGGGCGAACCGGCTGGCGCGGACGTTGCGATCGGTCGGCGTGCTGCCCAATCAGCTGGTAGGCTTGATGGTCAGGAGATCGCTGGAGACGGTCGTTGGCATTCTGGCGGTTCTGAAAGCTGGCGGTGCCTACGTGCCGATCGACCCGGAATACCCGGAAGAACGCATCCGCTACATTCTGGAGAACTCGAATGCGCAGCTGCTGCTGACTCAACGGCACCTGCTGCAGCAGGTGCCGTTCGAAGGGACCGTGGTGGCGCTGGATGACGAGCAGGCCTACAGCGACGATGGCTCGAACCTGGAGCCGGCCAGCGGTCCGAACGATCTGGCTTATGTCATCTATACGTCAGGTACGACGGGCAATCCCAAAGGGGTCATGCTGGAGCATCGCGGTTTGGTCAGCTTGAAGCTGATGTTCGCGGACAGGCTGGGCATCACGGAGCATGACCGGATCGTTCAATTCGCCAGCCTGTCGTTCGACGCGTCCTGCTGGGAAGTGTTCAAAGCGCTCTATTTTGGCGCGGCTTTGTACATCCCGACGGCCGAGACGATTCTCGACAACCGCCTGTTCGAGAGTTATATGAACGAGCATGCGATTACGGCGGCGATTTTGCCTCCGACGTACAGTGCTTATTTGAACCCGGACCGCCTTCCCAGCTTAACGAAGCTCGTAACGGGAGGCTCGGCGGTATCGGCCGAATTCGTGCAGCAGTGGAAACGCAAGGTCCACTATTTCAATGCTTACGGCCCTACCGAAGCTTCGATTGTTACGACGCTTTGGGATGCGGATGAGGAGCAGCCGGAGGGCAGAGTCATTCCGATCGGGCGCCCGCTGGCCAATCACCGGATTTTTATTTTGGATGCCCACCTGCAGCTTGTGCCTCCGGGAGTGGACGGCGAGCTGTGCGTGGCAGGCGTGGGGCTTGCGAGAGGTTACCTGAACCATCCGGAGCTGACGGCAGAGAAGTTCGTGGAACATCCGTTTGCGCCGGGAGAACGCCTTTACCGGACGGGAGATCTCGCCCGCTGGCTGCCGGACGGAAATATTGAGTACTTGGGCCGGATCGACCATCAGGTGAAAATCCGTGGATTCCGGATCGAGATCGGCGAGATTGAAGAGCAGCTTCTGAAGATCGACTCCGTGCAGGAGACGATCGTAATCGCGCGGGAAGGCAAAAGCGGGCAAGAACTGTGCGCTTACCTGGTCGCGGGGCGCCCGCTTACGCTCGGCGAGCTAAGAAGCGCGCTGGCGCAAAAATTGCCGAATTACATGATTCCGGCGCATTTTGTTCAGCTTCCGCAGATGCCGCTCACGCCGAACGACAAAATCGACCGCAAGGCTTTGCCCGCTCCGGAAGGAAACGCGCTGACCGGCGGCGCGTACGTAGCTCCCCGCAATGAAGCCGAGCGGACGCTTGCCGATGTGTGGCAGGCGGTATTGAACGCCGATCGCGTTGGGGTAACGGATCATTTCTTCGAGCTGGGCGGAGACTCGATCAAGTCCATTCAAGTATCTTCGCGGCTTCATCAAGCCGGGTACAAGCTGGAAATCCGGGATTTGTTCAAATATCCGACTATTTCACAGCTCAGCCTGCATGTGAAACCGATCGGACGTACCATTGATCAGGGCGAAATAACGGGTGAAACGGCGCTGACGCCGATTCAGCATTGGTTTTTCGAGAGCTCCTTTGCGGACCCGCATCATTTCAACCAGTCGGTGATGCTGTACCGGAAGGAACGCTTCGACGAAGAGACGGTGCGTCAGGTGCTGCAAAAGCTGGCCGAGCATCATGACGCCTTGCGGATGATGTTCCGCAAGACGGAACAAGGGTTTAGCGCGCGGAACCGCGCGATTCAGGACGGAGGGCTGTTCACGCTGGACGTGTTCGACTTCAAGGATGCGGAGAATACCGCGCAGGCTGTGGAAGCGAAGGCAACGGACATTCAAGCGGGCATCGATCTGGAGAACGGGCCCCTCGTGAAGGCGGGACTGTTCCGGTGCGCGGACGGCGATCATTTGCTGCTCGCGGTTCATCATGCCGTGGTGGACGGCGTGTCTTGGCGCATTTTGATGGAGGATTTCGCTCTGGGTTACGAGCAGGCCGGCAAAAGCGAGGAAATTCGTTTCTCGGCGAAAACGGATGCGTACCGCACTTGGTCCGAGCAGTTAGCCGCTTACGCGCAAAGCCCGGAGATGGCGAAGGAACGGGCCTATTGGCAGGCCGTGGAACAAATTGCGGTTCCGGCCGTGCCGAAGGATCTGGAGGCGGACGTTACGACGCAGCAGGACAGCGAATCGCTGTTCGTCCGTTTGACTCCCGAAGAAACGGAGCTGCTGCTGAAGCGGGTTCACCGGGCCTACAACACCGAAATGAACGATATTTTGGTAACGGCGCTCGGCATAGCCGTTCGCAAGTGGACGGGACACGAACGGGTGCGGATCAATCTCGAAGGACACGGACGCGAATCGATCGGAACGGATATCGACATCACGCGCACAGTCGGCTGGTTTACGACCAAGTTTCCGGTCGTCCTGGAGCCGGAAACCGACCGGGATTTGGCCTATCAGATTAAACAGGTCAAGGAAAGCTTGCGCCGCATTCCGAACAAGGGGCTTGGGTACGGCGTATGCCGCTATCTCTCCAAATCGGAGGATGGCTTTGTTTGGGGCGCAGAGCCGGAAATTAATTTTAACTACCTCGGCCAGTTCGACGATGATGTCAATCAGGACGAGATCGGCATATCTTCTTATTCCAGCGGCAGCCCGGCCAGCGACCGGCAGGCCCGCAGCTTTGTGCTGGATATCAACGGCATGGTGCTGGACGGCACTTTATCGCTCGATCTCAGCTACAGCCGGAAGCAGTATCGCAAGGAAACGATGGAAGCCTTCGCTCAGCGGCTTGAGCAAAGTCTCCGAGAGCTCATTACCCACTGCGCAGGCAAAGAAAACACCGAATTGACGCCGAGCGACGTGCAATTTAAAGGCTTGACCATCGCGGAATTGGAGCAAATCGCCCAGCGCTCGGGCCATCTCGGGGAAATCGAAAATATTTACTCGCTTACGCCGATGCAGAAGGGCATGTGGTTCCACAGCGCGCTTGACCGGCAAACTGCCGCTTACTTCGAGCAGACGCGGTTTACGATGCGGGGAGCGCTCGACGTCCAGCTTTTCGAGAGGAGCTGGATGGAGCTTGCAAAACGTCATCTGGTGCTGCGGGCGAATTTTGTGAAAGGACCGGCGGGCGAGCCGCTGCAAATCATATACCGCGACAAGCCGGTCGGCTTTGAATATGAAGAGCTGCTTCATTTGCAGGTGGACGAGAAACAAGCGTATTTGGATAAAAAGGCCGAGGATGACAAGCTTCGCGGCTTCGACCTGGAACATGACGCGCTCGTTCGGGTTACGATCCTGCGCACCGAAGAGCAAAGCTATCATGTGCTGTGGAGTTTCCAGCATATTTTGATGGACGGCTGGTGCCTGGCGCAGCTGACGCAGGAGCTGTTTGAGACGTACTCGACCTTGGCATCCGGCAAGCAGCCAGCGGGAGATAAGGGATCGGATTATGGCGCCTATATCGAATGGTTGGAGAAACAGGACGATCAGGCGGCATCCGGCTATTGGACGGCATTCCTGTCAGGTTATGAAGGGCAAACTGTACTCCCGGGACAAAAGGAACCGGCGCTGAACGGCAGATTTACGGCTGATCACGTCACCGCCGAGCTGGGCAAGGAGTTGAGCGAGCGGATGGATCGGGTGGCGAAAGAGCGCCTGGTTACGGTCAATACGCTGTTGCAAGCCGCTTGGGGCGTGATGCTGCAAAAATATAACGGAACAAACGATGCCGTATTCGGCAGCGTCGTGGCCGGAAGACCGGTGGAAATCCCGGGCATCGAGTCCATGATCGGGCTGTTCATCAATACGGTGCCGGTCCGCGTCACGAGCGAAGCCGACACCGTGTTCGCCGATATGATGGCGAAGCTCCAAGAGCGTGCGCTGGAGTCCGGGCGATATGATTACTATCCGTTGTATGAAATTCAAGCCCGCAGCATGCAAAAGCAGAACCTGATCAACCATATCATCGCTTTCGAGAACTATCCGGTGGACGAGCAGATGGAGCAGGCGGGCGACCAGCAGCACGGCGACCTGACGATCGCTGACGTTCAGATGGAGGAGCAGACGAACTATAACTTCAACGTGACCGTGGTGCCGGGAGCCGAGATCGAAATTCGGTTCGACTTTAACGCCGAAGTGTTCGATAAAGACAGCATCGAGCGGCTCAAGGGGCATCTCGTCCATCTGCTGGAGCAAGTGACGGATAACCCGGAAATTACCGTGGGCGAGCTGGAACTAGTGACGGAGGCGGAAAAGGCCGACCTTCTCGGACGTTTTAACGACACCACCACGGAATTTCCGCGCGGGAAGACGCTCGTTCAATTGTTCGAAGAACAGGCTGAGCTTTACCCGGACAACGTGGCCGCCGTCATGAACGAGCGGCAGCTGACCTACCGCGAGCTGAACGAGCGATCCAACCGCCTTGCGCGGAAGCTGCGGGAGACGGGAGTAGAAGCGGACCAGCTGGTAGCGATTCTGGCCGAACGCTCGCTCGATATGGTCGTTGGCATTCTGGCGATTCTCAAAGCGGGCGGAGCCTACGTGCCTGTCGATCCCGACTACCCGGAGGAGCGCATCCGCTTCATGATCGAGGATTCGGGCGCGCCGTTATTGCTGATTCAAAAGCATCTGCACGAGAAGACCGACTTCGTAGGAACGCGCCTCGAATTGGACGATTTCGTTTGGGGCGACAGAGGAGCGGACTCCGAAGGTGCGCTGGACGCTTCGAACCTGGAGCCGATTTCCGGGCCGGGCAACCTGGCATATGTCATCTACACGTCGGGAACGACCGGCAGACCGAAAGGAACGCTGATCGAGCATAAGAACGTCGTGCGGCTCCTGTTCAACGACAAGAACCTGTTCGACTTCGGGCCGTCCGACACGTGGACGCTGTTCCACTCGTTCTGCTTCGATTTCTCCGTCTGGGAAATGTACGGAGCGCTGCTGTACGGAGGCAAGCTGGTCATCGTACCGCCGCTCACGGCGAAAAATCCGGTCGATTTCCTGGCGCTGCTGGGCCGCGAACAGGTCACGATTTTGAACCAGACGCCAACGTACTTCTACCAGCTGCTGCGTGAGGTCTTGGCGGACCATCCGTACGATCTGCGGATTCGCAACGTCATCTTCGGGGGCGAAGCGCTGAGTCCGCTGCTGCTCAAGGGCTTCAAGACGAAGTACCCGGAGACGAAGCTAATCAATATGTACGGCATTACCGAGACGACGGTTCACGTGACGTATAAGGAAATCACATGGGTCGAAATGGAGGCGGCGAAGAGCAATATCGGCAAGCCGATCCCGACGCTGAGGGTGTACGTCCTGGATGAAAACCGCCGCCCTGTGCCGATCGGCGTAGTGGGCGAAATGTACGTGGCCGGGGAAGGCCTTGCGAGAGGATACCTGAACCGTCCGGATCTGACGGCGGAGAAGTTCGTCGATTCCCCGTTTGCGGAGGGGGAGAAACTGTACCGCTCGGGCGACTTGGCGGCTTGGCTACCGGACGGCAACATCGAATACCTGGGCCGGATCGACCACCAGGTCAAAATCCGCGGGTACCGGATCGAGCTGGACGAAATCGAGACGCAGCTGCTGAACGTCGAGGGCGTGGAAGAAGCGGTGGTGCTCGCCCGTCAGGACGGCGGGGGCGAGAAGGCGCTTGTCGCCTACTTTGTGGCGGACCGAACGCTGACGGTCAGCGAAATGAGAACCTCGCTGGCCCAGGGAATGCCGGGGTACATGATCCCGTCGTATTTCGTGCAGTTGGAGCGCATGCCGCTGACGACCAACGGCAAAGTGGACCGCAAAGCGCTGCCGGAGCCGCAAGGCGGCATACAAACGGGCGTCGAATACGTAGCGCCGCGTAACCGGACGGAGTCCGAGCTTGTGAAGATCTGGGAGGAAGTGCTGGGCTACTCCGGCATTGGAGTCCTGGACAATTTCTTCGAGCTCGGAGGCCACTCCTTGCGGGCGACGAACCTTGTCAGCAAGATTCAGAAGGAAATGAACGTCGAGCTGCCTCTGCGCGACGTATTCCGCTACTCGACAATCGAAGAGATGGCTCTTGCCATCTCCCGGATCGGAGAGCAGTCGTTCTCGTCGATTCCGCTGGCAGGCGCAAGAGCATATTATCCGCTTTCCTCAGCTCAGAAGCGGCTGTTTATCCTGAATCAGCTGGAAGGGGCCGATCAGAGCTACAACATGCCGGGCGTGCTGCTCCTGGAAGGATCGATTGACCGGAGCCTGCTGGAGAAGGCTTTCCGCGGACTGATCGCACGGCACGAAACACTGCGAACCGGCCTTGAGATCGTACAAGGCGAAGCAATACAGCGCATTTACGAGAGCGTCGACTTTGCCGTCGAGTACCGTCATACGAGCGAGGAAGAAGCGCCTGAAGTCGTGCAGGACTTCATCCGGCCTTTCGACTTGGCGAAGCCTCCGCTGCTGCGGGCGGAGCTCGTAGAGCTGGCAGCCGAACGTTATTTGCTGATGTTCGACATGCACCATATCGTCTCCGACGGGGTTTCGATGGACGTGTTAGTCGAGGAACTCGTTCGTCTGTACGGCGGCGAGTCATTAGAGCCTTTGCACATTCAATACAAGGACTATGCGGTATGGCAGCAGTCGGACGAGCAAAAAGTGCAGTTGAAACGCGAGGAAGCTTACTGGCTGGACCGTTACCGGGGCGAGCTGCCGGTTCTGGAAATGCCGACGGACTATCCGCGTCCTGCCGTGCAGAGCTTTGAGGGACAAACGCTGACGTCCTTCGTGGACGAGGCAACGAACGAAGGCTTGAAGCAGCTGGCCGCTCAAAGAGGAACGACGCTGTATATGGTGCTGCTTGCGGCATATACCGTGCTTTTGCATAAATACACAGGTCAGGACGATTTGATCGTCGGAACGTCGATTGCGGGCAGAACGCACGGAGACACGCAGCCTTTGATCGGAATGTTCGTCAATACGCTGGCGCTCCGCAATTATCCGGCTTCGGAGAAGACCTTCCTGTCGTATCTGGAAGAAGTGAAAGAAACGACCTTAGGCGCTTACGAGCATCAGAATTATCCGTTCGAAGAGCTCGTTGATAAAGTGCAGGTCAGCCGGGATTTGAGCCGCAACCCGCTGTTTGACACGATGTTCTCCCTACAAAACTTGGAGGATAAAGAGTTTGAGCTGGAAGGGCTGAAATTGTCCCCGTACCCTAGCGAATACGGCACGGCCAAGTTCGACCTGAGTGTGGATGTTACGGAAGAAAACGGCGGCCTGGAGTGCAGTTTTGAATTCGCAACGGCTCTTTATAAAGAAAGCACGATCCGGCGGCTGTCGACTCATTTCGGACATTTGCTTGCGGCGATCGTAAGCTGTCCGGATGCGAAGATTGCCGAGCTGAACTTGTTGACGGCAGAGGAAAAAGAGCAAATTCTCGGCGCGTTTAACCCGGCGCAGCCGGAAGCGGCTCCTGTGGCAGCGTTCCACCGGCTGTTCGAGGAACAGGCGGAGCGCACGCCGGAAGAGGCGGCCGTCGTGTACGAGAACGAGCGGCTGACGTATGCGGAGCTGAACGAGCGGGCGAACCGCTTGGCGGCCACGCTGCGCGCAAGCGGCATCGGCCGGGAGACGATCGTCGGCATTCTCGCCGAGCGTTCGGTGGACTTGCTGGTGGCCGTGCTGGCCGTCTGGAAAGCGGGCGGGGCGTATGTGCCGCTCGACCCGGATTATCCGGCGGACCGCGTGCGGTTCATGCTTGAAGACAGCGGAGCGAAGGTACTGCTGACGCAAACGCCGCTGCGAGAGCGTGCCGAAGCCTGGCTCGGCGAAGAGGAGCTGGCGCTGGCGGCGGTGCTGTACCTGGACGACGAAGCGTCGTACAGCGAGGAGCGGACGAATGCCGACAGCTTCCATGAAGCCCGTCCGGAGGATCTGGCGTACGTGATCTATACGTCGGGAACGACGGGCAAGCCGAAGGGCGTGATGATCGAGCACCGCAGCCTGGTGAACACGGCGGCGGGCTACCGGCGGGAATACCGGTTGGATCAGTTCCCGGTGCGGCTGCTGCAGCTCGCAAGCTTCTCGTTCGACGTGTTCGTGGGAGATATCGCGCGGACGCTGTACAACGGAGGCACGATGGTGATTGTGCCGAAGGACGACCGGATCGATCCGTCTCGTCTGCACCACTGGATGGAGCGGGAGCGGATCACCATCTTCGAATCGACACCGGCGCTGATCGTGCCGTTCCTGGAGTACGTGCACGAGCAGCGGCTGGATATGAGCTGGATGGAGCTGTTGATCACGAGCTCAGACAGCTGCAGCGTGGCGGATTACCGGACCTTGCAGGAACGCTTCGGCTCGTTGTTCCGGATCATCAACGCATACGGCGTGACGGAAGCGGCGATCGACTCAAGCTTCTACGACGAGGAGCTGGCGAAGCTGCCGCAGACAGGCCATGTGCCAATCGGCAAAGCGTGGCTGAATGCGAAATTCTACATCGTGGATGCGCATCTGAATCCGGTGCCGGTCGGGGTGCTGGGCGAGCTGGTCATCGGCGCAGTCGGAGTAGCGCGCGGGTACTTGAACCGTCCGGAGCTGACAGAAGAGAAGTTCGTAGACAGCCCGTTCGCCGCGGGCGAGCGGCTGTACCGCACGGGAGACTTGGCGCGGTGGATGGAAGACGGGAACGTGGACTTCATCGGCCGGATCGACAACCAGGCGAAAATCCGGGGTTACCGGATCGAGACGGGCGAGATCGAGTCGCAGCTGCTGCGGGTGGAAGGCGTGCGCGAAGCGGTGGTGCTGGTTCGAAGTGACGCGAACGGGCAGAAGGCGCTATGCGCGTATTACACGCCGGATGCCGGAGCGGAGCTGGCAGTGAACGATCTGCGCGGCGCGCTGGCGCAGGAGCTGCCGGGCTACATGATCCCGTCGTACTTCGTGGAGCTGGAGCGCCTGCCTCTGACGCCGAACGGAAAGATTGACCGGAAGGCGCTGCCGGCGCCGGAAGGGGAAGCGGGAAGCGGAACGGAGTACGTCGCACCGCGCAATGAGCTGGAAACGAAGCTGGCGGCGATTTGGCAGGAGGTGCTGGGGCTTGCGAAGGAGATTGGCGTTCACGACAACTTCTTCGACATCGGCGGCCACTCCCTGCGGGCGACGACGCTGGTCAGCAAGATTCATAAAGAGTTGAACGTGGATCTGCCGCTGCGTGACGTGTTCCGCCATTCCATGATCGAGAGCATGGCATCCGCCATTTCCCGGCTGGATGAGCAGACATTCGTTGCCATTCCGGTGGCGGATGACCGGGAGGTGTACCCGCAATCTTTTGCTCAAAAACGTCTCTTTATCCTGAATCAACTGGAAGGCGCGGAGCTTAGCTACAACATGCCGGAAGCGATGCTGCTGGAGGGTGCTTTGGATCGGACAAGGTTCGAAGAAGCGTTCCGTAAGCTCGTGGCGCGGCATGAAATGCTGCGCACCGGGTTCGAAATGGTGGATGGCGAAGCATCGCAGCGGTTATACCATGACGTGAATTTTGCTGTGGAGTTCTATCGAGTGGATGAGCAAGAGGCCGAAGAGACGGTTCGCCGTTTCGTCCGTCCGTTTGACTTGGCGAAGCCTCCGCTGCTGAGGGTAGGCCTTGTCGAGCTGGCTCCGGAACGCCATATTCTAATGTACGACATGCATCATATTATTTCCGACGGCGTCTCGATGGAAATCTTTGTTGAAGAATTCGTCCGCTTGTACGGCGGCGAGCAATTGGAGCCTCTGCGCGTTCAGTACAAAGACTACACCGTTTGGCAGCATTCGCAGGAGCAGAAGGAACGGCTTCAGCGTCAGGAGGCGTACTGGCTGGACATGTTCCAAGGCGAGCTTCCGGTGCTGGAAATGCCGACCGACTATCCGCGTCCGGCCGTGCAGAGCTACGAAGGCCAAACGCTGGAGTTTTTCTTCGACGCTTCGAAAACCGACGGCCTGAAGCAGCTGGCCTCGGAAACGGGCACAACGCTGTTTATGGTGCTGCTTGCGGCGTATAACGTCCTTCTGCATAAATATTCAGGTCAGGAAGACGTGATCGTCGGTACGCCGATTGCCGGAAGGAATCATGGGGATGTGCAGCCGTTGATCGGGATTTTCTTAAACACGCTGGCTATCCGCAGTTATCCGGCTTCGGAGAAGACATTCCTGTCATACCTGAACGAAGTCAAAGAAACGACCCTCCACGCCTTCGAGCATCAAAACTATCCGTTCGAAGAATTGGTGGACAAGGTGCAAGTCACCCGTGATTTAAGCCGCAATCCGCTCTTCGACACGCTGTTTACAATGCAGAATACGGAGAACGAGGAATTTGAGCTGGAAGGGCTTCGCCTGATTCCTTATCCGAGCGCACTGGATACCGCGAAGTTTGATATCAGCTTGGATGTGGGCGAGGAGAACGGCGGCTTGGATTACAGCTTCGAATATGCGACGGCTCTCTACAAAAGGGAGACGATCGAACGGCTGGCGAAACATTACGAGCAGCTGCTCGTAACGATCGTAAGCCGTCCGGATGCGAAGATCGCCGAGCTGAACTTGCTGACGGCAGAGGAAAAAGAACAAATTCTCGGCGCGTTTAACCCGGCGCAGCCGGAAGCGGCTCCTGCGGCCGCGTTCCACTGGCTGTTCGAGGAACAGGCGGAGCGCACGCCGGAAGCGGAGGCCGTCGTGTACGAGAACGACCGGCTTACGTATGCGGAGCTGAACGAGCGGGCGAACCGCTTGGCGGGCACGCTGCGCGCAAGCGGCATCGGCCGGGAGACGATCGTCGGCATTCTCGCCGAGCGTTCGGTGGACTTGCTGGTGGCCGTGCTGGCCGTCTGGAAAGCGGGCGGTGCGTATGTGCCGCTCGACCCGGATTATCCGGCGGACCGCGTGCGGTTCATGCTTGAAGACAGCGGAGCGAAGGTGCTGCTGACGCAAACGCCGCTGCGAGAGCGTGCCGAAGCATGGCTCGGCGAAGAGGAGCTGGCGCTGGCGGCGGTGCTGTACCTCGACGATGAAGCGTCGTACAGCGACGAGCGGGCGAATGCGCCGCTGGAAGCGGATGATCACTTGCACGAATGCCGTCCGGAGGACCTGGCGTACGTGATCTACACGTCGGGAACGACGGGCAAGCCGAAGGGCGTGATGATCGAGCACCGCAGCCTGGTGAACACGGCGGCGGGCTACCGGCGGGAATACCGGTTGGATCAGTTCCCGGTGCGGCTGCTGCAGCTCGCAAGCTTCTCGTTTGACGTGTTCGTGGGAGATATCGCCCGGACGCTGTATAACGGAGGCACGATGGTGATTGTGCCGAAGGACGACCGGATCGATCCGTCTCGTCTGCACTACTGGATTGAGCGGGAGCGGGTCACCATCTTCGAATCGACGCCGGCGCTGATCGTGCCGTTCCTGGAGTACGTGCACGAGCAGCAATTGGACATGAGCCGGTTGGAGCTGTTGATCACGAGCTCGGACAGCTGCAGCGTGGCGGATTACCGGACCTTGCAGGAACGCTTCGGCTCGTTGTTCCGGATCATCAACGCATACGGCGTGACGGAAGCGGCGATCGACTCAAGCTTCTACGACGAGGAGCTGGCGAAGCTGCCGCAGACAGGCCATGTGCCGATCGGCAAAGCGTCGCTGAATGCGAAATTCTACATCGTGGATGCGCATCTGAATCCGGTGCCGGTCGGGGTGCTGGGCGAGCTGGTCATCGGCGGAGTCGGAGTGGCGCGCGGGTACTTGAACCGTCCGGAGCTGACGGAAGAGAAGTTCGTAGACAGCCCGTTCGCCGCGGGCGAGCGGCTGTACCGCACGGGAGACTTGGCGCGGTGGATGGAAGACGGGAACGTGGACTTCATCGGCCGGATCGACAACCAGGCGAAAATCCGGGGTTACCGGATCGAGACGGGCGAGATCGAGTCGCAGCTGCTGCGGGTGGAAGGCGTGCGCGAAGCGGTGGTGCTGGTTCGAAGTGACGCGAACGGGCAGAAGGCGCTATGCGCGTATTACACGCCGGATGCCGGAGCGGAGCTGGCAGTGAACGATCTGCGCGGCGCGCTGGCGCAGGAGCTGCCGGGCTACATGATCCCGTCGTACTTCGTGGAGCTGGAGCGCCTGCCTCTGACGCCGAACGGAAAGATTGACCGGAAGGCGCTGCCGGCGCCGGAAGGGGAAGCGGGAAGCGGAACGGAGTACGTCGCACCGCGCAATGAGCTGGAAACGAAGCTGGCGGCGATTTGGCAGGAGGTGCTGGGGCTTGCGAAGGAGATTGGCGTTCACGACAACTTCTTTGACATCGGCGGCCACTCCCTGCGAGCGACGACGCTGGCGGGCAAGGTATTTAAGGAATTAAACGTCAACCTGCCGCTGCGCGACGTATTCCGTCACTCGACGATTGCGGCGATGGCCGAGGCGATCGCCCGGATGGAACGGCGGGAGCATGAGGCCATTCCTCAAGCGGAGGAGAGAGAGTACTACCCTCTGTCCTCCGCGCAGAAACGGCTGTTCATTCAGCACACGCTGGATGGAGCGGATCAGCTTTACAACATGCCGGAGCTGGTGCAGGTGGAAGGCGAGTTTGATTTAGACCGGTTGGAAGCCGCCTTGCGGAAATTGATAACACGGCATGAATCGTTGCGCACCGGTTTTGAAATCGTGAAGGGCGAAGCGGTTCAGCGGATTTACCCGCAGGTCGATTTTGCTATCGAGCATCATCAAGCGGATAAAGAAGATGCGGTTCAAATCGAGCAGATCGTCCGCAGCTTCGTTCGTCCGTTTGATCTCGGCAAGCCGCCGCTGCTGCGAGCCGGGGTCATCGAGCTGGAGTCGAACCTGCATATTCTCCTTTTCGACATGCACCATATGGTGTCCGACGGCGTATCGATGGCGATTGTGATCGATGAGTTCTCAAGTTTCTACGCCGGGGAAGAACTGCCGCCACTGCGCATTCAATACAAGGATTATGCCGTTTGGCAGCAGTCGAAGGCCCACCGAGAGCGGATCGGGCGGCAGGAAGCGTACTGGCTGCAAACCTTCGAAGGCGAGCTGCCGACGGCGGACCTGCCGATGGACTACGAACGGTCTGCGGCTCGCAGCTACGAAGGCGCGCATCTGGAGTTCGACGTCGAAGCTTCTCTCTCTGCGCGGCTGCGCAAATTGGCGGCCGAGCGTGAAAGCACGCTGTTCATGGTGCTGCTTGCGGCTTATACCGTGCTGCTGTCCAAGTACAGCGGGCAGGAGGACTTGGTCGTGGGCACCCCGGTGGCGGGAAGAACGAACGCCGATTTGGAATCGGTCATCGGGATGTTTGTCAATACGCTGGCGATCCGCAATCGTCCGTCGGGCGACAAAACGTTCTTGTCCTACCTGGAAGAAGTGAAGGAAACGGCTTTGGGTGCTTTCGAGAACCAGGATTATCCATTCGAGGAGCTCGTGGAGCGTTTGAATGTGAAGCGGGAGCCGGGCCGCTTCCCGCTGTTCGATGCCGTTTTCGACTTGCAAAATATCGAAGAACGAGACGCCGAGCTGGAAGGGGTCAGCCTGAAGACTTACGAGCTTGACCATTTGGAAGAAGCGAAGTTCGATCTGACGCTGTTTATGTATGAAAACAACGGGGCGCTGAGCGGGGGCCTTTTCTACGCCACCAAGCTGTTCAAAGAAGCGATGATCCGCACCTTGACCGAGGATTACCTGCGGGTACTGTCTCAAATTGCGGAAAATCCACAACTCGAGCTAAGTCGGATTGAATGTCATAAACCGGCGGCAGGCGCAAAGAGTGCCGTCGATACGATCGAATTCGCGTTCTAATCCTACAAGCGCGCCTCCGCCGTCAAGCGAAAGCGGCGCGCATCCCAAGGAAGACGGCGAACAACGTCCAAGCCCGTAAACGCGCAGGCCGAAAGCAAGCTTTTTCGGACCTGCGCCAGGGCATGCGGTCACTTCATTTTTAGGGGAGGTACAAATGAAATCTTTGTTTGAAAAGGAAGAACGGTACTGGAGCGGCAAGTTTGATGCCGATGACAGCCTGAGCTTCCTTCCCTACAGTCAATCCTCCAAATTATCCGCCGACGGGGAAGCTGCGGCCGAGCCGGGCTTGCTTCACCGTACTCTGCCGAGCGAACTCTCGGAGAGAATCATTTGCCTCGCCAACGGTTCGAATTTGGCTTTGTACATGATTGTTTTGGCAGGAGTAAAAAGCCTGCTGTTCAAATATACCGGGCGGGACCAAGTGCTGGTCGGCATGCCTTCTTATAGCGCAGACCCCGACGGGACTCCGCCGCCGCATGACATCTTGGTGATCAAGACGTCCGTAAGCCGCCAGACGACGCTGAGAACGCTGCTCGGGGGCATCAAAGCCTCCATCGGCGAGGCGCTGGAGCATCAGCACCTGCCTTTTCGGAAAATGGTGGAGCCGCTCCATCTGGACTATACGGGGGACGGCCTCCCGGTCGTCAACACCGTCGCATCCTTCGCCCCGATTCATCCGGAACCGCTGGTTAACCGGGTGGCGGCTGATACGGTTTTTCGCTTCGACCGCCAAAACCACTCCATCGAGCTGGAAATAAGCTTTGACGGGCAGCGGTACGAGCGGGCATTTGTGGAACAGGCGGCCGACCATCTTGTTCGGCTGCTGTCCGTGCTTTTATTTCAGCCGGATCTGGAGCTCGGACAAGCCGATGTGCTGTCCCCAGACGAGAGGGAGACGCTGCTGAAGCGATTTAATGACACCGAAACCGGGTTCGAGCGGGGGAAAACGATTTACGGCTTGTTCGAAGAACAGGCGGAGCTTTACCCGGACAACGTGGCCGCCGTCATGAACGAGCGGCAGCTGACCTACCGCGAGCTGAACGAGCGATCCAACCGCCTTGCGCGGAAGCTGCGGGAGACGGGAGTAGAAGCGGACCAGCTGGTAGCGATTCTGGCCGAACGATCGCTCGATATGGTTGTCGGCATTCTGGCGATTCTCAAAGCGGGCGGAGCCTACGTGCCTGTCGATCCCGACTACCCGGAGGAGCGCATCCGCTTCATGATCGAGGATTCGGGCGCGCCGTTATTGCTGATTCAAAAGCATCTGCACGAGAAGACCGACTTCGCAGGAACGCGCCTCGAATTGGACGATTTCGTTTGGGGCGACAGAGGGGCGGACGCCGCCGATGCGCTGGACGCTTCGAACCTGGAGCCGATTTCCGGGCCGGGCAACCTGGCATATGTCATCTACACGTCGGGAACGACCGGCAGACCGAAAGGAACGCTGATCGAGCATAAGAACGTCGTGCGGCTCCTGTTCAACGACAAGAACCTGTTCGACTTCGGGCCGTCCGACACGTGGACGCTGTTCCACTCGTTCTGCTTCGATTTCTCCGTCTGGGAAATGTACGGAGCGCTGCTGAACGGAGGCAAGCTGGTCATCGTACCGCCGCTCACGGCGAAAAATCCGGTCGATTTCCTGGCGCTGCTGGGCCGCGAACAGGTCACGATTTTGAACCAGACGCCAACGTACTTCTACCAGCTGCTGCGTAAGGTCTTGGCGGACCATCCGTACGATCTGCGGATTCGCAACGTCATCTTCGGGGGCGAAGCGCTCAGTCCGCTGCTGCTCAAGGGCTTCAAAACGAAGTACCCGGAGACGAAGCTGATCAATATGTACGGCATTACCGAGACGACGGTTCACGTGACGTATAAGGAAATCACGTGGGTCGAAATGGAGGCGGCGAAGAGCAATATCGGCAAGCCGATCCCGACGCTGAGGGTGTACGTCCTGGATGAAAACCACCGCCCTGTGCCGATCGGCGTAGCGGGCGAAATGTACGTGGCCGGGGAAGGGCTTGCGAGAGGATACCTGAACCGTCCAGATCTGACGGCGGAGAAGTTCGTCGATTCCCCGTTTGCGGAGGGGGAGAAACTGTACCGCTCGGGCGACTTGGCGACTTGGCTGCCGGACGGCAACATCGAATACCTGGGACGGATCGACCACCAGGTCAAAATCCGCGGGTACCGGATCGAGCTGGACGAAATCGAGACGCAACTGCTGAAGATCGCCGCCGTGCAAGAAGCCAAGGTGCTCGACTGCGACGACGCGAACGGCCAAAAGCAGCTTGTCGCTTACTATGTCGCGGAAACGAGGCTGGCGGCGCATGAACTCAAGGAGGAGCTCGCCAAGCAGCTTCCGGGGTATATGATTCCTTCGTACCTCGTGCAGCTTTCGGGGATGCCGCTGACCCCGAACGGGAAAATCGACCGCAAAGCGCTGCCCGCGCCGGAGGAAGCCGCGGTCGGAGGAGCGGAATATGTCGCGCCGAGAACGCTGCTTGAAATGAAGATCGCCCGCGTCTGGCAGGATACGCTTGGCGTTCCGCAGGTCGGCGTAAAGGATAACTTTTTTGAGTTGGGTGGCAATTCGTTAAGTCTGATGAGGCTCGTTCAAGCCGTTTATGATGAAACGGGATTTGAGATACCGCTGAACCGCCAATTCCATAATGTAACAGTTGAAGCCATGGCTTTCGGAGAGGGGGATCTCGGCCTGGATAAAGGAGGAGACTCCTTCATTAAGCTGAATAAAGCAGGAGATCTGAACGTGTTCTGCTTCCCTCCGGGCAGCGGCTTCGGCATCGGTTATCGAGAGCTCGCAAGCAGGCTCGACGGCCGGTTCGTGCTCTACGGCATTGATTTTATCGACGATGCCGTCGATTACAAGGCCATGCTGAACCGTTATGTGGACGAGATCGTCCGCATCCAGCCGGAAGGACCTTACGTGCTGCTCGGCTACTGCTTCGGAGGCAACCTGACGTTCGAGGTAGCCAAAACGATGGAGAAAAGAGGGTATTCCGTAACGGACGTGCTCATGGTGGACTCGTGGATTAAGGACGCGCTGACGCCTTCCGAAACGTCGGAGAAAGAGCTTGAAGAAATGCTTGCTGATTTCGACGAAGAAGAGAAGGAATTAATGAGCAACCCGCTCGTGCGGGAGCGGGTTCATCGGAAGGTCAAAGCGACCTTGGCGTACGAAGCGCAGCTTATTAATTCCGGCACGATCCCGGCCCGGATTTACGAACTGATTGCGAAGGACAGCGAAGCGTTCCGCTTGAAGTACCAATTGCCTTCCTGGCGGGGGGCAACGACGCAAGCTTATGCCGATTACCGGCTGGAGGGCGCGCACGAGGAATTGCTGGAACTCGCGCGCGTGGAAGAAACGGCCGTCGTCATCCGGGACATCTTAGAGCAAGTCAAGCGGCAAATCGAAGCGGAGGCCGGGGTACTGCATGGAAGCTGACCGACAGCCGTCTGTTCTAGAACAAGGCACAGCGGCGTCTTCCAGGCGCCAAACCGCTTACGCCGCCTGGAAAGCGTTCCGCTGGCTGATGTCCTATGTAAGCCGTCACAAAGGCTGGATGATCGTCGGTATCTTGTCCGCGATTGCCGCCGCCGTTATTGAGGTATGGACGGGAAGTTTGATCGAGCAGCTGACCACCCAGGCCGAGAAGGGGGCGGGGCCAGTCGTTCTGCAAATCGTGTACACGGTCTTTGTGGTCATCTTGATCGGTGTGCCGGCGAAGTTTTTCATGAGCTTCGGCGTGGAGCGAAGCAGCGCCTCTGCGGTGCAGGATATCCGCAATCATGTCATGCGTCATATCGGCAAACTCCCGGTCTCCTATTTGGAAAAGCAGCATTCCGGCGACGTGTTGTCGCGGGTCAACAACGACCTGCAGCTCATCCAGCAGTTTATGGTTCGGGACTTCGCCCAGTGGTTTTATCATCCGCTTTTGTTCATCGGCTGTTTCGCTTATTTGATCTACCTCCAATGGGAGCTGATGTTGTACAGCCTGCTGTTATTTCCCTTAGCGCTGCTGGTTTCCCAATGGATCGGCAAGCAGTTGGAGCGGTTAACGGAGGAAGCCCAGGTGAACATGGGCCGAATGAACGTCAACCTCCAGGATACGCTTGGGGGTATGCCTATTGTAAAAAGCTATCTGCTATCCGGCATGTTATCTCGCTCCTACCAAGTGCTGCTGCAATTGACGGCTCAAAAAAAGCTGGCCGTGAAAAAGCGGGAAGCCTGGGTCAACCCGCTGCTTTCCACGCTGATGATCAGCCCGATCATTTTCGCCGTCAGTTACGGAAGCTATTTGATCTACAACGGGCAGCTAGGTGCGGGAGAGCTGATTGCCTTCCTGTACTTGCTGAATCTGTGTCTGGAGCCGCTGGAGCATATTCCCGAGCTCATCACGCGGACGTTCGAAATGTCCGGTGCCCTGAGAAGGGTCTCCGAAATCGTCGAGCAGCCGACCGAAACGGAAAATGGCCGTTCGCTTCCGAAAGCAAGCGCCGCCCCCATCGAGTTTCAGAACGTAACCTTCGGGTATGAGGAGAACTCCCCGATTCTGCGGAATGTCAGCTTCTCAGTGCCGGAAGGAAAGACGATCGGGCTTGTCGGAGCGAGCGGCGGAGGGAAGAGCACGGTGTTTAAGCTTGTATGCGGCTTTTATCCACTTCCGGAGGACCAGGGAGAAATCCGCGTGTTCGGCAGCCTGATCCACGGCGCCGATCCGGAGCAGCTTCGGTCGTATTTTTCCGTGGTAACCCAGGATTCATATTTGTTTAGCGGCACGATCGCCGAAAATATCGGCTACGGGCGGGAAGAAGCGTCGATGGACGAGATTATCGAAGCCGCCAAAGCCGCTCAGGCGCATTCCTTCATTATGCAGCTTCCTGGCGGCTATCAGACGTATGTCGGAGAGCGCGGAGGCTTTTTGTCCGGCGGGCAGCGCCAGCGCATTGCAATGGCCCGGGCTTTTCTGAAGGATGCTCCCGTTCTGCTGCTGGACGAGCCAACGTCGGCTCTTGATCCGGAGTCGGAAAGCGCGGTTCAGGAAGCGCTTAACATATTGCTGAAGCAGAGAACGACGATGGTTATTGCCCACCGGCTTTCCACAGTACAAAACGCCGACGAAATTTGGGTCATGGAACAAGGAAATATTGTGGAAAAGGGCACTCATGAACAATTGCTGGAGATGAAGGGACTGTACGCCCAGTCGTACTACCAGGAATTTACCAAGTCTGCCGAACGCAGGGAGGTGGCGTACACTTGAAAAAGGGCGGATGGCTCTCGCAAGTGAAAGAACTCTGCTACTTGCTGACGTTTATGAACGGCAAGCGCAAAACCCAGTACGCTATTGGCCTGGTCGTGACGGCGCTCTCCCAGACATTGTTCCTGATCGCCTTCAGCTTGGTCGTACAAAACTTGGTTGATTTCTCCGTGTCCCGAGATACGTCCCTGATGGTGGAAGCCTTTATTATTTTGGGCGTGTCCCTGTTCCTGGAAAATATAGTTTCTCCCTGGTTCATTTACTTATACCAGCGCAGTGTCGAGCTGACTGTGCTGAATATCCGCGAACGTCTTTATGACAAGCTGTGCCGGGTGCGGCCGAAATTTCTGGAGCAGACGCACCATGGGGACTTGCTGTCGCGAGTGAACAACGACGTAACGACCGTTGAGTTTACATTCTCGCAGGTTTACTTCGTTTTGCTGCTTCAAGTTGTCTTTTGCATCGGCTCCATTGTCTCCATGGTGTTGATCGATTGGCGTTTTGCCGGCGTATCCTTTGTCATTCTGCTGCTGTCCTCCGTGGTCAGCCTGAAATTTGCGCGGGATGTTCGCGTCTTGTCCGAACAAGGCTTGCAAACGCTCGGTAAAATGACCGAAAAATTCAAAGATTTTATGGGCGGCATTCAATTGGTGAAGCTGTTCCGCATCCGCACGATTTACGGCCAGTACGAGGCGTTGAACGAACAAATGACGCAGACGCTTCGGCAAACGGCGCAGAAGAACGGCATGCAGGCTGCGGTGAACCATTTTATCAGCTACGTCACGTTCTGCGGCATCATCGTCATCGGCAGTCTTCTTTATGCCTACGGATTGATGGGGATGGGAAGCGTCGCCGCCCTGGCGGTTCTGCAAGTGAATCTGACGCACGCCTTGTTGAACTTGGGGATGGTTCTGTCGATGATCCAAAATTCGCTCGCGGGCGCTCACCGGATTCAAGAGGTACTAAGAGAGGAAGAGGAACCGGAGCGTTTGGGATCTCCTCACAGCGAGCTCGTGTCGGAGGCTGCGGTGGAGTTTCGCGATGTGGAATTTTCCTATCAGGCGGATAAAAAGGTGCTTGTCGACATGTCCATGCAGGTGTTTCCCGGCCAGGTCGCCGCTATCGTGGGGGCCAGCGGCAGCGGCAAAAGTACGCTGATCAAGCTGCTGCTCGGCTTTTATCCTGTGGACAGCGGAGAAATCCTGCTCCAAGGCAAACCGTTCGGCCATTACACGCTGGACGAAATCCGCAGGCAGATTGCATACGTTCCGCAGGAGCCGTTCTTGTTTACCGGCACGATTGAGGAAAACATCCGCTACGGCAACCCGGATGCAACGGATGAAGAAGTGATCGAAGCGGCCAAAGCGGCGTACGCTCACCATTTCATTCAGGAACTTCCTGAACAGTATAAAACGCCGGTGGGAGAGAGAGGAGCGTCGTTGTCGGGCGGACAAAGGCAGCGAATTGCGATCGCCCGGGCGATTCTCAAAAACGCTCCGATTCTGCTGCTGGACGAAGCGACTTCCGCGCTGGATAATGAATCCCAGCATTGGGTACAGCAGGCCCTGAACGTATTGATGAAGGGGCGCACCACCATTCTGATCGCCCACCGTCTCAGCACCGTGGAACATGCGGATTTGATTACCGTCATGAACCAAGGGACGGTCGTCGAGCGGGGCCGCCATCAGGACCTGCTGGCGCTCGGGGGTTATTACGCCCGGCTGTACGGCTAGACCCGCTTTACGGCGGGCGGCTTCCTGCTTGCGAATGCGACAGAGTCTTTTAGTAATCCGAGGTATGACTTTATAACCGGTAGTTACCAGAAAACGTAGACACGAAAAAGGAGGAAGAGTCCGAAGGAGCCGTTCCGGGAATGGCCTGCGCGGTTCTTCTAAGAGTGACTAAGTGACATCTAGGTACGAAGCCTATCTATAAAGAATCTCTAAACTGGGAGTGTGTCGATGTGAGAGAGAATACTAACGAGCAATATGGATTAACGCAAGCCCAGCGCCGAATATGGTTCATGGAAATTATGAATCCGGGAACGTCCATCACGATGCTTTCCGCGACCTACCAGATTACGGGCGAGATCAACACACAGCTTCTGGAGCAAGCGGCGGCAGAGATCGTCAAAACCTATGACGTTTTCCGAATCCGCATTAGCGGGGATTTGCAAAATCCAACGCAGTGGTTCGAAGAGCCGGAGAATGTCCAAGCTAGGATAAGCCACCTCGAAATAGGTACAACCGAACAATTCTATGCTTGGGTGAAAGAAGTAAGCGAAAAACCGGCCAGCGTGTTCGACGAACACCTCTACCAATTTACGATTATCCATTTTGCGAACGGCCAAGTATGGCTCAATTTGACGGTAAATCATATTATCGCCGACGGCTTGTCCGTCAATGCTTTGCTGCATGCGGTGATGGAAAAATACCTGGAACTGCGCAAAGGCATCTCCAGCAGTTACCAGGCCCCTTCCTATCTGGATTATATTTCCGCGGAGCGTGAATATGAGCAATCGCAGCGTTATCAAAAAGGCAAGGAATACTGGCTGACGAAGTACAACACTTTGCCTGAAACGACCGGCATTAAATCGTATCCGCCATTCTCGATCGGCAGCGAATCCAATAAACTGGCCATCACTTTGGACGGTTCCCGGTATGAACGCATTCTGGCCTTTAGCGAACAATATCAGGTCAGCTTATATACGTTATTTCTGTCCGCCATGTACGCCTTATTGTACAAGCTGACCGACAGCACCGATGTTCCGGTCGGCACGGTTTTCGCCAATCGCACCAGCAAGAAGGAAAAAGAAACGATCGGCATGTTCGTCAGCACCGTGGCTACGCGGATTCGTCTGAATCCAGACAGGCACGTGCTTTCCTTGATCCAAACGGTTTCCAAGGAAAATACGGCGGATCTGAGGTATCAGAAATACCCTTATAACCAATTGATCCAGGATTTACGCGAACAACACGGCCGCAACGATCTTTCGGGGCTGTTCCGCACGTCTCTGGAATATCTGCCTTTGAAAATCGTGGAGTACGAAGAAATCAAGGTACGCCTGGAGGCTCACTTCGCTAGGCACGAGATGGACGATTTGCTGCTGCGCTTCGACCATATGCTGAATGAAGGCCATGTAATTCTCCATGCTTCCTATCGTACCGGCCTGTTCGAGACGGCCGAGATTGATCGGATTATGGAACAGTATGTAACCGTTCTGGACCAGTTTCTTCAGACTCCCGAACTGCCGGTACGCGAGATTTCTCTGCTGAGCGATGAGGAGAGACACCGCATTCTCAACGTTTTTAACCCGCCGGTGGCAGGGCTGAGCGAGGGAGAAGCGTTTCATCGGTATGTTGAAAAGTTTGCCCGGGAAATTCCGGATCATCCGGCAGTCGTCTACATGGACAAACAGCTGACCTACGGCGAATTGAACGAACGCGCCGAGCGGCTGGCTTCTCTCCTTCGCGAACAGGGCGTGGGAAGGGAGACGATTACGGGGATCTGGGCGGAGCGTTCGGTGGAACTGCTGGTCGGGGTGCTCGCCGTTTGGAAAGCCGGCGGAGCCTATGTACCGCTGGACCCCGATTATCCGGCGGAGCGGATTGAGTACATGCTCAGCGATAGCGATGCATCGGTGCTGCTTACGCAGCGTCATCTGTTGGAGCGGGCCGGAGGTTGGTTGGCCGATGACCGGCTGAAGCTTCAAGCTGTCTATGCCATGGACGATGAACAGATTTATAACGGGGATGCCTTAGCCGTGGAATTTGAATCTGCCGGCAGCGCCCTGCAAGACTTGGCTTATGTGATTTACACCTCGGGTACGACGGGACGCCCGAAAGGCGTCATGATCGAGCACGGTAGTCTCGTGAATACGGCGGATGCGTACCGTCGCGAGTACCGGTTGGATCAGTTTCCGGTGCGGCTGCTGCAGCTGGCCAGCTTCTCGTTTGACGTGTTCGTCGGAGACATCGCGCGGACGCTGTATAACGGAGGCACGATGGTGATTGTGCCGAAGGATGACCGGATTGATCCGAACCTCTTGTACGGCTGGATTCGGGACCAAAACATTACGGTATTCGAATCGACGCCTGCGCTCATCCTGCCGTTCATGCAGCATATTTATGAAGAAGGGCTGGACGTTAGCTCCATGCAGTTGCTGATTACCAGCTCGGATGCTTGCAGTGTCACCGATTACCGATTGCTGCAGGAAAGATTCGGCGGACAATTCCGCATCATCAACAGCTATGGCGTTACCGAAGCGGCCATTGACAGCAGCTTTTACGGTGAGCCGCTGGATAAGCTGCCGCCGTCGGGTCATGTGCCGATCGGCAAAGCTTGGCTGAACGCCCGGTTTTACATTGTCGATGCCGCGTTAAAGCCGGTTCCTGTAGGGGTTCCGGGCGAGCTTGTCATCGGCGGCGCCGGGGTGGCGCGCGGGTACTGGAACCGTCCGGACCTAACCGCCGAGAAGTTTGCGGACAGCCCGTTTGTGCCGGGCGAACGTCTGTACCGGACAGGCGATTTGGCCCGCTGGCTGAAAGACGGCAACGTCGACTTCATCGGCCGGATCGACTATCAGGTGAAAATTCGCGGGTTCCGGATCGAACTCGGCGAAATTGAAACGGCCCTGCTGCGTTTCCCGGGCGTCAAGCAGGCTGTGGTGACCGACCGTACGGATGAGCAGGGGCAAAAGTATTTGTGCGGCTACGTGGCGGCGGATGCTTCCTTGCAGCTGAGCGATCTGCTGTCCCAATTGAAGCAAGAGCTGCCGGCCCATATGGTCCCGGCCCGGCTGGTGTCTCTTGATAAGCTTCCGCTCACGCCGAACGGCAAAATTGACCGTAAAGCGCTGCCTGAACCGACCGGAGAGGTAGAAGCAGGCCGTGAGTATGTGGCTCCTCGCACAACGCTGGAAACAAGACTTGCCCTCATTTGGCAGCAGGTGCTGGGTATTGCGCGAGTTGGAGTCCAAGACGATTTCTTTGACTTGGGTGGTCATTCCTTGCGGGCCTCCACGCTTGTTTCCAAGATTCGGAAAGAGCTGCAAGTCGAGGTTCCGTTGCGGGAAGTTTTCCGCTACACCACGATCGAACAGCTGGCCCAAAGAATCAGCGGTTTAAGGCAGCAGGAGACGTATGAGATCACAAAGGCGGCTGAGGCCGAGTACTATCCGGTTTCATCCGAGCAAAAGCGTCTGTACGTCCTGCGCCAGCTTGACGGGGCCGAGCGCAGCTACAATATGTCGGCGGCGCTTCTTCTCGAAGGCAAGCTGGACCGCACGCGCGTCGAGCACGCGTTCCGGGCGCTGATTCAGCGCCATGAGACGCTGCGTACCGGGATCGAGCAGGTTCAAGGCGAGCTTGTCCAGCGCATCTATGACGAGGTGGAGTTTGCTGTCGATTATTTCCAGGGGAGCGAGCGGGAAGTGGACCAAGTGGTGGAAGCTTACTATCATCCGTTTGATGTGACCAAGCCCCCACTTCTCCGCATCGGCCTGATCGAAGTCGCCGAGGATCGCCACATTCTGCTGTTCGATATGCACCATATCGTCTCGGACGGCATTTCGACAGCGCTGCTCTTCGACGAGTTCAGCCGCCTGTATCGGGGCGAGGAGCTGACCCCGCTGCGCATTCAATACAAAGATTATGCCGTTTGGCAGCATTCCGAAGCTTACGGGCAGCTGCTCCAGCCGCAGAAGGAGTACTGGCTGGAACAGCTGTCGGGCGAGCTGCCGGTCTTGGAGCTGCCGACGGACTTCCCGCGGCCTGCCGTGCAAAGCTTTGACGGCCGGACCGTGAAGTTTTATATCGGGAAAGAGCGGACAGAGAAGCTGAAAGAACTGGCGGCACGGACGGGGACGACCCTGTACATGGTGCTGCTGTCGGCTTACACCATCCTTATGCATAAATATTCGGGTCAGGAAGATCTGATCGTAGGAACGCCGATTGCCGGAAGAACGCAGGAAGAAGTGCAGCCGATCGTAGGGATGTTTATCAACACGCTGGCCATTCGCAGCCGTCCGGAGCGTTCCAAGCCGTACCTTTCGTACCTGGAAGAAATCAAGGACATCACGCTCGGGGCTTTCGAACACCAAAATTATTTGTTCGAAGACTTGGTAGTAAGTCTTCACATTCCGCGCGCGACCGGCCGGAATCCGCTCTTTGACACGTTCTTCTCCCTACAAAATACGGAGAACGAGCAAATTGTCATCGAGGGGCTGGAGCAATCGTTTTATCCACTGGAAAACCAAACATCCAAGTTCGAGCTGCTCCTGGATATTTCGGAGCTGGACGGTCAGCTCGAATGCCGGTTGGAGTACGCTACGGCTTTGTATAAACAAGAGACCGCGGAGCGGTTCGCCAGACATTATGACAAGCTGCTCGAAACCATCGCAGCAGCGCCGGACGGGGATATTGCCTCGTTGGAAATGCTCACGGAGGAGGAAATCCGCGAGCTGGTGCGCGGTTTCAACGATTCGGAGGCGGACTACCCGCGACAGCAGACGATTCACGGCTTGTTCGAAGAGCAGGCGGAGCTTTACCCGGACAACGTGGCCGCCGTCATGAACGAGCGGCAGCTGACCTACCGCGAGCTGAACGAGCGATCCAACCGCCTTGCGCGGAAGCTGCGGGAGACGGGAGTAGAAGCGGACCAGCTGGTAGCGATTCTGGCCGAACGCTCGCTCGATATGGTTGTCGGCATTCTGGCGATTCTCAAAGCGGGCGGAGCCTACGTGCCTGTCGATCCCGACTACCCGGAGGAGCGCATCCGCTTCATGATCGAGGATTCGGGCGCGCCGTTATTGCTGATTCAAAAGCATCTGCACGAGAAGACTGACTTCGCAGGAACGCGCCTCGAATTGGATGATTTCGTTTGGAGGGACAGAGAGGCGGACTCCGAAGGTGCGCTGGACGCTTCGAACCTGGAGCAGATTTCCGGGCCGGATAACCTGGCTTATGTCATCTACACGTCGGGAACGACCGGCAGACCGAAAGGAACGCTGATCGAGCATAAGAACGTCGTGCGGCTCCTGTTCAACGACAAGAACCTGTTCGACTTCGGGCCGTCCGACACGTGGACGCTGTTCCACTCGTTCTGCTTCGATTTCTCTGTCTGGGAAATGTACGGAGCGCTGCTGTACGGAGGCAAGCTGGTCATCGTACCGCCGCTCACGGCGAAAAATCCGGCCGATTTCCTGGCGCTGCTGGGCCGCGAACAGGTTACCATTTTGAACCAGACACCAACGTACTTCTACCAGCTGCTGCGTGAGGTCTTGACGGATCATCCATACGATTTGCGGATTCGCAATGTGATCTTTGGGGGCGAAGCGCTGAGTCCGCTGCTGCTCAAGGGCTTCAAGACGAAGTACCCGGAGACGAAGCTAATCAATATGTACGGCATTACCGAGACGACGGTCCACGTTACATATAAGGAAATCACATGGGTCGAAATAGAGGCGGCGAAGAGCAATATCGGTAAGCCGATCCCGACGCTGAGCGTGTATGTCCTGGATGAAAGCTGCCGCCCTGTGCCGATCGGCGTAGCGGGCGAAATGTACGTGGCCGGGGAAGGCCTTGCGAGAGGATACCTGAACCGTCCGGATCTGACGGCGGAGAAGTTCGTCGATTCCCCGTTTGCGGAGGGGGAGAAACTGTACCGCTCGGGCGACTTGGCGGCTTGGCTGCCGGACGGCAATATCGAATACCTGGGCCGAATCGATCACCAGGTCAAAATCCGCGGTTACCGGATCGAACTGGACGAAATCGAGACGCAGCTGCTGAACGTCGAGGGCGTGGAAGAAGCGGTGGTGCTTGCCCGTCAGGACGGCGGGGGCGAGAAGGCACTTGTCGCCTACTTTGTGGCGGACCGGACACTGACGGTCAGCGAAATGAGAACCTCGCTGGCCCAGGGAATGCCGGGGTACATGATCCCGTCGTACTTCGTGCAGCTGGAGCGCATGCCGCTGACGGCCAACGGCAAAGTAGACCGCAAAGCGCTGCCGGAGCCCCAAGGCAGCTTGCAGACGGGCGTCGAATATGTAGCACCGCGTAACCGGACGGAGTCCGAGCTTGTGAAGATCTGGGAGGAAGTGCTGGGTTACTCCGGTATTGGAGTCCTGGACAATTTCTTCGAGCTCGGAGGCCACTCCTTGCGGGCGACGAACCTTGTCAGCAAGATTCGGAAGGAAATGAACGTTGAACTTCCGCTGCGCGATGTGTTCCGCTATATGACGGTAGAATCGATGGCCGGGGCTATTGCCAGCTTAGAAGAATCGCAGCACAGCTCGATTCCGAAAGCGGAAGAGAAAGCGTACTATCCGGTTTCCTCCGCGCAAAAAAGGCTGTACGTCCTGCACCAGCTGGATAGCTTGGAGCTGAATTATAATCTCCCAAGCGCCTTGCAATTGAGAGGGGCTTTGAACGAGGCCAAAGTGGAAAAGGCGCTGACTACTTTGGTGGCCCGGCACGATATGCTGCGCACCGGATTTGAAATCGTGAATGGGGAGCCGGTTCAGCGTATTCATCCGCTCGTAGCTTTCAAGGTCGAGAAGCTTCAAGCAAGCGAAGATCAGGTTGCAGCCATTCTTGAAGGCTTCATTCAGCCTTTTGACTTGACCCAGCCGCCTTTGCTGCGCGCCCTGCTGATCGAACTGGAGAAAGAGAAATTCCTGCTCGCGCTGGATATTCATCATATTGGTTCCGACGGCCTTTCCATGGACGTGCTGCTGCGCGAATTCGTGCGGCTTTACAATGGGGAAGAATTGCCGGAGCTGCGGATTCAATACAAGGATTACGCCGTTTGGCAGCAATCCGAGGAGCAGCGCCAGCGCATCAAACGGCAGGAGGAATACTGGCGCGGGGTATTCAACTCCGAGCTTCCGGTTCTTGAGCTGCCTCTCGACTTCTCCCGCCCGGCTGTCCAGCAGTTTGACGGTCAAACGCTCACGTTTACGCTGGATGCGGAGAAAAGCGAAGCTCTCAAACGGCTTGCCGGCGATTCGGGAGCGACGCTGTACATGCTTCTGCTGGCTGCGTACTCCGTATTGCTTCATAAATACGCGGGACAGGAAGATATAGTGGTCGGCACTCCGATTGCCGCCCGTTCTCACGCCGACCTGCAGCCGATTATCGGCATGTTCGTCAATACGCTGGCCCTTCGCTTGGGTCCGGCGGCGGAGCGGACGTTCCTGGATTACTTGCAGGAAGTGAAGGAAACGACGCTTGGAGCCTACGAGCACCAGGACTATCCGTTCGAGGAGCTGGTGGAAGCTCTTCAGGTGAGCCGGGATTTAAGCCGGAATCCTCTGTTTGACACCATGTTTTCTTTGCAAAAGCACGAAAGCTTGGATTTAACCCTGGAAGGCTTGCAATGGTCGCTGTTCGACATCGAGGAAAAGACGGCAAAGTTTGATCTTAGCTTTGATATCGTGGAAGCCGATAACGAGCTGGTTTGCAAGATCGAGTACGCTACCTCGTTGTTTAGACAGGAAACGATGGTCCGGCTGGCGGGTCATTACGAGCAGCTTTTGGCGTCGATCCTGGCTCAGCCGGGTGCACGGATTTCGGATTTGGATATCTTGACGGACAGCGAAAAGCATGATTTGCTGGTCGGGTTTGACGTGTCGTCTTCGGCTCTTGCGAAGCAACCCGCCGCAGAGGGTACAGGTTTGGAGGCGGATGAGTCGTGGAGAGAGAGAACGTTCCACGAGCTGTTCGAGGAGCAGGCGGAGCGCACTCCGGGAGCGTTGGCGGTTGTCTACGAAGACAGTAAGCTGACGTATGCGGAGCTGAACGCCAAAGCGAATCGTCTGGCGTATGCACTGCGGGCGCGCGGGGTGAAGCCGGAACAGGTGGTCGGCATTCTGGCCGACCGTTCGGCGGAGCTGTTGATCGGGGTGCTCGCCGTATGGAAAGCGGGCGGCGCTTATGTGCCGCTCGACCCGGACTATCCGGCGGAGCGGATCGAGTATATGCTCGCGGACAGCGGGGCGTCGGTGCTGCTCACGCAGACCCGCCTGCTGGAGCAGGCGGAAGCTTGGCGCAGCGACGGAGCTCTAGTGCTGCAAACGGTGCTTGCGCTTGACGACGCCGCGACGTACAGCCTCGGAGCGGCGGAAGCGGCTGTGGGCGAAGCAGGCGCAGAGGCGGAGGCTTTGGCGCAAGCGGAAACGGCTGCCGCCGAAACGTCCGCCACGGCAGAAGCCGAGAAGAACGTACTAGCGGCGGATCTCGCATCGAATCCGGCGAATGTGAACAAGCCGCGCGATTTGGCTTACGTCATCTACACCTCCGGTACGACGGGCCGTCCGAAGGGCGTGGCGGTGGAAAACCGCAGCCTGGTGAACACGGCGGCGGGCTACCGGCGGGACTACCGCCTGGATCAGTTCCCGATCCGGCTGCTGCAGCTCGCCAGCTTCTCGTTCGACGTGTTCGTCGGCGACATTGCGCGGACGCTGTACAACGGCGGCACCATGGTCATTGTGCCGAAGGACGACCGGATTGATCCAACCCGCCTCTACGGCTGGATTCGCGACTACGCCGTGACGGTGTTCGAATCGACTCCGGCGCTGATCGTGCCGTTCATGGAGCATGTGCATGCCGAGGGTCTGGACCTCAGCTCGATGCAGCTGCTGATCACAAGCTCGGATGCGTGCAGCGTAGCGGATTACCGCACCTTGCAGGAGCGCTTCGGCTCGCAGTTCCGTATTATTAACAGCTACGGCGTAACGGAAGCGGCGATTGACTCCAGCTTCTATGACGAGCCGCTGGAGAAGCTGCCGAAGACGGGCAGCGTGCCGATCGGGAAAGCGTGGCTGAACGCCAAGTTCTACATCGTGGATGCGAATCTGAAGCCGGTGCCGATCGGGGTGTTGGGCGAGCTGGTTATCGGCGGAGCGGGTGTGGCCCGCGGTTACTTGAACCGCCCGGATTTGACGGCGGAGAAATTCGTAGACAGCCCGTTCGCCGCTGGGGAGCGTCTGTACCGGACGGGCGACCTGGCGCGCTGGATGCCGGACGGCAACGTGGACTTCATCGGCCGGATCGACAACCAGGTGAAAATTCGCGGCTATCGGATCGAGCTTGGTGAAATTGAAGCGGCTATGAAAAATTTTGCCGGCGTGCGTCAAGCGCTTGTCATCGACCGGACGGACGAGCGGGGGCAGAAATATTTGTGTGGGTATGTCGTAGCGGATTCCAGCTTCGATCTGGAAGGGCTTGTGGCCCATCTGGACGCCGCGCTGCCTTCCCATATGGTGCCTTCGCGCATCATGCGCCTGGATCAAATGCCGCTTACGCCGAACGGGAAGATCGACCGTAAAGCGCTGCCTGTGCCGGAAGGAAGCATTCGTGCCGAGGCTGCATACACGGCGCCTCGTACTCCTGCCGAGCAAGCACTTGCGTCGGTCTGGCAGTCGGTGCTGGGCGTGGATCAGGTCGGCACGATGGACAATTTCTTTGCGCTCGGCGGCGATTCGATCAAGGCCTTGCAGGTATCGTCCCGTCTTTTGCAAACGGGGTACAAGCTGGTCATGAAAGATTTGTTCCATTACCCGACGATTTCCGCCCTTAGTTTGCAGCTGCAAACGGCGGAGAGAACGGCAAGCCAGGCCGAAGTGAGGGGAGAGGTCATCTTGACCCCGATTCAGCGCTGGTTCTTTGAACAAAATCCGGCCGACGTGCATCACAGCAACCAGGCGTTCATGCAGTTCTCCAAGCAAGGCTTTGACGAAGAAGCTTTACGCCAAGCGGTGCGTCAGCTTGTCGTGCATCACGATGCTCTCCGTACGGTTTACCGCCAAACCGAGAACGGCTATACCGCCTGGAACCGCGGCGCCGGAGAGAACGAAGCGCTGTTCGATCTGGAAGTTGTCGATTTCAAGGGAGTCGGCGACGTGAAAGAAGCGGTAGAGGCTAAGGCGAATGACATTCAAGCGAGCATCGATCTGGAAAACGGTCCGCTGGTGAAGCTCGGCTTGTTCCGCTGCGACGACGGCGACCACCTGCTCATCGCGATCCATCACTTGGTCGTAGATGGCGTATCCTGGCGGATTCTGCTTGAGGATTTTGCTGCCGGCTATGAGCAGGCGCTGCAAGGGCAGCCGATCCGTCTGCCGCTCAAAACGGATTCATTCCAAACGTGGGCGAAACAGCTCGCTGATTATGCGAACGGTCCGGCGATGGAAAGCGAGAGAGAGTATTGGCAGCATATCGAGCAATTGACCTATGAGCCGCTTCCGAAAGATTTTGAACAAGGCAGATCCAAGCTGAAGGACAGCGGGCTCGTGACCGTTCGCTGGACGGCGGAGGAAACCGAACAGCTGCTGAAGCAGGCACACCGTGCTTACCATACGGAAATGAACGATTTGCTGCTTGCCGCGCTTGGCCTCGCGGTACAAGCTTGGAGCGGCCGGGAACGCGTGCTGGTGAATCTCGAAGGCCACGGCCGGGAAGATATTTTGCCGGATGTGGACATTACGCGCACGGTAGGCTGGTTTACAAGCCAATTCCCTGTCGTTCTGGAGCCGGGTCACGCCCAGGCGCTCGGTCATCAGGTGAAACAGGTTAAAGAAAGCTTGCGCCGCATTCCGAACAAAGGAATCGGCTACGGCATCCTGCGTTATTTGTCGGCGCCGCGTGACGGCGAGCGCTTCGCTTTGGAGCCGGAGATCAGCTTTAACTATTTGGGTCAGTTCGACCAGGATTACGAAAGCAGCGGCTCGAGGCCGTCTCCGTTCAGCCCGGGCTCCGATTCAAGCCCGAATGCAGTGATGGATTATGTCCTCGATATCAACGGTATGGTGTCGGAAGGAGTGCAGGAACTCACGATCCGTTATGGGGAAACCCAGTATAAACGGGAAACGGTAGAGCGCCTGGGCACCCTGCTTCATTCGAGCTTGCGTGAAGTCATCAGCCATTGCGTATCGAAAGAGCGGCCGGAGCTTACGCCTAGCGACGTACTGCTTCAAGATGTGACGTTGGAGGAACTGGAGCGGCTGACCGAACATACGGCGGCGCTCGGCGAACTGGAGAATGTATACACCCTGACTCCGCTGCAAAAAGGGATGTTGTTCCACAGCCTGCTGGATGCCGATTCGGAAGCTTACTTCGAACAGGTGACCTTCGATTTGTACGGAAGCCTGAATGTCGAAGCCTTCACCCAAGGATTGGATACGCTGGTGCAGCGGAATGAGGCGCTGCGGACCAACTTTATTACCGGCTGGAGAGACGAGCCGATTCAAGTGGTATTCCGTGAGCGGAAGTGTGAAGTGTACTTCGAAGATATTCGCTCAGTAAGCGATGATGACCCGGAGAAGATGATAGCCGATTTCGTCAGCGCGGATAAAGCGAACAAGTTCGATTTGGCCCGAGGCTCTCTTATGCGCGTGACAGTTTTGCGAACGGGCGACGAGTCCTACCATGTGATCTGGAGTCACCATCACATTTTGATGGACGGCTGGTGCATGTCCTTCATGATCAAGGAAGTGTTCGACACCTACTTCGCGTTCCAGGAGAAGCGGACGCTGGAGCTTCCTCCGGTTACCTCGTACTCCCGGTATATCGAATGGCTGGAAGCTCAAGATGCCGCGAAAGCTTCGCGTTACTGGTCCGAGTATTTGGCGGGTTACGATCAGCAGACCAAGCTGCCCCAGGAGAAAACGCAGCTGAAGCAGGGCGCTTTTGAAACGGCTGAAATCGATGTGGAACTCAGCAAGGAACTGACCGGGCAAATCGAGCGGGTGGCGCGCCAGCAGCAGGTGACGCTCAATACGTTCATGCAGACCGTATGGGGACTGGTTCTGCAGGTATACAACAACAGCGAGGATGTCGTATTCGGCTCCGTCGTATCCGGGCGTCCGGCGGAAATTCCGGGCATCGAAAGCATGATCGGCCTGTTTATTAATACGATCCCGGTCCGTATTCAAGGCAAAGCCGAGGAGACGGTAGCCGATATCTTGAGAAAAACCCAGGATCAAGCGCTGGCATCGGGAGCTTACGAAACGTTCCCGCTGTTCGAAATTCAGTCGCTGAGCGAGCAAAAGCGCGACTTGATCAACCATATCATGGTCTTTGAAAATTATCCGATGGAAGAACAGATTGAGCAGGTCGTCGGCGGAGACAAAGAAGCGCTGAAAATCGCTAATATCCAGTCGCCGGAGCAAACGAACTACGACCTGGACATTACCGTCATTCCGGAAGAGCATATTTTGCTGCGGTTTACGTACAATGCGCTGACGTTCAGAGAGGAAGACATCAGGCTGATCCACGGTCATTTTGCCCGGGCACTGGAGAAGGTTGGGGCTAACCCGAACATCCGCGTGAATCAGTTGGAGCTTTTGACGGCGGCGGAAAAAGAGAAAATTCTTGGCGCGTTTAACCCAGCGCAGCCGGAAGCGGCTCCTGCGTCGGCGTTCCACCGGCTGTTCGAGGAACAGGCGGAACGCACGCCGGAAGCGGCAGCTGTCGTGTACGAGAACGACCGGCTGACGTATGCGGAGCTGAACGAGCGGGCGAATCGCTTGGCGGCTACGCTGCGCGCAAGCGGCATCGGCCGGGAGACGATCGTCGGCATTCTCGCCGAGCGTTCGGTGGACTTGCTGGTGGCCGTGCTGGCCGTCTGGAAAGCGGGCGGGGCGTATGTGCCGCTCGACCCGGATTATCCGGCGGACCGCGTGCGGTTCATGCTTGAAGACAGCGGAGCGAAGGTACTGCTGACGCAAACGCCGCTGCGAGAGCGTGCCGAAGCCTGGCTCGGCGAAGAGGAGCTGGCGCTGGCGGCGGTGCTGTACCTGGACGACGAAGCGTCGTACAGCGAGGAGCGGACGAATGCCGACAGCTTCCATGAAGCCCGTCCGGAGGATCTGGCGTACGTGATCTATACGTCGGGAACGACGGGCAAGCCGAAGGGCGTGATGATCGAGCACCGCAGCCTGGTGAACACGGCGGCGGGCTACCGGCGGGAATACCGGTTGGATCAGTTCCCTGTGCGGCTGCTGCAGCTCGCAAGCTTCTCGTTCGACGTGTTCGTGGGAGATATCGCGCGGACGCTGTACAACGGAGGCACGATGGTGATTGTGCCGAAGGACGACCGGATCGATCCGTCTCGTCTGCACTACTGGATTGAGCGGGAGCGGGTCACCATCTTCGAATCGACACCGGCGCTGATCGTGCCGTTCCTGGAGTACGTGCACGATCAGCAACTGGATATGAGCCGGTTGGAGCTGTTGATCACGAGCTCGGACAGCTGCAGCGTGGCGGATTACCGGACCTTGCAGGAACGCTTCGGCTCGTTGTTCCGGATCATCAACGCATACGGCGTGACGGAAGCGGCGATCGACTCAAGCTTCTACGACGAGGAGCTGGCGAAGCTGCCGCAGACAGGCCATGTGCCGATCGGCAAAGCGTGGCTGAATGCGAAATTCTACATCGTGGATGCGCATCTGAATCCGGTGCCGGTCGGGGTGCTGGGCGAGCTGGTCATCGGCGGAGTCGGGGTAGCGCGCGGGTACTTGAACCGTCCGGAGCTGACAGAAGAGAAGTTCGTAGACAGCCCGTTCGCCGCGGGCGAGCGGCTGTACCGCACAGGAGACTTGGCGCGGTGGATGGAAGACGGCAACGTGGACTTCATCGGCCGGATCGACAACCAGGCGAAAATCCGGGGGTACCGGATTGAGACGGGCGAAGTCGAAGCGAAGCTGCTGAGTGTAGGTGGCGTGAAGGAAGCGGTCGTCGTCGTCAGGGAAGATCAAGAAGGTCAGAAAGCTTTGTGCGCTTATTATACAGCGGAAGAAGGCTTGACGGCGGCGGACCTGAAGCGGGCGATTGCCAGCGAGCTGCCGGGGTACATGATCCCGTCGTACTTCGTGGAGCTGGAGCGCCTGCCTCTGACGCCGAACGGAAAGATCGACCGGAAGGCGCTGCCGGCACCGGAAGGGGGAGCAGGCGGAGGCCGCGAATACGTGGCGCCGCGCACCGAACTGGAGGCGAAGCTGGCCGCCATTTGGCAGGATGTGCTTGTTCGGGAGAAGGCGGTAGGCGTAACGGACAACTTCTTCGACCTCGGCGGACACTCCCTGCGGGCGACGACGCTTGTCAGCAAAATGCATAAGGAGCTAGGCGTTGAATTCCCGCTTCGCGACGTATTCCGCTACTCGACGGTTGAGGAAATGGCCGCGGCTATGGAGCGGCTGGAGATCGGCTCGTTCACGGCTATTCCGGCTGCGGAACCTAGCGAGTATTATCCGCTCTCTTCCGCTCAGAAACGTCTCTATATCTTGAACCAGCTGGAAGGAGCCGAGCTGAGCTACAACATACCGGGAGCTATGCTGCTCGAAGGGGAGCTCGACCGGCAGCGGTTTGAAGAAGCGTTCCGGGGGCTCGTAGCTCGTCATGAAACGCTGCGTACCGGCTTTGAGATGGTAAAAGGCGAAGCGGTTCAGCGGATTTACGAAGAAGCCGCCTTCCAGGTGGAATATGTGCAGATCAGCGGGGAGCAGGCGGAAGAAACGGTGCGCCAATTCGTTCGTCCGTTTGATCTAGCGAAGCCGCCACTTCTGCGGGTAGGCCTTGCCGAACTGGCGCCGGACCGGCACATTCTAATGTTCGATACGCATCATATCGTATCTGACGGCGTTTCGATTGACGTACTGATCGAAGAGTTCGTCCGCTTGTACAGCGGGGAGCAGTTGGAGCCGCTCCGCATTCAGTACAAAGATTATGCGGTATGGCAGCAATCGGACGTGCAGAAAGCTCAGCTTGCCAAGCAGGAAGCCTACTGGCTCGACATGTTCCGCGGAGAGCTGCCGGTTTTGGAATTGTCGACGGACTATCCGCGCCCGGCTATGCAGAGCTACGAGGGCCGCACGCTGCAATTGTTTATGCATAGCGAGAAAAGCGAGGGTCTGAAACGGCTTGCAGCCGAGAACGGCGCAACGCTTTACATGGTTCTGCTTGCTGGTTATACAATATTATTGCATAAATATACAGGGCAAGAAGACGTGGTGGTCGGTACGCCGATTGCGGGAAGAAATCATAGCGACGTTCAGCCGCTGATCGGGATGTTCGTCAATACCCTGGCCATCCGCAGTTATCCGGCTGCCGGTAAGACGTTCCTTGACTACTTGAAGGAAATCAAGGAGACGACGCTGGGCGCTTTTGAACATCAGAATTATCCGTTTGAGGAACTGGTGGATAAGGTGAACGTGGCTCGTGATTTACGCCGCAATCCGCTGTTCGATACGATGTTTGCTTTGCAGAATACAGAGAATTTGGAAATCCAGCTTCCCGGACTCCATTTGTCGACGTATGCCAGCGAAGAAATTGTTTCTAAATTCGATCTCAGCTTGGACGTCACGGAGATCGAGGAAGGCTTGGAATATCTGTTTGAATACGCCACTGCTCTTTATAAAACCGAAACGGTGGAGAAATTGGCCGCTCACTACTTGCAGCTGCTTGAATCCATTCTTCGCAACCCATCGGCGACTATTGCCGAGCTGGGCATTTTGACACCGGCGGAAAAAGAGCAAATTCTCGGCGCGTTTAACCCGGCGCAGCCGGAGGCGGCTCCTACGGCCGCGTTCCACCGGCTGTTTGAGGAACAGGCGGAGTGCACGCCGGAAGAGGCGGCCGTCGTGTACGAGAATGACCGGCTGACCTATGCGGAGCTGAACGAGCGGGCGAATCGCTTGGCGGCTACGCTGCGCGCAAGCGGCATCGGCCGGGAGACGATCGTCGGCATTCTCGCCGAGCGTTCGGTGGACTTGCTGGTGGCCGTGCTGGCCGTCTGGAAAGCGGGCGGGGCGTATGTGCCGCTCGACCCGGATTATCCGGCGGACCGCGTGCGGTTCATGCTTGAAGACAGCGGAGCGAAGGTACTGCTGACGCAAACGCCGCTGCGAGAGCGTGCCGAAGCCTGGCTCGGCGAAGAGGAGCTGGCGCTGGCGGCGGTGCTGTACCTGGACGACGAAGCGTCGTACAGCGAGGAGCGGACGAATGCCGACAGCTTCCATGAAGCCCGTCCGGAGGATCTGGCGTACGTGATCTATACGTCGGGAACGACGGGCAAGCCGAAGGGCGTGATGATCGAGCACCGCAGCCTGGTGAACACGGCGGCGGGCTACCGGCGGGAATACCGGTTGGATCAGTTCCCGGTGCGGCTGCTGCAGCTCGCAAGCTTCTCGTTCGACGTGTTCGTGGGAGATATCGCGCGGACGCTGTACAACGGAGGCACGATGGTGATTGTGCCGAAGGACGACCGGATCGATCCGTCTCGTCTGCACCACTGGATGGAGCGGGAGCGGATCACCATCTTCGAATCGACACCGGCGCTGATCGTGCCGTTCCTGGAGTACGTGCACGAGCAGCGGCTGGATATGAGCTGGATGGAGCTGTTGATCACGAGCTCAGACAGCTGCAGCGTGGCGGATTACCGGACCTTGCAGGAACGCTTCGGCTCGTTGTTCCGGATCATCAACGCATACGGCGTGACGGAAGCGGCGATCGACTCAAGCTTCTACGACGAGGAGCTGGCGAAGCTGCCGCAGACAGGCCATGTGCCAATCGGCAAAGCGTGGCTGAATGCGAAATTCTACATCGTGGATGCGCATCTGAATCCGGTGCCGGTCGGGGTGCTGGGCGAGCTGGTCATCGGCGCAGTCGGAGTAGCGCGCGGGTACTTGAACCGTCCGGAGCTGACAGAAGAGAAGTTCGTAGACAGCCCGTTCGCCGCGGGCGAGCGGCTGTACCGCACAGGAGACTTGGCGCGGTGGATGGAAGACGGCAACGTGGACTTCATCGGCCGGATCGACAACCAGGCGAAAATCCGGGGGTACCGGATTGAGACGGGCGAAGTCGAAGCGAAGCTGCTGAGTGTAGGTGGCGTGAAGGAAGCGGTCGTCGTCGTCAGGGAAGATCAAGAAGGTCAGAAAGCTTTGTGCGCTTATTATACAGCGGAAGAAGGCTTGACGGCGGCGGACCTGAAACGGGCGATCTCCAGCGAGCTGCCGGGTTACATGATCCCGTCGTACTTCGTGGAGCTGGAGCGCCTGCCTCTGACGCCGAACGGGAAAATCGACCGGAAGGCGCTGCCGGCGCCGGAAGGGGGAGCAAGCGCAGGCCGCGAATACGTGGCGCCGCGCACCGAACTGGAGGCGAAACTGGTCGCCATCTGGCAGGACGTGCTCGGGCCGGTCACGATTGGCGTGACGGACAACTTCTTCGACCTCGGCGGGCACTCCCTGCGGGCGACGACGCTGGTCAGCAAGTTGCACAAGGAGCTGAGGGTGGACCTGCCGCTGCGCGATGTGTTCCGGCACTCGACCATCGAAGCGATGGCCGAAGCGATCAGCCAATTGGAGCGGCAGGAATACCTCTCCATTCCGGTTCTGGATAAGAGGGATTACTATCCGCTTTCCTCCGTGCAAAAACGGCTGTACATCCAGCAGCAGATGGAAGGCGCCGAGCTTAGCTACAACATGTCCGGCATGACGGTTCTCGTCGGGCGCTTGGAACGGAATCAATTCGAGGCGGCGCTCAAAGGATTGATAGCTCGTCACGAAATTTTGCGAACCGGCTTCGAAATGGTCGACGGCGAACCGGTACAACGGATTTATCCGGACTTGAAGTTTGCCGTCGAGTATACGAAAGCGACGGAAAGTGAAACGAAGAGCATCGTAGACGGCTTTGTACGCGTCTTTGATTTGGAGCGGCCGCCGCTGCTGCGTGTGGGCTTAGTCGAATGGGAAGCGGAACGACATCTGCTCATGCTGGACATTCATCATATCGTCACGGATGGCATGTCGATGGGCATCTTCGTCGAAGAGCTGCTGCGCCTGTATAACGGCGAGACTCTGGAACCGCTTCGGATTCAATACAAGGAATTCGCCGCTTGGCAGCAGTCCGAACCTGTAAAAGAGCGGCTGAAACGTCAGGAAGCCTACTGGCTGGACGTGCTGGAAGGCGAACTGCCGACGCTTGAACTGCCTACGGACTTTGTCAGACCTGCCGCTCGCAGCTTTGAGGGAGATGTGCTGCCTTTCAGCATCGACAAGCAGATGACCGACAGCTTGCAGCGCATCGCCGATGAGAACGGTGCCACCCTTTATATGGTGTTATTGGCGGCCTATTCAATCCTGCTCAGCAAGTACTCGGGACAAGAAGACTTCATTGTAGGCACGCCGGTTTCGGGCCGCACACATGCCGACCTGGAGCCGCTCATCGGAATGTTTGTCAACACTTTGGCGATTCGCCATTATCCGTCCGGGGAGAAGACGTTCCTCGCTTACTTGAACGAAGTCAAAGAAACGATGCTGGGGGCCTACGACCACCAGGATTATCCGTTCGAGGAGCTTGTGAAAAAGCTGCAGGCGCCGCGAGATCAAAGCCGCAATCCTGTATTCGATGTCATGTTTGCTCTAGAAACCAAGGAAGATAACGTTCAAAGCTTCGGGGATATCAAGATCGAATCTTATCCGGAAACTCATACGGTTTCCCAATTTGATCTTACCTTGGTCATTTCGTTGCTGGATGAGGGAATGAACGGGCAGTTTGAATATGCCACCAAGTTGTTTACGCTCAATCTGATCGACAATTTCGCTCAGGACCTGCTCGTGATCATCACCCAAATTTGCGAACAGCCTTCGGTGCTGTTGAAGGATATTTCCCTGAACGGGCAATCCGAACAGGAGCAAGATGTGCTAGAGGCCATTGATATTATTTTCTAATCCCTTACCCGGCTTGGGTGTATGCCGTATTTCTCTCGGTACGCATCCTGCCGGGTGTTTTTTTCCAAATGAAAGGGAAAAATCCACCACAGGAATCTGACGTCAAGTGCCGCTGAGTAACTATTTCAATTTATTGGAAAATCGACAAAACACAACAGACTACCATCCAAATCTGCTTGGTAGTTTTTTTTGTAAAAGGGGTCGAATAAGCTGAATTGAGATTTTTAAGACTCTCTTTATATCCTGCATTTCCTGCATAAATCCCATTTAGATTTATCATAAAATGATGCTGTTTTTTCAAGGCTTATCCATCGAGATATTTTTTGTGCAGTTTTTTTGTTTTCAGATCATTATCTCACTCACGGTTAATTGAACGAACAATAGGCTCACCTCATTAGGTTTTTTAATATCGTATGATGGCACGAAGACTGTGCGGCTCTCGTGACACTAGATACCTTGGAAGCCTTAGAACAACAAATAAAAGTAATAAAGCACGATAATGGAATTTATAAACTTAGAACGATTACAGACGAAGAGGATATAATACCTGTACCTGCAATTGGTAAACTGGTTTATAACATTGAAGAGGAAGAATCAACAATTAGAAAAGAAGACGTTAACGGAACTGAACTCGATTACGAAGAATATGATGAAGGGGGTGATTACTTTGTTCCATTACCTACTAATATTAAACCAATAATAGATAGTTTGAATTCACTAGATGACAGAAGAGTTCAAACTGTTATAAATTCTTATTATTGCTAATTGTTGCGTATCACATCTTTCGTTACTTATAAATACACTTGTCTCAAATATCTCGAACGAGAACCAATTGTCAGTTTATTATGACAATTTAATTGAGAGAGTAAAAAAATTTTAAGGAAGATCAGAAGGAAGAGTTTATCGGTTTAATGGTGGATATAATTGATTCACTTAAGGACTATGTTCACAAGGGTCAACTTAATGGGAAAAAGAATTTAGCGAAACCAAACTTAGATAAATTGAGCTACTTTTTAACTATTTGCGGAAAATCAATCTATAAATCTGCTGAATTAGAGTACAAAGATGTCCAAACCGAAGTATGTTTAGTTCCAGGGTATCAAGAGATAATAAGGAAACGTGAAGCTCTTGGAGAAGACAATGGCTTCATTGAAAGAAGTGAATAATGAACTAGTAAGAGATTTGATAGAAGAATTTAATAAAATAAAAATGGATAATAACCTAACTTTAGTTCAAAAAGAGCATCTGAAGACAGCACTTCTTCTTGAACTCTCACGAACTACAGGGCGGTTAGTTCAAATATATGGACAATGGACTAAAGATGGACAGATTATTAGAGATAATTCTTTGAAAAAGAAAATTGATCATTTAAGCACGTTATATGCGACATTCAGTATATTGAGGAAATGGTTATGAAATAGGAATATCCTGAGTCGCTGTAAATGGATTTATTAAGATGTAAAATTATAATAATCCGCCACTGTATAAATATTCTTTAAGGACTGCGGTTAGCTACTTGAGTTGTTTACAAAAGGTAAATTCAATTGGAATGTAAATACGTTATGACTATGATTGAGCGTTAGGGTGCCTTGATGTAACTCAACAATATTCCTAGCGATGGAAAGACCCAGTCCTGCTCCAGTTTGGATACCTTCGCTACTTCTTGAATGGTCAACCTTATAAAAACGATCAAATAGCTTCTCCTCTTGATCTTGCGTGAGGGGAGCTCCTTTATTTTCGACCTCAATCGTAATTTGCTTAGGACTTGTTTTCAGTCGAATGCTAATGCCTCCAGGCTTCAAGGAATATTTTAAGGCGTTCATGAGAAGATTATCGATTGCTCTGGCAATTTTATCGCTATCAATGGAGGCAACGATTGGGGAATCACCGATATCTTTTACGATATACACACCGTTTTCTTGAGCAATGGGTTCGAACTCGAACAGCAATTGATCCAAGAGTTGAAATAAATTGATCCTTCTCAGATTTAAGTGGGTATCGACTGAAGTGAGCCGAGTATATTCGAACAAGTCATCGAGCAACTTCTTCAAATGAATTGCTTTGTTATAGGTGTTTTGAACAAAGCGCGTATATTCATCTTTATCCTGATATGAGTCTGTTCTTAAAAGCTCGATATAGCCGATAATGCTTGTCAGAGGCGTGCGCAAGTCATGTGAAATACCTGTGATCAAATCCATCTTGGATTTCTCTATTTCACGTTCTTTTACAATCTGTTGCTCTAAACGTTCTGTCATTCGATTGATGTTGAGCGCAACCCGTCCAAGTTCATCTTGCCGAACAACAGGCACCCGATATTTTAAATTACCTTCGGAAATAATCTGAAGCCCTTGCTCCAATGTAATTAAGTCTCTAACGATTCGCCGTGTCAAAACTAAAAAAGTAAAAATAAACGTTACCATAAACAAGGGGGTAAGAAGATAAGGAAAAAAATTGCGAAACCAATGCCATTCCATAGTACTGCTAATTTTCAAGAAAAGTAAAATGAGAATATCATTTATAGCAATGGCGATAATAAAACTTAGCACCATTCTGATTAAAATGTTGACTTGAATCCGTTTTTTTCGTTTTGACTTTTGTACATGTTCATTCAATTTTATAGCCAACTCCCCACACCGTTTTAATATACTGAGGATCTCTTGGGAACTGCTCTAATTTTTCTCGTAAATTACGAATATGAACCATTACGGTATTATCAGAAAATCCATATGGCGCCTTCCATACATTTTCGTAAATGTGCTCCGAACTAAAAACTTGCCCAGGATGGCTGGCAAGCAAGACCAGAATAGCAAACTCCAGAGGAGTCAACGAAATTTCGTTGCCCTTTAACTTTACGGAATGTTTACTCTTATCGATGATCAGGTCTTTAATAAGAATAAGGGAATTAAATTCTTCTTTTCCTATTAATGTTTGACGACGTAGCTGTGCTTTTACACGAGCAAGCAATTCTAATGGATTGAACGGTTTGATCATGTAGTCATCGGCCCCGGTAGTCAGTCCGTTAATTTTATCAATATCTTCTTCCTTGGCTGACAGCATGATAATCGGAGTATTCGATATTTCCCTTATTTTAAGGCATGCTCTGATTCCATCCATTCGTGGCATCATGACGTCCAAGATAACCAGTTGAATCGGTGTTGTCTTTATGGCATCCAGGGCTTCTTCACCATCGGCTGCTTCAATCACATGGTATCCTTCATTACGTAGATATACATGAATGACATCCCGAATCTCGGAATCATCATCCACAACAAGAATGGTATTCATTACTGACTGCTCCTTCTTTTTTGACTGGGTAGAATAAAGGTATTTAAGGTACCTGAAATTACGCAACTAGTATAGATATCCTGATAATAAGGTAAAGTCTTCACTTTTTCTACATACGCATAAGCAAAACATTTAATGGAGTGAATGAAAGTGCCATCATCATTTAAATTGTTTCCTTTTTGCGACAGACGTAAACGAAAGCGGGAGGGATATTGAAAGGTACTAAATCAATTTTTTCAATGATAAATTTTTCGGAAAGCTGCTTTTTCATTTGAAGCGAATATTGAAAGGCGATAAACAAGCCTCCAGGTTTGAGTGCTTTATAGATCTGTTCAACCAAGGTATCTCTCAATTCACGCTCAAAATTAAAAAAAGGTAGTCCGCTAAAAATACAATCCAGCTGATGAATGTTCTCTTTCTTCATTGCTTCTACTAACTGAGCAGCGTTCGGATGACAGGAGAAGTCTGGGTATTCTGTCTGTAAATTATTCCTCATAGTCTCATTCATCTCAAACAATAACACTTTCGTGGGTTCACTCACCTGGGCGTTGATAAAACGGGTGATGGCACCTGTGCCCGATCCGAGTTCTGCGACTGCCTTAATCTCGTTCCAGGGGGCTTGTTTAACCATTTTGGTCGCTAGAAACCGGGAGCTTGGTATAACACTGCCTACATTTTTGGGGCTGCGAATAAAGCTTTGCAAAAATAAAAGGTATTCATTAAGTTTCAACTGATTTTCCTCCATTACTGTTTTTATTGTCAGGAACAATGCTGAATATGGCACAAAAATTAACAAATTTATTTCTTTTATCGAAACGAATGGATACCGGAACGATTAAAAATGAGAAAATTGAAGTGAAGACATAGGGAGAAAATATCGTACGATTGGGAAGAACATACCGATGCACATGGCCCAATCTCTCTATTTCTGCACCTCTTTATTGTTTCGATACAGAAATCATAATGAAAAAAACTAAGGAATTAATGAGTATATTTCTAAAGAAAATCTAAAGATTCATCTATAGAAGGTTTAAAATCTATATCATCCAACCCAAAAAGCCTTACCAACCAAGTCGGTAAGGCTTTTTTATAAGGGCAAACTGTTCCGCCACGCAACTCAATGATATTTATGGCTATAGAAAGACCTAGTGCGACTCTAATTTGTATCCCTTCATAATGTTGGGGAGGGGGATGTTTATGAGATCGTGTATTTTCTTCTACTTGTATGTGAAGCTATGGTTTCACTAGTACGAGCGGGAATAGGAGAGTGAACTCTCTCTTTTTCAATTTCCATTAGTGCTAAAGAAGTAGAATTACCAAAGTGTTAGGATAAAGTTGAGGTCTGATTAGCTTGGTTAAAAGCTGATCAGACCTTTCCTACATTGGGCGTAAAACAGTTTAAGATGTCAAGCCATGGCTTGGAGGGGAGAATTAAAGGCGTTTTTGTATTACTTCAGTATTTCTTTAGAAATATCCCTATAAGCTCCTAAGATTTTTATAATAATATACTTTCATCGACATTAACGAGGAGGTTAGAACATGATTAGTGATATCGTCTTACAGCTAGTCGATCATTATGGATATCTCTTTTTTTTCTTAGCCTTCTGCCTAGGCCCATTCGGCGTCCCGGTTCCAAATGAAATAACCATACTAACAGGTGGAATTTTGAGTAACAACGGAGCTTTAAACCCGTGGATTGTATATATTGTTATTCTCGCTGGCTTATTTACAGCAATTACAATTGCTTATTTTGCGGGCAGAATCTTTGGAGAAAAATTTAAACTAAAGTTTCAAAACAACCGTCACTTTCAGAAAGCAGAGAAATTTTTTGAACAGCACGGAGATATCGCAATGTGTCTTGGACATTTCATACCAGTCATTCGGTATATTTTGCCTGTATTCGTTGGTCTAAACGGTACCTCATACAAGAAGTTTGCTTTGATTTCGTATTCCAGCGCGTTTGTTTGGACCGCTACGTTCTTTACCTTTGGCAAGTTCCTTGGACATTATATATTGGCTTTGCTAGATTTGATCGATCCTAAATTGGCCGTGGTTGCTCTAATGATAGCCGTTGGCACCTTTATCACAACCAAGTGGTTCAAGTCGAAATTATCCAACTTTACTGCATAAGCTGGTGAACAAATGAAAAAAATAGAAGAAAGGGGGAGAGTCATTTGACTTCAAATCAGTATGCAATGTTCTTGCAACGATTTATTAAAAATCCAAAGCGAGTTGGAAGTGTTTTGCCCAGTTCACGGTTTCTGGCGAGTAAAATGGTTCAATCTGTGTCATGGGATGATGTGAGCACAATTGCAGAATTCGGTTCTGGCACAGGAGCTATCACACGCTTTATCGAACTGCGAGTAAATCGATCTGCTATTGATAAAATCGATTTTGTGCCCCTCAATTTTCCTCCTGCTTTTGTTTATACATGCCGTAAGAAAGAGGGGATTTAAGTGAGTTATGACACACTAATTCATTGGATTGCGCAGTTTGGTTATGCTGCTTTATTCTTTGCATTATGGCTCGGAATTGTTGGAATGCCAATACCGGACGAGGTTGTCGTTATGACCGGCGGAGCCGTTAGCAAAGTAGGATTACTCCACTATTTCCCAGCATTTATTATCACTTATTTAGGAGTTATCTCCGGGCTATCTCTTGGTTATATTCTAGGCAGGTTTTTCGGTTCGCCGGTGCTGGATAAACTTCGCCATAAAAAAAATTTGGGGAAGCATATACAAACATCAGAACACCTTCTAAATAAATATGGAAATATTGCATTGAGTTTTAGCTACTTTTTTCCGGTGGTGAGGCATATTGTTCCCTATTTAGTCGGAATTAATAAAATGTCATTTCGCCGTTATATTCTTTATTCCTATACAGCCGGGCTTGTTTGGACGTCTGTCTTTTTTGTAGTTGGCCAATTTGCAGGTGGTCATGTGGAAACAATCGGGACAATGATTTATCACTACGGTATATATGTGGGACTTGCCTTCATCATAGGAATTGTCATATTCATGATTCTTAAAAGTCGGAAAAGGAGCAAAGCGTGATGTGTGGAATCAACCTTTAGGAGATTTAGATAATACGGTAGTAGTTCAAATTCTGAATTTACACGAGAAAATAGATGATCTCCCAAGAGAGCCGCGATATATAAAAACCGTTTGGGGAGTTGGGTAGAAAATTGAAACTGATAAACGGCAAAAGAAATGTTTGCTTTGAGATTTTTTTGGCGTTAGTTTTCAGTCTCGTCATTGCATATCTCAGTTTCGCCATTGTAATAACTTGTATCAATTTGTTTGTAAATCGATTACAAGCGGGATATTTTTTTCTAAAGCTAGACCAGCCTTTATTTTCCCCTTTTTTTAAACTGACCCGACACATGTTTAAATACATTTTTGATTTGCCCGAAGGTTCGCAAGTTCACTTTTGATAGATTTAAAGGAAATACAACAAAGTTATGATTTCACTGTTGCTATATATTCTAGCAGCTCAAACGATTTTCACATAAGGCGAAATGCTGATTTAAAAATATTAATCGTCCTAGTCAGATATACCCCCACCAACTCCCGAATTTCATTTCATCATCAATAATAAGAATCGTTTCTTTGGCATATGAAAGCATCCTTTCTGTGCCTTCAGTTTATGCCGATTTCTCTTAACATAAAAGGAAAGTGATTCTTAAACGTTTCTGAGATTTGATTTTTTGAAAGGAGAGCTGTGATCCATGAAAAAAGGAACGAAAGAAAAAATGTTGATTCTTACCGGAAATTATGGAGATGGTCACATTCAAGTAGCCCAAGCGATACAAGATGCGATGCAAATTCGATTTCCTCATATGGAACCTGTCATTATTGATTTTATGGAATGGGTCCATCCTTATATGAATCATTTGAGTCGAAATGTTTATCTCCAAGCCGTAAAAACATTCCCTCAAGTTTATGGATATCTATATCAGAAAACGCGGAGACAAAACACCCTATCCTATATCATAAAGACCGTTTTTTCTACAGGAATCGGACGAATGATGAAATTGATTAATGAAATACAGCCTGCTATTGTAGTATGCACCTTCCCTTTGGCGGCAGGCGTGATGTCGAAGTTGAAATCATATGGTTCAATCGATATTCATACTGTTACTATCATTACCGATCACACGGATCATAGTTCATGGATTTATCCATATACAGATCAATATATTGTGGGTTCCAGAAGTGTACGTGATTCTTTAATTCAATTAGGTGTTGAAGAGACTCGGATTGCAGATACGGGAATTCCCATTCGCCCGCAATTTTCTCAGTCCATAGAAAGAGAGAAAACAGCTAAGAAGTATGGTTTAGATCCTCATATGCCTACTGTGCTTGTGATGGGAGGAGGTTGCGGCATGATTGGCGATGGAAGCTCTACTATTCAGAAATTTGATCTATTGTCACAGCCTGTACAATTCATCATTGTTTGTGGGCATAATGAAAAACTTCGAATGAAATTGAATGAGAGTCTGAAAATTTCCAAACATCGCATCTATTTAACAGGTTATATTAACTATGTTCATGAGTTAATGGCTATATCTGATATTATGATTACCAAACCAGGAGGAGTCACGACTTTTGAGGCGATTGCTATGGCACTGCCGATGCTACTTTGTAAACCAATCCCTGGTCAAGAACAGGATAATGCCAAATTTTTAGTTCGTTCTGGGGTAGCCATTCATGCAGAGACATCTGGGGATCTAACCGAGCGCCTATCGGAATTACTAGATGATGCAAAACTTCTTCAACATATGATAGAAAATACTAAACAGTTCCATCCTAAAGAGTCCGCGTTTGGTTCATTAGAAGTTATTTTTGGAACTATTGCAATAAATAATAGATCCAGTGAAATAAAGATATGCTCCTAGAAAAAAGGCAAGCATGGATTTATTACTGTTAAAAAGGAGCAGGATCATGAAGCAGACATTCATAATTCTCATTAGTGCATTACTCGTATACACGATTATCCCGACCCTTATAATCCGACTATTTGGAATCGGAGTTTATAAAAGGGGAACGGGCGAGCAGCCCATTGCGTTAACTTTTGATGACGGTCCGGACCCAGAATTTACGCCTCTTTTGCTTGATTTATTAAAGAAATATAATATAAAGAGTACCTTTTTTGTCCTTGGTCGCAAAGCAGAGAAATATCCCGATTTAATCCAACGGATGCACAATGAAGGACATCTTGTCGGAATCCACAATTATGTACATTGGTCAAATGCTTTAATGAGTCCTAAGAGGGTTCGCGAGCAGGTAAACAAAACGGCCAATGTCATTAATCGTATTATTGGAGAGAAAGCCTTCTATTATCGGCCCCCGTGGGGAGTCATTAACCTATTTGATTTTTTTCTGATGAAGCAATTTCGCATGATTCTTTGGTCTGTTATTGTAGGTGACTGGAAGAGCTCTGGCGGCAAGCAAAAAATTAAGCAAAGGCTGCTGTCCAAGCTAAGGGGTGGAGCTGTTATCGTTCTTCATGATAGCGGGCAAACGTTTGGAGCTGACAGGGATGCACCTGCATACATGTTGGAGGCATTAAATGAATTTATCATTGAAGCATTATATACGGGATATTGTTTTCAGAGAGTAGATGAGAAAAGAGCTGCATAATGAACAGGCTAAATATATGAGCATTAATTATGGTACGGCCGTGATAAGCGCGGCTTTTTTGTTTTACATAAACACATTATCTGTCAGCACTCTCGAGGATTATACTTAAAAAACAGAGTAAGTTTAATTTGGATACTAAAAATCAAAACTTAAGCCCGGGACAAAGTATTGTTCGGGGCTTAAGTTTTTTTACTTATACATCAAGGTTGCCGGAGTGGCCTTCTTCTGATCCAATGGAACGGGTCAGAACTCCTTCGAAAGGCAAAGTAAGAGTAAATTTAAATATGTTATTTATATGAATGAGCGTTAAGGTTCCTCCATGCAACTCAATAATGTTTCTAGCAATAGAAAGGCCCAGACCTGCTCCCGTTTGAATGCCTTCACTACTTCTTGAATGGTCTACTTTATAAAAACGATTGAAGAGTTTATTTTCTTGCTCTTGTGTGAGGGGATTCCCTTTATTTTCGATCTCAATACTAATTTGCTTATTATCCAACTTCATTAAAATACGTACGGTTCCTGGCTTTACAGAGTACTTAAGGGCATTCATGAGTAGATTATCGATTGCTCTGGCAATTTTTTTACTGTCAATAACGGTTATAATAGGAGAGTTACCTAAGTCTTTAATAATATGGATACCGTTCTCTTGAGCGATCGGTTCAAATTCAAAAATTAATTGATCTAGAAGCTGGAATACATCGATTTTATTTAGGTCCAGGCGGGTATCGACCGAAGTAAGTCGGGTATATTCAAACAAATCATCGAGCAATTTTTTTAAATGAATAGCTTTGTTATAAGTGTTTTGAACAAATCGCGTATATTCATCTTTATTTTGAAATGAATTTGTTCTTAAGAGTTCTATATAGCCAATAATGCTTGTAAGTGGCGTACGCAAGTCGTGTGATATGCCTGTTATCATTTCCAACTTGGAGATTTCTAGTTCACGTTCCTTTTCGATCTGCTGTTGTAGACGTTCCGCCATCAAGTTGATATTAAACGCAACCCTCCCAAGCTCATCATTTCGCATGACAGGCACTCGATAGCTTAAATTACCCTCGGATATAATTTGAAGCCCCTGCTCCAACGAAATTAAGTCTCTTACGATTCGTCGAGTTAAAGCTAGGAAAGTAATAATAAAGTTAACCATAAACAGGGGGGGGAAAATATACGGAATGAAATTGAGGAGCCACTCGGATTCCATGCCATGGCCAATATCCAGTAAAAGTAAAATAAGCATGTTATTTATGGTTGTGGCGATAATGAGACTTAGCATCATTCTGATTAAAATATTGACCTGAATCATCCTTTTTTTTCGTTTTGGTTTTTGCACATGTTCAGTCAATTTTATAACCAACTCCCCAAATCGTTTTAATATACTGAGGATCTCTGGGAAACTCCTCTAATTTCTCTCGTAAATTACGAATATGGACCATCACGGTATTATCGGAATACCCAATAGGATCTTTCCACACGCTTTCGTAAATCTTATCAAAGCTAAATACTTGCCCAGGGTGGCTTGCAAGCAACTCTAGAATTGAAAACTCAAGAGGGGTCAGCGAAATGTTATTTTCTTTCAATGTAACGGAATGTTTACTCTTATCGATCACAAGATCTTTGATGAATATAACAGAATTAAATTCTTCTTTTCCTATTAATGATTGTCGCTGCAAATGAGCTTTTACTCGAGCGAGTAATTCTAACGGATTAAAGGGTTTTATCATGTAATCGTCCGCACCGGGAGTAAGACCCGAAATTTTACCAATATCTTCTTCCTCCCCCGATAGCATGATAATGGGGGTGCTCGATATTTCCCTTATTTTAATGCAAGCATTAATGCCATCCATTTGTGGCATCTTAATATCTAAGATGACCAGTTCGAAAGAGATTGATCTTATTAAATCTAACGCTTCCAGACCATTTGCAACTTCTATGACAAAGTATCCTTCATTGCGCAAATAAACGTGAATGACATCTCGAATCTCTGTATCGTCACCTACAACAAGTATTGTATCCATTACATGATGCCCCTTTCCTACTTTTTATGATTACGGCTACTAAAATTCTATAATTAAGACAAACCCAATGATTGCTACGAAAAGTTTATTAATACCGATTATTGCCTCCCCTTTTGCGACAGGTATATACAAAAGCTGGAGGGAAATTGAAAGGTACGAACTCGATTTTTTCGATGATTAAATCTTCGGCAAATTTTTTTTTCATTTGAAGTGAGTACTGATAAGCGACAAAAATCCCTTCTGGTTTTAGTGCCTTAATAATCTGACTAAGTAAGGTTTCTCGCATTTCACTCGTAAAATTAAAAAATGGCAATCCGCTAATAATACAATCAAGCTGGCCGATGTCATCTTGATTCAATTTTTTGATTAATTGGCAAGCGTTTGAATGACACGCGAAATCCGGGTATTTTGTCTTCAGAGTAGCTCTCATTTTCTTATCCCTTTCGAACAATAGCACTCTTGTTGATCCGGTTAACTGTGGCTTCATGAAACGTGTAATAGCACCTGTACCTGACCCGAGTTCTGCGACTGCCTTTACCTCATTCCATGGTATAGACTCAACGATTTTAGCTGCTAGAAATCGGGAGCTAGGTATAACACTTCCTACTCGTTGTGGATTTGTGAGAAAACCTTGCAAAAAAAGTAGACATTCACTGATATTCAACTGTTTTTCCCCCATTATTTAATTTCTCCCTTTTGGGTACCCAACAAATAAAGGGATGATATACCGAACAACTGGAAGGAATAATCCAAAACATATTGCCATATCTCCTCGTTTTGTTATTTATATCAATATAAAAATAGTAACGAAAAAATCTAAGGATTTTACGAGGATATATCTAAAGAAAATCTGAAGATATGTACACTATTCAGACTCGAAGTCTGCAAGAAGTGCATGAAAATCAGAAAGCTGATCTGATTGAAGAACCCAAAAAGCCTTGCCAACAAAAAAGTTGGCGAGGCTTTTTATTACGTAAATTGTTGATAAGATTCCCTATAAATAAGATGTGAGAGGGAATACCCCTTACCAACTAATGTTAAGGAATTCTTTAGAAAAATCCTCTAAAGTTCTTCAGAGTTTATCATTATGATGGGTTCATTGCTATAGATGAACCTAATCAGGAGATGATAACGTGACTCACCCTACAAAACAAACCTTCCTTTCAACTTGGCTGTCTCTTCTATGGCTTACAGTGGTTCCGTTATTGTATATTTTCTACGGTATACTTAACCATCCTACCGAACACGTCTATAGCCTCGTAACGGATCTAGATCGCCTAACGCCATTCGTTCCGTCCTTTATTATTCCTTATGTTCTTTGGTACCCGTTCATTGCATCTGTACTGATCGGACTTGCGTTCAAGGACAGAACAGCTTATTACCGGACGCTACTTGCGCTCTGTGGAGGGCTGATCCTTTCTTATATCGTCTATGCCCTTTTCCAAACGGCTGTTCACCGTCCAGACAATCTAGCCCAGACAGGCGTCATCAACCGTTTGGTCTGGTTGGTGTACAGCCATGACCAGCCGTTTAACTGTTTCCCGAGCATTCATGTGCTAACCAGCTACCTGATGCTTCGTGGAGCAAGGGTATTCGGAAGAACGATTCGCTGGGCAGTCACCGCGATGTCTATTGTCATTATAGCGTCCACTTTGCTGGTCAAGCAGCATGTACTAGCAGATGTCGTTGGCGGTATCCTAGCCGGAGAGCTGTTGTACCGATCGGCGGGCATAGCCTTATCATACCTACGGGGACATAGAAATCGCCTGACTCTGAAAGGAGGCGAGCGTCATGTTTCTGCTGAGTAAAGAGAGACGCTCATTCATATCTCATTTTATGAGAAAACCCTGACATATGATTACATTGCTAGATCGTTTCATCCCGAAATACTTTTAGCCAAAGCAGAAAGCAATCTGCACGTGTCTATGATTCATTTGTAGTTGCTCAAAAGAGAACAATAGATAATTCATATAAGAATGTGTTTGTACAATTATTTAAAAATAGAAAGAGGGGGTTCTATGAAAAAACGTATGTTCATTTTATTGCTGTTGGCCTTATCAACCAGTTCTTTTTCAGGGTCCTTTGTTCAAGCAGAGGGGCAGCAATTGGCTTCCAATGCAAGTGTGAAACTAACATTGAGTCAAGCCCAGCAATGGGCGCGATCCAATAGCTTTAGCTTGAAGGAGGCCCAGCAAACGATAGATCGCAATCGGATTAACTTGAAAAATGCAGGTAAGAATCTGGACTTCATTCCCGCAGGTACAGGTAATGGAGAAGAGGATGCGGCCAGTAGTTCAGCATGGAAGGGGTATGCCTCATCGACGGTTTCTTATCTGGAATCCAAGAAGCAAATCGAGCTTGCCCAAGATCAGACAGACTACACTACAATGAAGAACTATTATGAGGTACTTCTGGCTGATAACAAGGTGAAGAGCAGTGAGGATGCACTTTCGCTTGCATTATTGGAGGAAAAAGCTGCTGAGGCAAAAGCCAACCGTGGAAAAATTTCTCCAAGTGATCAAAGCAGCATTATTCAGACTCGTATAGAAGCACAAAAAAATATAGAGATTGCAAAAGCTGCGTTGCAAAAAGCGATGGATTCACTAAATACCCAAATGGGGCAACCGCAAGGTACGGTCTATGAACTGGTGGATCGACCTGTTTACCGAAAAATGGATAGCACGAATTTGGATACGCTTGTGACACGTGCCATTTCGGCGAGTCCTTCGGTATGGAGACAGGAGGAGGCTGTCAAGCTGGCAAAGATGGAAGTTAAATATTACACGTGGAACTCAGGGAATGATGATTATGAAATTAAACAGATTGATGTAGATTCAGCACAAGGTGGACTGGAAAATACCAAAGACCAATTGGCAGAAACATTGAAGAGTATGTACTTTAATTTACAGCAAAATGATGAGCAATACGAACAACTGCAAAGTAATCTGCAGAACGCTAATAAAGTATTAAACATTTCTCGTAAAAAAAAGGAACGGGGATTTGCCACAGGTACGGAGGTCGCTACTAATCAGTTAAAAGTGAAGCAAATAGAACGGAATATGGATGAATTGATTGTTCAAATGACACAGTTACAACATGTTTTAAACAAACCGTGGAGTGTATAGGATTTAAAAAAATATATTTAAGGGGATATGACATTGCCGGAAACAGTAAAAAAAGATGCATTGCAAATATTAAGAAAAAAAGGAAGATTAAAAGTGATCATAGGTATTCTGGCCTTGATCATTATAGTGGGAATCGGTGGTACTGTTTATATGAATAGGGGGCAGGAAAAGCCCGTGGAGGGTCCTGCGAATCAGATTGTTCAGGTGAAAAAAACCAATATAACCGAATCGCTTGCCGTGACTGGGACCGTTCAGGCTTCCAAGGAAGTGAATATTAATTTTACAAATGTCGAGGGTGCCAAGCTCATTGCGGTCAATGTCAAAGCAGGAGATAGTGTTAAGGCGGGCCAGGTTTTAGCTCGTTTAGATGATTCAGATGCCAAATTACAAATTAAAGATGCCCAGTCCAATGTTGCGATTGCAAGGGCCAAGCTAGAGGAAGCCAAGCGTGGACCAAAGCAAATTGATATTGAGCTCCAGAAGGCAAATGTCCTAAAGACACAGATGGCGATTAAAACAGCCAAGGACGGGACGGAGTTAGAGGAAGCCGCTGCACAAAAAGAGGTTGCCAAGGTGACCTTGGATAAAGCCCAGAAGGATTATGATGACCAGACTTATCTAGTTCAGAATGATGCGGCCGCAGAAAGTGACCTGGCGACGGCCAAGCAAAGCTTGGATAAGGCAAAATTGGATATGAGTAATGCCGAGCTTCAATACAAGAAGGCACAGATCAGACAAAACCAGGCTATTGAAGATGCTGAAATGGGTTATAAAACCGCTTTAATTCAATTAAAGGCAGCACAGTCCCCGCCTGAAGCTTCCAACATTCAATCTGCACAGGCTTCTTTACAGCAGGCCGAAACAGAATTGGAGCAAAAGAAAAGTGTTCTGAATAAATTACAGGTTACGGCGCCGTGGGATGGGATTGTTTTGAAGGTCAACGGCGATGTGGGCACCAGTCCTACTGCACCTTTTATCATAATGAATAACTCCAATACAGGGGTCATGAAGGTTAGTGCCAAGGTTAACGAAAGTGATATCGCCAAATTGAAGACCGGACTTCAGGCTACAATGCATACCAATTCATTTCCGGACAAGCAATTCAAAGGAGAAGTTCTTTTTGTTTCTCCAGAGCCAGTTGTGGAATCCAATGTGACTACATACAAAGTTGAATTGTCTTTGGATAGCCAAAAAATAAGGCTGCAACCGGGGATGAACATGGATGTATCCCTTCTGTTAGCTGAACACAAAGACGCGCTGTCTGTGCCATTGTTTGCATTGAGATCTGAAGGTGGTGTAGATGGAGTATATGTGGCGAAGAACGCGGCAAATCCTGCTGATTATGGATTTAGACCGGTGAAACTAGGCGTCTATACAGCGGATCAGGCCGAAATCAAGTCTGGTGTCAAGGAAGGCGAAACTATTGTTATTCCTCCTCAGAACAGCAGTGCTGATCCGAATGGCAGTGGAGGGGGGCAGGCACAATGAGCGAAACTCAATCCAATAAAACGGTGATCGAAATTAAAGAACTGAAAAAAATGTATGAAGTAGGCGGTCAGGAGATTCAGGCTCTGCGCAGCGTGAATTTATCCATTAGCGAAGGTGAGTTTGTTGCTATCATGGGACCCTCTGGTTCGGGCAAGTCTACCATGATGAATGTCATTGGTTGCCTGGATCATCCGGATACCGGAAAATACTACCTGGATGGGTATTCCATATTGGATGCTCGTGAGAAAGAACTTTCGGAGATTAGAAATCAGAAACTAGGTTTTGTGTTTCAAAAATTTTATTTACTTCCCCGAACTACAGCATTAGCCAATGTAGAGCTACCTATGATGTATGCAGGTATACCTGCCAAGGAACGCCGGGAACGAGCCGTGGAGGCGCTACGAAGCGTTGGCCTTGCCGAACGGATGTATAACAAGCCTAACGAGCTTTCTGGTGGTCAGCAGCAGCGTGTCTCCATTGCACGTGCATTGGTAAATAATCCTGTTATTCTGCTGGCAGATGAACCTACGGGCGCACTGGATACGAAAACGAGTATTGAGATTATGGAACTGTTTCAAGGGTTGAATGAGCTGGGAAAAACTATAGTTCTGGTTACTCATGAGCTGGAAATAGCTGAATATGCCAAACGATTGATTAGTTTTCGGGATGGCAATATTGAGCGGGATGAGCAAATTACGAATAGACGAATTTCATCAAGGACGGTAAGCCTATGAATGTGATGGAAACGATCCGTGTATTAATGAATAGCTTAACCACCAACAAGATGCGTTCATTTTTAACGATACTCGGTATTATTATTGGGGTGGCAGCGGTTATTGCCATTATGGCAATCGGAAACGGTTCTAAAGCCAGTATTAAGGAGGAAATAAATAGTCTAGGGAATAACGTGATTATGGTTGCTCCAGCCATGCCAATGACCGAGGAAGAAGTCAATGGGGACAACTTGCCCTCCTTTACGTGGGTTGATATCAAGGCAATGGAACAAAAGAGTTCGATTGCGGCATTAATGCCCAGTATTTCGAGCAATTCAAAAGTTGTATGGGGTCGATATAACTATAATGCAACTATTATAGGAACATCCGCTTCATTTTATAAAGTTAAAAAGTTTTCCTTTGCTGAAGGCAGGACATTTACCAACGATGAGTTGGATAAACGTATGAATGTTGCTATTCTGGAAAGCCAAGCGGTTGTACGTCTTTTTGGTGGGGATACCAAAAACGTGGTGGGACGAACGTTTCAAATTAAACAGATCCCCTTCAAAGTGATCGGAGTATTGAATTCTCAGCCCGTTACGAATTTAAGCCGCAGTACAAATGATCAAATTTACATCCCTGCTACAACCATGATGAACCGTCTGGGTGAGAAAAATATCACCAGCCTAGATGTCTCCGCCAAGTCACCAGCTTTGATGGATCAAGCTCGTTCAGATATATTGGATAGCTTGCGTGTGACGCATCAGCTAAAACCCTCAGAACCGGATCAATTTCAAACTATGAGTCTGTCCGAAGCAGCAGGTGCAGCTTTGGGTGTAGATAATATCATGAGCAAATTGCTGGGAGGTGTAGCCGCAATATCGCTCGTGGTAGGGGGAATCGGAATTATGAATATTATGATGGTCTCCGTTATAGAGCGTACAAGAGAAATCGGTATTCGCAAAGCGATTGGCGCCAAGCCTAGAGATATTATGATTCAATTCCTGTTTGAAGCAGTCATTTTCGGTCTAATGGGAGGTATACTTGGGGTTGCTGCTGGCATAGGAGCGTCTAAAATAATTGAAGCAACAACTCGTATGACCATTGAATTCACGGTCTCGCCGATCATATATTCGTTTCTTAGCTCTGCAGGTATAGGTATCTTATTTGGGGTATACCCAGCTTATAAAGCAGCGAGATTGAAGCCGATAGATGCATTGAGATACGAATAATTTTATTGAAAAATGTTCATGAAACGTAAATAGGTATTGTTGAGGGTGCAGTATTTGTTGAAAAGCAATCGAAACAGGAAGGAAAAGTAATGCCAAAAATCTTGTTATAGATGTATTAAGAAAACGAAAAAAGACGAGAGAATACTCTTCACATAGAGAACTATTTGATTATCACTGGGATACCCTCGATTTTGTAATTCAAGAGGAAGTCGAGCGAATTCTTTTGATGGTAAGTAATGACGAGCAAAGGACTGTACTCGAATTGCGCCTAGTCCAAGGATACTCCATAAAAGAAACAGCTAAAATTTTAAACAAGAGCGAAGCTGCCGTGAAGTCGTCGCTGTACAGAGCTTCTAAACATATTAAATTAAGATATATTTCATGAACTGATTGGGAAGAACCTAATAAGCAGTAGGACTGACAGTATTCTTTTTGCTAAAAAAGCTTTTTTTTCAAGCTCTGATCCTTAAATATCTTGTTATTGATCCAACCAATACCTCTAGTTTATCTGTTATCTAATACAATAAACCACGTTTTTTATGTCTAGAAGAGTGTAGGTAGAATAGTTGAGTCAAAACATTAAAAAGGTGGTCAAGTGACCACCTTAGGATGTGAAGGAATTCTGAATATCTAACCGTGAAAAATAATTGCTTTCATTCTATTGCCCTCATTTTTTCAGTCCACGTAACTGTAGCCTATCCAAAGAATTTATTCTGAAGGTTAAAGAAGCTCTACTTGTTCTGGACGACGAGATACCAGTCGGACCAGATCCAGCGTAAGCATTGGAAGTGTCATACCTGCCGGATAAGCTAAATATCTTGCTTGCCATTCAGGTGAGAATTTTTCCTTGTAACGGCGCAATCCCTCAAATCCATACCAGTGCCCACCATATCGGAACACCAGCCGAGCTAATTTTTCTTCACGATGCGCATTCTGATTTTCACCCACACTGGAGAGCGGAGACATACCCAAATTGAAATAAGAATAACCTTGTTCTTTTGCCCATTCAATTATACGTACAAATAACACATCCATCGTTCCATTCGGTGTATCATTCAAATGGCGCATCAGATCAATTGAGATCACTTTATTTTGGTCATAAGCTGGAGCTAATGTTGCAAAAGCCAAAATGTGACCCTCAGCATTACGAAGCAATGTTAAGGGAGAGCGTTGAATATACGCTTCGTTGAACCAGCCTAAAGAATAAGCTTTTTCTTTACGATCGCCTAGCCACTCATCCGAAATCTGACGTAATTCAGACAGTAATTCTGAATGATAGGGTGGGGCAAGCACTTCAAATATTTGACCTTCACGATCTGATTTATTTTTAGCAGTTCGCAAGTTCTGCTTACTTTTCCCACTTAATGTGAATGTAGTTAGAGGAACCAAAGCTTCTTCGCCTAGTTTGAAGAATTTGTAACCATTCTCATGATAGATCGATAGATATTCAGGTGTTGCTTGATAAAAAACAACGGTTAATGCATACTGATCCGCATACCTCTGAAATTCTTGAATCGCAGCAGAGACAAGATTTTTATTACCAACTGGGTCGCCAAGTACAATTAATTTGTGACGCACTCGAGAATAGGGAATTAAAATTTGATCATTTTGCGCCCAATAAAAATTTTTGTCTCCTAGATAGAGAAGATGAGTCAAAAGATTACCGTCTTCTTTGGCAATAAATTGAGTTAATTTCTCTATACCCGCCTCATCTGGACGTATTCCTGTGTAGCGATGCGGGCGTAAGGTGAATATAGATGCCATTAAAATTAAAGCACCGATTAATCCAACAAGGGCCGTCACTGCATATTCATGCGGGTTCAAAAACCATTGTTGAGTACGCATTGGTAGATGTCGCAAAATAGCTGGATGAATATGTGTACCAATAACGTAATACGATAACGATGAGATAAAAGCAAGGAACGCCCAAATCCAGATACTACGTAAAGAAATACTAGCACTTTCACTGTTAAATCGAGCCCGTGATATCCATAGCACCAATGCAACAATAAGTAAAATAATAGCTTCCTCGTAATCGAACCCTTTGGCAAATGTGAAGATAGCACCTGCTAACAACAATGCTCCCGTCCATATGTAAGCGCGACGAGTACGCATTGAAATACCACGTGATACGATAATAAGCATAATACCGATAGTCACAGATAACTGTTCTGAAAAACGCATAATAGGTAAAGATAACACATGTTCCATAAAACGTAGGCGAGCAATTAGGCCTGGGGTAGCCGCAGAAAGTAGTAATATGATACCACTGGTGAATACTAACTTTCCAAGCGCCCATGCTCCTAGATCACTAAGTAGACCGAAATGAGAAGGCCAGCCCCAGAATTTGACCCATGTGTTACGTGAAGCGTCCAGACTAGTTGTAATCATTTCACGCATTTGTTTACTGTTCGGACTCATCTCAAACGTAGCTAGCACAAGACCGATCAACCAAGGAACTACAAAGTAAAAAATGCGGAACAATAACAAAATCGTTAGTGCATGTGATGGATCAACACCTAATGTCTGAAGTCCAAGCAACACGATCAGATCAAATGCTCCAATACCACCTGGCGCCATACTAATAATCCCTGCAATTGCTGCTACAATATACACACCGAATACCGGGGCAAACGGTAAATGATTCAGATCATAAAAAGTGAATAACCAAAATAATGCCCCTGCACAAGCCCACTCTAGAACAGAGGAACCTAGAGAAGCGATGACTACTTTCCAAGGTAACTTGCCATCGCCCTTATGAAACCATTTGGCGAACAGGGAAGATCGTTGCATTAATAGGAAGAACGGTAAGTACAATGAAACTCCCCATACACCGATACGAAGCCAAGGAAGTTGTTCAAAAATAGGTTCAACAGGAAAAACACCGACCAGTACAAGACAGCCAAGTAAAGATAGACCGACTAATACGATAGGCGATAAAAAGAGTGCAGCAGCTCCCATTGTTTTCATAGGAACGCCACTTCTCTTATACAGTAATGTACGTAGTCCTAGACCGGTAAGACCAGCGAACCCAATCATATTGTTAAATGTATTGGCTATCCATGCATATCGATAAGTCGTTTTCCAATTGATATCAAGCTTAAATTGTTTTCGTATTAAATAATCATAAGTACTCATTACAGATACCGCTATAAAAGAAGCAATGATCAATTGAATAACGACATGAACGGGCATCATGCGTAATTCATGAATAATTTTAGCTAAGTTAATATTCTGAATCTCGTGTCTTCCATACACATAGATAATGACTAAAATAGCTACAGGAATCAGTATCCTAATAATTTTAGCACGGTACAAAGCCAAAAATAGCTGTAAAATTTTAAGCTTTCGAAGCAATTCTCTCATTGTGTCGTCGACTCCACCCTCGGACAAAATAATATCGATATTTTTAATACAAGACGGATTGTCAAACCAAATGCGGCAGGACTTCTGTGAAAGATTCGTGAGCGGTCCTCCAATCCAGACATTTTCGGGGTCGGTGGTTAATTAGATCCAGTAAATGAAGGAGATCTTCATCCGTGACCCAAGCCATCAGTACTCTTGGGGAGGAACCCAGCAGTAAACCGTTAGCATTTTCATTCAAACCGCGTTGCTAGGACAAATAGCGTCAGCAAAATAAACTAGCAGGTTAAGTATAGCCTCCATATCCGCCTAGCAAGCAAACTACTTGGTTCAGTTAGCAGTGGCTGTGAATAAGCTGCCTGCGGGGTACTGTGTGATGATTACACCTAGCGCAATCTCTATGAACAACTCCGTACGATCGGCATTGTTGATGGGAGTATGCAAGCGGGTTTATGTTCAATTATTGTGGCTACGTACGCTTCATCCTTACCGTGGGCCAGATACGAGGATACTAGATGAAGTTTCATATGGGATTGTATTCTAAAAGAACTCAGAGAGAGGGCGAAATAAGAATAGATAGGCATAGCGTTAATTAGATTTATTAAGTTATTACTGACCATTTTGAACTTCTCTCTTTTTCTTTCAGAAAGCATAATAAAAAAAACTAAGGAATTAATGAGTATATTTCTAAAGAAAATCTAAAGAATTTGTATAACTAAGTAATAACTTGAAATGGAGATTCTTTCGCTAAGACTCTCCACCGTTAAAGTTGAACAGGGCTTCCTACGCAAGTGCTCCAGTTGCAAGCTCCATGATTAAGCTTCAGCGCCCCCCATCTCGGTTAAAAGACGGAATTCAGTGTGAAAGCTCTAACTACGCATGAAGAGTTGAATATATTCTTGACTGAATCGTATTCAATTTATTGATACTCGGATATTTTATTGTTTTATAAATATAAAAAATCTTATTGCCAATAAATATAGTTATAAGCTAAAGGGAGGAACGATGATGCCCCTAAAATCAGATTCTTTGAAAATATATGATTTTGCTTCAGTGACACCTTTGGGTATCCATTATCGGCATGCGCATTCAATATACCCAACTGACTGGAAGCTTCTTTACCTAGATACGGATCCCGAAGAACTTGAAGAGTGCAGAATTGTTGTAAGAGAGTCATTACTTTGATGCGAAATCCATTCTTGGCTAGATCGATACCTTGCGGTTTCTTTTATAAGATTCGCTTCTGCTGCCAGAAGTAGAGTATAGTAGGAGTAGTTGGAAATATATTCCAGGAGGCTACAGCCATGTCACAGGAGATATGGATTAATCTGCCGGTCAAAGATGTTGAGAGGTCAACTGCCTTTTTCAATGAGATTGGATTCCATGCGGCTAGCGTTGGTAACGAGAGAGCCAAGCTTGCCATAGGCCAAACAACGATTCTGCTGTTCCCGGATGCGGCGTTTGAGAAATTTACAGGTTCAAAAATCGCAGATACTTCCCATACCGCAGAAGTAATATTTTCCATTGGCGCTGAAAGCAGAGAAGAAGTAGATGCCTTTATTCAAAAAGTAGAGTTTGCCGGAGGAAACATCTTTGGCAAACCGAGTGAAATTGACGGCTGGATGTACGGCGCAGGATTTGCCGACCTGGACGGTCACCGCTGGAACCTGCTGTACATGGATGAGAGCAAAATGCCGAAACGCTAATATGAAAACGCCGGTCACCTGCTTAAGGTCACCGGCGTTTTTTACACCCCCTATAATCTCATATCCGTAATTCAAATCAAAATCGTTGCTTAGAAGGAAAAATTCGTGGGTTAAATTTATACAAATCACCTGGGCTATCCCTAAGCTAAGGGATATATTATATATTTCCAATCCTTTTGAAAATCTCGATCGCTCAAGAGTAGAACTTGTGCATGGATTGACCCATTTGCTTAATAATGCGGGATTAGACCCTAATAATTTAAGTGCTTTTTCTTTAAGAACAGAAGTTATAAAAATCACGGCCAACTTTAACAGCTGGCCTGCGGAAGTAATAGATTTGTATCTAACAACTTCAAAAAACGTTCTAGAAGGTATAAAGGAGATTATTCAGTCTTTTGCTGACCCGAACACACAGCTGAAAGAATTGTTAAAGAAACGTGTGTGAAATACAATGCAAATGGAGGAAACAACTATAATGATTGTATTACAGTTTTGCCTATCATTATTATGGCAATAGCATTATACATTCATGAAGGACATCCTCAATTATCATATGCTTTAGGTACTTTTGGTCTAACGCTTGTACCCGTTGTATGCGGTAGAACATATCCGGATGACCGGTCAGAACCCGTTAATACTTGATGGTTGTTGGTCATTAAATATACGGAGGAATGTACGCACATAGAAGCTGTCGTTGGTGCATCTTGGTTCACTCCCATCCGTTAAAAATTTAGTCCAGAGCAATATCCTGACTCTCTCTCTTGGATATACTTTTTAATTGGAAGCAACCTTAGCACGGTGCAATACCGAACTGAGGTTGCTTCAGTTAACTAAGACATACTGCCGTTTACTTCAGATAGGTTCCCGTTTCTCCAATTCCACCGCTGCCATTCAATACATATACCCTTGCGTTTCCTTTGCCGGAGCATGTCAGGGTGATCTTGCCATCAGTAACGGTTTTGGAATTACCAGTCACCGCATCCACATAGGTTCCGTTCGGAATTCCGGTAAATGTGGCGTTTCCTGAAATCGTGACCAATGCAAAGCTGTCAATGCCTTTGGCGCTGTCGGTATATCTTCTCTTAAACGCCAGATTGCCCGTTACATTCTCTGTGGAATACTGTCCTTTTTGCAAGGCGGGAACAGCTCTTCTGATTAAATTAAGCTGTCTGATATGTTTGGCCAGAGGATGGTTGAGCGATTCCGCAAGCGTGCCGGTAGCATTTGTGTATTTGCCGTAATCTTGTACTGTAACACTGCCTTCCATGTGATCGCCGTAATAAGCCCGTCCCGTTTTGCTTAGCGGTGCGTTTGGACCCGGATCAATGACAGCCCCCTTTTGGAATTCGATTTCGGAACCATAGAAGATAGCGGGTATTCCGCGGAAGGTGAACATCAGATCGAGATTCTCGGCCCAAGTGTCCTGTGTGCCCGCAAATCTTTGATTTTCCGGAGCCTGGTCGGGCGCATAGTCATGCGAGTCGATATAGGTTACATTCCAGGTAGCATCATTATAGTATTGATCGCCACTTCTCATATTGAATGCTTCCTGCGCGGTCTTGAATGCCCAATGCATCGGAAAATCAATCACATCCATGCCCGATTTCATTGAATAGTCAGGCGTATGATAGGTATTTCCGTTTAAGAGAGCATTGTTCGAGGTTGGCTGTCCTGCTGTAGTAGAGTTGTCCGCCCACTCTTGTTCAACCGACACTTTATTGGAGGCGTAATCATTCTTTCCATCGCCCGGATACGATTTCGAGCTTTTCCAAGTATAGAATGGCGTCGAGATCGCCGGAATTCCACTGTTCCAGACATCTCTGTAACGGGTGGCTACTTCTCCAAAAATATAGAAATCCGAGCCGCCTCTTGTCTTCCAGGCAGGAATATAGTATTTATTGAAAATATACCGGCTCACATGCTTCACCGTATCGACACGGAAAGCGTCAACACCCATGTCTATATAGTGATTGTAGGTATCAATTAAATATTCGTTAACTGCAGGGTTTTCCGTGTTCAAATCCACGCAATCTCCCGCTATCTGACCAGTTTGGACAGTATAGGATTCCCAGGAGAGGCTTTTCTCTGTATGGTAAATGTTATTGTTCGTTTCCGCGTTCTTCATTAAAGTGAGCCTTGCCTGATACTGCTGATCGGGTGTCATAGAATCATAGTTTGACGGCAGCTTATCCGTAGTTTTCACCAAGTTGTTAGCCGTATCCGGTTTAGCCGGATCTTTCTTGAACATGGGGTACAGATTCTCTTCACCGAAATTACCGGTATGATTGACAACGATGTCTTGAATAACCTTCAGCCCTTTGGCATGGGCCGCATTGATCAAATCCTGGTAAGAAGCTCCCGCCGATTCATATCTTGGGTCTACTTTGGCGAAATTTATTGCATGGTAACCATGATAATCATAACCGCTGGCATTCTGCACAACAGGTGTAATCCAGACGGCGCTGAATCCGAGGGCTTTGATATAATCGAGCTTTTGAATCAGCCCCTTAAAGTCCCCTCTCCAAGCTGGGTCCGAATCCGGATTACGCGCCTTGGCATCATCCCATGCGTGCATGTTGTTGCTCGGATCACCGTCATAGAACCGGGAAGTAATCACGAAGTAAATAGTATCTTCCCGAAAATCACCTTTATTTCCAATATTATAAACAAAGCTTTGTTTGGTTTGATTGCCAGCGCCGTCTATAACGAGAAATTTTAATGTCGTGGTCTTGGAAATAAGGATGGACGGTCCGGTCAATCCGGCCATAGCGTTGCCCAGGATATATACTTTCGAGCTTATGGTTGGTTCCGTACCATCGTCCGTGTAGTATGCCTTGGTCGTTGCCGCCTTGTTATCATTTAGGTTGAAGGATACAGTCACAGAGGAATCGGAATGTCTGGTAGGCAAATTCGCTGTGATTGTCGGAGCTTGCAGATCTGAATTCAGGTCAATCATATAAGCGAAAGAGGATGCATTTCCAGTTTGACCGATTGAGTTGACACCGAAGGCCTTAATGGTCAAAGAGGAAGCAACTTGGATTGGAGAGGTATACAAGGTCGAGGATGTCGTAGGTGTCGAGCCGTCTATCGTATAGTAAATCTTATCGTCACTGTTGGTGCTGGAAAGCGTCACCGATTGGGACGAATCATATGTTTTGGGTACAGGGGAGGCGGAAATCGCCGGAATTTTAGGCATTTCCGGGCTGGTATCATACCATGTGTTATCTGTGTAATACCAGCCCTCTTTCACACTGCGGGACAAGTCGGCCGTCTGTTTGCCGCTACCGTCATTAAAGATGAGACTTGAGCCTGTGGCCTCGGCAATGGTGTAGCTGTACCAGTCGTTTCCATCCGACTTCATCAGGATTCCCGGCCACGCTCCGCTTATCGGAACGGTTGTCGGATTCAGATTCCAGTAATGGATTCGAATCGCTGAATTCCAGCTTGAAGGTTTCTTAAAGTGAACCGTTAACCCAGTTTGAGTTGATTTAGGTATTGTGGTAGGTGCATACGTTGCGGTAACGATAGACGTGATCGAAGCGGTTGTAGAGGGAAGGGTAGTCGCTGTGGAATTCGTGTAGGTGGCTGTATAATCGGTGCTACTGGCCGAAGCTACGCCGGGTAAACCGAAGAAGTTGAAGCAAAGCGACAAAATAATCAACCAAGAAATAAAACTCCCAGTTTTTTTTCCTAGCAAGTTAACAACCTCCTGATAATATTTAGTGGAATAAATAATGCAACCGGTTGCATTAAAAATAAAAAAAAAAGAAGACATTTATTTTGATAAAATGGATTCTTTGATCGCCTCCTCCGTGGTATATATGGAAAATAATCATTGTACGCGCTTACAAAAGAAATTATGAGAAAAGCCCATTCACGCATGGCTCTATACCAATGATTTTTTCCTTTTATGATTATATCATCCATACTTTTACTGGTCAATGAATTGCTAGGAACATATTTCAAACCTAAGCTAGCCTGTTCATAATTGAAGCCAACGTCCAAAAAGCCTTGAAAGGCACATGTTAATGTATCAAAGCGAGTCGCTAAGCAGATGTCAATAAGCAGTATATGGTCAGGAAAGAAAATAGAAAACGCGAGCGTGAGTATCCTAAGGTGGAATGGACAGCAATATAAGCTTGAACTTGAAGCTGAACCGGGGATGATTCCTTCAAACGTAATACTTGTTGTCTGACTTCCCTTCATTAAAGTTGGTTCCTGAGTTATAAACCGATTGGAGTTACATGACCCCTTTCCTGTATTGGTATCTTTAAAGTAATTGAAGCAGGAAAATGCTAACCATCCGCAAACATATGGGTTAAACAGGGGATTTATTAAATACCTGATTATATTCAGCTGCGCATCGGTGATCGCCAGCTTTGAATAGATTTCCAGCGATTTTATTCATGGCCGAATGCATCATCAAAAAAAACAGCCACTACAGGGCTGCTTTTGGTACTATGGGCTAATTGCTCGTGTATTTTACCCAATCATATTCAGCGTATAGCGGATTCGCTCCATTATACGAACCTAGCCAGTCGTCAACGCCAGTGCCATTCCATAAATTCATCATAATCTTGCCTGGCGTGCTTGGTATGTTTGTAGTTGCCGTATGCTTTAGAACCCCGTCAACATACCACTTAATGTACCCTGGCTGCCAATCAAAAGCATAGGTGTGAAAGCCTTTTGATGCATCGAAGCCCAGATCTACAATCTTCTCGTGACCACCGACCCCGTTTGTATAATAGTTGAATTGCACTTTTGTCGTGTCTTTGCCTAAAAATTCAATATCTATTTCATCCCATTGCGTGCCATCAGTAGGTCCCGTATACGTAAAAAAGGAAGATACGATCCCTATATTTTTAGCCGGCTTCATGCTGACCTCGTATAAGCCGTATCTGTAAGTGTTCGTCGATCGATACTCTCCGCAGTCAAATTTATTGTACGCAGAACTTGTTAAGCCAAGCTTCATTTTGCCATCGTTCGTAAAATTGACATTATTGGCACGCCAAGTGCAATTAAACATGTTCCCATTGGAATATCCATCCGCTTTTTGCCATGCACCAGAATTGAAACCATTAAGTGGTTCCCAAAAAACATTCCCCGCATAAACGCTTACCGAAAAAAACAGAGAGACAATTCCAGTTGCCAGTAAAGTAAACCAAGATTTCTTCTTCATTTTACACCTCCATAAAAGATTGACCAAACATGAAAGAAACGGCTGGCAATGATACATTATTTCAAGTATTGACCGGCTTACCGAAAAAAATATAAAACGCTTCCATATTTGGTATCTTCATTGTAGCTTGAAATTGAGGCGTAGACTATAGCAAACTTAACGCTTGAAACATAATTTAAAAAAACCTAAATTTTATCAAGTTGTGGTTTAAAAATGCACCGCTGGGCCGCTACGCTACTCACCCCGATAACCAGAGCCCTTACGTCCGGCGGGGAAGTTGAATCCAAGAAGGATGGTTAAAGAAAAGATAGCAAGACCTTTTTAAGGGGGCCTTGCTATCATTATGGTTTAGAGCAATTGTGACCTTTAATTTTGGATTCGCAAAGTTCAGTCACCTAACATTTACGGCCATTTTGAGGCCTTCCGTTATGTAAGGTTGTTGAAATGATGAGGAGAGAGTATAGTTTGTATGTATTTATTTTGTGCGGGAAGAGGTTAATATGGCGACAATTCATGATGTAGCATTAAAAGCGGGCGTGTCAGTCACTACAGTATCCCGTGTAATGAATAACCGAGGATATATCAGCGAAACTACACGCAAAAAAGTGTTTGACGCAATGGAGGAGCTTAATTATCAACCGAATGAAATAGCACGATCTCTGCTACGTAAGCAGTCCAATATTATTGGCCTTATTATTCCCAATGTCTCGCATCCTTTCTTCGGTGAGCTTGCCAATCAGGTCGAGTATTATGCCTATCAGCATGACTGCAAGGTCCTGCTGTGCAATTCACATATGGATCCCGTGAAGGAAAAAGTATATATCGATATGTTGAAGCGGAACCGGGTGGATGGCATCATTATGGGTAGCCATACATTAGAAGTAGAAGAGTACCGACATTTGAATTCACCGATCGTGACGTTTGATAGGCAGATCGACCCGTATATTCCTTACATATCCTCGGATAATTATCGCGGAGGCGAGCTGGCTACGGAGCTGCTCATTCGCAAAGGCTGCCAGAAAATTGCGCATATCTGCGGAAATCTGGAGCTGAACATGCTGTCCAATGAGCGGACCAAAGCATTCCGGGATGTCGTGGGCAGGAATGGTGTCGAGCATGTGATCGTTCAAACAGACTTGAATGTGTTCGATCAGAAGGAGTACGAGCGAATCATTTCAAAACTCGTTCATGAACATCCCGATGTGGATGGAGTGTTCGCAACAAGTGATATTATTGCCGCTTTTGCGCTGAAAGAATATATTCGCGCTGGAAGGCATGTGCCAGAGAATGTGCGCATTGTAGGCTTCGATGATGTAAGCGTTGCTTCCTGGCTGACGCCGGAACTTACATCGGTAAGACAGCCGATTGCAGACATCGGCAGACTGGCGGTCGAGCTGATCCGCAGGCAGGCGGAAGGGGAGCAGGTACAACCTGTCAATCTGCTGCCTGTTGAACTAATTGAGCGTGCAACGACCTGAATGAAAATCTGTTCCTCTAACAAGGGGAACAGATTTTTTTTAGTACATGTTAAAAATTCAACATGTCAAACGATTGACACAAGTTAAACCTTTGACATATAATCCGTTTGTAAGCGTTTTATTTAAGTGTTCAGAGCCATTATATAAATAAGGGGATGACAACAATGAGGAAATTCAAAAGAGTTCAATGGATGGTAATGCTGCTTCTTTTGGTTATGGTGGTGTCTGCATGCAGTGGCTCCGGAGGAGAAGGTAATTCGGCTTCTGGAGGGGGATCAGGGGATTCAAAAAATGTGAAAATTACGCTTTTGAACTCCAAAGGCGAAATCCTTCCACAGCTGGAGGAAGCCGCGAAGGCGTTCCAGAAAGACAATCCGGGCATTACTGTTGAAATCCAGCCGGTTCCGACTGGTGGTTCTCCTTTTGAGCGTGCCTCCGCATTGTATGCATCAGGAAACCCGCCGACCATGATCATGCTAGATACAGGTGATGTTGAGAAATTCAAGGACCGTATCCTCGATCTAAGTGGGGAAAAGTGGAATGCGGACACTGTTGAAAACGCTACCACTGCTACGACATTTGATGGTAAAAATTACGCGTTTCCACTGGCTGTTGAAGGCTACGGATTCATTTACAACAAAGCCGTTGTAGATAAAGCGGTAGGCGGAAGCTTTGATCCCACCACAATTAAAACCCGAAATGACCTTGAAAAACTGTTTCAGCAAATCGAGACATCCGGAAAGAAAGCACTGGTGATTTCATCAATGGACTGGTCCCTGGGCGCTCATTATTTGCCTCTTGCTTATGCAGGCCAGAACAAAGACATGGCTGAAGTGGACAAATTCATGGCGTCACTAAAAGCGGGCCAGGCGGACTTGGCTAATAATCCTGTATTTAACGGACTTATGGATACATTCGACGTCATGATGAAATACAATATCGATCAGGCTTCTCCGCTAGCAGGAACTTATGAACGCGGACCGGAACTGCTCGGCAAAGGTGAAGTTGGCATTTGGTTCATGGGCAACTGGGCATGGCCGCAAATCAACAGTTTTGATACCGCTAACAAAGAATATGGTTTTCTGCCTGTACCAATCAGCAACAATGCCGATGACTACGGCAATCAGGAGATTTCGTCTGCTGTATCCAAGCGCATTGTTATTGACAAGGAGAAGGCTACTCCAGAACAGCAAGAGGCGGCGAAGAAGTTCCTGAACTGGATCGTCTATGAAGCGAAAGGCCAGGATTTCCTCGTGAACCAAGCAAACATTATCCCGGCGTTCAAAAATATTACACTGCCTGCGGCCGATCCGCTTGGCAAGTCCATCCAGGATTATATCGCAAAAGGCAAGTCAGAGCAGTCGATGAGCATGCTGCCTGCCGACCACTGGTCCAAGACAGGATCTTCCATGCAAAAGTATCTGGCGAAACAGGGTGATCGCGCAACACTGGTTAAAGAAATCGAAAACTACTGGAAGACCGCAAAATAAGGTTGTTTTCAAATTACCCGGAATAGAGAGAGAAATCAGGGACAAAGAGAGGGATCATCATGATTGCGGAAAAAGGAGTATGGAATCGGCTGCGGACGCGGCTGCTGTTTACCGGACCAACCTTGTTTGCCTTCATAACAGTAATGATCATTCCATTTTTGTACGGCATCTATCTGACGTTCACAAACTGGGATGGTATTTCCACCACACTATCGCTGGTTGGCATCCAAAACTATCTGGCTGTTTTTAGAGATATTGAGTTTTGGAAATCGTTCGGCTTGACGCTCAAGTATGTGTTTTATACCGTTGTTCTTATCAATGTGATCGCTTTTATGCTGGCTTATGTGCTGACAAAAGGGTTAAAAGGACAGAGTATTTTCCGGGCGGGATTTTTCCTGCCCAACCTTGTCGGCGGCATTGTACTCGGTTTTATATGGCAGTTTATATTCAACAACGTGCTTGTCTATTTGGGACAACATGCCAGCATACAGTCGCTCAGCACGACTTGGCTGGCTGATCCCGACAAAGCGTTCTGGGCACTCGTGATTGTAACCGTGTGGCAGAACGCGGGTTACATGATGGTCATTTACATCGCGGGATTGACGGGTGTGCCGAATGATATTATGGAGGCCGCAAGCATTGATGGGGCGAACAGCTGGACCAGACTGCGGAAAATGGTGCTGCCCTTGATGGTTCCTTCTTTCATCGTATGTATATTTTTGTCCCTGCAGCGCGGTTTTATGGTCTATGACGTGAACCTTGCGCTCACGAAAGGTGGGCCGTTCAGCAGTACTCAAATGGTGTCGATGCATGTGTATGAAAAGGCATTCCTTTCCCGTGATTATGGTGTGGGGCAGGCAGAAGCATTCGTGTTGTTCCTGATGGTTGCTCTCATCACTCTGCTTCAGGTTTATTTTAGCAAGAAGTTGGAGGTGGAGGCGTAATGGCAAGAAAAAGAGTTGCTTCCTCCGTGATCAAATTCATTGTGTTGACAGTCATACTCATATTGTTCATCGTACCGTTCGTCTTTCTGCTGATCAATTCGTTCAAGGAAAACATGGCCATCACCTCAAATCCGTTATCGCTTCCAGAGAGCTTCAGTATGGTCAATTATATGAATGCATTCGATAAAATGAATTATATCGCTGCCTTCACCAACTCATTGGTCATAACGGTGTTAAGTGTTCTGTTTATCTCACTGTTCGCGGCGATGACGGCTCATTATTTTGTCAGAAACAACACCAAGTTCAACCAATATACATTTATGCTGATGGTTGCATCCATGATCATTCCATTCCAGGCTATCATGATTCCATTGGTGAAAATCTACGGGTCCCTTGATCTGCTGAACAGTAAGTGGTCGCTGATTTACATGTATATCGGTTTTGGCAGCTCGCTGGCCGTCTTCATTTATCATGGTTTTGTAAAGAGTATTCCAAAGGAACTGGAGGAAGCGGCGCTAATTGACGGATGCACGCGGTTTCAGACATTCTTCCGGATCGTGTTTCCGGTACTGATGCCCACGACGGCCACCATTTCCATTCTCAATGTGCTGTGGATCTGGAATGATTTTCTGCTGCCTTCCCTCATTCTGGTCGATCCGGAGCAAAGGACACTTCCATTGTCCACGTACAACTTTTATGGAACCTATACAGTGGATTATGGTCCATTGATGGCAAGTTTGGTACTGACGATATTTCCGATCATTATCATCTATCTGTTCGCCCAGAAGTATATTATTCAGGGTGTTATGCAAGGTTCGATTAAATAACTGCAGGGGAAGGATGCTTTATCAAACAGACTAAAGCGTATACGAGAGAGCGTGCAGATCAATTTATTTCCCAATCGAAGCATATGCTTCGGCCGGATTATCGGCTGAACTACCACTTAATGGCTGAATTCGGCTGGATGAACGATCCGAACGGCTTCATTCAATATAACGGGCAGTATCACTTGTTCTATCAACATTATCCGTATAAATCAGTATGGGGACCGATGCACTGGGGACATGCAGTCAGCCGCGATCTTATGAAGTGGGATTATCTGCCGATCGCTTTGGCACCGGACGGTGAGTTCGACCAGGATGGCTGCTTCTCTGGCAGTGCGATTGAGCAGGACGGGAAGCTTGTCCTGATGTATACCGGACATGTTGTAACCGGGCCTGACAAAGATCAGGATTACAAGCAGTCGCAGGGAATCGCAGTATCAGAAGACGGAGTAACGTTCGAAAAGTGGGAGGGCAACCCGGTCATCGGTTATGACGCCATACCGGACACGATCAGCCGTAAAGACTTCCGTGACCCTAAGGTGTTCAGACACGAAGGTCAATATTACGCCGTTCTCGGTTCTAATGATGCGAAAGGGAACGGACTTGTACTGCTTTACCGTTCTGAAGACCTGAAAAGCTGGACGTATGTCAATGTACTAGCCGTGAGTGACGGACGCTTCGGCGATAATTGGGAATGCCCGGATCTGTTCCCGCTCGGTGGTCGGCACGTATTTATGCTGTCCCCGCAGCGCATGCCTGCGCAGGGGGAGGCTTACCGCAATCTGCATTCCACCATGTACGGTATAGGTGATTTCAATTCCGTTGAAGGAACATTTACGGCAGAGCGGTATGCTCAGGTGGATCACGGATTCGATTTCTATGCCCCACAGTCAACCTTGGATGATAAAGGGCGGCGTATCGTTATCGGATGGATGGATATGTGGGAGTCGGAGATGCCGACTCAGGAGGGGCACCATTGGGCTGGTGCGATGAGTCTTCCGCGGGAAGTGGTTATCGACGGCGCCAGGCTGCTGTTCCGTCCGCTTGAAGAGGTAAAGAATTACCGATGCAATCTGTTCGAGCAGCGGAATATCTTACTGACAGGTGAGCAGATTATGGACACGCGCGGAGATAGCTACGAACTGAAGGTCGTATTTGAGTTTGAGGCCAGTAACACCGATGAATTCGGTTTGAAACTGCGGGTGGGTAGTGAAGAGGAGACTGTACTGTCGTACCGTCCCGATGACGGTCTGTTCCGTTTCAACCGAGAACGTGCCGGTATAGGCCCAGGCGGGGAGAGAAGAGTGCCTGTGGGCTTAAACGAGGGCCGTCTGGAGCTTCGGGTTTTTGTCGATAAAAGCTCGGTGGAAATATTCATCGGCGATGGTGAATACGTCCTCACAGGAAGAGTGTATCCGGGAGTGGAATCTACGGGCATTCGAGCGTTCGCGAGCGGAAAGTGTACGATGGCTTCGTTTCAGAAGTGGGATATATCCACATAGGAAATGCATGACAAACAGGAACCCGACCATTGATGGTCAGGGCTCCTGTTTTTTGTAGAATTGTAATCGTGTGATTTACACAAGCTTATTTTGAAGATAGGCATCAATTTTTGCGAGGGCTTCTTCTGTACCGCCAGATTGCTGGAAGCTATCATTTATTTTTTGTACGCCCTCTTTATACGCCGCGTTCGACATTACCTCATCTACGGCACCTCTTAACGATTGGACATTGATTTGGTCTTTGGTTATTCGATAGCCAGCCTGAAGTTCTGTTAACCGCTGCGCGACCATGGGCTGATCCTTGTCCTGAGGCAGTACAACCAAGGGTACATTAAAGTGAATCCCTTCATTCACACTGTTCATTCCACCATGAGTAATAAATACATCTGAATGACGTAGTACCTCCAATTGGGGAACATAGGGCGAGATGATAAAGTGCTCTGGGGCTGGATTGATTTTCGTAAAGTCAGCTTTCTCGCCAGCTGCAATCACGACGATACCTTCAAAATCGGAAAAAGCTTCAATACAGGTGTTGAAAAAGTCCTCAACATGATCCAAAACCGTTCCCATCGAAATATACAGAACTTTTTTATCTTGTAGTGCGTCCAAAGGAAATGAATTTTCCCCTTTGCGTTCTGGGAAGCTGGGACCAATAAAGAGATTCTCTTCACCAAAGCTGTCAGCGTCTGGTTGGAAATATCGGCTGGTGTATACAACGTTTAGAGCCCCTGTATTGTTCATAAATTGAACCATATCTTTGGGAGCAACACCGAATCTTTCTTTCATGAGATGTAGTGAGGTCGTGGCCTGTTCATCAAGTTGAAACGGCTCATTTCCATTAGAGCGAAAGAGATTGGTAGCCATCCGATTCTGCGAAATCAGAAAAGATGGGGAGGAAGCAATACCAGGGATTTTCAAATAGTCTCTAACTAACTCGCCAGCTCCGAATCTATCATAGAATACAAAGTCAAAATCAGTGCTTTCAGACAGTTGCTTAGTGATTGCTAATATGTCCATCGAAGTCTGAATATGAATATTCATAAATGCACTCAACCCAGCCGGAGTACTGGAATCAATAGAAGCAGTCCTGATCAGATCGGTATGCAGGTGAACCGTTGCTCCAACGGCTTCGAGTCTGTCCTTGTATTTCTCAGTTGTAATGTAATGTACTTGGTCCCCTCGTGCTGCAAAGGCTTGCGTCATCCCGATCGTAGGGTTCACATGTCCTTCTGCCGGAAAGTTAACCATTAATATGTTTAACATTCATCATTACTCCTTTTCTCTACAATTAAGATCGCAGTTTTCACTGAATCTCTCAATCCATAATAACAATAATATTTATTTTTTCAAATGATATCCTTTCACGATCGTGAAACACATGTTGGCATGAAATGTGTATAACAAATATTTAACTCGTGCATAGTAAAGGCGAACTCTACTTAGCAAGGGAGGTTTTTTCTAAGTGAATGTTCAAAGAGCGCAAGAAATAGCGTCCTCTTCCATAATGGCGAATGTGTTGTGTGATGGTTTACCCATTTATATTCAGCATGTGAACGAGCAGAGTGAGACGGCACGCATTTATGCGCTGAACCATCCAGAAGAGGAACGGGAAGTACCTTTGTACACGTTAACGGAAAGAGATCAGGTACTGGAATAAGAAAGGAGCGCTATGAAAAATGAAACCAAATCAACAGAAAGTAGTCGAGGCAGACCGTTTGAATTTTCGTGACCAGACGGATGATGTGGTTAGAGAAGTGCCGGCCACGACGGATGCCAGCGAAGCAGTTGCAGCAATAACCTCACATATCAATAAATACGATGTACCGGATGAGTTGGAGGAGAAATAGAGAATGACCGAGCGCGCACAGGATAACCTGTTGCGTGCTTTTTATATGATGCATAAGGATAACCAAAGATTTAGCAGCTCTGTAAGGGGCTGCTTCTTTTTATTGTTTCGAAAGCATCATAAATATTTTTAAAAAAGTATTGCATATAGGTTTACTAGGTATTATGATAACAACAGATTTATATTTTTTTGTTTTTCACAATGGTATAAGGTTTAGACCTTAAAGATTTATGATCGGAGTGTTCATATGTTAATCCAAACTCCTCTGCGCTTTGAAAAAGTATCAGCTAAAAAAGTGAGTGATTTTATTAGAGAGCAGTTGGAAGAGGCTATTATTTTAAAGGAATTGCTTAGCGAGGAGCAACTACCGACAGAACGGGAACTCGCAGAAATATTTAATGCCAGTAGAATTACAGTCCGTGAGGCGTTATCTCAATTGGAATCCAAGGGACTCATTGAGAAGAGAGTAGGCGCCAAGGGAGGGACCTTTGTTCTTCCAGTGACAGCAAACTCTCATAAACGTACCCGAGAAGAAATTGCAAAAGATTGGGAGCACATGCTGAAGGTCTTTGAATATCGGATGATTGTGGAGCCAGAGGGTGCTTTTTTAGCGGCTGCGCGGATCACCACGGATGAACTGGACCTGCTTCAGCATTACCTGGAACAGAGCATTGAAGCGGACTGTACCCGAGAATGGTTTCGGGCCTTGGATGTTAAATTCCATCTGGCCATTGCCAAAGCATCCGGTAATCCATTTTGTGAAGATGCGGTTAGGCAGATTCGTACCAAGATTAACCCGGCACTTGATCTCATGCCCTATGATGATCAGATTCGGACGGTGAATTACGACGTCCATACAGAAATTTTGAGTGCACTTCGGGCACGAGATGCTGAGAAGTCGCGGGAAATGATGAAGCATCATATCGGACATTCCGCAGATGCCATTTATGCAAGAGTGGTTGCAAAAGGCTAACGATATCATACAGAAAAAGAATACGATTCGAGTGGGGAGGGTGAAAACATGAACATACACGAGCTTTTGGCTTTATCTAGACCACTTCAAGAGCAATTGATCACATGGCGAAGGGATTTTCATCGCCATCCTGAAACGGGTTATGAAGAGATTCGAACATCGGGCATTGTAGCCGAGCACTTGCGTAGTCTCGGGTTGGAGGTGACAACCCAGGTAGGGAAAACCGGGGTTGTGGCTCTGTTACGGGGAAAAAGCCCAGGGCCTACCATCGGTCTAAGGGCAGATATGGATGCATTACCGATTCAGGATCAAAAAACGGTTCCCTATCGTTCGGAGATCCCAGGTAAGGCCCATTTATGTGGGCATGATGCCCATACAGCCATACTGATGGGAACTGCACAGTTACTTGCTCATTTGGAGCGACCTGAAAGAGGAAATATCAAATTTGTCTTTCAGCCGGCTGAAGAAGGTTTGGCAGGGGCCAAGGCTATGATCGATGACGGTGTATTGGAGAATCCAAAAGTGGATGCGATGGCAGGACTACATATGTTCCCGGGTCTGAAGACAGGAACACTGGGGGTCAGCAAAGGGGTCGCTTTTGCATCGGCAGATAGCTTAACCATTAAGATTCTAGGCAAAGGCGGTCATGCTGCCCGTCCACATGAGGGAATAGACGCCATTGCCGTGTCCGCGCAGGTTATTTCTGCCCTGCAAAACATTTCAAGTCGTATGGTTGATCCCCTTGAAACCATGGTCATTACGATTGGCAAAATTAGTGGCGGGTATATGGGAGCGGCCATTGCACCGGAAGTAGAGATGATCGGTACCGTGCGTACCCTATCTGCGGAACTGCGTAACCGGATGCCTGAGCTGATCGAACAGGTGGTCCGTGGGGTGTGTGAGTCGTTCGGAGCTGGATATGAGCTGAGTTATCAGCAGGGCTACCCGGTTGTGCAGAACGACCCGGATATGGTCGATCTGATGACGGAAACGAGTGAGCAATTGTTTGGCTCCAAGGAGTGGGACTACATCAAACCGTCAACAGGCGGGGAGGATTTCGCTTTTTATTGTGAGCAGGTACCCGGCGTGTTTTTCCGGCTGGGATGTGGGAGAGGTGATGAAGATACTAGCTATCCATTACATCATCCCAGATTTGATTTAGATGAAATGGTACTGCCTTATGGGGTAGCCATGATGTCGGCCATCGCGCTGAATTTTTTGAAGACAACATAAAATTGGGATTAAGACGCTCAAATGCAGCTGTGTGGCAATATACAACCTTAATGGAGTGGAGTGGACAAGATGAATAGACATAAGTGGTTTAGAGGCGGGATTACGTTACTGATTGCTGCGATGATCCTGGCAGGCTGCGGTACCCAATCCACAGGCGATAGTAAAGACAGCGCAACATCGACCGACAGTAAAGTACTGACAATTGCTAATGCTACGGATATTGAAAGTTTTGATCCACATAACAATAACAATACGGCGAGTGAAGCTGTTCTGGTTAACGTATTTGACTACTTATTGAAAAATGATAGTCAGCAGAAGAAAGTACCTGGACTCGCTACTTCCTGGGAAAAGGTAGATGATACCACTTGGCGTTTTCATCTGCGCGAAGGGGTAACCTTCCATAACGGTGATCCATTCACAGCCGAAGATGTGAAGTACACGATAGAAAGAGTAGCAAAGGATAACACACTCAAACAAAATTCCTACTTTAAAAATATCAAAGAAGTGAAAGTGGTAGATGAACATACGGCAGACATCATCACCGATGGACCTGATCCGTTGCTGTTGAATCGTTTATCCAAAATGGGAGCTGGCATCTTACCTTCCAAGTATATTGAGAAAAATGGGATAGAGGCATTCCTTAAAAATCCGATAGGTACGGGCCCTTATAAATTTAGCCAATGGATCAAGGATGACCGGGTGGTACTCGTTAAAAACGATAAGTATTACGAAGGTCAGCCCAAATGGGATCAAGTTGTTTTTCGCTCCATTCCAGAAGCTTCTACGCGTGTATCTGAACTGCTCGCAGGCTCGATTGACATTGCATCTGGTATCCCTTCCACGGATATAGAACGTGTTCAAGGCGAAGAGGGTAAGAAAATCGTCAAGGCTCCGATCCAGCGTGTGCTGCAATTGATTTTACGTCAAAGTCAGGGCAGTGTTACGGCTGACTCCAAAGTGAGAGAAGCGATAGATCTCGCGATTGATAAAAAAGGAATCGTAGACAGCATCGCAGGCGGTGCTGGGATTGTAACCCGTACTTCCGTTACACCAGGCAACTTTGGTGCCGATCCTTCCTTATATGAGAAAACATTATATGATCCGGCTAAAGCTAAGGAACTGCTGAAGCAGGCCGGTTATGCTGGCGCAGGCCCGACATTGACCCTTTCAGTATCCTCAATATACAAAGAGTATGCCGAGGTCGTAGCCGCCATGTTAAATAAAGAAGGATTCAACATTAAATTGGACGTGCTGGAGCCAAGTGCTTTCAGTGAGCGTTACAGTTCCAAATCTTTCAAAGAAATGTTTATGATCGGCATTGGTAATTCTCTATTTGATGCTTCCAACAACTATAATCGCTATCTGGTAGAAGAGGCAAAAGGCGAAACGGATTATAACAATCCGAAGGTAGAGAAGCTGCTGCAGCATGCGCTGACGAATTTGGATACAGCCTCGCGTGAAAAAGAGTATCAGCAAGTGCAACAGATTTTGGCTGAAGATCGTCCAGCCGTATATCTGTTCCAAATGGAAGGGATTTATGGCACCGGTAACGGTGTGAATTTCCAACCGAGAAGCGATGAGATGTTCTATGCACAGGATATTACACCTGCTAAATAAAGAAGAGAAATGAACGGGCGGGGACCTCAATGAAGGTTCCTGCCCGTCCTTTTAAAAAAAGCCTGCTGGTTATGGAGGTGACAGATTGAAAACGTATATCGCTAAATCACTGCTTCAGGTTATCCCTGTACTGTTGATTGTCTCCCTTATTGTATTCATCCTGGTGAGGGTAACTGGGGACCCTGTGGCCCTTATGCTGCCGGAGACCGCTACAGCTGAGGATCGTGCAGTGTTAACGCAGGCGCTGGGGCTAGATCAGCCCTTATATACGCAATACATTAAATTTATTGGCAGTGCCTTACAAGGAGATTTTGGCACCTCGTTTCGCTATGGTGAATCGGCTTTGCCGTTAGTATTGGAACGGCTGCCTGCCAGTTTTGAATTGGCAGTAGCCGCCATGATTTTTGCGGTCATCATTGCTGTGCCGTTGGGCGTCATCTCAGCAGTCAAACGGAATACCTTTACCGATTTAATCATTTCCAGTTTATCCGTAGTCGGAAAGGCCATGCCTAACTTTTGGATGGGGATTATGCTCATCTTATTATTTTCCGTCATGTTAGGGATGCTTCCGGTGTCCGGCCGGGGCGGGATGGATCATTTAATACTCCCGGCCTTTACACTGGGTGTCGGCCTTTCTGCACAGATGACCCGACTCATTCGCTCCAGTATGCTGGACATTTTGAATCAGGACTATATTCGAACAGCCCGAAGTAAAGGGATTCTAGAAATCGTGGTTATCGGAAAACACGCTTTCCGTAATGGATTGATTCCGGTCGTTACGATTATGAGCTTGCAATTTACGAGCTTGATCGGCGGTACACTGATTACAGAGACGGTATTTGCATGGCCGGGTTTGGGACAGTTACTTGTCGTCGCTGTGAATACGCACGACATGGCTATCGTTCAGGCTGCTGTATTTGTGATTGCCTTTATTGTGGTGGTCAGCAATATTTTAACCGATGTCGTTTACCGACTGCTTGATCCAAGGATTAAATACAACTAGAGAGGGGAGGGGGAAGCGTGGCAGGCATTCATGATGTACAAGCCCTTGGTCCAGATCTAAACCTGGATGGCAAAAAGCAGACACAACCGTCCGGTATCGGACGCATATGGAAGCAACTGTTACGAAGTAAAACCGGAACAGTCGGCGCAGTAATCTTACTGCTCGTTAGTTTAACGGCATTATGTGCCCCTATGCTGGCCAGTCACAATCCTGCGGAAATTGACCCGCTTAACCGTCTGAAGCCGCCTATGTGGCTGGATGGTGGATTGCCGAAACATTGGCTTGGTACAGATAACCTAGGACGAGATATGTGGAGTCGTATCGTATATGGAGCGAGAGTTTCGCTTATCGTCGGTATTGGTGCAGTTCTGGTCTCAGGCACCATTGGCGCAATCCTCGGCCTCCTCGCCGGGTTTTATGGTAAATGGGTGGATGCCACCATAATGAGAGTTGCCGACGCCTTTTTGGCTATTCCGGCTATTCTGCTGATGCTGGTTGTCTTGGCCGTGGTAGGGCCTGGCATGACTACGCTCATTTTCGTCATTGGGGTTACAAATTGGGTTTCTTATACGAGAGTTGTCCGGGGCGAGGTATTGAGTATCAAGGAACGAGACTTTGTTAAAGCAGCCAAGGCGATTGGCTCTAAAAATAGTAGGATTTTGTTGAAGCACATTTTACCGAATGTCCTGTCTTCGTTTATCGTCATTTCCGGTATGAATGTAGCAACGACGATTATTATGGAAGCTTCTCTTAGTTTTCTCGGGTTAGGGATTACACCGCCGGCAGTGTCTTGGGGTGGCATGCTGAGCGATGGGAGACAGTATATAGCCACGAGCTGGTGGGTGGCAACGTTTCCCGGTCTGGCGATTACCATCACAGTCCTGGGCGTCATTTTTCTCGGTGACTGGCTTCGCGACGTGTTAGATCCCCATATGAAAGCGAAAGAATAACAGAAAGCGGGGGATCGGAAAAGATGACCACGAGATTGCTTGAAGTGAATCATTTGAAAACCTACTTTAAAACGGAGGATGGCATCGTTCCTTCGGTCAACGGTGTCAGCTTCACTGTGAATCCAGGCGAAACAGTAGCTATTGTTGGAGAGTCCGGTTCCGGTAAAAGTGTAACCTCCTTGTCTATTATGGGTTTAGTGGCAGCACCAGGTAAAGTCGTGGGCGGGGAGATTCTGCTTGAAGGACGAGACTTGCTCCAATTGTCCAAGGGAGAAATGCGCAAATATCGGGGAAACGAGGTATCCATGATTTTTCAGGAGCCAATGAGTTCGTTGAATCCTGTATTTACGATTGGCAACCAAATCAGTGAGGTCATCCGGCAGCATCAGAAGCTGAGCAAACCCGAAGCACGGCAGAAAAGTATAGAGATGCTGGAAAGGGTAGGTATACCTGGCGCGTCGAAAGTGGTAGGTTATTTCCCACATCAGTTGTCGGGAGGAATGCGTCAGCGGGTGATGATCGCAATGGCCTTGGCCTGCCAGCCAAAACTGCTCATCGCTGATGAGCCGACGACGGCCCTGGATGTAACGATACAGGCTCAAATTTTGAATTTAATCCACAAGCTGAGCAAGGAAGAGAATACAGGCATCATTCTTATTACCCACGATTTAGGTGTCGTCGCGGAAATGGCTGACCGGGTAGTCGTGATGTATGCCGGGGAAGTAGTCGAGGAAGCGGACGTATTTGAATTGTTCGAAAAGCCGGGCCATCCCTATACGATCGGACTGCTAGGATCACTCCCTAAGCTTACGGAACAGAGGGAATGGCTGGATTCCATTCCCGGTACCGTTCCTAATATGATGCAGATGCCGAGTGGTTGTCCATTTCATCCCCGCTGTCCTTATGCCCAGGAACAGTGCACAAGGATTCATCCTGAAATACAGGCCAAGAATCCAGGACACTATGTCAGATGTTTACGGATGGAGGAGGTGTCAGTATGAACGAGACAGCACAGAAAACACCGCTTCTCGAAGTGAATGGGCTTAAGAAATATTTTCCGATGAACAAGGGCTGGTTTTCCAGAAAGAGCGGTTATGTACGGGCGGTTGATGATTTGAGCTTTAAGGTGATGCCAGGAGAAACCTTAGGTATTGTAGGGGAATCAGGGTGTGGCAAATCAACAACAGGACAAATGATTACACAACTATTAGAACCCACGGCAGGCGAAATTCGTTTTCAAGGGCAAAGCCTGTCTGATTTAACAGACGAAGAAGTCCGTAAAGTCAGACGAGATTTACAATTTGTATTTCAAGACCCGTATTCCTCTTTAAATCCAAGAATGAAGGTTTTTGATATCGTCGCGGAACCGCTGCAGGTACACGGGATTGCTAGAGGCAAGGAGCTTAAAGCTGAAGTTTTTCGACTGTTGGAAACGGTAGGGTTAGGCGCGCATTTAGCGGATCGGCATCCCCATGAATTCAGTGGCGGGCAGCGTCAACGGATTGGCATAGCGAGAGCACTGGCTATGAAACCGAAGCTCATTGTTTGTGATGAACCTGTATCCGCGCTGGATGTGTCAATTCAGGCTCAGATTTTGAATTTGTTAAAGGAGCTTCAGCAGCAGTTCCAGCTTACCTACATTTTTATTGCCCACGGGTTGCCCTCCGTCAAGCATATTAGCGACCGCATCGCGGTGATGTACTTGGGCAAAATCGTGGAGCTTGCAGATCGTGACGAGTTGTTTGCAAGACCGCAACATCCGTATACAAAAGCATTGCTTGAGGCAGTGCCTGTTCCTGATCCGAGGCTGCGTAAAGAACGGATCACATTGACGGGGGAAATCCCCAATCCTGCCAATCCGCCTTCGGGCTGTACTTTTCACACGCGTTGCCCCTATGCACAAGAGATATGCCGACTACAGAGTCCATTGCTCGAAGAGCATACTCCAGGACATATTGCTGCCTGTCATTTTCCCCTGCATGAGCAGGTGGCTCACGAATAGATGAACTTTTGGAAGTAGGCGTTAACCAAAAAAAGGAGGCTACTCATGAATAAACGATCAATTGTACCGGAGGATTTGTACGGATATCAGTGGATCAGTGATCCCACAATAAGCCCCGATGGAACGATTGCCTACGTCAATAAAAGCATAGATCGCCCAAAGAATGACTACCAAACACACATCCGTGTCGCATCCCTTCTTGGGAACGACGATCAGCCGTTGACCGGTGGCCACAAGGATTCGGCTCCAGCTTGGTCACCCGATGGATTACAGCTAGCTTTTTTACGTCTGGCGAATGGAAGCAAACAGCTATGGACGGTTCCGGCTGAAGGTGGAGAGGGACAGCAGCAGACGGAGGTGAAGCGGGGAGTGGGTGCATTCGTCTGGTCACCGGACGGAAAGTATATTGTATTCACAAGTATGGTGAGTATACACGCTGAGCGGGAAGCCATGGGGCTTGAGGAATATAGCAAGCAATCCGGTGAGCGGGGACGTATCGTGGATCGCACCACTCCCAAAGCTGAAGGATCGGGCTGGTGGAATGGTCTATTTAGTCATTTATATGTATTGGAGCTTGAAAACGGCCGGATCACGCCAATAACGTCGGGACCTTGGAATGCATCTTACCCTGTATGGTCCACGGACAGCAAGCAGATTTCCTTCTTGTCCAAACGTGTAGACGACGACATGAAGGATGCAGACATGCTTTCGTTTTCGGATGTGTATACGATCGATTGCGACGGCGGTAATCTGGTGAAAGTTACGGATTCCAGCTTGGCGATTAGCCAATTTTCGTATGCCCCAGACGGAAAATCATTGACTCTGATCGCTAGTGATCGCATTTATGGAAGTGGTAGCCAGAATCGACTATACACCGTGCCTGTTACGGGGGGAGCCCCGGAACTATTGGTTCCTGAATTAGACATGCAAATCGGCAACTTCGCCTTAAGCGATATGAAATCATTTGGTCCGTCTCCATCTCCGTTATATGCTCCTGCACGATTGAAGCCAGAAATGTATGTGCTCGGGACGTTGCAGGGTGCTGTTCATATATACCGCATCACAATGGACGGGGATGTTCAAGCGGTGACTGGCGGAAGTGATAGAGATATCTATCAGTACACGCTATCTGCTGACGGCCGCTATTTGGTTTTTGCTGCACTTGATGTGGACCGGCCAGGCGAGCTGTATCAAATGAATCTGGAGACAGGGGAAGAGAAGCGACTTACGCACCATAACGACGATCATATGGCTTCCTTGCAAGTGAGTTCACCAGAGACATTTTGGTTTGAGGCTTCGGATGGCTTCAAGGTACAAGGATGGATTTTCAAACCGGCCGGAATGGTACCGGGGGATCAGGTTCCTTTGATCTTACAAATTCACGGCGGACCCCATGCGATGTATACCGGCACGTATAGCCATGAAATGCAGACGCTCCTTGCGCAGGGATATGCCGTGCTCATGACCAATCCGCGCGGTAGCTTTGGTTATGGTCAGGATTTTGCTCAGGCCTGCCGGGGGGACTTTGGGGGAGGAGATTATCGTGATCTGCTGGACGCCTTGGACTTTGTGCTGAGCCAGTTTGATTGTATAGATGAAACCAGGCTCGGGGTGGCTGGCGGCAGTTATGGCGGCCTGATGACCAACTGGATCATTTCTCACACGAACCGATTTCGAGCTGCCGTTACGCAACGCTGCATCTCCAACTGGCTCTCCTTCTATGGCTTGAGCGATATTGGTATTTCCTACACAGAGGGAATCGTTGGGGCTAACCCGTGGGAAGATCCTGAGCTACTCTGGTCCAAATCCCCACTGGCACATGTAAATAGCATTGAAACTCCGTTGCTGATTTTACACGGCGAGGAAGACCTGCGCTGCCCTGTTAGCCAAGGGGATGAGTTATATACGGCTCTGAAGCGGTTGGGTAAAATAACACGCCTCATTCGATATCCCGGGTCCAATCATTCATTGCTAAAGAGCGGTAAACCGTCCCTTCGTGTGGATAACTTTGAACAAGTGGTGGCTTGGTTCAATTCCTACTTGAGTAAAGGAGTATACTCCAATGAGTAAAGTGAAATTGTCCATCCCAGTGGCCTTTCTGATCGAGAACTTACGTACGAGTGGTGAACCGAAAGACGTCATCATTGAATGTATCAAAAAACAGGATTTCACTCCTTTGCTCGACAAGGTTAAAGAAAAAACAATGGATTTCAAAGAACGTTGTCAAACGGCAGAAGACATAGGAGACGAGTGGGAAGAAGCGATCCTTAGTGGTTATGAATTTAAGTTTTTACACATCAATGGATTGAAAAGGCTGCTTTATTTTCGTTTTGATCGAGCCCTAGATCGCGATTATGAGCAAGATGGGATCACGTTGAAGAATCTGCATCTTGATCCTCTCGAAATCGATACTTTGCAAGGGCTTATCGGCAGACAGTGGCAGGTGATTGCTGAAGACAATGAAGCTGCAGGTAACGTGCAGAGGAGAGTTAGCATTAAGCTTTTATACCAAAATGAAGATGATTCTTAAAAAGCAAATAGTATTTAATGCCCAAACGTACAAATGATATTGCCCATGTGTACGTTTTTTTCTGTTTGTTTTTTTGTAAAATAATATATAAATGATTTCTGTCCAAACTAAATGGATCAGGCCCTCATAGCGGCATGGTCTCTAATAAGTTGAAAAGCCGAATTCAGAATTGTAGGAGGGAATTATGAACGATGAATTCAATGTACAGGTCCAGAATGTAGATACGGAAATAAGTGAAAGTGAAGGTGAATTTGAGAAGAAAGATATTTCAAAAGTATTAACTATAATATGGATTTTTATAATTTATAGTGAGTCTGTCATTCTTCAACATTTGTCTAGTGGACTAAATCTTCTGCAAAGTGTCTTATTTACTGTAATTGTCATATTACACATCCTCTTGTACTTGCATGCTCAAAGAGTTGCAAAATATTTTTCATGGGCTTATTTTGTTGTACAAGGAGGATTGATCTTTTCAAGTGCCTTACTTTTACCTGAAAGTTTCTCCATTGTACTGGTTGGGTTAATGCCAATTTTGGTGGGGCAGAGTATAGGTATTTATTATAAGCCGCTTAAGGTCATTCTTGTATTTTTGATCTCCTATGTACTTTTTTGTGTGGCTGTGGTCTGGCATAATGATGGCAAGCAGTTTGTATTGTTCATCCCGCTATTTTTTCTAATTGCAGTTGTTATAGTAGCTTATGCCATTCTTTTTCTCAAACAAGTCCAAGCACGAATCCACACGCAAAATGTTCTTAAGGAACTTGAAATCGCACATCAAAAGGTCGAAGAACTTACAATTGCTAACGAACGACAACGTATGGCCCGTGATCTTCATGATACGCTGGCACAGGGGCTTGCTGGGCTAATCATGCAACTTGAAGCCATTGATGCCCATCTGACAAAAGGAAGTACGCAAAGAGCTCAGGAGATCGTTCAACAATCGATGTCACAAGTGCGAAGAACATTGTCTGATTCAAGGCGAGCTATAGACAATCTGCGTTCGAAAACCATCTCGGAAGTTGATTTTGCAGAAGCAGTGGAGGAAGAAATACAGCGATTTACAATGGCTACGAGCATTCGTGTAATACGCAACATCAAAATTAAAGCTTCGGTTCCCAGACTGGTGTTCGAACATGGATTGTTTATTATAAGCGAGTGTTTAACCAACGTAGCGAAGCATTCACATGCTAATACCGTATGGATTAATATTTTAGATAACGAAGGCAAGATTGAAATCGAGATTCGCGATGATGGAAAAGGATTTGATACGGATATTATTGCCAAGCAAACAGGGCATTACGGAATAATAGGTATACATGAACGTGTACGGATACTGGGTGGAAAAATCAATATTAGCAGTATATTTCAAGAAGGTACAGCTATAAAAATAGAGACGCCTCTTACTAAAGGAGACCTATCATGAAATACAAGATTTTAATTGTCGACGATCATTGGGTAGTTAGAGAAGGATTAAAGCTGGTGCTGGAGACCAATGACAGTTATGAGGTTATTGGTGAAGCCGGAGAAGGTGTAACGGCTCTTAAATTGATTGAAGAACTTCAGCCGCATGTCATATTGTTGGATTTATATATGCCACAAATGAGTGGTTTGGAAACCATGAAAGCCCTCAGAGAAAAACAAAATGAAACACCAGTCATTATCCTGACGACCTATAACGAAGATGATTTAATGATTAAGGGGCTCTCTTTGGGAGCAAAAGGATATTTATTAAAAGATACCAGTCGAGAAAATTTATTTCGCACTATTGAGTCTGCGCTAAGGGGGGAAACGCTGCTTCAGCCAGAGATAACAGCAAGGGTATTCGCTGCCACGAATAAGAGAGAAGCTGAGATAGAGTCACACGAAAGAAACTTAGTTCTGACTGATAAGGAAAGGCACATATTAAAGTCTGTTGCACATGGTTATAAAAGTAAGGAAATTGCGTTTGATATGGGAATTTCCGAGCGTACCGTAAAGGCACATTTAACGAATATTTATAACAAGCTTGGTGTTGATTCCAGATCCGAAGCTGTTGCTGTTTCGTTGGAACGTGGTATTTTACAGCTTTAGAAATAATAACTGAAAATATGTTATTTATTTGCCCAGTCGTACATAAGGTGCTTGCCCCTTTGTACGATTTTTTTGTTTGTTCATTGTTATAACATGAAAAAAGGATGAAAAAGTTTACTTGACCCACGGGTTGCTGATAGCACCTTTAGAAGAGAGAATCAGAGAGGATGACATTAGTTGAAGAGAAAAGGAATCAGAATAATGATTGCAGGGGTTGTATTAGCTATAGTAGCTTCTGGTTGCTCCAGTGCAACGGAGAACTCTGTAACACAAGCCAGTCACCCGGTAAAAGTGGAGAAACTTGCAATGAAACCTTTGGCCAATGATTTTAATTTGGCGGGGACATTGCAGGCAAGTAATGAGGCCAATGTTTCCTTTGAAGCGGATGGACGTATATTGAACACCATGGTCGAGGTTGGAGATTCAGTAGAAAAAGGGAGTGTCCTTGCGAAGTTAGATACATCTGCTTATCAGTTACAGCTGGATCGGGCAAAGGCAACCATGGAAAAGGCAAAGGCTGGTGTTAGCCAAGCGGAGGCTTCTGTTCAATCGGCACAGGCGGGCATTCATAGTTCACAATCCCAGGTCAATGCGGCCCAATCCAAATTGCAGGAATTGAACAATGGCGCCAAAAAGCAGGAGATTGCACAGTCTCAAAATGCGGTTACTGTAGCAACTAATAATTACAACAAGAAGAAAGCGGATGCCGCACGGTCCCAAAGTCTATTCCAGGCAGGTGCAGTATCCTTAACGGAAAATGAGAATGCACAGTTGGAATTAACGAACGCACAAGAAAGTTTAAGTGATGCGCAAGAGAAATTGTCTCTTTTGCTTGCAGGGGCATCCCAAGAACAACGTGCACAAGCTTCGGCTGGGGTAGATCAGGCCAGAGCAGGGCTGGAGTCAGCTAGGGCTACTAGGCAACAAGGGATAGCCAGCAAAGCCCAGGCGCAGGCTACCTATGAGGATGCACTGGCTGCTTATGAACAGTCATCCTTGTCACTGAAAAAAGCTACTTTAACCTCCCCGATCACTGGTGTTGTGATTGAAAAAAAGATATCTGATGGTCAATTGGGCTCCAGCGGGAGTGAGGCATTTGTTGTCGGAAATATCAAGACTTTAAAAGTACTTCTCCCCGTACCGGACAGTGAAATCTTATCGTGGAAGAAAAACCAAAAAGTAAATATATCTCTCTATGATGAAATCAGAACAGGGACTGTTACCCAGATCTATCCATCGACTAATTCCAAAACGGGAAGCATCAATGTGGAAGTTAGCATTCCCAATCCTGAACTGAATTGGAAGCCTGGTCAAGTCATTAGTGCTTCTAAAAGCATGAATCAAAACGAAGCGCTTTTAGTACCCGTAGAGGCTGTAATTAGTACGGAAAATGACCCGTATGTCTTTAAAGTTGTGAATGGAAAGGCCGTAAAAGCCGCGATTAAACTGGGGAAAGTGACTAATAATCTACTCGAAGTGGTCTCTGGGCTACAGGCAGGCGATCAAATCGTTACGCAAGGAGCAGGAACCTTATTTAATGGTGATTTAATTGGGAATGATGTACTTGGGAAATCGGAGGAGTCGTCCGAATGATTAAATATATCGTTAAAAAGCAGAAAATCACACTTATTTTCTTTGGCATGTGTATTTTGCTAGGGATTTACAATTTTGCATCGTTACCTAAACAGGAGATGCCCGACGTTATTCCTATGTCAGCCAGTGTCACAACTGTGTATCCAGGGGCCTCACCTGAAAGAATCGAACAAACCATTACGAAGATATTGGAACAGAAAATTAAAGAAGTGGAGGGTGTCAAAACTATTTCTTCCACTTCATCTAAGGGCCAATCTAGTATAAGTATAGAAGCTTTGGATGAGGCAAATCCGACAAAAGTGTGGGCCGATCTTCGTACAAAGGTACAGGATGCGCAGTCTGAACTTCCGGACGATGCGATGCAGCCCATTATCAATGATAGTATGGCAGGCTCCTTCATCGGGTCATACGCAATCACTTCTGATAAAGTTGAAAATTTATATGCGTTAAATGAATTGATGAATAAATGGAAAGATCAATTAAAAACGGTCTCAGGAATTTCAAAAGTTAATATTCAAGGAATTCCAGAACAAGAAGTACGGATAAGCCTGAACACTCAAAAAATGCAGCAATATGACATCTCCTGGGAACAGGTCGTTCAAGCCATTAAAAATGAAAACGATAGAGTGCCTACAGGAAGTCTGGATTTCAATCAGCGTACGTATCAGTTGACAGTAGATGCTTCAACTGATCCCAATGTTTTAAATAATGTTCAGATTTCAAGCAACGAAGAAGGGTTCCCTATATCCTTGAAGGATATAGGTTCAGCCTCGCTTGTTTTAAAAAAAACGGGGAGTTATACGTATGTGAATACCAAGCCTGCTATTTCAATCAGTTTGAGTGGAGATAAAGGCACAGACGTACCAACGGTATCCAAAGCGGCAACAGCCAAAATCAACGAACTTGCGAGTAGTTTACCTAAGGATGTACATTTTGAACTACTTTTCGCTCAAAATGACCGTGTAAGTGAAATATTTGGTAATCTCTCCAAAGAGATGATGATTGCTATTGCATCGGTTATTGTGATTTGTACATTAGGTTTGAACTTGCTGACCTCTGCATTTGTGGCCTTGGCTATCCCTGTTTCTATTGCCATCGGTTTTATTGTCTTGCCGATGACAGGAACGACGCTGAATCAAATTTCAGTCATCGGATTAATCATCGTACTGGGGATACTGGTTGATGATGCCGTTGTGGTAAACGACAACATTGAACGCCGACGCTCTGAATTTGGGGAAGATGCTACGGAGGCGGCAATTAAAGGAACGAAAGAAGTATCCTTATCGATCATTACAGCCACGCTGGCTACGGTTGCAGCATTTGCCCCGCTTTTATTTCTACCGGGCAATATGGGAGACTTTATTAAACCGATCCCTACCGTTATTTCGTTAACGATGCTGGCCTCCATGATTATGTCGCTTACGATCATTCCTATTTTCCGTCAATGGTACGATAACCGTCATAAAGGTAAAGAACGTAGCAAACCGACCAAGCCTCCAGGGCTTCTTGGCAATCAAATTCAGTCCCTCTCTAATGTATACGCTAAAAACTGGATGCCGAGAATACTGCGTCGACCACTTTTCACTGCGCTTATTGGTCTTATGATTGGTACGGCAGCTTATGGACTGCTTGCTATTGTGCCCATTCAATTATTTCCTGAATCGGACCAACCGGATGCCACAATCAACGTAACGATGCCAGAAGGAACGTCGTTGCAGGCAACCAATCAGGTTATAACCGAGATTGAGAACTGGGTTAAAAAGCAGCCAGAAACCGAACATTTGGCAGCAACGGCAGGTGGTGGAGCACCTCAAATGTACAGCGATATAGTAGCTGGTAGTGGCTCCGTGGGAGCGGTACACGGACAACTTACTGTTGTTGGTAAAGAGGGAGTCTTTGATATCAAAAAAACAGTGGACAGCTGGACAAGTACGCTGCAAGCCAAATATCCAGCAGCATTAATAAGTATACGTGTTCCTCAATTAGGCATCCCAGTCGGTAGTGCAGTATCTGTCCGTATTAAAGGAGAAGACCTTGGAAAGTTGCAAACGATGACCACAAAAATAAAAGAAATTGTTGCGGGAACTCCTGGAGCTGTAGATGTGACCGATAATATGGGGATGCAAAGCTATAATTTGAATTTTCAAGTCAACCAGCAGGCCTTGGATAAATATCAGGTCAACTATTCCAACTTAACCCGCACTTTGTTGCTAATGGGTGACGGAGTGAAGGTCACGGATTTTGACACGGGTAAGGAACTGCTGGATATCAATATGTACATGGATAAACCTAACCATGATCCTGAGGTGTTATTCCAACAGCTAAGTGTCACTAATGCGGGAGGAGAGCAGATCCCGTTATCCCAGTTAGCAACGATGAAACCGGACTTTTCCATTCAGCAAATCCACCGCTATGATTTGGAACGGACGGTAACGATCTCCGCCAATGCAAAAGGGCGTACGGCTACGGAGCTCACCCAGGACATCCGTAGCAAGCTTACAAGTACACATTTCGATTCGGGGTACACTTGGGAAATGGACGGGGAAACATCTACGCAGACCGATTTGTTTAAGGATTTAGGCAAATTAGCCGTTATCGTTGTTTTTCTCATTCTGCTCTTGATCACCATGCAGTTTTACTCGGTTTCCACACCGATCATTATAATGACGACTGTGTACCTGGCAGCAGCAGGAGGAGTGCTTGGTAGCTTTATTACAGGTATGCCAATTGGTTTTATGAGTATTATGGGTATCATTTCACTTGCCGGTATCGTCGTGCGCAATGGTATTGTATTGATCGAGTTTATTGAAGATGCGCGGCGTGAAGGCGCAGAATTAACAGAAGCCATCTTAATGGCATGCTCTGCCCGTTTCCGTCCGATCTTGCTCACCTCGCTAACTGCGATCGTCGGAATGATACCGATTGCTACGATGGGAGAAATTCTATTCAAGCCATTGGCAGCGACCATTATATTCGGACTGATTTTTTCAACCATTTTAACGTTGTTTGTAGTTCCGACTCTTTATATGGTCGTAGCTCATCTGAAGCTGAAACGGAAGCATAAGAAGGAAAAGGCTATAAATAGCGATAGCTCAATGACCTTGTAAGTAAATATAGAAAAGAATATACTTCATTATTTCCTTATTATTATGAAATCGTACATTAGACGAGTGTCTTAATGTACGATTTTTCTTTTGTGATTATTATTTCATTGACATAGTCCACAAAAATCATTACTATAATTGTTGCAAAAGTCCACTAAATTGGGGGAGTTATGATCAATATAGATGCTAATATCATAGCGGATATGAGGCGTTTTAATCGGTTCTATACGAATATACTGGGGGTTTTAGATAGACATGTGCTGGATAGCGGATATTCCTTTACCGAGGCCCGTGTCATTATAGAGATCGGGTTGATCGAGCCATGTATTGCGAATACTCTTGTCGAATCTCTTAAAATTGATCGCAGCTATATGAGTAGGATCATTGCTAAATTTTGCAAAGAGGGCTTTCTTGTTAAGGAAAATTCAACGTTGGATAATAGAACAAATCTGATTCGTTTGACTCCTAAAGGAAAGGAGTTCTATAACCAACTGAATGAAAGGTCTGATGAACAAATTCTAAAATTAGTTCAAGGACTTTCAGAAGAAGAGATAAAGGAATTACATGCTTCTATGTTGTTAATTCAGAAGAAATTGGATAATTTGGAGAGGATACAGAATGATACGATTTGAATGCGACTATACCGAAGGTGCCCATGAGCGCATATTAAAGCGACTACTGGAGACTAATGATGAACAAACTCCAGGTTATGGTGTGGACGATCATTGTGAAAAAGCCAGAGCATATATTAAAGAAGCATGTGACTCCCCAAATGCGGATGTACACTTTTTGGTTGGAGGTACACAGACCAATACCACCGTCATTTCTTCTATTCTGCGTCCACATCAAGGCGTCGTTGCGGCAGTTTCTGGACATGTTGCTGTTCATGAAACCGGAGCGATTGAAGCTACTGGACATAAAATACTTACTTTGCCAAGCGGGGATGGGAAGATCCGGGCCGAGCAGGTACAAGATTTGTATGACGCTCACTGGAATGATGCCGCTCCTGAGCATAGTGTACAGCCCGGTATGGTTTATATTTCCCAACCTACTGAAAATGGAACGATCTATAGTAAATCAGAGCTGGAGGCATTAAGTAGAGTCTGTCGAGAGTGTGGTTTACCACTGTTTATAGATGGAGCCCGATTAGGTTATGGCTTGGTGGCCGAAGATAGCGATGTATCTTTAGCAGATATAGCGAAGCTATGCGATGTATTTTATATTGGTGGGACCAAAATTGGAGCCTTGATGGGAGAAGCAGTAGTCATTCTAAATGGTACATTGAAAAAAGATTTTCGATATATGATCAAGCAAAAAGGAGGGCTGCTGGCTAAGGGAAGAATGTTGGGCATTCAATTCGAAACTTTGTTTGAAGACGGTTTATACGTTGAAATTTCCAAACACGCTATAGATATGGCCATGCTGCTTCAAAACGGATTATCTGAGCAAGGGTTTTCTTTTCAATACCGTTCTACAACCAATCAGCAGTTTCCGATTTTACCAGATCGTATACTAAAGGCATTGAGTGAAAAATATACTTACTCCTTTTGGGAAAAGGTTGATGATGCACATAGTGCTGTTCGATTCTGTACCAGTTGGGCAACGAAGAAAGAAAATGTTGAATTGCTAATTCAGGATATTAAAGCATTGCGATAAAGGTCATAGAAAGAGTAATTTATAATTTTAAAGATGTAGAATGACTATGTAATAGCCATACTTCGTTGCATGCATTGCAGCGAAGTATGGTTTTTTTTGTGCATTTTACTTATTCCAAAGTGGCTTGTCTTTAGTTCCATGAAAGAGCAAGTGGATATAAAAATGGAAAAACAAGACAAGAGCGGAGGTATAAAATCGGCGTCTAATTCTTTACACTGAATATCTACCGAACCTGCTTGCGGTACTGAAGAGGGGAGAGCCCAGTTATTTTTTTGAAGATTTTATTAAAGTGGGAAGCATGACCGAACCCGACATCCTCTGCAATATGCTGGATTTTGTCCTTGGTGGTTCGAAGTCTGGTTTGGGCCGCCCTGACCCTCACTACGCGGATGTATTCGCTGAAATGAAAACCAGTCAACTTTAGAAAGATACGGCTTAGGTACGCTGGACTAATGAAAAAGCAGGCGGCCACTTGTTCGAGAGTTAACGGTTCATTGTAATGATCCTGAATAAAAGAAGAAATTTCCGTGATTTTCTGATGCATGGGATGAGAGGAAACAGGTTCACTACGCTCGATCGCTTCCGATCGGTGCACCAGGATCAGCATTTCCAGCAGTAGATGCTGTACGCAACGGTCATGCAGAGGCTGCTTATTCCTGCATTCGGTATTCATCTGTAGGAATAAACGTTCAACTTCCACTTGCTCTCTCGCAGGTAAGCGAAGCAACGCGGATTGCTGATACGGCGGCAGGTCAAGAATGTCATGATCCTGCTGTGGGAGAAACGTCGGAGAAAAATGAATCAAGATGCGCTCTGTTTCCTGCAATTGCGTACTGGCGGTAGAGTGCAAGTCATGAGGAAGGATGAATATCAGATCCCCCTTGCGAGCGGTGTATACCTTGCCATTCATAAAATAGATGCGTTCGCCTCGCAGTAAGAGATACAGCTCATAGTTCTCATGGACATGAGGCCGGGGCATGACTGTGAAACCGGTACGATAGATGTGATGAATGGAAAATTGTTGTTCGCCAATGACATATTTATCTTCTTTCATTTCATTCATGTGCTTCTTCCTTTACAAATTAAGATAAGTAAGCGCATTCATATACCAACAGTATATATGACAACCTGCCAATGATAAAAGCAGAAAAGATTGATGAAAGGAGGTGAAGGCGCTTCTGAACGTCTCGAATCGTGTTTTTATAAAAATATGCGCTGATGTGGAAGAAAATCTTAGGGAGGAAACAGAATATGAGCAAGCAGCGTACATGGAAAAAGGTGCTATGTAATGTGGTTGTGGGTTCATTGTTGTTGACCTTGTGCCCACCACTAATCCAAGCGGAGACTGCGGTAGGAACAGAGAATGCAAAGGTGTCGAAAGTAGCGACGGATATTCCGGCGTTTCCGGGGGCTGAGGGTGGCGGTAAATATGTTACCGGTGGACGCGGAGGTGAAGTGTATGAGGTTACCACGCTGGCAGACTACGGCAAAGGGGAACAGATAATACCCGGATCTCTTCGCGCAGCGGTCAGCTCCGATAATCGGACGGTCGTATTCCGGGTGGGTGGAACGATTCACCTCAAGGAGCCACTTAAAATCTTGGGAAACAACCTGACGGTTGCTGGTCAGACAGCTCCTGGCGACGGTATAACTGTAAGCGATTACACAACAGGGATTGATGCAGATAACGTCATTCTCCGTTACCTGCGTTTCCGATTGACCGACCGTTACCCCAGTGAGGATGACGCGTTAGGAGCCAGATACCATAAAAACATAATGATTGATCACTGTTCCTTTAGCTGGTCGGTGGATGAGATACTGAGCCTGTATGACAACGTCAATACAACGGTACAATGGTCCATTGCGTCCGAGAGTATGCTAATGACTACGCACCAGAAAGGTCGCCACGGCTATGGCGGCATATGGGGCGGACGGAATTCCACCTATCATCATAACTTGTTGGCTCACAATGCAAGCCGTAATCCGCGTTTTCCAACCGATAAAAAACAAATCGACGCTGTGGAAATGACCAATAATGTCATTTATAACTGGGGATTTTTCTCTTCATACGGCGGCGGTGAAGGATCGTATAATGTGCTAAATAACTATTATAAGTATGGCCCCAACACATATCAGGACGTTCGCGGTCAAATCTTTGTGGACGTGGGTAGTAAAAAATATAAAACACGCATCTTTATTGGTGGTAACTACATGTACGGCAATGACTCGGTTACAAAAGACAACTGGCAGCTTGGAACATCCATTGGGTCAATTATTGATCCTTCCACCCGTTTGGCGGAGCCGATTGAAGTTAGAGGGGAATACGACAACGGAATCTCACCAGATGCGTATGGTCCATATCAAGCGACAGATGCACAAACCGCATATACTGAGGTGCTTGCCGGCTCAGGAGCCACGCTGCCAAGAAGAGATGCGGTGGACGCCCGAATTATGAATGATGTGAAGAATGGAACGGGTACGTTTATTAACTCTCCGCGTGAAGCAGGGTGGATTTATGACGATTATAAGGTAACGACGACGGAGCTTTCTGACAGTGACCATGATGGAATGCCGGATGAATGGGAACGTGCCAATGGGCTGGACCCCAATAATGCAGATGACCGTAACGGTCAGGGGCTTGCCGGTACAGGGGCGTATGCTCATTTTGCCAAGGGTTATACGAATCTTGAGGTCTATTTAAATGATCTTATTGAGAAGCTGTCGAATGGAAATGAGGTGGATAATCCAGAGGCCGTCGTTCAGGTGTCGGATGCAAACGGACGTTCACTAAAGCATAACGATATTTTGGAAGCAGGCCGGGATGCGACCATAACAGCAACAGCCAAGGACAAAGATGGTATTGCTCACGTTGAATTTATCATTGATGGCAAACTTGTTGGTAAAGTAGAGACCGCACCTTATCATCTCGATTGGAATCATGTAACAGACGGTACCCATAATATTATTGTACGGGTGACTGACCGCAAGGGGACTGCTGTATTTTCCAATCCTGTTACCATTCACGTCAATACGACTGCGCCATCGGGAAGTTGGCTCAGCGAAGAGATTGGCTCTGAGGGCAACGATGGTTATATAAAAGGGCATACTCAGGTCTTAAAAGAAGATGCAAGCGGCAGCAGCATACGACTGAAGTCAGCGGGAGACGTTGACGGTAAGGCAGATCTTTTCCATTATGCTTATCAAAAATGGGAAGGTGACACTGAGATCACAGCCCGTGTGGAACAAATTACCCCGGTGGATGATAATGCCGAAGCGGGTGTAATGATTCGTGAATCGCTGAAGTCTGGATCAAAAATGGTTTTTATGTCTTTAGCATTTGTTAAATATGGCAAACAGGGTATTCTTATCAGTCGTGATCAAACCGATGGTAAGACGAAACGCGCGTCAATGGAGGCTTTTATTACAACGCCATATTCGGTTCGTCTTGTACGACAAGGACAAAAGGTTACCGGCTGGGTATCCGCAGATGGTGTGACGAACTGGGAGAAGGTTGGTGAAACTGTTATAGATGTGCCGGATAATCAGCCGCTATTGATCGGGTTGGCTACCGATGCATCCAAACAACAAAACGATGTATGGAATTACAATACGTCGGAATTCAGCAATGTCACCATCCGCAACCTGACAGACTCAGGAGGAACTCATCCCACTAGTGTGGTGGTAGCGACCTATGGCCCTGCTGACTTTAGATCTCTTCAGGCAGCTATTGACGCAGTCCCTGACGACAGCAACACAAGGACAGTTATCCATCTCAAAAACGGTACGTATCGTGAAAAAATAAAGGTGAATTCCTCCAAAAAAAATCTGAGCATTATCGGAGAAGATCGCGACAAAACGATCATTTCTTTTGATGATACGGCCAAAACCGTGGTGGACGGAAAAGAATTAGGAACAAGCAACAGCTATACAATGCGTGTGCAAAGTCCCGATTTTGTGTTGGAGAATGTCACGGTTGCCAATACAGAAGGAACTGGGCAGGTGCAGGCTGTAGCGTTATATGCCGAAGGCGATCGTGGTAAGTATCACAATGTCAAAATTACCGGCCTACAGGATACGTTGCTTGTGAACCGTGGCAGACAGTATTTCAAGGACAGCTACATCAGTGGCAGTGTAGATTTTATATTTGGCAATGCACCTGCCGTGTTTGATAATTCGATCATACACAGCCTGCGTGCTGGATATGTGACAGCAGCTTCAACAGAAGAGAACAAGCCGGGCTTTGTATTTATTCAATGTCGGCTGACAACAGAAAATGGCTTGACAGGCAAGGTGGATCTCGGACGGCCATGGCGCCCTTACGCTCATGTTACTTTTTTGAAGACCTATATGGATGACCATATCAAGCCGGGCGGCTGGAACAATTGGGGCAAGGAATCCAATGAGCAGACCGCAAGATTTGGAGAGTTTGACAACTTTGGGCCAGGTGCAGAAAGTAGCGGGCGTGTACCTTGGGCCAAACAGCTTACCGCCGATGAAGCAAGCCAGTACACCGTTGAAGCTGTTCTGAGCGGGACAGACCATTGGGATTGGCGTCTTTAAATTTGATGTTCAATGGTTAAGCGGGGCAAGCGCTTCTAGCGTTCAGCCTCGCTTATTTCTATAGTTTGAGTAGAGGATACATACTTAATTTTCGGTGTTGAAAATACTTGTTTATATGGTAAATGTTTGCTATGTTAAAAGTGCATTTATTTCAAATTGTAATTTATTATTGATTTGGAGGTGTAAGGTATGGCACGTGTGTTAGTAGTGATCACGCCTGCTGAAGGCCATGTTAATCCGACACTAGGATTAGTGAAAAGGTTGGTAGACAGTGGGGAGGATGTTGACTATGTGTGTACGGAAGAATATCGTACGAGAATTCAACAGACAGGAGCACAGATGATCACCTACCCTTTTGTTGATGATGCTTTTTCTAAAGACTCTGATTTAAAGCCAGCAGAATACAAACATCATTATCAATTTGTGTACATGATGGTAAAAGGTATGATTCTTCCGATTATTCCAGAGGTTTTGAGAGTTATTGAAAACAGAACCTATGATTATTTAATCTATGATTCTTTGATGGGCTGGGGAGGCACGATTATTGCACAGAAGCTAGGAATCCCTGCTGTGTGCTCTATCGCTTCTTTTGCTTTCGTAGAGCCGTTGGGATCGGGACAAGGCATGAATGACAATGATCCGGAGGTAAAAAAGTTGTACACGGCTACGATGCAAATAACGCATCAACTAGCTAATGAGCTTCAGGTTGACGCTCCGGCTATAGAAGAGATTGCTCCTCATGGCGGGCGCTTAAGAATAGTTTATACAAGCCGCTATTTTCAACCGCAAGCCGAAAAACTGGATCACAGTTTTATTTTTACAGGTCCTTCTATTGTACCGCGTAAAGATGCTCCATCTTTCCCGTTCGAACAACTTCGTGTTCTGCATCCACAGGCGGTTTACATTTCAATGGGTACTATATTGAATAAAGACTTGGAATTTTATAAGCTTTGTTTTGCAGCATTTCGCGATTTGCCGGTGCAGTTTGTGCTGTCTTCAGGCAATTATACAGACATGGAGCCATTGGCCCCGTGTATCCCTGACAATTTTATAATCAAGCCTTATATTCCGCAATTGGAAATGCTTCAGCATGTGGACGCTTTTGTTACACATGCGGGGATGAACAGTACAAGTGAAGCCCTATATTACAATGTACCGCAGGTCATGATTCCTTTAACATCGGATCAGCCGATCGTAGCCAGTCGGGTGCAGGAACTGGGAGCGGGTGTTGTTGTGGATAAAAATGAGCTTACACCCGCTAGTTTGAGAGCTGCCTTATTAGAGGTATTGAGTCATCCAACCTATAAAGAACAGGCTCATGTGATCGGCGAATCATTACGCCAGGCTGGTGGGTATAGACATGCTGCAGATACAATTATGAGTCATTTCTCCACCATAGAAAAATAAGCGCAGTCTATATACTGTGATTCCTTTCTTTTAAAGCAGCAGATTTTTCAAACTCTAATTTCTTCGAAATTGCCAGGAGACCAAGGGAGCAGATGATTAGGGCCAAACATACCCAATAGGTGTTTCGGTAACCAATCCATTGAGCGGTTAATCCGCCCATCAAGCTCCCTACCAGTCTTCCGATGGTTGTCGCATTGGAATATAGCGTCGATGCGTACCCTGGAAGAGAGGGCAACAAATCCTGCATGTAACTAATGCCAATGGCAGAAATCACTGCAACAAAGAAGGCTAGAAGAAGTTGCCCCACGAATAGCTGCCACATCTCCGTAGACATAATAACAAGGATATAATAGACAACTCCTGTTAATGCCCCTAAAAATACAAGCAAACGGTTGGAGTATTTAGCTGCTAGTACGCCTAGCATGAGCATCAATGGGATTTCTAAAATGGCGCAAATACTGGATACTAGAGCAACGTCACTCGTGTCACCTTTTAAATTGTGAATGATGAACAAAGAAATATTTAAACTGTTCATCCAGTGAGACGTATAGAGCAGAGTAAGAACTAAAAAGGGGATCAGAATCTCAATATTTTTATGTAATGTAATGTTATGAAGTGAAAGTTGATTCTTATGTTTAAGCTGAGCGGGAGGCTGCTGGATAAAAAAGAATAAAAGAACAGCAATAAGAACAAAAATAGAGGTCGTTCCCATAAAGATACCCTTAAAGCCCGTATGTGCAATCAAAAAGGAACCAAAAAGCGGCCCGGTAATAAAGCCAAGAGAAAACATAGACCGAAGCGTTGAATTAGCAAAGGCGTGATCCGCAGATTTACTGCGATCTACTGCTTCACGTGCACTGGCAAATAACTGCGGCATCCCAGGAGCACCAATGGCCGTAAAGATCGTCATATAAACAAAAAGTACATAAAAATTTTGGATTACAAGATATCCTGCAAATGCTACGGCATTAAATAACGTACAAATCACCAAAATTTGTTTACGATCTAATCCGGTATCAGAACGTTTGGCAATCAGAGAGCTTATCCATATGCCACAAATCAAAGTCACCGCTGTAAACACACCAAAGGTTCCCACAGATACGCCAAGTGTACTTGTAAAATATACAGCTAAAAAAGGTGCGCTGATGGATATAGCCATGCCTTGCAATAACATGCAGATCATGAACAATGGGTAGTTAGGGATAACGAAAAGATTTTGAATACGCTTTAGCATTTCTTTTTTACACCCCTTCGGATTTAGTAGCAGAAACATTTCTATCCTTCCTAAACTATATATGATTTTAGTATAAAATGTATATTTACATGGTGTGAAATATTATATATTATTTTTCACTTTGAGGACCAGGTCAATATACAGGCAAAGATACAGTAACAGGCTAAGAGTCAAACTCTCCATACCTTCAACTACTAACCTAGCTATGAGATCATGAGATTAACCTGAATACGGAGGGTAACTCATGAATGCCAAAGAACAACGCAGACAAGATTGGCACACACGTATCGCAGCCTATCGGGCAAGTGGCCTCACGATGAAAGCTTGGTGCTCCGCAAATCATTGTTCTGTCGAACAATTGAAATATTGCTGTACAAAATAAAGCGGTATCATCCTCAGCTACTCCAGATCCAAAGACTTCTCCCGTACAGTTTGTACCTCTTGCCACTGTAGATCCACCTGGCAGCGTTTCTCCTTCTCTAATCCTTCATATCGGTGAAGCCAGTATCGAGCTTCATTCCCGCTTTGACCCAATGCTTTTGCGCGAAGTGATTCACGCGCTTACTTCACCATGCTGACCTTTCCAAGCATCAGCGTGTGTTTCTTGCTTGTGGTTCCACCGATCTGCGCAAGTCGATCGACGGACTTGCTGCCATCGTTCAGGAAAGCTTTGGTCTGAATCCGTTCTCCTCCGGCTTATTCGTATTCTGTAACCGGGCATGCAACAAGCTCAAAATTCTATATTGGGATCACAATGGGTTCTGGCTTTACTATCGCAGCCTAGAACGTGGCAGATTTCAATGGCCTACAGGCAAGGAAGAAGTAGTAGCCATTTTACTAAGGTGGTAACGCTGATGTTATGTTTTTTGCTACTTCCACACGGCTGCTCTGTCCTGCTTTTAACTCCTGTATGATGGCTAGTTTCTCAATCGCATTGTATTCGTTCTTCTTAGACAAAGGAAAACTCCCCTTCAAGTAGCGGTTTATTTATTAAACCTGTCTACTTGAAGGGGAGCATATCAAAATCGGTAGCCTGTTCCGTAATTTATAATAGCGAGGTTACGAACTTCACCTCCGGAAAGCGGCTATCCGGTCCTTTCATTAAGATTCCGCCTTGATTTTTCAGATACCTATCGAAGAAATCCAGCATATAGGCATTGATAACGGAGTTCGCTCTTTCGGGCGCAATCTTTCCTGTAATGCCCAGCATTTTGAAAATCGGAGAAATGAACTGTACGTCGGCAAAATTCAAATGCTCCGTATTTTCGATATAGAGGACTTGTCCTCCTTCGTCGACCGTTTCGCGCATCCGTTCAAGCTCCAACTTTTTATCTTCCGTTACTTGATCCTCCCACTCTCTTGTTGAGCCCATATGGTTAAGCTCTGCATCCGTGTAGACCCGGTTATCCATCACCATTTTTAATTTTTCGAAATAGCTTTCCGAGTTGATGAACAAAAACGGCTTTCGCAGACCCTCTCTGTCACGCAGTCGATAAAGCCCTCCATCAAGGTCTATTCCAACCGCGATTCGCGGATCGTAAGAAGCGTCATAGGCCGTCGCTCCGCCGATGGAATGACCGAACACCCCGACATGACCAAGATCAATTCTCCCTTTTAGATGACTTGGAATCTGTCCCGATTGGATGAGCTCGAATTGGTCCAGCGCAAACGCCACATCGCCGGTTAAAACTTGTCCCAATTTGTCGCGATTTCCTCTACTCGTCTGGTAATCATGGTCGGGCGAGAATAAGTCGTTGGTTGTGCTGGTCGTGATTCGCCCGTCCGGAAACTCGGTTGCAAATGTATTGTAGGTGTGGTCGATCACTGCCACGATATATCCATGACTCGCGAGATTTTCGGCTTGCGACGTGTGGAGGTACCTGGAAGAGCCGTTGCCGGGATTCGCAAGGATCAGCGGGTATGAAGTCTGTGCCCAAGAGACTTCGGCCCCCGAATAAGCATGACTGGGTACGTACTTCAGGTGTTGAAAAGTAAACCCGGGAAGGCCATAGTCCGCGGCCATATAACGTAAAATCTGGGTTTCGGGAATAAAGGGAGCATACTTGCCGATGCCAGCTTGAGCTGGATACCATACCTGAACCATCAATTCCCTTTTGCCTGTCGTGGTTTTGCCAAATGTCTCCTCCCGGCTTGGATCGATGAAATGAAAGACTTGCGTACCTACCTTCAACTCGCCGGTTGGCGCCGGAAAGTCGAATACGGGAAACACATAGAGGAAGCACCCCGTTGCGATTAGCCCAATCACGATAAAAAGGCGGCCCAGCACCCTACGGATTCGCGAGGCAGTCCGAACGACTTTCAGCGTTATGAAAACGTCTATAAGTGAGAGCATAAGCATCAGGATCGTAAATCCGTATAAAAATAAAAGCTGAACCCTGTATCCTTCGACAAGCAAATGTATCACTAAAAAAATGGAGCCTGCTCCGCTTGTCAGGAGCAAAGCTGGTTTTCGAATACGTTGATTGATAATGAACAGGAGTGCCAACAAACAAGCACTTGAAAAGAATAGCAGCATTTCAAAAAACCTCACGCCAACTCCTCCTTAAAAATAATCCTATCAATGGATTAGTATAGAGGAGCAGCTAGGTTGATACCATTGATCTAGATGACAATTGCCTAACACTCTTGTAAGGTTGCGCGACGATGGCGCAGAAAACGGCATGTAATGTGCTGATTCCTGCCTTTCGGCCGGGGTTGTTTGTTTCACAATTGTGAAGACAGCTCAATCTCCAATCTCCGATAAAATGATTTTCAGAACTCAGCTTCTTGCTTCGTTTATGGAAGGGTTCAAAGGCGAGATTGACCGAAACACCTCGGTCAGCATCACTTCCGCTAACTTGTTAAATCATAATTCAGCATAACTTAGCCCTCATTTAGTTGAACAGGTGGGGGCTACTTGACGCTTACGTAACAGGAGTGGGATGTAGATATGTATGTGGAATTTTCCTGTAGGATTTACCTTAAAGACTGAAGCGATCTACGAACTGCTTGATCAGTTCATTCAATAATCTGGCGGCCTTCGTAGGAAGGCGATGATCAGCTTTCTTAAGGAAAACCAGCTCACTATTTGGTAATTGTTGATGCAATATTTTGGCATAGGGATGAAAGTGCTTATCTTCTTCACCATAAACGAGCAGGACAGGAAGCTGGATTTCCTTGAGCAGAGAGGTGCAGTTGTACTTCAAGCTGTAACGGTAATATTGTTCGACATTCCTGGGATTTCCCTGCTTCGCATCGTTGAATAACTTACGGAACAAAGATAGCTGTTTCGTTTGTGACCAAGCAATAGAAAGGGCAAGCGTACCGACTGCGCCGATTTTGGAAAGAGCAAGGCCCAAAGAAATTTTGTTTCTTAGTCGCCATTCGTTTACTTCCGACATTCCACTGATAACAATGCCTCCCCATGCCCGATCTGGATAAGTCAAGAGGAACTCAAGTACTATCGAGCCTCCGGTAGAATATCCACACAAAAATACTTTATCTAAGCTCATCCGGTCCATCAAATGTTTAATATCCAGGGCGATGAGAGGATAAGTAACCGTTTGTTCGGAAGGCTGACTTTTACCGTGTCCTCTGATATCAAAAGCTATAGTTCGAAAATCGGATGATAACTCTTGGAATTGGTGTGTAAAATTTAAGCTTGTGAGTACTGGAGGGTGAATGAATAGGATGGCCATTCCTTCACCAGAATCCATGTAATGCATAGAGTATTCGTTTATGTTTGTATTAGCCATGGTTATGCTCCCTCCCTGAATGGTTTGATCTTAAATTTGGCCTATTAGATCCAAAAAATTCATGGAGGCGTAACTTTAATTGCTTGTATGAAATACCTTTGTCCCGATGATCCAATACAGGAATAATATTTTTAGTACAAGAAAAAAATAAGAGGATCAAGTTTTTCTAAGAAAGGGACACATACATGGGCATGAAAAATAAAGTTACCATAGCACTAGTGCTAAGTTTATTGTTGATGATCTTGGGCTGTAGATCGGACTCCAGTCAACAGCTAAAACAACAAAGTGTGAAGTCACCTATCATAGTAAATCAAATGGGCAAAAAACCTGTCATTGTGATCTTGATTGATTCATTAATGGATAAGCCTTTGCAAGATGCGATTCAAGAAGGCCGTGCACCCGCGATGCAATATCTCCTTCATCAAGGGCAATATTTCCCGCAAGTAGTGAGTTCATTTCCCACGATGTCTGTGACAATCGACAGTACATTATTAACGGGAACGTATGCCGACCAACATCATGTGCCCGGACTCGTTTGGTACAGCGACCAAAAGAAACGCATGATTCTCTACGGCAATGGTGCCAAAGAAGCCTTGAAGATAGACCAACTGCAAGTATTCTTAGACGCAATTTACCAATTAAACCAAGTTCATTTGAATAAAAAAACGAAAACCATACATGAGGAATTGGCTGACAAAGGAAAAGAATCCGCGTCCATCAATGCTATTGTCTTCAGAGGGAAAACGAAACATGCCTTAAAAGTGCCTGACTTCATAGCGAATAGCAGCAGGGTGCCAGAAAAAATGATAGTAACAGGGCCTAAATGGTTATCTTATGCAGCTTTGGCACAATTGAATCCGAAAAATAGCTGGAATACTCCTTTGTGGAAAAAATTTGGGATGAACGACGAATTTTCCGCAAAAGATACCGCTTTTCTAATAAGCCAGAAGAAACTTCCAGACGTAACCATCACATACTTTCCAGAGAATGATAATTTAGCGCATAGAAAGGGCCCGACTCAACTGGAGGGAATCGAAAAAGCAGATCAAGCACTGCAAACTGTGTTGAATGCATATGGTTCGTGGGAACAGGCTGTAAACGATGCGATATGGGTTGTCATGGGTGACAGTGCGCAAAGCGCTGTTTATGATGATCGACAGGTTGCCACTGTTGATTTAAAGTCGCTTTTGAATCATTACCGTATTGCAAAATTAAATCAACCTGTAAGAAGTGATGACCAAATCGTGATTGCCGCTAATGAACGGATGGCCTATATCTATGCGATAAACGATAACGTAGAGCTGTCCAACGTGGCGAAGCTTTTACAGCATGAGGACAAGCTCGACATTATCGCTATGAAAGATGGTAAAAACAATATTCATGTTACAAAGGGAAAAAAGGATAAGCTGTTTTCTTATCATCCCGGTGGAAAATTCATCGATGAATATGGGCAATCGTGGACCTTGTCGGGCGAAGAGGACCTTGTGGATATTACGGTGAATAACAACCGGATCCAATATGGAAAATATCCAGACGTTTTGGCGAGGCTACACGGGGCAATGAATTCACATGAAGGAAGATATGTTGTCGTCACGGTCCAACCTGGATATGAACTCGTCGGCGAAAGTTCCCCTACTCACATCGGAGGGGGAGCTCATGGATCGCTGCATGAAAAAGATTCCCTTGTCCCATTAATTATTTCTGGAACGAATACACGCCCCAAAACACTGCGAATCGTGGATATAAAAGACTGGATTATGCAATTGGTGAACGAATAAGTATTATTCGTGCTTGATATTAAAACCGTACTACATTAGTATATAAGCATATAGTTATATAAGTGGAAGGGGGGCACACCTTGGATCAACTTGGTTATGTAGCCGATCATTTAAAGCTATTGGGGGATAAAACTCGGCTGGCCATGCTTTCCCTGCTAAGAGAGAGAGAATGGTGTGTTTGCGAATTTGTAGATATCTTTGATATGTCGCAGCCAGCAATTAGCCAACATTTGAGAAAATTAAAGTCGCAAGGGATTGTAAAAGAAGAACGACGAAGTCAGTGGGTATACTATTCCTTAAATGTAGACGACAAGCCGCATATTCAAGCTGTTCTTGAGAGTATGCCAGACTCTAAGCAGATTTTAAAATGGCTGAATAAAGAGGAGCCGATCGCATCTTGTGGACCGGATTCATCGGCTTGCTGCTCATCCTAAAGGCTGCTCCGTTTAACTCCTTGCAGGGATAAAGATGTTTTTAATATAAGTATATGTTTATAAGGTGATGTAATGGAGGTTTAAAACATTGATTTTGTTGGCATGCATTATATTCTTAGCCACTTTAGTGTTGGTGATCTGGCAGCCTAAAAATTTGTCCATCGGATGGTCTGCCTGCGGCGGTGCCATACTCGCCTTGCTGGTGGGTGTCGTCGATTTGCATGATGTTTGGGAAGTTACTCATATTGTCTGGAATGCGACACTGGCTTTTGTAGCCATTATTCTGATTTCGTTGGTGCTTGATAAAATCGGCTTCTTCGAATGGGCGGCGCTTCACATGGCACGAGCTGCGCGAGGAAGCGGAACCCGGATGTTTGTTTATGTGACCATTCTTGGCGCCGTTGTTGCTGCTTTTTTTGCGAATGACGGTGCGGCCTTAATACTGACACCGATTGTACTGGCGATGGTTCGGGCACTTAAATTGGATGAGAAAATGGTTTTTCCTTTTATCATAGCGAGCGGTTTTATTTCAGACACGACGTCGCTTCCGCTTGTGGTCAGCAACTTGGTTAATATTGTGTCAGCCGATTTCTTTGGGATCACCTTTATGGAATATGCGAGTCGCATGATTATACCTAATTTATTTTCTTTAGCAGCCAGTATAGGAGTACTGTATCTCTTTTTTCGTAAAAGGATTCCGAAAACGTTTGATGCGACACAATTAATCAGGCCTGCGGAAGCGATTAAAGATCCAAAGATGTTCCGTATGTCCTGGATCGTTCTCGCGGTTTTGTTCATTGGCTACTTTGCATGCGAATTTTTTAATATTCCCGTTTCGGTGGTGGCCGGTATTATTGCTATCTTTTTCTTATTGATGGCGCGTAGAAGCCCTGCAGTGCCGATGAAAGAAGTCATCAAGGGCGCTCCATGGGCTATCGTATTTTTCTCCATCGGAATGTATGTTGTGGTGTATGGTCTACGTAATGCCGGTTTGACGGATCTGCTGGCCCATGTGATTCAAGCGGCTGCCGATCAAGGTATGTTTGTGGCCACCATGGGCATGGGTTTTATTGCAGCGATTATCTCGTCGGTCATGAATAACATGCCTACGGTCATGATTAATGCGCTTGCCATTGATGCCACCCATGCAACCGGTATGGTCAAAGAGGCGTTGATTTATGCTAACGTGATTGGATCGGATCTGGGGCCGAAAATAACTCCGATTGGTTCATTAGCCACGTTGTTGTGGCTGCATGTGCTCCGTTCGAAAAACGTAAAAATTTCTTGGGGGACTTATTTTAAGACAGGCATTGTCTTAACCATTCCTACACTTTTTATGACCCTACTGGGCTTATACCTGTGGTTAGTCATTTCATAGGGCTATAGTATTTCAAACAAGCACGCCTCCTTAAAGAGGTGGTGCTTGTTTGGCGTTTTTTTCCCTCACAGTATACTCTTCCAGCACCTTTGTTTTATCTCCATAGATCCTATCCAAATGATCTTCTCCCCATAAGCAAAAACGATCAAGCAGATCTTTAAAATCCCATCCATATTCACTAAGCTCGTACTCCACTTTGGGTGGAACCTGGTTATAAATGATACGGTGGATGATTCCATCCTTTTCAAGCTCTCTAAGCTGTTGGGTGAGCACTTTTTGGGTGATTTTGGGAATGAGTTGACGAAGTTCGTATGTACGTTTTCTGCCGCTGATTAAATGGTGTAGGATGATGCCTTTCCACTTTCCACTGATGACCTCCAAAGTTGCTTCGATCCCGAGCATATAGGTTTTGGCGTTGTCTTCCATAAACTTTCCCCCTCCAATTTGTAGTTCTAAAAGTACTAAGGAACCTTAAAGTACCTACGGTACAATGAAGTGCGTACTTCACACTTTTATATATATCAACCATAATAGCATCTGTAAACAGGGTACACCAATCACGAGGAGAAAGAAGGTTACGGATACATGAAAGTTCTATTGGTCGTCACGCATCCTAGAGAAGATTCACTTACCCTTGCGGTCATGAATCGTTTTGTAGAGGGATTGAAAGAGAATAAGCACGAGGTAGATATTTTGGACTTGTATCGGGATGGATACAATCCGGTATATAGCGCGGCAGATGAGCTGGATTGGAATACGCCTCATAAACAATATGCTCCTGAAACACGGAGAGAGATGGACAGAATTGCTGCTGCGGATGCTCTGGTCTTTGTGTTTCCTCTATGGTGGTACAGTGTTCCTTCCATGCTAAAAGGGTACCTGGATAAAGTGTGGAACATAGGTTTACTTGAGGAGTTCAAGACAAAACAGGCCTTGTGGCTGTGCTTGGCGGGAGGAACGAAAGAACATCTGATCAAGTATGAATATCACGATTTAGTTACTAATTATTTGAATAAAGCCATTGCTGGTTACGCAAGAGTAAGAGAGTCCAAGGTGGAGTTCTTCTATGATACTTTGTCCGAATCGAAAGAATACATTGAAGGTTTACTGGAGCACGCTTATCAATTAGGTCGGGCATATAAGTGAATTTTATTCTGATAACAATGACAATTTAATATTATTGAGAATTTTGCAAAATCCTGATTATTGAAAAAGGGTTAAGGCTCGTTAGACGGCACTTAACCCTTTTTTATTTTATAGACGAGACTCTATCCTTTTATAGGCTCATGCATAGGTGCTGATGGTGCCCCTTGCATAGATAACCCGCCGCCAGTTGAGCTTGCTGGAACAACGGGATGTGGTGATCCCTTTTCAGAAGCATTGCCAGCAGTTTGCTTGGCCAGCTTTTGTTTTTCCCACAGTGCTCTGGCGATAACCAGCATGGAGAGTACACCCACATATAGTAACAGAGAACCGAGTTCGGGAAGCATCTCTTGCAAAGGTGCACCACGCAGACCCATGGTACGAAGGAATTTGTACATCCATACAAAGGGGAAGAAATCACCGATTTGAATCGCTAAAGGTGGAAACAGTGATCTGGAAAGAACAGCCCCTGATAAAACAAAAGCAGGCATGAGTATCATCACCATTCTGCCGATGGCTATTCCTGGATGTGCAGCGCCCCATGCAACCAGGACATTGATACAAACGGTACCGAATACATACAGGACAACCGGAATTATAAAGAGAATCGGATTGGCCTCGAAACGGCCTCCTCCAAACACTTTAAGCATCCCGAGAGAGAAGATTAAGCCAGCCGTCGAAAACAGCGTATAAGGAAGCATACGCAGTAGTATGTTGAACGGATTTTGCAGCTCAGCAGCCAGCCTCTTGGAAACCCGGAGTCTAGCGACCAGAGGTAAGCTATTTATATTGAGTATCATAAAAGAGAACATACAAGTGAATGCAAGTATCGTCGTATTCTGATAGTCATTCGTTGGATTAAACAGGGAACGCACTTCCAAGGCGATACCATTGAGGGCCCCTTGGGCCTGTTCTGCGTTCATCCCGGTTTTCAACATAGCTGGAACAGACAGTTCCATATTCTCGGAAACGCTAATTTCCTGCATAGCTGTACGAATCGAAGTAATAGATTGAACATTGGTATTATCGAGAATGAGACCCACGCGGCTGGAAAGGGAACGATTGTGATTATCCTCTAAACCATGCGGCAGGGAAATAACAGCCAAATATTGCTCATGATAAAAATACTGTTCAGGGTTGTCCGTATACGAAACAATCTCAGCTACGTTCATATACGGGGAAGCATCTATTTTCTGAATGAACTCACGGCTGTAAGCTGTGTTATCTTGATCCACCACTACCACGTTAGCGTCGTTAATTTGGCTGCTTGGGAGCAACAGTGAATACCCCAGTACGGCAATCAACGGGAAGATGATAGCTATGATCGGATACTTGGAGTGAACCAGATACGACCATTCATCACGAAGAGATTTCATTTGTATTCACCTCAACTGTCATGCCTGGTAGCAAAGCTGCTTCTCTTGTTACATATACACGTACCTGGAATGTAGCGGTATCTGCTTCTCCTTTTTCACGGGACATCTTCACATTAGCGAATTGTGGTGCGGCAGTTACATAGCGTACCGTACCTTTCAGGTCCTTATTGAGACCAGAGATATGAGTTTTAATTTCTTGATTGGCCTTGAATTTCCCCGCTTGTTCTTCATTCACATAGAGATCGTAATATAAATCATTGGTTTCCAGGGTAATCACAGGAGCCCCTTGCGCCACATTTTCGCCGACTTTGGTACTAATCGAAGTAACCTTGCCATCCTGTGGTGCTTTTAACACCAGGCGTTCTTTTTTGAGCAGCAACGTTTTAAGCTGAACTTCCTGTGTGTCTTTTTGTTGCTTTAAGAGGTCAATAGCCAGCTTCTGATCTGCCAACTGTTGACGACTCTGCTGAATGGTTTCCAGTTGGGTCTTGGAACGATCGACGGACAATTGGGCACCGCGAATTTCTTCCTCGGCTTGTTTTACCGAAACGGCTGCTTGTGTCGTCTGTTCACTGGCCTGCATACGTTCTTCAGAAGTGGCACCATGAAGTAGCTTTTGAAGAGACTCTTTTTGCTGGCTCAACTGATTTGTCGCTAAAGTCAAAGAGGATTCGGCATCATCCAACGCTGCTTTGGATGCACTTCCTGCATCATAGAGTGCTTTATTACGCTTATAGTTGGTCTGAGCCGTCTGAACATTTTTGGTGGCTGAGGCTACGGCAATTCGTTGCTGCTGAACATCTTCATCCCGAGCCCCGTTATTGACCTGTTGTTCCGCAGCAGTGGCTTGACGTTCAGCCGCTTGTGCCCGCTGCAATGCGGCCTGACTTTTACTCTCAGTCACTTGAGCTTGCGCGATATCTAGCTGTGCCTGTTTTTCCTGAGTTGCTGCTCGTGTATACCCTAAATGGATGGATTGTTGTTGTTGGCTGATCTGCGTATTGAACTGGGCGATTTGTGTCCGCAGCTGCTCAATTTGCAGATCCACATCTTTGGAATCCAAAGTCATAAGGACAGTTCCTTTTTTCACCTTAGTTTCTTCTGTTACCGGGATGTTCAGGATTTTGCCTCCTACTTGTTCAAACGATACATGAATGCTATCCGCATTTAGTGTTGTGCCTTTAACAGATCGAGAAGCATTGACTTGATCTTGTCCGTTGGTCTGAAGCAGGAACCCCCCGCCGATAAGGCAGGCAATAGAAATGACAGGGATGATGAGGCTGGCGACTTGTGTGCGATTCATGAGTAATACGCTCCTTACATTCATAAAATGAGTTAAACATAGACTCGAATAAATATCCTGATATGTACATTTTATTTATTCTTTTATTTAATAATTAAAAAGTTAGTCGGCTAACTAAAACGCAAAATTAAAACTTATTCTGGTTTTGCTGCTTTATATATCTCTTTTGCTTGAGGGATGCCGCTTTCTATTTTTTGGAGTAATGTCAGGAGCAGCTCTTTTTCATCGGTGGATAGGTGGCTCATCAGTGTGGAAGTGCTTGTGAAATGTGTAGGCAGCAGTCTTTCCATCATTTCTGTTCCTTGTTCGGTCAGTTTAACAATGCTCATACGGCGGTCGGAAGGGTGTACGGATCTCATAGTAAGCCCATCGCGTTCCAGGCGGTCAAGCAGACCGGTAACGGTAGGCTTGCTAACTCCTACTTTCTCCGCAAGCTCTGTAGCCAGCAATCCTGTTTGGATGTTGCGGTACAGGAGAATTAATATTGAAAATTTTCCATGAGATATACCGAACTTCTCAAAGCCCTCAAAACTGACTTTAAAAACACTGGAAGATACTCGCATAAAAAATAGCATAGCTTCTGTCGCTCTTACATCAATCTCGGGGATACGCTTAGAAAATTCTTGCAGCGCCTCACGAGTGGGCAAGTCCCGTAAATCAAAATCCATAGGGTTCTCCTTTCTTCTTACAGTATGTTCCAATCAACAAATTAGTTAGCCGACTAATCTTAATCTATTCAAAAATGAATTTCAAGCTAAATTTTGTTAATCGTCATGTGGATTTTTCACTATATGGAGGTTGTTGTCAAAAGAAAATAAAGTATTAGACTGAAAAATAAAGTGTTAGACTGACGATGCTTCATTAAGCTAACTGGCAGATTAGTTACATAGACGTCAGAATTTTGCATAGGAGTGTAGTCCACCATCCCATACTAATTGTATGGAAAAGAGTCTAGATAAACAGTATACTAGCTATAATTGTTTTTTGTTGAGGTGCATATCAAATGGATGAAATCGATGAATCAAAACAAATTGTATTACAAATCGGCGGTGTCTTGAAAAAGTACAGAAAAGAAAAAAACATGAGCTTAGACGACTTAGCGGAATTAACGGGTGTAAGCAAACTTACTCTGGGGAATATCGAACGTGGCGATACAAATCCAACTTTGGCGATTATATGGAAAATTTCAAAAGGCATATCTTTACCGCTATTAGCTTTGTTGAAATCAGAAGACCCTGTTAGTTTGTATCGAGCAGGCGAAGGACTGCGGTTTTCTAATGATCAAAAAAATTGGATCATTGAACCGGTCTTTAAAAACGCAAGCAACGATATTGAAATGTGTCGGGCTTACTTACAGCCGAATAGCTCGTATCACCCTGAAGGTCATCATGTGAATACAACTGAAATTGCGACAGTAATGACTGGTTCCATTGAAATTCAAGTCAATGGAGAGATTTACACATTGAATCAATATGATACGATCAGTTTTCGTGCAGATTGTCCTCACTCTTATACCAATCGTACGAATAGCGAAACAGTGCTCCATATATCCTTAAAGTATGGTTTCTAAAAGTCGAAAATTCCACTTATTAAATACAACTCCGAATTCCATGACGGGAATTCAGAGTTGTATTTTTGTTTTTAGATGAGTTAATGTGTGTTATAAAATACTTATTGTTAAAAATAATATATTATAAAATAATTATTGTTAAAAATAATATATTATAATATACTTTTATTGTTCGCGCGGATGTTATTTCATAGTTTTTCAATCAGCAGGAAACAAATTTTACGTATGAATTTAGTAAGGAGAAATGAAGAATGTCGAACAAACAAAATATAAAAGCCGTACCATCCTCTATAGGACTGATAATTCTCGGCATTATTATTATTGCAGCTAATTTACGTGCTCCCTTAACCTCAGTCGGTCCTTTAGTGAGTCTCATAAGGGATGACGTTCGTATTTCAAATACAGTAGCAGGCCTGATAACAACGCTACCTTTGCTTGCCTTTGCTTTATTATCACCTCTAGTACCCAAATTTGGACGAAGGTATGGGATTGAACGTATCATTTTGATTGCCCTAATCTTTCTGACTGTTGGCATTGTAATACGTTCTTTATCTGGCGCAGCTAATCTATATATTGGGACAGCAATTCTTGGATTCGCAATTGCCGTATGTAATGTATTATTGCCAAGTTTAATCAAAAGGGATATCCCAAATAAAATTGGCTCCATGACAGGTGTTTACTCAATTTCAATGAGTTTATTTGGAGCAATCGCATCGGGAATCAGTGTACCGCTAGCCGTGAACGCAGGTCTAAAATGGCAGGGAGCATTGGGAATATGGGGGATTCTAAGCTTTGTATCGATTCTCTGTTGGTTACCTCAATTAAGAAATCAAACGAAGCAAACAACCACGACGAGTCAACAGATGGCCAGCAACGATGTGAATGTTTGGCGATCCCCTCTTGCCTGGCAAGTAACCTTGTTTATGGGTATACAGTCCATGGTTTTCTATGTGTTGATCGCATGGTTGCCTGAAATTTTAAAGCAGCAAGGAATTGGCTCAAACCAATCAGGATGGTACCTCTCGATAATGCAGTTAGCTCTGCTTCCATTTACCTTTATTGTCCCCGTTATTGCTGGGCGCATGTCTAGCCAACGTTTGTTAGTGGTCATCACAATCATTTTGCTTTTAACGGGAACGCTCGGACTTCTATACGGAAGCTCCAATATCATTCTGTTGTGGATTATAATACTCGGAATTGGTGGAGGCTGCGCCTTTAGTTTGTCCATGATGTTTTTCGGTTTACGTACTGAAAATGCGCATCAAGCAGCGGAACTGTCTGGCATGGCGCAATCGATCGGATATCTTCTTGCCGCAATCGGTCCTGCCCTTATAGGATTTCTGCATGATGCGACAAATAGTTGGAATCTGCCACTTTTCATTCTGCTTGGCGCTTCGGTCTTACTCTTTTTAGTCGGTATAGGAGCAGCAAGAAACCGTTTTGTAGGTAGCCGAAATAGTTACGAGCTGCCACGGAAAGGACGATAAATATGTTTGACAAAATTATTGTGGCAATTGATAAAGCTGAAATAACGAACAAACTCCTCGATGCAACCGTTGAAATAGCTCGAAACAAACAAACTCAAGTTACCTTGGTTAATGTCAGCCAGGAATATGTATCGAATGGCATGACATATTTACCAGGGCATTTCTTGGAAGAAATATTGAACGAAATGGAGAAAGCGAGTTTGGAACAGTTGCAACAAGCCAAATCCAAATTAGAATCTGCGGGGATTAACCCGGAAACACTTCATCTTAAGGGAGATCCTGCACATGAAATATTAAATTATGCAAGAGATTCCAAGCAGCAACTCATTATTATTGGAAGCCGTGGGCTAAGTGGCATAAAAGAAATGATGCTTGGAAGTGTCAGCCACAAGGTTTCACAGCTATCAAGTTGCCCAGTCCTCATTGTGCATTAACTCCTTCGGGAACCGTAAAGATGATGCATTGTTATACTAACGGAGAACTTTAGTTCAATAAAACAGCGACAGTCTAGGACTTTATTTTCTCGTCCACGGCTGCCGCTGTTTTTATAGCTGGGGCCAGTCTAATACTTTTTTTACGAGATCTGACGGTTTTATAATTCGAAATGTCGCGTGGGACCAACATATCCAGTCTAGTACTTTATTTTCTTTCTACAGTTGTTCGTGCCATGGTTCAAGCTTTTCCCTACATTGATATTTACAATGAAGTGCTTGATAATAAGTGGATATCGTACGAGACAAAGAACCTAAAAGTGAGGAATCTGGAATGACGACAAAATTATACTACACTGCTCCAAATCTTACGGAGTGGGACACTCATATTACACAGAGCATGGAAAGAGACGGAAAATATTTGGTTATGCTGGAGGAAACGGCCTTTTATCCGCATGGCGGAGGCCAGCCTTGTGATACAGGAACAATTCAGGGCGTCCGTGTATTAGATGTTGTTCTCGAGGATGGGGATATTTGGCATCAGGTAGAGCATTTGCCGGAGGATAGGAAAGTAGCCTGCCAATTGGATTGGGAGCGCAGATTTGATCATATGCAGCAGCATAGCGGGCAGCATTTGCTGTCAGCGGTTTGTCTGGAGTTGTTGGGTGCGCGTACTGAAAGCTTTCATCTGGGACAAGAATATGCCACGATTGATGTGAACTGTTCGGATGTAACACCTGCGCAGCTATCGGCAATCGAACAGGAAGTAAATCAGCAAATCTATAGTAATCGCAACATAAAAAGTTTTTTTGTAACCAGTGAGCAATTGAAGGATATTCCGCTGGTGAAAACGCCCAAAGTGACGGAAAATATTCGGATTGTCGAGATCGAGGGCATTGAATATAATGCTTGCGGCGGTACACATGTAGCTCAGACCGGGGAAATTGGAATGATTAAATGCTTGAAATGGGAAAAGCAAAAAGGGATGGCGAGAATCCATTTCAAATGTGGTGCTCGCGCACTCCAGGACTTTAATGAGAGTGTTCGGATTTTGGACGTGTTATCTACGAAGTTCAATACTGGACGAAAGGATATTTTGACTCGATTCGAAAAGTGGGAGCAGGAGCATAAGCAGCTCAAGGCGCAAGTGGAGTTCTTGCAAGAGGAAAATGCATCGTACCAGGCGAAAGAGTTGCTGTCTGCTGTACAGGGGCATGTTCTTGCTCATGTATTTGAACAAAAATCCATTCAGGAGATGCAGCAATTGGCTGCCAAGCTGACCGCTGAGCATGATCTGCTTGTTTTATTTGCCACAACAGCCGAAAACAAAATCATTCTGGCACATAATGGTACCCATTCCATTAGCTGCGGAGCGTATTTAAAGGAAAATCTGGGCGCGTTTCAGGGCAAAGGGGGCGGTAGCAACCAATCTGCGCAGGCAGCATTTTCGTCCCGCAATGACCTCTTGAATTTCTTCGAAACGGCCCAGCGGCAGTTCATTCAGGGCTGATGTAATGGAGGATTAGTGACGAAGCGGCAGCTTCCACTTTTCCTCTTCTGTAAATAAAATAAAAGAAAAAATAAGTGCAACAACAGCGCCCCAAACGGCTTTATCCCCAATCGTCAAAGTCAGAAATCCCCCGAGCAAGGCTCCTACCAAGAAGGCAGCCAGGATGACACCATAACGCATCGCTCGAATGGCAGCGTTCGTGTCCTTGGTCGTTACAGCGACATACACAGCCTCGATAGCTGATCGAAGGTTACCGGTGCTGACCGTGGAGGTGTACGGCACATCAATGAGCTTGCGGAAGGAAGTCATTTGCACGGAAGCGACGAATGAGACGATCACCACTACTACCGTATTGGGAACTCCTTGCGGAATCAATCCCACGATGAAAAAAATCGCGATTTCCAGTAAAAGAATTGCGCGGGTCCAGTCTGGAGTTAAACGGTGGGTTGATTTGCGTTTAATCCCTTCAGCAACAAAAACCCCCAGTGAAAAGGCGATCAGAGGCGGGATATAGGATAATGCCTGAATCCAGTGCCCCTGAATGACTTTAACAGCCAGCAGCACGATATTGCCTGTCTGTGCGTTGGCGAAAACACCGCCTCTTCCAACAAAGGTATATGTGTCCAAAAAGCCCCCTACTAATGATAGTAAGGCGCCCAGTCGCAACGATTCGGACGTTACCTGATGTAAATGGATTTTGCCTTTCATAAACACGGCATATAAGCCTCCTATACTAAACGTCGATTCTTTAAAGCTAACACGAAAATCCAGGACCATACAATTAAATTAATCACTTAAGCATGAAAATGGCACAAAGAAGCCGCATCGGGTCCCATACAAAAGAAAGGACGCGATGCGGCTTTTTGGAGTGCTGTTTAAAGTGCCCACCTAGAACCTCAAAGATGTGCTTATTGCAGGGCTTTGACAAGTGCTGCGCCGAAGTCCTGTGCACCATCTGGACCGTCGGCTGTAATAATGTCACTATGCGCAACGACATGCTGTGCCACATATTCGGCTTGATGCGATTGGAGCAGGTCCTTTTGTACATCCACAGGATAACATGTAGCCGTTCTGCCGGAGAGCAGTCCAGTTTGAGCCACGGCTACAGAACCTGCGCAGATGCCAGCCAATAGTTTCTTTTGCTCATGAGTTTGTTTCAGCAGAGCTTGGAGATCCGCGTTATTCCAAAGATAGTCATTCGTTCCTGATCCGCCGATCACAGATACCACATCATAATCAGCCAGCACAGCGTCAGTAAAAACAAGATCAGCTGTCGCTTTACCGTTGTAGTCACCTATGATTTCGCCTGTTTTTGTACTAGCTAGCGTCACAGTAACACCTGCTTGCTCCAGTGCTTCCTTTGGTTTAAACAATTCATCCTCATTAAAGCGCTCTGGGGGTATAATAAAAAGAGCTTTTTTACTCATACTTCATTCCTCCTTGAATGTGAAACGATATCTACTATTGTAGGATGGCATCGTCAGGCTGTGAAGAATGCACTTTCAAGTACGGAGGTTACCTGTAGGTTACTATTAGAGTGCAAGACCATGATGATTTAGAAGGAGTTAATTGATATATGTCCGATACGCTAAGAGAAGAAATACGGGAGAAGATCGTCAACGGAGACTATAACTGCGAAAAGGAACTGACCCTTTCGGTCTTAAGCGGAAAGTGGAAGGTCGTCATTTTATGGCATCTGGGTGTAGAAGGGGCGCACCGTTTCAGTGACCTGCAAAGGCTGTTTCCGAAGCTGTCGCATAAAGTGCTGACCAATCAGCTGCGGGAGTTGATGGAGGACGGTATTGTGCACCGGGAAGTGTATCCCGAGGTACCTCCAAAGGTGGAGTATTCGATGACCGAGCTGGGGATGACGATTTTACCCATTGTGGAGATGATGTATGACTGGGGGAAAAAACGGGTGCAATCCATCCGTGAGGAAATGCAACGCAGCGGTGAGGGAAACGTTTAAATAATGGAATCGATATGTAGGTGAATCAATAAAGTTCCTTATATGAAAAATAGAACGCCTTGCACTATGAGTACAAATTGTACTTAGAGCAAAGGCGTTCTTTGGCATGTTAGCAGTCTGTGTGTTTTTATCATGTTAGTTTAGGAAAAATAGCTGTAGCCCATATGGATCATTGCTTTTCAAGTGCTGGTAGAACCTCAATCCAGCGTGTAGCCCAAGTACCGATATGGTCAAACAAAGGAGCTAAATCGCGTCCCTTATCTGTAAGAGAGTATTCAATCCGTACAGGCTTCTCAGGATAAACCATACGTTGTATGATTCCTTCTTCCTCCAGCTCTTTTAGACGGTCGGAAAGGACCTTTCCACTTAAATTAGGGATTGAATTCTCAATAGCGACGAAACGTTGCGGACCATTAGTTAGTTGAAATACGATCAACACCGTCCAACGCTTACTCAGTAGCTCCATAGCTTTTTCAAACCGTGGGCACATCTGCGGAATGTTCATGTGATCACCTCATGCTCCTATTATTAACGATCCACTGTTAAAAGTAAATGATTTTACTTTACATAAATTTATTACTTGACGAAATGGTGTGATATAAATATACTTTGTTACATAAAGTAACTTGTTGGCTTTGATACGGAGCTTGAGATATGAATACTTAAAATTTGAACTTAATTTGATATTATTTTTGATATTATTAATGATGTAATTAAATGAACAGATACGAACTAATCGTTATGGTGATGGTTTGGGCGTAGGGGGAAGTCAGATGAAGTTGGAATGTGAAGTGTGCGTAGTTGGAGGGGGACCCGCAGGAACTTTGTTGTCCTGTCTACTGGCGGCGCAGGGTGTATCCACGATATTGATTGAGCGACAGAGCATAGCGGGAAAGGCTTTCCGCGGTGAAATCTTGAATGATGAGGGTCAGGAAGTGATCCAAAAGCATAAGCTGCTCGAACAAATTCATAAGGACTATGTTCTTGCCTCTACAAGAATCGAATATTGGGAGCATCAGCAGCAAGTGAAGACGGTCAAGCCAGCATCAGTAGATGGTAATGTGGGGGTTCATATTCCACAGCCTCGATTTTTGGAGGCTCTGCTCAAGCAGGCGTCAACCTACGGGTCCTTCCGTTACCTGGCGGGTACAACTGTGACTACCTTGGAAGGTAACAGCGAGCAGGGGTACACGGGCTTGGCCGCCCGCGATAAGAACGGTCATGAGATCACGATTGACAGTTCGATGATTGTAGGGGCAGACGGTCGCTATTCGACTGTGCGCAAGCTGGCGCAGATGCCTGTGACAAACATTCGACACGGCTATGATCTGCTATGGGCGAAAATCACGGCACCTGCTGGGTGGGAGCCCGTCACTCGTCTGGCACGGGTCAACGGAGGGCAGTTGGCTTTATTCTCGCAGGCTGAGGGCTATATTCAAATTGGCTGGAATGTGGAGGAAGGTAGCTTTCCAACCCTGTTTAAGCAATCCTTTGAACCCTTTATACAACTGCTTACCGAGGCTTTTCCGGATTTGAAGCATAGTGTGCATGATCACATTCGTTCATGGAAGGACTTCGTACCGTTGGATATTTTCAGCAGTCGCAGTGACACCTGGGCGCAGAACGGGCTGGTCCTTATTGGAGATGCGGCGCATACCATGACACCTACCGGAGCTTTTGGCTTGAATGCAGCGTTAAAGGATGCCGATGTGCTAGCTAGTGAGCTTCTTCGTTTACGACAGAAGAGCTATACCGCAGGAGACCTAAAGGCGTTCGAAGACGGACGACGACAGGCTGTCACCGAGCTTCAGGAACGGCAGCTGACGATGGAATCCACGTTTCATGAACATTTCTTACAAGCCGATAATCAAAGGATATAAATCCTGACAACAACATGAATTACCGGAATTTTCATATATAGAGTTTATATAAAGGATGGTGCAGAGAGATGAACCAAAAAGATGTAGCTACGCTACTTAACGATAAAATTCAAACCGTTCGCGGAGAGCAATCTTCGACGATTTTAGTAGGACCGATCAAGCTGCCAGTTAATATGGAAGGAGAAACGGTTGTTTTTCAGTGGTACTGCTGGTTGCCTGTACGGGATGAGGAAGATCGCCAGGACTTACTGAATGCCACCGCTGAGACGATTGTGAAGCGATTGTCCACACTGGATTTGGCAGAGGGACAACAGTCAAGCGTTTTGGTGTATGGCGATCTTCAACAGTCGGAAAATGCATTAGTTCGCATGCATAGTATTTGCCATACTGGAGATATTTTTGGTAGCAAGCGTTGTGATTGCGGATTTCAACTCCACCAGTCCATGAAAATGATTGTGGAACATGGAACGGGTGCATTGTTCTATCTGGCTAACCATGAAGGCCGCGGAATCGGTTTGTTTAGTAAAGCAATGGCTTATATTCTGCAGGAAGAAGGCATGGATACTGTAGAAGCCAACCATCAATTGGGTTTTGAAGATGATACACGCAACTATGCGGATGCCATTAGTGTGCTCCGTCACCTGAGACAAAAACCAGTAACCCTGATCACAAATAATCCCAAAAAACTGGATGCCTTGAAGAAATCGGGTATGAATGTGGCGGGTCGCATGCCGCTCTGGGGCGATGTGTCGCAATATAATGAACGGTATTTGAATACAAAAGTGGAACGATCCGGCCATTTGCGGGATTCCGATCTCAGGGAGGTTCTATGACCACTCACGAAAAATATATGCGCCTGGCACTGGAAAATGCCAGAAGTGCTAAAGGGCAAACAGAACCGAATCCGCTCGTCGGATCAGTCATTGTCAACAACGGTCGTATCGTTGGGATCGGCGCTCACCTGAAGCCCGGCGAGCCACATGCCGAGATTCATGCGTTGCGTATGGCGGGTGAACACGCTCAGGGAGCGACAATTTACGTAACGCTGGAGCCGTGTTCCCATCACGGTCGGACAGGCCCGTGCGCGGAAGCCATTGTGAAGGCAGGCATTCGTCGAGTGGTGATTGCAGCGCTGGACCCGAACCCGCTGGTTTCCGGCAGAGGGGTACAGATTTTGAAAGATGCGGGCATTGAGGTCATTGTCGGAGTATGTGAGCAGGAATCCATCCGCATGAATGAAGTGTTCAATCAATATATTGTGAGCAAGCGTCCTTTTATTACGATCAAATCGGCAGTAACACTGGACGGTAAAATTGCAACCCGGACCTCGGAAAGCAAATGGATTACATCTGAGGCTGCACGGGAGGATGTGCATCGTCTTCGTAACGAGCATGTGGGAATCCTGGTCGGTGTACAGACGGTGATTCACGATAATCCTCAGCTTACGACTCGTCTACCAGAAGGACGGAATCCGATTCGTATCATTTTGGATAGCAAGCTTCGAATTCCATTGGATGCCCGTGTCATTACAGATGGGGAGGCGCCTACCTGGATATTCACAGGACGCGCTTATGATGAAGGCAAGCGTAGCCAGTTGGAACAGCTAGGTGTAAAGATATTTCTGACTCAGGATGAAAACAGCGATCGGGTTAACCTGCCGCAAATGCTGGATATTCTGGGGGCAGCGGAGGTGTCATCAGTGTTCGTAGAAGGCGGAGCCGAGGTGAACGCTTCCTTCGTGCAGCAAGGGCTGGCAGACAAGCTGGTGCTGTACATGGCACCAAAGCTGGTTGGAGGACGCGCAGCCCCGGGATTTCTCGGGGGAGAGGGCGTGTCTGCGATGAGCGATGCGGTGGCATTGCATGATTTGAGCGTGACACAGGTTGGTGTAGACTGGAAACTAGAAGGGTATTTTGAGCGGGAAAAATGAGTGTTGTTTGCGGGGGAGAAGGTACTCCACTAAGGGGTTGATCTTCCGATCGCTGTTGCAGTGGGATTCTTCGGATTGTATAAGACATTTAAAGGTAAGAATCCCACTGCAAAGGCGAACGCTTACGCTTCTCCAGATTCAACCCCTTCGCTCCGCTACTGCCCACCGCAAAGTCACTCATTTTTTCGAAATGGTGTGGAGCATGGGAAAGGCAAAAGGACTTAAATACTCAAAAGCTCAAAAGCTCAAAAGCTTATATACTTAAAAGAACAGAGAATCTGAAGGGCTAAAAGGCCTGGAGGATTCTTTTTTTATATACTAAACGTTTATTAGGGTGAATGATTAATGGGATGAATAACTCATAGGGTAAATGTCTAATGGGGTGAATTCGAGATAACATAATTACACATGCTTGGGTTTTTCGTCCTGGTTTCTCATGTATTTTTAGAGACTTTCGCCTCGTTTAGTTAGAATATAGAAATAAAAGGATTGACCTGGAAATTGAGATCAAGCACAATGAAGTTGAAATCAACTTGGAAGAGAAGGGAAAAGCCTTGCAGTGAAAGGGATTATAGAATTCAAAGGAGGATGTAGGTTGTGAAAAAAACGTTATTATGCTTGTTAAGTGCCAGTCTGATATTTTTAGCTGCACCAGTTTCTACTAAAGCCTTTTCGGGTGAGGTCACACAAGGCGCTGGCTCATATTCAACCACACTACCTGCCGGAGCAGCAACACCGCAAAACGAGATTTACAAAACAGCGAATGTAAACAGCCCAATGCCTACCAATGACTGGTGGAGCAGCCTCGCCTGGGTACCGTACTCCGAGGCTCAATATCCGCATCCCCTTGCCTTGAAAAATCAGCAAAACGGTTTACGCATCTTTAACCCGAGTGGGAAAATTACGGTAAATCCGGGATACATCGCAGGTTGGATGGATGATGTGAACGATTTTTCCGTCGGTCATTCTGTAAGCGCTTCATTTCCTGATGCCAAGGTGGACGGTTTCAGCGACTGGTTTGTCAAATCATTATTTCAAAGCGGCAGCAATAAAATGAGTGCTACCTATGGACACGGCTCCCCCTATGTTTTTTTTGAGTTTGGCGGTGGCAATCCCAAGCTTTCATTTAATGGGGTGCCAGAGGTTTGGTCTGGGTCAGCTAGTTCCCCTGTGCTTGGCATTACGGTTAATGGCTCACACTATGGTCTGTTTGGTCCTTCCGGCAGCACCTGGTCTGGCCTCGGAACGAGTACTCTGATCAATCAATTGAACGGGAAAAACTATTTTACAGTGGCCGCTTTGCCTGACAAAACAACCGCGACATTGGACAAATTTCAGCAATACGCCTATTCTTTCGTTACAAACTCCAAAGCACAGTACAGCTATAACGAAGCCTCTTCCGAAGTGACGACCACCTTTACTGTTGCGACAACAGCGAAGGAAGGCACGCAAAGCGGTACTATTTTTGCCTTATACCCGCATCAGTGGAAAAATTCATCACAACCCCTGCTAGGCTATACGTACAATTCTGTACGCGGTCTGATGAAAACAGCAGAAGGTGCTTCTTTTCAAACGAAAATGAAGTTTACAGGGGTACTGCCTTCCCTGCCCGACTTGGGGTCCTACGATAAAAATACGCTCAACAGTTATATAGACGAAGCGAAAGCGGAAGTCTACTCCGGCGATAGAGACACGTACTGGACTGGAAAACGTCTGGGCAAGCTAGCAGTGCTGGCGCCGATTGCCGACCAGGCTGGCAATACCGCAGCAGCGACCCAGTTCCGCAATGAGATCAAAAGCAGGCTGCAGGACTGGTTTAAGGCCAGTGACAGCTCGGGTAATCTGAAAAGCTCCAGTCTATTTGTGTATAACAACAATTGGGGGACACTGATCGGTTATCCCGACAGCTTTGGCAGTGCGGTAGAATTAAATGACCATCACTTCCATTATGGATACTTTATCAAGGCCGCGGCCGAAATTGCACGTGTGGACAAGAGCTGGGCATCCAATTCCCAATGGGGGCAGATGGTACAGTTGCTCATTCGTGACATCGCCAATACCGACAGGTCTGATTCGAAATTTCCGTATTTGCGTAATTTTGATCCCTATGCCGGGCATACCTGGGCTTCCGGCCATGCCAAATTTGGTGATGGCAACAACAATGAATCCTCCTCGGAAGCGATGAATGCTTGGGCAGGTCTTATTTTATGGGGCGAGGCGACGGGAAATACTCAAACTCGTGATCTGGGCATCTATCTATACACAACGGAAATGAATGCGATTAACGAATACTGGTTTGATGTGCATGGCACAAACACCCCTGCAGGGATGCAAAGCGCGACGGCAAGCATGATCTGGGGTGGTAAAACCGTAGGGAATGCAACATGGTGGACCAATAATGCCGCAGAGGTTCATGGTATCAACTGGCTACCGATCACCTCGGCTTCCTTGTATCTGACGCAGTATTCAGATTATGCAGCTAAAAATTATAACGATCTGCTGCGAAAAAGCGGTGGGAATTTCAGTCCATGGGAAGATATTGTGTATATGTACAGAGCGATCTCGGATCCGTCCGATGCCAAGGCCAAATTCAGTGCACGCGTAGCGGCCATGACACCGGAAGCGGGGAATTCCAAGGCGAATGCCTACCACTGGATCTACAATTTGGATGCTTTAGGCAACATCGACCGCAGCATCACTGCTAATTCACCTATTTATGCCGTATTTCATAAAAACGGTGTAAAAACTTATGTGGCCTACAATTTTACAAACCAAGTCAAAACAGTAACCTTCTCAGATGGGCACAGTATTACCGTGCAGCCGAATAGCTTTAATACCGGAAATGGAAGCGGCGGTGGCAATCCGCAACCTGATACGGAGGCTCCGTCCATCCCGGCGAATGTTCGAGCTACGACCAAAACGGCTTCGGTAGTCACTCTGGAGTGGGATGCAGCTACAGACAATGTTGGCGTTACGGGTTATATCGTTTATAAGAACGGGGCTCAGGCCGCAGAGATAAGCGGTACTTCCGCTTCAATTACAGGGCTGAATGCAGCTTCCACTTACAGCTTTACCGTTAAGGCTCGCGATGCAGCTGGTAACCTATCTGCAGCAAGCAATGCGGTAGGGGTAACGACAGACCCAGCATCTGGCGGTAATGAGGGTGGTGGAGAAACGGAGGATTATAAAGTAGGAGCTCGCTTTGTCAGCGATCATGAAGCATTGCTTCAATTTACACCCAAAACAGCCTCGGTCTATGTTGACGTGCATTATACTTTAACGGGTGGACAACAGCTCAATTACCGAATGACAAACAACGGCGGTGTCTGGGAGCAGCGGGTTACAGACCTCGATATCGGGAAGGCTGTCAGCTATTGGTTTACCTATGAAAAGGCGGGATTGCAATACGAGACCCCTTCATTCAGCTATACACACCAGCAGACTGCTTCTACAACGACAGACGTTCCACAACTTCCGTTACCGAGCGTTGATCCCGTTTTCGAAAAAACATCCTAGTGGATCAGGCCTAAGATACGAACGCGACAGTTAACTATAGAAAGAAAGACACAAGGGAAGCACATACGCTTCTCCTGTGTCTTTTTTGTTTTTTTATAGGGTCGTAATACTTTCGCCATGTTCGTGAGTTCCAGGTTGCGCGATAATGATAAAGGCTGATACAGGAAGATATTACCGAGGCGTGGATTTCCAAAGGTCCCGCAGTGCCTGCCCTGATGGGGTCAGGTATCCTGTAATTCTGATGTATCCACCAACATTAGGGTTCAATTCCCAATCGCCTTCCACGCGACTTCTGGTAGAGTATTCGAATGATCGAATAAAAACAATGAAAAGACCCGGATAAGAGCATCCCATGTCTGGTCTCGATGACAGGTACCGGGGCGATGGCTATGCGGCCAGCGGATACCGGAGAGAGCAAGCGCCGACAGGGTTCGAGGCTTCGGGGATACAGATTCACAATCGATGTTGGGCTGATGAATTCCATCCCTAGAACACGGAAACAGGCGGTATCTTTCTTTTTCCTTAAGCTTGACCCCGTCGTCCACACCGAAGGGGTGCTCTGCAAGGGTCACTAACCCTACTACAACAAATAAAAATAAAAAATCCTCATTTTAAAAGTGTGTTGATTTTAAGGCGGGCAGCAGCGGAGCGGACCATTTGAATCTGAAGAAGCGAAGCGTTCGCCTTTGCCACTGAATTTAACCCTTTAACGGGTTTATCCATTCTAAAAATTCAGTGGCAACAGCGATCGGAAGATCAAATGGACCGTGGAGCCGCCACACGCGGAAATGTACATTTTTAAGTTGAGGATTTTAAATACTAGGAGTGATACGATGTTTAAGAAGATAACGATTAAATCTGATGAGCGCGGGCTGCTGTTCAAAAAAGGAAGCTACCACAAGTTGTTGCACCCAGGAACTTACCTATTGAAGACATTTCAGCAGGAAGCAGTTGAAATTTTGAATGTAGCCGAACCTTTTTTTGTACCTGATCATGATATTCGTTTGTTTTTGACAGATCCCCTATTGCTTGAGCAATTGAATGTCATTGATGTAGAAGACCATGAATATGTGTTGCATTATGAGGATAATCGATTTGTGGAGCTGCTAACGGCTGGGAAATATGCTTTTTGGAACATGCTCAAGAAACATCGTTTTGTTCGTGCAGATACTCGGCAGCCTGCGATTGATAAGGCATTGGGGCAAGCATTCTTGTCCAAGACACCGGGCTTCTGGAAGGCACTTCAGGTGGGCAGCTATGAATTGGGATTTTTGTATTACGATAATGTGTTGCAGGGTGAGCTAAAACCGGGCAAATATTATTTCTGGATGTCCACAGTGAATACAGAGATCAAAACGATAGATATGCGACAACAGCAGATGGACCTGATGGGACAGGAAATCATGACAGAGGACAAAATCACGCTGCGCCTCAACTTCGTCTGTCAGTACCGTATCATCGACCCGTTGCGGGCGTTGGAATTCCGGGCATACGAGGAACAAATGTACATTATGCTTCAACTGCTGCTGCGCGAATATGTTGGCACGATGAAGCTGGATGATTTGCTGAAAATGAAGCAGGAGATTGCGGAATATGTTTTGACTCGACTGAATGAGCAGAGCGGCGAATATGGAGTGACTTTTACGTCAGCAGGGGTGAAGGATATTATTTTGCCGGGGGATATCAAGGATATTCTGAATACCGTGCTGTTGGCAGAGAAGAAGGCACAGGCCAACCTCATCACACGACGTGAAGAGACGGCATCCACTCGTAGTCTGCTCAATACGGCCAAGCTGATGGACGAGAATGCCACCCTCTTTCGTCTTAAAGAACTGGAATTCATGGAAAAAATCTGCGAGAAGATTGGCACGATTTCGCTGACTGGCGGAAATACGTTGCTGGAGCAGCTGAACACACTGGTTCACATGAAAGAGGGGCAGGGACTCCAATAACTGAAAATACTCCCAAACGGTGAGTGCAAGCCGGCTCAAGGTTCGGGAGTATTTTGCGTTTTAGTTCGTCTTGGTGGATGCAAGAAAAGCGTCCATATCGATCACCGGAATGAGGGTACCCTGATGCTCCATCACAGTAGGGAACAACTCGCGCTGCCACTCTTCCTCATTGCTTTGTAGCTGACTGTCCTCGGCAGAAGCCGTGTCCTCCACCTGATCGACAAGCAGAGCAATCTTCGCACGGCTGAGCAAAATCATTTTGTCCTCGGCGGAATCGCTTGATGCAGGAAGAAACAGCTTTTTGCGTAAATTAAGGATCGTAAATACGTTGCCGCGAATAGTCACCATTCCTTCATGCCACGCCTCGGAAAAGGGAAGCGGCGTTCCTTTTTTGGCATTCATGACTTCTTCTACTTCCACAAAGTTTAACGCGAACTTTTTGTCCGCCAGACTGCACACAATAAATTCAGACATAGCAATTCTCCTTACATATTCAGATAAGCCATCACAGGTTGTGAATGAGCGGTAAAATGGGTTAACTATTGCGTTTTGACAGATGGAACGATAAAGTTGAGGATGCGGTAAAGTAGTTGTAGTTAATCACAGAATATCACAAACGAGCAGTTAAATCTTCCAAATTAACAACTATACGGCCAAGGCGTGGCTTCAAGTTTCCCTTCATATATAATGTTTGGGACTAAAGCTGTGTCCGCTGGCACTACATTTTAAGATAAGCGGGTTGAGGTAGAATGGATCATGAAAAGCAGCGATTAAGTATCGAGGCAGCCAGATTATACTATCTAAACGACTACAGTCAGCAAGATATCGCGGTCAGACTCGGGGTTTCGCGTCCTACGGTATCGCGGTTACTGCAGGCTGCCAAGGAACAGGGATACGTGCGGATCAGTATTGTGGACCCGATGGAGGATATGGACGCGCTCGGAGAGCAGGTGAAGAAGAAGTACGGACTGGATACCGTGTTAGTCTGTTATTCGCCGTTAAATGAATATCAGGAGATTAAGAAGCATATCAGCAAAAAAGCAGCCGATTATTTGCATGAAACGGTACAGGATGCTGATATTATTGGAGTGACATGGGGAACAACGATGCATGCCGTAGCGCTTCATCTCCAGCAAAAGCAGGTCAAGGGTGTTGAGGTGGTTCAGCTCAAAGGAGGCGTGAGCCATTCGCATGTCAACACATATGCCGTGGAAACCGTGAATTTGTTCGCAGAAGCCTTTCATACCATAGCACGGTATTTGCCGCTGCCTGTGATTTTCGACAGTCACGCCGTTAAGAAAATGGTCGAGGAGGATCGGCATATCCAGCGTATCATTGAACTTGGCAAGCAGGCGAACATCGCTGTGTTTACGGTGGGTACGGTCAAGGAGGATGCATTGCTGTTCCGATTGGGCTATTTTAACGGAGAAGAGCAGAAGCTACTGCAAAGAATCGGCAAGGGCGATATTTGCTCGCGCTTTTTTGACGCTGAGGGCAACATATGCAGTCAGGAAATCAATAGCCGTACCGTCGGGATTGATTTGCCTGATTTGCGAAAGAAGGAGAAGTCCATTCTCGTCGCTGGAGGCCAGCGTAAAGTGGAGGCCATTCGGGCATCGCTGCGTGGCAAGTATGCGAATATCTTGGTGACAGATCAGTTTACGGCACAAGCACTTTTACAATAGAGCAAGTCTTTCTCAATCCAGCAAAATACACGGTTATGGCGTTTCCCTACAGGGTAATATGAATTGTAGGTGACGCCTTGCGCATAAGCTTGAACATAATTTCAAAATGTGTTTTACATATGTTCAAAGGCGTGCTATGATGGTCTCATCACAGAGAAATAAAGGACTTTTGTCTTCACACTATTTATCTAATGAAGGAGCTTTTAGATATGAACATTGCAGCATTAATCGACCATACATTGTTGCGTGCAGATGCGACGAAGGATGAATTTACGAAATTGACTACCGAGGCAAAAAAATATCAGTTTGCTTCTGTATGTGTGAACCCGACGTGGGTAGCTTATGCAGCAGAACAGCTCGCAGGCACAGGCGTAGCCATCTGTACAGTTATCGGTTTCCCGCTGGGAGCAAGCACGTCCGCAACGAAAGCATTTGAAACGAAAGATGCTATTGCTAACGGAGCGACTGAAATCGATATGGTTATTAACATAGGCGCTTTGAAGGCACGTGATGTACAGCTCGTCGAGCAGGACATCCGTGCGGTCGTGGAGGCAGCTGCTGGTACACTGGTAAAAGTGATTATCGAAACATGCCTGCTAACAGACGAAGAGAAGGTACTGGCATGTGAGCTGTCCGTCAAAGCGGGAGCGAATTTTGTGAAAACCTCGACAGGCTTCGCAACAGGTGGAGCTACTGCGGAAGATGTGGCTTTGATGCGCAAAACGGTAGGACCTGAGATTGGTGTTAAGGCTTCAGGCGGTGTACGCAGTCTGGAAGACGTGCAAAAATTAGTAGAAGCTGGCGCAAGTCGGATCGGTGCAAGTTCCGGTGTGAAGATCATCGAGGGCGAGCAGTCTACATCTTCCTACTAAGTTTATTTTAAAGTCATGGAGGGATTCGCGATGAAGGATCAATTGATTCAGAAAGCGCTTGAGGCGCGTAAACAGGCATACGTTCCGTATTCGAATTTTCAGGTGGGTGCTGCGGTTCTCGGAAGCGATGGCACGATTTATCACGGATGTAATGTGGAAAATGCCTCCTACGGCTTATGCAATTGTGCAGAGCGGACAGCGATTTTCAAAATGGTATCCGAAGGCTGCCGTCAAATTGATTCGATTGCGATAGTAGCTGATACGGAAGGGCCTGTGTCTCCATGTGGAGCCTGTCGTCAGGTTATTTCCGAATTTGCTCATCAAGATACCAAAATTTATCTGACAAACCTTCATGGCAACACGGAAGAGTGGACGGTGGATCAATTACTGCCGGGTGCTTTTCGACCTGCGGATCTGGGGAAATAAAAAAAAGAATGCCTCTTTGGAGCGCATTCTTTTTACGGGGAATGTAAGCGCTTAATGTAATGAGGGGGAAATTAAATGAAATATGTAATCGCTCTGGTGGGACTGCTCGTTGTATTTGCACTTACTTACGTTGCCAGCAGTGACAAGCGTAAAATCAGGTATCGTCCGCTGATAGTTATGGTTGTTCTGCAAGCAGCGCTTGCTTTCGTATTGCTGAATACAGGAATTGGCGAATTTCTGGTCAAAGGCTTTGCAAAAGGTTTTAATAGTCTTTTGGCATATGCAACTGAAGGGATTAACTTTGTTTTTGGCGGAATTGCGAATGAAGGAGCAGCACCGTTCTTTATCGGTGTACTGCTGCCAATCGTGTTTATATCTGCGCTGATTGGTATATTGCAATATGTAAAAGTGTTACCTTTTATTATTAAATATATCGGGCTTGTCTTGAGCAAAGTAAACGGAATGGGTAAACTGGAATCCTACAACGCTGTAGCTTCGGCTATCTTGGGTCAATCCGAGGTGTTTATTTCCGTTAAGAAGCAAATTGGTCTGCTGCCAAAACATCGGTTGTATACACTGTGTGCGTCTGCGATGTCTACGGTGTCCATGTCGATTGTGGGAGCTTACATGCAAATGTTAAATCCCAAATATGTGGTCACAGCTTTGGTATTGAACCTGTTCGGCGGCTTTATTATCGCTTCCATTATTAATCCGTACAAGATTGAGAAGGAAGACGATTTACTGGAGGTTCAGGAGGAAGAGAAGCAGTCCTTCTTCGAAATGCTCGGGGAATATATTATGGACGGTTTCAAGGTTGCTATTACGGTAGCTGCAATGCTGATCGGTTTTGTGGCGCTGATTGCCATGGTTAACGGGATTTTCTCTTGGTTGTTTGGAATCAGCTTTCAGGCGCTGCTTGGATATGTGTTTGCGCCTTTCGCTTTTGTCATGGGTATTCCGTGGAACGAAGCCGTTCAGGCGGGCAGCATTATGGCTACCAAACTCGTGTCCAACGAATTCGTGGCCATGCTTGATCTGACCAAGCAAACAGGCTTGTCGGAGCGCACGGTCGGGATCGTATCGGTATTCCTCGTATCCTTTGCTAACTTCTCATCCATCGGTATCATTTCCGGGGCTGTGAAGGGTTTGCATGAAAAACAAGGAAATGTGGTGGCCCGCTTTGGTCTGAAGCTGTTGTACGGGGCAACGCTGGTTAGCGTGCTGTCGGCAACGATTGCAGGGTTGTTTTTGTAAAAAAAACAGCGAGTTAGGAAAGGATTTTTATGATGTCTAAATTCAAACGAATTCACTTGGTGGTTATGGACTCGGTTGGTATCGGCGAAGCGCCGGATGCTGCCCAGTTTGATGATTACGATGTAGATACACTCGGTCATATTGCCCGCGAACGCGGTGGTCTAAAGATGCCGAATATGGGTAAGCTCGGTCTATCCAATATTCGTTCCATAGAAGGTGTGGAAGCGGCCGACAAGCCGCTTGCGTATTACACTAAGATGCAGGAAGCGTCCAATGGCAAGGATACGATGACGGGTCATTGGGAAATCATGGGCTTGAATATTGCTGTTCCTTTCCGTGTATTTCCTGATGGGTTCCCGGATGAGCTGATTCAGCGCATTGAGGAGCACACAGGCCGCAAAGTTATTGGCAATAAGCCGGCCAGCGGAACGGAAATCATGGATGAGCTGGGCGAAGAACACGTGAAAACTGGAGCGCTCATCATCTATACCTCGGCGGACTCTGTGCTGCAAATTGCGGCGCATGAGGAAGTTGTACCTTTGAAAGAGCTCTATGAGATTTGCGAGTTCTGCCGTAAAATCACGCTGGAAGATCCGTACATGCTGGGTCGCATTATTGCACGTCCGTTCGTAGGCGAGGCAGGGAACTTCTCTCGTACCTCCAACCGACATGATTATGCGCTCAAACCGTTTGGTCGCACCACCATGAACGAGCTGAAGGATGCAGGTCTGGATGTGATCGCCTTGGGTAAAATCTCCGACATTTATGACGGTGAGGGTGTGACGAAGGCGGTGCGTACGGTGTCCAATATGGACGGCATGGATAAGCTGGTGGCTACGCTCGATGAGGATTTCACCGGATTAAGTTTTCTGAATTTGGTGGACTTTGACGCTGTATACGGTCACCGTCGTGATCCGCAGGGGTATGGTCAAGCCTTGGACGATTACGATGCGCGTCTGCCAGAGGTTTTTGCCAAAATGACCGATGACGATCTGCTAATCATCACTGCGGACCATGGGAATGACCCGACGTATCGGGGAACGGATCACACCCGCGAATATGTACCTTTGCTGGCATATTCCCCGCGTTTTACAGCTGGGGGCAAGGAGCTTGCAGTTCGTAAAACCTTTGCTGATATTGGAGCGACCGTGGCGGATAACTTTGGTGTGAAACTGCCTGAACACGGAACGAGCTTTTTGGCAGACCTTCAGTAATCAAGGACCAGCAAGAGTACAAGCAAGATTACTAGTAACGATATAAATAACGATACAAGCATGGACAAATGGGACGGAGGAATAAAAAAACATGAGTGTACACATTGGAGCCAAACCCGGAGAAATTGCAGAAACGATTTTGCTGCCAGGAGACCCGTTACGGGCTAAGTTTATTGCTGAAACGTATCTGGAGGACGTGACCTGCTACAACGAGGTACGCGGAATGCTCGGATTCACGGGTACGTACCAAGGCAAACGCCTATCTGTACAGGGAACTGGGATGGGGCTGCCTTCCATCAGTATTTATGTCAACGAACTGATTAGCGAATATGGTGTGAAAAACCTGTTCCGCGTGGGTACATGCGGCGGAATGAAGGAGCATGTGCACGTTCGTGACGTCATTTTGGCACAGGCATCCTGTACGGATTCCGGCATGAACCGCCATATCTTTGGCGGCTACGATTACTCGCCGATTGCCAGCTTCAATCTATTGAAGGGCGCTTATGATCGCGGTGTTGCCAAAGGCTTGAACATGCATGTCGGCAATGTATTCAGCTCAGACAGCTTCTACCGTGATGACAAAACAGTGGTACAAAAGCTGATGGAATACGGCGTGCTGGGTGTAGAAATGGAAACTTCGGCTTTATACACGTTGGCAGCCAAGTTTGGCGTAAACGCACTGACGATTCTGACGGTAAGCGATCATTTGCTGACGGGGGAAGAAACGACCGCAGAAGAACGGCAAACAACCTTTAAAGAAATGATGGAAGTTGCACTGGATACAGCAGTATCTCTGTAAACGATCATACGCACAGTGAGGAGAAATGACATATGAGAATGGTAGACTTGATTGAGAAAAAACGTGACGGAAAAGAACTGAGTACAGAGGAAATTAATTTTATTATCCAAGGCTACACTCAGGGTGAAATTCCTGATTATCAAGTCAGTGCATTGGCGATGTCCATTTTCTTCAAAGATATGACTGAACGCGAACGCGCTGATCTGACAATGGCGATGGTTCATTCGGGTGATACCATTGATCTGTCCGCGATTGAAGGTGTAAAGGTCGATAAGCATTCCACTGGCGGTGTGGGTGATACGACAACGCTGGTACTGGCTCCGCTCGTAGCGGCCTTGGACATTCCGGTAGCCAAAATGTCAGGCCGCGGCCTCGGACATACCGGAGGAACGATCGACAAGCTGGAAGCTATTGCAGGCTTCCACGTCGAAATCAGCAAGGACGAATTTGTGGATTTGGTGAATCGCAGCAAAATTGCGGTCATCGGGCAAAGCGGCAACCTGACACCTGCGGACAAAAAGCTGTATGCCTTGCGTGACGTTACAGCGACGGTCAACTCGATTCCGCTGATTGCCAGCTCGATTATGAGTAAGAAAATCGCTGCTGGCTCCGATGCCATCGTGCTTGATGTAAAAACAGGTGCAGGCGCATTTATGAAAACCGTAGATGATGCCAAAGCACTGGCACATGCCATGGTGAGCATCGGTAACAATGTGGGTCGAAAAACGATGGCAGTCATTTCCGATATGAGTCAACCGCTGGGTCTGGCCATCGGTAACTCGCTGGAAGTGAAAGAAGCGATTGATACGCTGCGTGGCGAAGGACCAAAAGATCTGGAAGAGCTGTGTATGGCTTTGGGCAGTCAGATGGTGTTTTTGGCAGGGAAAGCAGAATCCCTCGAAAACGCCGAAGAGAAGCTCAAAGAAGTCATTCGCAATGGCAAAGCACTGGAGAAATTCAAAGAGTTTATTGCAAATCAGGGCGGTGACGCTTCTGTAGTGGATCATCCTGAACGCTTGCCGCAAGCGCAATATCTTATTGAGGTGCCTGCGAAGCAGGACGGTGTGGTAGCTGAAATCGTGGCTGACGAAATCGGTACCGCAGCGATGTTGCTTGGAGCAGGACGTGCGACCAAAGAATCCGAGATTGATCTGGCTGTCGGCTTGATGCTGAACAAAAAGGTCGGGGATGCTGTTCAAAAAGGCGATTCACTGGTTACTATCCATGCGAACCGTGAAGATGTAGCCCAAGTGCTGGAGAAAATCTACGCCAACATCCGTATTGCGGATCACGCGGAAGCGCCAGTACTAATCTACGGAACAGTGACAGAGTAAGCGATAAGCCATATTTATAAAGTCGTGTTGAGTGTCTTTGATCAAGTTTGAAAAATATGACAGCCGGACTCATAATAGATATGAGTTCGGCTTTTTTTATTGTAAGGCCGAGGGTTGCACAGAGGGGGAGAGACATGTTCAGATTATACAGCGATGTCCGGGGAGCAGCCTATGAAAGACTGATTGATTATGCTATGGAACGGGCAGACACGTTTATGCTGGGCATACATAAATGGGTGACAGAGGATGAGAATGGAGTGATCGACCAGGATGTCCTGTTCAAGGAATTGTTACAGCAATTGAATCCTTTTATGCTGTCCACACACTCCTATGAGGAAATTAGGGGCATCCATTCCATTGCCTACACACAAGGAACATTTTACCGATACCAGTGTGCGCCCGAGGCAGGGGGATTATTAAAGCAGGCGGCGTCTAGTTTGTTTTCCTGGGTACATCCCCAATTACCTGAGGATTTGTGCTTCCAGAATGCGGAGGGAAGGGATTGGATCATTAACATAGCTCACGAACGAATAGGTGGACTAAACATGGCTACAGAAGAAGCGGATGAATTGGAGAAGCTTATCCCCGGTGTGTTTATTCACAAACCTGAATATCATCAGAATATAGATATTTTTCTGGACGATGCTATTCGGCATCAACCGGATCGAGTAGAGCTTATGCGGTTTGGCTTGAGGGAGATACCGGAACGGATTAGAGAATTGTATTCCCTGAAGCATCTGACTATTTTCGAGCAGGATATACGAACACTACCGCACGCTTTGTTCGAATTGGAATCGTTGGAGTCACTGACGATACAAGTAGCGGATTTGGAAGAGCTACCCGCTGACATTGCCAAGCTAACCCATCTCAAAAACCTGAGGATCAGCTGTGGATGCTATGATCGTCCGGCCCCAGATTTCAAAGTGATTCCCAAGGCGGAGCTGGCATTTCGGCATTTGCCTCCTGAAATCGGAGAGCTGCAACAACTGGAGTATCTGGATGTCCAGTATAGCGGAATCCGTACGTTGCCTCCTGAATTACAAAACCTGAAAAATCTGCGTTCCTTGGACATTGTGAATGGATTCATCGAATCGGCACCCGATTTTATATACAAAATGACCTGGCTGGATCGCTTCCTTATAGAAGATAAGCCGTTCCATCTGTGCAATCACGGTGACGACTGAAGGAAAGATAAGAAGAGGAGGAAATCAAATGGTGGAGAGGGGCGCAAGTTGTACATCAGTATCAAGAATACAGGTAAGCAACCCATACAATACAAGCTCAATAGTGCGAATGGATTAGACTTGCAAGGGTCAACGAGCGGGTTTTCCAGCCGAACGTTGCAGCCGGGAGAACGCCACGATCTGGTGTTTGTAAAGCCAGAGGGACAGGATGAAGCTGCAAATGACTCCTTAAAAGAGATGATTTTAAAAGTAAGTACGGACGATGGATCGCAAGGAAACGTTAAAACCTTCGCATATATTACACTGTAAGCTCCTTCCAGAAAGGGCACGACATGCGGTCATTAGTCTACTTATGTTACAATAGAACGGTTGAAGACTTAATGAACAGAATAGGTCAGAGCAGAAAGCAGAAAGGATGACCCGTTGTGCCCAAAAACCATGAATTCGGTAATCAAAAGATGTCACGGAGGCTGTCACTCACAGCCATTTTACTTACACTTACCTTTGTAGCACTTACTGGCTGTGGTCAGGATAAGAATGCTGAAACCATTGATACTGGAAGCAGTACAAGCGTGATCGAGAACGGAGCCGGTGGTAATCGTAGCGGTTCAGCCCAAAGTGACAAAGCAGCGAAAGAGAGCGAGAGTGCAGAAAACAGCGGTACTGATGCACAAAAATCAACTCCTTCGGCTCCATCTGCTTCATCGGATACATCTTCTTCTCCGGCAACCTCCAATCCATCGCAAAATCCATTTGAGGTAGCAGGTATTCAAGATCCTAAAGCGTTTTTGAACACGTTCAAAGCGCTGCAGAAGGCAGTTGCCGACAATGACAAGGAAAAAGTGGCCAATTATATTTTGTACCCTCTGCGTGTTAATGATAGTGAAAAGTCGCTAACGATTCCGAATAAGAAAGATTTTATGGCCAAGTATGATCAGATTTTTACGGACGCAATTCGCGAGGCGCTGGTGAATCAAAAGACAGATGATTTGTTTGTTAATTATCAGGGAGTCATGGTGGGATCGGGTGAACTGTGGTTGAGAAGAGCTACGGACAATCCGAAGCTTTTTGGAGTCTTTTCGATTAATCTTGAAACGGTTGCCAACTAAGTCGTACTTCGTGTGTAAATGACCTCTAAACGGTCGGAAACATATATAATGTTTCTGACTGCCCCCCCTTAAAGAAAGAAAAGTCCAGATGATACATACCAAAAAAAGGTTTGACATCACTCCTAAACTCTCGTATTATATCCATATAACTCATTAAACAGGTAGGAATTAAAGAATTAATGTATGATCTCGCCATTTTGGCGGAGAACCTCTAGGAACAGCAGGCAGACACTGTCCACGTGACAGGTTTGACCTATCAGGGCTGCATCAGGGAATTCTCCGCTCTTTTTTTGATTATGTCTGTCAATAACAGGCGTAAATGAATACAAATTACATAGAATTCGGGGTGTCTTGATGAAAAGGCAATGGAAAAGTGGACTTATTCTCGGACTATCTTTGGTTTTAACGATTATGCTAAGCGCTTGCGGGGCAAGCAAGGGAGGGACGCAGGCGGATGGTAGCTCTGCTGCCGGTTCCAAGGACGTGGAGTTACTCAATGTTTCTTATGATCCGACCCGTGAGCTGTATGAGGCATATAATAAAGCATTTGCCGCCCATTGGGAGAAGGAGAAAGGGCAGAAGGTTACGATCAAGCAATCTCACGGAGGATCTGGCAAGCAAAGTCGTTCTGTGCAGGACGGACTGGACGCGGACGTGGTAACTCTGGCCCTGGGTTATGATATTGATGCGCTACAGGAAAAAGGACTCGTTAAAGAGGGGTGGCAAAGTAAATATGAGCATAACAGCGCCCCGTACACTTCAACCATCGTGTTACTGGTACGCAAAGGGAACCCGAAAGGGATTAAGGACTGGGACGATTTAATCCGTGGCGATGTGCAAGTTATTACACCGAATCCTAAAACTTCGGGTGGAGCACGTTGGAACTATCTTGCAGCCTGGGCCTATGCGCTCAAGAAGAACAATAACGATGAAGCCAAGGCCCAGCAGTTTGTACAGGAGCTGTATAAGCATGTGCCGGTACTGGATAGCGGAGCACGTGGAGCGACAACGACTTTCGTAGAGCGTGGAATTGGCGATGTACTGATCGCTTGGGAAAATGAAGCACTGCTCTCGGTGAAGGAGCTGGGTGCGGACAAATTCGATATCGTGTATCCGTCGATCAGTATTTTGGCGGAACCACCGGTAGCGGTAGTTGATAAGGTGGTAGATAAAAAAGGTACACGCGAGGTGGCGGACGCATACCTGAAATATTTGTACAGTGAAGAAGGGCAGACCATTGCTGCCGAAAATTATTATCGCCCAACACTGGAGAGCGTGACGGCAAAGTTCAAGGATCAATTTCCTAAATTGGAGCTCGTGACCTTGAAGGATGTATTCGGGACATGGAAGGAGACGCAGCAGAAGCATTTCAGCGACAAGGGCATTTTTGACCAGATTTATGTACCCGGCAGTTCATAAAATAGGTGGACTGTGTAGGGATTGGGTCGGTAGCCGCGAGTGTCATAGTCAATGGATTCAGAGAGGGATGGACAGAACATGAATCAAGTGCAAGCCACTCGAAAACGCGTACTTCCCGGGTTCGGGTTAACAATGGGTTATAGTGTGCTGTATCTCAGTCTGGTGGTGCTGGTGCCTTTATCGGCACTGCTTCTGAATTCAACTGGACTGACGTGGGAGAAATTTTGGGACGTGGCGACTGATGTTAGGGTGCTGGCTTCCTACAAGGTAAGCTTTTTGTGTGCTGCGGCTGCGGCGCTGATCGACCTGTTTCTCGGTTTATTGATAGCTTGGGTGCTGGTGCGTTATGAGTTTCCGGGAAAACGAATTTTTGATGCGGTGATTGATCTGCCCTTTGCTTTGCCTACTGCGGTAGCAGGGGTTGCTTTGACTGCTCTGTATGCGCAGAACGGCTGGATCGGTTCATTGTTTGAACCGCTTGGATGGAGGATGGCGTACTCACAGACGGGGATTACGCTAGCATTGATGTTTATTGGCATTCCGTTCGTTGTACGGACAGTGCAGCCGGTGCTGGAGGAGCTGGACAAGGATGAGGAGGAGGTCGCTGCTACGCTGGGAGCTGGCAGATGGCGTATCTTCTGCAGCGTTATTGTGCCGGAGCTGGTGCCACCGCTGCTGACGGGTTTTGCGCTCGCCTTTGCCCGTGGCATTGGCGAGTATGGTTCTGTCGTCTTCATCTCTGGCAATATGCCGATGAAGACGGAAATTGCTCCACTGCTCATAATGTCCAAGCTGGAGCAAAATGATTATGCAGGAGCTACGGCAGTAGCGTTGATGCTGTTGGTAATTTCATTCGTGCTGTTACTCGTGATTAACAGCATTCAGCGCTGGTCACGACGGCGTACTGCCTAAACGCAACTGTCTAATGTGACTATCTAATGTTAACATGCAGGGCTGCGCATGATACCCACGTTCTAAGGAGGGATAGATTATGTCACAAGCGATAACTGGGCAGGAGCTTGCTTCTGCACCAGTGCCTTCATCTGCACCGCCCAACAGGGTCACGACCGAGGCCGCTTGGGTGAAGTGGACGCTGATTGGTGCTGCTTTTTTAGCTTTGCTCTGGGTGCTGGTATTGCCGCTAATCGTCGTGCTTACCGAAGCACTCAAGCAAGGATGGGGCGTATACGTCGAAGCGTTACGGGACCCGGATGCCATGTCCGCATTGCGGTTGACGCTGCTGGTGGCAGCGATAACGGTACCGCTGAATACGGTATTTGGTGTAGCTGCCGCTTGGCTGATCACGAAATTTCAATTTCGCGGCAAAGGCTTGCTGGTCACCTTAATTGATTTACCCTTTGCCATCTCTCCTGTCGTCGGAGGGCTGATGTATGTATTAGTGTTCGGCGCACAGGGCTGGCTTGGACCGTGGTTGGACGAGCATGATATTAAAATTATATTTGCTTTGCCTGGTATTATTTTAGCGACGCTGTTCATCACCTTTCCATTTGTGGCGCGAGAACTCATTCCAATGATGGAAGATCAGGGACAGCAGGAGGAAGAAGCGGCGGTCATGCTGGGCGCGCGCGGCTGGCGCATTTTCTGGAAAGTGACGCTGCCGAACATCAAGTGGGGTTTGTTGTATGGCATCATTTTGTGTAATGCGCGAGCCATGGGTGAGTTCGGTGCAGTGTCCGTCGTTTCTGGACATATCCGTGGAGAGACGAATACACTGCCGCTGCATGTAGAAATTTTGTATAACGAATATCAGTTCTCGGCATCTTTTGCGGTGGCCTCGTTGTTGTTGTTACTTGCTCTGGCAACCTTGGTACTTAAAAGCTGGTTTGGACGCAAACGCGTGCATTAATTTATGATTTTGTATATGATCCCTCAGGGCCTCTCTTTGCGTCTATCGTCTGTTAACGGCGAGAAGATGGGAAGAGAGGCCCTTGTTCTAAGGTGGCTTATATGGATAATAAAATGATCATATCAAGGCACGTTGGTGTGCCCAGGAGGAGCGAAGGGAAAAATGAAACATCCGTTTCAGTCCTACCGTCAGCTGTTTCCAGTGCTGTCCTCACATATCCATGTAGGGAGCTGTTCACAGGGGGCTGTATCGAGGCCGGTTTCCGCTGCCATTGAGGAATATCATCGAAGTTTGCTGCAACATGGTCATAACGGCGATCTGTCTATGGCACGTTTGGAGGAGGCCAGAGGGCATTTTGCCAAGCTCATCGGGGCGGAGCCTGACGAAATTGCGGTCCTGTCCTCAGCCTCTGAGGCGATTGCTGGGGTGGCTACAGCCCTTCCTTATGTACCAGGTAAAGAAAGCATTGTGTATGCGGACACCGACTTTCCGACGGTGGGACACATCTGGCAGGCACAGGAGATGTTCCATGATCACATCTGCTGTATCCCCTCCATCGAGGGAGAAGTGACGATAGAGCAGTATGAGGAGCATGTTACGGAGAAAACTGCGCTCGTTATGGTGTCACAAGTGAACTATACCAACGGATTTCAGCAGGATTTAAAATCCATTGCAGATATAGCTCACCGAAATCAGGCGTTGCTGTTTGTGGATGCTTACCAGTCTGCAGGGATCGTTCCAGTGGATGTTAAGGCGATGGGCGTAGATATTTTGGTCGCGGGAGCACGCAAATATATGCTGGGAATTCCGGGCGTGGCTTTTCTTTATGTAAGCAAGGACCGAATAGACCGCTTCAAGCCACGTCTTACAGGCTGGCTTGGGCAGGAGCCTGCTTCCCGGTTTGATATTGCTCACCCGGTTCCGGCGGCGGGAGCCCGACGCTTTGAGACGGGATTGCCTTCTTTCATTAGCATTTTTGCCGCCAATGCGGCTTTAAAGCTGCTGCTAGAGATCGGAGTCACGAATATTCAGGCCTATATGAGTGAGTTGTTGGATTTTTCCGTTGAATATGGACGGCGCAAAGGGCTACACATACGTGTACCTTACAGGGGAGGCACATTACCAAGCCTGCTCGCTGTTGAAGTAGCCGACGTGTCGGCTATGGAGAGGAATTTGAGAAGCCAAAATATGATCGTTTCAGCACGAAAGGATGTTATCCGTGTGGCTCCTCATTTTTACAATACGGCTGAGGAAGTCCGACGGGTCATAGATGAATTGGCAGGGAGATGTTGAACGACAAAAGCCTCTTCCGAGTGAATGGGAGCATGACATGTCCCTTTTTACACAGGAGAGGCTTTTTGGGCTTTTAGAGTTCTAATTATACGATCCGTTTGCGCAGCCAGCCGGAAATCAGATCCGTCAAAATGATCAGAACCACAATGCCGAGCAAAATAACGCCTACACGGTTCCAGTTGCGCATTTGGAGTGCAAATAATAGCGGAGTACCGATACCACCTGCACCGACCAGACCGAGCGTGGTAGCAGAACGGATATTAATTTCAAAACGGTAAAGCGAATACGAAAGAAACTGTGGAATCACCTGTGGTAGCACGGCGAAGAAGATCACCTGCCAACGATTGGCACCGCACGCGATCAAAGCTTCCTGGGGCCCGTGATCGACGCTTTCGATCGTTTCCGAGAAAAGCTTCGCCAGCATGCCGATGGAGTGAATGCCAAGGGCGAGAACACCCGCAAACGAGCCGGGCCCTACGGCTTTGATAAACAAGATGGCGACGATCATTTCGGGAAATACCCGGATGACACTAAGCACAAATTTCCCGCTACCCGATAAGGGACGCAGACGGGTCATATTGCTGGACGCCCAAAAGGCGAACGGAAGGCAGACAAATGCGGATACGAAGGTTCCGAGCACTGAAATGACCAGCGTATCCAGCAACCCGCGCAGCAAATCCTCTCCCTCAGGGATGTAGACGAACGACCAGTCGGGATGAAGGAAGCCGTCCAATATAGCGACAGAGACACTTTTAGCCGTCCCCTGTAATCCTTCAAACTGCATCCCGCGAAAAGCCCAAATATAAATGATGATTAGCAGAATAGCTATCGCCCATAGGCGCAGGCGGGAGCCAATAGGTCTGCGAAGCGTAGGATCATTCATAATAATTTCCTCCGTAGCAGGTTACTGCCGTAATCAATCGCAAGGACGATGACGAGGGTCAGTAGAATAATGATGCTTGCCCGATCATATCGGAACAGCCCCAGAGAACGGTCAAGCAACAGACCGATACCGCCAGCCCCGACCAGGCCCAGAACGGAAGCTGCGCGTACATTAACCTCAAAGGTATACAGCAAGTACGACACAAAATAAGGAAGAGCCTGCGGAACCACACCAAAGGCGATGACTTGAATGCGGCTCGCGCCAACAGCGGTCATGGCTTCCAGCGGCCCGGGATCAATGGCTTCAATCGCCTCAAAGGTCAGCTTGGCTATGATGCCAAAGGAGAAGAAGAGCAGGGCGAGCATCCCTGCAAACGGCCCGATGCCGAACACCGCCACAAAGATCGAGGCAAACAGCAAATCGGGAATCGTCCGTACTAGATTCAGGATCGTGCGCATCGGGAGCGAAATCAGCTTGCGCGGCATCACATTATAGGCACACAGCAACGCGACAGGGATCGCTAATATGGCTCCCAGTGTCGTGCCAACAATGGCGATCTGGATCGTTTCCAGCATCGGTTTCCAGATGGTAGGCAAGTAGCTCCAGTCGGGTGGAAACATTTCCCCCAACAATTTGCCCATCTCCGGCAAGCCGACGATCAACTGGTACGGTGTGGCATCCGTATGAATGGAGCAGGCTACCAGCACCACGATAAAAATCATCCAGGTGGCATAACGCTTGTAACGTCCTGGCAAAGGTGGCCCTGCGGGCGTCTTGCCAGGCTGCGGCGGTCCAGCATGCGGTGACGGTTGCGTCGAAGAGAGCGGCTGGGCAGTAGAGTCGGGCTTCATGATCCCACTCCCAGCAGCTCATCATGCTTGATGGCCCGGCCGTAGATCTCCGCAAAGGCCTCATCCGTAGCCTCCTCCGGTGTGCCGTCAAAGACCACTTCCCCTGCGCGCAATCCGATGATCCGCGTTGCATATTCGCGCGCCAGATCAATGAAATGCAGATTGACGATGGTCGTAATCTGCATTTCACGATTGATCCGCTGAAGGTCATCCATGACCTGGCGGGTGGTCAGCGGATCCAGCGATGCGACAGGCTCGTCCGCCAGAATGATTTTAGCCTCCTGCGCCAGAGCACGGGCGATGGATACGCGCTGCTGTTGGCCACCGGACAGCTCATCTGCCCGGCTGTAGGCCTTTTCGCGGATGTTCACGCGCTCCAGCGCTGTTAGTGCCAGTTCGATATCTTCCTTCGGAAAGAGGCCGAGAATGGTTCGCAGCGTTGAATGATAGCCGACGCGGCCGGAAAGTACATTGCGGAGCACCGTCGAACGCTTAACCAGATTGAAGCTTTGAAAGATCATGCCAATATCACGGCGAATGCGCCGCAGCTCGCTGCTTCCAGCAGACGTGACGGACCTGCCACCCACGACAATGTCGCCGGACGTAATGTCATGCAGTCGGTTAATGGAACGCAGCAGGGTAGACTTACCTGCACCGGATAAGCCGACGATGACGACCATTTCTCCCTCCTGAATCGTCAAATTAATATTGTTTAACCCTTTGGTGCCGTTCGGGTATGTTTTCGATACGTTACGAAATTCGATCATATGCTCCCAACTTTCTCCCCCGATGGGGTGGAATGAAAACAACACCGCCATGAATACATGGACGGTGTTGCCCTGTCATTCGTAAAGCCTGTTTCGTAGCTGTTACTTCATTAAAGTACCTTGTTTGCTCCCATTACTTAACCGCTTGACCAACGGCTTCGGCGTATTCACGCACGGAGTCGAAGTTTTTATCGTCGCCCTTTTCATAACCTACATGGGTGTAAATCTCTTTAATGATTTCGCCGCCTGCAGGATCTTTAGCGATGTCAATAAAGGCTTGGCTGATCTTGTCTCTCCACGCTTGATCCATATCAGAACGTACGCTGACGGTGTCATTTGGAATTTTAGCTGTGTAATGAATGACGCGAGTTTTTTCAAATACATCCGGAATTTCCTTCTTCACCGTGTTACGTGCATCCTGGAAAACAGCTACCGCATCAACTTGACCGTTCAGCAACGCCAGAATAGCAGCATCGTGGCCTTTGATTGTCACACCCTGCACATCCGTGTCGGGGTCCACGCCAGCTTTTTTTAGCTCTGCTGCAGGGTACACGTAGCCTGCGGAGGAGGTTACATTTTGCCAGCCAACCTTCTTGCCTTTCAGATCAGCTAGACTTTGAATCGGAGAATCCTTTTTCACCACGATCATTGCTTTATAAAAGTTTACTTTTTCAGTCGTGTCCTTGCCTGTAGCATCTTCAATTCCGTAGCGTTGAGCTTGCAACAGCAAGTCGGCTGCTTTACGGTTATCGTGGGCCAGTACATAAGCATTCGGCGGAAGGAATCCTACATCTACCTGTTTGGAAGACATGGCTTCCACAATCGTATTGTAGTCAGGAGATACCGTTACTTTCACCGGGATCCCAAGCTTGTCACCCAGTAGATTTTCGAGCGGTTTGGCTTTGGCTTCGAGCGTATCTGCATTTTGAGAAGGAACGAACTGTACCTTTAACTCCTTAGGAACATAGGCTGTGCTTTCGTTTTTAGAGCCATCTGTACCCGGAGTGGACGCGCTGTTGTTATTGCTTGCATTGGAGCCACAAGCGGCTAGACCCGCTGCCAGTGTGAAAGTCATGCACAAGGTCAGTGCTTTTTTGAACAAAATAATTTCCCCCTAAACATAGTGATAACGATAATAAAAAACCTGTAAATGCTGTGACAAACCAAATCTTAACAGCTAGTCCCGTAGCTAGGGTAAAAACCACTCCTGACTTTGGTAAAAATGATGTAAAATTTATCGTATGCTTAAAACCATTTTCTGGATTTATGCAAAATGCTTGTTTTAACATTCTCTTAACAGTGCTCTGTTAGACTTGTTCAAGCTCTATGACCGAAGCTGAGGGAGAGAACAAGATTGGATATTTTGGATATTAACGAAAAGGCAGACCAGGACAATGTAAGCCTTGTGAGAGTGAAATTCCGCATTATGGTTACAACCGATTTGCATGTCAGCTTGTGGAATTACGATTATTATACGGATCAGGAGACGCTGCATTACGGTCTGGCGCAAACAGCCAGCTTGATTCAAATAGCCCAGGCGGAGGTACCCAATCACCTGCTGCTGGATAACGGAGATGTGATTCAGGGGAATCCAATGGGAGATTATGCTGTACAGCGAATCCAACAGGACCCAAGCGCGGTGCATCCCGCCTATAAAGCTATGAATCTGCTTGGATATGAGGCAGGCAATATCGGGAATCATGAATTTAATTACGGACTGGAATACTTGCAGACTTGCCTTCGAGGAGCGCAATTTCCTTATGTGAATGCCAACATTTATATAGCGGGAGAACAAGAACGAAATTACTTTACACCTTATCTATTGCTGGATAAGACGGTAGAGGATGAAGCAGGTGGTAAGCATCTGTTGAAGGTGGGAGTCATCGGCTTTGTCCCTCCGCAAATTATGCAATGGGACAAGGCGTGGCTGGAGGGGAAAATCATCGTCAAAGATATGCTGGAAACGGCAAGACGGTTTATTCCACAAATGAAGGCGGCGGGAGCCGATCTCATCATTGCTATGCCCCATGCAGGCTTTGAGGATATTCCCGAAACGCTTGATATGGAAAATGCAGTGCTGCATCTGAGCACGGTGGAAGGGATCGATGCCATTGTGTTTGGTCATGCACATAAAGTATTTCCCGGACCATCGTTTATGGGGAAAACAGGTGTTGATGTAGAGCGAGGTACCATCCACGATATCCCAGCAGTGGAGTCGGGCTTTTGGGGGGATCATCTGGGTATCATTGATCTGGAGCTGACCTTTAGTGGAGAGAAGTGGCAAGTGGCTGCATCTGCTGCCGAGGTACGCCCGGTGTATGATCCGATACGCAAGGAGGCGCTGGTACAACCGAATACTGCCATTCAGCTGGCGGTAGCAGAAGAGCACGCCGGAACACTGGAGTATATTCGTGCACCTGTAGGTCAGACGACGGTGGCGGTGAACAGCTTTTTTGCTCAGGTGATGGATGATGCTTCGGTTCAGCTGGTGAATGATGCGCAAATGTGGTATGTGAAGCAGCAGATGCAAGGGAGCGAGCACGAAGGATTGCCCGTTCTGTCGGCAGCAGCTCCTTTTAAAACAGGTGGCAGATATGGCCCATCGTACTATACCCATATTCCTGCGGGGACGTTGGCGATCAAGCATATCGCCGATCTGTACAATTTTCCGAATACGTTGCATGTCGTTCGGCTGAGCGGAACGGAAATCCGGGAATGGCTGGAGTGGTCTGCTGGACAATTCCGGCAAATTGATCCTTCAGCAGAACAAGAGCAAGAGCTGATTAATTCTGATTTTCCAAGCTTTAATTTCGATATCATCGACGGCATCAGGTATCAGATTGATGTAACACAGCCAGCCAGATATGATGCTGACGGGGGCCTAAAGGACCCAGATGCACACAGAATCATTCAGATGTCTTTTGATGACGAACCGATGGATATGCAGCGAAATTATCTGGTTGTTACGAATAACTATCGCGCGTTTTCCTCTGCGCTGGTCAATCCGGGTGGAGAGCGAATCATACTTGCTTCACCGGATGAGAACCGTCATGTGCTGACTGAATACGTGCGGCATATGAAGACGTTGACGCCAAAAGCTGATGGCCATTGGTCCCTCGCCCCATGGTCAGGGCGTCCGCATGTGACCTTCCTGACCTCACCGCAAGCAACGGATGCCGCTAATGCCTATTCGGAGTTGCTTTATGAAGGGTTAACGGTAGAGGGATACGCTAAGTTTGCCCTCGATTTCGGACGTTCACGGTAAAACTGCTAACTTGTTTTTGTCCTATAAGTCCACAGCATCAAAATAATAGAAAAAGACTGTCCCACAGAGGACGGTCTTTTTTCATAAAACAGTTTTAAAATCGTACAAAATTCGTGATTTTATATGTCCTGAGTCGTATTTAAAGTTATTGACCTCTCGTATAAATAGACATATACTTTGATTAAACAAATTTTGGTTTAAAAGGTAATGAAAAAGTCACCATCATTCGTTTGAGGGGGTGTCCCTTTGGAAAAAAACACCACGATCCGCGCAGAAATAGAAAAGTATATTCAAAGTGAAGGCATTTCAATGCAATGTTTTGCAGATGCTTCCAAGGTAAATCCGGGTACACTTAGCGGTATACTTAACCGGAACCCACCACGGCCGATCTCAGTCAATCAGCTGGATTTGATTACCGAGGCCATGGGATTGGAAGAAGGATCTTTGTTCGAGATGTATGTTGATGAATGTTTTATTCATTCCTTACCACACTGGAGAAGGTTGCGTCCGTTTCTCCTGCGTTGCTCAGAGTTGAACAAGCTGGAGTGTATACGCAGTGTACTTGGCTATTTGATGGACGATTTATCGAACGTTCCTGCTATTTTTGAGACCGCAGAAGCGATGTTTGAGGATGGCAGACATGAAGCTTCCATGCTTCTGTATGATTGTGTCATCGAGAGTGAAAAGTATACCCACTCTGAACGATTGGCGATCAGCTATTTCCGTATATTCCAGATTCAGATTAAGGATAACCAACGGAACTTGAAGGCTGCTGTACAATTCCATTTGTACCGTAGTCGTCTACCGGAAATTTACGCACTGGAAGGCTTACATATGCTATCTCAAGTGTTTGCTTTAAAAATGCAATGGTCCGAGATGGAAATGTATGCGGACGAGCTGAGAGAGCTGGCGCAGGCATTGTATCGCAATCGGAACCGTTTTGGAGATGAGCACCTGGAGCTGCTTAAGCCGCTCGTTTATTACTATGCTCAGGGGCATCTGCTCAAGGCCAGTTGCTATGAGTTTCAGGGTAGATATGAGGAATCCAAGCAATGGATTGAAGGTTATGCAGATTTGAGCTGGTTTGAGGGTTTAGACGAGGAAGGCTGGAAAGTGGTCAACCTACATCGTGTATATGCACAGGGCAACCGACTTTGTATTGAAATTAAAATGGGCAACACTTCTGCAATCTATGATTATATTACTTACCTGCGTGAGCATCCGGATGAGACACTGGAGGGCTTGAACACCTTGCTCGAATCAGCGAACCGGTTTGGTTATTTCGTGGATGCCGAACTGGGACTATTTAGTCAGCAACTCAAAAGCTTTTGGCAGCTTGCACCGGAACGATGGGACACTCATTATCGCAAGCACTTTAACGCATTTCGCTTTGCATCCTTTTGTAAGGTGTATGCGGAATACTATTTCCGAAAAGGCGATTACCCCGAGGGAGTGGGACAAACACTGCATTGCTTGCAACTGTCTGTCGATAATAGCTATACCGAACATATCATTGGTTGTATGGCTTTATTTGAGCAGCACCGGAATTTTGCTACACCGGAACAGCAGCAGTTGTATCAGAGTCTGTGCTTGGGCGTACGTGCAAATGAAAAGAATCATGCCTATGATCACAGTACTGGTGGGTATTTCTAATTCTAAATTCCATTCGAATTCTTCATATAACACGTTATTGCGAGGATGTTCCTGTTTCAAAAGGGGATGTTCTCGTTTTTTAGCTACTGTCGTCGCCTGTGACTTTTAGCATAGAGAGGACCGTTTTGCGCGTTGACAAGTTTCGCGAGCGGGATTAGGATAAATGCAGCACAGAAAGTGAAGGAGAGCATGTACAAATGACGATTCCCAAAACATTAACGATAGCCGGCTCCGACACAAGCGGTGGAGCGGGTATTCAGGCAGACCTGAAAACCTTTCAGGAGCTTGGCGTATATGGCATGACCGTATTGACAACCGTAGTAGCGATGGGTCCTAAAACCTGGGATCATCTTGTATATCCTGTTGCGTTGGATGTGGTAGAAGCGCAGCTGCGTACTGTATTGGAAGGTATCGGTTTTGATGCGATGAAAACAGGTATGCTTGGTTCCGTTGAAATTATCGAGCTGGTAGCCAGCCATTTGAAAAAGCATGATCTGAAGCGGATCGTAATTGACCCGGTCATGGTCTGCAAAGGCACGGATGAAGTGCTCCAGCCGGAAAATACAGAGGCGATGCTGGAATTGTTGATTCCTGGCGCTGACCTGGTAACACCGAACTTGTTCGAGGCTTCGCAACTGGCGAAGAATGGACCGATCACGACACTGGAGCAGATGCAGGAAGCGGCTGCGATTATCCATGAGCGTGGAGCTAAGCATGTACTGATCAAGGACCGTGGCAAAATTCGCGCAGGTAAAGCGATGGATCTGCTATATGACGGAATCACTTTTGACTGGTTTGAAGCCGATGTTGTAAAAACAAACTTTACCCACGGTGCAGGCTGCACCACTTCGGCAGCGGTAACGGCTGGTTTGGCTCAAGGGCTGACTGTACGTGAAGCAGTGGATCAGGCCAAGAGATTCATTACACAGGCCATTGAAGGTAGCTTCAAGCTGAATGAATTCGTCGGTCCAACCCTGCATGCGGCACATCGTTTGCAAAATCAATAAAGCATAAAGGTCTGCGATCTTAGAAAGACTTATAAATCTCCATCAGGCTGAATATATATTAGATTGTTTTAGACCATGACTTTTTTGATATATAGAGTTAGATGAGGCTCAAGAGCCGCAATACATGGTATTGCGGCTCTTGAGGTTGTATTTTTTTGGAATTATAGCTTCCAGTTTGGTCTAATCGTACTGTATAATAGGCATCAGATTTATTACATTTAAGGAGGAACCGAAGCAATGACCTTATTCAGCCAAATGGCTTACAGCCGACCAGAGCAACCTGAAATTGAACAGCGGTTTAAAACGCTGTTGCAGCAGTTTCGTGAAGCGGCCAGCGTAGAACGTCAAAATGAAGTGATTCATGCGATTAACAAGCTGCGCAGTAACGTGGAAACGCAATTGCAATTGGTGGAAGTTCGGCACTCCATTAATACGGAGGACGCCTTTTACAAAGCGGAGCAAGAGTACGCTGATGATTTCATGCCGGTTATTCAGGAGTATGTAACCGATTACTACCGGGCATTGGTGGATTCTCCATTCCGAACCGAGTTGGAGAGCCAATGGGGCAGCCAGCTTTTCAGTATTGCCGAGGTAGCACTCAAGTCGTTCCACCCAGATATTATTGAGGATTTACAGCAGGAAAATAAGCTGACCTCGGAATATGCTCAATTGATTGCTTCAGCGAAGATCCCGTTCGAGGGAGAAGAACGCACATTGTCGCAGCTCCTGCCTTTTGAAATGGCTACCAACCGGGAGACGCGCAAACAAGCCTCCGAGGCTAAATATCAATTTATGAGTGAGCATGAGGACGAGCTGGACCGGATTTATGATGAACTGGTGAAGGTGCGCACGCGCATGGCACACAAGCTGGGCTATGACAACTTCGTAGAATTGGGCTATGCTCGCTTGGGACGTACAGATTACAATGCCAAAATGGTAGCCAATTTCCGCGAGCAGGTGCTGAAGCACATCGTTCCTCTGGCAACCAAGCTGAAGGAACGCCAGCGCGAACGGATCGGAGTAGATCAGCTTCGCTATTATGACGAGGGCTTCAACTTCCTGTCAGGCAATCCTACGCCTAAAGGTGACCCGGAGTGGATCATTCGCAATGGAGCACGTATGTATGAGGAACTTTCAGCGGAAACACATGAATTTTTCAGCTTTATGATTGAACGTGGATTGATGGATTTGATCAGCAAAAAAGGCAAGCAAAGCGGAGGCTATTGTACATTTTTGAGCGAATATGGCACGCCGTTTATTTTCTCCAATTTCAATGGTACATCCGGGGATATTGACGTATTGACGCATGAAGCAGGTCATGCCTTCCAGGTCTATGAAAGCCGACATTTTGAAATTCCTGAGTACCATTGGCCAACCATGGAGGCGGCTGAGATCCACTCTATGAGCATGGAGTTTTTCGCATGGCCATGGATGAATCTGTTCTTCGAGGAAGATACGGACAAATATCACTTTGAACATCTATCCTCATCGTTGCTGTTCGTGCCTTACGGCGTAGCCGTGGACGAATTCCAGCATGCCGTATACGAACATCCAGACTGGACCCCGGCCGAACGTAAAAGCGCATGGCGCTCCATTGAACGTAAGTATAAACCGCATCTGGATTATGAAGGCAACGAGTATCTGGAGCAGGGCGGGTTTTGGCACAAACAGGGTCATATTTTTCAATCCCCGTTCTACTATATTGACTATACACTCGCGCAACTGTGCGCGTTCCAATTCTGGAAACGCATGAGTATCGACCGGACAGCTGCGTGGGAAGATTATTTGAAGCTATGCCGTGCCGGGGGAAGTCGCTCTTTTACCGGATTGGTTGAGTTGGCTGGACTAATCTCGCCGTTCCAAGATGGCTGTATCGCCTCTGTAATCGGAGAAATCGAAGCATGGCTGAACAGTGTGGATGATAAAAAGCTGTAAGCATAACTAAAAAGGGCATTTCGCTTACCTGTCAAAGCTGAATAGCTTGCAGATAGCGGAATGCCTCTTTGTGTAAATGGTCAATAAGTATGCGAGAACTCTTGAAGAAGCTGGCTATGCGTTTGCTAAGGATGAAAAAGAGCATCGAGCCTTTGTAAATCACGACAAAGTAGCCTTTTGTGCGCTGCTGGACTTCCTGAATCGTGGCATTGAGTATCAGAGCGCCATAAATGCTGTTGTGGAGCAGTGGGCGTATTCCGGGGTTGGTGACCAGGTAAATGGTGTGCTGGAGGAAGTGCGCCAAGCTCAAGAACGTGCAGATCAGCAACTCACGGAAATTGCGGGGCTGTTTCGCGGCTGGAGCTGCACGGCAAGCACAAACGATTTTTTGGGTTATTCTAAATTAACCATGAATTGATGCAGAAGGGAAAGTTTATCCGTGGGGAGTCATTTTGGCGACGAAGAAATGCCGGCAGAGCAGGTAAAAAACCGGTTGCCGAGAAATTGGGGCAACGTGCTGAAGCTTTTGGATGAAGTGAACGGCCATGTTCCACCGAAGGGTAAGCCAGAATAAGGAGTTTTTTCGGAAATGGGCATAGGCGAAAATCAAAGGAATCGGGAGAAAAGCAGAGATCAGCTGGATGGCCAAATCTCTGCTTTTTTGCATTGTTCCACGGAAGGCTAGATATATGCAAAAAATGCTGGATTTTATACATATGCCATCTAGGTAATGTGATAGCACTGTATTAGGTGATGTAATTATATAAATCAGTCCAAGCGAGCTGGAACACTCGAGGTCTCCAATCCCGTGTTAAATCATTTACGCCTTTTCTTTATTAAATATATAGCCAGATATCCTACTGCTACTATTCCTGCGCTTAAAAAGCAAACTAGTAAACCATTTAGTTCTACTTTTCCAGTAAGTATAAATATAGTCAAGATTCCAGTGAAAAATCCAATGAATAAGATTTTTGAAAAGTTTTTCAAAATTGACAACTCCTTCTAAAAAATATGTACCCAAAATAGCTTATATATGGTACTCTATATATTGTTATTACAATTATATCATATTATTAGGAGGAAAGTGGTAAAATGAAGAAATTTGTATCGACTTTGATGGCATCAGTTATGTTAATGCTTGTTATCGGCAGTACAGCAGCATTGGCAGCAACAACGCCAAATGCAGTACAGAGAGAATCAACCTCTGAACTCAGCCAAGAATTGATTAACAAAGCAAATCCCTACATAAAACTACAGTCACAAACATTCACTTTAAGTGAAGAGGCTTCAAAAAATTTAACTGAAGATGAACTTGGACTCGTTAATAAAGCTTTAGATTCAGCAAATAATCAAGCGAAAAATATCTCAGGTGATGTAACAGTTACTACAACGGATAATAACAGTTTAAAAGTAGTACCTACTAATAAATTCTCTACAGCCTCGATTAATACTTCCTCTTATTGGGATTATGAATTACTTTGGTGGGGATACCGTATCTATTTTTCTCATCAATTAATAAATGATATCAAATCAAAAGCCCTTTACGCTGGGGGAATTGGTGCAATATCCGGATCAACTCTTACCGGTATTCTTTCGTCTTTGGGTCTACCAGGCTGGATTGGAGGTATTGTTGTAGGGATATTTTTAGTTAAAGGTGCAAGCATTGTTTATGCGGATAATGGCAGAGGGGTTTATTTTGATGCATTTTGGGCTGGTGACCCTGCTAGCCAAGCAGTAAACTTCGTTACAGCTAAAGTGTATGGTGCTTGATGTTAAGTAAAGCGCGATAAACAAAGAAAGCTTCAGGCCTTCATCGGTCTGAAGCTTTCTTTGTTTCATTTATCGGCTCATTTTGAAATTTGAGGCCAGATAGTCCAGGAGATCCGGGAGATGGTAGAATGTGTTCGATCTGCTCTGTCATTCTGGTCGTTCTATGCACAATAAACGGTCACAATTCATGAGATAAATAACATGAAATAAAAATATTTATGGGGCGAATTGACCATACCTGATCGTATCTTTAAACTTCAATTATTGTTTGGTGTTAAGCGGTTTGAGATTGGCTTCAATAGAGGCACGGCGCGATTCCAAAAATGGCGGTAACGCCAGCGATTCACCCAGAAACTCCAGTTCTTCATCCGTATCAAAGCCGGGCCCATCGGTTGCCAATTCAAACAGAATGCCGTTCGGCTCACGGAAATACAATGAACGGAAGTAAAAGCGATCTACAAAGCCTGAGTTGGAAATTTGCAGCTGCCCAATACGGTCTACCCACTGTTTGAGCTCTTCCTCAGTTTCAACACGGAAGGCTACGTGATGCACACTGCCACGTCCTGGTCGTTCTTGTGGCAGATCGTTACGCTCTTCCAGATGCACTTCAGTTCCTGTACCGCCTTCACCCGTTTCATAGATGACCACATCCGGTTGTCCGGCAACGGGGGAAGGGTAAGAGCCTTTTTTGCGGAAGCCCATAACCTGTTCAAGAATGAGAATGGTATTCTCCGCTTTAGGAATGGTCAGATGAACCGGCCCAAGTCCTACAATGCCGTACTCGGCAGGGACAGGGCTTTTCTCCCAAGGCGTGCCGCCGCGCATTCCGTTATCATGTTCATCTGAAACGAGGAAGAAGCGTTGTCCTTCAAAATCCTCAAACGAAAGCGCCAAGCGTCCTGCTTGATCCGTAATTTCACCATGCTTTACATCCAGCTGCTCGAAGCGGTTTTTCCAGTAATCCAGTGCCTTGTCATTCGGTACCCGTAGGGAGAGCGCTGAAATGCTGTTATTCCCTGTACGAGTTTGTCCAGCATGTGGAATTTCAAAGAATGTGACTTCCGTACCCGCAGTTCCACGCTCATCTCCGTAAAAAAGGTGATACACACTAACATCGTCCTGGTTCACCGTTTTCTTGATCAACCGAAGTCCCAATACCTGAGTATAAAAATCAACATTTTTAGCCGCCGCCGCTGTAATCGCCGAAACGTGATGCAATCCTAATAGTTTCATGTCATTATCCTCCTTGGTTTTTATATGATTAGGTTTTTCTAAACAAAATAAACAGTCGAAAAACTTTTCTTTATATTTATTATCTTGATATTAAGATATATTATTTTTGATTGTTTGTCAACTTAAATTACGATCTTGCTTGGAAGACGGACAAAACTAGAAATTCGAAATAATGCAAAAGCAGATACAATAAAGCTCAATATAACCCAAAGTAGATAGAATGAATTTTATTATTAAAGGAGTGTACTCGATGTATACGGATAAGGATTTAACGATTAGGCCTGTTAGAGAAGAAGACCTACATGCCCTTTGGAAGCTAACTTACAAGGAAGAAGCACCGGAATGGAAGCAGTGGGATGCACCCTACTATGAACATAAGCCACTTTCTTTTGATGATTATTTAAAAGAGAAGGAAAAACGAATTGGACAAGATGACTTTTGGATCATTGAAGTGGAAGGCAAGGTCATTGGATCAGTGAGCTATTATTGGGAGCATCAGCCTTCACAATGGCTTGAAATGGGGATAGGTATCTTTGATTCACAGTATTGGAGCGGTGGGTATGGTACGAGGGCGCTTCGACTATGGATCACACATTTGTTTAATACATTACCTCTAGTGAGAGTAGGTTTTACAACATGGTCAGGAAACCATCGGATGATGAAGGTGGGGGAGAAGCTAGGCATGACCCTCGAAGCCAGGCTTCGCAAGTGCAGATATTATAATGGAGAGTATTATGATTCGATCCGAATGGGGCTTTTACGGGAAGAGTGGGAACTGTAGTTGTTCATACAAAGTACCTTTCTAAGCATAAAAAGATGACCTCTGAATTGATCAAGGCCACTGAAAAACTGTTGATTTCCGAAAATACAAAGATTTTAGGGGTACAAATATGTCTCCCTGAACGCGAAACGAGCCTTAGAAGCGATTCTAGAGGCTCGTTTTTCTTTGGATATTCTCTTACTCTCAACAATGGGGGACTTTTTCAGTACCTCGATATCCCCGGGATTGTCTTTATGCTCTCTTAGGTCCAAAAATCATAAAACTGATCGCGGCTAGAACCCAGACACCAATACCGCCATAGAGCATTATCAAGCCAAAGCCGTGCATAAGCGCCGCATGGACGACGGCTCCAGACGCATCCAGGGAGGAGAGTTCTGGCAAACTCTGCCTGAGAGATACAGTATTTCCGGCGGCTACTTTTTCGGCTACAGACCGCAATTGCACTGCACTGAGAGTCCCGGAAAGGGCACTCTTCAAATAAGACAAAATACCTGCCTGCAAGATGAATCCCATCACAGCGATATTGATGGCTAGACTGATCAATCTAGCACTCATATCTATACCGGAAGCCATGCCTGCACGGGCACTTGGAACAGAGCCAGTGGTCGTGTTGGTCACAGGCGTGTTCGTTAAGCCAAGCCCAATACCAGCCAACAAGGAGCCAGGGAGCATGGTCAACCAACTGGCGTGATCGCTGCCGCTGCCATATTTCATCAAAATGAAGCCCATACCGAGGATGAACAAACCTGATGGAATGACTATGCGCGGCTGGTAGCGGAGCGAAAAACGCTCTGCCAGAGGTGGAATTACCAAGGTGGGCAGCGCATAAGCCAAGAGAGACAGCCCGGCGGCTACGATGCCGTAACCCAGGCCACTCTGGAAATAGATCGGCAGATAGATCATGAACGGCCAGAAACTGAAGTTCATGCCGATGGAGCCAAGGAGAGCGCCAGAGAAATTACGTATCTTGAATACGGAAAAGTCAAACATCGGATGGGCGCTGAGCTTTTCCGCAAATAGAAAAATAATGAAACTTATTGCTACTGCAACAAGGATGCTGATGGATGCTCTGCTGGTAAAGCCGAGTTCCGGCCCTTGCGTGATAAAGTATGCAAGGCCAAAAACTGTCAATGAAAGCGTGACGATGCCGATAATGTCCAGCTTTTTCACCTGCGGATCTCTGGACTCCTCTATGCCACCAAAAACAAGAATCAAAGTGAGGATGGTCAACGGAACGTGGACCAGGAAAACCCAATGCCAGTTCAACACGGCCACGATTATGCCGCCGATGATAGGTCCAAAACCGAGGCCGATACCGAACACGATCCCCCATATGCCAAAGGCTTTGCTGCGTTCTTGTCCTTCCTGAAACCGATGTGAAAGAATTGCTATCTGGCAAATCTGCATCGCACCAGCACCCACCCCTTGAAGAAACCGACTGATGATCAGAACCGATGTGCTTTGCGCCAAGCCACAAATCAAGGATGTAATACCGAACAAGACGAGGCTGATAATAAAAATACGCCTCCTTCCATACCGGTCAGCCAGCGTTCCAACAGCCATCAGAACTGTGGCACATGCAATGGTATAAGCGTTCATAATCCATTGCATATCCTTAAGATCGCCATGCAATACTTTCTCCAGAGTTGGCAGTATCACTGGCACACTGGAAATTTCGAGGCCGAACATCAATGCGGACAAACATATAGCAGCCAATGCAATTATATTTTTGCGGGAGAGGGAGAGGCTCACTGAGAGGTCCCCCCAGACTTTTGTTCACGGTCTGGACATCCGGCAGCGCAACTATAATATTGCGCCTCATTAAGCGTAACTCGTATACCAGCACCAACCAGCCTTTTTTCGACAATTGTACGATCAATAGCCTCTTCAATATGTACTTCTAAATCTGCTACTGTTCCTACCTTATTAAAAACGTATTTGCTCAAGGGCAGCCATCCTCTCTATCTTTTCATGTTTGGTTCACCTTATCGATATGAGTTTTATTATATAATCTAAATCATTCATTTTACATAACGCAATCAATCCATTATTATGATTATACAAAGTAATTAAATGAATTTCTCATAAAAACGTTAAATTTAAAGGAGGGAATTCAAAGTGGATCATGTAGACAAACAAATCCTCTTTTATCTTCAAAGTCAGGCGAGAATTTCAATGACAGAGCTAGGGAAATGCGTGGGTTTATCCCAACCTGCTGTAACAGAACGAGTTAAAAGAATGGAAGAAAAAGGGATTATTAAGGGGTATCGCACTATCATCTCTCCTGAAAAAATAGGAAAGGATACGGCAGCCTATATATTGTTTCGGACTAGAGATTGCCATGCATTTCTTGATTTTGTTCATACATCTCCACATGTTGCCGAGTGCCATCGTATAAGCGGAGAACACAGTTATTTATTAAAAGTAGTGACCAGCTCGACGCGCACCCTCGAAGAGTTTAGCAACCAGTGCGATAAGTATGGAACCTACACGAGCCTGCTTGTCATGTCGTCACCGATCGATCATAGACTTCTCATTCATTCTCTGGAAGAAGCAAGTGGAGCTGCTCATTCAGAAAAAGATTAAGGATGAAAAAAAGACAACCCCGGATATCCCGAGGCCACTGAAAAAGTCCTAAACTCTAAAGCGAGACAGTTCCTCCATAACAGAGGTTACTGTCTCGCTTTTTCGGTATAATTAAAATATCCAAATAAAGGCGGGTGGTTCCGGTGCTTCCGAAACAGCAAAGCATGGTCCTAAGTCCATATATTGAACTATACAATCTGTTGATTCCCAAAGACCATCTGTTACGGAAGAATGGACGAATTGGTGGACTTTAGCTTTATTTATGAGGAACTGAACGAAACCTATTGTCACGACAAGACGAGTTCGAGTTTAACAAAGATGCGGGAATGTACGTATGCAAAGCTGGACATCTGGCGATCCGCAGAGCGCGTGAAGGCAAAAAAGTATAAAAAGCCATGAGCATTTGAAGAAGTTACGTTTCAAGAAAGCGAAAGCTTTAAAGCCAAGGCCAAAGAACGATACAAAATTGAGGCGAAGAATAGTGAACTGAAGCACAGACACGGGTACGATGTAGCGTCCTCCTCGGGTCTGATAGGTATGGAAATCCAGGGGGCTATGGCGATATTCACTGTCAATTTAAAACGAATATTGAAACTGATGGAGTAAGCAAGGGCCACATGAGGCGGAGAGCAAGAGAAAAGACGACGGTTCATTCTGTGAATTCAGAATAAACCGTCGTCTTTTTGATTCGTGTTCTTGTTTTTTTCACGAAAGGCTGGTTTTTCGGTGGCCTCGAATTGATCAGGAGTCATCTTTTTATTATTCACACTGGTATTATGGACTTTCTCGGTAAATCTACTCTGATTCTCGAAGCCGCTCCACAATACTTTGTTTGTCGTTCATAGAATAGACCGCTACTGGAATAAGTATCCCAAGCAATAACAGTAAAGGCAATAAGGCTAGAAGTGGCCAGATTATAAAGTGATAGCTCAAAAGCCATAGCAAGTTGCAAAAAGGTTTCACAATCAAAATAGAAAATAGTACTGCCAATAGAGTAGAGGTTAGGCTAGTAGCCCAAACATAATATAACCCTTCATAAATCAGCATTCCCCGCAGTTGTTTTTTAGTCATGCCTATGCTCTGCAGCATAGCAAATTCATTGCGTCGGGTCAGTATGCTGGTTAAAATCGCATTTATAAAATTTAAAATACCAATTAGGCCAATAATCAAACTAAGCAGGCCGCCGATCATTATAATAGTAGTTTGCATACCTGATAAAGCGTCCCTTGATGTGATTTTGGATTCGTAGTTCATCATCGGTTCGATGGTTTCAGTGTAGCGCTTCAAAAAGTTCTGCATGGACGCTTCCTGAGATGAGGATACATTAAAGGCATAACTCATTACAACGGGCTGTTTTACAAGTGACTTGTATATATCCGCAGGGAGGTAGAAGTTATAGCCAGTATAAAGGCGATTCGAATTGGTAGATTTGATACCCACATGGCCAAGCACTGTAAAATTATGCGTTATATACTCTCTATCCAGTGGAGCATCTGCTGTTCCCACATAACTATGCAGAGTAACGTTTTCTCCCACTTTATGATGAATGCTTTCCATGTAAGGCTTGTCGTTGTCGTTCAGTTCGACTCCCTCCAGGATATACTTACCAGAAGCCAGTTTCTTAAGATCAAGCTCACCATCAATCAATTGCAGCCGATGTAGTGGTAAATCTTCCAGTCCATACACTTCTACAAGGAAGTTGCCGCGAGCGTCAGTGTTTTGGGTATCATCTATGATTCCTTTTGTATTCTCAGCAGTGAGAGCTGTTAGATCACCGTACAATCGGCCGCCTTCTTCAAAGCCCGGTTGTGCCTGTACAGCCTTAATAAAACTTTCAGTGGTCTCATTTTCATGGCCGCTGAAACTACTGGGAACCTGGAAATATTCAGCATGAGCAATGAGAAAATCGGTATCATTAAATTTGGATAAAAATTTATCCATATCAAAGCTCTGAGATAGTGTGAATACTGTATTCAGAAGAACCAAACTTAAAGAAAGACTCATAACCACTAAAACGGTGCGTTTTTTATTGCGTCCCAAATTGGAACGAGCCATGAGGTTGATTTTTGCACCTCCGGTTGATTTTTTCAGCTTACCATTGCTCTTATTTACTCCACCTGTATATCTGACTGCTTCTACCGGCGATACGGATGACGCAACTCTGCCGGGTTTGAAAGTGCTAATCATTACAGTAATGAGAGCGAACAGAGCAGATCCGACAAAAATCCATGGGTTAGGGGATACCGATATCTCGGTACCGTTAAACACACTCATATTTATGATAAAAGGCACGAGCGATTTACCAATAAAAAAACCTGCTATCAATCCGATCGGGATTCCAAGCGCTGATAGAATCAGCGCTTGTCTGCGAATAATCCGGCGGATCTGTTTGCCGCTTGTACCGATTGTCTTTATGAGACCGTAAAAACGGATATCTCGCATTACCGATATTTGGAAAATATTATATATGATCAAATAACCGGTAAACATGATCAGTAACAGGGCAGAAGTTAACGCTATGATTGTCTCTGTATCCAAACTAAAATTGGTCGAGATGTATGACCAATTTACATTATTCGCGATATAGTTCGGTGCCTCTTCGTCAAGCGAATACCCGCTTTCGGTAATCACTTTACTGAGCTTTCCCTGCAAATCAAGGCTGTTGTCGAACATCATATATGCACTAATGGTTCCTGTATAGAAGTGATCCTTTTTATAGTTGCTTTGTAATTCCTGAGCATGAGCATCGACATAGGCTTTAGAAGCGAATATTTGTCCTACGTTAACCACAGGATCGCTTTTCCACCAGCCGGATAGGATAAAATTACGCTGTACTTCTTTACCTCGTATGTCAAGCTTTAGCCTCAAAGGTGCTCCAACCTCCAGTGGAACACCCAATAGCTGCAACGTCTTGGAGTCTGCGATTACTTCATTTTCCACCGCAGGCTTACGCCCCTCTTTAAGCTCAATAAAACCAAGCTTCATCCCTACATCGTCGTAATACCAGAACTCCGTATGGCGTTTTAGAAATTTATCGTTCATAACTCGATCGCTTAATATACGGTTATAAGCTATTTCCTTGATCAATGGATGATTCTTGACATGATTAAATTCGTCATCCGTTATATACTTAAGTACGGCATGTCCATCTCCACCGACCTGTCGCATGGTCGCCCGTTGTAAGTTTTCCACAGCGCCAATCCCCATAGTGAACAGTGTTGTAAATAGCAATGAGGTTAGTGCTATGGCAACAATGGCAATAATGTTACGGGTTTTGTTCACTTTGAAACTTTTATCTGCCAGCTTGCGGATTACTTTTTTGTTCTTTACCTTGATCATTTGGCATCACCGCCGACAATTTTACCGTCCTCAATACGGATGATCCGGTCTGCCATTTGCGCAATTTCCTCGTTGTGGGTAATCATCACTATCGTTTGGCGGAACTGCTGGCTGGATACTTTGATCAATCCCATCACATCCAGACTCGTTTTACTGTCCAGATTTCCGGTGGGTTCATCTGCCAAGATAATGGCGGGCTTGGCTGCCAGTGCTCTGGCAATAGCTACACGTTGCTGTTGTCCACCGGAAAGATTGTTTGGCAGGTTATTCATTTTGTGGTCAAGGCCCAAGGTATGTACAATTTTATCTATGTGGGTTTTGTCTGGCTCTTTACCGTCCAGTTCAATAGGAAGCACAATATTTTCGTAGACATTCAAGACAGGTACCAAGTTGTAATTTTGAAACACAAAGCCAATCTTTCGTCTGCGAAAAATAGTCAATTCTTCGTCTTTTAATGTAGAAATATCTTTGCCGTCAATCGTAACGTTTCCACTTGTTGGACGATCAAGTCCACCCAGCATATGGAGAAGGGTAGATTTGCCGCTCCCGGACGTACCGACAATAGCGACAAATTCTCCGCTTTCCACCTCCAGATTCACACCATCTAAGGCATAAACAGCAGTATCCCCATTACCATAATGCTTTTTTAGTGCCTGAGTTTTTAATAGAGCCATATACGTTCTCCTCCACAAAAAAATGTCTGGATCGTAGTCATCTACAGTACAGACATTAACACACTAATCTTTCTACAATCTTTCTGAAATCTAACGGTATTGAAAGAATTAAGTATCCATAGAAAGGAAAATAGAAAAGGTGGAGCCACTGCCGTAGCGTGACCGTACCTTGATGTAACCACCCTCCGCAGCGATGATTTCTCTAGCTAAAAACAGTCCAATACCGACACCTTCCTGCGTGTTTACAGTAGGGGAGCGATAGAAGCGGGTAAAGATATTCCCTTGTTCATCTTCTGCAATCCCTATGCCGTTGTCGGTAATATCAATTCGGCAAAACAAATCGTATGCCATTACTTTTATATTCATGCTTCCGCCTGTCTCTGTATATTTTATGGCGTTATCCATAATGTTATAGACAGCTTCACTCGTCCACTTTAGGTCAAAATAAGCATGGGTAACTGTGTCCTCCATAACAACTGAAATCCCTTTGGCGTCTGCTTTTGGCATCATTTGCTCCAGTGCAGCATCAAGGAGCTTTTGAACAGATTCTCGCCTTGGCGATACCGTGATAATCCCCGTTTCAAGCCGCGATGTTTTCAACAATGCCTGGATAAGAAAGTTAAGCTTTTCGGCCTGTGCAGATAGAGCTTTCACACAAGTGGAGGTATCCTGCGATAGTTCGTATTCGCTAAGTAGTTGGGAATAAAGCAGGATGTTAGCCAATGGTGTTTTCGTTTGGTGTGAAATATCGGAAATCAGCTCATTTATTTTATTCTTTTCGGCAAGCAGATTTTTGGAGGACACGGAACAAATGGAAAGAAACTTCGCAAATTTAGCTTCTATTGCAGAGAGAACGGATTCATCAAAGACATCCTCCGAGAAGCTGCCATTTATCGCGGCATCCAGCATGTTCTCAATGGTTTTCATTGTTTTATGGATGCTCCTGCGATAAAGCATAATAGCACACACAGCGGTGCATACAGCAACAACGGCAATTCCAATACATATATAGAGGAGTGTTGTCATTTCAACGCCCATGTGTAGCCCAGCCCATAAACCGTCTTAATGTATAGAGGAGAAGAGGGGGAATCCTCTAATTTATCCCGTAGCCTTTTTACTGTAACAGACAATGCGTTTTCACCTACATACTCAGCTCCATCAGTCCAGATGCTATCTATCAAATGATCGCGCGAAACGGTGTTGCCTCGATTATCGACTAGGATACGCAACAATTTTTGCTCAGTTTTACTTAGTTCAATAGGTGTACCATTCTTAATAAATTCCATTCTCTCGAATGAAAAAGAAAAATTGTCTAGCTGAATGGAGTCTGCAAGCGAGTATCTGGATTTCTTTAGCTGAACGCCAACTCTTGCTCTCAGTACCATAAGACTGAAAGGCTTGGTTATATAATCGTCAGCACCCAGCTCAAAACCAGTGACGACATCTGTTTCCATATCATTCGCAGTCAGAACGATGACTGGTAAAGTTGTTCTTTTTCGTATATGGGTTAACAGATCGAGTCCACTTCCATCCGGCAAATTTACATCAAGAATCACTAGGTCAAAGGCGGTAACGTTCAATTGTTCTTTTGCAGTAGCTATGTCATACATTTGCGTAAATACGTTGTTAGGTTCTTTAAGGGCAAGAACAATACCGTTACTCAAGGCGATATCGTCCTCGATGATTAATATGTGATTCATCATTGTCCTCCTATTTTTTTACTAACCAAAGTTAATGAACTCGGTTTCCAGAACTGCTCACCATAAACATAAAAAAGGGCTCCCAAACTCTCTATTTCCAGTTTACCGGATTTTACTCTTATTTGCTCCTTGGGTTGTCCAGGTGGGGTGTCGAGAAAGTTCTCTGCAGCTTTTTTGTCCAGCTTTAAAACCTCATCACATTGACAGATACGGTATGACTGATATAATTTATGCTAGTTGATTTTGATAATCATTATCATTATTGGAGGGGAGGACAGGGCCGAAGCTTGGTACAGGTTGTTGGAGAACAGGCTCCCTTGGTTAGAACATGAAATTGCGTTATTTAATACTGGCTTTTCTGGTACTGGCCTTCGCCTCGGTTTTTATCGGTGTTCATGATGTAACTCCACTTGATGTGTTCCACTTAACCAACGATCAGGCGCAGGTACTCCTGATTAGCAGATTCCCACGATTGATCAGTATCATTATCGCAGGGGCGAGTATGAGTATCTGTGGGCTCATTATGCAGCAGCTTACCCGGAACCGATTTGTATCTCCCACCACTGCAGGGACGATGGATGCGGCACGATTGGGTGTGCTGATGGCTATTATGGTGTTTGGAGCAGCAGGATTTTGGACGAAGATGCTGACGGCTTTCGGATTTGCTCTAGGGGGAACACTGATTTTCATGAAAATACTGGATAAAATCCGTTTCAAGGACCCGGTATTTATCCCGCTTGTCGGTTTGATGTTTGGAGGCATTTTAAATTCGGTAACGACCTTTTTTGCTTACAAATACAATCTGATCCAGGGCATTTCTTCGTGGATGCAGGGAGACTTTTCTCTAATCATGAGTGGTCGCTACGAGATGCTATATCTTAGTATTCCTTTGGTTGCGTTGGCGTACATATATGCGAATCGTTTTACAATTGCAGGCATGGGTGAGGATTTTGCGGCCAACTTGGGTGTACATTACAAGCGCACCGTCAATGTCGGTTTGGTGATCGTGGCTTTGGTTTCCTCTGTTGTCATCTTAACGGTCGGAACGATTCCCTTTTTGGGGCTGGTTGTACCCAATCTGGTCAGCATGTATATGGGGGATAATCTGAAAAAAAGCCTGGCCCATACAGCGATCTTGGGCGCCGTCTTTGTGCTGTTTTGCGATATTTTGGGACGGGTGATCATTTATCCGTATGAAATTTCTGTAGGGCTTACGGTTGGTGTGATCGGGAGCGCGTTGTTTTTGTATTTGCTGCTGAGGAGAAGGGCTTATGAATCCTAAATTAAAAATCGGAATATTAGCCGCTGCCGCGCTTGTGTTGATTGCTGCTTTCGTGTTTATAGATCTTCCGCATACCTGGCATTACGCGCTGCCACGACGATTGAAAAAGATCGCAGCCTTCATTCTGACAGGTGGCTCCATTGCTTTTGCAACAGTTATTTTCCAGACGGTAACGAATAATAAGATTTTGACTCCGGGTATTATCGGTCTGGATTCACTGTATATGCTGATTCAGACGACGATTATTTTTGCATTTGGTTCCGTACCCTTCATTTCGACCAGCAAAGAATTGAACTTTTTGATATCGGTGGGGCTGATGGTGCTGTTCGCAGGACTGCTATACAAATTAATTTTCCGCAAAGATGGACGCGGGATTTATGTACTTTTGCTGATCGGTCTGGTGTTCGGCACACTATTCAACAGTCTGTCTACCTTTATGGAGGTACTGATTGATCCGAATGAATTTGCGAAAATCCAGGACAAGAGCTTTGCCAGCTTCAGTAATGTAAACACTGAGCTGCTGTGGCTTTCTGTATTCATTCTTGTGCTCGTATTTGCTTATGCGTGGAGATTCATCAAGTATCTGGACGTGCTGTCGCTCGGACGAGAGCATGCGATTAATTTAGGTCTCCCTTATGGTTTTATTATCAAAAGGCTGCTAATTATCGTAGCGATTCTTATCTCCATATCCACGGCACTGGTCGGGCCGATTACGTTTCTCGGATTAATTGTGGCCAATGTGACTTATCAGGTGATGAAAACCTATCAGCATCGTTATATTATTCCGGCCTCTATCTGTGTCAGCGTCATTGCGTTGGCAGGATGCCAACTGCTGGCAGAAAGAGTATTCGACTTATCGACAACGGTCAGCGTCATTATTAACTTTATCGGGGGGGTGTACTTCCTGTACCTTTTGCTGCGGGAGAATAAATCATGGTAGAAGTCAAAAACGTATCCAAACGCTACGGGAATAAAAATGTGGTGGATCAGGTATCCGTCACTGTACCTAAAGGTACGATTACCTCCTTTATTGGACCTAACGGCGCTGGAAAAAGCACCTTGTTGTCGATGATTAGTCGCCTGACTGACAGTGATGAGGGAGAAATCCTCATTGACGAGCAGGCCGTGAGTCTGACGAAAAGTGAGGAGCTAGCCCGGAAGATATCTATTTTAAAACAGACGAACGATGTCAATATCCGCTTAACCGTGAAGGAGCTGGTTAGCTTCGGCCGTTTTCCGTATTCCAAGGGCAGATTGAACAGCGAGGATCGCAAAATGGTGGAGCAGTCTATGGCTTACATGGAACTGGAGGATATGAAAGATAAGCATATTGATTTGCTTAGTGGGGGACAGCGACAGCGGGCTTTTATTGCCATGATTTTGGCTCAGGACACAGAATACATCCTGCTGGATGAGCCGCTGAACAATCTGGATATGAAGCATTCGGTTCAGATTATGAAGACGTTGCGCGGTTTGGTGGATGATCTCGGCAAAACGATTCTGATCGTGTTGCACGACATTAATTTTGCATCCTGTTATTCAGACTATATTGTAGGGATGAAGGATGGCAGGTTGCTAAAACAAGGAACGGCTGACGAGATGATTGATAGTCAGGTATTAAAGGATTTGTACGATATGGATATTCCGATTCAACAGATCGGTGACCATAAAATTTGCGTTTATTTCACTTAGGGGGAATGTTAAATGAAGAAAAATATGATGTTTTTAACGCTAATGCTTGCATTGGTACTGATTGTGTCGGCCTGTGGCAAAGCAGCTCCGGCAACACCGGAAGCGACTGGAAACGGCTCCTCTGTTGCAACAACGGAATCCAAAACTATCTCGGTCAAACACGCACTGGATGAAAACCCGGTCCAAGTCAAAGTTAATCCCAAAAATGTCGTTGTCTTTGATTTTGGTTCATTGGATACGCTGGATAAGCTGGGTGTTGACGTTGCGGCAGTAGCGCAGCAGGATCTTCCTACGTATTTGAGCAAATATAAAGATTCCAAATATGCAAGCGCGGGCACGCTGTTTGAACCGGATTACGAGAAAATCAGTGATTTGTCTCCTGAACTCATCATCATCGGCGGCAGACAAGCTGATGCATATAAAGAGTTGAGCAAAATTGCACCGACCATTTCGATGGCTGTAGACACCAAGGATTATATCAATTCCTTTAAGAAAAACGTTGAAACACTAGGTCAAATCTTCAACAAAGAAGATGCTGCCAAGCAGGAACTGGCTGCGATTGATAGCTCCATCAAGACCGTACATGACAAGGCTGTAGCGAGCAAAGCTAAAGGACTGATCGTGCTGACGAATGAAGGAAGCCTGAGCGCATATGGCTCACAATCCCGTTTCGGTATCATTCATGATGCTTTTGGCGTAACCCCTGTAGATCCTGACATTAAAGTATCGACGCATGGACAAAAGGTTTCTTTTGAATATGTACAGCAAAAAAATCCGGATTATATTTTTGTCGTTGACCGTGGGGCTGTGGTGGTCGAAGAAGGCAAGGAACAGGTTACAGGCAAACAAACCATGGAAAATGAACTGGTGAAGAAAACCAATGCATCTAAAAACGGTCATATTGTATACCTTGATCCTAACTACTGGTACCTGTCAGGTAATGGTCTGGAATCCGTATCTGAAATGATCAAGGAAATGGATGCTGCACTGTAATGAATACATTCACATCATGGGGGACTGTGTAGGATGAAAGGTCATGTAGATGAAATTCCATTAGATGGGTACCTTGTGCACGTCTATACACCTCCCGTCTCCGTGAGTCATAATGAGCTGTATCCTGTGCTGTATGTGCAGGATGGCAGCTCTTTATTTCTAAGCGGGTTGGATGAGCTGGAAAGAGGTTTTTCTACGGGAGAGTTGCCCCGTGTCGTGCTGGTAGGTATTCAGCCCGTAAATCGGCTGGATGATTATACGCCTTGGAAGGCAGCTGCTTTAGTAGAAGGAAGACCTGCTTTTAGCGGTGGCGGAGATGCCTATCTGGCGTTTGTGGTTACAAAAGTAATGCCGTACGTCGAGGGGAGATATCCGATACAAACCGGACCGGAGCATACGGGCATCATCGGCGCCTCATTGGGCGGATTAATTTCCATGTATGCCGTCTTCAAGTATAAGGACGTATTCGGACGTGTCGGTTCCATCTCAGGCTCGTATTGGTATCCGGGTATGATTGGTTATATGAAATCTGCATCTTGTGTAACTGTGAGGGATGGTGCACATCGCTTTTATATATCTGTCGGGACCCGTGAAGGTGAAGGGAAGACGAATGTACAAAAAGATATGGTTCCGCTGACCCTCCAGGCACACGAGGTGCTGCGGACACAGGGACTGGATGCAAAAGATGTGCTCCTTGAGTTGGATCAGGATGCGGTGCATCGTGTGGATTGTTTTCAGCGTCAATTTCCTAAGGCCGTCCGATGGCTGTTCGGATAGCATGAATGGAATACGAATTTCATACAACAACCTCAAAGGATTGGAGAGCGTGGAGTCTCTATGCCTTTGGGGTTGTTTTTTTTGTATATTTTTTTTCGTATAATAGAATCAATTTCATAATACCTTGAGTAGCTTTAATAAAGAGTACATATAGATCAAAATGGTTTAATTTGTCTATATGAGGTTTACATTTCGTTAGTTTAATCATTTATGAAATTGATTCAATAGAGAAATATTAAAAATTTAAAATTATACGTTATTGGAAGTGAGGGGAGCATAAATGAAAAAAAACCGCCTGGGATCTTCAGATTTGCTGGTAGGTGAGATTGGCTTGGGATGTATGTCGGTCGGTACGGATGAGCAGCAAGGTGTTTACTTGATTCATGAAGCGCTAGACAGGGGCGTAAACCTGTTGGATACAGCCGATTTGTACCAGCACGGGCGCAATGAAGAAATTGTGGGGACAGCAATCCGTGGACGTCGGCAGGAGGTCATCCTGGCGACCAAGGTCGGCAACCGGCGTATACCAGGACAGGAGGGCTGGGGATGGGATCCGTCCAAGGAATATATTCTGTCTGCTGTTAAAGAGAGCCTACGCCGTCTTGGAACGGACTACATCGACCTGTATCAGCTGCACGGAGGGACAATTGACGATCCGATAGACGAAACGATAGAGGCCTTTGAGCAACTACAGCGGGAGGGCGTCATCCGTTATTATGGTATTTCCTCAATTCGCCCTCATGTCATCCGTGAATATGTCAAACGCTCGAATATCGTTAGTGTTATGAATCAGTATAGTTTGCTGGATCGGCGTGCAGAGGAAGAGGTACTGTCTTTGCTTCAGGAACGGGGAATTAGCGTGATTGCACGTGGGCCAGTGGCCAGTGGTGTATTGGCTGACCAAGGGGAAGGGAAGATAGCCAAGGGATATCTGGACTACAATGAAGCAGAGCTGCTGGACGTGCGTAAGCAATTAAAGGCATTTGCAGGTGCGGACCGGAGTATGGGTCAGACAGCGATCCGTTATAGCCTGTCTCATCCGACTGTCGCTGCTGTTATTCCGGGTGCAAGCTCTTTGGGACAATTGGAGCATAATATTTCTGCTGCGGATATTGCACCGCTAACCAGGCAAGAGCGGCAGACGCTACAGCAAATCAGCCGAGCCAATCGGTATGATGCGCAATACCGCTAATCCGAGCAAGTATAGGACAAGTGTCAAACATGTACCCGTCCCAGTTGCAATTTATAAAAGAATCATTACAATATAGGAATAAGCCTCGGTTTATAATTCATATGTGAATATGGAGACGTTATAAATACACTCTAGGAGGGACCAACGAATGGAACGCATCGAATCTCAGCAGCAATATCAGGATTTAATTAATGGTGACGGTCTGACTGTCGTGAAATTTGATACAACCTGGTGTCCGGATTGCAAGACACTGGATAAATTTATGGACGGCATTATTGAGGAAAACGCAGATAAGCGTTTCTTTGCGCTTGATGCGGAGAAATTCCAGCCGATTGCAGAAGAAAATCAAGTGCGCGGCATTCCGAGTCTGCTCGTGTTCCGTAATGGCGAAAAAATTGCTCATTTGCACAGCAAATACGCTAAAACGCCAGCTCAAATCTCGGAATATTTGACTACGCTGGAATCCAAACAATAATCAGAACGCATGATAGGGATAGTTCCAGACTATCTTTCCTTTCAGCAAAATAGTAAAAGGGATATCCAAGGCTGATCATTCAGATCCTATGGATATCCCTTTTACTATTTATTGGTACCAAACGATGGCTTATAAAATAATGAAAAAGAACACAGCCGCCAGCACGAAGCGGTAAATGGCGAACGTAGTCAGGCTCAAGCGTTTGAGCAGACCGAGGAATGTTTTGATCGCCAGCATCCCGACGATAAAGGCAGTAATAAAGCCGGCCGCGAACACTGGGAAATCACTCATAGACAGATGATCCATACTTTTGATCATATCAATACCCGATGCACCCAGCATGACCGGAACAGATACGAGGAATGTAAATTCCGCGGCTGCCGTATGGCTTACACGTGCGAATAGGCCCCCAGACATGGTTGAGCCTGAACGGGAGAATCCTGGCCATAGGGCTAGGACTTGGAACAAACCGATCGTAAAAGCTTGTTTGTACGTGATCTCATCCAGCGTATGTGATCTAATAGGCGGATGAAATTTTTCAGCCGCGATCATGAGCAGGCCCCCGATCACCAAACTGTATAAAACCGTTTCAGGACCAAACAGGTATTGCTTAATTACATCACGGAACAGTACGCCAATCAAGCCTGCAGGGATCATGGCTAAAATAATATGTAACAGGTTTAGACGTGGCTGACTCGAGATTTTGCGTCTGAAATCAAACAGGCTCAGGAATCTGCGCCAGTATAATACGACGACTGCCAGCACAGCACCTAATTGTACGATAACCTCAAACGTTTTGACCGTATCATTCTCTGTGTTTAATCCTAGAAGATCAGCCGTGAGGATCATGTGACCCGTCGAAGAGACCGGCAAAAACTCTGTCAGTCCTTCAATAATTCCCATAATAATAGAAGATAAAATATCCACTTTACTAGCTCCTCCTTACACGCGTGCAGGGCAAACGACCTAAGTCGTTTGCCCTGGGAATATGTCATTTCAGTAGGAGTGAACACAAGTGTCAAGTGCAAAGATAAACGCTCAGGTCACACGGTTCACTCCCGGGAAGAAGTGTCCGATTCTGCTTCCAATTCAGATGCGGGGGATGTGTGGTGTAAAATAATCTCCACCCGACGAATACGATTTTTACCCATTTCACGAATGATAAATTTCACATTCTCTTCTATGAATTCCTTGCCCTGTCTAGGTTCCGGAACCCGGCTATACACCCACCCTCCGACAGTATCCACGTCTTCATCGTCCAATGTCAAGCCCGTCAGATCACTCAGATCGGAAAGCATCACTTTACCATCCATCAAATAACTGTTCTCCGTCAGTTTCTCGATTTCCTTCCGTTCATCCTTATCAAATTCGTCCCGAATTTCGCCAACAATCTCCTCCAAAATGTCCTCAATGGTAATGAGGCCGGAGGTTCCACCGTATTCATCGACCAGGAGAGCGATATGAACCTGCTCCTTCTGCATACGTTTCAGCAGTGTGTTGACGGGGATAACTTCCGGAACGGTCAAGATCGGTTGAATCAGACTGTCGAAAACAAGCTCTGGATTGCGATCATACTCAAGGAATAGCTGTTTGGTATTAATCATACCAATGATCTGATCCTTGCTGTCTGTCGCCACCGGAAAACGGGTATACTGCTCTTCGTGAATAGTCAGCATGTTTTCTTGTAGCGAGCGATTCGTAAACAAGCATACCATATCTGTACGTGGTACCATAATTTCTTTGGCAACGGTCTCGTCAAAAGCAAAGATACGATTTACGTAGCCATATTCGGTGTTATTGATCTTACCACTTTCCACGCTTTCGGACAAAATGATCTGAATTTCTTCCTGAGAGTGCGCTTCTTCATGCTCACTAGCCGGTTGAAGACCAAACAGACGAACCAGACGATTGGCCGAGCCGTTAAGGAGCCAAATAAACGGATACATAATCCGATTAAACCACACGATGACTGGGGAGGTTAACAGACTGACAGCTTCCGCTTTGCGGATCGCCAATGTTTTGGGAGCCAGTTCGCCGATCACCACGTGCAGGTAAGTTACAATGACGAATGAAATAATAAAGGCCAGGATATGTGAAAAATCCCCATTGATGTTGAGCTGTTGAAAGAGAGGCTCCAGCAATTTGACTACGGTCGGTTCACCGAGCCAGCCGAGTCCCAACGCTGTAATCGTAATACCAAGCTGACAGGCGGACAGGTAGCCGTCCAGATTATTGACGACTTTTTGTAGCGCCAGTGCGTTTTTACGGTTCTCCACGACCAGCTGATCGACCCGGCTGGAACGGATTTTAATAATCGCAAACTCGGTAGCCACGAAAAAAGCACTAAATAAAATCAACACCGCAAACAAAAATAGACTGACACCTATACCCATATAATTTTCACTCATCCCTTTTTCGTTCAATTTTTTAAGGAACTCCATTTTAAGTTCACTTGAACTTATTTTAAGAACTTAAAAGGAAATATACAAGGTTCATATGGAATCATAGCAGGTCACCTACCTCCAATTTACACGGAAAATAAGGCATAATAGAACCCGCACGGCTCATTGCTTCACTTTACAAGCCTAGTTTGAGGGCGTATGATGAGTTCAAATGAACTTGAAATGTAATAAAGGGAGGAAAGCAGATGGAGTCTTTTACCCTTACTCGTCGTGATATGGCCCATTTGCTGCTGGCCATGGAAGGTCGCCGCGAATTGCAGCCTTTGGCCGTTCTACAGGACGCCTGGAGGCGCACTCATAGCCATCTCGTCCGTTCCGGGAGCACGATGCCGACATTTTTATACACCGACGTGACACCTGTGCTAGATAAAATCATCAAGGGTAAGCACAGCGCAGCCTTTTCGCTGCAGGAGATCGTTTCCCTGGGTCAACTGGTCGAATACAGTCATGTCTCACTGGCATCTATGCAAAATTGGGTCAAACGCGACTTCAAGGAATTTCTCGGCGCTCCGAAGATCGGCAAAAAATACTCGGTCAACCAGGCAGCTATATTGCTCATTGTGGAAGATTTAAAATCATGTCTTGATTTTGAATCCATTCGTCAGCTATTTCATATCCTCTTCCAACAACCCGAAGATGATACGGACGATCTGATTCAGCCGGTCGATTTGTACGCCGCCTATTCAACTTTGTTTGAGGAGCTGGATGCGAACGGAGACCAACTGCTCGATGTTGCTGGAGCAGGCTATGCAAAGGACAACGGAAATTCCGTTACAGGACAGCAGCGCCAGGAAGCTGCGACAGAGGAGCTGCTGGTTCAGGCGGCCGATCAATACACCAGCCGTTTACAGCATTTGACCCCTAACCAGTGTGAAGCAGTGCGTAATACTTTGCTGGTGGCAGCGGTAGCGGTGCAAAATAGTTATTTTTTGTCCATGGCACGTCGGTATGTGAATGCGACGTTGTTTCTGGACTTCCAGGGGTAAATCAGGATTGGCACTAGAAGCCAATCCTATTTTTTTGCTCTTTTTAGAGGATTGTCTACCCTTTTGGAGACTGAAAAAGTATACAAAAGAGGTATATACACTAAAACGCTGTCAAAGATACAATAAACATATATAATCCAGCAATTGGAAAAACTTAGAATATCTCTTCCAAAGCATCTGGATACACACACAGGAGGTAATGGCATGTCCGATGTCTCCATCATCATTTGTACCCGCAACCGGATCGAAGACCTGACACGCTGTATACAATCTATTGCAGTACAGCAGCAATTGGAGCATACGGCTGTAGAACTGCTGATTGTTGATGACGGCGATATTTCCGACCAACAGATCGAGCAGTACCGTCACATGGTATCCGGATTGCCTCAAAGCGTTTTGAAATATTATAAAAAAAGTCGTCCCGGCGTTTGGTTGTCCCGCTATGAGGCCTTGTCTCTTGTGCGGTATGATATTGTGCTGTATTTTGACGATGATGCAGAACTGGACGATAAACTCTATATCCGGCGCTTGCTCGATACCTATGATCAGGATGAAACGATTGTGGGTGTTGGAGGGATTGCAAAGGGATTACATTCGAGCCGGGCAGGAAAGCTGCTGGGCGTTTTGACATTTCAGATGTCTTCATCCCTCGGCAAGCTCTCGCCTAGTAGTCTGGCAGGTTCTTTGCTGCGTTGGGGCGAAGCGACTGAGGTTTTCGATACAGAATTTTTCCATGGCTGCAATATGTCATTTCGGAGGGATGCGCTTCGGGACATGAAGCCGTATCCGTGGATGACCAGTTATGCCGTTGCTGACGATTTGTACATGTGCCAGTTGGCGAGCCGTTACGGCAAATTGGTTATCAATCCTGACTTAACCATCATTCATCATGAATCTCCAAGCTCGCGCGATAAGGCGGGCAAAGTAGCCAAGGCTACAGCGATTAACCACTATTATTTTCTTGCCTTGAAAAAGGCTGGAGTGATTCAGTATGGAGCCCTTTTATGGACCTTATCCTACTTGATGCTCAAAGAAATGCTGCGCCGCAATTTTAATGCCGCAGATGGATACAAGCAGGGGGTGTTGTTCATTCTGAACCCGCGCAAGCAAAAATATAACGAATATTTAGGCCCGGCGGTTCAGTAAACTGTTTTTTTAACACACTGACAGGATAAAGGGGGAGTATGATGTTAAGCTTGTCCATTGCTCTGTGCACCCGAAATCGGGTTGATGATCTGACCCGATGCATTAATTCAATTGCCATTGGGGGAGCACCGGAGGCATGTGAAACCGAGCTATGGATTATTGACGACGGAGAACTGCCGAAGCATGTGCTGGAACGTTATGAGCGTCAGTTGGGCAGAGCGGGAATTACCTACCGATATCATCGCAAGGAGCAGCCGGGATTATGGTTATCTCGTGTAAAGACAGCTGAACTTGCGCAGGGTGACATCATTTTGTTCCTTGACGATGACGTTGAGCTGCCGAGCAACTATTTGAATGAGTTGATGCGTACCTATGAGGCTTACCCGCAGGCCGCTGGTGTTGGCGGTATTGCACAGGGAATGAGTAACAGCTTCATGGGAACGATTCGATGCTTGCTGTCATTCCAGCAGTCTTTGTCCAAAGGGAGGTTGTCCCTCAGCGGTCAGTCCGGCTCGATGTATAACTGGCATAAGGCCAAGAAGACGTTTAGAACCCAGTTTTTCCATGGCTGTAATATGTCATTTCGCCGTGAGGCGATTCGTAGTCTGGAGCCGGTACCTTGGTTGCAAAGCTATAGCGTAGGCGAGGATTTATTACTTTCACGCATCGCAATGAAAAGTGGTCCGTTATACATTAATCCGGCGCTTACGCTGCTTCATCACGAATCGCCGTCCTCGCGCGACAATATGGAGCAGGTTACTTATATGCGGGTGATGAATCATATTCATTTGCTGCGTGACGAGGGATCTGGGCCGATTGGTTATGCAGCACTATACTGGACGACGTTGTATCAGATTTTGAGAGAAAAGCCCAAGAAAAATCATACTGCCATTCAAGGCTATAGAAGAGCGTTGAAAGCGATCTTTTCAAGTCCAAAGGAGCCTGTTGGCGGGGGACAGTTGCCTGAACGCAATTCCAAAAAAACGGTAGGCTGATGGAGGTGCGTCAAAAGACGCAATGTGAGCATAGAGACGAGAGGCTTAATAAGGAACAGGAGTTGGACGTAACATGAGCACATGGACAGCAGCAAGGAAAGTATTCACGGGTGACAGTCTCGCCAAAACGATCATGCGCACGAGCTTTAACAATTTTTTTGTGCTAATCGTCACGACCCTGACTTCCATCCTGACCGCACGTATGCTCGGAGTAGAGGGGAAAGGAGAACTGGCGGCAGTTCTGTTCTGGCCTACGCTGATCGGCAGTGTGTTGAGCTTCGGATTACCAACGTCGTTAATTTATAACATCAAGAAGAAAACAGGCACGACGGAAGAACTACTGACGTTGTCACTCTGGATTCAGTTGCCTGCCAGCTTGTTGGCGGGAGCGGTGGCCTGGATATGCATGCCGCTGTGGCTGAATGGTTATGGTGCGGACATCATCCAGCTGTCCCAGCTTTATTGTGCGGCAGCCATACCGCTGGCAGTGCTTACAGCGCTGACGACAGCATTGTCGCAAGGGCTGGATCGATTTAGCGTATATAACGGCCTGCTGTTTTACTACCCATTACTGAATTTCATCGGTCTGGTGACACTGTGGCTGATGGGCCTGCTCAATGTGCAGCTGGCAGGAGCAGTGAATTTTGCCGCGAGTTTCCTTGCGCTAGTATGGGCGTTCCTCCGTTTGCGCAAGTATATGAATTTGCGTGCTTTCCGTCCATTTACCAGCCGCCAAGTGCTTCGTCCTTATTATAGCTATGGAGCGAGGGTTTACGGGATGGAGCTGATGGGGACGCTGTCCACACAAACGGACAAAATCGTTATTGTGGCGCTGCTATCACCCAAAGCGTTCGGTCTGTACTCTGTCGTCTACGCCTTGTCTCGTGTGTTCAATGTGGTGCAAAATGCCGTCACTAACGTTACTTTTCCTAAGGTGACGGGGATGGAGCACTGCAAGATTGTCGAAACAGTAGGTCGTGCTTTTCGCATCTCTATGGCTGCGATGCTAATCGTCATTGTGCCTGCTCTCTTCATTGGACGATACATGCTGGGTTTGCTGTACGGCCCCGCTTTTCTGGAAGCATCGCTAACGTTCTACCTGCTGTCACTGGAATGTATCATTGGTGGCGGCTCATGGATTCTGGCTTCGGCCTTTAACGCGCTGGGACGTCCGGGACTGGTATTGTTCCGGCAAATTGTAGCCTATGCGATCACCGTCGGTCTATTTTTTATTTGTACACCGATCTTTGGTCTGGACGGCATTGCGATTGCTTTGCTTGTAGGCGCTTGTGTACGATTGGCGTTCTCACTGTTCTCATTCCCGATGTTTTTCAATGTTCCGCTATCACGGATCATTTTTGATAAAAGTGACATTACATTTGTCATTCAGACTATACAAAAGAAGCGCAGGAAGGGAGAACTGAAAGATGCCGAATTTGCATCCCATGGCTAAACTGAAAAATAAGCTGAGCGTCATTCTCGACGTAGTCCCCCAAGGTTCGAATATCATTTATGTCGATTATCCCGTCTATAATAACGGTGGGGATGTACTCATCATGAAAGGCACCGAAGCGTTCTTCAAGGATAATGGCATCCGTGTCCGTGCCCGTTATAGCGCTATGGATATTCCCGATCGGCTTCAAATTCCGGGTGACTGGATTATCGTGTGCCACGGCGGCGGCAACTTCGGCGATCTCTATTCAAATCACCAAAATTTGCGAGAACGCATCGTTCGCGATTTCCCTAACCACCGAATTGTAATTATGCCGCAGACGATCCACTTTCAATCTGAACAGAAGGCTAATGAAGTCGCTGCCTTGTTCAATGCTCATCCGGATCTACATATGTTTGTGCGGGATACACGCTCTTATCAGTGGGCTAAGGACAAGCTGAACCAGTGCAGTATCACACTATGCCCTGATATGGCGCACCAGCTCTGGCCATTGAAGCCGACTACGGAAACCGTGAAGGATGTATTGTATTTCCTGCGGACTGATATTGAAACGGTGGGTGGACAAAAGAAGTTCGATGACGAGGCAGATGCCGCTCACCGGCTGGACTGGGATACTTTGTTCACTCCGCTGGAAGTGAAGGGAATTGTCTATTTCCAGAAGTTTTATCGACTGGATAAGAAAATCGGTGGACCGTTGCCTACACGTACGTTCTGGTACAAGTACACAGACCATCTCATGAACAAAGCGGTTACGCTGTTCAGCTCTTACCGCGAGGTTCGCACTTCACGGCTGCACGGTCACATTCTGGCCTGTCTGCTTGATATGCCGCACGTTGTCATTGACAATTCCTACGGCAAGAACTCGCAATATTATAATACCTGGACACAGCCGAATCCAAAGGCGCAGCTGTTTAGTGAAGCTCCAAGTGCGTTGGAACAGCCATCTTAATAGTAAGAAAAGATACGTATGATTAATTTCAAAGGTATGATAACGGCAAAAAATCTCCTGACCACTTCATTGGTTAAGGAGGTTTTTCGTTTTGTGCTATATAGAGCATAAGTATAATTGTTAATTAGATAAACCATTAAGGCAATGAATATTTAATGACTTAAATACCGCTTCATTTTGACAATTCATTTCATGAATAGATATAATTTATGGGATAAAACTTGTAGGAATATTGGGAACTCCCCTAACTTTTGCAGAATAACATGAAAGTATATTTATTTTAATGAATCGAGGCTGACGAATGAGTAATCAATCGATGGACATGCTTCTCACGAAGGATATCGTGCGTGAAGGGGAGTCTATTTTGCGTACGAAGGTGGATCCGGTATGCTTGCCACTGTCTGAAGAGGATCTTCAACAGATGCAATGGATGCTGGATTATCTGAAAAATAGCCAAAATGAAGAGCTGGCTACCCGCTATGAACTGCGCCCGGGTGTGGGATTATCTGCGAACCAGGTAGGTTTGAACAAAAGAATGTGCGCTATTTATTATGAAGATGGGGACAAAACGGTAGAGTATGCGTTGTTTAATCCGAAGCTGGTCAGCCACTCCACGTCCATGATTTATTTGGAACAAGGTGAGGGGTGCTTGTCTGTAGATCGGTACGTAGCCGGATATGTACCTCGTTATGAAAAAATTCGTATTAAGGCCAATTTGCCAGACGGAACACAGGAGCTATTGACTTTCAAAGGTTATGCAGCGATTGTAGTACAGCATGAAATGGACCATTTGGACGGTATTATGTTCTATGACCGTATCAATCCGGAAGATCCGCACAAGCTGCCGCAGGGAGTGCATATCGAACCTTTTGTACGTAAATAGCTCATGATCCGTAAAGTGTGGTGACTCCGTTCGCCACATTTTTTTAATTTTGCAAAAAAATATGGATATAGAGGTTACGAAGCTTTAAACTGGAAACATGTAGCTCGTGATAGAGGATGTGAAAATACACAAAAATGTAAGCGCTTATCTTATGGGAGGGATGACATGAATCGTGGAGTACGGCTTCTGATGAATAATATGCGTATGCGGAATAAGCTGCTGTTCTCCTATGTACTGATTGTCATGATCCCGGTGCTGGTGGTAGGCGGCTGCGTTACTTTTTATTTGCGAGAGCAGGCATTGAATAGTGCAATTGCCCAGACGGTAAACAATGTGGAAAAGATCAAGAGCCAGACGGCAAATTTACTGCGTGTGCCAACGGATATTTCAAATGGGCTCATGTTCGATAAGAGGCTGAGGGAGATGGCGAACCGACGGTATCCGGGTATGGTAGAGCTGATGAATGCGTATCATCAATACAAGGATTTTAATGAGTATACTCAGCAATATAGAGAGGTTGCTACCATCCGGTTCTATTCGTACAATCCGACGCTTGTCAATAATCTGGAGTTTATTCCAGTGGACTCTAACATTGAGCGGCAGCAGTGGTTCCAAACGGCTTTGAAGGGGACGGCGATTAACTGGTTTTACATTCAGGATAAGGAAGATAACCCGGTTAATCGCCTGAGTCTGGTACGGCAAATTCCATTTCCCGAATACAATACCAAGGGAGTTCTGATGATATCGCTGAGTCAGACCGAGTTGAATCATATGCTGAGCAAGGAGCCCTTTGAAACATTGATTGCAGATCGTAATGGTATTGTGGTCGCAGCTACTCGTCCGCAGTCGGTGGGTCAGACGTTGGGAGATTTACATTTGGGCTTTGATGTCCAGCGTGCGGGTAAGGGAATATATGAAGCGAAAATCAACGGGAAGTCCTCCAACATCATCGTGGATGAGCTGCTGCCCGCCTCCAGTGTGAGCGGATTTACGATTATTTCAGTGTTTTCGACGGAGCATATTGTACAGGGAGCCAACCGAATTAGCTTGATTGGTGCTCTATGTGTTCTTGCGGTGCTGGTTATGGCACTGATTCTGATCACCATCATTTCCTGGCTGATTACCAAACGATTACAGCGGTTGAGCTATGAACTGGGTAAGGTAGCCGCGGGCGATTTTCATGTGGTATCGAGTGTGGAGGGAAGGGACGAGATCGGGGATTTATCCCGCCGTTTCAACTATATGGTGAACAGTATTCGCCAACTCATGGCGCAGGTCTATGAGACGAGTGAGCATAACAACAGACTGGAATTGGCACAAAAGGATATCAAGCTAAAAATGATGGCTAGCCAAATTAATCCGCATTTTCTGTTTAATGCGTTAGAATCCATTCGAATGAAAGCACATCTGAATGGGGAAGCGGAAATTGCAACGACGGTGCGTTTGCTTGGCAGGCTGATGCGCCGGAATCTGGAGATTGGCAGTGGTAAAACGACGGTACTACAGGAGCTGGATATGGTGCGGTCCTATTTGCAAATTCAGCAGTTCAGATTTGGAAATCGTTTGATCTATGAAGTGAATTTGGAAGAAAGCGCGACGGACCTGTCGATTCCTCCCTTAATCATACAACCGCTGGTGGAAAATGCAGTCATTCATGGCCTGGAAAATAAGGAAGAGCCAGTTACCGTGAAGGTAGATATTACAATAGAACAAAGAGAGCTGAAAATTAAAGTAGAAGATGACGGGATCGGCATGGAAGCTGGGCAACTGACCCGTCTGCTAGCTCGGATCAGGGGGACGGAAGAGCCGGAAGGAAGCAGTATTGGCCTGCGTAATGTACATCAACGTCTAACATTGATGTACGGCGAACGTTATGGACTGCATATTGAAAGCGCATTACAAGAAGGAACAACCGTATACTTTTCCATACCAAGGGGGGAAGAGTCGAATGTATAAAGCAATGATTGTAGATGATGAGCCTGCGATTCGTGAAGGATTGTCCTCCATTATTGACTGGGGGAATTGTGGCTTCCGTATTGTCGATACGGCAGGGAACGGACGCGAGGCTCTGGATAAGTTCGGAGAGCATCGACCGGAGCTGGTCATTGTAGATATTCGTATGCCCGGGATGAGTGGGCTGGAGGTCATACGAAGCATACGTGAAAAGAACGGAGAGCCGTTTCACTTTCTCATATTAAGCGGATATGCAGACTTTGATTATGCACGGCAAGCCATGGGCTTCGGGGTGGATGGCTACCTACTGAAGCCAGTTGATGAGGAAGAAATGACGACAGAGTTGAAACGGGTACGGCAAAACATTGAGGACGAGAAAGAAGATGGCAAATGGGGAAGTCCGCCTTCCCATGAGCGTAATTGGATCGAAGCACTATTGTTTCCGGTTCATCAAGAGCATGCTCGTAATGCTGTGGAAAGCAGCGATTCTCTTCACAGAGCATCCAAGCAAGCTGAACATCAAAGCGGTAACGGAAAACATGGACAACAGCCCGTGTTACCAGCGTTGGACTGGAGTAGCTATCAGGTTATTCTGCTCGATTTACGTATTCCTGACTGGGATCGGCAAGCTCGGCTGGCGGCAGCAAAGCAGCGGCTAACAGAATTGTGCCATGAGCAGGGCAGAGGTATCGTGTTTGAGGCTGGAATATATATGGGTCTTTTGCTTCCCGCCACGTTAAAAACGGAGAAAGATGCTGTTCAGTTACTGGCTGCTTGGCGACAGGAGCTAAAGCCGTGGGCAAAGGAAATTTATGTGGCTGCCGGTGATCCTGTAGCCATTCTTAACGACATTCCCAGGTCTTTTGAGCAGGCACTACGATTGTTAGAACGTACGTTTTTGTTCCGGGCAGAAAGAGCCATGCTTTCCGGAGACCTACACGAATTGGAGACAGTCGAGACTGAAAGGAGTGGAGCGTCTGATAGTGCCACAGATGATCCCCTACGTTATGCAGAAAAGCTGTATTATGCGCTAGATATGGCTAATAGTGAAGCTGCAACCCGTGTCATTAAGGAAATGGAAGGCCAATTTCCACGGATTTATCGCACAGAATCTGCAATCAAGGCGGCGTTCGCCCAAACATTCACACTGGCGTTGAACAAGTATGCAGCCGGACAGGATCACAGCCGAACCGTGCTAGAGGAGCACTCCAGCTTTATAATCGATGTATATGCTTATTCCACATTGGGCGAGCTGGTGGATCACTCGCTGGAGCATGTGTTGCAATGGATTGGCCAGACTGAATCTGGTGGCAAGGGCATCATCATGAAACAAATGATTGACTTTATACATAGTCATTATGATGAAAATTTGCGACTGGAGTTACTGGCAGATATGTTCAATTACAATAGTGGCTATTTGGGCAAACTGTTCAAAAGTCATACTGGCGAGGCCTTTAATGCCTACCTGGATAAGGTGAGGATTGAGCGAGCAAGAGAATTGCTTGCTCAAGGAATTAAGGTGCACCAGGTGGCGGAACGCGTAGGATATGCGAATGCAGATTATTTTCATAGTAAATTTAAAAAGTATGTTGGAATGTCACCTTCCTCCTACCGTAATCGGGTTCAAAAGAACGGAGGAACAGATGGCTGTTGATAGAATCCCTAGGTTTAACGCTATGAAGTCTCTCTTACAGATGTCGGAGGTACGACCTCCGAACGAAGAGAGGCTCTTTTTTATGGCGGATAAATGGATAGATCAATCGAAAATGTCACATTTATTATGTAGTTTAGGCCGTTTTCATCAAATCGCCATCGTTATGACACATATTTGACACGATGTTCACATTTTCGATTCTATTTCATTTAAATTTATTCTATATAATGGGGATAATCTGAAGCCGGATCATGACAACCATGGTGAAGGTAGTTGAGTGAGTCATTTTCTAAAAAGTGACCGCTGCATATGTAAGAATGTGAATACTATCACAAATGTAGAAGACTTCAGATTACAGACACTATAAATCAATGTTAAGAGAAGTGCAGGGGGAGGAGCAACATCATGGACGTATTGGATTTGGCACGGTTGCAGTTTGCAACCACAACGATTCTTCACTTTGTTTATGTGCCGATCTCCATTGGATTGTCGTTATTGGTGGCAATTATGGAGACTATGTATGTTATCAAAAAAAATGACTTGTACAAAAAAATGGCTCAATTCTGGGGAACGTTTCTGCTGATTAACTTTGCACTGGGCGTAGTCACCGGGATTTTGCAAGAATTCCAGTTCGGGATGAACTGGTCGGACTTTTCCCGTTTTGTGGGTGATGTATTCGGTACGCCGCTGGCGATTGAAGCGCTACTTGCATTTTTCCTGGAATCGACCTTTATCGGATTATGGGTATTCGGTTGGGAAAGATTGTCCAAAACGGTCCATTTAATCTGTATGTGGCTGGTATCTATCGGTACGATGTTATCGGCGTTGTGGATTCTAGCTGCTAATTCATTCATGCAGCGTCCAGTAGGATATGAGATTCAAAATGGACGTGCAGAAATGAAAGATTTTGCTGCTCTGTTAACGAATGAACAACTGTTATGGGAATTTCCGCATACGTTGTTTGCTGCTTTTGCAACGGGGGCATTTCTTATCGCGGGTATCAGTGCATGGAAGCTGATGCACAAAAAGAATATGGACTTTTTTAAACCTTCTTTTAAATTGAGCATTATTGTTGCCTTAATCAGTGCCATTGCTATTCCTTTGTTTGGTCATGGTCAGGCTCAATATTTAGTGAAAACACAACCGATGAAGATGGCTGCCAGTGAGGGCTTATGGGAGAACAGCGGTGACCCCGCTCCTTGGACAGTTATCGCGGGTATTGATCCTGAAAAGAAGGAAAATACCTTTGAAATTAAAGTTCCTTTTGCTCTGAGTTTTCTATCTTATAGTAAATTTTCCGGCTCTGTGCCTGGTATGAATGAGCTTCAAGCAGAATATGAAAAAACCTATGGTCCGGGTGATTATATCCCGCCAGTACGTACCACGTTCTGGAGTTTCCGTATTATGATTGCGGCGGGATGTGGCATGATTGCACTCGCTTTATACGGTACTTACCTGACGTTCCGTAAAAAGCTGGAAGGTTCACATCGCTGGTTCTTCCGTCTTATGATATGGGGGATATCCCTTCCATTCATTGGGAATACTGCTGGTTGGATCATGACCGAAATAGGTCGCCAACCGTGGACTGTATTTGGTTTGCTTCAAACAAAAGATTCTGTTTCGCCCACGGTTGTGGCAGGAGAAGTGCTGTTCTCGTTCATCTCATTTACCACATTGTATTTAATTTTAACAGGTGTGCTGGCATTTCTGTTTTACCGTACGGCTCGCAAAGGTCCAGATATCGAGCCACATCAGCAAACGGTAATTCATGATCCATTTGCCCAAGGGGGTGACAATAATGACGCTAAATGATTTATGGTTCTTATTGATCGCAGTGTTGTTTACCGGTTTCTTTTTTCTGGAGGGCTTTGATTTTGGCGTGGGGATGGCCACGGGATTGGTACCGCGCAATGACCAACAAAAACGTTTGATGATCAATACGATTGGTCCATTTTGGGATGCCAACGAAGTGTGGCTGATTACAGCAGCAGGTGCGATGTTTGCCGCTTTCCCGCATTTTTATGCAACTATGTTCAGCGGATATTATCTGGTATTTGTCTTTATTTTGCTAGGTTTGATTTTGCGTGGAGTTTCTTTTGAGTTCCGCGGCAAGGCTGAAGGGAAATGGTGGACAGGAACGTGGGATGCCTGCATTCTGATTGGTAGCTTTCTACCGCCGATGCTGTTCGGTATGGCTTTTGCGGCTTTGGTGAAAGGTGTACCTATTCAGCAAAACATGGATTTGAAAGCTGGATTTTCCGATGTGTTCAATGGATACACCGTATGGATTGGACTGACAGTGGTCGGAATGTGCCTAATGCATGGGCTGACGTTCATTTCCCTGCGGACGATTGGAGAAGTACGGGATCGTGCTCGCGTGATTGCGTCCAAATTTCTTCCGGTATTGGGCATTTTACTCGCTGGCATGGTGGTATGGACTTATTTTGCAACGGATTTATTTGCACGTCGCGGTCCCTTTATGTATGCTGCGGTAGCAGTGGGAATTGTCGCCTATGTGCTGACGTGGTACTTCCTGAAGCAGGGCCGCGAAGGATGGGCCTTCGGGATGACAGGTGCATTGATTTTGCTGACCTTCGTTTCGTTATTCGTTGGTTTGTTCCCAAGATTTATGGTGAGCTCGATTAACAGTGCTTTTGATTTGACGATTTATAATGCAAGCTCCAGTCATTACACACTGAAAGCCATGACGATTGTTGCAGCAACGCTTTTACCCTTTGTGCTGGCTTATCAGGCGTGGAGCTATTTTGTTTTCCATAAGCGTCTCAGTGAGAAGGATCATTTGGAATACTAATGGATAAGGCATGGTTAGAATTAAAGGGCATTCGGCCAGTAATGCTGCTACTGGCTGCCCTTTCCCTGCTCCAGGGGGCTGCTGTGATTGCACAAGCAGTCTTCTTGGCAAAGGCTGTTACGATTTTATTTGATAAAAATCCGCTGGTGATGGCTTGGCCGTCACTGGCGTTGTTTTTCGCTGCTTTTGCAATGAGGCATACGATGATCTGGCTGCAACGACGGACAGCCGGCCGTTTTGCCGAAGCTTCAGGCGCTTCCTTACGGGAGCGTCTGCTTGCACGTTTGTTCGAACGGGGGCCGGGTTTTGCAGCGCAGGAAGGCAGCGGCAAGTTGGTGACGCTAGCGCTGGACGGCATGGATCGTTTTCGCACGTATTTGGAACTGTCCATTCCTCGAATGATTGACATGATGGCTGTAACTATACTTGTGCTTGTGTATGTTTTCACATTGGATGTCATTTCAGGTGTAATTTTGACGACTACGATGCCGATTCTGGTGGGCTTCTTTATTTTGCTCGGCTTGGCAGCGCGGAAGCAGGCAGACAAGCAATGGCGTTCCTATCGTTTGTTATCTCACCATTTCACGGATTCGCTGCGTGGACTTCAGACACTAAGGTTTTTGGGGCGTAGCCAAGAGCATGGGGAATCGGTTGGGAAGGTCAGCGACCAATACCGCACGGCAACGATGCGCACGCTGCGGGTAGCGTTTCTTTCCTCATTTGCCCTCGATTTTTTTAGTATGCTATCGGTCGCTTTTGTCGCGGTAGGCTTGGGGCTGCGCCTGATTAGTGGCTCGGTGGGTCTGGAGGCAGCGCTTGCGGTGCTTATTCTGGCACCAGAATATTTTATGCCCATACGCCAGTTGGGATCAGACTATCATGCTTCACTGGATGGTAAGGAGGCTTGGGGAGCAATACGCTCCATTCTCAGTACAGAAGATGATGCGAACGAGCCGAATAAACAGGCAGCTAGCGATAAAAGATTGGACATCACGGGACAGGATAGTCTCGAGCTATCTGATGTGTGCCTCCTTAATGAAGACGGTTCGGCTCGGCTCGAACATGTGTCTGCAAATGTTGAACCGCTCATGAACATGATCGGCATCGTTGGAGCTAGCGGTGCAGGTAAAACGACGCTGCTCAGTCTGCTTGGCGGCTTTGCTGATCCCACTTCGGGTGAGCTGCTCCTGAATGGATGCGGATTGGCTGGGGTTGCCAAAGCTGAATGGCAACGGCATATTGCCTATATTCCACAGCATCCATACCTGTTTAGCGCTTCTCTGGCAGATAATATCCGCTTTTATGAACCGGAGGCATCCAACCAGCAGGTAGAGTGGGCGATTGACGCGGTTGGACTGCGTGAACTGGTAGACGGTCTTCCGGGTGGATTGAATGAGCCCATTGGTGAAGCAGGTCGGACACTGAGCGGAGGGCAGGCGCAACGGATTGCATTGGCGCGGGCATTGCTCAGTAATCGTCCGGTCGTTTTATTGGATGAGCCTACGGCCCATCTGGATATTGAGACAGAATGGGAGCTAAAACAGACGATTTTATCGGTTTTGAAACATAAGAGAATGTTTCTTGCCACCCACCGGCTTCATTGGATGCCAGAAATGGACTGTGTCTGGATGATGGATCAAGGTCGCCTGGAAGAAGTAGGCTCCCATCAGCAATTGATTGCCCGTAAGGGAGCATATTACCGATTGCTGACGGGGATATCGGAAGGAGGGAACGGACGATATGAGAGTAACGGACAATAGCAGACAAGGCTGGTTTGTGACGTATCTGAGACAATATTTTTGGGCCTTTCTGGTAGCTGCTCTTTTGGGCGCGCTGGCCATTGGATGTGCGGGCGCGTTGCTCTTTACGTCCGGTCATCTGATTACCCGTTCGGCCTTAAAACCGGAAAATATATTAATGGTGTACGTTCCAATTGTGCTTGTGCGAACATTTGGCTTTAGTAAAGCGGTTATTCAGTACCTGGAGCGCTTGGTAGGGCATGATGCCGCACTGCGTCTGGTGTCCCGTATGCGGGTACGCTTATATCGGGCAGTAGAACCGCAGGCGCTGATGATTCGCAGCAAATTCCGTACAGGGGATCTATTAGGATTGCTGGCAGAGGATATTGAGCAGCTTCAAAACATCTATCTGAAGCTAGTTCTGCCTGCGCTATCGGCTTTGCTGATTTATGCAGCAGGCATCTTGGCGCTCGGACGGATGGACGGAACCTTTGCCTTGCTCATGGCGCTATATGGCGGATTTTTGCTTTTTATTGCCCCAGCTATCTCACTATGGACCTCACTCGCCAAACGGCGAATGTTCAAGCAGGAACGGAGTAAAGCCTATCAGGAGCTGACGGATGCTCTGTTCGGCATGAGTGATCTGGTGCTGAGCGGACGGACTGGGCATTTCCTGAGTACCTTTACACAACGGCACAATAGGGCTGCCGTGATGGAGAATTCACTTCGCCGGAGCGAGTGGCGTTCTCATTGGATCGCACAATGCGTTGTAGGCGGCGGGATTGTGATTATGACTGTGTGGGCCGGGGGACTGGTAGCACAGAATCGTATAGAAGCCACATGGCTGGCATCCTTTGCCCTTGTGGCTTTTCCATTGCTGGATGCCTTCGTTCGCGCTGGAGAAGCGGTGGTTCATGCACCGGAGTATCAGGATTCACTTCGACGGTTAAAGGATTCGGAGAAAGACACACCTACACCGGGAGCAGGCGGAACAGCAGACATTCTAGAGGAACAGGCTACCGCTATGCGATTGGGCCTCGGAGGAGACCTGCTGCTGAACAACGTAAGCTACCGCTATGCGGCAACGCAGGAATGGAGCGTGCGTAATATCTCCCTGCACGTACCGCAGGGGGGCAAGCTTGCATTGCTTGGCCGCAGTGGTGCGGGCAAGTCCACGCTGCTGAACCTGATTCAGGGAGCATTGCAGCCTGATGAAGGTAGCGTCACTGTCGCAGGGATTCCCGTATATACAGGTGGAGCATACTCCGGTTTATTTGCGGTGCTAAACCAGCAGCCGTATTTATTCGATACGACGGTAGCGAATAATATTCGGTTAGGACGACCCAATGCTACGCTGGAAGAGGTTCGTGCAGTAACAGAGCAGGTGGGGCTTGGAACCCTAATTGATTCTTTACCGGAGGGCTACGATACTCGAATGCAGGAGACGGGTCTTCGTTTTTCCGGTGGAGAAAAACAGCGAATTGCACTGGCGCGGATTTTGCTGCAAAATCACCCGATTGTTTTGCTGGATGAGCCAACAGTGGGACTTGACCCACTGACAGAGCATGAACTCATGCAGACGATGTTTCGTGTGCTGAAGGGCAAAACATTGATCTGGATCACGCATCATCTGACAGGAATGGAGCATATGGACGAGGTGATTTTTATGGAAAAAGGGGTCATTTCCATGCGGGGCAGTCATGAAAAGCTTTGGCAGGAGCAGCCCCGATACCGCAACCTGTATGAGCTGGATCATCCGAGCCTGTGAACTAGGAATAGATTGACCTAAGCAAACAATAGCCCTCAACACATTTTGTGTTGGGGGCTATTGTTGTGTCTCGTTCATTTCAATGCTATAAATAATTCAATCTCATTGTCTGAACTTTCTGGATTATATTTCTCACCCCAAATTTCAAAATCGTAATCCTTCGGTTCATTTCCGGTATCTTTAATCCATTGGCCATATATGTAGTCATACGAATGATCAAGCTCCGATTCAAGCCCCTTATGTGTGAAAGTTACATACTTACTTTCATTTACAGTATGACTTATCATATTTAATGGAACCTCACCTAGTTTACTTATTTCATAACAGATTATATTTGTAAACTTATCTACCTGAGGATTAAAATCAGGCTTCATGGGATAAATTTGCATTAAAATTACATTCTCATTTTTCCTGTCCCGAATTTCATCTTTTCTTTCAATTAATGAATGATAGATGCTCTTGCCAAGACCAGACTCAAATTCATTAATATTGGCTTCGATTCTGTAACCTGCAACATGAAAAAGAGGTAATGTTATTACGTTAGTTTCCATAAAGTCTCCTCCATCCAATAAGTTTGTCAAGTTTGATTATAATGTAAACCCCAATACAATTTTAGTCATCTTTCACTATAGGATCGATTTTGTTTGGAATCCGCAAAAAAGTTATGCTTGGAAGGCATAGAGACCCCTCATATATCTAATTTTGAACTGATTTTTCTCCTAATTCGTCGGGTACCCGCTTCCAAGCCAGCAAAGTATGATAATAGTATCTAGAGATGAGGAGGAGCTTGTTATGGAATCTTCAACTGAAACCGCTTCCAACAATGGTGCTGTGATTCCTGAATCCAACCGGGGAAGACCGCGCAAGGCTCGCGGACCGAAGCCTGAACGTGGTAGAAAAGGCTTGTGGGACAGTGTGAAGCAGCAAAAGTATCTTTATTTTATGTCCATTCCTTTCGTCATATGGGTGTTTGTTTTCAGCTATCTGCCGCTCTGGGGCTGGACGATGGCGTTTCAAAATTATAAGCCAGCTAAATCCTTTACGGACCAGAAATGGGTAGGGTTGAATAACTTTATTGAGTTATTTCAGGACGAACGATTTTATCTAGTATTACGTAATACACTGGCGATGAGCCTGATGGGGATTATATTTGGTTTTGTCGTACCGATCTTTTTTGCAATTCTGTTAAACGAGTTGCGGGGAATGCTGTTCAAACGGTTTGTGCAGACGATATCCTACCTCCCGCATTTTGTATCCTGGGTAGTTGTGGCTGGATTGGTCACGAAAATGCTGTCCATTGACGGAGGCATTGTCAACGATATATTGGTAGCGCTTCATATTGTGGATGAGCCGATTCAGTTCATGGCAAAGGGGAGCTGGTTCTGGTACATTGTAACCGCTTCCGACATATGGAAAGAGACAGGTTGGAATACGATTATTTATTTAGCTGCAATCACCGGAATTGATCAAGAACAGTATGAAGCATCGCGCGTGGATGGAGCGAGCCGCTGGAGACAGATGTGGCATATTACACTGCCGGGTATCCGCTCGACGATTGCCGTTCTGTTCATTATGGCGATTGGGCATCTGGTGAGCAATGGTTTTGAAAAGCAGTTCTTGCTTGGCAATAGTCTCGTGACGGATTATTCCGAGGTGTTGGATCTGTACGCGCTCAATTACGGGATTAATTTGGGTCGCTTCTCTTATGGGACGGCAATTGGTATTTTCAACTCACTGGTTAGCATTTTGCTGTTGTTTACGGCGAACGGTATATTCAAAAAACTGACCAAAGAAAGCATCATGTAGGGAGGGAGAAGCGAAATGACGAATAAGGCATTTAATGCTACCCGGTCTGAGAAGCTGTTTGACCTGTTCAATTATATCCTCATGGCTCTGATCGTGGTGTTGACGCTGTACCCGTTTCTGAACGTACTTGCGATTTCCCTGAACAATTCAACGGACACGGTTCGCGGTGGAATTTATATATGGCCCCGCCAATTTACGCTCGAAAATTACAAAACGATTTTCCAGTACGATGGCCTTCTTCAGGGACTGCAAATATCTATTCTTCGTACTTTGGTCGGAACAGTACTCGGATTGATTTGCGCGTCTATGCTTGCTTTTACATTGAGTCGGGTCGAGTTTCGCGCTCGTAAGTTTATTTCTACGTTTTTGGCGTTGACGATGTATTTTTCTGGCGGGATGGTGCCCGTGTTTATTTTGATGCGTGATCTGCATCTGCTGGGTTCGTTTTGGGTGTACATTTTTCCAGGCTTAATTAGCGCATTTAACGTGTTTGTCATTCGTTCCTTTATGGACGGTTTGCCATATGCGTTGCAGGAGTCTGCCAAACTCGATGGGGCGAATGATTTTACGATTTACTGGAGAATTATTTTGCCGCTGTGCAAACCAGTATTGGCAACGATTGCTCTTTTTCTGGCAGTAGGTCAGTGGAATGCTTGGTTTGATACGTATTTGTATAATGGTGGGGCGCCGCAATGGACGACGCTACAGTATGAGCTGATGAAGATACTGCAAAGTACGCAGCAAGGCGGCTCCAGTATGACGAATAGTAACGATATGGCTAAGCAAATGGCTCAAATTTCACCAGAGTCGATTAAAATGGCAATCACGATTACGGTTACGCTCCCCATCCTGATGGTATATCCGTTCCTGCAAAAATATTTTGTAGGCGGGATGACACTGGGGGCAGTGAAATCATAAAAGACAGGATTCCGGTAGTAAAATAGCAGTTATTTGCAGGAGAAGTCATCATAGGAATATAGGAGGATTTATACATGAAAAAACACTGGTCCAGATTTGCACTGATTCCCTTGCTCGCGGTGTCCCTTACCGCACTCGCAGGTTGTGGAGGAAGCGATAAAGCAGCGAAGGAAGGCACATCCAGCGGCACAGACCCGATTACGTTTAGCTTCTTCGGAGCAGATACAAGCCCACAATGGAACGGAATGAAGGATGAAATAGGCAAGGAAATCACCAAAAAAACAGGTGTAACCTTGAATGCGGAATTTGATGTCAGCGGTGGAGGTGGAGATGACCGAATTGCTTTGATGGCAGCAAGTGGAGAATACCCGGACTTGGTTTCTCCTAAAGCGAATATTAACAAGCTTGTGGATGCGGGGGCCATGATTGATCTGACAGATCTGATCAACGATCATGCACCCAATCTCAAAAAGCTATATGGACCCTATATGGATCGTTTGAAATACAGTAATAAAGATCAATCCATTTATGTCCTTCCTACGTATGCAGGTGTGGGACAGGAGAGTTTTGACGCGACGGGGGGATTTGAAATTCAGCATAAGGTGCTCAAGGAGCTAGGATATCCAAAGGTAAGAACGCTACAGGATTATGAAAACGTACTCAAAACCTATGCAGCCAAACATCCGACGATCAATGGCAAAAAAACGATCCCACTCACGTTGGATGCAGACGACTGGAGAATTATGATTACCGTAACGAATCCTGCCTTCCAGACGACTGGAGCGCCGGATGATGGTGAATATTTTATTGATCCCAAAACATTTGAAGCGAAGCTTCATTACAAACGTCCGGAAGAAAAGGAATATTTCCGTTGGTTGAACCACATGTACAATGAAGGACTGCTCGATAAAGATTCGTTTGTGCAGAAAAGTGATCAATACAAATCCAAAATTGCCAGCGGCCGTGTCCTCGGTCTGATCGACCAGGAGTGGGGTTATCAGGATGCCGAAAATGCGTTAAAAGCGTCAGGTAAATCCGAATCCAGCTACGCGCATTTTCCAGTTACACTTTCGGAGGAATACAAGGATCGTTCCTTTCAGGATACGGGCTTCACGTCCGGTTATGGAGTAGGTATTACAGAGAATTGCAAGGACCCGGTGCGGGCTATTAAATTCCTTGATTATTTAGCTTCCGATGAAGGACAGGTGCTAGTGAACTGGGGGATCGAAGGCAAGCATTATGAAATTAAAGACGGCAAACGTGTCATTCCTGCTGATGTACTGGAACAAAAAACGAACAATACAACCAACTTCAATAAATCTACGGGTATAGATTTGTACACGCTCATCAGCGGACACTATGGTGACGGCGTGAAGGACCCTACAGGTAACTACTATACTGCGAAATTCCCGGAACAAATTATCGCGGCTTATTCGAAGCCGGAGAAAGAATCACTTAAAGCGTATGGCGTAAAAACGTGGAAAGATCTGTTCCCGGACAAGAAAGAATTTGATGTAAAGCCTTGGGGCGCAGCCTATAATCTGACAACAGACAATGAATCCAGCTATAACGTTACATTCAAAAAAACGACAGACATTATCCGCAAACGTATACCGGAAGCTATTTTAGCACCGGCTTCCAATTTTGATACGGTATACGACAACATGATTAAAGAACTGGATGCCGCCGGAGCTGTCCAAATGGAACAGCAATACACGCAACTGGTGAAGGACAGAGTGGAGTTATGGAGTGGCAAGGCTTCTAAATAGCTGACTGCTTTTAACGAAATTTTGAATGCCGGAATGACAGAGCGCTTGTCCTTGTGGTCCATACGGGATTAGCGCTCTGTTTCATCTTGATGGGGGAGGGTTTGATGTGACGAAAAGCGAAAGACCACAGTCCCTGCGTTTATGGTATCGCCAGCCTGCTGAGGTATGGGAGGAAGCATTGCCAGTCGGTAACGGAAGGCTGGGAGCTATGGTATTTGGCGGAATCAGAGAGGAGCATTTGCAATTAAACGAGGATACGCTCTGGTCCGGATTTCCCAGAGACGGCGTTCAGTATGATGCATTGCGATATTTGCAGCCTGTCAGAAAGCTGATTGCAGATGGAAAATACAAGGAAGCGGAACAACTGATTAATGCGAATATGCTAGGTCGCGATACGGAAGCCTATCAGCCTTTGGGAGATTTGTGGATTACGCAGGAGGGCCTAGGGGAAATTGCACATTATGAACGGGAACTGGATTTGCTGACCGGAACGGCAGCGGTCACTTTTCAGAGTGCTGGAGTCTGCTATACCCGTGAAGTTATCGCCAGTGCGCCAGATGGAGTCATGATGGTGTCACTGACTGCGAATAAGCTTGGGAAGATCCATGCATCCGTGCGCATCACTTCCCTCCATCCTTGTGAAGACGAGGTTGGAGAGGATATACATTTTGGTGATTCATCCAAATGGGATAGCGATAAGGAGGACGCTCCATCCGAGGAGCCGTCCGGTGACTTTATTACGTTGACTGGACGAGCGCCCAGTCATGTGGAATCTAATTATCACGGCGATCATCCACAGTCTGTTGTTTATGAAAATGATTTGGGGATGGCTTTTGCAGTTCAGGCGAGGGTTATTCCCGAGGGAGGAACCTTGACGAAGGGTGCTGATGGAGCACTGATCATCTCAGGCGCGGATAAAATCACGGTGTATTTGGCAGCAGCTACCGGATTTCGGGGATTTCACACTATGCCGAATAGTGATGCAACGGAGTCAGCAGAAGCATGTCAAGTCATTTTAGACGGAGCAATTTCGCTGGGAAGTGAGCAGGTGCGGCAACGCCATGAACAGGATCACCGAAAGCTGTTTGACCGCGTTGTATTAGAACTGAGAGGTGATACTTTAACCGACGACTCCGTTCTACCGACCGATCTGCGATTAGAACGTTATCAGAAAGGTCAGGACGACCCGGGGCTGGAGGTGCTGTTATTTCAGTATGGCCGCTATTTGCTCATGGGCAGCTCGCGTCCGGGGAGTCAGCCTGCCAATCTTCAGGGCATCTGGAATGACCGGGTGCAGCCGCCGTGGAACAGTAATTATACAACCAATATCAATGCTCAGATGAACTATTGGCCCGCTGAGGTATGCAATCTTGCCGAGTGCCATGAACCATTGCTGCACATGATTGGAGAAGTTGCCCGCACGGGACGGAGGGTAGCCTCCATCCATTATGGTGCTCAAGGGTGGGCAGCTCATCACAATGTAGATGTGTGGAGATACGCTGGACCTTCAGGGGGCCATGCCAGTTGGGCGTTTTGGCCGCTTGGGGGTGTATGGCTGACCGCCCATCTATGGGAGCGCTATCTGTTTACCCTGGATACAGCCTATTTGGCAGAACAAGCTTATCCACTCATGAAGGGGGCGGCAGCCTTTTGCATGGACTGGCTCGTGGAAGGCCCGGAGGGTTGGCTTGTGACATCCCCATCCACATCACCTGAAAATAAATTCAAAACGCCGGACGGCGAGGAATGCAGTATATCTATGGGCTCCACCATGGATATGACGCTGATTCGGGAGCTGTTGGGTAACTGCATTCAAGCTGCGGACCTGCTGGAATTAGACGATGAGTTTCGCAACCGCTGCGAGGAGATACGGGACAGATTAATGCCCTATCAAATTGGCCGTCACGGTCAGTTACAGGAATGGTTTGTCGATTTTGAGGAAGCGGAGCCTGGGCATCGGCATGTCTCGCATCTATATGGGTTGTACCCCGGTCGACAAATTCACATCCGTGATACCCCGGAGCTGGCTGAGGCGGCCCGCATATCGCTGCGTCGACGGCTTGATCACGGTGGTGGGCACACCGGATGGAGCTGTGCCTGGTTGATTAACCTGTATGCTCGACTGGAAGATGGCGATGCCGCACATCGGTATGTTCGCACGTTGCTGTCGCGATCGACCTATCCTAATTTATTCGACGCTCACCCGCCTTTTCAGATCGACGGTAATTTTGGTGCGACGGCGGGGATCGCAGAAATGCTGCTACAAAGCCGTCCGGGAGAGCTGACGTTACTGCCTGCCCTGCCAACGGCATGGGCGGAGGGACGGGCCAGTGGATTGAAGGGACATGGCGGGATGACGGTCGGCATGGAATGGTCCGGTTCCCGGCTTGCCCGTGCTGAACTGGCCACATCCATCTCAGCAGGAAGCTGCACGATTCGCAGTGCACATCCGTTTAGCGCAGATGCTCGTCAGGCTCTGCCTGATCCTGAGCACGGAGGATTCATTTTGTCATGGATTTTTACCAAAGAGCAGGAAATAACGAACGGACATACGATTATAATTAAAGGAGAGGAAGAGACATTATGACCATTTTTCAATTTCCGCAGGACTTCATGTGGGGGACCGCGACGGCAGCCTATCAAATCGAGGGAGCTTATGAGGAGGATGGGAGAGGTTTGTCGATCTGGGATACCTTTGCCCATACGCCTGGCAAAGTATTCAACGGTGATAACGGCAATGTAGCTTGTGACAGCTATCATCGCTACGAGGAAGATATCCGCCTAATGAAGGAGCTGGGCATTCGTACATACCGTTTTTCAGTGTCCTGGCCGCGTATATTTCCCAATGGTGACGGTGAAGTTAATCAAGAAGGATTGGACTATTATCATCGCGTAGTCGATTTGTTGAACGAAAATGGGATTGAACCGTTTTGTACACTGTACCATTGGGATCTGCCTCAAGCGCTTCAGGATGCTGGAGGCTGGGAGAATCGTCGCACGATTCAAGCATTTGTCCAGTTTGCAGAAACGATGTTCCGCGAGTTTCACGGTAAAATACACCAATGGCTAACATTCAATGAACCGTGGTGCATCGCCTTTTTATCCAATATGCTGGGTGTTCATGCCCCGGGTCTGACAAATCTTCAGACAGCCATTGATGTAGGACATCATTTGCTAGTTGCGCATGGTCTTTCTGTGCGCCGCTTCCGCGAGCTGGGCACCAGTGGCCAGATCGGTATCGCTCCCAATGTCTCCTGGGCTGTTCCTTACAGCACATCTGAGGAAGATAAAGCCGCTTGTGCGCGCACCATTTCCCTGCACAGTGACTGGTTTCTTCAACCTATTTATCAAGGCTCGTATCCTCAGTTTTTGGTAGACTGGTTTGCGGAGCAGGGAGCCACCGTGCCTATTCAGGATGGGGATATGGATATTATCGGCGAGCCTATTGATATGATCGGTATCAATTACTATGCTATGTCAGTTAATCGTTTTAATCCTGAAGCCGGGTTCCTTCAATCTGAAGAAATCAATATGGGGCTACCTGTAACGGATATCGGTTGGCCAGTGGAGTCGCGTGGGCTGTACGAGGTACTGCATTATTTGCAAAAATACGGTAACCTCGATATTTATATCACAGAGAATGGGGCTTGCATCAACGATGATGTCGTGAATGGCAAGGTTCAGGATGACCGTCGGATTTCGTATATGCAGCAGCATTTGGTGCAGGTACACCGGGCTATTCATGACGGCCTTCATGTCAAAGGATATATGGCATGGTCACTTATGGACAATTTTGAGTGGGCAGAGGGATATAATATGAGATTTGGCATGATTCATGTCGATTTCCGCACACAGGTCCGCACCCCGAAGGAAAGTTACTATTGGTATCGAAATGTAGTAAGTAATAACTGGTTGGAGACCAGACGTTAAACGAAGAGATGTTTTGAAAATAAAGCAGATTTACGCCTGTCTCTGCTCCCTTTTGTTTGAATAGGAGGCCCTCTGGGGTAATAATAACCAAGATGAATGCAGGTTGTTTCAAGTATGTAGAGACAGCAGGAATAAAAAAATAAGAAGTGTGCATACTGAAAAAAATACCTGACGAGGGCGTTTTAAACCATTTTAAACCAGAGGGAGTGGAGGGTATGGCTTCGAATGTTAGGAAATCAGGATCAAATGATAACCAAATGAGCCGCACGGTATCTGTTATCGCTTGGATCGCCTGTATTGCAGGAATTATCCTTATTTTGCTTGATATAGGTAATTTAACTGATCGAAATATATATTTAATGACAGGTATTGGCTGCGTTGTTGCCGGGATTTTTATTTTTCTAGTTGGGAAATCATTTGTCATTGCACGCAAGAAGGAAGACCAGGAAAACGGCCGCAGTTAATACAATTTAAAAATGATTTAAAGCAATATATACCGAAAACAACAATGTGGGGCTTCGAGCAGTGTAGGATGATAACTGTAAGGAGTCCCCTTTTTTCTTTAATATAACTTCTTTAAGATACACAAATAACGTTTTTATTATGTCATCTTTGTATTAATAAGAAATTTTGAATTTGCAAGAGAAATTTTATTTTTAGAGATGTTTTTCACAAAAAACGGACAAATAATCGACAATTCTGTTAACAATAAAAAAAGTGGCCGCTTTTCTGCTATCTTATATAAGGGCAACATTACAGGAGTTCGTAAGTTTTGAGTAATTTATTATTTAAGGAGAGGGGAACAACATGAACAAAAAACCAAAAGCGATTATTGCGTTGGTTTTGACCGTGCTCACGGTAGCATTGCTCATTTGGACGTGTTTTTATGCTGGCGGAAAATACGTTGTTTTCGATCCAAAAGGACCTATTGGGCAAGCACAAAAAGAGCTGATCATTCTTTCAACGTCTATGGCTGCACTGCTGATTGTACCGGTCATGATTTTGACTTTTTTCATCATTTGGCGATATCGCGACGCACCGGATAACAAAGCCAAGTACCAACCTCATTGGGATGACAGCAAAAAGCTGGAGACCGTATGGTGGGCTATTCCAATCATCGTTATCTGCATTCTTGCGGTTATAACTGCGAGATATACCTACTTGCTGGAGCCTTCCAAGCCGTTGGCAAGTACACAAAAGCCAGTAACCATTCAAGTGACTTCACTGGACTGGAAATGGCTCTTTATGTACCCTGAAGAAGGTATTGCTACAGTCAATGAAATTCACATTCCTAAAGGTGTTCCAGTCCGTTTTGAACTGACTGCCGACGCCCCGATGAACTCGTTCTGGATTCCGCAATTGGGCGGTCAGATCTACACCATGTCAGGCATGGCAATGAAACTGCATTTGCAGGCCGACCACGAAGGAACATACTTTGGTTCGGGTGCAAACTTTAGCGGTGAGCATTTTGGACAAATGCGTTTTGATGTAGAGGTTCAGTCGGATGAAGAGTACAAAAACTGGGTCGCTAACATCAAGAAGCAGTCTAAGCCGCTGACGAAAGACGGCTATTTGGCGCTTGCAAAACCAGGTTTGTCCCAACCTGATGAGTATTCTTCAATTCCAGATGGCTTGTTCCAAGACATTGTAAGCAAGTATGTAGTGGATGGTGCTTCTAACCCGCATGCTGGACATGGCGGACACACATCCACAGAAGGTTCTTCCAAGTCCGATACAGAAGATGAAGCTGCAATGGACATGAGTCATATGAATATGAGCGGACACCATTAAATGATTACAGGGAAGGAGGCCCCCAATGCTTGACAAAATAAAAGAGTTTGCATCCACTTTCTTCGTTACTGGAGACCCGATGATCTATGGAGCGGACGTTTCCATCGCACTAGCAACGATCGGGATCGTGTTTGTGCTCACTTATTTCAAAAAATGGGGCTGGCTTTGGAAAAACTGGTTGACTACCGTTGACCATAAAAAAGTCGGTATTATGTATATTCTTGCGGCCATCTTGATGTTATTCCGCGGAGGCGTGGATGCATTATTGATGCGTGTTCAACTTGCTACACCGGATGTTACACTACTGCATCCTGAGCATTACAACCAGATTTTCACAACACATGGCACGATCATGATCTTGTTTATGGCGATGCCGTTGATGTTTGGTTTGTTTAACATTGCCGTACCACTTCAAATTGGTGCGCGCGACGTTGCGTTCCCTTTCCTGAACGCATTGAGCTTCTGGCTTTTCTTTATGGGAGCGATGTTGTTCAACCTGTCCTTCGTTATCGGCGGTTCGCCAGATGCAGGTTGGTTGAGTTATCCACCGCTTTCAGAAATGCAATTTAGTCCCGGCGTTGGTCAGAACTTCTATATCTGGGGTATTCAGATTTCGGGTATAGGTTCATTGGCTACAGGGATCAACTTTATTGTTACTATCATTAAAATGCGTGCACCTGGTATGACTTGGATGAAGATTCCTGTCTTTACGTGGTCCGTATTTTCATCATGTGTTATTATCATTTTCGCGTTTCCAATTCTGACGGTTACTTTAGCCTTGCTATTCCTTGACCGCTTTGGAGGAGGACACTTCTTTACGCTTGATTTCGGCGGTAATCCGATGATGTATATCAACTTGATCTGGATGTGGGGTCACCCTGAGGTATACATTGTAGTTTTGCCGGCTTTCGGTATTTATTCCGAGGTCATCAGTGTATTCTCCAAAAAGAAATTGTTTGGATACAAGTCCATGGTTTACGCCATGTTCATTATTGCGATCTTGTCCTTCTTCACCTGGGCGCATCACTTCTTCACGATGGGATCAGGCGCAGATGTTAATGCATTCTTTGCGATTTCGACGATGGTTATCGCAATACCAACAGGGGTTAAAGTATTTAACTGGTTGTTCACGATGTATCGGGGTAAGATTACATTCAAGACCCCTATGATGTGGTCAATTGCTTTTATTCCTAACTTCTTGATTGCTGGTTTGACGGGCGTCATGTTGTCTGTAGCGCCTGCTGACTTCCAGTTCCATAACAGTTACTTCCTGATCGCTCACTTTCACTCCGCTCTGATTGGTGGTGTAGTGTTCGGTTACTTGGCAGGTCTGTACTATTGGTGGCCTAAAATGTTCGGTTTCACATTACCTGAAACGCCTGGTAAATGGGCTTTCTGGTTCTGGAACATCGGTTTCTATGTATGTTTTATTCCACAATATTCTCTGGGTCTGATGGGTATGACGCGTCGTCTGAGCACTTATGGCTGGGATACCGGCTGGCAGCCGCTTAACCTCGTTTCGACCGTTGGGGCATTCTTGATGGGGATTGGTTTCTTGTTCCAGGTTCTTCAAATTCTTCTGGGCATCAAGAATTACCGCAAGCTGAAGGATACAACAGGCGACCCTTGGGGTGGCCATACGTTGGAATGGTCGATTCCTTCACCTGCACCGGAGTACAATTTTGCTACCATTCCACAAGTAGAAGAACGGGATGACTGGTGGGCAGAAAAAGATAAACGTGCAAAAGGTATTTTCAGAAAGCAGCCGCCAATTGAAGCGATTCATATGCCGAAGAACTCGGCGATTCCATTCATTATGTCGGTATTCTTTTTCATTGCAGGTTTCGGGTTCGTATTCGGATGGTCGTTCTTCTATATTCCAGGGTTGATCGGTGTGGCAATTTGTATGATTTGCCGTTCGTTCTTCTCCTATGATGGCGACTACTATATCCCTGCGGATGAAGTAAAACGCACGGAAGCGGCAATAAGGGGGTCTGTATAATGGCACAAGCAGCAGCACACCAAAGCCATGATCATGACCACGGGCATCACGATCCGCAAGAATTGAAGATGCTTGGTTTTTGGATCTTCCTCGTAACGGACGTAATCCTGTTCAGTACCTTGTTCGCAACCTTCGTCGTCCTTCGGAACAACACAGCCGGAGGACCGGGTGGCGCAGAGCTGTTTAACATGACGGGCGTTATTATTGAAACGTTCCTCTTGCTCACGAGCAGCTTCACAAGTGGTCTGGCTGTGTTGGCCATGAACAAAGGAAGCATGAAGGGATTAATTAACTGGTTAATCGTGACGGCGATCCTGGGTCTTGGTTTTATCGGTTTTGAGGTTTACGAGTTTGTTGAGTTGGTACACGAAGGAGCCAATTTTGGAACCAGCGCGTTCTTGTCGGCATTCTTCACTTTAGTCGGAACGCATGGACTTCACGTTTCGTTAGGTCTGGTTTGGATGATTGGACTCATGTTCCAGTTGAAGAAACGCGGGCTTACACCAGAGACGAAGGGCAAAGTTTCGGCATTGAGCTTGTACTGGCACTTTTTGGACGCTGTCTGGATCTTCTTGCTGACAGTCGTCTATTTGATGGGGGTGATGTAGATGGCACAGCATCAAACAGGAGCGGGTTCGCATGGTCATGATGATTCTCACGGTTCAGTGAAATCCTATGTTATCGGGTTTATTCTGTCCATCGTACTGACCATCATTCCTCTCGGTGTGGTTATGAATCATATGTTGAGCCGCACTTCGACCATGGTTGTTATTTTAGCCGCGGCAGTGCTGCAATTTCTGGTTCAGCTTTTCTTCTTCATGCACATTCGTGAAAGCAATGGACCACGCTGGAATGTCATGACTTTGATTTTCGGGGTAGTTATCCTGTTGACCATTGTTGGTGGTTCTGTATGGATTATGGAATACAACATGGTAGCACACTAATAAGTCAGGATTTTTGCAAAATCACTCAAGTAAAAACGAATTAGGAAAGAAGAAGCGGACTTAGAGCCGCTTCTTCTTTTTTTGTGTAGCTTATTAAAAATAAAACTGTGGCTTCTTGAACTCAAGTTTACATATGTGTAAAATGGAATTGTATAACAGTAGAGTGAAAACGATAATACTAGTGGAGAGCGGAGGAAAAATTAATGAACACAGAATTACTGTTTAAACCTTTTAAGGCAGGTAATTTATCTCTTCCCAATCGGATTGTTATGGCGCCTATGACACGGAATTTTTCTCCTCAAGGTATTCCAGGGCCTGAAGTGGCCGCGTATTATCGTCGCCGTGCGGAAAATGCAGTTGGATTGATTATTACGGAGGGCACTGCTATTAATCATCCTGCAGCTGTGGAGCACACAAGCATTCCTAATTTTTATGGAGAGGGATTAGAGGGATGGGCCAAGGTAGTTGAGGAGGTTCATGCGGTAGGTGGCAAGATTATACCGCAGCTCTGGCATGTGGGTACGGCCCGTAAAATAGGTGCAGATAATCAACCGAATCCCGAGGCATTGCCTGTCGGTCCGTCCGGTATTTCTCCCGCTGGTGAAAAGGTAGTCGAGCCATTGACGGAGGCTGAGATTGCGGATATTATCTCCGCTTATGCTCAGGCCGCTGCCGATGCCCAGCGAGTGGGGTTTGACGGTATTGAGCTTCATGGAGCACACGGCTATTTAATCGATCAATTTTTCTGGGACAAAACGAATAAGCGTACCGATCAATACGGAGGCAATTTGGTCCAGCGTACTCGGTTTGCGGTGGAGGTCATTGAGGCTTGCCGTCGTGCAGTGGGGCCGAACTTCCCAATTGTACTGCGATTCTCCCAGTGGAAGATGTATCACTATGAAGAAAAGCTGGCACAGACACCACAGGAACTTGAACAGTTTCTCACTCCATTAGTGAAGGCCGGGGTGGATATATTCCATTGCTCAAGCCGCCGTTTTTGGGAACCGGAATTTGAAGGGTCTGATCTAAATTTGGCAGCTTGGACCAAAAAGATAACAGGCAAGCCAGTGATTACTGTGGGCTCGATTGGTTTGGAGAAGGCCTTTTTGAGTGATTTGGAAAAAAATAATAATCGTCAAACCGATCAATCCAGTAGTGTAGAGGCAAGATTAGAACAACTCGTGGGGCAAGTAGAACGAGAGGAAGCTGATCTGGTTGCGGTTGGGCGTGCTTTGTTGGTTGATCCAGCGTTTGCGGTGAAGTTACGTGATCAACAAATAGAAGAAATTATTCCTTACAGTGATGAAGTATTAAAGACGTTGAATTAAGCTTTATGTCGTGTAAAGCTATAGCGTTAGGCAAGCATTGAAACTTGGAAGTTTTCTGTTACAGGGCAAGCTGTAATATAAGCTATTCGTAAACTCTACGAATTTGCTATAATAGAAGCATCAAGTCGAAATACACGGGGTGAAAAGGATGAATTCTGAAACGGAAGCTTTGGATTGCGAGCCGGCTTGTCACGGTTCAGATCAGGAAATCGAGCGCATAAAATCTTCCCTTGTCGAGGATTCCATCGCATACAAAATGTCGGAGCTGTTTAAAGCACTGGGTGACCCGACACGGATTAAGCTGATTTATGCCCTGGCACAAAAAGAATTGTGTGTTCATGATCTGACCCAGGTGTTGAACATGGGACAATCTGCGGTATCCCACCAGCTTCGCTATTTGCGCAACCTGCGTATTGTCAAACGACGCAAGGAAGGCAAGACGGTGTTTTATTCACTGGATGATAATCATGTGGAGCAGATCTTTTTGCAAACCCATCAGCACATATCACATCAATGATTTTTTGGAATAAAACAACAGTAGGGCGCCAAGTGATTGGCGCTCTTTTGGCGTTTGTCCGTTGAAGTCGATTTTTTTGTTAAAAAGGGGCTAGAGTCATTGACTTTTGACCCTGATCCTGAATATAATGGCCTTAACAAATAATATATGAACAGTTGCTCATATATAGTTAATTGGAGGCCGATGGATTATGGATGCTCTAAAAAGAACGGAACGGCATGAATGGATTTTGGAAGGTTTGGATTGCGCCAACTGTGCTCTAAAGATTGAAAATGGAGTCAGTAAAATAGAAGGGGTCCTGGATTGCTCGGTCAATTTTGTTACGAAAACGTTGACGATGACCACAAGTTCGGATCAAAAAGAAGAGGTTTTTCGCCAGACTGAACGGAAGGTTCACAGACTCGAGCCGCATGTTCGAATGGTTGTAAAAAATGCTCGTGGACGCTTGCGTGAAGACAGCCGAAGCAATGCTGGTGCAGTACAGTCAGACAGCACAGAGGATTGTGCATGCGGTCATGAGCATGATGGTGAAGGTGAAGGGCATACACACGAGGTCGGGCAACATGCGGCTCACAGCCACGCTGGTCATCATCATGGAGCACATGGCAAGCAAGCCCATACGCACGATGGACACAACCACGGCGATCATGGACACGAGCATCACAACCACCATGCAGAGCACGAACATGGTGAAGCCACCCACGCTCATTCACATTCGCATGGAGATGATGGCCACGCTGGACATACGCATGATCACGGTACGGACGGTATGCGCCGCATGATTGCGCGTTTGGCTATTGGTGCGGTCGTTGCGGCTGTTGCCTGGTGGTTACCTGTCGAAGGTGTAGGCAAGCTGGCCCTATTTTTACTGGCATATATCATCGTTGGCGGTGATGTTGTCTTGCAGGCTGCACGCAGCCTGGTGCGCGGAATGGCCTTTGACGAATACTTCCTAATGACGCTAGCTACTGTGGGTGCATTTGCGATTGGGGAATACCCGGAAGGCGTAGCTGTCATGTTCTTTTATCAAATCGGAGAGCTGTTTCAAGGCATTGCAGTTAACCGTTCACGTAAGTCCATCAGTGATCTGATGGATATTAGACCGGACTATGCCAACCTGAAGACGGCTGAGTCCGTACGGAGAGTGTCCCCAGAAGACGTTCGCATAGGGGATTTGATTGTAATTAAGCCGGGCGAGAAGATCCCGCTGGATGGTAAGGTTATAGATGGTAAATCGCATGTGGATACCTCTGCGTTGACTGGTGAATCGGTGCCTCGTACTGTAGAGCCAGGAAGCAGTGTGTTGAGTGGATTTATCAATACGAACGGACTTCTAACGGTAGAGGTTAGCAAAGAATTTAGTGAATCCGCGGTCTCTAAAATTTTGGAATTAGTGCAAAATGCGAGTGCCAAAAAAGCGCCGACTGAAAAGTTTATCACGAAATTTTCCAGATACTATACTCCAGTAGTGGTTATTGTAGCGCTGTTGTTGGCGGTTGTTCCACCGCTTGTTGTGCCAGGTGCACAATTTGCAGATTGGGTATACCGTGCGCTTGTTTTCCTCGTTATTTCTTGTCCTTGTGCGCTGGTAGTATCCATTCCACTGGGCTTCTTTGGGGGAATCGGGGCAGCCTCCCGTTCAGGTATTCTGATCAAGGGCGGGAACTATCTTGAAGCTCTGAATCATGTGAAATACGCTGTTTTCGATAAAACGGGCACACTCACCAAAGGTGTTTTCCGTGTAACAGGGATTTATCCTGCCGGAGATTTTACAAACGAAAGCTTGCTCGAAACCGCCGCTTTGGCGGAGCTGCATTCCACACACCCTATTGCTGCGTCTTTGCGTGAATCCTACGGTAAAGAACTCAGAGCAGAACGGGTTCAGCAATATAGTGAAATATCGGGTCACGGGATTCAGGCACAAATAGATGGTCGTCTGGTATCGGCCGGGAACGCCAAGCTGATGGAGCGGGAGCATGTGGCTTTTAACGCGGCGCAGCAAGCAGGGACGCTGGATGAAGGAACGGTCGTACATGTGGCTGTAGACGGAACGTATGCTGGGTGCATTCTGATTTCAGATGAGGTTAAGGAAGACGCAGCCCAAACGGTTGCTTCACTGAAAAAGTTGGGTGTGGTTAAAACCATCATGCTGACGGGTGACAATAGGACAGTTGCCGAGGCTGTAGGACGACAGCTGGGTTTGGATGAAGTACGGGCAGAGCTGTTACCTCAGCACAAAGCTGAAGCCATCGAGCAGTTGTCTACAAGTAAAAAAACGAGCGACAAAATTTTGTTCGTAGGCGATGGGATTAATGATACACCCGTACTGGCACTGGCAGATGTCGGTGTAGCGATGGGCGGTTTGGGATCGGATGCTGCGATTGAGGCGGCAGATATCGTAATCATGAACGACGAGCCTTCAAGGCTAGTTACGGCGATCCATATCGCTAAGCGCACACGTCGTATCGTATGGCAAAACATTATATTTGCGCTAGGCGTCAAAGCTGTGTTTCTTACGCTGGGAGCATTCGGTATTGCTACTATGTGGGAGGCTGTATTTTCCGATGTAGGTGTAACATTGCTAGCCGTATTGAATGTGATGCGTGTATTGAAGGTTCGTTCTTACGAATAAAAATAAACACCCCTGGGTTAGCATTGGATGTATAGGCATCCTGTGAAGACCGGGGGTGTTTATTTTATAGGTTCCTTTTTCGAGTGGTCTTGTGCCAGCAGTATAGAGATTTATTTTGGGATGTAGGGTGGTTGTGCCCAGATGTATAAATGTGTGGCGTGCCTAATACGTTAAGGTAGGGGCTTTACAGGTAAGGCCCATGTAAGATTCGGTTGCTCCATAATGAGTAAGCGTTTTCTTTGTTTGGAGGGGTACTCGAATTCGTGTGTGCCAACTTGCTGACGGAAGAAAGGATGGATTAATAGCATGGAGGCTAAACTGATGCATGTATTCGCAGAGCTGTTGGGTGGCAAAAACAGCCGGGATCTCAAAGTTCCAGAGTCGGGTACGGAGGCTGCTGCACAGAGGTTGGCTATGGAGACGCTAAGGGCAGGCAGCCATGAAGTATCTGCTACGCAGGAGGAAGATCCGTTGGGCTGGCTGGTTGGTTTAGCTGAGCAGGGCGTAATCAGTCGAGCGGAGGCTTTGATGGCTGCGAATCCGGAATTACTTGGGGAAACGATGCTGAATAACAGCAACGATATTGGGCAAGCAATGGGCACACTCCTAAAATGGAGCGATGAATACAGGCGTACCTCCATACGGATTTATGCCGATGCTCCTGCAAGTTTGAGTCGCATCAGTACAGAGACAGCATCAGAAATAGGCAGTTTTGACGGTTATAGTCTTCTGCATGGTCCCTTGTCACAGGCATCTGGCCGCGTGGGGGAATTATGCTATGCCTATCTGGACGTAGCTGAGTCTGGACAGATGATTCATGCCCCTGACGGGGAGCCCGATCCCATCCTTATTCCCGGTTCTCGTGCATCTGACACGTACAAAACCTTTAACCAGGCATCTGGCCTGCCTGGATTGTGTGAGCATTTGTCCCGCCGAATTATCAGTTTGCTGGAAACAGAATATGAAGGCTTATTCGAGTCTTTGAACGGATCACCACTCACTATAGCTCTAATTGAGCAAAACAATGCAGTGGGTCTTGGAAGCCTGCAAGATATGCAGCTGGAGGCATTACTGCGTGCGGCGTTACGGAGCGTGCGGCAGGGGGGGGAACCCAAGCTGGAGATTATGGTGCGCAATCCGGCTGACGTGGACGAATTCCGGGCAACCCGAGACTGGATTGACGGCGTTGCGGAGCAGACCTTATGCGAACGTCTTCGGTGCATTCCATATCGGGTAGGCGTACTTTTGACAGTTGATCCGTCTTTGGTGCCTAACGTAAGCCAAACAGGGAACAGGCCAGCCGCACGGTCGGGGGAGTCAGCCAACCCCAATCACATGTCCGAAGTGGGCGCACGACAGATCAAGCAGGTGGCTCAAGCTGCAGATCTGGCACGCTTTGCCGATACGGTCATTTTAGAAGTCGTACCAACTTCATCCGATGGCATTAGGGCTGAGGATCAGTTGATTCCATCCGATGTCAATGGTCATGAGAATACTAGTGATATGATAAAATGCATAATGGAAGCTGTTCGGCGTGTAAAGCCCGAGCTTCCTTTATGGGTAGCAATAGATGAAATTCACCAGTCTCTGGATGGGATTTCGATCTGGGAGAATGAGCTGACGGGGGTCATTTGCCCGGACACAGCAGTTCCCGCTGCACGCCTTGCGGCTGCGCGTTTGGAACTGCAACAGCCCGCAGATCGTCAGCACACTTCAGGAACTGCACACAACCATGCGTGGAAGTTTCCTTTAGCCTGAAGATAACCCGAATTCATGTAATAGAGGATTTTGCAAAAATCCAATAAGCGACTTTCAATGAACAATATATAGATCGAAATGGTCTAGTTCGTCTATATATTGCACTTTGGAGCGACTGGAATCGAATTTTGCAAATCCTGAATAGGATACTTTAAATATGGAGGATACCTGCGGTGTTTGCGCGGGTATCTTTTTTTATTTAGGCCATTACTGGTTTACAAGTGGAAAAGAAAAGGTATATAATAAAACAAAAGTTTCTCTAAACCAAAATAATTGTATAGATGCAAAAATGATTATCATTCTCATTGCCAAACATGCTGCTTCGGGCTTCCCGAAGCAGCATGTGCTATTTTAGGGCACTTAACAATGGATATCATTCTCAATGAGATGCTAGTACAAGGAACAAAATATGGAAAGGAACGTGACATGATGCAAGCTGCTCAACGATTACAAGATACATTGTCTTCCTCTAACCGAACCCTTTCAAAAAACAGTGGCAGCGGACGACCCGGTCCGAATCGCAAGCCGCAATTTCAGCTTAAAAGCATGCTGAAAAACAAGGAGATGCAAGCTGCTCTAGGTAGTGGATTGCTGATGCTAATGGCATGGGGGATTTCACATTGGTGGCAATGGCTATCGGTCATTCTGTATGTGGTGTCTTACGCCCTTGGGGGCTGGTCCAAAGCCAGAGAAGGGATCGAAACACTGATCCGAGAACATGATCTGGATGTTAATCTGCTCATGATCGCTGCCTCCCTAGGAGCTGCGGCCATTGGCTATTGGAATGAAGGAGCCATGCTGATCTTTATTTTTGCACTCAGCGGTGCGCTGGAGAGCTATACCACCGAGCGTAGTAGTAAGGATATTTCTGAGCTCATGGCGTTGAAGCCGGAAACGGCTTTGCGCTTGTCTCGCGAGGGGACGGAAACGGTCGGCATTGAGCAGCTGTTGCCAGGCGACCTGCTGCTGGTGAAGCCGGGCGAACTGATTCCGGCGGACGGGCGAATCTCCAAGGGCGTTTCGGCAGTGAATCAGGCATCTATTACCGGGGAATCTGTTCCGGTAAATAAGGTGGAAGGTGACGAAGTATATGCCGGCACCATTAATGGAGAAGGCGTGCTATATGTAGAGGTTAGTCAGTCCTCGGAGGACACTTTATTTTCAAAAATCATTCGTATGGTGGAAGAGGCTCAGACCGAAGTTCCTGATTCCCAGCGGTTTATTAAAACGTTTGAATCGGTGTACGCTCGAATTGTTGTTGCTGTCACGCTGATCGTCATTGCCGGTGCACCCATAGCATTAGGCTGGACGTGGGCAGCAGCGTTCTACAAGGCTATGGTGTTCCTCGTCGTGGCCTCACCCTGTGCGCTCGTGTCATCCATTATGCCAGTGATGCTATCGGCCATTTCCAACCGTGCCCGGCGGGGCATCCTGTTCAAAGGTGGCGCACATGTGGAGAATATGGCATTGACTTCTGTTGTTGCTTTTGACAAAACAGGCACGTTAACGATGGGGTCACCTGTCGTCACGGATTGGATTACCGCCGCAGAATACGATGCCGATGAGCTATTGCACATTGTCGCTACAATCGAAAGTTATTCTTTGCATCCGCTGGCGCGAGCGATTGTAGCCAAAGCCGAAGCTGAATTGGGACAGAGAGAGCTGCTCCCAACCGAGCAAGTGCAGGCACTCACCGGATGGGGGATGGAAGGCATCATAGGCGGGGTGAAGTGGAAAATCGGTCGTACAAATGTACTGGATGGACCTAGTCCTCTGGCAGAGCCACAGTGGATGGAGAGTCGGGCCCGGCTGGAAGCTGAGGGCAAAACCGTATCCATTATCCTCGCGGATGATCGGATTGCCGGGATGCTGGCACTACGCGACGAGCTGCGTCCGCAGGCCCAAGAGTCCGTGAAACGCCTGCAAGCGCAGGGGATCTGGGTCGTCATGCTGACCGGAGACCGCCCAGAAACGGCTGCTGTGATCGCGGAGCAGGCCGGAGTCGACGCCGTATATGCTGGCTTAATGCCGGAGGACAAAGTCAGCCATATTCGCATGCTGCGGGAGCAGTACGGGCATGTCGTCATGGTCGGCGACGGTGTGAATGACGCTCCAGCGTTGACTGCGGCAACCGTAGGACTAGGCATGGGGATGCATGGCAGCGGAGCAGCGCTAGAGGTCGCTGACGTGGTACTGATGAACGATGGAATCGAGGAGATTGCTCCGACGATAGCACTGGCGCGCAAGGCGCAGCGGGTGGTCAAACAAAATATGATCTTCGCGGTAAGTGTCATTTTGCTGCTTGTGATCAGCAACTTTGTGCAAGATATAGCCCTGCCATTTGGGGTTATTGGGCATGAAGGCAGCACATTACTTGTCATTTTGAATGGCCTGCGCTTATTGCGGTCATAGGACTAATAATTACAAGATGACAAACAGGAAGGAGCATTCATACCTGTTAAAATCCAGGGGGATGAATGCTCCTTCTTTTGCAGTGCCAGCCTATCTGTCTGAAAGGCAAGTTCATCTCATACCTCTAGTTCGCTAACGCTGTACGTCTATCTTCGTCGCGGTGTAGACCGTCGCAAGAACAAGGAAAACAATAGCCCTGCAAGCGCAATCCCTGTAGCAATGATGAAGGCATCATTAATGCCATGGATCGTCGATTCCGTAACAGCACTGCGGTACACCTGTTGTAGCGCCAACGCTGAACCACTTTCTGTTGAAACGCCCGCTGTTTGCGCGAGGGTTTGTCCCAACTGTGCTACTCCTTCGGTTAAAGGAACATTGGCGGTGGTAGCGACATTCGCATAATCCGCTACATGAATCGTGGTCCGGCTGCTCATTACAGTAATGAGCCAAGCGGTACCGATAGACCCAGCGATTTGCCGTACTGTGTTGGACATGGCTGTACCGTGGCTACCGAGATGGGCAGGTAGCTGGTTTAGCCCTTCCGTCTGGACGGACATCATCAGCAATGACATTCCGAAGCTGCGAATCGTATAGATGATCATAATATGTCCGTAGGTGGTGGCATCGGTCAGCAGACTGAATTCCCATGTCGTGACTGCCGTAATGATCAGTCCAATGATCGCCAACGGCCTCGCGCCGATACGGTCAAATACTGCCCCTGATATCGGTGACATCACACCCATCAGCAGTGCACCCGGCAACAGCAGCAGACCGGATTGCAGCGGTGTAAAGCCGCGTATATTTTGCAAATAGATCGGCAGCAGCAGCATCCCGCCGAACATTGTCATGTTGACGGTAGCCCCGACTAAGGTCGATACAGTGAAAATATCATATTTAAACACACGGAACTCCAGCATCGGTTGTATCATGTTCAGCTCACGTACGATAAACATTACAATAAACACAATCCCGGCAGCGAGTGTAAGTATTACCGTATTGCTACTCCAGCCTTTGTCTCCAGCTGAACTAAAGCCATACAGCAGAAAGCCAAAACCAAGGGTGGAAAAGATGGTTCCCAACAGGTCAAAGTTCGGTTTTGTTAGCTTGGATACATTTTTGAGCCAGCGTATGGCGAACAGAATATCAATGATCGCCAGCGGAATAACCAGCAAAAATAGCAGCCGCCAGCTGTAATGCTCCACAATCCAGCCGGATAAAGTCGGTCCAATCGCCGGGGCAAACATCATGGCGATCCCCATGGTACCCATGGCAGCGCCCCGTTTTTCCGGAGGAAACACAGTCAGGAACACGTTCATGACCACAGGCATGATGATGCCCGCTCCGCTGGCCTGGATAACGCGTCCAACCAGCATAGGCGCAAAGCCGGTACTGGCAGTACAGACGACAGACCCGGCAGTAAATAACCCCATCGCGGATATGAACAGCGCACGTGTTCCGAATGACTCAATCAGAAAAGCGGTGATTGGAATCAAAATCCCGTTGGTTAGCATATATCCGGTGGATAGCCATTGAACGGTCGTTGCAGATACATTGAAATCATTCATCAAGTGTGGAATGGCCACGTTAAGCAGTGTTTGATTCAAAATCGAAATGAAGGCGCCTAGCAGCAGCACGGACAGAATACGTCCGACGGACATTTTTTGATCCATGACAGCCTCCTACTTGTGAACTCTGATGGTCGCACTCATTCCCGGGATAATACCCAGCCCTTTATAACCTTGAATGGAAATATTGACAGGCACGACCTGCGTTACCTTGGTATAGTTGGCAGTGGTATTGGAAGTGGGCAGTAGTGAAAAAGTCGATGCGGTCGCCAGGCCGATCTTTTCGAGTTTACCGCTTAGGGACGTATCCGGGTAAGCATCAATATATACATCTACGGTCTGTCCTACTTGAAGATCCTGTACAGCCGTTTCGTCTATATTGGCGGTAATCCATAAATTGTTTAGATCAAAAGCCTTCGCTAAAGGCGTGCCTGCCCCAACAATCGAGTTATTGACCGCAGATTGCTGCACGATGGTACCATCGGTTGGAATCGTAACGCTAATTCGACTTCCGCCTCCTTCTATATTCCCAAGCGTGCTTCCAGCGGTGTAGGTTTTACCAACTTCAGCATTCCAGCCTGTGAGCTTGCCCGCGCTTGGAGAGGCAATGGTAACCGCTTGTCCGCTCACTTGGGCATTATCGGTTTTTATGTAGTTGGCGGATTGATTATAGTAATAGGCGGCGGCTCCACCTCCTGCCAGAATAATGATAATAACTAGCAGGTTGACTAATATGGCGCGTGAATTCATGTGTAACATGCCTCCCTAGTTCTTGGATTTTCAAAGTATGCGTCAAACGATTCATAATATTCAGATGGATTTTGGGCAAGGTTAAGAGCGCATGCGAAAAGGATGATTTTGCTGACAAAGGATGATGCGCATAATGACGACCAGAATCATGATTGTATATGACAGTGAAAATGAGCATACCGAACGTCTCGCTCGCTCCATCGCAGAAGGCGCGCGCCTTGAGCACACGGAAGTGTTGCTAAAGCATGTGAACGAGGCCGATGTGAATGAGCTAGTGAGTGTGGACGCGATCATATGGGGTTGCCCGGGCCATTTTGGTACCATTAGTAGCGGTCTGAAAAGCTGGATTGATAAGCTGGGGTATCTGTGGGCACAGGGCAAGCTGGTGGATAAAATCGGCGCTGTGTTTTGCACAACCGCTACTGTTCATGGTGGATTAGAATCCACACTTCTGAATTTGATTACTCCGATGCTTCATCAAGGCATGATTGTTGTAGGACTGCCAGCTAATATTACGGAAAATGCGTTATACGGCTCCTATTACGGCGTAGGGATAACATGTCCGGTGGAGACAGACCCCAATGGACCGCCTAATCTTCCAACGGGTGATGATCTTGCACTAGGTCGCTCTTTGGGCAAACGGGTCGCTGAGATAGCGAGACGGTACCGTAGCGCTGAAAGAGAATAGGAGGCCGCCGATGACCATTGCTTTTATCGTAGTAGCTGCGGTTGCCTTTATTTTTTTGCTGGTATTTAATACGAAGATGACACGCAAGTCTTCTCCCAAGACTCACCCCACCGAAGAGGATACACGGCAAAGAAGTAAACGTCCTTATCCTGTGCAGGTGGAACCCGAGGTGCGTGAATTGACAGATCATACGCGTGAGATGCAGCATAAAAATCTCGACGTCGAAGAACACCATGCCGAGGAGCATCGCAATATGCCGGATATCCAGACGGATAAGAAGGTGGAAAAGGATCGCGAGAACATCAAAGGTGCTTACGGGGATCAGGATTATCGTGCGGCTTTACGTGGTTTTGCTGGAAAAGACGAAGAAAAGGATGAACGTTCCCAAATATCTAATGGAGAGAAGGAGACTCACAAAAGTGAGGATGAGCAGTACCGTGAAGCACTGCGCTCCATGAACCAAAAAAAATGAGGTACCTTCATGTGAACATGCCAAAAAGGCTGCTTATCTGTCTGGATTACAGGCAGAAGGCAGCTTTTTTGTGTTGCTCGGCTATAGCCATTCGGTTAGCCCAATCATTGTAATCAAGCCGAGAATAAAAGAGAATGTGGCGATCCGCTGGTTGCCATCCCCGTGACTCTCGGGAATCAGTTCCTTGTAGACGATAAACATCATGGCTCCGGCGGCAAAAGCAAGCCCGTAAGGTACCAGTCCGTTCACCCAGCTACTCAAATAAAACCCGATCAGACTCGTTATGATTTCCACGGCTCCGGTGAGGGTAGCAATGCCCAATGCCTTGAAACGGCCAATGTTTTGATTCACAAGGAATAATGCTACGATAAAGCCTTCCGGGGCATTTTGCAGGCCGATAGAGAAGGCGATCAGATTGCCGAGATTGTGAGTCTCACTTGCATAGCTGACTCCAACGGAAAGCCCTTCTGGCAAATTGTGCAATGTAATAGCTGCGATAATGAGAAAAGATTTGGACTCCAGATGAAAGGTCTTGGAGTCCGGGTCCTCCAAATCCGCATGGGGAATGTACATTTCCATCACCAGTAATACGAGACAGCCGAGCAGGATTCCCGCAGTCAGCACGAACCAATTGGAATGCTCGATCGCTTCGGGAATGAGGTTATACACGGATGCAGAGGTCATAATTCCTGCGGCATAAGCCAACAAAACATCGCGAAGCCGATGCGTGATATTACGCATAAATAGTATGGGCACGGCGCCGAGTCCAGTGGACAGGGCAGAAATAAAGCTACCTACAAAAACGTCATTCATAATCGGGATAATCCCTCCATACCTAATTTATCTTTAAGCTTCGCTTCATGAAAACTTCATTTGACTGTTTACAGCTATTTCCGCATAATGAAATTAGGATTTAGAATCAGTCTAAGTCATAAGAACCTACAAAACAAGTGATTCGTTTTTGCAATATCCGGGTGTCCACATTTTGGGATAAGCTTTTGGTGGAATTACTTTTAGAGTATATGCAGCTGCCCAGCGCCCGGTGTCGAAAACTCGTTATATAATACTTATGATATTTTAGGAGGAACCAAGATATGTACAAGTCCATTATTATAGGTACCGGCCCTGCCGGTTTGACCGCTGCAATTTATCTGGCACGCGCTAACATGAGCCCACTGGTGATCGAAGGACCACAGCCAGGCGGACAATTAACCACGACTACGGAAGTCGAAAATTTCCCGGGTTTTCCTGAAGGAATCATGGGGCCCGATTTGATGGATAATATGCGTAAGCAAGCGGAGCGTTTTGGCGCTGAATTCCGCACAGGTTGGGTAAACAAGGTAGACACAACTGCTCGTCCATTTACATTGGATGTAGAAGGTTTGGGTGAACTGGTTACCGATACACTGATTATTTCCACAGGGGCGACTGCCAAATATTTGGGTATTCCCGGTGAACAGGATAATATCGGACGTGGCGTAAGCACTTGCGCAACATGCGACGGCTTCTTTTTCCGTGGCAAAGAAATTGTTGTCATCGGCGGTGGAGACTCTGCACTGGAGGAAGCCAATTTCCTGACTCGTTTTGCCTCCAAAGTAACGTTGGTGCATCGTCGTGAAGAAATGCGCGCCTCCAAAATTATGCAGGATCGTGCTCGTGCGAACAACAAAATTGAATGGGCGCTCAATCGTACTCCTGTAGAAGTGATCGCTGACGAGAACGGAGTCACTGGCTTGAAAGTGCTGAATAATGCAACAGGCGAAGAGGAGACCATTACAGTTAGCGGCGTATTCGTGGCGATTGGTCATCATCCGAATACAGGCTTCCTCGAGGGGCAAATTACAACGGATGCGAACGGTTATATCGTCGTAAATCCGGGGACTTCTGAAACAAACGTGCCAGGCGTATTCGCTTGTGGCGACGTACAGGATACACGCTACAGACAAGCAATTACCGCAGCAGGTAGTGGCTGCATGGCTGCTATGGACAGCGAGAAATACATCGAAAGCTTGGAGCACAGCGCACTGGCCCTGTAATGATCTTCGCAAGGTTGAATAAATATGATGTAACAAAATAAATGATGAGGTGATATTCATGGAAAAAGCAATTGTATACACATCTACAAACTGCCCGCATTGCCGTCAAGTAAAAAGCTATTTGAGTGAAAAAGGCGTGGAGTACGAAGAACGCAACATTGAAACCAATGAAGCTTTTGCTCAAGAGGTTTGGGATATGGGCATTCGTGCCGTTCCATTGACTTTGATCGGGGAAGAACGTATTTCCGGTATGAACAAAACCAAGTTTGAAAAAGTGTTGAACGCTTAATCCAACCTAACAGCAGATGACGGTCCTATGATCGTTATATGGTTTAAATAAGGCCCCCATTGCAGTTACAGCTGCGATGGAGGTCTTTTTACTTCTTTTTACAAAGAGAGAATTTTGTCGAAAAGTATTGCATCTGTAGATAATAGGTGCTATATTTTAATTGTAAGCGCTTAAAACCCGGGTTGCTTCTATGTAACAATTCATCAATGCACCATCAATTATGACTTCTAATTAACTAAATAGCACAATATCCAATAAAGGCGTGTTACTGTTCGGCAGGCAAGACCTAGATTGGGTAGGATATTTTTCCCTACCCTTTTTAGGTCTTTTTTTGTTCCTTATTTTAAGAAGGTAGGTGTAACTCATGAATTACAAAGATATCGCACAAGCCATTTTTAACAAAGTGGGCGGGAACGATAATATTAACAGTGTTATTCATTGCTCTACTCGATTACGGATGACGCTTCGTAAGCCGGAATTGGCACAAACAGATGAAATTAAAGCTTTGGACGGAGTTATGGGAGCCGTGAATAGCGGTGGACAATATCAGGTCATTATAGGAAATGATGTAGGCTATGTCTACAATGAGCTAGTCAAATTGCTGGACCCGAATCAATCGTCTTCCGATGAAGCCGAAAAAGTGAAGATGGATCGAAGCTTTAAGGGATTGTTCAATAGTTTTGCGAGCATGATTGCAGGTATTTTCCAGCCCATTATTCCGGCCATTGCTGCATCAGGGATGTTAAAAGCACTGCTCTTGCTATGCACAGTAACCGGAATCATGAGCAAGGAAAGCCAAACGTATATGATCCTAAGTGTAATCTCGGATGCGGCATTTTATTTTCTGCCTATGCTGCTGGCTTTCTCCAGCGCGCAGAAATTCAAGACTAATCCATTCGTATCCGTACTCCTAGGGGGTGTGCTACTTCATCCGAACTTAATCAGTTTGCTAGGAGGTGAGAAAGCTGTCACATTTGCAGGCTTGCCCGTAGCATCGGTACAATACGCTACCTCCGTTATTCCTATTATTTTGACCATATGGCTCATGTCATATATTGAGAAATTTGCTGATAAAATCTCTCCCGGACCTGTGAAAATATTTCTAAAACCATTAATCGTCATTCTGATTGTCGCACCTGTTTCTCTCATTGCCTTAGGACCTCTAGGTACGTATTTGGGCTTAGGTATGTCCAACGGTGTATTCTGGATTCAGGAACGAATCGGCTGGCTTACAGTCGTATTGATGTCTATCGTGATGCCGCTAATCGTCATGTTCGGCATGCACAAAGTATTCTATCCTATTATTTTTGCTGCGCTGGCTTCACCAGGATATGAAACATTGGTACTGGTTGCCATGTTGGCTTCCAATATGGCCCAAGGCGCGGGTGCATTTGCCGTCTCGCTGAAAACGAAAGATCCCAAGTTCAAACAAATTGCTTTGTCCGCAGGTATTTCAGGGGTATTCGGCATTACGGAACCCGCTTTGTATGGCGTACATTTACGCCTGAAAAAAACACTGTTCGCCTGTATGATTGGAGCCGGGGTTGCCGGATTGTTTGCAGGTCTTATGAATTTAAAAGCTTATGCAGCTGTGGGTCCAGGTTTTGCATCACTGCCGATGTTTATCAGTGAAGATCACTCTAACCTGGTATATGCGCTTATTACGATGGCTATTTCGATCATTGTGACTTTTATTGCAGTTTATATGATCGGCTTTCAAGATACGGTTACCGAACCGGCTAAAAAAGAAGCTCGTCCCGAGCCTGCTAAAGCACAAAGTATAAGTAAAAGCTTCAAATCTAAAACCGTTATTTTCGCACCTATGGAGGGCACCGTAATTCCCTTACAGCAGGTCAAAGATGAAGCATTCTCTCAGGAAGCAATGGGTAAAGGGATGGCTATTCAACCAAGTAGCGGAAAAGTGGTCGCACCTTTTGACGGCATCGTAGCAAATGTATTCCGCACCAAGCATTCCATAGCCTTAAAATCAGTTGAAGGCGTAGAACTGCTCATTCACATCGGTTTGGATACCGTTAAGCTGAAAGGCCAGCATTTTACTGTGCATGTACAGGAAGGGGACGAAATTAAGCATGGGCAACTTCTGATTGAATTTGAACTTGAAGCCATACAAAGGGCGGGGTATGATACGATAACTCCGATTATTGTGACCAACACGGCGGACTATCTGGAAATCATGGGTCATGAAAGTTCAGAAAAGACAGGGCCGGAGAAGCCTCTAATTACTGTACTTTAACAGTGTGTTTGTTGGGGGAATCAAGCCTGGAAAGTGAGATGTCGTTGGATATGAAAGTAATTAAAGTTCTCAATACGAGTATTGTTCTTGCCAAACGTGAGGATCACAAAGAAATTATCGTGATGGGGAAAGGGATCGGCTTTAAAAGCAAACCTGGTGACTTCGTCGATGAGAACGAGATTGAAAAGATATATGTTCTTGAAAATGAAAGCATGTCTTCTGATCTGACGGCGCTAATGAAGGAAACACCCAAAGAGTATTTGATTCTGGCAGACGAAATCATATCTTATGCCAAAAATACACTATCCAGTCACTTGAATGAGCATTTATATGTATCCCTGACAGACCATCTGTACATGGCAACCAAACGATTTAAAGAAAATATGAAGATTCAGAATCGGATGTTGTGGGAGGTCAAAAAGTTTTATCCGGAAGAGTTCGGTATTGGCTTGTATGCGCTCTCCTTGATTGAAAAGCGTATCGGTCTAGAACTGCCTGAAGAGGAAGCGGCGAATATCGCCTTTCATTTGGTTAATGCTCAACAAACCGATAACAATATGAACCAGGTTTTATTGATGACCAATACGGTCAAAGACATTTTGAACATCATTAAACTGCATTACCAAATCGAACTGGATACCCACAGCATCAACTATTCGCGTTTTCTAACGCACCTTCAATTTTTTGTTCAGAGATTACTTGAGCATAAAATGTTAGATTCTCAAGATCCAGAATTAATGAGCCAAATTGTGAACAAGTATCCTGAAGAAGAGAAGTGTGCATTATCGATTCAACAATATATTGAAGCCAAATTCGAACTTTTGATCCCGGATGAAGAACTCATGTATCTGATCATTCACTTAAAACGAGTCATAAGCAGAAATTAAGAGGAGGAGCTAGAGATGACAGAAATAAAAAGAACATTTCCGAAAGGCTTTTTATGGGGAGGAGCGATAGCCGCAAATCAGGTAGAGGGCGCCTGGAATGTCGATGGTAAAGGGATATCTACAGCAGATATGGCTATTTACAAAAAGAATGTGAGCAAAGCTGATTATAAAAAACACAATTCAATGACTGAGGAGCATATCCAAAAGGCGATGCAGGACACGTCAGATCATGATTATCCCAAACGTCAGGGAATTGATTTTTATCACCGCTATCCCGAAGATTTAGCATTGTTTGGTGAAATGGGATTTAAAACGTTGCGAGTTTCTATTGCTTGGACGCGTATTTTCCCCAACGGAGATGAGGACAAGCCCAACGAGGCTGGACTGCAATTTTATGATCGGCTGTTTGATGAAATGCATAAAAACGGGATAGAGCCACTTGTCACCCTGTCCCATTACGAAATGCCGATGTATCTTGTAAACCATTACGGAGGCTGGACCCAACGGAAAGTTGTAGATTTCTTTATCCATTTTTGTAAGACTGTATTTAAAAGATACCAAAATAAAGTAAAGCACTGGATCACTTTTAATGAAATAGATAGTATCGTGCGCCATCCGTTTACGAGCGGTGGTATTTTACCAGAGCGCTTTGAAAATGTAGAGCTAGCGGTTTATCAGGGTCTGCATCATCAATTTATAGCTAGTGCTCTGGCCGTAAAATACTGTCACGAAATCATTCCAGATTCTAAAATCGGCTGTATGTTAACCCGGCTAACGACGTATCCGCACACCTGTAATCCGCAAGATATTCTGGCAGCGTTTAAAGATAATCAGTTCAACTATTTTTTCACGGATGTACAGGTTCGTGGAGCGTATCCCCATTATATGAAACGCTTCTTCCGTGAAAAGGAAATCGTGATTGAAAAGCTCGAGGGTGACGATGAAATTTTGAAGACGCATCCGGTGGATTTCATTTCCTTTAGTTACTATATGTCGTTGGTTGCTAGTGCGGATAGTGAAGGCATGGAAAAAGTCAGTGGCAATACGATTGGCGGCGTTAAAAATCCTTATCTGGAAACGAGTGATTGGGGCTGGCAGGTTGACCCAGTCGGCTTGAGACTCTCTCTGAGTGAGCTGTACAGCCGCTATGAAGTACCATTGTTCATTGTAGAAAATGGTTTGGGAGCATATGACAAGGTAGAGGAAGATGGTAGTATTCAGGATGATTACCGTATTGATTACTTCCGTGCACATTTTGAACAAATGCATGAAGCGATTCTAGACGGGGTTGAACTCATGGGTTACACCAGCTGGGGAGCGATCGACTTGGTCAGTTATTCCTCATCTGAAATGGAAAAAAGATACGGATTTATATATGTGGACAAAGACAATGACGGTAACGGGACACTAGAAAGAAAACGAAAAAAGAGCTTCTACTGGTATAAGGATGTTATCTCCAATAACGGGTTGTAAGAAGAGGATTTTGCAAAATCTCGAGAAAAGTGGGCGTACAGGAACTTGAGTGTTCCCGTACGCTTTTTTTCTTATAAAGATACGCGTACACGCCCGAGAAAAGGAGCTGTTGCTGCATAGGCGGCACCTAGCATCGTCGAACGGCTGCCAAGCGTGGAGAAACGAATCTGTAGTTGCCGACGGTGATAGGGCAGGGCACGTTCGTCAATCACTTCACGCATACTTTGCTCCAACCAAGGTCTGGCTTCCGCCAGTGGACCGCCGATGATAAGCATTCCGGGGTTGAGGCTGTTCACAATGTTGGTAATACCCACACCCAAATATCGCCCAATATCACTAAGGACGCTTAATGTACTCGCTTCACCTTGCTGAGCAAACGGCAGTAATTCCGCTGTATTATGTGCAGGCAGTTTCAATGTGGATGCTGCGTACGCCTTCTCCGAAGCATACAGCTCCCAGCAGCCGCGACTACCGCAAGAGCAGAGCCGTCCGTTCCAATCAATGGTCATATGACCCGTCTCTCCGGCATACCCCCAAGCTCCTTGATACGGCTTGCCGTCAATGATAATCCCGGCCCCGATCCCGGACCCTGCACTGATGTAGACCAGATCCCGCACCAGCTGTCGGTGATCACCGTCCATACCATAGTACAACTCGCCCTGTGCGCCGACGTTGGCTTCGTTATCCACTACGACGGGCAGACCTAGCTCGGCCTCAAGCTGCCGCCGCAGCGGAACCTCTTCCCAGCCCAGATTGGGTGCAAACAAAACGGTTCCGGTTTCATCCACCATACCCGGTACCCCCAGCCCAATGCCGACGATACCATGAGGGGAGGGAGGAGTGACCTGCATGAGCTCCTGAACGAGCTTTCGAATCTGTTCCATAACAAAGGCGGGGTCATGCTGAGTTAGGGAAAAGGTAAGCTCAGTTTCAATGGTACCTGCCAGATCGGTCAGAGCGCCCTTGATGTACTGTACACTCACCTCAATACCGAGTACAAAGCCTGCACGGCTGTTGAACAGTAGCATCAAAGGCTTACGCCCGCCGCTGGATTCCCCTAATCCCGTCTCATACACAAGTCCATCGGTGATGAGCTCTGCCACCAGATTGGAAACGGTGGCCTTGTTTAATCCAGTTTGACTGGATAACTGTGCCCGGGATAGCGGAGCATGAAGGCGAATACGCTCCAGCACAATGGATTTATTCAGCTTTTTGACAAGCGCCTGATCGCCAGTGACATTCATGTTAATTCACTTCCTGTTGGTGTAATTCCTGATATTATATCATAAAAACAAACTTAGTTTAAGCAATAGACAAAGTCTTTTAGCTGTGCTAGAATCGTTTTTGTAAACGTTTACTATAAAGGAGGAACTTATAATGGCTTATTTCGAACAGGTATCTAAAATTAACTTTGAGGGCAAGCAATCCGACAATCCTTTTGCGTTCAAATTTTATAATCCACAGGAAATTGTAGCGGGAAAAACGATGGAGGAGCATTTGCGTTTTAGCATGGCCTATTGGCATACACTGGTTGCAGGCGGCTCTGATCCTTTTGGTGTAGAAACAGCGGAACGTCCATGGTCCAAGTTTACCGGGCTGGATTTGGCGAAGGCACGTGTGGAAGCTGCCTTTGAGCTGCTGGATAAGCTGAATTTACCTTATTTTGCTTTCCACGATGTGGATATTGCACCAGAAGGCGCGTCATTGAAGGAATTTTACAGCAATCTGGATACCATCGTGGATCTGATTGAGGAACATATGAAAGCTACGGGGAAAAAACTGCTGTGGAACACGGCGAACATGTTTAGCCATCCACGTTATTTGCATGGAGCTGCCTCGACTTGCAATGCAGATGTATACGCACACGCAGCTGCTCAGATTAAAAAAGGGTTGGAAGTGGGCAAACGTCTGGGCGCGGATAACTATGTTTTCTGGGGAGGCCGTGAAGGCTACGAAACACTGCTGAACACGGATTTGAAGCTGGAGCAGGACAATTTGGGACGTATGTTCCATATGGCCGTAGACTATGCGCGTGAAATCGGCTTTGACGCTCAGTTCCTGATTGAGCCAAAACCGAAGGAGCCAACTAAGCATCAGTATGATTTTGATGCGGCGACGACGATTGCCTTCCTGCAAAAATATGATCTGGATCAGCATTTCAAGCTTAATCTGGAAGCTAATCATGCAACTTTGGCGGGGCATACTTTTGATCATGAAGTACGTGTAGCACGGATTAACGGCATGCTGGGATCACTGGATGCAAATCAGGGAGATTTGCTGCTGGGCTGGGATACGGACGAATTCCCAGTTGATCTGTATGATGCCACACTGACCATGTATGAAGTGCTGCAAAATGAAGGCTTGGGCCGTGGCGGTATCAACTTTGATGCCAAGGTGCGCAGAGCATCATTTGAGCCAGAAGACTTGTTCCTTGCGCACATCGCAGGTATGGATACGTATGCGAAGGGACTGAAGGTAGCCGCCAAACTGATCGAAGATCGTGTGTTTGAAGACTTTATTGAGAAGCGCTACAGCAGCTTTAAAGAAGGTATTGGAGCAGACATCGTATCCGGAAAAGCAACGCTTGCTTCTCTTGCTGAATATGCTTTGGCGAACGAAACACCACGCAAAAACGTATCCGGTCGTCAGGAATATCTGAAAGCAACATTAAATCAATACATTTTGGCTGACTAGTGCCAGAACTTATAAGGGCAGTACGATAACAGGGAAGGAGGAACTCCAATGCAGGAGAAGCTAAATCAGGAGCAGGAACGCTATGTCATCGGCGTAGATTTGGGTACCAGCGCGGTCAAAACGGTGCTGGTTAACCGCAAGGGGCAGGTGTCTTATGAAACCTCCCAGTCTTATCCGCTCCATCAGCCAAAGGCGGGGTATAGCGAACAGCACCCTAAGGACTGGGTCAGTGGCACGTTAGCATCACTAAAACAGCTTGTGGAGAAGGCTGGAATCGGCGGCACAGATGCCGTGGACGGTATTAGCTTTTCGGGACAGATGCACGGGCTTGTGCTGACTGACAAGGAAGGCCAAGTGCTTCGTCCGGCTATTCTGTGGAATGACACGCGTACAACAGCACAATGCCGTCGTATTGAAGAAAAGCTCGGATCGGAGCTGCTGAACATCGCACGTAATCGCGCGCTGGAAGGCTTCACGCTGCCCAAGCTGCTGTGGGTGCAGGAGCATGAGCCAGACGTGCTGGCCCGTGCGGCACATTTTATGCTGCCCAAGGATTATGTGCGCTACTGTCTGACAGGAGAGCTGGCGACGGAGTATTCGGATGCGGCGGGCACGCTGCTGCTGGATATTGCGAACAAGCAGTGGAGCGAAGAGATCGCTGCCGCGTTTGACCTACCGTTGTCGCTGTTCCCGCCGCTAGTGGAATCCTTTGATCAGACGGGTACGCTACTGCCGGAGATTGCGGAGCAGAGCGGGCTTTCGCCTGAAACGAAGGTCTTTGCAGGTGGTGCGGACAACGCATGTGGCGCGATTGGCGCCGGCATTTTGAGCGAAGGCCGCACCCTGTGCAGCATCGGCACCTCAGGGGTTGTACTTTCTTATGAGGAACGCAAGGATATTGATGTGCAGGGGCGGGCGCATTTTTTTAATCATAGTGAGCAGGATGCTTATTATATTATGGGGGTTACGCTCGCGGCCGGATACAGCTTGACTTGGTTTAAGGATACCTTTGCACCAGAGCATTCTTTTGATGCACTGTTGGCAGATGTGAACTCTATTGAGCCGGGCAGCCAAGGGCTGCTGTTCACGCCTTATATCGTCGGCGAACGTACACCTCATCCAGATGCAACCATTCGAGGCAGCTTTATCGGGATGGATGCGGGGCATAAGCTTGCGCATTTTACACGGGCGGTACTGGAGGGAATTACGTTTTCGCTCAAGGAATCCATTGATATTCTCAGAGGAACGGGCAAAACGGTGAACGAAGTCATTTCCATCGGTGGCGGTGCACGTAATGAGGCATGGCTGCAAATGCAGGCAGATATTTTTAATGCGGATATCATCAAGCTGGAAAGCGAGCAGGGACCTGCCTTGGGGGCGGCCATGCTGGCTGCTTATGGTAGTGGCTGGTTTGAATCTCTGCAAGCGTGTGCTGAAGCTTTTCTGCGTGAAGCAGCGAGATATTCACCAAACCCGGAACATGTGGCACGGTATGAAGGCCTATACGAACTGTACCGTGAAGTTTACCTGCATACGCGAGAGCTAAGTGAGCATTTGGCAGTATATCGCTGAATACGGTGAGTTTTGAGCGTAAATGAAAAGCGGCTTCGGGTGTAAGAAACCCCCGGAGCCGCTTTTTTTTCATGTGATGATGAGTTTGAATTAAATACTTTTCTCGATTTTCGCATGATCTTCATTCATAGAACTCCCGGCACAGCCAGGACATGACTTGCTCGACGAACACCCCGCACAGGCGCCTTGACGGCTTTTTCGCAAAAATCGTACCAGCACCCACGCACTATAACCGAGGATCGCCAATAAAATGATGATATTGATCATGGAATCCACTTCCTTTTATTTACTGTAGGGCCTGACTTAACCCCAACCTAATAATCTGCCACATTGATAGATCAAGACGGCGATGATATATGCGACGGTCAAAGGATAGATCACAGAAAATGCGGTCCAACGCCACGAAAGGGTTTCTTTACGAATGACCGCTACCGTAGCCAGACACGGAACATACAACAGAATGAACACCATAAAGCTAAAAGAGGCAAGCGGTGTAAAGGCCTGTCTGACTTGTAGTTCAAGTCCCTGCATATCAGGAACGTGGTAAATAATATTCATCGTTGATACGACAACTTCCTTGGCCATAAAGCCTGTGAGTAGGGAAGCACCTGCTTGCCAGGTGCCAAAACCGAGAGGGGCCAGTAATGGAGCGAACCAACCTCCAACGGTGGCAAGCAGGCTGTCATCCATTTCTGCCCCGAAGCCCTGCGGACCGAAATTGGACAAGAGCCAGATGCCAACGGAACCTGCAAGAATAATTGTTCCAGCTTTACGGACGAAGCCTTTGACCTTCTCCCATGTGCTGCGGAATAGTGTAAGAGCCTGCGGCACTCGATAGGGAGGAAGTTCCACGATGAAGAGGGAGGGCTCACCCGACAAAATGGATACTTTGGAAAAAATTTTGGCAAGTATAAGTGAAACGATGATTCCTAACACATACATCAGCATGATGATGCTTGCCGCATGTGTTGGGAAAAACACACCCGCAAACAACGCATATACCGGCAGGCGGGCCGAACACGACATAAAGGGCACCAGCAATGTTGTAATGAGACGTTCTCTGGGCTGTTCAATGGTGCGTGCCGCCATAATCGCAGGGACATTGCAGCCAAATCCGATGATAAAGGGAATGAAGCTTTTCCCGTTCAAGCCAACGGCTTGCATCAGGCGATCCATTAGTATCGTGACCCGTGCCATATACCCGGAGTCTTCGATCACTGAAATTATCAGAAATAAAATAGCAATTTGAGGCAGAAAAACAAGCACACCCCCGACTCCAGCCACGATGCCGTCCACAACTAGACTTTGCGTAAAAGCGGACGCGTTCAAGTGAACGAGTAACTCAGAAATCCAAGTGCTGAGTGTCCCTGAAAAAAATCCATCCAGCATATCTGAAAGGATCGTACCCGCCCAATCGAAGGTGAACTTGAAGGTAGCGTACATCAGCAGCAAAAAGATCGGAATCCCCAGATACCGGTGAGTTAATAGTGCATCCAGCCTATCCGTCAGGCTGTGCGGTCTGAGTTTGGAGGTGTCGAGTGCCTTGGTGCACAGATCAGCAATCCATGCTGTTCGTACAGAACGAATATGCTGAGCAGGGGTGATGGCATGGCCTTCACCGAGAAGTTCTTCCTCGCAACGGTGGATGCGCACAGTTACTTGTTCACGCTGTACCTCATTCGTCATCCATTCCATGACGACAGGATTGCCTTCCAGACATTGCAGTGCGGCCCACCGCAGTTGCGGCACAGGTGCATTTGGCAGCAAGTTGCAAATATCCGTAATGGCAGCTTCAACGGCAGGACCGTAGTCCAATTGAAAAGCATTGGATGTACGTCTTACCTCCCGAAGAGAAGCAAGCATTTGCTTACTTCCACTGCCTGTACGCGCCACCATAGGAATGATGGGAACGTTCAACTGATCGGCTAACAATTCCTTGTTTACGCGAAGACCCGTGGCATCGGCTACGTCAGTCATGTTTAAGCCAAGTACAAGCGGACGGCCATACTCCAGTAGTTGTACGGTTAGATAGAGATTACGCTGGAGCTGGGAGGCATCCACAATGTTGATCAGGGCCGTAGGAGGTTCTTCCAGCAAATATCGAGTTGCGACACCTTCATCCAGCGAAAGAGGGAGTAAAGAGTAGGCGCCCGGCAAATCCACCAATACGGCAGACTTGTCACGCAGGATTCCTGTTTTCTTTTCCACTGTGACGCCGGACCAGTTTCCTACTTCTGCATACGTACGAGTCAGCTTGTTGAATAATGAGGTTTTTCCTGTGTTGGGATTACCGAATAGAGCGATCATGTCCATGTTGGAACAACCTCCAGTTGCTTCACTTGATTTTGACGGAGGCCAACCAGCTGGCCGTTGCATTCAATGACGATAGGACCGCCCAATAAACTGATTTTCTTTAATCGTATGATGGAACCTTCGTTGATACCCATATCTGTTAAGCGACGGCGCAATGAGGGATGAAGAGGGGCAAGAGATTGCAAACGCACAGTCTGACCCAGTGGCGTACGAAGGAGTGAGATACATTCTGGCATGGTGCTCAGCCTTTCTGATCTAGAATGAGAATCAATATCATTTACTTCCGATGCCAGTACCATATCATGAGGAAACCTAGATTGCTGTGATAAAACTCTCTGCGAACGACAAGTCTGCTCATTGTCCCATCTGTTATATAGGCGAGTATAATGTCACACCCTGTCTTGAACTGCTCCCTTACTCGTCTGCAACCGACAAAACTAGAGCGTTTGGGGCAACTGTTTTTATGGTAAGATATAGCTGTTTACAACTATGCTAAGAAGGGCAGGAACGCTCTGTATGAACAGAAAAATCGGGGTTAGGCTTGTAAAATGTCTGGTTGCGGGTGCAGCGCTGGCTGTGTTGCTGCCGCAGGCTGTGGAGTGGGGTAGCAATGTGTATGCGGCATCGACCAAGCCGGCTCCATCCGTATCATCGCAGCAGCTTCAGAACAAGCTTTTACAGGCAATGGCTACGCGGAGTGAAACGCTGACCTTTACATATCAAGGGCGAGTGAACGGTCTCAAGCAACAATTACAGACGGCCATCCAACAGGCCATGGAGAGCGATCCGTATGTGAATTATACGATCAAAAGCTACGCATTCAGCTATACAGGCACAACGACCTCCGCTCAGGTTACGATTCGTCTAAGCTACCGGGAGACGAAGGAACAGACAGCATATGTGGATAGCACAGTTAAAGCAGTGCTGGGGGATATTATTACGAAGGGAATGACGGATCATGAGAAGGTAAAGGCCATTCATGATTGGATCGTCGTTCGCCTGAAGTATGATGAAGCACAACAAAAGTACACAGCCTATGATGGCCTGAAAACGGGAAGCACAGTCTGTCAGGGTTATTCACTGTTGGCCTATAAAATGCTGGAACGTGCAGGCATTACGAACCGGATTGTGGAAGGAAGAGCAGGGGGCCAGCTGCATGCCTGGAATCTTGTTTTATTAGATGATCGATGGTATCACATGGATACGACATGGGATGATCCAACCCCGGATCGCGCGAATGAGGTAAGCACTTCATATTATCTGTTGACGGATACCGAAATGCGGCGGGATCACTCATGGGTTAAGCCGTATCCTCAGGCGAATACATCGTATCGGGAAACCTTATCAGCACTGGTAGCTACCGGAGGATCAAAGGCTGCTGTGTATCAAAAACTGTACAATACCCTCGAATATCCGCTGCAAGACGGCAAGGGTCTGGTTAAAACATCCGCCGACATTAAGGAACAGGTGCGTAAGATTGTAAATAAGGGAGGGACAACACTTACCTTCGCCTATCAGGGAACGGAGCGAAGTCTCAAGGAGGATTTACAATCCTTATATCAACTCGGTTTGAAATCCATTTCTTATCAAATTACGGATCTAGGAAGTACCGGCAATCTTCGTGTAACCCTGAAATGGACCTAATCATCTTGCTGTAAAAAGCTACATTAACAAAGGAGTATTCTATTTATATGCACAAGCGTTCCTTTACCTACTTGCTTGGCACGCAGACTATGTCCAATGCGGCCGACATTCTTTACATTATGGCACTTGTGTCTCTGGTTTTTCATGAAACGGACTCGATCTTCTCTTCGGTACTCGTCCCGTTGCTGCGAATGGGGGCACAGATGATCAGCGGCTTTTTAGCACCGCTCATTTTGGTCCGATTCCAGCTTCCTTTTATTTTATTCGTTTCTCAGTTCGGGCAATTGGCTTTCTTTGCTGTTCTGCTGGGCCACTTGTGGTCAGCGGGTACGGAGCCGATATGGGTGATGGTGTTTACGTTGGTGGCAGCCATGTCCTTTCTGGACGGATGGACCACGCCTGCGCGTAATGCGCTGATTCCCCGCCTTGCGTCTGGGGAAGGACTCATGCGGGCAAACAGTCTGGTATCGGTCAGCGACCAGACGGTGCAATTAGCGGGATGGGGGCTTAGTGGTGTGCTCGTAGCCATGCTAGGCTCGGAAAAAACACTACTGGTGGCTGGCGGGCTGTATATGGTAGCAATGATCTTCACCAGCCTGATTCGAGATCCACTAGAGGGCAAAGCCCATTATTTGCTGCAACCTGGAACAAGGGTGCGAGGTGGAGATGTCTCAGTTTCCGAAGCTGTAACTGAGTCCGGGCAAGGGCATCATGACTTGCCTCCTGCACGGTTGGAAGATACACTGTATGGCCCGGAATCAGAGAGCACCGCACTACCTCCCAAACGTAAAAAGGAAATACTCCGTGAAGGCTGGAGCCTCATCGGAGCCAGTCGCAGACTGAAAGCTCTTATTTTTATGGATATGATTGACCTTCTAGGGGGTTCGGTTTGGGTAGGCGCGTTCACGCTTGCTTTCGCTCAGCAGGTTTTGCACAAGAGCGAGGCATGGTGGGGATACATCAATGCAGCGTATTTTGCAGGAGCGATTGGCGGCGGCATCGTTGTCCTCGCCTGCGTCAAGCATTTGCAGCGCAGACTGCTGCCCGCCATGCTGGCGGGGATGGTAGGCTACGGGCTGCTGACAGCGTGGTATGCACTGAACACATTACCGCCGCTGACACTGCTTATCGTGTTGTTGATGGGACTACCTGCGGAAATGTCCGTCGTATCCCGCCGTACGATGATGCAAATGAGTGTGTCCGTACATGATTTGCCCAAGGTGCTGTCTGCCCAGGCCACACTGACAAGTTTGACCTTTTGTATATCGCTGCTGTTAATGGGCTGGATTGCAGATCATCTGGGCATCGTTAATTTGTACTTGTTTTCTGCAGTGCTGACGCTGATTGCTGTTATATACGGTATTTTTAGTCGTCGTGCCTTATCCATGTCTTTGTCAGCTTCTTCTTCCAAATAAACAGAAAAAGCCCGTCTCCGGGCATATACAGGTGAAAATGCGGATAAACGGTCTTGGACCAGGTTTACCAGCGTGTTTTTCCTGATATGTGGAGACGGGCTTTTTTTACTGTTTTCTATTATTTATCCGAAGAAGCATCTGGACTCAAATCACATTCTTTTAACGGAACGATTTTAGTACGTTTGGTCCATTTGTAGCCGAGCCACAGCAGAAGGAACAGCGGCACACTCATGTACGTAGCGATCATCGTTTTCCAGTCAATCTCCTGTCCGGTGAAGGCATCCGCCCCTTGCCCGATAATGACAATGATACACAGAGCGAAGGCGAACAACGGCCCAAACGGGAACCAGCGGGCTTTGTATGGCAGCTCACTTAGACTGTGACCCTGTGCAGTAAAGGCACGGCGGAAACGATAATGGCTGACCGCAATCCCGACCCACGTAATAAATCCACACATTCCGGAGGCATTCAGCAGCCAGTTATAGACTACACCGTCTCCATACAGAGAGGCGAGAAAGGCCAGCATACCGACAGCGGTCGTGATCAGAAGCGCGTTCATAGGAATGCCGCGTCTATTGATATGTCCGAGGAAACGCGGGGCTTTACCTTCCCGTGCCAAAGCGTACAGTACCCGAGTTGCCGCGTACATACCCGAGTTACCTGCCGACAATACGGAAGTCAAAATAACGGCGTTCATAACAGAAGCAGCAATCGCAAGCCCTGCTTTTTCAAATACGAGCGTGAACGGGCTGACCCCGATGTCACTGATGTCTCCCCGCAGCAGATTCGGATTGGTGTACGGAATGATCAATCCAATCACGAGAATCGCCAGAATATAAAAGAACAGGATGCGCCAAAAGATTTGACGGATGGCGCGCGGCACATTTTCACGCGGATTTTCGCTCTCTCCAGCGGCTACCCCAATCAGCTCCGTTCCCTGAAAGGAAAAGCCCGCTGCCATGAATACGCCCAATACAGCAAAGAATCCGCCATGGAACGGGGCGTCTCCTACCGTGAAGTTGGCAAAGCCGATCGCAGGGCCACCCATAATGCCAAAGATCATCAGCACACCTACAGTCAAAAAGATGACGACGGTCACAATTTTAATCATGGCGAACCAGTATTCAGACTCACCGTAGCCTTTGACGGTCAACGCGTTGAGCGCGAAGATTACGGCTAGGAATAACAGGCTCCACCAGGCAGAGTGGCTTTCCGGGAACCAGTATTTGATGAGCACGGTCGCTGCTGCCAATTCGGCAGCAATCGTCACTGCCCAGTTGTACCAGAAGTTCCATCCCATGGCGAAACCAAAAGCCGGATCGACGAAGCGACCTGCATAGGTGTTAAAAGAGCCAGATTCAGGCATAAATGTAGCCAACTCACCGAGGCTGGTCATAAGGAAGTAGACCATGAGACCAACTGCTGCATAAGCCAGCAGGGCACCACCGGGTCCAGCTTCGGCAACCGCGCCTCCACTGGCGAGGAACAGGCCTGTTCCGATAGAGCCGCCGAGGGCGATCATCGTCATATGGCGGGCTTTGAGACTTTTACGCAAGGTTGCGTCAGGTGTTGCTTTGTGTTGCACGTTCAAACACTCCTTCATGAAATTGTATTTCATGTCAGGGCAAGAGCCAGAAGGAGGGGGAGTATATAAATCAAAAAACCGCAGGGAATACGCCTGCGGTCTTGTCTATGCATTCCGCACCATACCTTCTTCTATAACAAGATAGCTCAACACACGTGTCTGTGTTAGGACAGCGTGTGACAGTTCTGCTCCTTTCGGTTAGCAGCCCCAGCATTCGGAGTATTTACAAAGAGTCAGCTCCGCATACTTCGGCGGGTGTACCTTTCCACTGGAATCTCAGACGGCTCTTATCGTCTCCTCCGGTGTACTGATTACATCCGCGACCTCTACCTCATCATAAAACAGGGTTGATGAGGTGTATGACATGATATTTTATTGTATAGCGAACTACAGTATATCGTACCTGTACATCTTCTGACAATCGACAATTTTTTGAAAATCACTCGTAGAATCTTAAATTAAGAGTTCCGCTTGGCCATCTGCTGCCAAACTGTTCCCGCGGCTTGTTCGCCTGATTCGATGCGCTCCAGCGCCATTTTAGCCTGTAGACTAACCTCGAATTCGGGATCATCGACGGCCTTCTCCAGCGCATCACGCGCATCCTCGGTTCCAACCTCGTATAAAAAACGTGCCGCCCGCCAGCGCACCAACTTGCTGCTATCCGACAGGGCTCCGATCATTGCGCTGGTAGCGACCGGGTCGCCGATGTCCGACAACGTGTCGCCTGCGGTGCGGCGTACTGCCGCTGAAGGATCGCGCAGTGCCTCGGCTAGCAGATCCATCGCCTCCGGTGAGCGAATATCGCCCAGATAGACGACGCCCAGCCGCCGCAGCTGCATTTTGTCGTCATGCAGCGCTTGCCGGATAAGCGGCAAATGCTCGGGCGTCGGTTCCAGCCGATCCAGCGCAGCGTAGCGTGTGCGCCAATCCTCGTGCTGCAGGGCCTGCCCCAACTCGGCATCGCTCCACTCGCGGCGTTCCTCCACGAATTCGCTGTTGTTTGCGCCGTGGGCAATCGCCTGTTGGATAATCTGCTCCAGCCGCTCTTGCGGAAAGGCAGCTTCCAGTTCCTGCTCGACCTCGCGTGCAATGTCCGGTAGTTCACCATAGCGGACGCCGTAATCACTCAGCTTGCGTTCCTTAATCAGCGTTGCACTCGCTACACGGGTAACGGCTTGCACAAAGCGGTCGGACAAGGAAATTCGTTCCTCCTGCTGCCCCGCCTTGACTCGAATTTGCATAGGAATGCCGCGAAAAAATTGCACAAAGACCTGTGCCTCGCCAAATGCTTCTCCAGAGGTTTCCTCTGGCAAATCCCAATTGGCGTCAGCGCCTTCCTCGCCTAGCCGATCCCGGACTTGACCCAGAATGGTGGACCAGTCTGCATTCCCTTTGCGGTCAAGGGCTACAAAGTCGGTCGTGTGAAACACGCTTTTGACCCCTTCAATGCCCAGCATGCGCCGGATAAATGGAGGAGCGGAACGCTCATTGTCCCGTGTATATGTTCTGCGGATACCCGCTTCCAGTCGCTCATCCAGATGCAGCATCATGGTGTTCGGACTGGGAGTTGGCTCGATAGATGTTATTTTCATAGCTCAGTACAGCCTCCTGTTCAAAAGTTCTCCATATATAGCTTATCTGTATTGTAACTCATTCTACGAATGTCTCCAAAGAGAAGTTCGTGTTTCTGAGGAAAAAACAATGACATATCTCACACTAACTCATGTAAACATGGCTGATAAATATGGAGGTTTTTTTAATAAAAACAGGATGCTATATAAGCCGAACTCGAAAAATTAACATGAAAACGGAGTAGGCGGAATGGTGCTGTACAAGCGTAGCGGTCGCGATGAAAAGCACCATCCGACTGCGCAGTGGCGCTATAGGTAGCTTTTAAGTTCGGTTTATAGTTTGATGCTGTCTATGCATTCCGCTTCAGCGGATCGTTCTGGTGGCTGCGAATGAGCAGGGAGGCGATAAAGCCTAGAGACAGAACAGCTGCCAGCAGCATAAATGTAGTCGTCTGATTACCGCCATTATCCATCAAGCGAATGGAAAGCACAGGAGCTAGACTTGTACCAGCAAACAGGATGAAGGTATATAGTGAGACAGCTATAGCCCTCGCTGCACCGCCGAGCTGGCCGACGATTGCTATGAGTGAAGGAACACTCAGGGCAATGCCGCTGACAAAGCATACACTCAACACCACGATAGTCATAAGAGAGAGTGTCATTCCCATCAGCGCCAAACTCAGAATGGAAAGAATAAGAGCTGTACGTAATATAAGGTGCACACCATATTTCTGGGCTAGCTTTCCGGCGAATGGTGAAAGGAGCATGCCGATGATACCAGCGGATCTGACATAAAGCATCTGTCGGCTATTCAGGCCAAATTCAGGGCCGCCAAGATAGCTACCCAAAACCGTATACATGCTCACAAAGGACATCAGGAGAACAAAAGCAACCGTATAGCTTAACCATAAAGGATACGAGCGCAGAACGGTCCCTAACTGACTGAAAGCTGACCAAATGCGAACACCTCGTTGAGGGGAGGGGGTTTTAGGAAGGAAAAAAAGGACGATTAGGAAGGTAATTGCATATAAAATGCCTAGCATCCGAAATACCGTATTCCACCCCATTTGCTCGCTAATGACAATACTAAATACCTGACCAGCGATACCTGCTACTAGAAAACCGGTGCTGATAAAGCCGATAGCCGTTACCCGTTTTTCGGTCGGGAACATATCGACAGCGTATGCAAGAGCAACGGGAGAAAAGGTGGCCGCAGCTAAACCCTGAAGCAAGCGCAGTGTAACTAATACAGAATACTGACTGGTTAAGCTGAGGGATAACGAAATAATCGTTAATGCGAGCAGTCCGGTGACGATAACCTGCTTTCGTCCAAAGCGGTCAGACAATCCACCATAAACAAGACATCCCGCCGCAAAGCCTAAGGAAAAGATACTGCCCGGCAGGGCTGCTTCAGCAAGCGTTTTTCCAAACACTTTAGCAAAAAGAGGGACCAAAGGGATCGTCACATACAGGCTGGACATAACGGCAACCGCTGACCAGCATAGGATTACAGTCATCCATGCATAAGGGAGAGCCACATTTTCTTTCTGTATAACGGTATGATTGGTTCGTAATTTACTCATCAATTGAACACTCCTTGATCATAAAATAAGCAGCTTGTTGATACGCGCAATTAAGTATATTAGACAACCTAATTATATGTTTAAAAAAATTTATCTGCCCACCCCCAATCTGCCTTCCATATGATGATGGATTTTTTCTATAATCCGCGAAAAAACGACCTGCTCCTCTGGCTCCAAAATACTCGCTAGAGAAGCACAGGAAGACCAAAATACAGGGAGCACCTGCTGTACAAGATGAGTCCCCGCTTCTGTAATACGTACATGAATTTTGCGTCGATCTGTAGAATTATGTTCTCTGATAATCCATCCTCGTTGCTCTGTCCAGTCCAAGATTGATGTGACAGATGCACGACGGATTCCCAGACGGTCGGCAATCATAGAGGGGCTCATCTGAGCCTGAGATTGGTGCAGTGTCAACAGCAACAACAGATCTAGCTTACTCTCTGTGAGGCCGTAGGCAGATAGATCTAGATCGATCGCGTCCAGCACGTTATCACCCGTCCACAGCAAGAAGAGACCCATGCGGGCAAGTTGTCGGTCCGTTCCTGCAAGGGCAGTTTGATCCATTAACTCCAGATAAGGTTCTGGACCCAGACGGGGAAGGGGTTGCTGGACGGTGTCCCGCTTACTTTGTTTTGGTGGCATAAGTTCACTCTTTTCATATAATTAGGTTATCTAACTATATATCAATATAACGTATTGAAATGCATAAGACAATATCTAAAAAGAAATACGGCTACATTCAATGTATAAGCAGGGTTAAAACTCGGAAGAATGAACCAAACTGTGAATAGGTTACCAAAATGCGCCAATAGATAAGTGAAGGAGGCGTTCCTATGTTCCGCAAGCAGGAAAGAACGCTCATTATTGTATGTATAGTAATTGCGGCCATTATGCTATATGCCGTAATTAAAAGCATAGCTCGCTTGACTCCTTAGTTGGTAATCCAGAGTGATCCGCGATGTTTAAAATGTGAAATGAAGGAGTGAAACCCATTTGTCTTCATTGGACCCTGTATTGCTAAGCCGGATGCTGACCGGAATTACCCTGTTTGTTCATATCGTATTTGCATCCATCGGCGTTGGCGTACCCTTAATGATTGCACTAGCAGAATGGCGTGGGCTGCGAACCGGTGATCCGCATTATACACTGCTGGCCCGACGGTGGGCGCGAGGGTTTGTCATTACCGTTGCCGTGGGTGTCGTTACAGGCACCTCCATTGGTCTACAGCTCAGCTTGCTTTGGCCCACCTTTATGCGGGTGGCTGGACAAGCGATTGCGCTGCCCCTGTTTTTGGAGACGTTTGCTTTTTTCATCGAAGCTATATTCCTGGGCATCTACTTGTATACCTGGGATCGGTTTAAAAGCAAATATTTTCACCTGATGCTGCTCATCCCGGTAGCGATTGCCTCATCTGCATCAGCGGTTTTTATTACGACTGTGAACTCGTTCATGAACCAACCTCAAGGCTTTACACTCAAAAATGGAGTCATGACTGATATTCATCCCATCCAGGCCATGCTAAATCCGGCTACCCCGACTAAAGTTTCTCATGTACTGGCTTCTTCGTATACATTGAGCGCTGGGGTGCTGATGGGACTGGCGGCTTACAGCATGCTGAGGGGACGTAATCACCCTTATTTCAAAAAGGCGCTGAAGCTGACTGCCACCTGTACCATTGTGTTTGCCATCAGTACCGTGATGATTGGAGATGCATCCGGTAAATTTCTGGCCAAATATCAGCCAGAGAAGCTGGCAGCCGCCGAATGGCATTTTGATACGATGACGCATGCGCCCTTCGTATATGGCGGATACATGGATAAGAACGGTGAGATCAAGTATGCGCTGAAAGTGCCTTATGCACTTAGTGTGTTGGCCGGGAACCTGCCCAGTACGGAGGTCAAGGGCTTAAATGATTATCCCGTGGATCAGCGTCCGCCACTGTCTATCCATTATATGTTTGACCTCAAAATCACCACAGGGGTGCTGATTCTCGTCATTCCGCTGCTATATCTGATCCGCAAGCGTTTGCCAGGTCGCAAACCATACCCCAGATGGCTGCTGTTGGCGCTCATTCTGGTGGGGCCGATGGCGATGGTAGCTATTGAGCTCGGATGGATGTTTGCGGAGGTCGGTAGACAGCCGTGGATTTTACGCGGATATATGAAAGTCTCCGAAGCAGCGACCACTTCTACGAGTGTCGGGTGGATGCTGGTGCTGTTTATTATTTTGTATCTGGTGTTGTGTTTCTCGGCCATTAAGGTACTCAGCAAGCTATTCCGCAATAAGGATGCGGTGGAAGAGATAAGGCAGCTGGGCCTGGAAGGGGCTGAAGGCAAGTGAGCTATGAGATTGTAGGTATCGCCATTTTGTGGACGTTCCTGTTCGGATATTTGCTTGTGGCATCCATTGATTTTGGTGCAGGGTTTTTCAGCTTTTACAGTGTGTTAACAGGCCACCAGAACAAAATCCACAATATCATTCAACGGTATCTGTCCCCGGTGTGGGAGGTAACAAACGTATTTCTCATCTTTTTTGTGGTGGGATTAAACGGGTTCTTCCCGGATGCGGCATATTACTATGGTACGGCGTTACTCGTTCCTGGCAGTATTGCGATTGTGCTTCTTGCCATCCGAGGAGTGTATTATGCATACAATACGTATGGGCATTCCGGTAAAAATAATATCGTCTACATGGCGTTATACGGTGCGACAGGGTTGCTGATTCCGGCGGCGCTATCCACGGTTCTCGCCATTTCGGAAGGCGGCATTATTGTAGAAAACAGCACAGGTGTTCATCTGCAATGGGGCCAGCTATTAAGCAACCCCTACACGTGGGCGGTTATTATTCTGGCGCTGGTGAGTGTATTGTATATCTCGGCGATGTTTTTGTCCTTTTATGCCAAAAGGGCAGGGGACAAGGTTGCTTTCGAAATCGTACGAGGGTACGCCTTGCTCTGGAGTGCTCCTACGATTTTGGCGAGTCTGCTCGCATTTTTTCAGATTAACAAACAAAATCCAGATCATTTTACCAATATGCTGAACATAGCCTGGATGTTTGTTGCATCCTTCATATGCTTTGCGGGAGCAGTTTATCTGGTATGGCAGCGGCGGCATCTAGGGGTTTCATTCATATTGGTGATGCTGCAATTTGCATTTGCCTGGTATGGCTACGGCCGCTCGCATCTCCCGTATGTTCTGTATCCCTACATTAATGTCTACGACAGCTTTACAAATTCTACGATGGCGTATGCATTGATTACGGCGTTTGTTGCGGGTCTGCTGGTGCTGATCCCTTCGCTAATCCTGATATTAAGATTGTTTCTGTTCGATGCAAAATATGTGCGCGGACATGAAGGGAAGAAAGGGTGAGTTAGAGTGGCTGCTTTCGAGCATTTTACGATTATGTACGAGTCACCTATCATTATTGTCGTGGCGATTGTGTTTTTGTTTATTTATTCGGCACGCTTTAAAAATCCACAAGACTGACAACAACAGGTGGAACAGGCCTTCCTGATTGATTCGGGAGGTCTGTTTTTGCTGTATTATCGCAGAATTTCCTTTACAGACGTGATTGAATTATACTTTACATATATCAGGATGTTGCATCATTTTATGTTCACACTCGAGTGACAATATATAGTTAAATTGAACCGATGCGTTTTTTGGAAAACGGGTTCATCAGGGAGGGAGCTGCATCATGCCCAAAGTTCGTTTTAACAATATGGATCATGTAAATACCGATAAAACAATCAAGCAATTCAGACAATGGCGGCAGGAGCGACGCAGCAAAATAAAGGATTATACGTTCGTTGTGCCAAACCATCCCCCGGAGCTGGAGTTCCTGCATAGCAATCGGGAGATGGCGACAGCGACCTGGGTGGGACATTCCACCTTTTTCATCCAGTATCTTGGGCTGAATATCGTCACCGATCCGGTATGGGCAGAGCGTATGGCTCTTGATAAAAGGTTGGCTCCGCCCGGCATTCGTATTCAGGATGTACCACCACTGGACATCATTCTGCTGTCTCATTCACATTATGATCATTTACATTTAGAATCGTTGCGGAAATTATATCGTGCAGATACGCTGATGCTCGTACCCACGGGGTTAAAGGCGAAAATGATCCGCAAAGGTTTTCGTAACTGTCATGAGCTGCAATGGTGGGAGCATTTTACGGTAGGAGGGGTGCGATTTACGTTTGTTCCAGCCCAGCATTGGACACGACGCACGCCGTTTGATACGAACACTTCGCATTGGGGGGGATACGTTCTGCAAAATGAGCAGCAGGTGATTGGCTCTGCCACGTCCGTCACGGAACCTCATCCTCATTCGAATACAGATTCAGAGCATACACCGACGTTGTATTTTGTGGGAGACACTGGATATTTTCGTGGGTTTAAGGAGATTGGCGAGCGCTTTGCCATTGACCTGACCTTTATGCCGATTGGTGCGTATGAACCGGAATGGTTCATGACCTCGCAGCATGTGACACCGGAGGAGGCATTGCAAGGGTTTGTAGATTGCGGCGCAGATCAGATGATTCCGATGCACTACGGAGCCTTCAAGCTAGCGGATGATACGCCAAGAGAGGCGCTGGATCGGCTCGAAGCGGAGCGTGAGCGTAGGGGTATTGCGAAGGAACGCATTCATGTTCTGGGGCACGGAGAGACGCTGAAAATTGGACGTCGCTGCTCAACTACAATCTGAGGAATTCGACATAATTCTTATAGAAAAAGCGACTCTGCGGACAATTGATATTGTCTGCGGAGTCGCTTTTTTTGTTTTTAGGCTGTGATGCAGGATTAAACTGCTTCCGTATCACTCGCCAAAGAGGAATCGCTGTTGGCGATGGGATGACGAACGATTTTAACTTCATAGAACGTGATTTTATTTTCAATAATATAGTCCGGAATTTGACGGTGGCTATGGGATTCGCGGAATGCTTCGCTTTTCGTCCAGCCTTGGAAGTTCTCCTTTTCTTTCCAGCGTGTACTGATCGTTACTTCCTCATAATCCTTCGTGTTTTCAGTCAGCAGCACTTCCAGACCGAGAAAACCTTCCATTTTTTCAACTTTTCCTTCTTTGTTAAATCTTTCGATGAGTAGATGTGCATTGCCCGGTGTGATTTTAGATGTATTTGTAACGATAACCATATTAAATTCCTCCTGAATGATGTGGTATGGTCGGTATAATAACCGGATAGCCATTCTCAAATTTGATGGTAGCGTTCATTTCATAAATGTCGCGAAGAAAAGCAGACGTCAAAATCTCACGGGGTTCGCCGGCAACGGCGATTCGTCCCTTTTTAAGCGCAATCATATGATGACAATAGGCCGCAGCTTGCTGCAAATCATGCAGTACCATAACAATCGTCAAGCCGGACTCGTGATTGATACGCCGCAGCATATCCATAACTTCAAATTGGTGGGCGATATCCAGAAAAGTGGTCGGTTCATCGAGCAAAAGAATACCTGTTTGTTGGGCCAAGGCCATTGCAATTCGTGCTTTTTGTTGTTCACCTCCCGATAGAGTATGGAACATCCGATCTGCATAGGGCTGTATGCCCGTGATCTTCATGACATGGTCCACGATTTGCTGGTCCTGTCCGGTATGGCGTACCCTCAAGCCCTTGGCATGAGGAGATCTTCCGTAAGCGACCAGCTCGCGGACCGTCAATAACGGCAGCATATCCTTCATTTGCGGTAGCATTGTAATCGTCTGGGCAAAATCACGCCGCTTGTATTCCTGCACGGGCTTGCCGAGGACGGAAACCTGACCCTGATCCTGCTTGAGCAGCCGGGTCATGATCCGCAAAAGCGTGGACTTGCCTGAACCGTTCGGTCCGACGATCGCAGTGAGCTGACCAGCGGGCAAGGTGATATTCACATCGTCCAGCTTGAAATACCCACGTTGTAAGGAGATATGCTCACCCTGAATGGCTGTCATCCGAAACTCCCCCGTTTCTTGAGCAGGATTAAGAAGAACGGTGCTCCGATGACGGCCAGCAAAATACCTACAGGCAGTTCAATCGGGTCAAACCAGGATCGCGCCACCGTATCTGCGAGAACAACCAGCGTTCCGCCGCCCACAATGGAAAGGGGAAGGAGGAACCGATAATCTTCCCCGATCAGCAGCCGTATGACATGGGGAACGACCAGTCCTACAAAGCCGATCAACCCGGCTACACTGACTGCTGTACCGGCAAGCAGGGCAGAAAGCAGGATAATGAGCATGCGTTGAAGCTCTACTCGCTGGCCCAGCAGCTGTGCTGAATCGTCGCCCAGCAGCAGTAAATTAGCAGGTTTAATCGCAAAGAAAGAGGCGATTAATCCAATGATGGCGTAAGGCGCCATGAACTCTAGATGATGCCAGCTTCGTCCGTTTAATCCGCCGGATAGCCAAGGAAGAACGGCCTGTACGCGGTCGCTGTACATGACCATTACGCCGTTGGTGAGTGCGCCCAGCAGCGCGTTGATCGCAACGCCAGCGAGCACAATTTTGACAGGCGATGCCCCTCGGTCCCAAGCCAGCAGATAAATGACGATTGCGCTCAGAAAGGCTCCCAAAAAGGCGGTTATCGGAAGAAGGTAGCTGAGCTGTGGAAGCATCACCATCGTAATGACGGCGGCAAGTCCACCTCCAGCCGATACACCAATAATGCCAGGGTCAGCCAATGGATTTTTCATAACACCTTGAAGAAGTGCTCCGGAAGCTGCAAGACAAGCTCCTACGAGTAAACCTACTAATACTCTGGGTAGCCGGAGATCCATCAGGATCGTGCGATATGTAGATTCATCATTATGTAGCAAAACATGATTAATTTCTTGAAGTGGAATCGACACCGAGCCGTAGGCCAGACCGTACACAGAGACGGCCAGCAGTAGAATCGGAAGGGTAATCCAGGCGATGGTGCGTCTTCTGGCGCGCTGTAGTTTGTTCATCTCCATCGCCTATTTCGCCGGATACAGCTTTTGATGCATCAAATCCAGCGCTTTAGTGACACGTGTGCCCGGATTCGTACCGAACAGATCTGAAGGTAAAACCTCGACCTGATTGTTTTTGACTGCTCGGATTCCGTTCCAAGCTGCATTTTCCTGCATTTCCTTTATAAATGCGGCTTTAACATCTTCCGTATTGCCATGGGTCATGATGAAGATGTAGTCAGGGTCAGCCTGTATGATGCGTTCTGTGTTCAGCTGCGCGTATTGTGGGAAATTTTGCAGGCCCGGAAAATCAGAGGCGATGTTGGAGCCACCTGCAGCTTCCAGAATGTTTCCACTCAGTGAATTCGGCAGTGCCGCCATATACGTAGCCGGGGCTCCGTAGACTAGCAACACCTTCGGTTTGGAGGCAGAAGCGGTTTCCTTTTGCAGCTTAGCTACTTGTTGGTCAATTTGCTGGTTCAGCTTCACGGCCTGAGCCTGCTTTTGCAGTAATTGTCCGAACAGCGTAATTTGCGACTGAATATCGTGAACTGAATTGGCTCCCGTCAGCAGCAGCTGCGAACCGACTCCTTCAATGGCTGGAATGTCTTTTTCATTCATAGGATAATTGCCTAGCACGACATCCGGTTTGAGCATCGTAATTTTCTCCAGATCGACTTCATGAGTGGAGCCTACTTGCTGAACGTTCTCAGCAGCAGGTACGATGGCAGGTCCATTGGAGTTGGGCCTGCCCACGGCAGTTCCACCCAATGCGTATATGATATCCAGATCGCCATTGCTGAGCGCAATGATATGTTGAGGGACCTTTTGAAACGCTAACGTCCGTTTAGAAAAATCAGTAACTTGAATCACCGCACTGCTTGTCGTGCCAGAAGTGGCAGATACGGATGCACTGGTTGGTTTGTGATCTGCGGTCGAGGCACCATTACTACATCCGGTAACTGCCAATAAAAGCGCTGCGGACGACCACAACACATAAGATTTCATGTTATTCCTCCTGCAATTTTGAGTTAAACAATAATGATAATCATTTTCATTTATGTATAAGAGAATGATAATGAATATCACTGGGGATTGTCAATTGAAAAAAGCAAATTTTTAAATAAATTTTGAACTAAAAATAAAAGGGGTATATTCGAATTATAGAAGAAGGAACTACAAATTTTTCTTAAAAAATAGCATATATCAAGGGGTTATGTACATGCAAATACATATTGACATTTTCGAAAAGTGTAAGATATATTGGTGATGGGTTTACTTTATTTTGCGAAATTCTGGAATAGAAAGGTGGGAAGACACGGCTCAAAAAGAGCTATTTTTTTTAATTATCAATTGAGAATGATAATCAATTACTTAAATTCTCGTGGGGAGGGACTGCTGTCATAATGAAGAAGGGGTATTCTGCAATTATTGCTGTGTTTCTGCTGGTGAGTGTGCTGAGCTTTTGGCCAACTTCGTCATCTGTAGTAGCCGCTGCGGCTTCTCCAAAATTGGCGGATGGTACATACACGCTCAAATACAATATCCTCAAGGCAGAAAATGATTCGGTGTCCATGGCTAATGATTATTTTGAAAAACCAGCTAAGTTGTATGTAAAAAAAGGTCAAATGACCATGCAAATTAAGCTGAATCATAGCGAATGGACAACTGGGTTTAAAGTAGATTACAAAGGCAAAATCATCGATACAAAGGTCATCCATAAGGATGCCAAAACCGATACCCGCATCGTACAATTTCCAATTACGAGTGTGAACAGCCCGCTAATCTCTAAAATTCATGTTACTGTCCCTGCGTATAACTACGATCATGACTATACGATCCGCTTCGCTTTTGATTCCAAAAGCGTCAAAAAAATAGCAGCCGTCCAGTCAGCAAAATCAACTAAATCTTCCAAGAAGTAAATTCAAGCCATCTTTATCGTTCATAAAATCAACATAAATTCAAGCATAAAAAATTGAGGAGTGTGTGTAGATATGAATATGGTAATGAATCGCTTTGAGCAATTTTCTTTTAAGAAGGTATTTGTAGCATTGATCATGACAGCGCTTGTTTTTGCACTCGTTGCTCCATTCTCAGCTAAAGTGGCAGCAGCCGACGGCACGTATAACGTAGACTATACCGTTCTGAAGGATCAAACCAATGAGACTTCTCGATTGGATAGCTACCTGACGAAGCCTGCTCAGGTTACAGTAGCTAATGGCAAGAATGTCGTTCGTCTGACTGTGAAAAGCAGCAATCTGATTACAACGTTCAAAGTAGAGCAAAATGGCGTACTGCAAGATGCGACTGTAGTAAGCACAGATACTGCTAGCAACACTCGTGTAGTGGAATTCGAAGTTGCTGATCTGAATGCAAAAGTGAATGCTTACGCTGAAATCACAATTCCAGTAATCGGCTACACAGGCAAGTACGATGTACAACTGCAATTCGACGAAATCTAATCCAAAATAAAACGTAAAAGGAGATTAAGAACATGAACATGATTATGAATCGTATGGAAAAATTGTCTTTGAAAAAAGTAATGCTTACTGTACTGATGGCAGCGCTTGTTTTTGTGGTACTAGCCCCATTTTCTGCCAATAAAGCGAATGCGGCTTTGCCTAATGGAACGTATAACGTTGATTATACAGTGTACAAAGATGGTACCAATGAAACCTCATACATGGACTCAAACGGTTATGTCGCCAAACCCGCTACATTAATCGCTAATAATGGTCAATACAAAGTTAGAGTAGCTATTACTAAAAGTGCTTGGGTCACTGAATTCAAAACGCAACAAAACGGCCAGTATGTGAATGCGAGTGTGGTAAGTACCTCAGGTGATACAAGAATAGTAGAGTTCCCTGTAAGTAGTTTTTCCCAAAAATTGAATGTTAAGTTGCATGTAAGTGTGCCTAAAGAATACACTGGCGGCATTCCATATGATCACGATTACACTGTTCAATTTTTATTTGACGAAGATTCCATCTAATAGTGGAGTAATTATACATTGATCTTATACTCATTTGGAATTCTATTGAGCTCCAAATGAGTATATTTTAAGTAGGGGGATTAATACACTTGAAAAGGCAATTGAAAAAATACTTAATGACGTTTGCAGCTATTGTTATGCTGCTCTCAGTTGTTTTCCCATTTGCTCCGACCGTATCTGCTTCTGATGAGACAAGCTCATCAACTGAATCTGGTGTATCCGAGCCCTCTGTGACGCAAGATGTATATCCGATAGAGCCAAGTCCAGAAGAAGTGGTTCCAACAGTAGATGTGGCAAGTGCGTACACAGTAGCAGCCGCAGACTCACAGAGTTCCAGCACTGTGAAGGATACTAATGAATATTCTATTAGCTACGTTGTTAAAAGTGAAAGCAAGGTGTCAGGGGTAGTGACTTCCCCTTATAATGATATGTTCCTAAAGCCAGCTACGTTGACGGTTGAACAGAGTTCTACTGTAGGGCAGGCTACGTATCATGTTTCTTTAATTCTTGACAATCCTAATACTCCCTTTACAGATATCGAATTTAGACAAAACGGAGAAACCGTTCCTGCCCATATTTCAGATTTAGTAAAAGGGGAAAAGACGTATGAACCACGAACAGTAACATTTGATGTGTATAATTTGGAACAGAAAATTGATGTGAATTACAATTTAAATAATAGACTCAGACAAAACTGGATTGAATTTGATCCATCAACTATAGCTTTAAAAGAGGGACCCGTAACTCCCCCTACCCCTTCACCTGAGCCGGAAGTTCCCTTGAAACCGGGTGTCCTTAATTTTACAATACTGAAGGACAAATCAGAAGAAGTTTCTGTGATGGACGGTTACGCCTCAAAGCCTGCAAAGCTCGTTCAAAAAGGAGATAAATGGTATATTCAACTGACGTTTAATAACAGTAGCTGGATTCCTTCATTTCAAACAGAGCAAAACGGTAAATTTGTAGAAGCAGCAACTATTTCAGAGGTTAGTGACGCTAATCAGCGTACGGTTGAGTTTGAAGTAAGCAACTTATCCAATAAATTGAATGCTTACACTCATGTGATTGTGCCTGGTTTGGAACTGGGAGGAGTACCATACGATCATTGGTATCATGTTCAAATCAAGTTTGACACAAGTATTACACCTGACCCTAGTGCACCACCGACCTTGGCGGATGGAACGTACTCTATTAACTTTAATGCGCTGGATGCAACAAAAGATCAAGCATCGAGAATGGCGCAATATCTGGTGTCTCCAGGGACTTTGACGGTATTGAAGGGGCAAAAAGAAGTTTCCTTCACCATTAAAGACAGCACTACAGTAACGGAATTCAAAACAGAACAAAATGGAACGTTGACGGATGCGGATATTGTAAGTGAGGACAAAACAGCCAATACGCGTGTGGTGAAATTCAAGGTAGCGAATCTGGATACAGTTTTGAACGCACAAGTCCATATTCTCATGGGTACGTATAGTGCAGACCACAAAATACGCCTTAAATTTGACCAGCCAGGAACGGACAACGGTTCAACTCCAGTAACGTCAAATCTGGACTTTACGCTGTTAAAAGACGGTTCAAGTGAAAAGTCCATGATGGATGGATATACAGAAAAACCGGGTACCCTGGTTGAACGTAAGGGCAGGAAATATGTACAGTTCACTTTGAAAAAGAGCAAACAGATTGACGGCTTTAAAGTAGAACAAAACGGAGTATTGACCAATACGGCCGTAGTAAGCGAAAATCAAACGGCGAATACACGTGTTATCGAATTTGAGGTTAAAGAAGTGCCTGCCAAGCTGAACGCATGGGTAAGCATCAACTGGCCTGAGTTAAATTATGTGGAAACATATAATGTCGATCTCCAATTAGGAACGGCAACATCCCCGGTTGATCCTGGGACGCCAGGTACGCCTGGAAAAGTTTTAGCTGATGGAACGTATTCGATCCAGTTCAATGCATTGCACGCAACAAAAGATCAAAAATCGGCAATGGCGCAATATTTATTATCTCCGGCAACACTGACGGTATCAAAAGGCAAGTATGAAGCTTCCTTCACGATCAAAGACAGCGCCACAGTGACGGAGTTCAAAACAGAACAAAACGGAACGTTAACAGATGCAGATATCGTAAGCGTGGACAAGAAAGCGGACACACGTGTTGTGAAATTCAAAGTGGCCGATTTGGACGCTATTATGAATGCACAGGTACATGTGAGCACGACCTATCCAGGTGGGGTTTATGAGATGGATCATAAGCTTCGTCTTCAATTTGACCGCAGCAGCATTGCGGTAAAAGGAACAGACGGCGGCACAACTCCCGTGACTGAAAACGGCAGATACAGCATTGATTTCTCCGTACTCAAAAATGGAAGCAATGAAATATCTGTGATGGATGGCTATATGCAGAAACCAGCCACGCTGTTAAGACAGTCCGGTAAAAATGTGATTCAGATCAAAATGGACAAGAGCAGTTGGATTAAAACGTTCAAAGTAAATGGTGCAGAGGCTCAGGTTGTCGATCAATCGAGCTCCGCAGATACAAGAACAGTACAATTCGAAGTACCCAATCTGTCGGATAAAGTGACAGTGAATACGCATGTCATCGTACCTGGATTGGATTTGGGTGGCATCCCTTATGACCACGTATATGATGTGCAGTATCAATTCGAGCCTGCTACCATTCGCAGCTTTGTCGAGCCTTCCTCTTCGGGTGCAGCTGATCCCATTGTTAAATTGGATTTCGACAAGCTTGCCAATGGTAAATATGCTTTGAAATTCAGTATCGTTTTGTCTGATGGTTCCACAGGAGTGGATTCTCCGGCTCAACGCTTCATCACTGACGAATCGGCGCAATTGGTCGTGGAAGGCGACAAACGGTTTGTAGGTCTGAAGCTGCAAAACAGTAATGAAGTGAAGGCGCTGCGCATTTGGGACAACGCAAGCGGGGACTACCGAGACGCAGAAGTGACCCAGGAGGATGCAGCAAGCAATACGAAGCACGTTCGTTTTAGCGTGAATGACTTTAAAAACAATGTAAAAGGCCAACTGGTTGTCTATGAAGCCCCTAAAGTGGCAAGTGCCACTCCGATGGTCTTTAAGACTGAGGATCGGGTAGAGAAGGTATACGATTTTGAATTTAAATTTAACACCAGTGATGTTTCTTACTACAACGAAACTAAAGCAGACGAAGTAGAGCAAGGGAAAAACAACTTAGCGGATGGAGAGTACAGTGCGAACTTCCGTGTGCTGGCGAACGGAACGGACAAGGATTCTCTAGCGGCTCCTTTTGTACAGAGTCTAGCGAAGTTGATTGTGAAAAATGGGAAGGTTCAGGCTCATGTAACCGTTACGGACAACCAGGCTTTGAAGCTATTCCAAACGGATTTTGAAGGCCGTTATGCCAATCCGACGATTATGGGTTCGGACACCAAAGGTGATACGCACACTATTGCGTTCGAAGTGCCTGATCTGGATAAAAAGTTGAGTGTGTACACACAGGTATATCTGCCTGAGAAATACATTCTAAATGAGAAATTCGGCGGACAGATTCAATTTGACCGTGCATCGCTTAAAGGTGAGGGAGTCAATGCAGCTACAACTGCAACCGCAACTGAACCAACAGCAACTTCTACGGACAAGGCAGCAGAAACAACTGCATCTGTGGCTGAAACAAAACCAGTAGTTGAGCAACCGGTTCAAACGGCTTCCGAGAAGCAATACACGATTAATTACAATGTATTTAAAGATAAAACGAGTGAAGCTTCCGTTATGGACGGTTATCTCGACAAGCCAGCTACACTGATTGAAAAGGGAGACAAGCGCTATATTCAAATTACTTTGAAAAATAGTTCCTGGATGCCAGCTCTCCAAGTGGAGCAAAACGGTACCCTGAAAGATGTGGAAGTAATCTCGACATCCGGCGATACACGTGTCGTTCAATTCGAGGTAGGGGACTTGTCTCAGAAAATTGGTGCTTACACACACGTCATTGTGCCTGGTTTGGTCCTTGGCGGAGTGCCGTATGATCACTGGTATACAGTTCAGTTCCAATTTGATGAAGAAAGCCTAAAAGCGAAGTAGCCTCAGGTTGTGATAATCAATGTAGTCTGAATAACAGCAAAGTTTGTATGCGAGCAAGTCTTGGTGCCCCGGCGTCAAGACTTGTCAGCATTTACATACCCGAGGAATTTTGCAAAAATCCAATAAGCGACTTCTAATGAACAATATGTAGATCGAAATGGTCTAGTTCGTCTATATATTGCACTTTGGAGCACTGGAATCGAATTTTGCAAAATCCGGATACCCGAAAAGTTGGGGTTCCTAATGTTGTTCTATATTTTGAATTGAGGTGACTGGATTTTCATGAAACGGTATATAGCATTGGCTCAAGGAAGATCGTTTTGTTTGTATATGTTAATCGGCATCGTGATCTTGTTGCTGGCTGGATGTTCGGGAGGAGCACAGGCTGGACAGAATCAGAGCGATGGTTCGAAATCAGCGGCAACATCTAATGCAACCGAAAAGTCGTCTGATGGTAAAGCTCAAGCTTCTCGTATTGTGGCAACTACGGTAGCTATTGCGGAAATTACGGATGCGCTGGGTCTGGATTTGGCAGGCAAGCCGACAAGCACGAAAGTGCTGCCTGACCGTTACAAGGATGTGCCTGATGTGGGTAATCCGATGAGTCCTGATATGGAAAAAGTGATGTCATTGAAGCCGACGGACGTACTGTCGGTGACGACACTGAAATATGATCTGGAGCCTAAATTTAAAGATTTGAAAATTAATGCCGAATTTTTGAATTTTGAAAGTCTCGCGAATATGCAAAAAGAGATTCAAAAGCTGGGAGACACGTTTGGCAAAGCCGATAAGGCCAAAGAGATTAATGGAGCTTTGGATGCCAAAGTAGCTGAGATTCAACAAAAAATCCAAGGGAAGAAATCCCCTAAAGTATTGATTTTGCTGGGAGTACCAGGAAGCTATCTGGTGGCTACCGAGCATTCCTATATTGGGGATCTGGTTAAAATTGCAGGCGGAACCAATGTGGTTCAGGGCGAGAAGGTGGAGTTCATTGCCCACAATACCGAAGCCTTGCAGCAATCCAACCCCGATATCATTTTGCGCGCTGCACACGGGATGCCGGATGAAGTAGTGAAAATGTTCGATGAAGAGTTCAAAACTAACGATATCTGGAAGCATTTCAACGCTGTGAAAAATGGGCATGTCTATGATCTGCCTGAACCGTTGTTTGGCACAACAGGGAATTTAGCGGCAAACTCGGCGCTGGATGAGCTGATGAAAATGCTGTATCCTTCGAATTAAAGGAAGCTGATGACATGTCCAAAAAAGTATGGAGCCTTATTGTTGTAATTGTCTTGCTCGTCGGCGTCATGCTGTATTCAGCGATGACAGGCAGTCTCAAGGTGGATTTGAGTCAGTTGATGACCGGATTGTGGACAGGTACAGATGATCAGGTGAATGTGGTCAAGGACCTGAGACTACCGAGAATTTTCGTGTCCGTGATGGCAGGTGCAGCACTTGCAGTAGCGGGTGTTTTGCTGCAAGCCGTCATGAAAAACCCACTGGCGGATGCAGGGGTTATCGGCATTTCTTCGGGAGCGGCATTGATCTCGCTGATTGCGGTGACGGTCTTTCCTGCGCTTTATTTCTGGATGCCGTTCTTTTCATTTATTGGCGGTGCGTTAGCCTGTCTAATGGTTTATGGTTTTTCATGGAAATCTGGCTTGCATCCGATTCGTCTCATTCTGATCGGGGTGGCTGTGAACGCCATTTTTTCCGGCCTAGGTCAGTCGTTTAACTATCGAGGCAGTTATGCAGTCACTAGCATTAATCAGGTTACCACTTCAACCTTGTCTATGAAAAAATGGGTAGATGTCGAGGTTATTGTGACCTATGGCGGGATTGGGCTAATTTTAGCCATGCTCGTGTTCTCTTGGTGCAATTTCTTGTCCCTTCAAGATAAAACAGCTAAAAATCTGGGATTCAATGTAACGCGTGCACGACTTTTGATTTCTGTGATTGCAGTGCTGCTTGCAGCAACGGCTACAGCCATCGCGGGAGTGATTGCCTTTATCGGTCTGCTCGTTCCGCATTGTGCCCGCTACCTAGTTGGCTCGGATCATAAGTGGTTGATTCCATTTTCCGCCTTATGCGGCGGCTTGCTCCTGCTGCTCGCGGATACACTGGGGCGGACAGTGCTTGCTCCCAATGAAATCCCGGCTTCTATTATTATGGCCGTCATTGGCGGGCCGTTCCTGATATTCCTGATCAGAAAGGCGGATCGCACCTATGGACATTAAGGATATAACCTTCTCTTATGATCGGAAAACAGATCGTCTGCATGCTATTAATGCTGTTATTGAGTCGGGACGGATCACTACCATTATCGGTCCCAACGGATGCGGCAAATCAACGCTGCTCAGCGTGATGTCCAACAATGCTGTTCCCCGCTTGGGCCAAGTGATTCTGGACGGCAAGGAGATAGCCCACTACAAGCCCAAGGAGCTGGCCCGTCAACTGGCGGTAGTCCATCAGCAGAACGAGGCACCTTCCGACTTGACTGTAGAAAAGCTCGTAAGCTTCGGCAGGTTGCCGCATAAGAACATGTTCACAGCGAGGCGTGACGAGGATGAGGAGGCGATTGAGTGGGCAATAGCCTGCACTAACCTGAACGAACGTAGAACTCGCACATTGGATCAGCTCTCAGGAGGAGAACGGCAGCGTGTATGGATTGCAATGGCCTTGGCACAGCGGACGCCAATTTTATTTTTGGATGAGCCGACCACCTATTTGGATATGTACTACCAGCTTGAAATTTTAGAGCTCATTCGGCAGTTAAACCAGGAACATGGACTGACAATCGTGATGGTGCTGCATGATATCAATCAGGCTATTCGGTATAGCGATGTGATGATTGCCATGAAGGAAGGGCGTATTATAGCGAACGGCCCACCTACAGAGGTCGTTACATCTGAACTGATCCAGACGGTCTATGACGTGGAGGTCGTAATCAAACAGGATGATGAAGTCGGCATGTACCTCATTCCGTTAGGTGTCGGGGTTTCCTGACAATTACAAGCGCATGGAACATCAATGCCGCGACTGAATAACGCGTCTGTCCTAACGGCATCTCAACGAATTTAGAACATGAAAATGGTTCTGGTCCATGTGTTTGTCAGGCGACAATGGTGGAGACAGAAGCATTTTTTATTTTATTTATAAGATATTGGATGAGATTCAGGGGCGGTTATACTTATACTACGGTTCGAATCCGATCTTTTGTGTGTTATACTATTGCCGTCGGTAATTTTGTGTTTAGCACTTTACTAATGATAAGGATGGTATGCTTATATGATCAGTACAAGCGGCGTAACGCTTCGTTATGGTAAACGCCCACTTTTTGAAGACGTAAATATCAAATTTACTCCTGGGAACTGCTACGGCCTGATTGGGGCGAATGGCGCGGGTAAATCCACCTTTTTGAAAATTCTTTCCGGTGAAATTGAAGCCAATTCTGGCGAGGTTCACATGACACCGGGTGAACGGATGGCAGTCCTCAAGCAGAACCATTATGAATACGATGAATTCCCGGTTCTGGAAACCGTTATTATGGGCCACACGCGTCTGTATGAAATCATGAAGGAAAAGGATGCTCTGTATGCCAAAACGGAATTTACCGAAGCGGACGGTCTACGTGCCGGTGAGCTTGAAGGTGAATTTGCGGAGCTGAACGGATGGGATGCCGAGCCAGATGCAGCTTCCTTGCTGATCGGTCTTGGTATTCCCCGCGACCTGCATGACAAGAACATGTCTGAGCTGAGTGGTAATGACAAGGTACGTGTTCTCCTGGCTCAAGCGTTGTTTGGTCGTCCGAACAATTTGCTGCTCGATGAGCCTACCAACCATCTGGACCTCGAATCCATTCAATGGCTGGAAAATTTCTTGATGGACTATGAAGGCACCGTCATCGTTGTATCCCATGATCGTCACTTCCTGAACAAGGTATGTACGCATATTGCGGATATTGATTTTGGCAAAATCCAGATGTACGTCGGAAACTACGACTTCTGGTATGAGTCTAGCCAGCTTGCGCTTGCCTTGACTCGTGATGCCAACAAGAAGAAGGAAGAGAAGATCAAGGAACTGCAAGCCTTTATTCAGCGCTTTTCCGCGAATGCTTCCAAGTCCAAACAGGCTACTTCACGTAAAAAACAACTGGATAAAATTACGTTGGATGACATCCGTCCATCGAACCGTAAATATCCTTTCCTGAACTTCAAGCCTGAACGCGAAGCAGGCAAACAACTCCTGACAGTAGACCGCCTCAGTAAAACTGTTGAAGGCGAGCAAGTGCTGAATGAGTTCAGTCTGGTTGTGAACAAAGGCGATAAAATCGCGTTTGTTGGCCCGAACGGCATGCCTAAATCGACGCTCTTCCAGGTGTTGATGAACGAGATCGAAGCGGATAGCGGAGAATTCTCTTGGGGGATTACAACTAGCCAGGCTTATTTCCCGAAAGATAATTCCACCTATTTTGAAGGTGTGGATATGAATCTTGTGGAGTGGCTGCGTCAATATTCCAAGGATCAGGACGAAACGTTCCTGCGCGGCTTCTTGGGACGTATGCTTTTCTCTGGAGAAGAAGCGCTTAAGAAAGCAAGTGTGCTGTCCGGGGGCGAAAAGGTTCGCTGTATGCTGGCGAAAATGATGCTGAACGGTGCCAATGTGCTGTTGCTGGAAGAACCGACCAATCACTTGGATCTGGAATCCATTACAGCGCTGAACAATGGTCTGATTGATTTTGACGGTACTATATTGTTCACATCCCATGACCACCAGTTTATTCAAACGATCGCGAATCGAATCGTGGAAATTACACCAAACGGCGTAATCGACCGTACGATGAGCTATGATGAATACTTGGAAAATGAAGAAATCACAAAATTGCGTGAACGTATGTATCCGGTAGAAATCGGCTAAATATCCAAACCGGCTAACTTCAACAACTAGATAAACGAAAGAGGAGCTCCTTCAGGCCATTAAGATGGCGGGGAGACTCCTCTTTTTCGTTTTTGTGTCATGCCCATAGCTTACTTGGTTCTGGCAGTGAGGTAAGATAGACTTCGCCAGACCTTTGGTACCCTATAAAGGCTATGAGGTGGCTTATGATCCGCCTGTACGACGACGTTGGTTGTTCGGCTTCTTCGTATTTTGGCTTTTCAGTGTTTTGGCGGAACCGCCTTGAAAGCCGCCCTGCTGTGAAGCGCCGGACTGCTGTTTTTTTTGTGCCAGCTTTTCCCGAATGGCATCTGCGAGATTAACTTTACGTGGTTCATTAGCATCGCTCATGAATAAATTCCTCCTGTTGCCGCCAAATTCATGTCAATCATGCTGGATTGAATAAAAACGCGGCTGTGTCCTCATTTTATACGTTTTTAAAAGAAGGGACAAGGGCAACAATGATAACACACATCTGGGGTGGGTTGGAAGAGAAAACCTCTGTTTTTTGCGTGAAGTAAAAAATGTTTTGTATAACCTACAGGAATGGGGCCTGGCAATACTTTTTCGTTGTTACTACAGCGATGCAGAGCGGAAAGACTGTTTCTCTAGACCCACACAAAGTTCGTCTGCTATCCTGAAAATAACAGTTAACCAAAGAAAATTGATATTATTCAGGGCAGCAACGCTGCTATTTTTATTTTTGGGCCCGGTGAGATCGTTCTGCTGGGAACTATATATTTGAAGGAGTGTCCTACGTTGTGGTAAATGTCTATGAAGAGATACGAAAAGGTGAGCGTGGGGCGTGGGTGAGCATTGCTGCTTATCTCTTGTTGTCCGCCTTTAAGCTGATTAGCGGATATATATTTGCTTCTAGCGCGTTGCGGGCGGATGGCTTCAATAATGTCACCGATATTGTAGTGTCGGTTGCTGTACTGGTTGGACTGAGAATTTCCCAAAAGCCACCGGACTCTGACCATGCCTATGGACATTTTCGGGCAGAAACGATCGCGGCGCTGCTGGCGTCCTTTATTATGGCTGTCGTCGGTTTGCAGGTGCTTATTGATGGGATCGGGAGCATTTTCAAGGGCGGAAAGCAAATACCGGATATCACCTCCGCGGGTGTAGCTGTGATTTGTGCAGTGATTATGCTGGGAGTGTACCTTTACAATAACAGACTGGCACGGCAAATTAACAATAAGGCTTTGCTGGCAGCGGCCAAGGATAATCTATCGGATGCACTTGTCAGTGTTGGGGCAGCAGTTGGCATTATCGGCGCACAGTTCGGCCTACCCTGGCTGGATACTGTAGCTGCGATCGCGGTAGGATTTATCATTTGTAAAACAGCGTGGGATATTTTTAAGGATTCCACGCACAGCTTGACCGATGGATTTGATGAGCAAGAGCTGTCTGACTTACGGAGTACGATTGCCTGTATACCTGGAGTAGAGGGAATTCGGGACGTTAAGGCACGTGTACATGGTAATCATGCGCTGGTGGATGTGGTCATTGAGGTCAATCCGCAACTCAGCCTGATTGAAGGGCATCGAATCAGCGACCGGATTGAGGAACGTCTGCAAGAGGTTCATAATACGATGCATGTCCATGTCCATGTAGAACCCAAATTATAGATTATTTATTGAATATTTAGTGTTAAAAGTGACTTTAGACCTATATGAAAAAGGCGTATACGCTTCCTTTTGTGACGTTTGGATTATATCTCTCTTCCTGCTGCTTTTACTATAATGAAGGCATGTCCGGCTATATTCGTCGGAATTGGATATGCTCTTCAAATTCGTAAAAACAGCCAGGAGGTGCAACATTGAGAAGACGCGTGATGGGAATGCTCATGACGTCAGCCGCGCTGTTGGCAGCAATTCATGTGGCGCCGGGTCAGGTTGACGCAGCGGCATCAACAGCATCCACAGGACAGAAGGCGGTTATTCAGGCGGCTGTAAAGCTTAGATCCGGTCCTTCGACTACAGGGGATGTAGTCAGCTTTATGAAGCAGGGAGAGGCCGTAACGGTATTGGAGAAAACAAACAGCTATTGGTACAAGATCAAGACTTCTGATGGAGTAACCGGATACACTAGCAGCTCTGACAAGTACATAAAAATTGGCGCTACCAGTGTCGCTGCTGCTGTCACCCCGTCTACCACTCGTAAATCGGAAGCCACAGAGTCACTTAAAAATGTTTCAGCTAAAGAGGCTGTGGCCTCAGTGAATAGTTCTGCCGGTCAAACGAAAGCCACGATTCAAACGTCCGTTCGTTTGCGGGCGGAGGCATCCACTTCTTCCGAGGTTTTGGGCTATTTGAATGCAGGGGATGTCGTTACGATTACCGATCCAAGTAATGCTTATTGGTTCAAGGTTACCAATGCTGATGGTACAGTGGGCTACGTCAGCTCGTCTCCACAGTATATTCGTATTGGCGAGGGCGTTGTTGTGCAGCAGCCTGTGTCTGCTCCGGTGACAACCACTCCTGATACTACCGCAATACCTGTGACAGCATCTCCTGCGTCAACTACGAACATGTTTTCCGGTGATGCAGCGGCTGCAATAGAGCAGGTTATTAATACGGGGATGACTTATCTCGGAACTCCATATGAATATGGTTCGGATCGTAACAGTACGGCTACTTTTGATTGCTCGGCATTTACCCGTCAAATTTTCCGTCAGGCTGTAGGTATCCAGCTTCCGGCAGATTCCCGTTCACAGGGTGAGTGGATCAAGCAAAACAGTCAGCCGAATACGGACATGACTACGCTGAAGCGTGGCGATTTACTCTTCTTTACAAATTATAATGCATCTTCTGGGGCGTACACGTCCTTGGATAATTCCTCCCAAACGATTACACACGTAGCTGTATATTTGGGAGACAACAAGCTTCTCCATACGTTTTCTGTAGCGGGTGGCGGTGTAAAAGTTACGGATTTCAGTAAGCCTTGGCAGGACCGTTTCCTGTTTGGGGGCAGCGTGATTCAATAAAAGCGCCGTTAACCGTAAAAAAGCTGCATCAAAAAAGGATGTTCCACAGCCCTGTTGACCAGGGTGGGAACATCCTTTTTTTATAAACATTAGAATATTGCTTTTGTACAGCTAGCATCCGATAACTATGAAACCCGTCTTCTTCCGGTAAAGAGTGAAATGACGAACAACACCAGAAATATCACAAATAATATTTTAGCGATTGTAGCAGCTATGGACACGACGATACCAAAAAAACCTAAGATTCCGGCGATCACAGCAAAAATTAAGAATAAAGCGGACCATTTTAGCATGTTCTGTATCCTCCTTTAATTGTATATAATGTGGCATACTCACGCCCCGATAGAGCGTGGTTGCAGATGACGGTGACTTCTATAGATTACTCGTGGCTGTGCCATCGTTATATGTTGTTTTAAACGGTGCGAGAGTCCGTGAATCATAACGTTTGGAGCGGAGAAGAAGCCAGCCTGGACGTTGTTTCGTGTCTGAATCTAAAGGGTAACTATGCAGTAATCATAAACATCATCGTGAAAGACGAAAGAGAGGTTACGCCATGTTAACACAGGTCAGCATTTTTATTATTGCTATCGCATTTGCAGTTCTCGTTATTTTCCTCATTAAAACGTTGAAAGCAGCACAAGGCTCACTGGATAAGGTGACTCAAACCTTACAGGATGTGCAAAAAACGGTAGATGAACTGAGTTATGAAGTAAAACAAACGGTTCGACATGCGAATGACATCACCGCAGATGTTGATCATAAATTGAAGCAAGTGGAGCCAGTGATGGAATCGGTTAGAAACTTGGGGGAGGTACTCAGCGAAGTGACGCTGGCTGCCAAGCAGGCTTCAACAGCGTTAATGACACGGTTTCAGAAATCGCATAGCGCTGCGAGTAATACTTCCAGAACGGATAATGCGATTAAGGCAACGACACCGAATAGACCTTTGACCGCAACGGAGCGGACGGTTCAGAGCTACAATGCGACTTATGAGGAGCCTGCGGCCAAGCCGGGTAAAAACTGGTTGGGTTATGTAGACATCGCTGCTGGGGTGTGGCAGAAAATGCGTCAGTAGCATAGTGGCTGAACCGTAAACTACAGGAAATTCATTGAAAGGGTGAGATTTATGATGAAGACGTTATTACTAGCTGCTGGTTTGCTCACTCCCTTTTCCGGACAGGATACGGTTCAGCAAACCGTTTCCCCGCAAACAGCGGGGCATATGGTTAGGACTGTGCAGACGATACCCGCTCCACATGCTGTACCAGCAGATTTTCATACCTTAAATGGCATATCTTTGGATGATACACGTGCCGATGTATTGAAAAAGCTGGGCAAGCCACTACGAGTCAAAAAGGATATGCTGCTGCTTTCTACAGAATACCAATATCCAGATGTTGTAGTTGGTATGCGTGATGACGTCGTTTCTTATGTGCATGTAGACCCTGCTGCCGGTCGAATCAAGGTAAATGATGAGTGGCTGCCGCTGCAACGGAAAACGCTGGATCAGGCGCTGGGTGGCTCGCAATTCACGGCGGAAGACGGAGAGGTCTATGTACGCGGACAACGTGCAATCAAAGTGTTTATGGATGAGACGTCTGATAAACCTAAGTATGTCGAGTTTTTTGATGAAACGGAATGGTAATTGATATTTCCGAGGCGTGACATAACATGGAAGTTTCAAATGGATGTGTGAAGTGTAATAGTCAGAGAAGTCAATCCTTAAAGGAGCGTGAGAAACATGAATCAGACCAATCATAAATCTTATGCCAAAGTGGTAGATAACGGTGTACAAGCCGTTGAAGCAGTAAATGAGTTGCGTAACACGGGCTATCGTTATGAGGATGTGTTCGTGCTCGCTCATGATCAGGATCGGACAGATCGTATTGCTGATACGGTGGATGCCAAGGAAATCGGGATTAAGGAAGAGGGCGTTTTCGACTCATTAGCCAACTTGTTCCGTTCCCGCGGCGATGAGCTTCGCGCTAAAATTACTTCCTTGGGATTTACAGATACCGAAGCTGACTTTTATGAAAAAGAACTGGATCAGGGTAAAGTGCTGGTCATTGCTAAAAAAGCGTGATATTGCTGTTCACCATAAAAGCAGAGTGGCATTAGATTCGAAAAAGAGGATGTTGACCGCAGCACAAGTGTTTCGCGGGTCCTCCAAAAACATAGATAAGGAATGGGGTTCCAGCCTCATTCCTTATCTATGTTTTTGGAATGCCTTCTTACGGAAACACTACTTCTAATGAACAAGGGTGTTGCCGTTTAAGCAGGTATAGTATAATACATGAGTTACAGATAAGGAGAGGCCAATGAGAATTCTAATTGTTGACGATAACCCGACGAATGTCATTATTATTCGTGAAATACTGAAAAAAGAAAATTATCGGGATGTGATCTCTGCTAGCTCGGCCGCAGAAATGTTGGAGCATCTGGGAATCGGCGATCGTACCATTAGTCTTCGACCCCGTCCTTCAGATATTGATTTGGTGCTGCTGGACATGATGATGCCTGAAATGGACGGCATTGAAGCTTGCAGTATTGTGCAGGAATATGAGCATTTAAAAGATATCCCGATTATTATGGTAACGGCAGTAGGCGATTCCAAAAAATTGGCCGAAGCTCTGGATGTGGGAGCCGTTGATTACGTCACGAAGCCGATCAACAAGGTAGAGCTAATGGCGCGAATCCGGTCTGCTTTGCGACTCAAACAGGAGAAGGACTGGCATAAGGATCGGGATCAGCGAATTCAGGATGAGTTGAAGCTGGCCGCGATGGTGCAGCAGGCGGTGCTTAGTCCTGCCATTCAGGACCCGGTGCTGCAAGTGAATGCGCTCTATCAGCCTTCCTTTGAACTGGCAGGGGATTTATATTCATGGTATCCGTTAGGGGAGGGGCGATATGCCATCATTTTGCTTGATATGATGGGGCATGGCATTTCTTCCTCGCTGTTCTGCATGTTCATTGCGTCTGTACTTAAGGATACGGTGACCACATATGTGGAGCCTGAGAAAGTCATACAAGAGCTGAATCGTCGTTTTAATCAACTGGATCTGGGCAAGCAGCTGGTACAGTATTATTTTACGGCGATTTATATGGTGATTGATACCCGTTCACGGCGAATTGACTATGTAAATGCGGGACATCCTCCCGGTTTGCTGTTCAACCAGGATGGCAGCATTACCAAATTTGACCGTGCATGTAGCCCGGTTGGTTTGTTTGATAAGATTGATGCAGAAATGCACACGATTCATTATGAAGGAACTGGACATATCGCTTTGTATACGGATGGCTTGCTGGAAGCGGTGGAAGGTGAATATGAGGAGCAGTTGGAGTATCTGACTGAGTGTCTACGTAAGTATGAGGATTGGAATGAAGAAGCGATGCTGGATGCATTTTTTCGTAATGAGGCGCCACAGGATCGCGATGATGATAAGTGCCTGATCTGGATTTCATTGAAAGAGGGAGAGAGCTTGCATGAAAATCAGAAATAAACTGCTGATCGGCTTTGGATCGCTCATGGCGATCCTCCTTGTGCTGACGCTAATCAGCTATGACCGTATGGGGAGCCTGAATGAGCAGCTGAATCAGGTTTACCAGGACCGATATGTGAAGGTCCGGAAAACAACGGCTATTCGTGGTCAGGTGAATGATATGGCCAAAGTTATGGCCAACCTGATTTTAAATCCGGGCTCCTCCGTCGGCGAGGCCAAACGTGAGCTCGATGATATTTCCGCTACTGGAACGAAAGTGCTGGCAAGTCTGCAAACAAATTCAGGCACCAGTGAAGAGCAGCAGCAGGTTGATCGGGTAGCCGTCGCCTGGAATGAATTTCTGAGTTACGAACAAAGGTTAGTTTCTTTGCTGGGACAAGATCGCATTGATGAGGCTAACGCTTTTCGCAATAGTACTGGTTTGCCTGCTCAAGAGGAGGCAATGGACAGCATTAATGCCCTTGCCGTTTTTCAGGATCGGGAGATTGATAACGACATGAAGCAAGCCAATCAGGCCTATGAGGAATCTGTACAGATTACCACAATTCTGATGGCCGCCGGTCTGATCATGGGCTTACTGGTTATTTTGTGGGTGCTCCCAAGCATTGCCAAAGGTCTAAATATCGTTAGTCTCATGATTAATGGTTTTGGCAAGGGAAAGTACAGGGCCATCAGCCGAATGAGTGTTGCCTCCAAAGATGAAATCGGTGAGGTCGCTCGTGTATTTCAACAAATGGCCGGGGACTTGGAAGAAAAGCGGAAATTCGAGCATTCCGTCCTTCAAACGCAGAAGGATCAAACTTGGCTTAATGCCAATACTGCTCGGGTGACTGAGCTGTTCCGTGGTGTAAATTCACTGGAGCAGGTTGCTCAGATGTTCATTAGTGAGTTTACGCCCATCTTGGGAGGCAGCTATGGAGCCATCTATTTGCAAGGAAAAGATGTAGAAGACAACCGTTTTAAGTTATACGGCTCCTATGCAAAGGTGACTGGCGAAAATTCGATTAGGGACGTTATCCATGTGGGCGAAGGGTTGCTCGGACAATGTGTTCTGGATCGTAAGCCGATCTTGATTACAGAGGCTCCTGACGGATATTTGTCCATAGGCTCTGCCTTAGGAGAAAGTAAGCCAGTGGGAATTATGATTTTCCCTATTTTGTTCGAGGATGAGTGCATCGGTGCTATAGAAATAGCGTCACTGGATCGCTTCAGTGATCTGGAAACGAAGCTGTTTGCTCAATTAGTAGAGAGCTTGGGGATCATTCTGAACAATATCAAGGGACGGATGCGTGTAGAGCAATTGCTGCGCGAATCCCAGGCACTTACTGAGGAATTGCAATGCCAGTCCGAGGAGCTACAAACTCAGCAAGAGGAACTCAAGCGCTCCAACGAAAATTTGGAGGAGCAAACAGAGGAGCTCAAGCGTTCAGAGGAGTTGTTACAGCGTCAACAGGAAGAATTGGAGCATTTTAATACTGAACTGATTGCCAAAACTAGAGCGCTGGAAGAACAAGTTCGAGAAGTGGAAGAAAAGAACGACGAGATCGAACATGCACGAGCTCAGTTGGAGCAACAGGCCATGCAGCTAGGAATTACAAGCAAATACAAATCCGAGTTTTTGGCCAATATGTCTCATGAGCTGCGTACTCCGCTAAATAGCTTGCTTATTCTTTCTCAGCTCTTGTCTGAGAACAAGGAAGGCAATCTCAAGCCAAAGCAAGTGGAATATGCACAAACCATTTATATGTCAGGCGCGGATTTGTTGAAAATGATTGATGAAATTCTGGATTTATCCAAAGTGGACGCTGGAAAAATGGATATTAACCATGAAGCGGTCCATTTGAAGGAACTGGAACTGTTTGTGGAGCAGAATTTTGCTCCGGTCGCAGCCAAACGTGAGCTTCAACTGCATACCGAAATTGAAGAGAACCTGCCAGATGCCATTATCAGTGACGGTTATCGTCTCAAACAAATTTTACGTAATTTGCTGTCTAATGCCTTCAAGTTCACCACGGAAGGTTCTATTCGTTTCAATGTATCTCGGGCAAACGGAGAGCAGCTTCCTGGCCTGCTAAATCCACGAAGATCCTATCTGGCTCTATCTGTGCGTGATACGGGCATTGGGATTGCTTCCGATAAAACGGATCTGATCTTCGAAGCCTTCCAGCAGGTAGACGGTACAACCAGCCGGAAATACGGGGGGACAGGACTAGGTCTGTCGATCAGCCGCGAGCTTTCCAGATTGTTGGGCGGCGTTATTACGGTGGAATCCGAGCAGGGACAGGGCAGTTGTTTTACATTGTATTTGCCGGAACAAACACCAACGGCTGAGGATATGGAGTCTAATTCGAGAGAGGAATTTAACGGTGCGGATGTGAATTCGGATTTTGAGAGTGTCGCAGCCTCGGTAGAAACGGACCTTCCCATGATTATGCCTGCTAAACGGTTGCCATTATATCAGATGCCTTCGAAAAACAAAGCGGAGGACATTATACATCCGGGGGACGACCGAAACGAGATTACCTCGCAGGATAAAGTGCTGCTGATTATTGAGGATGATATTAATTTTGCTAATATTTTGTACGATATGGCCCGTAGCCGGGGCTTTAAAGCACTGATCGCTCTCCAAGGAGACGATGGGCTCAACATGGCTCAATCTTATTTGCCGGACGCTATTATACTAGATATTCAATTACCTGTGATGGATGGCTGGTCCATTTTGGGCGAGCTGAAAGGAAATTCATCGACACGTCATATTCCAGTGCATGTTATTTCGGTCATAGATGATGTGAAGCAGGGCTTAATGATGGGCGCGATTGCCTATCTCAAAAAGCCTTCCTCGAAGGAAAGTCTGGATAAGGCATTTTCACATATAAAATCGTATACGGACCAAATGGTCAAACGTCTCCTTGTGGTTGAAGATGATGATAATCAGCGTAAATCCATTATTGAGCTGATCGATCATGATGATGTTGCCATTACGGCGGTATCGACAGGTCAGGAAGCACTGAATGAGCTGGCTATCCAGCGGTATGACTGCATGGTACTGGATCTGATGCTGAGCGACATGACTGGTTTTGAACTGCTGGATCGTATTCGAGAGAACGAGCAGCTAACTGATCTGCCGATCATTATTTATACAGGCAAAGATCTGGATAGCAAAGAAGAAACGCAACTTCGCAAATATGCAGAGTCTATTATTATTAAGGATGTTAAATCGCCGGAACGGCTTTTAGACGAAACAACGTTGTTCTTGCATCGTGTAGAGGCGAATCTTCCTGAGGATAAACGCAAAATTTTGCAGAAGCTATACAACAAGGAAGAACTGTTTGAAGATAAAAAAATATTGTTGGTAGACGATGATATTCGCAATGTATTTGCTCTGTCCAGCGTGCTGGAAAGCTATCGTATGGAGGTTACCTTTGCGGAAAATGGAAGAGAAGCACTGGAACTGCTGGAACAGACACCTGATTTTGATCTGGTTCTGATGGATATGATGATGCCGGAAATGGATGGATATGAAGCGATGCGACGTATCCGGCTAATGCCACAATTCGAGAAGTTGCCTATTATTGCCCTGACAGCCAAGGCCATGAAGGATGATCGTTCCAAGTGTATTGAGGCAGGCGCTTCCGATTATGTAAAAAAACCGATTCAAACCGAACAGCTTTTATCATTAATGCGGGTGTGGTTGTATTCGTAACCCAAAAAATTGGGTAATATAAATCGACACATGATTGGAGCGGCACAGGCAAAACCTATTTAGGAATTGGAGAGAGATTATGACATCTAAGGATATGGCGGATAATGCTGCTAATGAAGTGAAATCGAATGATACTGAGCGGGAATTGATTGAGATTGAGCTGTTGCTGGAAGGTATACATCGGCTGTACGGCTACGATTTTCGTAACTACGCTCTGCCATCGATTAAGCGGCGTGTTTATTATCATGCGCAGTCCGAGAATGTAAGCACGATATCAGGACTTCAGGAGAAGGTGCTGCATGATCGCAGCGCCTTCGATAGACTGGTGCAAAGCCTTTCCATTCCGGTGACCGAGATGTTCCGTGACCCGGAGCTGTTTCTGAATTTTAGGCAGAAAATCATTCCTATTTTGCGAACGTATCCGTACATTCGAATATGGCATGCAGGTTGCTCCACAGGTGAGGAAGTATATTCTATGGCGATCTTGCTGCATGAAGAAGGCTTATATGATAAGGCCCGCATTTATGCGACGGATATGAATAACCTGTCTTTACAGCAGGCGAAGGAAGGCGTATACGGGATCGACAGAATGAAGCTGTATACCAAAAATTATTTGGAGTCCGGGGGCACGCAATCGTTCTCTGAATATTATACAGCCAAGTATGATTCAGTGATGTTTCATCCTTTTTTACGGAAAAATATTATTTTTGCGGAGCACAACTTAGCGACTGACCGGTCCTTTAACGAGTTCAATGTTATTTTTTGCCGGAATGTCATGATCTATTTTAACGACGAACTTCGCAACCACGTGCATGGGTTGTTTTATGATAGTTTGAGTCATTTTGGTGTGTTGGTGCTTGGGGCCAAGGAATCCATACATTTTACCGATTATAGTGATTCCTACGAGCCGCTGGACCGGATAGAAAAAATTTACCGGAAGATTAAATAGAGATGCTTAGGAGGATTCCATGGGGCTTCATGAACCGATTCATATATTGCTGGTAGATGACAGACCTGAGAACCTGCTCGCTCTTGAGGCGGTGCTGGAGAGTGAACAATATAATTTGGTAAAGGCCACATCCGGGGAAGAAGCGCTGCGATGTCTATTAAAAGATGAATTTGCAATCGTAGTCCTCGATGTACAGATGCCAGGTATGGATGGAATTGAGACCGCAAAGTTAATCAAGGCCAGAGAGAAAACGAAGGATATTCCGATTATCTTTATTTCAGCTAACAGCAAGGAAGCGGAGCATTTATTTGCGGGGTATTCAGCGGGCGGTATTGATTATATGGTGAAGCCGTTCATCCCTCAAATTCTCAAGTCCAAAATTGAAGGCTTCGTGCAAATGTATCTGACAAACAAGCGCTTGAAGACACAGTCCATGCTGCTTCATCAGAAGACCCAGCAGCTGGAGAAGATGAACAGCGAACTGATTGCCGCCAAGGAGGCAGCAGAGATTGCTGCCAATGCCAAAACGGAATTTCTGGCAATGATGAGCCATGAAATCCGCACACCTATGAACGGCGTCATTGGCATGATTGATTTGCTGATGGAGACGGAGTTGCAAAGCGACCAACAGGAATATGCCGATATCATCCGTCGTAGTGCAGATGCGCTGGTAGCAGTCATTAATGATATTCTGGACTTCACTAAGCTGGAGTCAGGCAAAATGGAGGTAGAGGAATATCCTTTTGATCTGGTTTCCTGTATCAAGGAAGTTTTCAGCCTATTTACGGTAGAGGTGAACCGAAAGAACTTGGAACTGGTTTATTTCCTCGATGAACAGATGCCTCCTGTGTTATTCGGAGATATGGGAAGATTGCGTCAAGTATTGATTAACCTGGTATCCAATGCCGTCAAATTTACAGACCGGGGCGGGGTGTACGTCTTTGCATCTGTCAAAGAGCAAAGCGACAATGGACTTACCGTTGAGTTTTCTGTGAAGGATACAGGCATTGGTATTGATCCCGCTAAGGTTGGGAGGCTGTTTCAGCCCTTTTCCCAACTGGATTCTTCAATGACGCGTAAATATGGTGGAACCGGGTTAGGACTCGCCATTTGTAAAACCTTAGTGAATATGATGGGCGGAGATATCCGTGTAGATACGAGCGGAGAACAGGGCGTGACGTTTCATTTTACAATGAAGCTTGGCTTTGCTCAGGAAAATGAACTGGAGGGGGAGTCCAGCCACGACTGGGAAATTCCACATCGGGAATCTCCAAGCCGTAAACCTGTACTGGTCGTAGATGATCATCCGATTAACCAGAAGCTGATGGTTAATATACTGGATAAGCTCGGTTTAGCTTCAGATGTGGCAGCAGATGGGCAACAGGCGCTTGATATGGTCATGGCGAATCAGGACTATGACTATATCTTTATGGACTTGCAGATGCCTGTGATGGACGGTCTGGAGTGTACGGGTAGAGTGCGTGAGCAATTGGCGGGAAGATCCCAACCTGCCATTATCGCCATGACGGCTAATGTGATGGAGGGTATTCAGCCTCGATGTATTGAAGCTGGGATGAACGATTATATCAGTAAGCCCGTTAAAATCAGCAGTGTAAAACAGGCGTTGCTACGGCATTCTCCGGACCATTTTCCAATGCAGCCGGGTAAAGAACAAATCAATGAAGCCTAGATGGTGGCATTTGGTAGTGTTTAAAAAGTTATACCGTGATTCAAACGATCGTATAATGGGTTAGTATGTAGGGAAATCTTTTTTCGGGAGAGTAGGCCTATGAATACAAATAAAAATGAGAAGTTTAATGCAATTACAGAAACAACCGATGGCGTAAATACCGTTTATCTGAGTGGAGAGTTGGATCTTTCGGTAGCACCTGATTTTCGTCTGGTGATGGAGCCTTTGGTGGGGGAGTCCAGCCAAGATTTGATTATTAACTTGAGAGACCTTAAATACATTGACAGCACGGGGATTGGTATCTTGTTATCCATTTTAAAAGCAAGGCATGGGATGGAGTCTCGCTTTGCTGTTCAAGAGGTACCGCCTCAAATTCAAAAGCTGTTTGATATGACCGGTATTGCCAAATTCTTTGTCCCCCAGGAGAATTCCCAATAGGAAAGGAAAGAAAAAGAAATGAATGCTCAAATTCAAAAAGTAGTTCTTAATTTGCCGGCAACTGCTGACTTTGTTGATATTGTAAGATTAAATTTATACGGTATTGCCGCGAAAATGGGATTCTCTTATGAGGATATTGAAGACATGAAAGTGGCTGTATCGGAAGCCTGTAATAACTCTGTCCTTTATGCATATGGTCATGAGGGGGGAGTCGTGGAAGTAATATTCGAATTTGATGAAGTTTCGTTGTCCATTCGTGTCAAAGATGAAGGGGAGAGCTTTGAACGTGTGGAGGACCCGTCCCGTATCGCATCCTTGCATGACAAGGAGTTGAATGATGCGCAGATAGGCGGATTAGGCTTTTATCTCATGCAGGCGCTTATGGACGATGTCCATATCTTGAATGAGACAGGAAAAGGCACCGAAGTGGTGCTTGTAAAGCGACTGACCAGAAGTGAGGAAAGAGTATGAATGAAAAGGTAACTCCCCCGGAGTCGATGGATGAAGCCGTTGGTCTAATCTGGGAGTACCAGCAAACAAAAGATAACGAGATTGCTACCGTGCTGATCCGTAAGTATGAGCCGATGGTCAAGATGGCTGCTGGGAAGATCTCCCGTAACCGTCCGGACTTATACGAGGATTTATATCAGACCGGTCAGATGGCTTTGATACGTCTGCTTCAGCAATACGATATCAGCTTGGGTATCCCATTTGAACCGTACGCTATGAAAAGTATGCTGGGACATATGAAAAATTATTTGCGCGACAAATCCTGGTACATCCAGGTTCCTCGCCGCATTAAAGAAAAGGGTGCGCTTGTTCAACATGCTATTGATGAACTAACCGTTAAATTGGAACGTTCACCCAATGTGGATGAGATTGCAACCTATTTGGATCTTACCGTGGAAGAAACGATTGAGGTGCTTGCAGGCCGTGAGTGCTATCACTATGTTTCACTGGACTCGCCTTTATCCCAGGAAGAGAGTGCAGCTACATTAGGCGAGCTCATTAGCTCGGATGCTAACGATTATGACACTGTGGAAAAACGAATGGATTTGCAGCAGGCTTTAAGCCAACTGAAGGAGCAGGAACAAAAGGTGCTTCTTCTGGCATTTCAGGACGGTCAATCTCAACGTGCGATTGCACAGACGTTGGGCGTATCGCAGATGAGCGTTTCCCGTATTCAGAAGCGGGCAACGGAAAAGCTGAAGCAGATTATGTCTAATTCCTCTATTTCATGAGTAGATGGCAGATTATATGGCTTAAAATATTTGACGTCACATCGTAAGGACACGTTATTCCGATATGGGAAGCGTGTCCTTTTTATAAAGCGAAAAAGGTTGGGAGGAAGCTTGGAATCCATGACAGCATTTGAACAGATTTCTTCCTTTCGTGGAGGATGGGAATGGTGGGACATCAGTGCTGGGAATTGGCAAGATTCGGTCATACAGCATTTGAAGGAGAAGCTCCCAGAAGCCTCAGAATGGCTGGACAAGGTAGAGGACATTCCATCCAGCTTTATATCTGTGCGCTTTCCAGATGGCGATCAGCCCTTAATGTACGGGTCGCTGATCTACTCTGTTCAGGAGGAGATCGACAGTCAGCGCAATTGCAACAAGTTTTATTTTCTGGTCCTAAATCAGAAGTTAGTGACGTTAAATTTGGATCAAAATACCCGTGAAATTATGCACACAGCGGAACGTCAAAAAATGCTGGAACAGTGTGAGGATGCAGCTGACGGCATGTTTGTATTGGCGAGAGCCGTGCTTCATTATTTTCATACTGGTATGGATAAGTTCGAGATCAACCTGAGAAAACTGGAAGAGGACATGGAGAAAAGGAATGCTCGGACGCTGATGGATTCTATATTGAATGCACGTTTCGAGCTGTTGTATTGGAGCAATATGTTCATTCCTTTTTCAGAGCTGGTAACGGCTTCTCGGGAGGCATATCTGGATAAACTGGAGGAGAACCGCTTTTTTAAGCAGTTACTTTACCGTGTTACTCGGATGGAAGGGCTTTTCCTGCATTATGAAAAGGAAATCGACACATTGATCTCTATTGACGACGCCATTTCTGCATTTAGGGGGAATGAGATTACAAAGACGCTCACCATTGTCACCGCCGTATTTACACCAGCAACTGTAGTGGGCGCTATTTGGGGCATGAACTTTGAAAATCTGCCTTGGATTAAAACAGGCTGGGGTTTTACCACCGTGATTATTGCCACACTGCTAAGTATGGCGGGAATGTACGGCTGGCTGATGATGAAGGGGTGGACAGGAGACTTATTGAAGGCTAACAAGCGCAACAAATTGTAACGGCTGACTACAGCTGTTACAATTTACAAATAAAAAACGATCCATCGTAACTGGAGGCTCTTTGAGGAGTCTATTATCGGTTACGATGGATCGTTTTTAAATGAGATAGGAACAATTACTTAGTACCTTGGCTCATTTTGATATATCCTAATAATTCGGCGATGAAATCTCCGATGACCGGAAGATTTAATTGTACCAGGAAACTGAGCAACCAAGCGAGCAAGGCGAGTATGACCACTGTACCCAGCGTAAGGCCGAGACCACGTGCAATCCCTGCGGTCAGATTGCTCATAATTCTTCTTTTAGTGCTGGAGTAGTTCTCCAGAATATCTTTGAACTCTGCTCTTTCGAGCGTATCTGCTATTTGATCTAAGCGTTTGTTAAGCCGCTTGACCTCATGGCGCAGCTCAAAAGGATGCTCATTTACATCAAAGTCTCTCTCCTGATCATGCGTTTTAACATGATCAGGAGTGGAAGAAGCCTGCTTGGATGAAACCTCATCTGGCTGATCTTGAGCCTGTAAGGGATGAAAGGTTCTTTTGTTGTTCGCGGTAAGATCATCTCCATAGGAGTTTGGCTTGCTCATTGTCATCCCAGCCTTTCTATCATTTAAAAACAGCCAGCTTCTTGCATGCTGGCTGTTCAGTGTCTAGGGCTTATTTTTTTTCATCTGAATGTGTAACTATTAGGAATTAGCATTCAATTGTTTCTGTGTATCCTTGGCCGCCTGAGCCGTTGCATCCATAACTTCTTTATCCGCTTTGGCCGCTTCATTAGCCACATCGGCAGAAGCTTTGGTTACGCTGGAAACGATATTGTCTTTGCTCTCGGATACCGTTTTGGCTACATCTGCTGTTTTGGTGGAAACGGTTTTGGCCAAATCTGTCGCTTTGCTGCTAACTACAGATGCCACGTCCTTTGTTTTATCGGAGACAACTGTAATTTTATCAGACAGATCACTACGCAAATCACGACCCGGCTTCGGCGCGAACAGCAGGGCTGCGGCAGCACCAATCAAACCTCCAATAAATAAACCTTTTGCAAAACCTGAAGTACTTGCCATATTTTGATTGTCAATGTTACTCATGTTATATCACTCCTCTTATAGAATAAAAAATATATATAAATGTTAGGTAGCCCTTCTTAATAGCCTGGACACAAGTCCGAGCAAGAACACGAACAATGCGGTTCCGAGTATGGCTGGAATGACTGCAAAATCTCCGATGACCGGGCCCCAGTCTCCCAATAGCATGACACCTAGCCAAGCTCCTACAAATCCAGCAATCATAGAGCCCGCAATGCCGCCAGGCATTTCATGACCAGCCAGTGCATCGCCAATCAATCCGATAATAATAGCCATTACAATACTTAGTACAATTCCCCACACAAGGATCGCCTCCCTTATCCTAAGTTCACAAAACCATAACGTTTTTAATGAAGGCTGAGCTTCGTTATTGCTGAGCCTTGCTTACTTCGTATATAAACGTCGTGACCCGGAGTGAAACAAAAAGCCGTCTCGGACATTTACCGGTGGGGAGTGGAAGGAAGCTTCATGCGCGCTCGCCAATAGATCACAGGAACGGTAAACACCAGCCAAATTATACCTGCAATATAGCCACCCACAATATCTGTAGGAAAGTGAACGCCTAGATATACGCGGCTTAATCCAATCAAGAGAATCAGTAGTGCACCAAGAACACACGGAAGAAAGAGCGAACGCCCACGAATCTTTCGTTCCATGGCCCAAATGGCAAATATCATTCCGAAAAATCCCATGGAAATCATCGCATGACCGCTGGGAAAACTATAGCCCCCGGCTTCAACCAAATGTTGAAGTGACGGGCGTTCCCGTTGCAAAATTTCCTTAATGAGCGTATTCAGCACCCACATCGCCGTAAAGCTGCTTAGGATCGCAAAGGAATAAGCTTTTGAACGAAGACTGACCCAACACAAGGTAGCGGCACCGAGGGCGATGATCAACGACATGCGGAATGAACCGAAAGATGTAATGAATATAGCGAGGGTTAGCAGTTGGTAACGAGCAGCTGCTGTATCTGGAAAAATGGCATCCTGTATGCGTTCATCCCAATATAGAAAAGGAGCTGTGCCAATCCATTTCACAGAGTAGGCGACGAGAAGCAACACAGCGATCATGATAATAGATGCATACAGACTACGGCGCAAATAGCTCGGTAGGAAACGGGATGATTGGGGTTCATGAGATAGCATATGTAATAAATCTCCTCCTTATGGCTGTGATAGATTCAATTTTTCGTACTATTAACTTAACTAATAATGAACTTAAGAGCAAAACCCGACGGAGACGACAGGCTGATTGAGGCATATAAGCCCGGGGTAAAGGGATCGTATCACAGCGTTTGTAATGCCAGGGCCGGAAGTGGAATAGTCATCACAAAGCAAGGCTGCTTTACGGAACTGGAACCCATGGAGGTGTTAAGGATGATTAAAATAGTGACATCGGCAGAAAGACATACCTCAAATAAAGGATGGATTCATAGTGAGTTTAGCTTTTCATTTGCCGATTATGAAGATCCGAGCAATGCCCATTTTGGTTGTATGCTAGCCCATAATGATAACGTGCTTGAACCGCAGCAAGGCTTCAAAAGACATCCGCATCACGATTTGGAAATCGTCACCTATGTAATTGAAGGCCAACTGCATCATAGCGACAGCTTGGGACATGAGCAGGATTTGAAAAGCGGCTCGATACAGGTTCTGAGTGCAGGCACGGGAATTGAACATGAAGAGCGAAATACTGGGGATGAAAGACCGGTTCGCTTTTTGCAAATGTGGTTTTTACCTGAGAGTCCTGACATCCAGCCTTCTTATCAGGTGCAAAGATTCAAGCACAGTGAACGCCTAAATCGGCTTCAGCCTGTTGTGTCTGGTTCAGAAGTGGAGGGAGCGTTATCCATCGCGCAGGATATAAATCTGTATCTGAGCAGATTGGAGAAAGGACAGCAGCTTGAATATCCACAGCAAGAGGAGCGCCGTACCCACATTTATGTAGTTAGCGGTCATGTGGAAGTTACGTGCCAGGATGGGGATTTTCAGTTAGGGCCTGGTGATGCCGCGCGAATTCAAAAAAGCTGTACATTAAAGATACGAGCTGCAGGTAATGAGGATATATCTGAACTGGTGTTAGCTGATTTGCCTTGAAGCATCCTTGAATGAAGAAGTGTATGAAAATGCGTATATGCAATCGAAAAATAAAGCTCGTATCCCGTTGCACGTCTGTTGAGACGACCGGAGGTACGAGCTTTATTTTACGCTGACAGGGCCACTATCATGAAGGCTGTTGCTCATGATGATAGGTTGTAATACAGCTAAGCTGTCTTCCTATAAGCTAATTCAGGAGGACTTGCGCAATCTGCCCAGTTCAGAAACAATAGCTTCAACCTCTGAAATGCTCAGGTTAGGCTTGCTTATCACCATATCATAGACATCGTGGATGTCCTCGTATTGCTCCAGTGAGAAAGCGGAAGCCTGCATAGCAGCACCACTCGCCATACGGAGCTTGGTTTTAATACCCTCAATCATATACTCAATGTTGGCATGAGACGGTACAGACAAATCCATCGTTAATTTTCCATCCTTTCATAACAGGGGAAGTTGCCTGTATTGTATCATGTTTTTGTTGTAGAATGTACTGAAAGCCAGATTACTGATATACAACCGAATCAAGGAGGATGGACAAAGTTGTCTTTGTATAATCGAGCTTCCGCACCCGGTCGCTCGTCCTTAGAACATAATGTAAAGAAAACAGATCGAGATGGACTCGCGCCGTTTTTCCGAGAAATTCATCATCAGCATGCTATAGATAAGTTGACTTTTGTTTGCATCGGTACAGATCGCTCATCGGGTGATTCACTCGGGCCACTGGTAGGCACCATGCTCAAGGAGCAAGGCTTTCCGCACGTGATTGGCACAATGACGGAGCCCTGTGATGCGGATCATCTGGTTTCATACTTGGAGTGCATTCCCCAAGATCATCATGTGATCGCCATAGATGCATGTCTTGGACAGCACGGCTCAACGGGAATGTTTCTTATTGCGCGTGAACCGCTAACTCCTGCGCGATCGGTGGGGCTGTCTCTGCCGTCTGTTGGTCATTATAGTGTTGCAGCGATTGTGAATGAGCGCAGCCCCAAACCCTATTGGACACTCCAAATGACGTCGCTTCACTTGGTCATGACAATGGCTGCGCATATTGCTAATGCGGCGGCTTATGAATTTGGTTTGAAAACAGCTTCGCAAGATTTTCCAGAGGGTTACCGTTTCAGATATTGATGGTCTGCTTAATAATATACATCAGCATTGTTCTACTTAATAATATATTCAGCTCCAATAGATTATATACAGAGAAGGAAGGGTTCCATATGGAAAAGGTATTATGCGAAGGAACGACGATCTGCTATGCCGAACAGGGAAAAGGAGAACCGATCATTTTATTGCACGGTTTTTGCGGAAGTTCCTCCTATTGGGATGAGGTTGTTCCATTGCTGTCCCAAAGCTATCGTTGTATTGTTCCAGACTTGCGTGGACACGGACGCAGCGATGCTCCACTAGGAGCCTATACTATTGATCAAATGGCAGATGATGTGCTTAAACTTCAAGAACAATTGGACATCCCTCAGGCTGCCTGGTTTGGTCACTCCCTAGGAGGCTATCTAGCCCTTTCGGCAGTGCAGAGACATGCAGAGCGCCTTACAGCCTTTGGACTGATTCATTCCACAGCTTATGCAGATACGGACGAAGGTAAAGAAAAGCGGAATAAGGCTGTATCCACCATCCAAACGGAGGGGATTACAACCTTTGTAGATGGACTTGTACCGGGGCTATTTGCTCCTGATCATGTGGAGTCGATGTCCAGCCAATTACTGAAAGTCAAAGAAATTGGCTACAAAACACCACCACAAGGAGCCGTAGGAGCATCACTGGCTATGCGCGAGCGTACTGATCGTCGGGATGTATTGTCGGCTTCTGCATTGCCGGCCCTTTTAGTAGCGGGTGAGCAGGATCAGGCGGTTCCTCCAGCGCGGACGTTTACAACAGATCGGGCCGGAGTAACTCAGGTTACCCTACCGGAAGCAGGTCACATGAGCTTGTTCGAAGCACCGGAGTTATTAGCGAACGCTATCTTGACATTTTTAGAGCAGAACTTGAAAAAATAGACTAAGGGAAGCCCAAAAAACCGGAACCTTCTGAGGTGATAATCAGAAGGTTCTGGTTTTTTGTGTAGTCAATTATTTTTAGGAGTGTAAGGTGTCTAATTTATGTTGCTTTTGTTAAAGGCAAACGCTGTCGGCAAACCGTCAATACTCTCCAAATTTTTCTCATAGGCATATCTTTTAAGTGCTTCTTCTCCCATCTGAATTGAGACTTCCTTCAGCTTTTCCCGTTCGCTCGTGTATGTCATGAAGGGAACCGCAAAACCACATGAATTCTGAACCATGTGAATGTCCACAACAATGATTTGTCTTGCACCGGGAAGCGGGTTGAAGAGTGGGTACAGCTCATTCCATTGCTTAGTATCAGGCAGCGCGACGGTACCAGTACCATAGAGCTTTAGTACACTGGGAGTGCCCTCAAATGCACAAAACATGATTGTTACCCGTCCATTCTCGATAATGTGAGCGCTTGTCTCGTTGCCGCTTCCCGCCAAGTCGAGATAGGCTACCCTTTGGTCCGATAGAATACGAAAGGAATCATATCCCTTGGGGGAAAGGTTAACGTGCCCTGTCTTGGATAGCGGTGCTGATCCTACAAAGAAAATGTGCTGTCGCTGTATAAACTCTTGATGTTCCGGTAATATCGAGCTAAATTGTTTACCCAAACTCCATCATCCTTTCTCACAAAAACATTCATATAAATTTTTGTTTCTAATGAAAGTAATTAATATGAATTCTTTTATGGAATGTTTAAATATACTGATTTTATTTTTGTTTCGTATGAAACAAAAATATCACAACACTAATGAAGAAGCAATATTGATTTTAAAAAAACTCATCATTCGCTATTCACATGATCAGCTACAAAGTACTGTACCGTAGGAATTTCACTGCCATACGTGAGCATTCTGACTACCTGATCATTGATGTTATTAACTGAGGGTGAAGGTTATGAGTGGTATTTATGCATGGTGGGGCATTTGGCTTTTAGACAAGGATGTCATACAATCAGAAGACAGAGTTTCTGGTTGTCTAGGCATCGGGATGAAAGGAAGGGAACGGCTTGCTTAGAAAAGATTATTTGCTCAGTATGATGGAAGAATTGACATCGGCAGTAGCATCGGTGCTCGGTCTAAGGCGTGAAAATAAACACGTCGAAGCGCTAAAACAGCTAGATGACCTGCTCAACAAGCAGTTTCGTCTTCGTTCAGATTTGCTCAGACGATTGCCGCCGGAACAAATTATTGAGCTTTTCCGATTGGGCCCTGGAATTGAAGCGGATAAGCTTCAGCAGGTGGCTCGCATTTTGGAAGAAGAAGCCGTGATTTACCTGGAAACCAGCAGAACAGACGAGGGCATACGAATCTTGATGAAATCTCTTCATTTATATTTGTACAGCGATACGAATGGCGCGACTCGTGATCTGCAGGTCTTGCCTGAACGAATAGCGTGTATCGTGAAACTGGTGCGTGAATATGAGCTTCCCCCTGAAACCAGCAAACTGTTGGCTGTTCATTACGAGCGAGAAAACAGGCTGGACGAAGCCGCCGATGTCTGGTTTGGATTGGCATGGGAGCAGCCAGAGCTTCTATCCGAAGCGGAGACGTTTTATAGTCAATTACTGGATAAGACCAATGCAGAGCTGGAGCTGGGTGGAATTTCACGCCAGGAAGTCACCGAGGGTTTGACCGAGATCACCCAATTACATGAAAGAAAGTGAGATGTACCTTTTGGATTCACTGCGCGAACTTATATACCAATTGACCACGGGAGGATCCCTCATCACAGCGACGCTGAGTCAGCTTCGCAAACGGGAGGATGCTTCTTTTACTAAAGTGCAAATCAAACCTGTAGAATTGAAAAATAAGCTGCATTACCAGTTTGCTTTTCATTATAGCAACAAAGTCATTCATGAAAATCTGACCCCTGACGAAGCTAGTGAGCGTATGACTGCCTTGTTTGAGGACACGTTCCGCCAAGGACTTTTATGCGCCAAGGATGCAGACTACCAAGTGCTGATCAGTAAAAAATATAAAGTATCCATTCTGACAAAGTCACCGAGCAAAAGTAAAGCCGACCTGTCTCATAATCGCAAAAAGCAATATGTGCTCGAAGAAGGGGAACGAATTCCTTTCCTGATTGAGCTCGGGATAATGAATGAGGATGGTAAGGTACTGGCCCGCAAGTATGATAAGTTTCGTCAAATTAACCGGTTTCTCGAAATGGTGCAGGATATATTGCCTAGCCTTCCGGTAGGCCGCCCATTGACGATTGTGGATTTTGGCTGTGGCAAATCGTATTTGACCTTTGCGCTGTATCACTATTTGGCTGTACAGCAAAAGCGACCATTGCAGATCGTTGGTTTGGACTTGAAGGCAGATGTCATTGAAACCTGTAATGTTCTGGCTCAAAAGCTGCAATATCGACAGTTGGAGTTTCTGGTCGGTGATATCGCAGACTATAACGAACTGGAACAGGTGGATATGGTTGTTACCTTGCACGCTTGTGATACAGCAACGGATGCGGCGCTGGAAAAGGCCGTCCGCTGGGGAGCTTCCGTCATTTTGTCGGTTCCGTGTTGCCAGCATGAGCTGTTCAGCCAACTGGAAAATCCGGTATTGGAGCCGTTGCTTTCCCATGGTATTTTAAAGGAGCGTTTTTCTGCACTGGCAACAGATGGAATCCGGGCCAAACTGCTGGATATGATGGGATATCGGACACAGCTGTTGGAATTTATCGACATGGAGCATACACCTAAAAATATTCTGATTCGTGCCGTCAAAGGGCAAGCGGGAGAACAATCCGTTATGTGGCGTGAATACACAGCATTTCGGAATTTTATTCATGCTGATCCTTATTTGGAACGCGCTTGTGCGGATTTGCTTCCCGAAGGAGCAGGGGAAAAGCAGACACACAGCTAGGAGTATAGTAAAAGTGGAGCCACTGCGGGGTGGCTCCACTTTTTTTGTAGTTCACAGTTCATAGTTGCAGTACGCAAACATCTATCCACCATAGGCACTTCTAAAAGCGGTGCACAAAACATCGCGATCCACCTTCCACAATGCTGCGAGCTCCTCACTGACATCTTCGTCCCACCAGTCGCATAGTAGTTTGCGGTTACTATGGTTTTCCGCAATCCAGATAAGGTGTCCGACGACCTTGCGGCAGTATAGCTCCTCGCCCTGCTTGACCAGATCAGGAGCAATGTGAACAGGCAGACGTTTGCAGGTTCGATACAACTCTTTGATACATGCGCGGCGAATACCACGAGCTGTGGGTAAACGGGATTGTGAATTGTCATGTTTGGGGAATTTGCCGGGAGGCATATTGTACCCCCTCCTCTCTCTCTCAACTTATGCGGGCAGAGGGGTCGGGGTCACTGACCTCCCTATTTGGGCGAAGTGGCGACTTGTTCTGCCGCTGTGATACACTAATGAAAATAGAGAAACAGGCAGGGAGTGGGAAGAGAAGTGGACCAAATATCTAGTATCATTAATTATTTGTTTGAGATCATTCGTAGTCTTGGGTATTTTGGTATTATGCTAGGCTTGATGGTTGAGGTCATTCCAAGCGAAATTGTCCTCGCTTATGGTGGCTTTTTGGTATCCTCGGGTCATATTAATTTTTTTGGCGCAGTCGTTTTTGGAACGATTGGCGGGGTGCTGGCCCAGCTATTCATTTACTGGATTGGGCGCTATGGCGGCAGACCGGTATTAGATAAGTATGGGAAATACATACTTATCAAAAAAAGTCATGTCGACCATGCTGAAGCCTGGTTTAACAAATACGGCACAGGGGTCATTTTCACAGCTCGCTTTATTCCTGTTGTGCGTCATGCCATCTCAATCCCTGCCGGGTTGGCTCGAATGAACGTATGGCGCTTTACTATTTTGACAACGCTAGCGATTATACCTTGGTCTGTTTTGTTTATATATTTAGGTATGCTGCTAGGAGACAAGTGGGAGCAAATTGACGAAGTGGCAGCACCTTACATCAAACCGATTTTGCTGGTTGCCCTTGCACTCTTGATCATTTATTTTGTTATCAAGTGGATTTTGTCCAAAAACAAAAAAGGAAGTGTATAACATGAGCCGTACTAATGTATCGCAATACTTCGGAAAGGGCTTAAGCCCTGAACAGTTTATGGAGGGCATGGAAAAGAACAAAGAAGCCTTCCGCTCTGGGTACGATCAGTTTGTATGGAATCGCGAAGAGGATCGAGAGTATTTTGAAAGCTTGAACCATCGGGATGATCTGCGCGTGCTTATTTTGGCTGCCGACTGGTGTGGGGACGTGGTGCGCAATGTGCCAGTTGTGTTCCGTGCGCTGGAGAATAGCGGGATTCCGACCGAAGTATTAATCTTGGAAAACCATCAGGCGCTGATGGATGACTTCCTGACAATGGGTGGACGTGCTGTTCCGATTGTGATTTTTGCGGATACAGGAGGTCACGTACTTGGCCACTGGGGACCACGCCCTGCACATGTCCAACAAATTATGATTGGATTCAAACGTGAAAATCCAGATCGGGAAGCTGATGATTATCAAGAAAAAATCGCAGTTGCTCGTAAAGAAATGGCTGAAAAATATGGGGAGGGAACCGAGGTCCATCCTGTGATTGTTCAGGAATTACGCGAGCTGATCTCGGGATTTTAACTTATGACGTTATCTATTCGCAGCTTTAATCTCGGTCCTCTCCAAACAAATGCTTATTTGCTTCAAGGGGATGATCCACAGCGCGCCGTTATTATTGATCCGGGGATGAATCCGGGTCCTTTGCTCAGAGCTATTGAGCCACTGACCATTGAAGCTATCCTGCTGACTCATGCCCATTTTGACCATATCGGTGGAGTAGAGGAGATTCGCAATACCAAAGGCTGCCCGGTTTATCTGCACGCCTTGGAGCAAGACTGGCTCACATCTCCTAAGCTGAATGGTTCCTTGATGTGGCCAGAGGCATCCCCTCCGATCTCGACGGAACCTGCCGAATATGATTTGGCAGAAGGTCAGCAATTGAACCTGATCGGGCACACGTTCCGGGTTTTCCATACACCGGGCCATTCACCCGGAAGTGTCAGCTTTTTGTGCGGCAAAGATCTTTTTTCCGGGGATGTGCTATTTCGTCAGGGCGTCGGACGCACGGATCTGACGGGTGGTCGGGAACGGGATCTATACGATTCTATTCAGAACAAATTGTTTCCGCTCGGAGATGACGTTACAGTCTATTCCGGTCACGGTCCCAAAACGTCCATCGGTTATGAGAAAGCTAATAATCCGTATATCCGGTAAATGTGATGAACGTTTTCAGTAGGGGCAAAATCAAAGGTGTGACAGGTTTTGCCCCATTTCGACAACAAATTATAAATTATGTATAGACAAAGGTTTTTATTTTTGTTAACATAAATTTATTAAAGTTACATACTAAACTCGCGAAGCACGCAAGCTGTGGATGAATCCCGGTTTGCGTTCTTTTTTTTGCCCATTAAGAGGATAAAGAGGCATGAGGCCGTCAGATCACAAGGGGGAGCAAGAATGAAAAGAAAACATATATTTGGGGTACAACGTGAGATTGGAGGTAGTTTCCGTGTTCCCAATATAATAGATATTGAAGATTCTGTGGTAGGTTCCGAGCCGAAGATCATGACTTGGAAAAAGGTGAAACGACGGAGCGGAATCCCTTCACAAAACTGGCATGTGAGGCTGAATGAACACAGGTTGGGACGTGGAGACGGTCGATTATGAAGATACATAGATGATATAGACAAGCTACTTTTTTTTTAGTAGACTTAGCAGATAAGTTCAGACAAACGGGGGGGCTAACGATGCATCATTTAGGAGCTAGAATTATGATCGTCGCGGATGCTTTTGAGCAGAATCTTCCTGTGGGCGAACATGGTTATATCATTGCTTACGACCGTAATGCGGACAATGCTTTTGACTATGTCATTCGCGTACCGAAGGTGAACCGCAACTTTTTTGTACCATCCGGGGACATCGAGCTGGAAGAGAGTATTCTCAAGCTGGAAGCCGAGCGGATTGAGCGTGAAGCGCTGATAGATTACGCCCTTGCTACTCATAATGAGAAACTGTTCAAGCATGTAATGAACGGTGGTCTTGATTCGGTAGAGACTGAAGAGGAAGAAGAAACCGCGGCAGAGTTGTTGTCACAGGCTGATTTTATCAGACAAGTCAATTTGCGTGCTTGGATATAGGAGTCGGCTACTGCCGACTCTTTTTAAAAATATATAATGGGCACAATCTCAGCTCCTATAGTTTTCTCGAAAGAGCACCGAGAGGTGCTTTTTTTATATCCTTTTAGCAACATTTACCTCATTGATGTACAGTTTGCTTCTGTACCGCGTCAAAGATTGAATTGTAAAGGGTTCTATCCTATAATTAAAAACGTTATTTCGAAGTTCGGTGCAGCATTTTTTAATATTAGGATTTTGCAAAATTCAATTCCAGTCGCTCCGAAGTGCAATATATAGATGAACTAAACCATTTTGATCTATATCTTGCTCATTGGAAGCCGCCTATAGGATTTTTTGCAAAATCCTCATATACATGAGGAGGGTTTTGTATGAACATTTCCACGGAAGATGTCCGTCACGTAGCCAAGCTGTCCAGGTTGAATCTGACCGCGGCTGAGGAAGAAACGATGACAGGACAATTAAACGCCATTCTCCATTATGCGGAGAAGCTGAATGAGCTGGATACGGAGCAGGTAAAACCGACCACTCATGTGCTGCACGTCAGCAATGTCATGCGAGACGACGAAGTTCGCGAAAGTTTGACACATGAGCAAGTGATGCGCAATGCACCTGAAGAAGAAGACGGACAGTTTAAAGTTCCTGCTGTTCTGGAATAGATCTCATATTTGAAAGGAGGATGCAAATTGAGCTTGTTCAATAACACATTGCCCGAGATACATAACAAGCTGCATCAAAAGGAAATTTCCGTGAGTGATCTGGTGGGACACGCTCTGGAGACGATTGGTGCGCGGGAAGACAAGATCAGAGCTTATATTACCGTTGACGAGGAACAGGCCCGTGCATCCGCACGTCAGCTGGATGATCAGCTGATTTCCGGAGAGGAAAGAGGGCTGTTGTTTGGCCTGCCGGTTGGTATTAAGGATAATATCGTGACAGAAGGGCTGCGTACAACATGTGGCAGTCAGTTTTTGAAAAATTTTGATCCCGTTTACGATGCCACAGTTGTTAGCAAGTTACGCGCAGCGCAAACCGTGACACTCGGTAAAATGAACATGGACGAATTCGCCATGGGCGGCTCTAACGAGAACTCCAGCTTTTTCCCTGCACGTAACCCTTGGGATTTAGAACGTGTTCCCGGCGGTTCCAGTGGCGGCTCAGCTGCGGCTGTTGCAGCGGGTGAGGCTTATTTCACACTCGGTTCGGATACAGGTGGTTCCATTCGCCAGCCTGCTTCTTACTGCGGTGTAGTTGGCCTGAAACCAACCTATGGTCTAGTATCCCGTTTTGGACTGGTGGCTTTTGCCTCCTCTTTAGACCAAATTGGACCCATTACTAAAAATGTTCAGGATTCGGCCTATGTCCTGCAAGCCATTGCAGGTTATGACCAGAAGGACTCCACTTCTGCAAAGGTAGACATTCCTGATTACTTGAACGCTTTAACCGGGGATGTAAAAGGACTTCGTATCGCTGTGCCTAAAGAGTATCTTGGTGAGGGCGTCGATCCTCAGGTCAAGGAAAAGGTGCTGGATGCACTGAAAACGCTGGAAGGACTGGGTGCTGTTTGGGAAGAAGTGTCTCTCCCTCACACAGAATATGCGGTAGCTACATATTACCTGCTGGCTTCATCCGAAGCGTCATCCAATCTGGCCCGTTTTGACGGCGTGCGCTATGGTGTGCGTTCTGACAATCCGGACAACCTGCTTGATCTATACCATCAGTCCCGTACGCAGGGGTTTGGTCCCGAGGTGAAGCGTCGGATTATGCTGGGTACCTATGCACTCAGCTCCGGGTACTACGATGCCTATTATTTGAAAGCTCAAAAAGTGCGCACACTGATTAAACAGGATTTTGATCGTGTATTTGAACAATATGATGTGATTATCGGACCTACTGCACCGACAACTGCTTTCAAAATCGGCTCGCAAGTGGACGATCCATTAACAATGTATTTGAACGATATTTTGACGATTCCGGTAAGCTTGGCTGGTGTGCCAGCCATCAGCATTCCGTGTGGTCTTGCGGATGGAATGCCAGTCGGACTACAAATTATCGGAAAAGCCTTTGACGAGTCTTCCGTGCTACGCGTAGCTCATGCTTTTGAACAAAATACCGAATTTCACAAGCAGCGTCCGCAGCTGTAATTTGCCAAAAAGGAGGGAACCTATTCATGTCTACAACTACATCCAAATATGAGACGGTCATCGGACTTGAAGTGCACGTGGAATTGCATACGAAGTCTAAAATATTCTGTGGATGCTCGACATCCTTCGGAGCACCACCCAACTCTCATACATGTCCGGTCTGTCTCGGTCATCCAGGGGTGCTGCCGGTATTGAACCGTCAGGCCGTTGATTATGCGATGAAAGCAGCAATGGCGCTGAATTGCACCATTGCTGATGTGAGCAAGTTTGACCGCAAGAACTATTTTTACCCCGACTCACCTAAGGCTTACCAAATCTCACAATACGATCAACCCATTGGCGAAAATGGCTGGATTGATATTGAAGTGAATGGTGAGACAAAGCGTATCGGTATTACCCGACTGCATCTGGAAGAGGACGCAGGCAAATTAACACATGTTGATGGTGGCTACGCATCTTTGGTCGATTTTAACCGGGTCGGCACACCATTGGTCGAGATCGTTTCGGAGCCGGAAATATCTTCGCCGGAAGAAGCCAAGGCCTATCTGGAAAAAATACGTGCCATTATGCAGTATTGTGACGTATCCGATGTGAAGATGGAGGAAGGATCACTTCGCTGCGACGCGAATATCAGCCTTCGTCCGCATGGACAAAAAGAGCTGGGAACTAAAGCGGAACTGAAAAACATGAACTCCTTCCGTGGCGTACAGCGCGGACTGGAATATGAACAGTTCCGGCAGGAGCAGACGCTGGACGAAGGCGGAACGATTGTACAGGAGACGCGTCGTTGGGATGAAGCGCAAGGTAAAACTTTATCCATGCGTGGTAAGGAACAGGCTCATGACTATCGTTATTTCCCAGACCCGGATCTTGTTACACTGCATATTGATGAAGAATGGAAAGAGCGCATCCGTGCTTCGATTCCTGAACTGCCTGACCAGCGTAAAGCACGCTACACTTCGGAATATGGATTACCTGAGTATGATGCCCAGGTGATTACGTCCTCCAAGCCATTGGCCGATTTGTTCGAGGATAGCCTTCAATTTACCAAGGATGCCAAAGCAGTATCCAACTGGATTATGGGGGATTTACTCGGTTATTTGAACAGTGCCGGTGTGGAGCTGTCGCAGGTTAAATTGACCGGACGGGGCTTGGGTGAAATGATCGGACTGCTGGAGAAGGGAACGATCAATAGCAAAATCGCTAAAACGGTCTTCAAGGAAATGCTGGAAAGTGATAAACTGCCACAGCAAATTGTTGAAGAAAAAGGGCTTGTACAAATCAGTGATGAGGGTGCAATCCTGACGATTGTCGAACAAGTTGTAGCAGCTAACCCGCAATCGGTCGAAGATTACAAAGCTGGCAAGCAAAAGGCCATCGGCTTCCTAGTCGGTCAAGTGATGAAGGAGAGCAAGGGGAAGGCAAACCCTGGTCTTGCTAATAAGTTGCTGACGGAAGTGCTGAACCGCTAATGGCATAGATTTGACAGGGGCTTGTCTTTTAGGGACAGGCCCCTTTTGCATAGCGCTGAGAACGGTTGGCGCGAACAAGCTTTAGAATCCTGATGGCATTTTATGAGTTTCCTTAGGAGGGAAAACAGCATGGTTACCCTATGTTCATTGGAAGATGATGATATCGTCAGTCAGATATGGCGTCTACAGCACGTTGCCTATAGGTTGGAAGCTGGGCTGATTGGGTTTGATGAGATTCCTCCACTGATGGATACATTGGATACGCTGAAAAGCTGTGGAGAGTCTTTTTATGGGTGGCTGGAGGACGGTGAATTGCTAGGAGCACTGGCTGTGCAGTCTGAGTCGCCCGATTCGCTTACCCTTACACGTATGATGGTTCACCCGGATCATTTTCGAAAAGGTATTGCAGACTCTTTAATGAAGCATGTTTTGAATGAATATCAAAATATCCCGTTGTTTATTGTCTCTACAGGAACTTTAAATACTCCTGCGGTGACATTGTATCGAAAACATGGCTTTCGCCCCGTATCTGCGGCGGAGGTCGCCCCAGGCGTGGAATTAACCACCTACCATCTGCATAAGTTGGAATAGCATTGAAATATCATTAAATTGGCATTAAAAATGCACATAAGCCCACAAACCGCGCACCCGGAGTGGGAAGTACGACATAACCGGGAGGAGTGACTTGAATGAATAATCCGTGGATTATAGACGATTCACATATCATTTTACGGCTTTTGCTGTCCATGCTTCTCGGTGGATTCATTGGCTTTGAACGCGAACGTTCCAATCACGCAGCTGGTTTGAGGACTCATATTATGGTCAGTCTTGGTTCGACGCTGATTATGCTACTCTCCATTTACGGCTTTGCCGATTTTATTAAAGAAGCTAATGTACGCATAGATCCCGCTCGTTTGGCTACGGCTGTAATCACTGGCGTAGGCTTTTTGGGTGCAGGGACGATTATGTTCACAGGTAAATCCATTACCGGACTAACGACTGCGGCTTCCATTTGGGTCGTGGCTGCCATTGGTCTTGGGGTCGGAGCAGGCTTTTATTTCCCGTCTATTGCGGCAACGGTGCTCGTGTTTTTAAATTTATGGGTATTTAACAAAGTCGAACTCCGATATATGCGTGGACGCAAGCGTCATCTTATTACATTGTACGGATTGTCGTCTCACGGATTGCTGGAGCAGATTTCGACTTATTTAGAGCAAGAAAAAGTGGAAATACGTAAAATAATGATTAAAGAACATGAAAATGTCCCATTTCACGAATTACATCCAGATCGGCAGAGTATGGAGGTTTCCCTAGAGGTGCTGTCCCGTCATGATTTTAATCCCGTACGTATTGCAGCTGATTTACGACAATGGGAAGATATAGCTGCTGTCTCCGTCGAGTAATAGTCTACCTTTTTTTAACAGTTACTCTTAAATCCGATTGGGGTACTATGTAAGCATCGAAGTATTTTCAGCGGAGCCACGCATGGGATTCAAAGGGGAGGATGGCATGAACTCGGAACAACCGTTACCGTCTGGAGAGGCTGGACAGCTACAAGCATCGGAACAGCGGGAACAGCCCAGACAGGGGAAACGTCTAAAATACGCTAAATTTCGCAAAGTGATTGCTATTATCATGGCGGCATTGTTACCCGGACTGGGACATCTTTTTTTAGGACTGTTTATTAGGGGGCTTAGTTTTATTGTATTGCTCCTGCTAGATATTTTTGCGATGTTGTATGTTTCCTCTGACGGCTTGAGGATCAACATTCCATTACTTATTTTGCTTGGATTGTTCATACCCATTTTATATTTTTATAATGTATATGATGTCTTACAGTCAGCAGATTACATGGTTCGTTATCGGCGTAAGCCAGATCGTTATGCACGAATGGATGCTAGAGGCCAGCAAAGTAGTCCTTTTTATGCATGGGAGAGAGGCTTTGCTTTTGCTGTGCTAATGGTGGCAGGCGGTGGACTTATGATTTTGTTTCGCATGAAACCTCGCTGGTTGAGTAATTTCTTTGAGGATTATGGATTCCTTACGCTGGCCATTTTATTAATGATGATCGGTTTATTCCTTTTTCTAAGGGAAGCCTTTCTGAACTTTAAGCGTAAAAAGTTGAAAGAAAGAGGGTGAAGCTGGCGTGCACCGCAAAATAAGAGTCGGGCGCTACACCTCTTCGCTTCTGTTGATGGCTGTAGGCATTTTGCTTATTGTAGATGTGTTTCAAAATACTGAATATATGCTTCAGCTCCTCGTTTGGTGGCCCGTAATCTTTGTGCTTTGGGGACTGGAGTATCTGATTTTTTTTGCCATGTACTATCGGAAAGAAGGCAAGTCTGACAACGGAAGGCGATTCAGACCTGACCTAAAGGGGATTCTGTCCGCTTTGGTAGTGGCAGCCTCGGTTTTTATCGTGACCCAGCAAAATCATTATATGTATCTGTGGAACCGGGTCAGTCTCAATCTGACGTCAGCCTCTATGGATTTTAGCCAGGCTAAAGAGAATCGGTATGATATGGGTGGTATGCTGGTACCTGTAACTATGCAGACGTCCGATTTAGTAGTTGATTCGGTTAATGGTGATGTAACACTGATCAGACGGCCTGTGTCCAATATAGAGGTACGAGGGACTCTATGGGTGGATCAAGCGCCTGCTGCCGAAGCGGACAAGATTGCTCAAGCTTCTTCACTGACTTCTACCGACGGCAAGACTATCCAGATTCGTCCGGAGGCAAAGTCGTACGGAGCATCAAGCAAACGTCAGCCTCGTGTGAACATGCTGATCACCGTGCCGGAGGACCGGCGGTTCAATGTGCAGATTAGAACCTCCAACGGGAATATTTCCTTGAATGGAGTTGATGCAATTGACAGCATTCGGCTTGAGAGCGGTAATGGAAATCTCACTGTTAATGACGCTATCGGCAATGTCAAGGGAGGCACGCTGAACGGTCAGGTTAAATTGCATCGGATTTCTGGAGATGTGGATGTGCGCACGAACCGTGGCGACATGCAAGCAGGCGATATTGAAGGAGCTGTGACACTGCACACCATGGTAGGTGATATTCAGCTCGCTCGTTCGGAAGGGGACATCACCGTAGATACTCAGAATGGTGACATGAATGTGCTGAATTCTACAGCCAAGCTGAATGCAAATTCGCTTAATGGCTCTATCAAAGTGCATAGCGAGCAGATAGGCGGAGATTGGAAAATATACAGTGCTGTCGGTGATATCGTATTGGATCTTCCGTCGAATGGAGATTTTCAGTTAGAGGGTTCAAGCAGTTATGGTAATCTTCAATCCGATTTTCCATTTAAAATAGACAGTAAAAGTATTTCAGGCCAAAACGGGACAGGCAAGTATGCGATCAACGTAGAGGGCAACAGTAATTTAACCATTAAAAAGTTACTGATGCCGTCGTTACCCGACTTGGATGATTCCGGGGGTACGACTGCGCCCGATACATCTGAAAGCTCTGCGGCTGAACCGGGAGCTTCTGAGACAGATACCTCTATAGGAATATCCGGCGACAATACGGCGCGTTGACAAGAAACTTGAGTAGACCGTACAATGTGAGTAGGTTTAGAAGTGAATTGTAAATAGATGCGTGGTAATTGATAGGATCGTAAGTAAGGGATAAGGCGGTGGACATATATGGCAGCACGCGTCCAGCATGCTTTGGAACTTCTGAAGAAGACAGGTGTACGCATAACACCCCAGCGTCATGCCATATTAAACTATTTAATGGAAACTATGGGGCACCCGACTGCAGATGAAATATATCGAGCGCTTGAGTCCAAGTTTCCAAGTATGAGTGTGGCTACGGTTTATAATAACTTAAAGATGTTTATAGAAGCGGGTATGGTACATGAGTTGACCTATGGAGATAACGCCAGTCGTTATGATGCCAATATTTCGGAGCACTATCACATCATTTGCGAAAAATGCGGAAAGATTGAAGATTTCAGTTATCCGTATTTGGCCGATGTGGAACGCCATGCCGCGTTGGAAACAGGCTTCGAGGTGCATGGACATCGTATGGAGTTACACGGAGTATGCAAAGCTTGTAGTAACAAACAAACGTAACGAAACAAGGAATAGAAGTTTTTTGTGCGGTATGTATATATTGTAATGGATTGGAAACGTGAGGAATTCCCCATAAGCGGGGATTTACCGCGTTTTTTTGTTTAAATCACTTTATTTTTGTTTTAAGTAATCTGTTGAGGTTACAAAATACGGAAATTCAAAGTTCATACAATGGAGGTTCAATATTGGCCAGAAATCATTCCAGACGCCGCCGTAAACGTTCACGATTCAAAGGAGCGGCAAGCCTGCTATTATTTGCAGCGATTATATGTGCAATTACTGTTGTATGGTTTGGTAATCCCCTTCACGAGAAACCCGATTGGCAGGGCAGTGTCCGTCCTATTTTTATGCAGGGAAAGTTGACTGGGTATGAAGCTCAGAGCTCCGGCAAGAACATGCTGATGCCGCTTAAATTGGTGCAAAGTAAAATTGATCCTACGGTTCGCTACGAGGATGACAGCCAAACCGTCATTATGGCGACGAGACAAAACCTGCTCTATATGAAGGTTTCGAAGGCACAAGGGGAACTGAATGGTAAAACATATGCGCTGAGCGCAACCCCTCAGGTAATCAGTGGAGAGGTATATATCCCGATAGAGGCTGTACGTGAAGTATACGGCGTTTCTATACACGAAGACCCTGTGACTGGTGCTGTCATCCTAATGAAGGCTGGAGAGAAGGTCAGGCTGGGGAGTGTAGAAAAGAAGGATGGCCCACAGGATGCTACAATCGCCTTACGTAAAGAAGCCTCTAGCCTATCTTTCATTTTGACAGATATATCTCAGCGGACGAAGGTGCGTATTTGGTCCAAACAGGGAGATTGGTATTTTGTTCAGTTAGACAATGGTTATGCAGGATACATTAAGTCAGACCATGTCGCTGAAGGAGAAGAGCTTGTGATCCCTTCGGTTAAGGACGATTTGTCCATCTCGGAAAAACATTGGGAGGGTAGATTAGTAAACCTCGCTTGGGAAGCTGTCTATAATCGCAAGCCCGATCCTTCCAAGTTTGATCCTATGCCTGGAGTAAATGTGGTGAGCCCTACGTGGTTCAGTGTCGTCGATCATGAAGGTACTGTAGAAAGCAAGGCAGATCCTGCCTATGTCAGCTGGGCACATCGCAAAGGGATTGAGGTTTGGGGCTTGTTGAGCAACAGCTTTAATCCCGAATTAACAACAGAAGCTTTGTCCACCTTTGAACGTCGAAAGTCGATTGTAGATCAGATGATTTCACTTGCCCTAGAAAATGATCTGGACGGTATTAATATTGACTTTGAAAATGTTCATACGAAAGATGGCCCAAATGTCACCCAATTTTTGCGGGAACTTAAACCGATGGCTCGGGAACATGATTTGATACTGTCCATTGATGTAACGCCTAAATCTCAAAGTGAGATGTGGTCAGCTTTTTTAGATCGAAAATCATTAGGCACCATCACAGATTACCTCATGGTAATGGCATATGATGAACATTGGGCGGCTAGTCCAAAGGCTGGTTCTGTCGCCTCGCTACCATGGACGGAAGCGTCAATTAAGCGAATTATTCAGGAAGATGAAGTGCCGCCTCAAAAAGTGGTTTTAGGTATTCCATTATATACTCGCGTGTGGTCCGAGACTCCCAAAGAAGGGAAGATTAAGGTCACCTCCAAATCACTTGGTATGGAGGCAGCAGCGGATATCATAGCCAAATTTAAGTTGAAGCCTAAGTTTAGAGCTTCCGAAGGTCAAAATTATGTTGAGTATACAGAAGATGGTGTGGTCAAAAAGATTTGGCTGGAGGATCAGGTATCTCTTGAGGCAAGAGTAGAACTTGCCAAATCGCTGAAGCTTGGAGGAATTGGTGTGTGGAATCGAACTTTTGCTGATGCAAACGCTTGGGTAACACTGAAAAAAATAAGTGAATAAGATAAAAATTTATACAATTGAAGAAGGAAGTCTCTTATTTATGTAGAAATGATCACATGTATCCAAATATCCAATTTGCGGTCATAGCCGCCTTGCAGATATGGAGGGAGAAGTGCAGCTAACCAAATTAAACCTGATGTATGATGAATTGTTGCAGGAAGATTCGATAGGTGTTATTTCGTATAGAAAGCCGGGAGAGTATTTTCACGGTTCGATGTTGTATGACTTTGATGAACTCATTCTAATTATTGGAGAAGGCACCAAGCCAGTTCGTTCTATTCAACACTTATTTATGAATGGATTAAGATGCCAAGTGTTGTATGCAACGCTCAGTTGTCTGAAGGAATGGATTATCGCTGGTGAACAAGCCAACATTATAGATTATGTGCTAGAAGGTCGTATTGTCTGGGAACGGGATGACAGGGTCCGTCTTTTAAGACAGGAAATTGTTGATTTTAACGATCCACTGCGGGAGCAGAAGCGATTTCATGAGTTCTCCCGTTTTCTGGTCAATTACGTTCATGGTAAAAGAGCGGTGCGAGAAGGGCGGATCATTGACGCTTATCAAAGTGTTCTGAAAGCATTGGATCATTGGGCATCTATTGAACTCATTGAACGGGGGATTTATCCAAAGATTCACTTATGGGTTCAGGTACGGCCTCTGGATCGAACGATTGACAAATTGTATAACGAACTCACATTAAGTACGGAAACCTTGGAACAACGGGTTGAACTAGTACTGCTTGCTTGTGAATTTTCAGTTATGTCAAAAATGGAGGAGTGCTCATCTCCGCTATTCCGTATATTAGGCAGCAGACGGGAACCTTGGTCTATAAATGAACTTATTAACCATCCTGAGCTAAAGAATCTCCAATTGGATCTTACCGTCGTGCTCCGTAAACTGGTATATCGTTCACTTATTAGAGAAACAGCTGCCGGGGATTTTAGGGAGCGTGGACAAAATCGTGAACTGCGTTACTCCCTTATTTGATGTGCAGGGGTTGATTTGTCAGGAAGAAAGGTTGTTAAACCGACTTTTCTTCCTTTTTTTGTACGTGATTTAGTATTTATAAATAGTTAAAAAATATAAATTATCAATTTAGGTTGACGAGTATATAAAATATGTGATAAGTTATAACTCGCCCCATTAAGCAGCATGAATAATTTTGAACTGTTTAAAGCAGGATAAACGTGTTGCATCAAGCAGAAAAATGAATTTTCAAAAAAAAGCTTGACGAAAAATGAGATTATGTGTTACATTATTTAAGTCGCCGCTGAGACGCGGTGGTGAAACAAAGTAAGACAAAATGCAGGTTTGATCTTTGAAAACTGAACAACGAGTGAGTAAAACGATTTTGTTCGCAAAATCAAACGAGAGATATTTTATCTCGTCAGTTTCAAAATGAGCTTATCGCTCTTTCTATAAACCAACTTCGGTTGGTCTTTAATGGAGAGTTTGATCCTGGCTCAGGACGAACGCTGGCGGCGTGCCTAATACATGCAAGTCGAGCGGGGTTGTTTAGAAGCTTGCTTCTAAACAACCTAGCGGCGGACGGGTGAGTAACACGTAGGCAACCTGCCCACAAGACAGGGATAACTACCGGAAACGGTAGCTAATACCCGATACATCCTTTTCCTGCATGGGAGAAGGAGGAAAGACGGAGCAATCTGTCACTTGTGGATGGGCCTGCGGCGCATTAGCTAGTTGGTGGGGTAAAGGCCTACCAAGGCGACGATGCGTAGCCGACCTGAGAGGGTGATCGGCCACACTGGGACTGAGACACGGCCCAGACTCCTACGGGAGGCAGCAGTAGGGAATCTTCCGCAATGGGCGAAAGCCTGACGGAGCAACGCCGCGTGAGTGATGAAGGTTTTCGGATCGTAAAGCTCTGTTGCCAGGGAAGAACGTCTTGTAGAGTAACTGCTACAAGAGTGACGGTACCTGAGAAGAAAGCCCCGGCTAACTACGTGCCAGCAGCCGCGGTAATACGTAGGGGGCAAGCGTTGTCCGGAATTATTGGGCGTAAAGCGCGCGCAGGCGGCTCTTTAAGTCTGGTGTTTAATCCCGAGGCTCAACTTCGGGTCGCACTGGAAACTGGGGAGCTTGAGTGCAGAAGAGGAGAGTGGAATTCCACGTGTAGCGGTGAAATGCGTAGATATGTGGAGGAACACCAGTGGCGAAGGCGACTCTCTGGGCTGTAACTGACGCTGAGGCGCGAAAGCGTGGGGAGCAAACAGGATTAGATACCCTGGTAGTCCACGCCGTAAACGATGAATGCTAGGTGTTAGGGGTTTCGATACCCTTGGTGCCGAAGTTAACACATTAAGCATTCCGCCTGGGGAGTACGGTCGCAAGACTGAAACTCAAAGGAATTGACGGGGACCCGCACAAGCAGTGGAGTATGTGGTTTAATTCGAAGCAACGCGAAGAACCTTACCAGGTCTTGACATCCCTCTGACCGGTCTAGAGATAGGCCTTTCCTTCGGGACAGAGGAGACAGGTGGTGCATGGTTGTCGTCAGCTCGTGTCGTGAGATGTTGGGTTAAGTCCCGCAACGAGCGCAACCCTTATGCTTAGTTGCCAGCAGGTCAAGCTGGGCACTCTAAGCAGACTGCCGGTGACAAACCGGAGGAAGGTGGGGATGACGTCAAATCATCATGCCCCTTATGACCTGGGCTACACACGTACTACAATGGCCGGTACAACGGGAAGCGAAATCGCGAGGTGGAGCCAATCCTAGAAAAGCCGGTCTCAGTTCGGATTGTAGGCTGCAACTCGCCTACATGAAGTCGGAATTGCTAGTAATCGCGGATCAGCATGCCGCGGTGAATACGTTCCCGGGTCTTGTACACACCGCCCGTCACACCACGAGAGTTTACAACACCCGAAGTCGGTGGGGTAACCCGCAAGGGAGCCAGCCGCCGAAGGTGGGGTAGATGATTGGGGTGAAGTCGTAACAAGGTAGCCGTATCGGAAGGTGCGGCTGGATCACCTCCTTTCTATGGAGAATCGTTTCCTGCAACGGAAACATTCAAATAAGCAGGTACAATGTACCTGCGACCGGATATTCAATTCGGTTCATCACGTTCGTGTGAATGAAATGAATATCCTTAACTTACTCACTCGTTGCTCAGTTTTGAGAGCTCAAACTCTCAAGCTTTGACGAATGTTTCATTCACACATCCGTGTGGAATCGAAATATTCATCGGGTTTCGCTTCGAAGAAGCGAATTGCACCTTGAAAACTGGATACCGAAACGAAATTGCGTTTTAGAATATTCCTTTAAGCTGATCTTGTGTAAACAAGTGAAATAAAGGTAGCAGGTAAGGAAAGATCTTTTGCCTTTGGCAAAAATCATTCTTTATCGAACATCGACATTTTCTTTCTTTGAAAGAAAAGTCTAGGTTAAGCTACAAAGAGCACACGGAGGATGCCTAGGCGCCAGGAGCCGACGAAGGACGTGGCGAACAACGATAAAGCCTCGGGGAGCTGTAAGCAAGCTTTGATCCGGGGATGTCCGAATGGGGAAACCCGGCTGTCTTCATCGACAGTCACTTTCTGCTGAATACATAGGCAGAATAGAGGCAGACCAGGGGAACTGAAACATCTAAGTACCCTGAGGAAGAGAAAACAATAGTGATTCCGTCAGTAGCGGCGAGCGAACGCGGATTAGCCCAAACCAAGGAGCTTGCTCCTTGGGGTTGTGGGACGTCTCACATGGAGTTACAAAGGAACCGGTTAGATGAAGAGGTCTGGAAAGGCCCGCCAGAGAAGGTAAAAGCCCTGTAGTTCAAAACTTGTTCTCTCCGAGACGGATCCCGAGTAGTGCGGGGCACGTGAAACCCCGTATGAATCCGGCAGGACCATCTGCCAAGGCTAAATACTCCCTGGCGACCGATAGTGAAGCAGTACCGTGAGGGAAAGGTGAAAAGCACCCCGGAAGGGGAGTGAAATAGATCCTGAAACCGTGTGCTTACAAGAAGTCAGAGCCCTATTTATGGGTGATGGCGTGCCTTTTGTAGAATGAACCGGCGAGTTACGTTCCCGTGCAAGGTTAAGGTGAAGAGCTGAAGCCGCAGCGAAAGCGAGTCTGAATAGGGCGATCTTGAGTACGTGGACGTAGACCCGAAACCGGGTGATCTACCCCTGTCCAGGGTGAAGGTGCGGTAACACGCACTGGAGGCCCGAACCCACGCATGTTGAAAAATGCGGGGATGAGGTGGGGGTAGCGGAGAAATTCCAATCGAACCCGGAGATAGCTGGTTCTCCCCGAAATAGCTTTAGGGCTAGCCTCGGAAAAAAGAATCGTGGAGGTAGAGCACTGATTGGGTGCGGGGCCCGCAAGGGTTACCAAGCTCAGTCAAACTCCGAATGCCATAGATTTAGTTCCGGGAGTCAGACAGTGAGTGCTAAGATCCATTGTCGAAAGGGAAACAGCCCAGACCATCAGCTAAGGTCCCCAAGTGTGTGTTAAGTGGGAAAGGATGTGGAGTTGCACAGACAACCAGGATGTTGGCTTAGAAGCAGCCACCATTGAAAGAGTGCGTAATAGCTCACTGGTCGAGTGACTCTGCGCCGAAAATGTAACGGGGCTAAACACACCACCGAAGCTATGGCTTGATGCTTGCATCAGGGGTAGGGGAGCGTTGAATGCGGGTTGAAGGTGTACCGTAAGGAGCGCTGGACTGCATTCAAGTGAGAATGCCGGTATGAGTAACGAAAAGATCTGTGAGAATCAGATCCGCCGAAAGCCTAAGGGTTCCTGAGGAAGGTTCGTCCGCTCAGGGTAAGTCGGGACCTAAGGCGAGGCCGATAGGCGTAGTCGAAGGACAACAGGTCGAAATTCCTGTACCACCGTAATCCGTTATGAGCAATGGGGTGACGCAGTAGGGTAGTGACGCGGACTGATGGATGTCCGTCTAAGCAGTGAGGCTGGTGTGTAGGCAAATCCGCACATCGTAAGGCTGGGCTGTGATGGGGAGCGAAAATTGTAGTAGCGAAGGTCATGATCTCAGACTGCCAAGAAAAGCCTCTAGCCAGGAGAAGGTGCCCGTACCGCAAACCGACACAGGTAGGCGAGAAGAGAATTCTAAGGCGCGCGGAAGAACTCTCGTTAAGGAACTCGGCAAAATGACCCCGTAACTTCGGGAGAAGGGGTGCCTCGGTAGGGTGAATAGCCCGAGGGGGCCGCAGTGAAAAGGCCCAAGCGACTGTTTAGCAAAAACACAGGTCTGTGCGAAGCCGCAAGGCGAAGTATACGGGCTGACGCCTGCCCGGTGCTGGAAGGTTAAGGGGAGTGGTAAGCCTTCGGGCGAAGCTATGAACCGAAGCCCCAGTAAACGGCGGCCGTAACTATAACGGTCCTAAGGTAGCGAAATTCCTTGTCAGGTAAATTCTGACCCGCACGAATGGCGTAACGACTTGGGCGCTGTCTCAACGAGAGATCCGGTGAAATTTTAATACCTGTGAAGATGCAGGTTACCCGCGACAAGACGGAAAGACCCCATGGAGCTTTACTGCAGCTTGATATTGAATTTGGGTACGATCTGTACAGGATAGGTGGGAGCCGTTGAACTTTGAGCGCCAGCTTGAAGGGAGGCATCCTTGGGATACCACCCTGATCGTATCTAGGTTCTAACTTGGTACCGTGATCCGGTGCGAGGACAGTGTCAGGTGGGCAGTTTGACTGGGGCGGTCGCCTCCTAAAGAGTAACGGAGGCGCCCCAAGGTTCCCTCAGAATGGTTGGAAATCATTCGAAGAGTGCAAAGGCAGAAGGGAGCTTGACTGCGAGACCTACAAGTCGAGCAGGGACGAAAGTCGGGCTTAGTGATCCGGTGGTACCGCATGGAAGGGCCATCGCTCAACGGATAAAAGCTACCCTGGGGATAACAGGCTTATCTCCCCCAAGAGTCCACATCGACGGGGAGGTTTGGCACCTCGATGTCGGCTCATCGCATCCTGGGGCTGAAGTAGGTCCCAAGGGTTGGGCTGTTCGCCCATTAAAGCGGTACGCGAGCTGGGTTCAGAACGTCGTGAGACAGTTCGGTCCCTATCTGTCGTGGGCGTAGGAAATTTGAGAGGAGCTGTCCTTAGTACGAGAGGACCGGGATGGACGTACCGCTGGTGTACCAGTTGTTCCGCCAGGAGCACCGCTGGGTAGCTATGTACGGAAGGGATAAGCGCTGAAAGCATCTAAGCGTGAAGCCCCCCTCAAGATGAGATTTCCCAATTAGTAAGACCCCTTGAAGACGACGAGGTAGATAGGTTGGGGGTGGAAGTGCAGTAATGCATGGAGCTGACCAATACTAATCGGTCGAGGGCTTATCCTAAGAATAAAACGCAATGAGTTTCGGATCCAGTTTTCAGGGTGTAACCTTGAAACAAATGCTTAATATTCCCTGATAGCTCAGTTGGTAGAGCACTCGACTGTTAATCGAGTTGTCACAGGTTCGAGTCCTGTTCGGGGAGCCATATGGAGAGGTGTCCGAGTTGGCCGAAGGAGCACGATTGGAAATCGTGTAGGCGCCAAAAGCGTCTCGAGGGTTCGAATCCCTCTCTCTCCGCCATAATTATTTTATTGCATGGCCCGTTGGTCAAGGGGTTAAGACACCTCCCTTTCACGGAGGTAACAGGGGTTCGAATCCCCTACGGGTCATAAAAAATATCATAAAAGAACTTGCAATAAAAAGTTCATTATGGTATAATATGAGAAGTGCTTAATTGTGGAGGCTTAGCTCAGCTGGGAGAGCATCTGCCTTACAAGCAGAGGGTCGGGGGTTCGAGCCCCTCAGCCTCCACCATTTGAAAATTAAATATTTATTATTGTCGCGGGGTGGAGCAGTTCGGTAGCTCGTCGGGCTCATAACCCGAAGGTCGCAGGTTCAAATCCTGCCCCCGCAACCAATTAAAATTTATTATGGAACTGTGGTGTAGAGGCCTAACATGCCTGCCTGTCACGCAGGAGATCGCGGGTTCGAATCCCGTCAGTTCCGCCATTAGTAATACAACGTTTAATGAAGAGCCTTATAATAAGGCTCGGTAGCTCAGTCGGTAGAGCAGAGGACTGAAAATCCTCGTGTCGGCGGTTCGATTCCGTCCCGAGCCACTTTTAATTGAATATTTTATGTGCCGGTGTAGCTCAACTGGTAGAGCAACTGACTTGTAATCAGTAGGTTGGGGGTTCAAGTCCTCTCGCCGGCACCATTTTTGGAGGATTAGCGAAGTGGCCAAACGCATCAGACTGTAAATCTGCTCCCTTACGGGTTCGGTGGTTCGAATCCATCATCCTCCACCAGTTTTATAGGGGCATAGTTTAAAGGTAGAACAACGGTCTCCAAAACCGTTGGTGTGGGTTCAATTCCTGCTGCCCCTGCCAATTATTCATTACTTGCGGCGGTCGTGGCGAAGTGGTTAACGCACCGGACTGTGACTCCGGCATTCGTGGGTTCAAGCCCCATCGGCCGCCCTTTACTTATTGGGGATTAGCCAAGCGGTAAGGCAACGGACTTTGACTCCGTCATGCATAGGTTCAAATCCTATATCCCCAGCCATCTTTATGCGGACGTGGCTCAGCGGTAGAGCATCGCCTTGCCAAGGCGAGGGTCGCGGGTTCGATTCCCGTCGTCCGCTTTGTTACACTCTGGCGCCATAGCCAAGTGGTAAGGCAAAGCTCTGCAAAAGCTTTATTCCCCAGTTCAAATCTGGGTGGCGCCTCCATAATTGAATATGCCGGCGTGGCGGAATGGCAGACGCGCTCGACTCAAAATCGAGTGGGAAACCGTGGAGGTTCGAGTCCTCTCGCCGGTATTAACTAAAAGAGTTCATTAGAGATAATCTCTAGTGGGCTTTTTTTATTTGAGCTTTAGTACCGCACTCATTGCTTGAGCTGAAGACACCTTTGAGTTGTATTCGAAATGCGAATAAATATTTGCCGTTGTTGCATAATCGCTGTGGCCTAACCATTCCTGAACTTCTTTCATGCTTACCCCTAATACATCTACATAAATATACTCCAGGTATTCAAGACAATAAGAATTGTCAGAAGATAAGCGATAGGATTCCTGTTATTCCTTCATACGAATCAGAAGCTCATAGAACGTGTCCACCAGTGGCAGTATACGGCGACTGGCTTTATTCTTGGTTCGGTCCTTTTCAATTTCAATATATCTACCATTCAAATTACCCGATGTGGCGGTATGTTTAATATTAATAGTCCAATTCAATAAATCAATAGCCGACCATTTTAATCCTACGACCTCGCTTCGGCTTAGCCCATAAAAGGCAGCCAGGATAACGAAAAGCTCAATTCTTTCGCCTCGGATTACTGCGAGGAGTTGATTCAGCTCCTCGGCATTGTAGAAGCTCACGACGTAATTGTTCTTTTTTGGGCTTTCAACTAAGTCAGGGAGATTCGCCACAATCAGCTTTATTTTCACGGCATACTGAAGGGCTCTGCAAATGTTCGCGTGGTAATGAATAACGGTATTGGCGCTGACACCTTGCACATTCATTTCATGGGTATACAAGGTCTGAAAATCCTCTGTAGTTAAATCATCAAGCAATACATCCCTTTCTCTCGGAAAAAGGATCTACGCGGCCTTTTACAGTGTCGGAATAGGAGATATAGGAGATGAGATAAGCCCGATACTGTTTTTCATCATCTCTAGCCATTGAAGCATAAAGTCTGCGAACAGCCTTTTGCTATTACCGGATGGAGTAGCCGCTTTTACTCTTACAGCATATCTTCGTTTTCAACCGCGAGTGCTTGTCCTTCCATATGATAATTCTTCCTGGCTTCCTGAAGCAAGATTTCGGCTCTTTTCTTGGTTCCTTTTATCTTAAGCCCCGTAGGGATCCATTTTGGTTATCGTTTACCATTCTCATCTTTACAGTTAGGCGGATGTCCCGTTGCGCTTTCTCCTCTTCCAACAACTCCAGAGGGTGAACCCGATCCTTTTTCAAATACCGGTTGAGCTTCGGAATGGATTTGCTACAAAAGTGGTAGCTGAATCCGCCGATGGATTGCTTTAGCGCCCAGAAGGTGCATTTGATTTTGAACCGGGCGGTATAAAGTTCGATGATCTAGGTCGTCTCCAGTGTCAGATCGGTGCTGGCTAGAATGGAGCATCGCCTGTTCGGATTCACCAGCAAAAACCACAGTTTTTGGTATACTCTTTGGCCCCATAACATATCCAGACACAGGTAACTGACGGATTATTCATTGCCATACATGCTCACGATAGCGTACTCAAACGCTGCGGTACGGCTTTAAAACAGCTCGGCCAAGCACCACCTTTGTCCTCTTTTTACGGTAGCGACCCCGGTCTGTGGCAGGTGTACCATGACGTTCATAGGCAACGGTATTGGACTTGGCTTCGGTTACCATATCCATCCGGGTGCTGCCGAATTGATCAGAGGTAGGCAAAACCATTTCCGGGACGTGCCCTAGTCAAAACACAGCATGAGGCCGATGACAATGATAACAAACTCATGAAAAGCGCCTCCAAAATTGCGTCACATTTAACACAATTGATATTGATTATCAATATCAATTGTGTTAATATAATTTTGTTCACTAGTGAACAAAAAATAATCTAATGGTGACACTGAACTTGGTCTGCAACTACTACAAGAGAGGGGAGATTGGGAAATTGGAGTTTCAAAATCATTTTAAAGGTCATCTTTACGAGCAATATATTAAAATGCTACATCTGAATGAGCTGTATACTGAACAAGAATTTAACTCGTTTCGGCAACAGGCCAGAAAGTACCAGATTGACATGCTCTCCAACAATATTACTAGTGTACACGTTATTGATTGCATTGGTGATTATGAACCGATAAATCATACCGGGATTGTGGAGAAGATGGGGTTGTCCAAAGCTAGCATTACTAAAATTAGTGCAAAGCTGCTGGAAATGGGCTTCATTATGAGAAGTCAACTGAACAGCAATCGTAAGGAGATTTACTTTAGTTTAACGGATAAGGGAAGACACGTTTATCATTTGCATAAAGAACTGCACAAAGAAAAAGAAGAAAGGTTTTACCAATTCATTGAATCCTATTCAGAGGTTGAGCTGCAGACTATTGGAAAATTTATGAGTGATTTGGTGGCGCGTGCCGAAGAATACTCCGAAGGGAAGTTTACGATAAATGACGACATTAAAGATTGAGGAATTAAGATCCAAGATTGAAGGGAAAGAAATTTTAAAAGGGCTCACACTGGAGATTCATGGCGGAGAGATTCATGCGATTATGGGGCCTAATGGGACGGGAAAAAGTACATTGGCTTCAGCTTTAATGGGCCATCCCAAATATGAGGTTACTGGCGGTAAGGTGACATTGGACAATGAAGACCTTCTGGAGATGGAGGTGGATGAGCGTGCCCAGGCAGGCTTGTTCCTCGCTATGCAATACCCAAGTGAAATTGCTGGCGTGACCAACTCGGACTTTCTCAGAAGTGCCATCAATGCACGGCGTGAAGAAGGCGATGAGATATCCTTAATCCGTTTTATCCGTGAAATGGAGAGCAAAATGAAGGGGCTGGAGATGAACCCGGAATTTGTGCATCGTTATTTGAATGAGGGATTCTCTGGCGGTGAAAAAAAGCGGAATGAGATTTTGCAAATGATGCTACTTGAACCCAAGTTTGTGATCCTGGATGAAGTGGACTCAGGGCTTGATATTGATGCACTGCGTATTGTGGCCAATGGCGTAAATGAGATGCGCAGCCCGGATAGAGGCTTTTTAATCATCACCCATTATCAACGACTGTTGAATTATATTACCCCGGATTTTGTGCATGTCATGATGCAAGGCCGGATAGTTAAATCTGGCGGTCCGGAGCTTGCCCACCGTTTGGAGGCTGAAGGGTACGATTGGGTGAAGGAGGAACTTGGGATTACGGATGAGACGGTAAGGGAAGCTTAAAAGCCGGAGAGGAGGAACAGCACGTGGATATACAAGCTAGAGTTTCAATGAATGTGGACGATTTACGCGCATGGTCAAGCGCTAAGGATGAACCTCGTTGGCTGATTGAACGCCGCGTTCACGCACTCGAACTGGCAGGGACGCTGGAGTTGCCTAAAGTGGAGAAAATCAATCTCGAAAAATGGGATATCTACGAAAGTGGAGATTACAAGGCTGAGAATGCGTGGTCTAGTTTGGAGGAAGCGCCGGAGGTTGTTCGAGGTTTGGTTGCTTCTCCGGTGAAAGGCGGACTAATCGTTCAGTTCAACTCGGATGTAGTGTATACGAAATTGTCCGAGAGCTTAGCCGCCCAGGGAGTCATTTTAACGGATCTGCATACTGCGGCAAAAGAGCATGAGGAGCTGGTTCAACGTTATCTCTTTCAGGCAGTAAAGCCAGAAGAACATCGTTTATCTGCTGCACACAGTGCCTTATGGAGTGGTGGCGTTTTTCTATATGTCCCAGACGGTGTAGAGGTTGAAGCACCTATTCAAGCGATCTTTCTTAACGATACAAGCGGTGTGTGTTTTGCTCCTCACGTCTTAATTGTGGCAGGGAGCAACAGCAAGATCACTTATGTGGATAATTGTGTATCGAGTGGTGATGATGTCAAGGTATTGCATAACGGTGTGACGGAGGTCTTCGCGGGGGCGGGCTCAAAGGTGCAAGTAGCTTCGGTTCATCAGCTTGCTGCAACTACAACAGATTTCACCCAGCGACGGGCGGTCGTTCTTGCTGATGGGGGTGTGGAATGGATTATTGGTGAGATGAACAATGGTTATACCGCCAGCGATACCAAGACTTTGCTACAAGGCAACGGGGCGGTCTCCGACAATAAGGTGATTGCTATTGGCACGGGCAATCAAAAATCGAGCTATACAACTCAAGCTCAGCATTTTGGCAGAAGCTCGGTAAGCCAGATGATTACGCGTGCAGTCATGCTTGAAGAAGCTACGGCCATTATTAACGGCATTACAAAGATTGAAAAAGGCGCAACCCATTGTGATGGTCAGCAAACAGAACGCGTGCTTATGCTAAGTCCTAAAGCTCGCGGCGATGCCAATCCGATCCTGCTGATAGATGAGGATGATGTAACCGCGGGTCATGCTGCATCCGTGGGGCAAGTAAATGCAGAGCAAATCTATTATCTGATGTCGCGCGGGATATCACGGAGTGAAGCCGAACATCTTGTTATTTTCGGATTTCTCGCTCCTGTCATTTCGGAGATCCCGCTGGAAGGTGTTCGCAGTCGCCTAAAAGATTTAGTGGAAAGCAAGCTCGGCAGATCATAGCAAATCAAAATGAATCTTGAAAGGTTAAAAAGGAGTGATACTAATGGCTAAAAAAGCACCAGATATGGGCGAATATAAATATGGGTTTCGCGACAAGCACCAGTCTATTTTTCAATCTGGAAAAGGTCTGACGGAAGAGATTGTCCGGGAAATTTCCCGGATCAAGGAAGAGCCGGAGTGGATGCTCAATTTTCGGTTGAAAGCTTTGAATCAATTCTACAAAATGCCGATGCCTGAATGGGGAGCGGATTTGACCGGGCTAAATCTTGATGACATCCAGTATTACGTTCGCCCTTCTGAAAAACAGGGAAAGACCTGGGAGGAGGTTCCTTCCGAGATCAAAGCAACCTTTGACAAGCTGGGAATCCCTGAAGCGGAGCAAAAGTTCCTGGCGGGCGTATCCGCTCAATATGAGTCGGAAGTAGTTTATCACAGCATGCGGAAAGAACTGGAGGATCAGGGCGTTATTTTCCTTGATACGGATAGTGCATTAAAGCAATACCCCGAAGTGTTTAAGCAACATTTTGGGACGATCATCCCTCCCGCCGACAATAAATTTGCGGCGCTTAATAGTGCGGTTTGGTCAGGCGGTAGCTTTGTATACATTCCGAAGGGTGTTCAGTGCGAGGTTCCTATACAAGGTTATTTCCGTATTAATTCTGAAAATATGGGTCAATTCGAGCGGACATTAATTATTGCCGAAGAGGGCAGCTTTGTCCATTATGTTGAAGGATGTACAGCACCTATTTATAGTACCAGTTCTCTGCATAGTGGAGTTATTGAAATTATTTGCCGGAAAGATTCCCGTGTCCGTTACACGACCATTCAGAATTGGGCTCCTAATATCTACAACTTGGTAACCCAAAGGGCTGTGGCAGAAGAAAATGCCACAATGGAATGGGTGGACGGCAACATCGGCTCCAAGGTAACAATGAAGTATCCGGCAGTATTATTGAAAGGACGGGGAGCCAAGGGGTCCATCCTGTCTATTGCCGTAGCCGGTAAAGATCAGCATCAAGATGCTGGCGCGAAGGTAATTCACCTTGCTCCCGAGACAACATCTACGATTATATCCAAATCCATCAGCAAGCAGGGCGGAAAAGTAAACTACCGAGGGTTGTCCAGCTTCAGCCGCGATTCCGCAGGGTCCAAGTCCAATATTAAGTGCGATACGTTGATATTGGACAACATGTCAACATCAGATACGATTCCGTACAATGAAATTAAAAACGATCAGATTACTTTGGAGCACGAGGCAACAGTATCCAAAGTGTCCGAGGAACAATTGTTTTACTTAATGAGCCGCGGGCTTACAGAACAAGATGCTACACAAATGATTGTAATGGGCTTTATTGAACCGTTTACCAAAGAATTGCCAATGGAATATGCCGTTGAAATGAATCGGTTGATTCAATTTGAGATGGAAGGAAGCATCGGTTGATTCATTAATTTAATAGATCAAACCTTTATCATTCTTTAAAGAGGTGCTAGTAATGAAGAAAAATAATTCGGACGATTCAGAACTAGCTCAAATTACCCGAGAGATACGAAAACTTCAGTTCTGCTTCAATATGCTGTCAGGATTGAGCGCAAGTTGTGGTGTGATGATACCTTTAGACTCTATTCATACGCTTATAAGGGAACTTTCGGATCAAGAGGTCACTCTTAGGCAAAAAGCAAAGGATCACTCAGACGATCTAGGGTGAAAAAAGGTCTGAATTGACGGTTGATAAAAAATGGGAGGAGTTGACATAATGGATGAAAATGGAGTTTTATTCGATGAAGTATCGGAAGTTCTTCTCAAACTACGTCCTTTCTTACTGCGTGACGGTGGAGATGCTGAACTGGTCGAAGTTGAGAACGGTATAGCAAAATTAAGATTTTTGGGAGCTTGCAATGGTTGCCCAAGTGCTACGATTACGTTAAAGGTTGCTATTGAGCGCGCAATTCTTGAGGAAATTGATGATATTAAAGAAGTTGTACAAGTATTCTAAATTCCTTGATACTGAGCAACTGAGTTAGTCCTGTCGCAGACCATAGCTACGGAAGTTGATCCCGCTGCTCAATACCAAAGTACATCGACAGATTACCTTGCGGGTCGAAATCGACGAGCAGCGCTTATTTTCCTTCATTAAACAAGGTATTATCAAGATTGTATTCGGTATCGAGTGGGAAACCGTGGAGGTTCGAGTCCTCTCGCCGGTATACACAAAAGGGTGATAAAATGCTTAAAGGCATTTTATCATCCTTTTTATTATATATTCATGATTTTGGCAACAAGGTTAACATGGATTTGACCAGCGCTTTGATCTTATCGTAAGATGATGGTACTGAAAAAACTTTTCTAGTTTACTGAGCACGAAAGAAATGAGGACGAATATGCAGGAAAGAATTTTGGAGGCTTTTGTAGAGGAAGTTCATGAAAATGGTTTGAAATTTACGATGGATGATCTTGCGAAAAGACTCGCCATTAGTAAGCGTACGTTGTATGAACATTTTTCGTCTAAGACGCTTATTTTAGAAACACTTATTGAGCGTACTAATGATGATATGATTCGTAAAACTGAGCAAATTATCGAAAATAATGAGTTATCTTTGTTAGACAAGATTAAGCAGTCGATTAGGGTCATGCCTCTGTATTATAAGTTTTACGATTTAAGAATATTGGACCAGATGAAAAAGTATTATCCTGAGCAATGGAAAAGGGTACATGCCGATTTAAATGACTGGTCTCCGATTAGAACATTAATTCAGGAAGGCATTCGAGAAGGAATAATAGTGAACAAAAATGAGGCTCTGATCATGAAGCTTATTATTGAATCTGTAAATTTAACGCTTGATCAGCGTTTCTTTCTGGATAACAGTGTGACGGTAGAGGAAGCAACTTATTCTATTGTAGATATTCTGTTGTTCGGATTGGTCGAAAAATAAAAAAATAGCCTCAACAATATGCTGCATATTTGAAGAGGCCATTTTTTTATATGAAAACTAATAAAACAATTTTAGTTTCAATTGTTTTTGAAAAAGAATAATGAAGTTTACCTGATGTTGAATAAAGAGATACGGAAAAGGAAGGGTGGAAATATGTCTATACTCACAAGAAATCGAGGAGCAATGCTGTTATTGATGCTTAACATTTTTTTGGCATTCATGGGGATTGGCTTAGTTGTTCCTGTGTTACCTAAGTTTATAAGTGAGCTAGGGATGAATGGTTCCTCGATGGGGCTGATGGTTGCAGCTTTTGCGTTGACACAGCTTTTGTTATCACCATTGTCAGGAAAGTTGTCTGATCGTTATGGACGTAAAAAGTTGATTGTTTCTGGGATGTTCATCTTCATGTTATCAGAGCTTGTTTTTGGACTGGCAAATTCCATTCCTACCCTGTTCATAGCACGAATCATGGGTGGAGCAGGGGCAGCATTGCTTACTCCTTCTATTATGGCCTATGTAGCTGACGTGACCTCGTTTGAGGAAAGAGGCAAGGGAATGGGAATGATCAATGCAGCGATCAACACAGGCTTCATAATAGGACCAGGGATTGGCGGTTTGCTTGCCACATATGGAATACGCATTCCCTTCTTTGCGGCAGCAGGAGCTGCGGGAATAGCGGCTATCTTGTCTCTGTTAGTGCTGCCTGAGTCTTTAAGCAAGGAAAAGCAACAATTTAATAGAGAGCTTCCACGTCAAAAAGAAAATCTTTTGCAGCAATTTGCCAAGTCATATCAATCTCCATATTTCATGGGTTTACTCATTGTATTTGTCGTTGCTTTTGGGTTAGCGAACTTTGAAACAGTGTTTGGACTGTTTGTTGACCATAAATATGGTTTTACACCAATGGATATTGCCATCATTATAACGACAGGCTCCATTATGGGAGCAGTTGTCCAAGCAACTATATTTGGATGGATCATTAATCGTTTTGGAGAGAAAAAAGTCATTCACCTCTGTTTGGCTATTGGGGGCGTTTTCATTTTTCTAACCCTATTTGCTGAACAGTATGTGATGATTATGCTGACGACCTTTATCATTTTTCTGGCTATGGATATCCTTCGTCCAGCAGTAAGCACTTCTCTATCGCGGCAGGCCGGAGATGAGCAAGGCTTTGTGGCAGGAATGAACTCGTCCTATACAAGCTTGGGTAATGTGATTGGACCGTTAATTGCAGGACTGTTGTTCGATGTTCATATTAACCTGCCTTATATGGTTGCAGCTATAGCGTTACTGGCTTGTCTTGTCCTGTCACTACGCTCCAAGCAAGCGGGTGAGCAACACTCGATAGCCCGTGCAGCAGAACAGCATAGAGGGTGATAGCCGCAGGTCTATATTCATCCCCGACTTAGGTCTAGGTTCAAAAACCGTCTGGGGTCCGTTTTGTCGAACGCTAAGTCAGCGTACAATAAGAACATAAGCAAGACACAGTGAAAGGCGGTGAGAGATGATGAGAGTTAACAAAGGGAATGGGTTAGCGATTGTACTGATCGTGTTGGGTTCGATTATGCTGCTCGGTAAGTTTACTCCGTTTTTCGGTCACTTTTTAGGACATCTGATTGGTTACTTAATTCCGATAGCTATGGTCATGCTAGGCTACTACGGTGTGAAAAAAGGAAATGCGCTCTTCGGCTGGATCGTACTTGTACTCGGGGTACTGATTTTGCTTGGCAAACTGTCCTGGCTTCTGGGACCGCTACTGGCAATCGGGTTGATCATATTTGGTGTTTCCCTGCTGAGTGACCGCAGAAGACGTTACTGATTTTAGCAGTTTGACGAATGAAAAAAGATTGTAGCAACGAAGTGATAAATTATGGAAATACGAATTGTGAAAGGAGCAGACGCAAATGAGTGTTTTTCGAAGAATGCGAGATATCACGGTAGCGACCTTCAATGAGCATTTGGAACAAAGCCAAGACCCGGTGCAACTAATTGACCAGTTCTTGTATAATACCCGCCAGGAAATTGCCGAAGCGGAAAAACTCCATCAACAGTATGCGATGCACACAAGACAGATGAAGCAGCAGTTGGATCATGCATTGTCCATGCAGACCAAACGGGAGGAACAGGCGCTACTGGCTTTGAAGGCTGATGAAGAACATATCGCGAAGCTGGCCCTTCAGGAGAAAATGCTATATGCAGAAAAAGAAGAGCAGTATAGAGAACTGTGGGAGCAGAGCCGTGAATCACTACGTGAGCTAGAACAACAGCTAGATACATTAAAGACAGAATATCAAACGGTACACAGTAAGCGTCAGTATTATGCGGCACGTGTACAGACGTTGAGACTCCAGCAGCAAATGAACGAACGGGCTGGTACATACGGTGGACGAAATGTTCCCCGAATGTTCAACCGCTTGGAAGACCGAGTAGCCGATATGGAAGCAGAAACGATGAGTCTGCGTGATTTACGTCGGGGTGAGGGCGACCATGTACAGGATGCCCAAGGCGGTGGATCGTTGCTTGAACAAGAGTGGGAGAGACTGAAAAGCAAGCTGAACAACAGCGGGAAGGAGTAAATTGATAATGACCCGAATTTACAGATCAAGCCGGGATAGAGTAATAACAGGTGTATGTGGCGGTCTTTCTGACGCAACAGGAATGGACTCAACATGGATTCGTATTCTGGTTGTGATCAGTTTCTTTATTACAGCAGGAACCACATTTATGATTTATGTGATTGCGGCACTGGTTATCTCCAAGGAGCCGAGATCTCCTTTCGATGGAGGATTTGGCCCTGACAGCGGACCCTATAATCAACAGGACCCGCGCTATTATGGCAGTAACAATACAAGATCGCAGTATGGGCAGGGAACTGGTTACAATCAGGGCGGCGCATACGGCAATTCGAACCCGTTTTTTGGTCAAGATGCCCGCAACTCATCCAAATTTAACACAGGTCAGAACAACGACTTGGATTCCATGATGGAAGATATTGAGAAAAAGGCAATGAAAAAAGAATTGGCAGAGTTACGCAAAAAAGTAGAGCAATTCGAGAAGGGAGATCGTAAATAATGGGGATCTTTAAAAGAATGAAGGATATGACAAGAGCATCGGTGAATGAAGTGTTGGATAAAGTGGAAGATCCGATTATTATGTTGAATCAATATCTGCGCGATATGGAGGCGGAAATTCACGAGGCTGAGGTAACGGTTGCCAAGCAAATGGCGAATGAACGACGTATGAAACAGCGTTTGGAGGAAGCGGTGCGTGTATCCAATGAGCGTGAGAAGCAAGCTGAATCCGCATTACGAAATGGCCAGGAAGAAGTAGCGCGCAAGCTGTTGGGAGAGAAGATTTATTTTGTGCAAAAGCAGGACGAATACCGCGACTTGCACACACAAGCTGAGCTTCAAGCAAAAGAATTGGTACAGCAGCTTCACGACATGAAAGATGAATTCTATAAAATGCGCAACAAGCGCAATGAGTTGGTATCCCGTGCTCAAATGGCGAAAGCCAAAAAGCAAATGTCTCAAATCAATAGTTTGCACACGATTGAAAGTGGGTCTGCTTCATTGGGCTTCCACCGTATGGAAGAAAAAATCATGCAAATGGAAGCTGAAGCTGACGTACTGCGTGCTCCTTACCGTCAAGCTCCAGGAGAAGCATATATTAATCCAGCTGAGGCTGAAAAACAGTTTAAAGTGGATGAGCAGCTTCAACAGCTTAAGTCCAAAATTCAGACAGGTGCTAAACCAGTCGATATGAAGAAGGACTGACTACTCGGAAACAAGACATTATGATATGCTGTATGGAATGGACATTGGTCGATGATCGTGCTCAATCTGTATGGTCCGTGAAAGCCATATGGCGGAATGTCGCGCCACTATGGCTTTTCCGTCCTGTATAAACATAAAGGGGGTGCAGCATGGAGAGAAGAAAATCAGCCTTGGCACTGGCAGGGATTGGCATCGGGATTATCATTTTATTCGGTCAGTGGATTGGGTTCCTCTCCGTGGTTGCACTGATCCTAATGTTGGCCGGAATATATAAGATCCGTAATTCCAAAATCAAAAAAGGTTACACGATGCTCGCGATTGGTGCTGGACTGTTAGTGCTGGATCATTTGTTCCTGTTTGTGGTAGTTACACTAGCATCATTAGCTGTATTCTATTCACGTTCAAGGAAGCTGCATAAAGGTCAAAGCTCCATATTCAAGCACAATTTTATATCCAATCATAAATGGGATGAAGTGCCTTGGAGTCTGCGCAGCACAAGCATATGGCATGTGGTTGGGGACGTGGATGCTGACCTGACGTTGGCTCTCCCAGAGGAACGTGAGTCCGTCATATTTCTACAAGGGATCTTCGGTGACATTGACATCACGTTACCGGATAATTACGGTGTAGAGGTGGAGATGCTCGTATTGTTCGGACAGATTCAGTTTGACCGGGATCATGAGGCGGGGATGCTCAATCGACTGGTTTGGAAGTCTCCCCATTTTGAGCAGAGTGAGTATAAAGTGAAGTTTGTCGTTTCGTACTTGGCGGGCGATGTCCGCGTCCGATTTTATTGAATCAGGAGGAACCGGGATGAATCATAAAAAAACGTCCAACATGGTAACCCGCAGTATGGGTGAAGGTATCCTCCTGTGTGTTGTTGTGGGCGTAGTTGTCTTTTATATGCTGTATACATATGGATATGTGAAGTCGTTCCCAACCTGGGGCATGATATTGAAAGTTGCAGGAGCCGTTATACTGGTGTTGATTGGTACAGGGGCAATGTACGGATTTTATGAGAGCTACCGCTTTAAAAGCAGATTGGAAATGTTGAGAGAGACGTTGCTGATGTGGGAAAAGGGAACCCCTGCACGTGAGTTGCCGCCCCTAGGGCATGATGAGCTTGGCAGGCTGGGAGAGCAGCTGGAACGGATCGGGCGTAAATGGCAGGAACAAGTTACGTCTTTACAACGCTTATCCACGGATAATGCTCAGTTGGCAGAACAGGCACGGATGACTGCGATTGTGGAGGAGCGGCAGCGGCTGGCCAGAGAGTTGCATGACGCCGTATCACAGCAATTATTTGCTATTTCAATGACGGCGACGGCTGTGGGGAGGACGCTGGATAAGGATTTTGATAAAGCGCAGCGTCAAGTTGCGCTAATTGAAGAAATGTCTTCCGTGGCACAATCCGAAATGCGGGCGTTACTACTTCATCTGCGGCCTGTCTATCTGGAAGGAAAACGGCTTGAGCAGGGTTTGCGTGATTTGGTACAGGAGTTGCAGGCAAAGGTACCGATGGAGATTGATTTTGAGATTGAAAGCGGAGTACAGTTGGTTAAAGGCATTGAGAACCACTTGTTTCGTATTGTTCAGGAAGCGATGTCTAATACATTGCGTCATGCCAAAGCAACCCGCATGGAAATTCGTATCGTGCAACGCCCGGATTCCATCAGGCTGACGATTCGGGATAACGGTATTGGTTTTGAACTGGATGAGAAAAAGCAGACTTCATATGGATTATCCACAATGCAGGAGCGGGTCAGTGAAATTGGGGGAGCTATTCAATATATAACGGCACCGGGAAAAGGAACACGGATCGAGGTTTCCGTGCCAGTTATTAATGATGAAAGCGGAAGGAACGATGATCATGGAAACGGAATTACCGATTAGCGTACTGCTGGTAGACGACCATGAAATGGTACGGATTGGTCTTGCGGCGGTGCTGGGGACGGAAGAAGGTATTGAAGTGGTCGGCGAGGCTGGAAGCGGAGAAGAAGGCATACGGTTGGCTTCCGAATACAAGCCAAATGTCATTTTGATGGATCTGGTCATGGATGGCATGGATGGCATCGAAACGACACGCCAAGTAACTCGTCTGCTTCCAGAGACAAAGGTGATTGTGCTGACAAGTTATTTGGACGATGAGAAAATGTATCCGGTCATTGAGGCAGGGGCATTCAGCTATTTGCTCAAAACGTCTCGTGCTTCCGAGATAGCGGATGCGATCCGTGCAGCTGCACGCGGACAGTCCGTACTAGAGTCACAGGTGGCCTCCAAGATGATGAATCGATTTCGCCAGCCACAGGCTGAGGCACCCGCGCATACGGAACTGACTGATCGTGAGATGGAGGTGCTTCGCCTGTTGGCACAAGGGAAGTCTAACCAAGATATCGCAGATGAGCTGATTATCGGGATTAAGACGGTAAAATTCCATGTCACGAACCTTCTCGCTAAATTAGGAGTGGAAGACCGTACACAGGCGGCGATCTATGCCTATAAGAACGGATTAGCAGAGTAGAATGTAGAATAAACGAATACAAAGAACCGGAGACGACAATAGTCCTCCGGTTTTTTGTATTCCATAACAAGGTGTTTAGATCAGGAGGAATAAAAAGGCGATTAAAGCCAGATCTAGTGCAAGCCCTGCCCCGTATCCATATCCGCCGTACCCACCGCGATAGCCTGGTCTGCCATTTCCATAACTACTATAACCATTTCCAGCAAATCCGCCTGCGTCATAAGGAAAGGATGGACTCAGAGGTTCGTTAGGTGGCTTAATTAAGGCATTTAGTTTGGCAGAGGTACGAGCTTTGTTTTTAGGATTCCTTTTTTTCTTTTTAGAGGAATTCTTTTTTGGGGATTGTTTTCCTTTGTTACTGTAGCTCCCGGCGTAGAGACTGTCAGGAAAGGAGGATGGATATCCGTTCAACATCAGCTTGCCTTTGCTACACCCACTTAAGATGCCGATGTGTCGTGTACCATCACGCATAACGGCACAGACCAGACGTCCACCATGAGGTGCCACATTGGCTTCATTTACAGGATAAATCGGAAACATGATTTCACCTCTTTTGGTGTAAGATGCATTGTGATCATAGTCTATTCTTACGGTGCCTACGATGTATGGTCGAACACCCAGTAGGCAGATGAATATTTTAGAAGGGCTTTGCCGTAGCTGTGTGTATAAAACCTTTGACAAAGGGAATGCTATTGATAGATTGATAGATTTCAAACCAGCCGAAAAAGAAAGTAACCAGAGCGTAGGTGTGGGAATCGGATGGTTGTGGAGCGGGGGGAACGATAATGTTAAAAGCAGAGCTGATTAAAAAAGGGATTATTGCAATTTTGGTATTAGGAACGGTGCTGGTACTGGCTGGCTGGCGCTACGGAACCCTTCAGACAAACCGATATGATTCCCGCGAAGCAGAAACGGCTTTACGTTCATTGTTAATCATCTCGGACCAGGCCCCGGGTACGTTGGATAAGCTGGTTGTGAAGTGGCAAGGCGATTGGATTTCTAACCATGAAAAGCCGGCAGATGTGGCGGCACAGATAGCCGATCAGCTGAATATACCCACAGTAAACAAACTCGTAGAAAATGGACACACGGTTTATCGTTCTGTTCGTCATAGTGAGGATCTAAGAATCCGCTTAAATGTGATGGAACGTCAAACTGGACAATGGTATGTAGTTGTTCAACTGGAGAGTAATAATGCAGGACGTGAGCGGTTGATTCAGCTTCATAAGCTTTGTGCTGAGCAATTAAAATCTATGGGGATTCAAGCGCAGTGGAACACAGCCCTTCAGCGTTCGCTGCATACAAAGGAATCCAAAGATCAACTGTTGAAACTGACAGAGGCGAGCTTAGCAGAGAACATCTCCATGCAGGCCAAAGAAAGATATACGGATGCGACTACTGTGGCTATATCCTATGAAGCTCCAGAGCTGCCGTTAATGATTCAAAGCGGTGAGCATCAGGTCCAGATGCAGATGGCTGTACATGAAGATAGGGAGCAGCAGAATACACGTATAACGCTCGGTTTCCCGCTCATCACGATTGAATACTGACTTATAAGGTAAATTTATGATTCATCGGATAGCTTATCCATGTAGGATATGATAAAATATCATCAAATCTTTAGTTCCATGTTTTTCGAAAATCAAGTATGATCTTGTATAAATATACACAATACTACATGCGGATTTCGGGGATTGTGGATTGCGGAATCTTGACATGGGAAGAATGAGGTACTTCATGGCTGACATACCTGCTAAAGAATCTGTTGTGACGCAAGGCGCAGTTCTGTTTATTTTTGGCGCTACGGGCGATTTGGCTCGTCGCAAGCTTTTTCCTGCTATTTACAGCTTGTACCGCGAAGGCAAGCTTGCTGAAGATTTTGCCGTTATTGGTGTAGCAAGGCGTCCGCGCACAGAGGAAGAATTCCGTAATGACCTGTATGCTTCCATACAGGAGTTTAGTCGCTACAAAGCAGAAAATGATCAAGAATGGCAGGCATTTGCCGAGCATTTTGAATATAAATCGCTGGATATAAACAATGTCGAAGGGTTCCATGAGCTGAGACAGCAGACGGAGTCTATAGAAAGCAAGTTTAACATACCGGGAAATCGGTTGTTTTATTTGGCCTTGGCTCCTGAATTATTCGGAAGCGTGTCGAAGAGCTTGAAAGATGGCGGCATGATGGATGGAAAAGGCTGGAATCGCCTAGTAATTGAGAAGCCATTCGGTTATAACCTCGAATCTGCACAAGAATTGAACGTTGAAATACGAGAAGTATTTGCCGAAGAAGAAATTTATCGGATTGATCACTATCTTGGTAAGGAAATGGTACAAAATATTGAGGTGATCCGCTTCGCGAACGCCTTCTTTGAACCACTGTGGAATAATAAGCATATTGCCAATGTGCAAATTACGCTTAGTGAAACGGTAGGGGTGGAGGAACGCGGAGGTTACTACGATCATTCCGGCGCCTTGCGGGATATGGGACAGAACCATATGTTGCAAATGCTAACGATGATTGCGATGGAACCACCTAGTCGTTTGTTGCCTGAGGATATCCGTGATGAAAAGGTAAAAGTGCTGCGTTCGCTGCGCCCTTTTGAAACGTCTGAGGATGTGAAAACCAATGTGGTACGTGGCCAATACACCGAAGGCAGTTATCGCGGCCAGCAGTTGCCGGGGTATCGCCAAGAAGACAAGGTAGATCCACAGTCGAACACAGAGACTTATTTTGCTTCACGCGTGTTTGTTGATAACTTCCGTTGGGCTGGCGTACCGTTCTATATTCGTACGGGCAAACGTCTCCCAGTAAAAACAACGGAGATTGTTGTGGAATTTAAGAGCATGCCAACGAACGTGTATCTCGGTCAAAAGCATAAGCTAGAACCGAACTTGCTCGTGATTCGGGTCAATCCAATGGAGGGCATTTACATTAAAATTAATGCCAAGAAACCTGGTTCCGAATCAGATATTGAACCGCTGGCTATGGATTTTTGCCAAAGCTGTATGGTGGGTATCAACTCACCGGAGGCTTATGAACGATTGCTGATGGATGCGATTGAGGGTGATTCGACGTACTTCACGCGTTGGGATGAGGTTGCCACGGCATGGGGATTCGTCGATCGAATCGCCAAGGCATGGCAGCAGACCCCAGATACGCTGGAAACCTATGCTGCAGGCTCATGGGGACCGGAAGGTGCTCACAAGCTATTGGAGCAGGATGGCTTCAAGTGGTGGCCGGTTAGCGGTCAGGATGAAGATAATGTCATCTGGCGAGTAGGCGGCGTTCAGTAATCCCGATTTGTCCTGCATCCCCCTATGTCCTGTTCAGGACGTAAGGGGATGCTTTGCGTTCGGAGTGTGCTATAATAGCTTAGTCTCAGGTTTTCGGTTTGCAACTGATTATAAGTTAAAGGCAGGCTAAAACATGTAAATTGATCGTATTTATAATGAATATGGTAACGGAGTGCGCCGAATACTGGAGCTAATGGAAATATAGCCCATAGAGCCGATGAACTTATGAAAACAGGCGTGCGTCATGGCCTTTTTATGAATAGCTTGAGCAGTAATGCAATGGATTTGATCATGAAGGGATATGTGAAATGAGTAAAACAACAGATATACTTCAACAGGAAGTCGACAAACGGCGTACGTTTGCGATTATTTCTCACCCGGATGCGGGTAAAACGACACTGACGGAAAAGCTGCTGCTGTTCGGGGGCGCGATTCGTCTTGCTGGTTCAGTTAAAGCGCGTAAAGCAAGCAAACACGCCACGAGTGATTGGATGGAGATTGAAAAACAGCGGGGGATCTCTGTAACATCCTCAGTAATGCAATTTGATTATAATGGTCACCGCATCAATATTCTGGACACCCCAGGTCACCAGGATTTCAGTGAAGACACGTATCGTACATTAACAGCAGCAGATAGTGCAGTCATGCTGATTGACGTAGCGAAAGGTGTGGAAGCGCAAACGATTAAGCTGTTTCAAGTTTGTGCGAAGCGTGGAATTCCGATTTTCACCTTCATTAACAAACTGGATCGTGAGGGACGCAGTCCTTTTGATTTGATGGAGGAGCTGGAGCAGGTGCTTGGCATCCGTTCGGTGCCTATGAATTGGCCGATTGGTACAGGACGCGAGTTGTGTGGTGTCTATGACCGTGTCAAAAATCAGGTCGAGCTGTTTCAGGGAGATGACCATTCCACGATCAAAGTACAAAAAGTGGAAGATTACAATGATCCAATCATTCGTGAGATGGCGGGCGAATATTTGCATGACCAATTATGCCAAGACTTGGAGTTGCTTGACGTCGCGGGTGACCCTTTTGACATGGAAAAAGTACAGCGTGGAGAATTAACACCTGTATTCTTCGGCAGTGCGATTAATAATTTTGGTGTACAAACATTTTTGGAAAACTTCCTTCAGCTTGCTCCTAAACCGGAGCCGCGCCGTAGTACAGCTGGGGAAATTGAGCCAACAAACGAAAAGTTTACCGGCTATGTATTTAAAATTCAAGCGAACATGAACCCGGCTCACCGTGACCGTATTGCATTTTTGCGTATTGTCTCCGGTAAGTTTCAACGCGGGATGAGTGTTAAGCATGTACGGATGGGCAAGGAGATTAAGCTGTCTCAGCCACAGCAGTTCCTGGCACAGGACCGTGATATTGTCGAGGAGGCTTTTCCTGGCGATATTATAGGATTGTTTGACCCGGGTATTTTCCGTATTGGTGATTCACTCAGCCAAGGTAGCGAGGTTGTGTTTGATGAATTGCCGACCTTTTCGCCTGAGATTTTTGCCAAGGTAACGGTGAAAAATGCCTTGAAGCACAAACAGTATCTGAAGGGTATTGACCAGTTGACCGAGGAAGGTATGATTCAGGTGTTCCGTACGGTAAGCTTTGACGATACGCTATTGGGTGTTGTCGGGCAACTGCAATTTGAAGTATTTGAGTACCGCATGAAGGGTGAATATGGCGTTGATGTACAGCTTCAGCGTATGCCATTCCAATTTGCACGTTGGATTGTGGATGATCAGATTGATCCGAGCAAGTTCCGTATTAACTCTACGCTGGTAAAGGATAAGAAGGGCAATTATGTTGCCTTGTTCGAAAATGAGTATGCCATGCGTACGGCTATGGAGAAAAACCCGACAGCTAAGTTTTTGGAAATGGCTCCATAAGATTGAGTATGCAGAACCGTTAGATCTAGTCATTTAGTGTATACAACGAATAGTCCACTCGATGTTAATGCGAGTGGACTATTCTCATTTTCGAATACGGGTAAAATAATGAGCACAATTAAATCGGAACAAAAAGTTAAATAGCTAGAGCTAGGTTAAAGGTACGGGTTTGATTTTATCGATTTGTTCATGTGCCAAATGGACGAAATCGTGCTGCTGGTTTGGACTCATATGCTTCCAAGCAATTTCAAGAATGACACCCAATCCAGGCAAAGCGGCCTCCGGTCCGTCCACTGACCCAATAATCATGTCCGTAAGATCAGCTTCTGATTTGCCGTGTACTTTGTGAACAATTGCTTGTCGTAAATCCATTGTAATGGGCATGTGTACCTCCCGTATGTTGTAGTAGTGGTCGAATGTATTATGGCTTGGGCTGTTGTCCAGTATACATGGAGAAGCATTTGGCATAAGTATGTCAAAATTTATGTTTGCAACATGATATGCTATACTATGACGGACAGTATGGTGATCGGGAGGTAAAGAAGGAATGGCAAAAAAACAGTATGCGGTCATTGGCATGGGCCGTTTTGGTTCCAGTGTTGCCAGTGCGCTGAGTGAGATGGGTTTTGATGTGCTGGCTATTGACTCGGACGAGCAGCGTACACAGGAAATGTCGAATATTGTGACGCATGCGGTATCTGCTGACTCGACGGATGAGGAAGCGCTACGAGCGCTGGGTATCCGTAATTTTGACGTAATTGTAGTTGCGATTGGCGAAGATATACAGGCCAGTATTCTGACGACATTGATTCTCAAGGACATGGGCGTACCAGCCCTTGTGGTCAAGGCACAAAATGAATTGCACGGGAAAGTGCTGCAAAAAATAGGTGCGGATAAAGTCGTTTATCCTGAACGGGATATGGGGTTACGGGTAGCCCATCATTTGACATCTCCCAACATTTTGGATTATATCGAGCTGTCCAAGGACTACAGTATTTTGGAGATGAGAGCCGCCGATTCCATGATTGGCAAAAACCTGAAGGAGCTAGACATACGTGCACGCTTCGGCTGCAATGTGATGGCGATTCGCAGAAATCAGGAAATGAACATTTCACCTTATGCCGAAGATCGTCTGGAGCCGGGTGATGTACTTGTCATTGTGGGCCACAAGGATGATCTGACCAAGCTGGAGCTGGCATTCGCAGCCTAATGAAGGCTGATGTTCAAGTACAAGTGATGCATCATTTATTCTAAGAAACGGACAAAGAAACGGAAGGTTAAACGAATGGAAATCATTTCACCGAATAATGCGCGTGTAAAAGAGTGGGCGCAACTGCTGGAGAAAAAGCATCGCACACGGCAGCATAAATATATTGTCGAGGGTATTCATCTGGTGCAGGAAGCGCTGCGTTCGGACGCGGCTGTCGAAACCGTCGCCTATGATTTGGACAAGGGCATTCCCGCCGAGCTGAATGGCCTGGATCCAGCCGACCAGCCGGTGGAATGGGTTCCCGTGTCAGCGGCGGTCATTGCAAAATGCACCGATACGAAGACGCCGCAGTCGGTCTTTGCCATCGTGCGTAAGGAGGAGCGCAGCGCATTCCCGGCATTGCTGGAGCAGCCGGATGCACTGGTGATGGTGCTGGACGGGGTGCAGGACCCCGGCAATGTAGGCACCATCATCCGCAGCGCGGACGCTGCTGGAGCCGCAGGCGTAATATTGGGTCATGGCTGCGCCGACCTGTACAATCCCAAAACGATCCGCTCCACGATGGGATCGTTGTTTCACCTGCCGGTGATTGAAGGCAGTCTGGAGGAGCTTTTACCGCAGGCCAAAAGTAAAGGTGCCCGCTTGCTCAGCACCTCACTGGATGCGAGCTTGTCATGCTATACCATAGATTTGCGTGTTTCCACTTGGCTTGTGATCGGAAACGAAGGCCAAGGTATTTCTGCTGCTACCGCGCGCATGGTGGATGAGTCGGTATTCATTCCGATGCAGGGGCAAGCGGAATCACTGAACGCAGCGATGGCTTCTACGGTGCTATTATTTGAGGCGATGAGACAACGAAACTTTTAAACTAAAATAATTCCTGTGTGGGTTATAACATCAATTGAGACTAATTATATTATTAAATGAGACTGATTATAGCATCTAAATGAGACAGCGAATATCCCCGAAAACCCAGTGAAATCGGGAATAAAGGCAAAGTAAATACAAAATTATCTGTTAATGATTCATCTAAGTTTTCTTATTTTATAGTGAAAAAGGACAGCCTGTTTTTTATAACAAGAAGTAAGATAAACATATCTAAAGGGAAAATTACCTTTGCTCGGCTACAATTTGTTATATACATTTACTACAGGAAAATTTAATATCTAACTAAAACAGTCCCGATGAAAAGCTCTCTATTTTGGGGCTTTTTTACGTTATGTATAGCAGGTGAAATGGCTACCAGTTTCCAGAAAAATGTTGCAGTCATTCAAATCTCATCCTGCTATGTGGTTTATAACATCAAATGAGACAAGTTATAGCACTAAATGAGACTGTTTATAAGATCGGAATGAGACAGACATTTCCTTAAGAATCCAGTAACGGCGGGGATTTTGCTTAAGTATTCAAATGAGTTATCCTCAAAGGTGATTTATCTTGATGAATTTTCGTATGAAAAAGGACAGTCCATTTTTATAACAACAAGAGATGTATTGCTTGTAGCAAGTCGTTTGAAGGTTGTCACATATGTAAAATATATTTTTGTCACTATTATAAATCCCGGTCGTCAAAAACTTTGATGAATCAGGATTTCTTTTTGGAGAGTTATAGAAAATCATTGAAAAAAAGTGAAGCTATCTTGATCCTGTTCTCTGAATGAATGCATGAGCTCATAAATTTCTCTATAAACGTTTAAATTTAAATTTCATAATTAATCTCCCTTTTGATCATTTATTGGAACGTGTCATTTCGAGAACATTTTAACAATCTGCGAAAATGATCGTCAATCGAATTGATTTAATTTGACATAGGCTTAACAAAATTAATAAACTTCTTGGTTTCGAGGGGGGATTGGAGAAATGTAGCTGTAGTTCAGCTAAACCTGGAGCTGTCATATATACGAGTGAGACAAAATGGGATCAACCTGGGCAATACCAAATCTGCGCTGCTAAGTGTCATTTCCTCCGTTGTGGCAGATGTGGGTTCCTCTCCATAGGACGTCATGTACCAGGATTCATCATCTCTCACGTCTACATGTTGCAGCTCAGCCTCGTCTACCGTTGTACCCAACCCGGAACTCGTTGATACGATTGAATTCATTGGAATAGATGGATTTTAACCTGAAAAATATCGAGGGAAAATCATTTTTTTCATCACTATATTGTACAACCTGTTGTCTATAAAGTGGGATGTAAACGAATACAACAATTGAATTCATCATGTTATTATGAATCCACAGCAAGAAAGAAGTTAATCCTGCTGAGTAAAAGGAAATATAAAACAATTTGCAAGGAGGATTTTTTCAACCCTTTGGGATTGGAAATGGATTTAAAACTAGCTTCGAAAACTAACATACCAGGAGGAATTAACATGTCAAATTCAAAAATTAAAATCGCCGTAGCTTGTGGAAGCGGAGTAGCAACTTCTACTATCGCAGCAGATGGAGTGAAAGAGGTATTAAAAGAAGCAGGAATTGAACATTACGATATCATTAAAACGAGTATGACGGAATTACCGAATATTATTGACAACGTCGATATTGTTCTGACAACTAATAATTTTAAAACCGATGAAAAGCCATATATGAACATCATGGGATTTGTAACAGGGCTTAATGAAGAAAAATTGAAAAATCAATTGGCTGAAAAACTGCTGGATTTAAAAAATAGTTAAGGTGGTAGATCATAATGGATACTGTGCATAATATTATTAAATCTATTACTGATATGGGAGCAACAGCTATTTTACCAATAATAATCACCGTATTAGGTCTAGTTTTTCGAATGAAAATTGGAAACGCTATCAAATCAGGCCTTTTAGTTGGGGTAGGCTTCTTAGGTTTAACATTAGTTGTTGGCTTGCTCAATTCCTCCCTAAAACCGGCAGTTGATTATTATGCAAAAATCGGTTCTGGATTTACAATTGCAGATATTGGATGGCCAGCTGTAGGGGCGGCATCTTGGGTGCCTCCTTTTGCAGCATTAGCAATTCCTCTTGGTTTAATTATTAATCTAGTATTAGTTCGACTTAGATGGACAAAAACGTTAAATGTGGATATATGGAATTACATGCATTTTCTAATTCCAGGAGCTTTGGCTTACTTTCTTTTTGACAGTTTCTGGTTAGGGTTGGTAGTAACATTGGTGATGTCTGTTATTGCTCTATTCGTTGGTGATTTAATTGCTTCAAAATGGCAAGAATACTTTGGTTTAGAAGGTACAACCTGCACAACTATTATTTATTCAGCTTGGGGTTATCCGATTGCCTGGCTGGTAAATAGAATCATTGATTTCATTCCTGGTTTAAATAAATTGGAGTTTTCTCTGAGTAAAATTAATAAAAAAATAGGCGTTCTCGGGGACCCAGTTATTATTGGATTTATTGTTGGATTAGTTTTAGGGGCAATTACTAAAAGACCTGTTACAGAGATAGTGACTATGGCCACAGGGATAGCTGGAGTTATGGTATTAATGCCTAAAGTTGTTGGAGTGATGATGGACGGGCTATCTCCAATTGGGAAATCGGCAAAAGACTTTATGATTAAACGCATGGGGAATAACTCCAATCTAAATGTGGGGATGGATATTGCGCTAGGCTTAGGCGATCCGACTACTATTACAACTACAGTCGTTTCTATTCCAATTGTTATGTTATTGGCACTCATTTTACCTGGAGTTCAGTTCTTTCCAATAGGACTGTTAATGTCTGTTACCTATATTTCTGTAATGTGTACGTTAACAAGTAAAGGAAATCTATTCCGTTCTATTGTGTCGACAGTAGTATTTTGTATTATCACATTTTATTTGGCAGGATTTGTTGCACCAGGTGCAACACAGATGCTTAACAGCGCAGGTGTCGAGTTAAAAGGTTTAGGGACAGATGTTACTTTTTCTGAGATATGGAACTTATTAATTTATTGGGTAAGCACTTTAGTTAAATAAAGACTAGAGAAGAGGAAAAATAATGAATCTGATTTTACCTTCAATATTTGCAGCAGATTTAATGAACTTAAAAAGTGAATGCGATGTTTTATATGAAGAAGGATTTCAAGTACTTCATGTAGATATGATGGACGGAAACTTCGTCCCTCATATCGCATTTGGACCAGAACAAATTAAAAATATAAAAAAACAAGTGAATATGAAATTAGATGTTCACATGATGGTATCAGCCCCAGAGCAGCATATAGCGAGTGTGTTGGACACTGGAGCAGAAATGATATCAGTTCACTATGAATCAACTCCTCATATTCGTTTTGTCATTGATCAGATTAAGCAACATGGAAGGAAAGCAGGGATCGTCATTAATCCTGGGACGGACACCTTTATATTGAAACCTTTTCTAAACATCATTGACTATGTTCTAGTTATGTCGATCAATCCAGGAAGACCTAATCAAGTTTTTATGGAAGAAACGATTGATAGAATAAGAGAACTGAAAGTAATGATAGGTCAACGAGATATTCAGATCGAAGTTGATGGTGGAGTCGATGAGAGTATAGCTAGTCAATGTATCGAAGCTGGAGCATCTTTGGTTGTCATCGGATCATATTTATTTTCGAATAACAAAGCACATGTGAAGAATTTGAAAAGTCTAGAACATGGAGAGAGAAAGGATGAGAGAAAATGAAATCATTAAAACTGTATGGTGCCAGAGACATACGTTTTGGAGGAGCGGAAAAACCTCAAATACTGGATGGAAAAGATGTCATTGTAAAAATAAAAGCATGTGGCATTTGTGGATCTGATATCTCTCGATATAAAAAATTGGGTGCAGTCACACCTGGTCAGGTATGGGGACATGAATTTGCAGGTGTTGTAGAACAAGTTGGCGATCAAGTAACAGATCTAAAAGTTGGAGACCATGTTGCTGGATGTCCAGCACTAATTGAAGAAGATGATTATTATTATCGAGCAGGTCAACCAGCTAGAGCGAATTCATTGCATGCAATAGGTGCTAAGGAACCTGGTGGATTCGCCGAATACATTAAACTCCCAGAGAAGAATTTAGTTAAAGTACCTGATGATTTGGATTTCGAATCAGCTTCTATGGTAGAACCTTCTACTGTAGTTTTACATGGGTATTATCGAACCAATCTATCGGTGGGCGACGATGTGGTCATTGTTGGAGCAGGGGGAACCATTGGGTTGTTTGCTGTTCAATGGGCAAAAATATTTGGCGCGAAAAAAGTAATTGCGGTTGATATTGATGATGAAAAACTTCAAATTGCGAAGGAATTAGGCGCCGATTATACGATAAATTCTCTGAATGAAGATGTTCTGACAAAGGTCGCTGAATATACGGATGGCATGAATGCAGATATTGTAGTTGAAGCAGCTGGAACGCCCCATACAGCAGCAACTGTGTTTGGTTACGCCAAAAAAGGCGGCGGAGTTGTGTTCCTAGGTATCCCTTATGCAGACGTTGCGATGGAAAGATTTTATTTTGAAAAAATCCTAAGAAGTGAGTTAACCGTGTGGGGATCATGGAGTTGTGTATCCGCACCATTCCCAGGTAAGGAATGGGCAACGACTGTTCACTTTATGCACAATAACAGATTAAATACTAAAAAAATGATTACACATCGTATACCGCTTGAAGAAGGTTCAGAAATGTTTGAACGATTAATGGAAAGAAAAGAACTTATCGGCAAGGTAATCATGTATCCAGAAAGCTGAAGGTGAACTTATGGACAAATTAATTAAACAAATGGAAGTCATTATGAAAGAATTAGAAAGAAGTATTTCCTTAATGAATGTTGGTGAAAGTGAACAAATTCTACAAGTCTTGTATAATACAAAGCGGATTTTCCTTGCTGGTTCAGGGAGATCAGGTTTAGCGATCCGTGCTTTCGCTAATCGACTGTTGCACTTAGATAAAACGGTTTATATTGTTGGTGATATTACTACTCCAAGCATTCAAGCAGAGGATATTTTATTTATTGGTTCTGGTTCAGGAGAAACCGCTGGTCTAATAGTAAATGCAAAAAAAGCAAAGCAATCAGGAGCAAAGGTAATTCTTAATACAACGAATTCGCAGTCGACTTTGGGGAAACTAGCTGATTACATGCTTTTAATTAATGTTGACAATAAAGAAACGGATACTGATTTAATGGAATCTTCTATTCAACCAATGGGATCGGCATTTGAGCAATTAAGTCTTCTCTTGTATGATGCGATTGTTTTGGAATGGGTAGCTAATTTTAATGAAACCTATGATGACATGAAATTAAGACATGCTAATTTGGAATAAACGTTTGATTTGAGGCAGAACAAAATTTCGATTCTTCACAGAGCGCCTCCAAGACCAAAGATTAAATTGAGTAATTTGAATACGACCTAAACTTGAAGCCTCTTATATAATCCTCTGGAGTTGTCAATATTATTATTAACAAGGAAGGAGGAGAGAGAGCCATGCAGCTTGATGATAGAAGCAGCAGCTTGCTGCAAGAATTGTTATCAAATCCAAGTGTGAAGAGTAAGAACTTGGAACATAAGTATGGTTTAAGCCGCAGGCAAATCAGTTACAGCCTTGAAAAAATCAATGACTGGTTAGAGGGCCAACGCCTACCAAAAATTGAACGGAATAAACAGGGTGTTTTTATTGTTGATGCTACTCTCTTCTCTGCTGTGCCTAATGAAGTAAACAAGCCTTCGACAAAAAAATATATTTTTTCTGAAGCAGAGCGAGTAGAACTTATTATTCTGATCCTACTGAGTCGTAGTGAAGAATTATCTTTATTTCATTTTACCAGTTCCATTTACGTAAGCAAGAATACCATACTAAATGATCTAAAAGCAGCACAAGAATTAGTCGAACCTTATGATCTTAGTATCCGTTATTCCCGGTTATCTGGTTACTCAATTGAGGGTGTTGAATTTCAAAAAAGAAAGTTATTGATTGATGTCGTTAACAAAATTCATCACATGTACAATGGGGAAAAATGGGTTCAACAGTTAGCAGAGATCACTGAAAAAGAAGTGCAACAGATTCATGAACGTCTTGAAAAGATTGAAAGCCATCTGAGCTTGAAATTTACAGATGATAAGATGAAGACTTTGCCGCATATCCTACTGATCTTGCTGCGAAGAATCAAACTTGGGAAAACAATAAATTCCTTTCATATTAGCTATGAAGAATTATCGGATACCAAGGAGTACCAAGCGGTTCAAGAACTACTATCGGATTTGGTGCATATCCCGACCGAGGAAAGATTATTCATAACGCTGCAAATTCTTACGACGAATGTTTCCTCATCTGAGCTCCTTGGGGAAGACATTGTATCAGATTTAAATCAGGCATTGAAAAAGATGCTGGAGCGATTCGAGAAAATGTCCTGCATCCTCTTACAAGACAAAAAGCAGTTGTTGCATATGATCATGCTGCATATAAAACCTGCATATTATCGCATTAAATACAAACTTACTATTACTAATCCACTACAAGAAACAATTAATAGTGAATTCATAGAACTGCACCACCTTGTAAAAAAGTCAGCAAAACCTTTAGCTGATTACATTGGCTGTGATATTCCAGATAGTGAATGCACTTATTTAACGATGCTGATAGGCGGTTGGTTAACAAAGCAAGGAGACAGCATTCTGAGTAAAACAAAAGCAGTAGTGGTTTGTGCTAACGGAGTATCCGTTTCTAAGCTTTTACTAATTACTTTGAATGATTTATTTCCTGAATTCATTTTTTTGGATTCCTTATCTGTGAGAGAATTCAAGATGTATGATTTGGAATATGACATTGTTTTTTCTTCCGTATATCTGCAAACGAACAAACGACTATTTATAGTCAAGCCAATATTACAAAAGGAAGAAAAGATCTCTCTACGAAAACAAGTGATGGAATTATTGCATGGATTCACTCCATCTGAATTAAGTTTGAAAAATATTCTGGAGATCGTTGAGAAATATGCAACCGTTCAGAACAGGCAACTTCTTGCAAAGGAATTACAACACTACTTTACAAGCCATCACTCGTTGTCTTTCAAATCACAACCCGAATTACAAAAGACAAATTTGCATGACCTGATAACGCCGGAGAATATTACATTGCTTCCTTCAGTATCATCTTGGGAAGAGGCTATACGATTAGGGGCGCTACCGCTGCTGCTTCAAGGGAGTATCCAACCTTCTTATGTAGAAGCTATGATCCAACATTACGATGTGGAAGATCCGTATATCATTATTAGCCCAAATGTGGCAATTCCTCATGATAGTCCCGAAAGTGGGGTAAACGAAGTAGCTATGAGCTTGCTCCGTTTAGAGCAAGGCGTTGAATTTGCAAGAAATAGGCCGATAAACATCGTTATTATCATAGCCGCTGTCGATAAACAACAGCACTTAAGGGCATTGGTTCAGTTAATGAAACTTGTTGAAAGTAAAGATGATTGTGAAGCTATCATTCAAGCCCAAAGTGCAATGGATATCCATAGTATCATCAAAAAATATGGTACGGATTATTAAAAAGATATCTATGTTTTCCGATTTTTATAAAAGGGAGTAATTATTATGAGCGCAAAAACGATAAATGGACTCGTATTTGATCAGGATTTAATTCAACTGCACGCACGTTACGATTCGAGGGAAGAGCTTATCAAAAGCTTTGGAAAAAAGATAGAAGAGAAAAATTATGCCAAAAAAGGATATACAGAATCTTTGCTTCAACGTGAAATCGAATATCCGACCGGAATCAACATGGGGACAATTGGTATAGCAATTCCACATACAAATAAAGAATTCGTTAACGAAACTGCTATTGCCGTTGCAGTTTTAGATAATAGCATAGAGTTCGAGGATATGGGGGGATCTGATGTAACTGTCAACGCAGAAATTGTGATGGTACTTGTAGTAAAAAATCCTAAGATGCACATCTCATTTTTAAAGAACTTAACAAGTTTGTTTCAAGAAGAAAAATTCGTTAAACGTTTTCAAAATGCAACTAATCCTGCCGAAATCGAGGAAATACTCTTGAAGTTGCTTTAATAGAGACACATAAAATAATGTTGTAAAATTAATTAAATTGGTTGATGGGACCGGATATGAAATTGCGACATATAACAATGATGGAAAACTGGATTTACAGCCAAATACAGATTATCATCTCAAAGTAGAAGCGCAAGGCAATATCACTAAGGTTTATTTGAACAATAAATTAGTTATCGACACAAAAGATCAAACTTATAAAGAAGGATACTTTGGTCTCAATGTATATATATTCTTACCTTCAGTCAGTCATTTTCATCGACCTATCAATTATAAGGACGCGATGCTCTCGCTTCATTTTATTAATCGAGAGCAACAGGGATGCGCATCATAAATAATAAGTTTGAATTTTCACCAAGCTTTCCGTCATTCATTGGAAGGTGCCCTGATCAGTAGCATCTTTCCAATGAATGACGGACCTCTACATAAAAAGGTGTCCAGCGACCTTAGAGATAGTGGGACACCTTTTGCTGTTTTTACGCTTCATTCCTTGATCCAACCTTGCGCTACGAAACGATTAACTTCTTCCAACGACGGCAAGGCAGCAATCGCTCCAACTTTAGTACACACGATGGCGCCGACTTGATTGGCAAGTGTCACAAATTCCTGCTGCTGCTTCGCGTTGGAGGTAAATGCCTTAGGCTGACTCAGCTGGCTGATTTGATACAGCATTGCTCCGACGAAGGCATCTCCGGCACCAGTAGAGTCGATCGATTTGACAGCAATACTGCCGATTAACGAACGGGAGGCACCACTTGAGATGAGGGTTCCTTCTTTCCCCAAGGTAACTGCCACCGTCTTGGCTCCCAACCCATGCAAAAAATCCAATGAAGCATCGCGGTCAGCTAGCCCTGTAATGATGTTTAATTCCTCTTCTGGATATTGTGATAAATTCCTCCAGCCTGCCGGGTCCATTTTCTATCAATGTCCTGCAGAGACAGCTGACGGTCAGCTCCGCGATTGAACACGAAATCCCGTTCGCCGTTAGCGGTAAGGGAAACAAAGGCCAGTGTAGTCGGAGTTGCCGGATCAAAAAGGAGCATGGACGTATCCACATGGTGCTCATCCAGAAAGGCTGAAACAAAAAAAGGTGGGATCTCAAACAGTTATTATAGGGAGACATACAGGCCTCAATTTCATTATTCTCCTGAGAAAAATTGGATGAACGATCCTAACGGCTTGGTTTACCATGAGGGAGAGTACCACCTGTTCTACCAGCATACGCCCCATGATACGCGGCCTGACTTTGGTCGCATGTATTGGGGAGAACTCCCACCGACAATTCTGCCTGGAGAGGACGGAGCGAGCTTCTCGGGAAGTGCGGTGGTGGATAAGAACAGTACAAGCTGACTTTTCAACGAAGAAGGATCAGGCTTGATTGCAATTTATACGAATGAGGGCAATCGAAAAACGTTTGAGCAGATCTTTTCATTGGACATCAGATACCTATAATCTTAGGAGGTACCCAAGTCAAAATGCTGGACTGTACTAGATCTTGTTAAAGAGCATTAAAGACTACTCCAACTCAATTGAAAATTGATACAACCATTCGTCAATGCTGTGGTCAGGTACATTTAAAGCACGGTAGGTCGCTGGAACATCCGGGTATCCCCCTACATCTTCCTGACTATCAATTATCTTTCCTCGACCAGTCAGAAAATCGGAGATAATTCGTTGATCTGTTGCATCCCGGTCCTGCGGCCTTGCTCCTGCATGCTCAGTGACCTCCTTTACTACTTCTGAGGCAGCTAGTGCTTCAAGTCCTTCAACCCAAACAGGTGGATTGTCAAGTTCCTTGATTCCGCCAAAAGTCAGCGGGACTGACTTGCCATTACGGTCATAAGCAAGATTATCTTTGAGATAAGCCCAGCCGCTTTTACTGTTCGTTCCGACAATTCCTAACCCTTTAATCGTATCTACTCCATGCCGCATGTAATTCCCGACGATACTGACTCTAGGGCCTTCCGGTTTGATCCCCGTATCCGTCCATTCATTCTCCACGAATCCGAGTCGAATTGCCCATTTTCCTGGATTATAAATGACATTGTTAACAATTACGCCCGTCGAGAATGCTTTGAACCACGGATTACGTTCCATGTTATGGGCATAAAGGTTTCCGATGACTGCCACGTCCTGGACGTAATCATGAACGAGCGTGCCCATGGAATGGGGGCCCTTCTCATGAACGGAATTATACAGGCCTTCGGCGATAATACTATTACTGAGTGTTACACGGTGGGTAGTCGCCTTGGTTCCGCTGGTACGAGGACCTGAGAAGGACATGTTCTCATCCACTCCCCAAGAAAAGGAGCAATGGTCAATGACAATGTTATAAGCGGAGGCTCCGTAAGTGGATACATCTGGTTCAAAGCCTGCGCCTTGAGTGCTGTCACCGTTGCCCATCCGAAACCGGACGTGCTGCATCAACACATCATGCGTTCTGATCTGCATACCTCCCTGGATGAATGTAATGCCAGGGGAGGGAGCCGTTTGACCTGCGATGGTCACGTAGGGTTCTCTTAGCTCAAGACGCTCCTTTTCTAGATTTATGACACCGCCGACTTCAAATACAATAATCCGCGGTCCCTTGGTTTCTAATGCCGCACGAAATGAGCCTTGCCCGTCATTGTTCAGGTTGGTCACTTTGATTATTTTTCCGCCCCGGCCTGCTGAAGTGTCAGTCCCGTATCCCACGGCTCCCGGGAACACTGGTTGTGCTCCGGCTTCACCCGCTGTTACAGCCCCCATCATCCATATCCACAACAACAACATACATAAGCCTACCTTCCATCCTTGTTGCAAACAGCTTCGTACATCCATTTAGGATATTCCTCCTTTTTTATTATACTAATGATATTATATATATATCCTAATATAACTTTTTTTGAGATTCGTTCCAACTATTTTAGCGCAAAAAGATTATAAACCAGCCACTAATGTCGATTTTGTGTTTTCTATAAAACTAAAAATACCTATCAACTTAATGCTGCTGGTAGGGTATTTACTATCCCAAGCGCTTGGGATTACTCCGTAGTAACGGACGATTGGGTAGCCGTAACTGGAGTTTGCCCCTTAGAATCAACCGCAGATCGGATCTAGAAAAATATGAAGATCATATTACAGAAAGTGCATAAATAAAGGGACTGCTCTCAGAGTGGAAAAACTTATACTCATAAGGAGCCGCGATAATCGCAGTTTTTTGATTTAGCGTTATAAATCTTGTCCAGACCCATGCACAGGGACATAAGTTAAAAACCAATCTATATGCCACTGGGTTACAACTCCTCCTGAAGGAACATCTACGCCTGCACCGGGTCTTTCTTACCCCCCTATAGTCCCAATCTGAATCCAGTCGAGGGGCTATGGCTGTGGCTTAAATCCAATGTGGCGAATAACGTGTTTTTTTAGAGGTTTTATAAGATTAAGCTTCATGTCGGCCAGTATTAGGGTATGTAGCCTTTCTTGTAATAGTTTAATTGTGGTATATAATATAAATAGTTTACTTATGGGAGTAGATAATATATTTGCTCTTAACATAAACAATTAGAATTTTAAATATTTTGAAAGATATTCTTTAAAAAGCTATTTTATTTGAGCAACCAAATAGAAAGGTATTTGACTATGATATTCATTAACAAAAAAACTATTGATAAGCTAACTGAATCGCATAGAGAACCTAACATGCTTATCTGCTATTCAACTCCTCAAAGCCTTTCGGCTTGGACAAGTCGAGCTATATTACTCCTAAATAATGATAGGATTATCATCCTTTTCCTCAATCTATTTTCATCTAAAGTAGTAGAAAAAGTTGAATTTGAAGTAGCTGATTTACAAGAACAAAAATATCATTCTATATATCTGTCTTCTGCAATCTGGTCATTTAACATTAAAGGACAGCATTGGAGGTTCAAGATAATCAAAAAAATTATTCCTCTTGGCTCTATGCAAAGGGATTTTCTAAATTTCTTGCAACAAAATATCTTAAATTAGCGACTCTCCGAAAACATGTGCCCTTCCAGACAAAGACGAACAGCCAGGTATCTTTCGTAAAGTCGTTTATCTGGGGTTTCTTTCATGGTTCTACTCATTACCCAATAGGCGATTGACGTAATGCTGTTGGTTTGTTAATTGCGTGTTATTATATCAAATGAATTTGACAGGTTCCCAAATCTTTGTTAGAGTTTCAATCAAATACGTATAACCTTTTCATGGGATGTTACCGATAGGGCATAACCTGAATTGGCTTGTTTACACTGCAAGTGTATACAGGCTGGTTTGGGTTTTTTTATATCCATCACCACCCTCTAGGAACCCCTTTATCACACATTTGGAAGGAGAACGTTTATGTCCAGTTATATTTTTCCTAAAGACTTTTTATGGGGCGGTGCTCTTGCTGCCAATCAGGCCGAGGGCGCTTATTTGGAAGACGGTAAAGGATTGAGTCTGGTGGATCTGTTGCCTACCGGAGAGAAGAGAAGAAGCATAATGAAAGGGAATGTTCCCTCGCTGACTCCACTTGAAAGCGAATTCTATCCTTCCCACGAAGCCATTGATTTCTATCACCACTATCGCGAGGATATCGCGCTATTTGCAGAAATGGGATTTAAGGCGCTACGTGTTTCCATTGCCTGGGCTCGTATTTTTCCAACAGGAGAAGACGCTACTCCAAATGAAGCAGGTTTGCAATTCTACGATGACTTGTTCGACGAGTTGCATAAACATGGCATTCAGCCAGTCGTTACCCTCGCTCATTTTGACGTGCCAGTGGATCTAGTCGAGAAATATGGAAGCTGGCGGAGCCGGAAGCTGGTAAGCCTGTTTGAAACCTATGCTAAAACAGTATTCACCCGCTACAAGGATAAAGTGAAATACTGGATGACATTCAACGAGATTAACATGCTTCTCCATTTGCCGTTTCTCGGCGCCGGTCTTGTTTTTCAAGAAGGTGAAAACGTTAAACAGATTCAGTATCAGGCTGCACATCATCAGCTTGTGGCAAGCGCGCTGGCTGTAAAAGCGTGCCACGAGATTATCCCGGATGCCAAGATTGGTTGTATGCTTGCTGCCGGCAGCTTCTATCCGTATACGTGTAATCCCGAAGATGTGTATCAGGGCATGGAAAAAGACCGCGAGTCCTACTTCTTCATTGATGTACAGTCACGCGGCGAATATCCTGGTTATGCGAAGCGCTTCTTCAAGGATCATGGATTAAACATTGAGATGGAATCAGGCGACGCAGCCATTCTGAAAGATCATACCGTTGACTATATCGGATTCAGCTACTATTCGAGCCGGACGACCAGCACAGACCCGGAAATCGTCAAGAACATGACCAGTGGTAATGTATTTGGCTCCGTGGCCAATCCATATCTGGACAAGTCCGAATGGGGCTGGACGATCGATCCAAAAGGATTCCGCATCACAGCCAACCAATTGCATGACCGTTACCAAAAGCCCCTGTTCGTAGTGGAAAACGGTTTTGGTGCCAATGATGTGGTTTCGCCTGAAGGAGAAGTTAACGACGATTACCGGATCGACTATCTCAAGCGGCATATTGCCGAAATGGGTGAGGCTCTTCAAGACGGAGTTGAAATTATCGGTTACACAAGTTGGGGACCTATTGACATTGTCAGTGCTTCCTCAGGAGAGATGAAAAAACGCTACGGTTATATTTATGTGGACCGCGACAACGAAGGAAGCGGTTCGTTGAAACGTATTAAAAAGAAAAGCTTCCACTGGTACAAAAACGTAATTCATTCCGACGGCGAAAATCTGGGCGATTAATCGTACCACAAGAAAATAGGATCGGACGTCCCGGGCCCACGGGGATTTCCGATCTTCGTTTCTTCATTGAAAGCGTTGACAATCGTTCCTCTTCGGGCTATACTTGACGCAATTCCATCATTTTTAGGATTGTTACTGCGTAGCAGGCAAAACCTAAGCCACAAATAAGAAGATGTTACAGTCTTGTTTATTTGGCGTGCTTCGGTTTTTTTTCTGTTTACAATAAAGAGGATGGAGCAAGTGTGGCTCTTGCTGGCATATGGAACGGGGGATCGAGATGAACATAGCAAAGGTCATCAACAACAATGTAATCAGCGTCTACCAGACGGACGGTACCGAACTCGTGGTAATGGGTCGGGGGATTGCTTTTAAGAAAAAGCCTGGAGACAAAGTAGACGAAACCAGAATTCAGAAGGTATTTGCCCTGAAAAACAAGCAGACGTCCGATAACTTTAAAATGTTGTTGCGTGAGGTACCGCTTGATTTGATCGTGATTGTGGAGGAAGTCATTAATGATGCCAAGCATAATCTGAACAGAAAGCTGAACGAAAATATTTATGTTTCGCTGACCGATCATATCAATTTCGCTGTTGAAAGATACCGGGAAGGATTGGAAATCAAAAACGCGTTATTGTGGGAAGTCAAGCAGCTGTATAAAGAAGAATTCGCAATTGGTCTGAAAACGTTGGAGCAAATCAAACAAAGGCTCGGTATTGAACTGCCTGTGGACGAAGCAGCTTATATTGCGATTCACATCGTGAATGCTGAAATGAACGAGGAAGTCATTACGACCATGAGTATCACGAAGTTTATCCAGCAAATTATCAATATTGCAAAATATCACTTTAAGGTCGATTTTGACGAGGACTCTCTGAGCTATTTCCGCTTTATTACGCATCTGAAATTTTTCGCTCAGCGCGTATTTAAGGGAAATCACTACGAAAATAACTATGATCATTTGTATGACATGATTAAGGAAAAGCACAAGGAAGCAGCTGCTTGCACAGAGAAAATTGGTGCTTTTGTGCAAAAAGAATACAACCACGAATTGACTAATGAAGAAAAGCTATATCTGACCGTGCATATTGAACGGGTGGTGAATAGATAAGTCGAACTTTTTCGACGAAAAAGGATCAAAAATATATGATTAAAAGTTTTTGTTGACAAATATGGTAGATTAATTATATTATGATAGTAACAGGAATTTAATAAGTTTTAACTGGGATTGTTACTGGTTATGCAGGCAAAACCTAAGTCATGAAAAATTGCGGGAATAAAGTGCCCACCATTTTTCAAGGCTTAGGTTTTTTGTGTGCCTAAATATGTAAAAAGCCCCTTAGAACATGGAGGTGTCCATCATGAGTAATGAAAAACTGGCTAAGGAAATTGTACACCTGGTAGGTGGCGAAAAAAATGTAATATCACTCGTTCACTGCGCCACTCGCCTGCGTTTTGTGCTAAAAGATGAGGCAAAAGCAGACAAGGGAAAGCTGGAAAAAACCGATGGAATTATCACGGTAAAGCAAAGCGGTGGTCAGTTCCAGGTTGTAGTCGGCAACAAAGTACCAGAGGTATATAATGCAATCGGCAAAGTATCCAATATTTTGAATGAAACTGGAAAAGAAGATCATTCAGCTAAAGGCAACAAAGGATTTGGCGCCGTAATCGACGTAATTTCCAGCATTTTTGCACCGTTGCTCGGAGTTATGGCGGGGTCCGGTATTCTGAAAGGTCTGCTGCTGATTGCGAGCAACCTCGGCTGGTTGCTACCGAAAGACACTACCTATATGATTTTGTATGCTGCGGCCGACAGCTTGTTTTATTTCCTCCCGCTCTTGTTAGCGGTTACAACAGCACGGAAATTCGGTGGTAATATCTTCGTTGCCCTGACTATTGCCGGAGGGTTGCTTTACCCGACCATTGTCACGCTAAAAACGGAAGGTACACCTACGGACTTTTTCGGTATTCCTATTGTTATGATGAGTTATTCATCTACCGTTATTCCGATCATTTTAGCCGTCATCGTCATGAGTAAGCTGGAAAAATGGTGCAATCGAGTGATCCATGAGAGCGTCAAAAACTTTATTACACCTTTGATTCTACTCGTAATTATGCTACCTCTAACCCTGATCGTGTTTGGTCCAGTCGGGGTATATGTGGGCAACGCGATCGCTACTGCACTCGTTGCTGCATTTAGCTTTAGTCCGTTGCTGGCTGGAGCAATCCTTGGTGCTTGCTGGCAGTTGCTCGTTATTTTCGGTGTTCACTGGGGGCTTATACCTGTATTTATTAATAACATTGCTGTCAACGGCCGGGATGGCATTAAGCCCGCTGCTTCGGCTTCCGTCTTTGCTCAAACCGGCGCAGCGTTCGGTGTTATGCTGAAAACGAAAAATAAAAAGCTGAAAACGCTGGCGGGTTCCGCTACACTTACCGCTTTATTCGGCATCACGGAGCCAGCAGTTTATGGGGTTACGTTGCCACTGAAACGTCCGTTTATTGCAGGTATTATCGGCGGCGCCGCCGGTGGTGCCATTATCGGTCAAGCGGGAACGCAAGCATTTGCCTCTGGCGCACCTGGGTTGCTGACCTTGCCGATCTTTTACGGCCCTGGTGGACAAGGATTCCCGGGATTGATTTTAGGGATTACCGTTTCATTCCTGGTGTCGGCCATCTTGACTTATATTTTAGGTTTTGAAGATCCAGTTGAAGAAGAGGAAACTACTAACAATTCGGCTAAAGAATCGACCTCTACAGTTGTTGTTTCTAATGAAGAGGTACTCAGCCCAATTGAAGGAACTGTGGTCGCTTTGTCGGAGGTTCCCGATCCTGCATTTGCTTCGGAAGCTATGGGCAAAGGGATCGCCATCCAACCGACAACGGGCAGAGTCGTGGCCCCGTTCGATGGAACCATCACCGTGGCGTTCAAGAAAAAACATGCGCTTGCAGTTGTTTCGCATCATGGCGCAGAAGTTTTGATTCATGTTGGAGTAGATACAGTCAAGCTGGACGGTAAATATTTTACTTCCCATATCAAAGAAGGCGACGAGGTAAAAGCTGGGGATCTACTGCTTGAGTTTGATGTTGAGCAAATCAGGGCAGAGGGTTATCCTACGATTACGCCAGTTATCATTACGAATTCTTCCGAATATACTGAAGTCCTTCCAATCGCTCAAGGAGAGGTAACGGAGCAGGCCCCACTGTTGAAACTGTCTAGTGCTCTGAATGAGAAAGAAAGCATTGCCTAAATGTCTTAAGGACAAGGCTCTGATGATCCATATTCTCGGATCATCAGAGCTTTTTTGTCGTCATTTTATGTAGCTGGTAAGCCCACTTGTAATTGACAATATGTCAATTAAATTAACTTGTACGGGGGTAAAAACTAATCTATAATTTTTTGTAATTATGCAAATTTTCTGAAAACATAGACTGGAAAATCAATTGATTGATCAGGGGGAAATACAAGGAATGTTAGAGCAGTGGGCAGAGGCAGTAAACGGCGTCATTTGGAGCAATCCTGTGGTATATGTCTGTTTGGGTGTGGGGCTATTATTTTCGATCATGACTCGCTTCCTACAAATCAGGCATTTCAAAGAGATGATCCGCCTAGTATTTAAAGGGAAAAGTTCCGAGGCAGGTGTATCCTCCTTTCAGGCCTTTACGATGGCGCTATCGGGGCGTGTAGGGACGGGAAATATTGCTGGGATTGCATTGGCAGTCGGTATGGGTGGACCCGGGGCGATATTTTGGATGTGGGTCATGGCTTTTATCGGATCGGCTACTGCGTTTGTTGAATCCACACTGGCTCAGGTATATAAGGTAAAGCGCGATGGTCAGTACCGAGGCGGCCCGGCCTTTTATATTGAAAAAGGGACAGGCTTTAAATGGTTTGCCGTCATTTTTGCGGTTGCTGCGTTGGTAGCGATGTGTTTACTGATGCCGGGAACTCAATCGAACTCTATTGCCGTAGCTTTTCATAGCTCGTTTGCCATGGATATGAAGGTTTCCGGGATAGTAGTAGTCGTGTTGCTGGCGCTTATCATTTTTGGAGGTGTAAAAAGGATTGCCAATGTGGCTCAGGTTGTCATACCGTTTATGGCACTTGGCTACATCCTTGTCTCTTTTTATATTATGATGACGAATATTACTGCGCTTCCCGATGTATTTTCGCTGATTTTTCGCAGTGCCTTTGGCGTGGATTCTGTGTTCGGCGGTATGGCAGGGACGGCGATTGCCTGGGGCGTAAAACGGGGCATTTACTCCAACGAAGCCGGACAAGGCTCAGGTGCGCATCCGGCAGCAGCCGCGGAAGTGTCTCATCCCGCAAAACAGGGGCTAGTTCAGGCATTTTCCGTGTATGTGGATACCTTTTTAGTCTGTACGTCTACGGCTTTTATGGTCTTATTCACAGGTATGTACAACGTGAAGGGACCTGGTGGCGATTTTATTGTGCAGCATCTCCCGGGTGTTGAAGAGGGAACCCAATATACACAAGCTGCTATTGAATCGGTATTTCCGGGTTTTGGGTCGAGTCTGCTGTCCATTACCTTGTTCTTTTTCGCTTTTACGACCATTATCGCCTATTATTACATCGCAGAAACGAATATGGCCTACCTGGTTGCCGACCGTAAAGCCAAATGGCCCATGTTCGTTCTAAAGCTGGTTATCCTGGGTTCGACGTTCTATGGAACGGTCGTCAAGGAATCGGCGTTGGCGTGGACACTGGGGGATATGGGGGTCGGTATTATGCTTTGGGTGAATCTGATTGCTATGATTCTGTTAGCCAAGCCTGCTCTTCTTGTGCTTAAGGATTACGAACAGCAGCAGAGGCAAGGGCTGGACCCGGTGTTTGACCCGGAGAAGGCAGGTATTTCAAATGCCGAGTATTGGTCAAAGGAATATCAGCCTCCTTCAGATGAGTTGACGATTACCGCCAAACCGAGCAAGCTGCAAGCCTAAATAAGATAGATAAGTAAGATCAAAGGTGGCTCCGCGGGGAGTCATCTTTTTTTCGTTATCTTGCCTTTACATTCCAAGAGGGGTACATATGTTCACTATTTAGTCTATAATTTAGACAGACGGATTTAGAAAAATTCTGCCATAGATATGTGGGGAGGCCACATTGCACAAGAGAGGTGATTTGAATGAGCACATCCGATTTATCCATAACTGACGACAAGTGGAGAGCTATTGTAGAAAACGACAAGTCATATGATGGGGTATTTTTGTACGCTGTGAAGACAACGGGAATATTTTGTCGCCCCTCCTGCAAATCCAGACCTCCCAAAAGAGAGAACATCCGTATATTTAAAACAGCAGAGCAGGCATTGGCCCAGCATTTTCGTCCATGCAAAAGATGTAAACCGACAGGACAACGATTGCCTGATCATGAATGGGTCGCACTGGTTACAGAATACGTGAATTCTAACTATATGAAGGACTTAACATTGCACATCCTGGCTGAGATAAGTCATGGAAGTCCGTATCATTTACATCGTACCTTCAAGCGGATTATGCATCTAACTCCAATGGAATATATACAGCAGACCAGGTTGGAACAAGCGAAGAAGCTGCTCATTTGCTCAGATATATCTGTTGCGGAAGTGGGGGAGAACGTAGGTCTGTCCAATGCACCTTACTTTATTACGTTATTTAAAAAGAATACAGGCTACACCCCATTGCAATATCGCCAACTCAAATCGAAAGCAACACAAAATGGAGGTACACAGCATGGCACAGCAAATAAATAAAACGATCTATTGGTCATTGTTGACACATGAGGATTGGAATTTATATATTGCAGCTACATCGGAAGGACTATGTTATGTAGGTTCGCCCAATCAACCTGTAGAGGAATTGTTTTCATGGGCGGGAAGGCGATTTCCCGGCAGTCCTTTAGTTGAAGAGGATGCTGCTTTACAGCCCTATGCCAAGGAGCTGATTGAATATCTCCAAGGGGAGCGGACCCAATTTACATTGCCCTTTGACTTTCATGGGACTGCGTTCCAGATGGCGGTTTGGAATGCGTTGTGTGATATTCCGTATGGGGAAACAGTATCCTATTCAGACATTGCCAACGCTATTCAAAAGCCAGCCTCTGTTCGTGCGGTGGGGGCTGCCATCGGTGCTAATCCGATTTTGGTCACCGTCCCTTGTCATCGGGTCATTGGTAAAAATGGAGCTATGACCGGATATCGGGGTGGGTTGGACATGAAGGTGAAGCTTTTGCAGCTCGAAAAGGAAAGTGTGGCATCGGTTCAGTATGAAAAATGAGTATTACAAATCCCCCAAGACTCTTTTGAATAAAGGGACAGGTTTTTTGTCAGGGTATACACACTCGTTGAACCCGTATACAGGTTGTACCTTTGGTTGCTCGTATTGCTATGTACGCCAATTGCCAGTCTCCACATTTCGGAAGGAAGCTTGGGGGACATGGGTTGATATTAAAAAACAGGCGGCAGATATTCTTCGTAAGGAGCTTCGCAGAGCCAAGTCCAAAGGTAAAGTCACGATTTTTATGTCGTCAAGCACAGATCCTTATCAGCCTGCCGAGTACAAGGAAGAGGTGACCCGGTCTCTGCTGGAGGTGATGGTGGAGGATCCACCTGATTTTCTCTTTTTACAGACGCGCAGTCCACTGGTACAGCGGGATACCGATTTACTGCTTCGATTGGGGAATCGTGTTCGTGTGAGTATGACTGTAGAAACAGATCGAGAAGATATACGCAAACATTTTACCCCGGAGGCTCCTCCCATCCAGGCTCGTCTCCAAACGCTGCATCTTTTAAGGGAGGCAGGTGTACCGACGCAAGCTACGATTGCTCCGATGCTTCCAAGCAGTGAACATTTTGCAGATAAGCTGTTGCCTCTGGTCAACCGTGTCTGTATTGATGATTATTTTATGGGAGACGGCAGTGGGGGAAGACGAACGCGTAGCTTAAAAATTGGTGCGTTGTACGAGTCATTGGGGCTGGAAGAATGGTATCATCCTGCTGCCTATAAGGCGGTTTATGAACGTTTTCTCCATGTTTTCCCGAAAGAGCAGCTCTATGTGAGCAAAGAAGGATTCGAACCCTGATGTAAAAGCAGTCCATGCCATTGAATCAAGAGTGAGCATATAAGGGGGCAGCGGGAGAACGAATGCAAACCGTAATGACCAAAAACTTTGATTATGGAGAAAAGGAAATCAATTATCTAAAAAACGTAGACACCGTACTTGGTGCAGCGATGACGCAAATGGGCAAGGTAGAACGGATCATCATTCCCGACCTGTTCGCGGCGCTCGTTCATGCGATTGTGGGACAGCTTATATCGGCCAAGGCGGTTCAGACCATATGGGCAAGGATGCAGGAAAAGTTAGGCGTGATCACTCCACAAAATATAGCCGTTCAGACGGCTTTAGATATTCAAAGCTGTGGCATCACCATGAAAAAGGCCACATGTATCCTAAATATAGCCCAAACGATCGAGCAGGGCCTGTTGGATTTACAGGAATTATATGAGCTTTCCGATGCACAGGTGATCCAGAAATTGTCCTCGCTGCAAGGGATAGGACCTTGGACGGCTGAAATGATGCTGATTAATTGTATGGAGCGTCCAGATGTCGTCAGTTGGGGCGATATGGCTATTCGACGGGGAATGATGAAGTTGTACCATCTAGATACATTGACCAAGCAGCAATTTGAGGAGTACCGCCGAGTTTATTCGCCTTATGGTTCGGTGGCCTCTATTTATTTGTGGAGTATTTCATTTCGTTAAGAATCAGGGAGTGGAAACGATGGAGAAAACAATCAGAGAACAGATACTGTCATATGTGGATGCGGATTTTCAGAAATTTACGGCTGCATTGCTTCCGACGATTAATAATGTGCTGGGTGTACGTCTGCCAGTGCTGCGTAAGCTAGCTCAAAATATTGCCAAAGGAGATTGGCGTCTCTACCTGGAGACCGCTGAAAGTGAACACTTCGAAGAAGTAATGCTGCAAGGTATGGTGATTGGTTCTGTAAAAACAGATATAGAGGAAGTTTTGAGTTATACCGCCAAGTTTGTTCCTAAAATTGATAATTGGTCCGTATGTGACAGCTTTTGTGCCGGATTGAAAATCACGAAACATCATAAAGAACGGGTATGGGAGTTTATTCAGCCCTATCTATTCTCCAAGAAAGAATATGAAATTCGGTTTGGTGTGGTTATGCTTCTAAATTTTTATATTGAGGAACAGTATATGAACCGGGTATTTACTTTACTGGATCAGACCCATCGTGAGGATTATTATGTACAAATGGCAGTAGCATGGGCGATATCGATCTGTTATATCAAGCTGCCCGAGGTAACAATGGCGTATTTAAGTCATAATACATTGGATGATTTTACCTTCAACAAAGCACTGCAAAAAATCACGGAATCATATCGGGTGGATCAGGCAACGAAAACGACTATCCGCGGTATGAAGCGAAAAAGAAAATAGGATCGGCTCCCACCTGTAAGTGTTATACTGAAAAAAAATGCGTGTATGAAAACGAACAGGAGGGGAGTCAGTGAATTCGATCCCGCTGGGAGTACTTGTTGTGGATGATGAAACTAGACAGCGTCGAGGTTTGGCTGCCATGGTCAGGGATCTACGTCCCGAATACGAGGTATGGGAAGCCAAGAACGGGAAAGATGCTCTGACCATTTCGTTATCCAAACCGATCCAAATCGTTTTTACAGATATTCAAATGCCGATCATGAATGGACTTGAATATCTTCAACAATTGAGAACATCTGGTCAGCATGAGACCAAAGTTATTTTAGTGACAGTCTACCAGGAATTTAGCTATGCACAGCAGGCGGTGAGGTACGGGGCGAATGATTATTTGGTGAAACCGGTGCAATCGCAGCAGCTCATTGAAGTGATTCAACATATGGAGAAGATCATTGTAGAGGAGCAGGAAGCACTGATTGGGAATCAAACAGCGTTGAATCAGATCGAGCAGAGTATGCCTGCATTTGTGGAGCATTTGTTTAGCAAATGCGTGACAGACAAATTACAGCCTAATGAGAAAATCCTATTAAAGAGTCACTTTGGATGGCGTGGGGTAGGAGAAGTTCTCGCGTTGGGAGCATCGGCGGCCCACCCGGAGGATATACATATGTGGGATTCTCAGCTCCGTAATACGGTTGTTGAAATATTGCGACCTTGGGCGTCTTCTGTCGTGTTTCCACTCGAATCCCGTAAAGACCATGTGGTTGCAGTAGTGAATTGGAAGGATAGGGCTGAAAGCAAGGAGGCCAAAAGCGCCCTTCAAGCTGGACTGAAAAAGTTGGAGCAACAGCAAGCGATTTCAATCTGGTTTGCTTGGGGTCAGCCTTTTGATTTTGATGAAATGCAAATAAACCAATCTCACGAAAAGGCCGTTGGCCTGATCTCCATGCGTTTTTATACACCTCACATCAGATGTTTGAACCTTGTCGTTTCAGATGATGAGCAGCCAGTACAGGAAATGAGCGCACACGAACAAAGGGCCTTTTTTAAATTCATTGAAAGCTCTATCTCTAATGGAGAGCCCGATCAGCTATTGGGTCAGGTGAAAAATTTCATTGGACAAGTGACACAAGGGTATCCTGCACCTGAAGCGCTTAAAGCTAAATTGGTACACCTTCTGTTGGTTAGTTTACAACGGTTAAATATAGGGTGGAGTGAGGAAGTCTACTCACGTTTCTCGGAACGTTTGAACAAAGCTGTCGAAGGGGCAACCTATCTTCGGAATCTTGAGGATGGTGTTGCAACATGGTTAAAAGAGCTGATTCTTGAGCTTCATAGCGGCTCCAAAGGCGAACCCATTATGAACAAGTGCAAGGAATTTCTAGATGCACATCTACATGAAGACCTAAGTCTGGAGATCGTGGCCCGGCGCTTCCACTATAATGCGTCCTATTTTAGCATTCTGTTCAAAAATTATTTTGGGCTCTCGTTCACGGAATATATGGTGAAGCTCAGAATGCAAAAGGCTCAGCACTTACTGCTGCATACAGACGCCAAGGTCGCAGAAATTAGTAGACAGGTTGGTTATAAAGATATCAAATACTTTTTTAAAGTGTTCAAAAAAAACGTAATGCACACGCCGGAAGAATTTCGTAGGAAATTCAACTGATTGTTAGGTGAAAGGAAGATACGATGCGCCAAGTTAAATATATGTATCAAAAATTTTTGGACAGTAGCTTTCGTACGAAATTGATGCTGTCCTATTTTTTGTTGTCTGGTTTTATCGTTTTGATCCTAGGTTTCGTTTACTTTGAAACGAGCGCACGGAATATTACTACAAATGTAACAGATAGCGTTACAAGCGTTCTGCGTAGTAATAACCAGCTGCTGGATAACAAGCTGACAGCTATTCAAAAAACCGTAGATATGATTCCGATCGACCATGATCTTCTTCAGACCATTATGAACGTGGATACTACGGATTCTTCATCGCTGTTACGAGCTGATCGCAGCATTACAAAAATTTTGTACAGATACTTTGGCAATATGGAGGAAGTGTATGCTTCCCAAATTATGACGCAAAATTATGCATATGGAAGCACTGATCGGATGTATATTCCCGTTCAGCCGTTCTATTCTTCTCCGTTGGCAACAACGGCGGTGGAAGCAGAAGGGGCTACCCAATGGATTCCCGCTTATTCGTATGCCGATACATTCCATCAGCAGGATTTAAAACGAGGCTCCTATGAGTTTAGTTCTTTATTTGCTGTGGTAAAGCAGCTCCATTTGACTGCATTAGATGATGCAGGAACCTTTCATACGCTTCCGGAGGGAAAGGAAAAACCTATACTTATATTGAATTTTCGTCCTGACTTGTTAAAAGGGGGCTTTGAAGACTATGCAGCCCGCAGCGGATTTGCACATCTATCCTATGGCATGATTCATGATAAAAATGGGATGGTCATGAGTTCGAATGGACAGCAACAAGTGGGGGAGCCCGTGGCGGATTGGCTTAAGGATGCCATTACTTCGGAACAAGGGATGAAAATGGTAAACGTTAAAGGTCAAAGCATATTACTGGTTTACGAAGCGATGAAGACGACGGGCTGGGTATCTTATATAGCCATTCCCATGGAAGATGTATTGGGACATCTGTCAACGATTCGCACCTACACGGTGTTTTTTTTAGGTTTTATGATGCTCGTTGCTGTTATTCTTGCATATTTACTGTCTGTTTACATCAGTAAGCCCATCACAGATATGAAACAGGCGATGAAAGTAATGGAGAAGGGACATTTTGATATTCGAATTCCTGTGCGTGGCTATGATGAATTGGGAGACCTGGTGATTCGGTTTAATCAAATGAATGAAAAAATTAAAGATTTAATCGAGGAAAATTACAAGTCACGTCTACGAGCCAAAGAGTCGGAGTTAATGGCACTTAATTTACAGCTGAATCCCCATTTTTTGTATAACACCTTAACGACCATGTATTGGATCGCCTTAGAGCATAAACAGCAGGAACTAGGCCAATTGATCATTAGTCTGGCGGAAATGCTGCAAATTACTACTCGAAATAAAAACGATACATGGAGTTTGGAAACCGATCTGAATTGGCTGGAAAAATACATTTATATTATGCAGAATCGCTTTGAGGACAAGTTCACGGTGGAATATGATATTGATCCCATTTTGCTTCAGGTGGAGGTTCCCAAACTTTTCTTGCAGCCTTTTGTGGAGAATTCAATTATTCACGGCTTCGCCGAAATGGAATCAGGGGGTCTGATTAGGATCACAGCCTGGATCGAGAAGCAATTGGTGTGTTTTAAAGTGGAGGATAATGGATTAGGAATTCAAGAAGATCATATACGCCGAATTCAAGCTGGAGAAATCAGATCAACGGGCATTAAAAATGTAGACAGAAGAGTACGGCTATTATATGGAATGGATTATGGCGTTACGCTCCACTCGCCAGCAGGTAAAGGGACATTCGTCCTGATTCGCATCGGAGAAATTCATAGATCTAATCAAATGACACCAATCCAATGAGAGTACGACTTTTAAAAATGTAAGCGTTTGCTAAAATGAGTTTAGTGACGAAGCAACAAACGAAAAGATAAAAAAATAAACGGTTTGGGGGCGTTACTCTTGTTAAAACGAAAATTATGGATCGTCTGCATGTGCTTGATCGTTGGGCTTATGTCAGCCTGTAGTTCAAATGAGAGCAGCAGCAAACCAGTTGATTTGCAGGGTCACGAGCAAGTGACACTGACCTATGCCAGTTGGGGTAGCACCAATGAAAAGAAGGTTCAGCAGGAAATCGCTAAAAAATTTACAGAGAAATATCCGTGGATCAAAATTAACTATATGCATATCCCCGGGGATTACGTAACCAAATTAACGACGATGTTTGCCGCCAATCAGGCACCCGATGTATTTCCCATTTATAAAGCACAGGCTCTGCAATGGGCTGAACAAGGCAAACTATATAATTTAAATGAATTTTTGAAGGAGGATAAGGAGCTAACGAAGGAAAGTCTTATTCCTAATTCAGTCATCTATTGGGATAAGGACAAAGTGGCTGGGATCAAGGTAACTGAGGAAGCTTTCGCGCTTTATTACAATAAAGATTTGTTTGATGAGGCTGGTGTTGCTTTGCCGCCAGTAAAGGCTGAGGAGGCTTGGACATGGGAGCAGTTTTTAGAGACAGCACAAAAGCTGACCATTGATAAAGCGGGAAATAATGCGCTCAGTCCCAATTTCGATGCAAGTAACATTAAACAGTATGGAGTTCGGTTTGATACATGGATGTGGCATTTGCTTGTGCCTTCCAATAACGCAAGTGTCATTTCAGACAAAGGGGACTCGCTTAATCTTGAGAGCCCTGATGTGATTGAAGCTGTTCAGAAAATGGCTGATCTGATCAACGTTTATCATGTGGCACCGTCGCCAACGCAGTCCAAAAATATACCTTCCCCGGCCGTAGCACTACAAAGTAAGCGTGTAGCGATGGATTTGGATGGACAGTGGGTTCAATTGGATCTTGGAGAATCGAAGGTGAATTTTGGTGTAGGCGTGTTACCCAAGCTGAAGAGCAGCAAAACGATCCTGTTTGGCGAACCGGAAGTGATTTCTGCCAAAACCAAACATCCTAAAGAAGCATGGATGTTTTATAAATTCTTGCTGGATGCTGAAAGCGGACTTGACATGCATTCCAGCGGATTGTGGATGCCTGTCATGAAAAAGTGGTACACCGAACCAGACTTGATTAGCAAATGGGCTGATGTCAAACCAGGTCATGCCGATGGTTACCGTGATGCTGTCATGAACCAAACGTTGCATAACGGTGTCAATTCTTACGACTATTATCTGAAAAACTCGGAAAAAATCAATGCTATCATTAACCCGGCGCTGGATCAGGTATGGCTGGGCAAGAAAACGGTGGAGCAAGCATTCAAGGAGGTTTCCGTAAAGGCTAACGCGGAATTTAAAGGGACGTATCCAAAAGAATAGGGTGAGTGTTTTGACAGAAAGAGAGGGATAGAATGCAATCATTATCTTCTATTCGTAAGAAGGAAAATTGGTTGGGGTGGCTTTTTGCCGCCCCTGCTATTCTCGGCTTTGTCATTTTTGTTCTGGGACCGATGATCGCTAGTCTCTGGTTCAGTCTTACCGATTACAAGGTTGCTTCACAGGCCCATTTTATCGGTCTGGATAATTACGTCCACTTATTTGACGGTACGGATCAATTTTTTTATAAATCACTCGGGGTTACGTTTTATTATGTGTTTCTGAGTGTGCCCTTGCAAATTATTGTAGCTTTCTTTTTGGCAATATTACTTAATCAAAAGGTAAAAGGTCTGGCTTTTTTCAGAACTGTTTTCTATCTCCCTACCATTGTGCCACTCATAGCATCGTCTATGATCTGGATGTGGCTGTTTGATCCGGATCTTGGTTTGCTAAATGTGGTATTGCGTGCGCTGCATTTGCCTGAAAGTCAGTGGATATATAGCGAAGGGTCAGTAGTTCCTACTCTGGTTTTAATGAGTTTGTGGACCGTTGGAGGAACCATGATTATTTTTCTGGCAGGCTTGCAAGATATCCCTAGACATTATTATGAAGCCATTGAAATTGACGGTGGAAACGCTCTTCATAAGCTTATGTATATTACAATTCCATTGACATCGCCCACTATTTTTTTTAATACGATTATGGGCTTCATCGGTGGGTTTCAAGTGTTTGTTCAACCTTACGTCATGACTCAGGGTGGACCCAATAACTCCAGCTTGTTTTATACCTTTTATTTGTTCCGCGAGGCATTTACTTTTTCGAATATGGGTTATGCCTGTGCTATTGCTTGGGTGCTCTTTATTGTCGTTTTGGTATTCACTGCCTTTCTGTTCAAGACGGCCCGAAAATGGGTGTATTACGAAGGCGGGGGGGCATGAACATGAAAAAACGCGGTTGGAGTTGGAGCAGGGTTTTGCTCTACGCAGTTCTCATAGTGGGCTCACTGTTTTGTATGTTTCCTTTTTACTGGCTAGTGCGAAGCTCTATGATGGATTTAAGTCAGATTTTTTTGATCCCGCCGAAATGGATTCCAGAGCCTTTTGTATTCGAGAATTTTTTACAGCCGTTTGAAGAGTTATCCTTTGGGCGCTATTTTGTGAATACATTTATCGTCGTTGCGGGTACTTTGGCGGGTGTACTTCTGTCGAGTACCATTTCTGCCTATAGCTTTGCGCGAATGAGATGGAAGGGAAGAGATAAGGTATTTGCCTTGTTATTAAGCAGCATGATGCTGCCGTTTGCAGTCACGCTGATTCCGTCATTTATTGGTTGGCAGGCATTAGGCATGGTTAATTCGTACGTTCCATTGGTATTACCTTCGTTTTTTGGTGGAGGCGTTTTTAATATTTTTTTGCTAAGACAATTCTACATGACGCTACCGCGAGAACTGGATGAAGCTGTATTTGTGGATGGAGGCAATCATTTTACGATTTTCACCCGTATTATTTTGCCTTTGTCGAGGTCGGCGATTTTGGTCATTGGATTGTTTACGTTTTTGAATACATGGAATGATTTTATGGGGCCGCTGGTTTACCTTAATGATGAGAGCAAATTTACGTTGGCGATTGGGCTGCAGCAATTTCAGGGAATATATTCGGCTCAATGGGGCGTTTTGATGGCCGCATCTTTAATTGTAGTCTTGCCTGCTATTATTCTGTTTGCCATAGGACAGAAGTATTTTATGGAAGGGATTGCCTTGACGGGGATTAAAGGATGAGAACAACTGCCAGGTACGCACTTTGATTTTTTTGGAATTTAATATTAAAATGGAAGTAACTTTCGAAAAGGAGATGACGTGAATTGGCAGAGCAAGTGCGTATTGGCAAAACAGATCTATATGTAAAACCAATTGGTTTGGGTGCAAATAAGGTGGGAGGACATAATCTCTTTTCCGGTTTGAATGATGAAACGGGTAAAGAAGTCGTTCGCACAGCTTTGGACAACGGCATCAATTTTCTGGATACGGCTTTTATTTATGGACCTGAGCACTCGGAACGGTTGATTGGTGAGGTATTGAAAGAGCGTGGTCAGCGTGATAAAGCTGTTATTGCCACGAAGGGTGCACACAAATTTGTGAACGGAGAGGTCGTTTTTGACAACTCGCCTGCTTTTTTACGTGAATCCGTTGAATCCAGCCTGAAAAGATTGCAGACCGATTATATCGATCTGTTTTATATCCATTTCCCGGACGAAGCAACGCCGAAGGCAGAAGCAGTTGGAGAATTGAAGAAGCTTAAGGACGAAGGCAAAATCAAGGCTATTGGCGTATCTAACTTTTCCATTGAACAACTTAAGGATGCGAATAGCGACGGTTATGTAGATGTGCTCCAATCCCAATATAATTTGTTTCAACGGGAAGCTGAGAAGGATCTGCTGCCTTATACCAAGGAAAATGGCATTTCGTTTGTGCCTTATTTCCCGCTAGCCTCAGGATTGCTGGGTGGTAAGTATACGAAAGACATGACCTTCACGGACATCAGAGCAAAAAATCCACTGTTTCAGGGAGATGCATTTGCTCGTAATTTGGACAAAGTGGAGCAGGTAAGGGAGATTGCCAATGCGTTGAATGCAGAGGTTGCTCATGTTGTGCTCGCATGGTATTTGACCCGCGATTCGATTGATGCCCTCATTCCAGGGGCGAAGGGGCCGGAGCAGGTGCTGGCGAATTTGAAGACGCTAAATGTCCAATTGAGTCAGGCTGATATCGAAAAGATTGACCACATTTTCAAATAATAAGTGCACCTGAAATTTGCAATTGTATATGTATTCCATCTAGAGAAGCTGCCGGACGGGCGGCTTCTTTTTCGTCCCTCCGTTGCATATCCTTGTAGGGTAAGTCCAACGCTGCGGGGGGATCGGATGATGAGAAGACCGCAATGGCACAGCGCGCCCAACAGAAGGCGACGCGGTAGACGTAGAGTATTTTTGATTGTGGTACTGGCGCTGCTGGTGGGAATCATACAGGTGGCTGCTTATGTGGAGCAGCATTTGAAGCCGCCTATGATGCACCTGGCAAAAGTACGGGTCAAACAAATGGCGACGGAGGCTATTAATTCAGCAATTACAGCACAGGTAGAGCAGGGGAAGACGGCTGATAATTTGATCGAATGGAGAACGGATGCACAAGGAAGAACCTCCGGCTTTGTTCTGAATTATGCAGAGCATATGAGAATTACGTCAGACACGCTCAAAGCAGTCAAGGCAACGATGGACAGCATGAGCCATTTTGATGAGAGTGTTCCGATTGGTCAGGCATTGGGCAGTCCACTGTTGGCAGCTTATGGACCAACGGTCCCCCTAAAGGTGGAGCCGCATGGAGCAATCAAGGTGGATTTAAATACCCGTCAACAGGATGCGGGCATAAACATGATCTTGGTGGAAGTGTACATTCGGATTACGACGGAAGTGTCCGTGGTTATACCGTTTGAGATGCAACCTCAGATTGTGGAGACGGAAATTCCGGTTTCTTATTTATTAGTGGTAGGCAACGTTCCGATGTACTACTATGACAATCAGGGGAAACCAGTGGGTAAAAATGGTGCAGCCGCTCCGCAGTTGGCGTTGCCTCCCCATTCCATAGAGAGTAGCGGCGCTGTAGATCCCAGCACAGTAAGTGTTCCAGAGGTACAGGAAGACCAAAACACCTCTAGCCAGTCCCCAACGCCATAGAGCGGAGGGGAGTGACGTGAGTTGCTCAGGAAAAACAAAAGGGACCCTATGAGGAGGTCCCTTTTGTTTTTCCTGTTTTGAGCGCTTTGCGTTCGGTCTGCTCCCACTGTCTTAATAACGGATACGGGTCAAAGGACCAATCTGCCCAACCATTGTCCCGATATATACCATAGTGCAGATGCGGTGGAAACTTACCTTGAGTACCGGGTTTTCCATAGCCCGAGCTTCCGACCCAGCCAACCGTCTGACCGGGTGTAACGATGTCTCCGTTGTGGACGGTTTTGTCAAAGCCGGAAAGATGCGCATAGTAGTGATAGCGGTTGTTGAGATCTCGGATTCCGATTCGCCATCCGCCGAAGGGATTCCAGCCCTTCATTTCAACTACACCGTAGCAGGTACTGCGAACTGGAACTCCATAGCCAGCAAACAGATCAGTTCCTTCATGTATACGGTAACCGCCCCAGCTGCGACGGCTTCCCCATGTGCTGCGGTAGCTATAAATGCTGCCTAAAGGAAGAGGGAAGGCTTGACTGACCAGATCCAGCTTGCCATACGTCCGATACAGCTTGGCAAACTGCTGAACTCTTTGAACTGCGCGGCTGTTATGGTAATATTCCCAAACGGCAATACCAAATTCATCCTCGTTGTTTCCATACTTTCCGAGATAAGATGCGATGCTGAATAGCAGATCCTTGTCATTATTACGGTCAGCGATTCCATCACCCGAACCGTCTTGTCCCAGCCCGGAAAATAGTTCAATGGAACGCGGATTTTGATCCTCCGAATCAGGGTTCATCAGGCCGGACCAGACTGGTCCCGTGATGAAAATACCTATGATCCGTTCCGCATGCTTGCGATCCCTGGGATGGGCCACTGTAAGTGTGCGTTCATACTGGTCGATGGCGGCCAGCCTGTACCAAGGAACTCCAGTCAGGGCTTCGATGGAATGATATAGAGCCAGCCTGGACGTATACGACGAAGACTGAGCATGTGAAGCATCTACATTTGCGGTCAGGCTGCTTCTGGCGGACGAGGACTGTAAGTGATTGGCAAAGGCATGGGCAGGAAGCGGACAGGCCGTTGTCAGTGTAGTAGCGCATAACAGCAGCGATAACAAACGAACAGCTCGGGCTGTCCGCGTAGGGTAAGGCACGTGAACCGACCTCCTATAGAAGGGCTTAATCGCCCGGTAAATTCTAGGCCCCGTATTCAATAGCGTGAATAGGGTGCTTTTGTTTAGATTGAGCCATATCCGCCGCTTTTATCCATGTAAAGAGTTTACTTTTTCCGGCATCAATGTCATATCAAAAAGGGAACAATGAATGGAGGTTTTTCCATGGCTTTCATGTTATAATGTATGGCAATGACAGCTTAAGCTTATCAGAAAGAAGGTCTATGCCATTGTCTAGAAAAGTGAAGGAAGCTAAGCCCGACTGGATTCGTATTAAACTTACGACAGGCGATAACTATCAGGAAATCAAGAGCATGATGCGTTCCAAGACATTACATACCGTATGTGAGGAGGCACGATGCCCTAATATATATGAATGCTGGGCCAATAGGACAGCTACATTTATGATTTTGGGTGATACTTGTACGCGTTCGTGTCGTTTTTGCGCAGTAAATACGGGAATGCCTACGGAACTGGACTTGCAGGAGCCTGAACGCGTCGCTGAAGCGGCTGAAAACATGAATTTGAAGCACTGTGTCGTAACCAGTGTGGCTCGCGACGATTTGAAAGATGGAGGTGCTACTATATTTGCAGAAACGGTTCGTGCGATTCGCCGCCGGTTACCTTTTTGCAGTGTAGAAGTATTGATTCCCGATTTTATGGGCGATATTGAATCGCTACGAATCGTCATGGATGCCAAGCCAGATATTCTGAATCATAATATTGAAACGGTGGAGCGAATGTCCGACAAAGTTCGGGCTAAAGCGAAATACCGTCGCTCTCTGGAGCTGCTTCAACGTGCGAAGCAATTAAATCCGGCTATTCCAACGAAATCAAGCATCATGCTAGGTGTCGGGGAAGAGTGGGACGAGATCTTACAAACCATGGATGATCTGCGTAAAGTCGATTGTGACATTATGACAATTGGTCAATATTTGCAGCCGTCCGAGAAACATTTATATGTGCAAAAATATTATCCACCGGAAGATTTTGCGAAGTTAAAGGAAGAGGGATTACAGCGGGGATTCAGCCACGTCGAATCCGGACCGTTGGTCCGCAGCTCCTACCAAGCGCATGAGCAGGTGAAGTCAGCCGCTCAGCATAAGGAAGAAGGCGCCCTTTCGCAGGCTTGATCCGGGAAAGGCGGTCAGAATAGCTTGTTTCAAATCGGTGGTAAAAACTATGAATTGTTGCAGGATCACAAGAACGGGTGGAATCCCGAAGCGTTTCGTGATCGGTATAGTGAAGTGCTGGATCGCTATGATTACATTATTGGTGATTGGGGTTACAATCAGCTACGTCTGAAGGGCTTTTATCGAGACGGTCATCCCAAAGCAAATAAGGATACATCTATAGTGATACTGGACGATTACATTAATGAATACTGCAATTTTGGCTGTGCCTATTTTGTGTTGCAAAAAAGTCGTGAAGTGGTTAATAAAAACGGGGTCAATGATGAAATCATTGCTCCAGATATTCAGCAGTTGGTAGATGCTCAAAGGGAACAAGCAGGAACGCTAGAACCCGAAGAGCAGCAAGAAGTATTGCAACATACAGCTGGAGAACAGGAGTGGCCGCAATCACAGCAGGATTCCACAGCTACGGAGGAATCGCGAGTGGAGCAGCCTCGAGAATCCCGGGAACCACGCGAGTTGCAACGTCGGGAATCGAAGGATGCCCAGGAAGTACGTGAGCGACAGCCGCGTGAAGCTCGCGAAAGTCGTCCATCCAGAGAAGGACGTGAAGGAAATCGGCAGCGTGAGCCACGTGAAGCACGCGATTCGCGCCAGCCAAGAGAACCACGTGAAGCAAAGGATGGACGCAATCCGGGTGAAGGGCAGCAAGCCCGGGAACCACGTAGACAGCGCAATCAGCAAGGGAGTTTCGATAAAAAGGAATCGCGTGGACCACGCTATGAGCGTCAATCAAAGGAAAATCGGGAGGGACGGCAAGTTCGTGTCTCTCGTGAACCTGAGGGCCAGGGTCAGACCCAGCCAGCTGCTAAAGCCGAAAGAGCTGAGGGTAGTAAAAAGAATAAAACATTTACAGCTCCACAACAAAACGGTTCCTGAATTTTCAGGAACCGTTTTGTTTGTAAAAAAAGAGCCAAAGTCGGCTCTTTTATAGATTCTAATTAAGAAAAGCGTTGCGTACTCGATCCCAAAATGGGAAAGGACGGTAACGAGCGAAGCTGATCTTCTGACTTGCGACCTGACATCGAACAGAAATTAAGTCATCTACAGGAAAGTTGAGGTGATCTACTGTCAATAAGAGACGCTGATCTTTCCGTGAAAAAATATCACAATGATGGTGTTTTGGCAGTAGCAATGGCGATCCCAGTGTCCGATACACGCGGTTATTAATGGAAGCGATCTCAGTCAATTGCAATGCTTCAATGGTGGGATGAACCATAGCTCCGCCAAGTGCTTTATTATAGGCGGTCGTTCCTGAGGGGGTAGAAACACATATACCATCACCGCGAAACATTTCAAAGGTGATATCGTTAATATCTACTTGGGCAACGACAGTGCCATCCACCCCTTTTAATGTAAATTCATTCAAGGCAATAAAAGAAGCATTGCCTGACTTCTTGTGAATTTCCAACTCAATCAGTGGATACTTAACGATTCTCGGGTTAAGCGGTCCTTCAGATCCGCTTTGGCTCATCAGGTGGATTAGCTCCTCCAGCTCGTCCGCACGCCAATCAGCGTAAAAGCCTAGATGACCGGTATGTACACCAACAAAGGCAATATCCGAAATGCGGTCGATGAAGGTATGAAACGCATGAAGCATCGTACCATCGCCTCCAATAGACACGACGATTTCCGGCGATTCGGCATCCAGCTTGAAATTCTTTTCTTGGGCAAGACGGTGAAATTGCTGACTCAAGTCCATGGAGTGCTGATCCCCGCGATCCAGAACATAATATCTCAAGATGAAAAGCTCCTTTGTCATGGGTATATATCGATCATAATCAATTATGAGCAAGAACACAATCGTTCATTGCCTGTGTGTTCTTCTCAAACGTACATATAAGCGACTTGTACCCACACTCAACCATGAGAGACTAAGCATTCCAGCCAGTATAAAGGCAAGAAACAGCAGACTTTGCAACAACATGACGGACGAGAAGCCAGGAGACCACACGATGTCGTATATCGGAGAAAAGACTGGAGAACTTCCCTGTCCCATAAGAGGCCGCCATAACACGAGAGCTAGCAGTGCTGAGATGATGCCGTGCGCAGCCCGGGCCAACAAAAATGGCAAATAACGAAGATCCGTCATATTTAAAATACTTGCAACCTGCGCATGAACCGACAGCCCGCCCCAGGAGAGAACAAAAGCGGCTGCGGCTACCTTGAATGGTAACGCCGCTGCCGTGGCTTTACCTGCGGCTTGCGCTCCTAAAGTGACTTCGAAAATACCACCCACAATGGACTCCGTTAACGTAGGAGGAAGACCACATGCAGTCAATAGGCTTGCTGTAAGCAGATGAAGCCCGCTCATTAAACCGGAGTTCGTCAAAGCTTCTAAAATGACGCAGAAGAATACAACTAGCCCTCCTACGACAATAATAAGGCGTAGGGAGGAAGTAATCGCCTGACGAAGTAACTCACCCAATGGGCGACCATCTTCCAAACGAGCTGTATGCATGGCATATAATGCTTGGCGTAGGGGTCCAGGCTGCCTATTGCGATCTGCTGCTTTTGTATTCTTGGACTTCGACCAGGCTTTTTGAGTAGGTTGGCGGTCGCTGCGAGTACCTGTTTCCCCTGAACGGGAACCGTGGAAGCGCATAAGCAGCCCGATGATGAGCACGCCACCATAATGGGCCGCGCCTAGTACGAGTGCAATTTCTGGTTGATGGAAGAAGCCAACGGAAACCGCACCGATCAAAAATATCGGATCAGAGGAAGTAGTAAACGCGACCAAACGCTCTCCTTCAATGCGTGTGATCCATTTTTGCTCCCACAGCTTGGCTGTTAGTTTAGCTCCAATCGGGTAACCGGATGCACAGCTGACCGCAGCGACAAAACCCCCACAGCCAGGTACACGGAATAGAGGCTGCATCAGCGGATCCAACAGCGCACCTATGAAATGAACAATTCCGAAACCGAGGAGAAGCTCGGAAATAACGAAAAACGGGAATAAAGACGGAAACAGCACGTCCCACCAGATGGCAAGCCCCCGAAGCCCGGCATTCAGAGAAGATTGCGGGTATACAGCCATAAGCATAAACAGGAATAGCAGTGTAAGGATGAGCAGAGGAAGCGAGTAACGACGGTATAGCGACATAGAGGCCCCTCCTTTGGTGTTGTACTAATATACCTATGTCGGGGATGGACAAAGAGTACAAAAAAATCAAAGAAAACGGTTACATTTATTGCTGTATTTTTGTAAATAGTATGTTAAAATAGGAAAACAACGATCCATAACCTTAAGGATGGAGTGATCAGGATGAGTATCGTTGCCGGTCTGTTCGTATGTGCTTTTGTGTATGTTATTCGTGCCTCTCTCGTCCATCCCGGTGAAGAGGATTGGCGGAGTTATTAGTGGTATTTATAGAATGACGAAGCTGTGTGCAACGAAGCACACCCTCTTCATATGTTAAATTGATAAAATGACGCTTATTTTTAGCGTCATTTTTTGTTTTTTGTTATAATACGGGTGTATATTTATTACCATAGCACAGAAAGTTGGAGAAAAAGTGAACCCTAGCCTGAGCATTTATGACAACCTTGGGGGTGCGGAAGGTGTTCGTGCTATTATTGAGGCCTTCTACCCGAGAGTTTATAAAGATCCGTTGTTAAGTCCCCTGTTTCCTAAAGACATGGAACCGGTTAAGGAAAAGCAGTATATGTTCCTGAGCCAGTTTTTTGGAGGACCGTCCCTTTTTTCTGATGCATATGGTCATCCGATGTTACGTGCCAGACATATGAAGTTTCCCGTAACGGAGGAGCGAGCAGAGGCATGGTTGTCTTGTATGGCAGGTGCGTTAACGGATACGGGCATTGAGGAGCCGCTTCGTTCAATCATACTTAACCGTTTGTCTGGTCCTGCGCATCATTTTGTAAATACCCCGTAAGCTTTCGGGGATTGCCGAATTTTGGAGAGGGTTGTAAAAACATTGGAACTTGAACCGTTATATCAGATCAAAATCATTTGCCCACATTGCGAAGAAGAATTTCAGACATCCCGTGTAAGACCAAGCCTAAAGAAGGCCATTCGTACGGATTCAGATTTTTGTGCTTATTATAAGAATGAAAATCCGGATTTTTATGTCGTAAGGGTCTGTCCTCATTGTGGATTTACCTCGACAGAGCACTCTACCGTTCAGTTAAGCGAACAGCAAACCAAGATATTCAAGGATAAAATCGGTAATCGCTGGCAGTCTCGCGAATATGGCGGGCATCGTAGCTGGGAAGAGGCATTAGAAACGTATAAACTGGGTTTACTATGTGCCCAGGTCATCGGAGAAAAGGAACGCGTAGTAGCTAGTCTATTACAGCATATCGCTTGGATGTACAGATACCAGGGAAATGAGGAGCAGGAGCTTCGCTTTCTCAAATTTAGCCTGGATTCTTATGTTCGGGTCTATGAGCTGGAGGGTGTCGGGGCGAATAATGCCAAACTGCTTTATCTGATTGGTGAATTGCATCGACGTACAGGCAACTTTAACGAAGCGGTACGCTGGTTTTCGCGTGTCATTAATGACAAAAAGATTATGGATGCAGCCATGATCCGGGCTTCCCGTGAACAGTGGTCTGTACTGCGAGAACAAATGCTGGCTAAAAATTACCAACTGCCAGAGGAAATGCAAGACGCAAGCTCCTCCTGAAGAAATAAAGGTGTGCACTATGGCCGATTTAGGCTCATGGTTCACACCTTGTTTGTAAAACGGGGTTATCTTATCTTACAAATGCCTCATGAATTAATGATGACGCAATGTGGTATCTGACAGCAAATAATCGTCATCACAATCCACTAAAGTAACCTTGTTATGGCAGCATGGAAACACAAGCAGCTTTTTCATACCTTCGTGTATGAGCTTAAGTTCTTTTGGCTTCAGGGGCAGCAAAACATTATCATGGTCGCAAAACGGACAAGACTGTACATAAACGTCTCCCATGACGATGTCATAAGGCCAGGTTTTATGAAAAGGGATCATGATTTGTCCGATTCTCCGCCGTTCGGGTCAGCGGTTTCTTCTTTAGCCAGTTCGGCTAGCTTTTGCATCAAAATGTGCTGGGGTGTATGCATAAGGTGTTCCAGCGGAATGCCGAGCTTTTCGGATAATTTCACAGCCGTTTCCGGCGAAATTTGTAAGGGTCTCATCCTGTTTTCCTCCCAATTGTAGTGATTTACTATCACGATGTAGCTTTATTGTATATGAAACCACAAGAATTCGCCAAAAAAGAAAGGTGGAACTATTATGAAAACACCGTTAAAGCAAACATGGGATCTGGAATCTATTTTTAGCGGAGGATCTTCCTCTGCCTCATTTCTTGCATTTTTGGAAGAAATGGAAAGCAAGGTCCAACAACTGCAAGCTCAGCTTAAAGCAGCCAAAGTACCACAAACGGTATTGGATACCGAGCGTCTGGATAGTGTACTGAATAGCATACAGGAGCTGTTTAATGGTGCGTCGCAGGCGGGTTCCTTTGTCTCTTGTCTAACTGCTCAAAACCAGCACGACAAGCTGGCTGTTCAACTGGGTGCGCGTGTCAATACGCTATATGCCCAAGGAAAAAGTGCTTTAGTATCTTTCCAGAACTTGCTGGCACAAACCAGTGAAGACATTTGGCAGAAATGGATGGAGCGGGAAGCTATCCAGCCGATTTCTTTTGTCCTGACCGAATATCGGAACGAAGCACGTGAAAAAATGGCTCCTGAGCTGGAAAGCCTTGCATTGGATCTGGCAGTGGATGGCTACCATGGCTGGGGCGACTTTTATGATACCATTGTCAAAAATATGACGATCCCTGTGCCAGAAAATGGCGAGATCGTAAACCTGTCTGTAGGTCAGGCAGCTAATAAGCTGGATGAAGCAGATCGCAGCGTACGTAAAGACGTGTTTGCACGTTGGGAAGAGGCATGGGCTCAGGTAGAGGACTATTGCGCGGATACATTGAATCATTTGGCAGGCTTCCGTCTGAAGCTATATGAAAAACGAGGCTGGACAGATGTGCTTAAGGAACCGCTGGAAATCAGCCGTATGTCTGCACAAACGCTGGATACGATGTGGCAGGTTATTAATGAAACAAAGCCTATTGTAGTCAAATACTTGGAGCGGAAAGCAAAACTGCTGGGCTTAGAGAAGCTGTCCTGGCATGACGTTGAAGCTCCGCTGGGGACGTCAACTACTAAAATCCCTTACGACGATGCTGCTGTAACGATTGTTGAGCAATTTGGTAAATTTAGCTCGAGAATGGCTGACTTTGCCCAAATGGCTTTTGAGAAAAGCTGGATCGAAGCAGAAGATCGTCCAGGCAAACGTCCGGGTGGTTTCTGTACATCTCTGCGTCTGAGCAAAGAGACCCGTATTTTTATGACCTATGCCGGATCACCATCCAATGTTTCGACACTGGCCCATGAGCTCGGACACGGTTATCATCAGCATGTGATGAATGAATTGCACCCATTGAATCAAAATTATGCCATGAACGTAGCTGAGACGGCATCGACGCTGGCAGAACTAATTGTATCAGATGCGTTGCTGGAAGCTGCCGAGGGTCAGGAGAAGGTGGCTTTGCTGGAGGATAAAATTCAGCGTGGTGTAGCCTTCTTTATGAACATTCATGCCCGTTTCCTGTTTGAAACCCGTTTTTACGAGCTGCGGAAAAAAGGAGTCGTAGGAGCACAACAATTAAGCGAGTTGATGGAACAAGCGCAGCGTGAAGCGTTTAGTGGTGTCCTGGATGAGGCTCATCCTCATTTTTGGGCATCCAAGCTGCATTTCTATATTACGAATACTCCTTTCTACAACTTCCCGTACACATTCGGGTATATGTTCAGTGCAGGAATTTACGCTTTTGCGAAGGAAAATCCTGACGGCTTCGCCGACCAATATGATGCCTTGCTGCGTGATACAGGTCGCATGACAGTCGAAGAATTGGCTTCCAAGCACTTAGGTACCGATTTAACACAGGCTGACTTCTGGCGTAATGCTGCGCAAGTTACTGTTCAGGATATTGAGCAATTTTTACAAATGACAAAATAACGGATTTACACTTTAGAGGTCTCCCACGAGGGAGGCCTTTTTTGTAATTTTTGCAGAAGATGATGAACAAAGTCGCAAAATGTCGAAGTGTAATTAACATTACCTGTTGGCGAAATTTAAAATGATGGATATACTTAGAAAATAGTTATAAATACCCAATTATGTTGGTTTTGATTGTAAGGTTAAAAATCTTCGCATATAATTGAGCCGTAAGACCTATTAAATATTTTTGGATAAGGTATATAGGAGGGTTTTTGTAATGGATGAAGTAGGTCAATTGTCGTTGGCAAGGCAGATGGATATCGTTTTAAAAGAACTGGATAATGAACTGGCGGGTTTGTCGTCAGGTATCGTATTTGTACAAATACGTAACAATGTAGTTGGGAAATTTGGGATTCGTCATAATCCGCTTGCAGGTAAAGGTGGCACATTTGCAGCAGTAGAACCGGGGTTATCAGTAAAGCATCGGGAGGATTTTCGGCGTATGGCCCTAGAAACGCTAAATCATAAGCGTAGCTGGACTCATGGTGAGATTGCTTTCGATTTTGCCATCAGACAAGGAACGATTTTGGTAGATGCAACACTGGAGTCCAACTACAACATGGCGAATCTCATGATCCGCTACAACAAGCCTACATACCGAGCGGCTAATTCGGAATAAACATTTATATGAGAATTTTGCAAATATCCCATAAGCGACTTCCAATGAACAAGATATAGATCGAAATGGTTAGTTCGTCTATATCTTGCACTTCGGAGCGACTGGAATCGAATTTTGCAAAATCCTGATAAAAAAGAGTAAAGAAAAGGCGGCCTTCCTAGGGAAGACCGCCTTTGTTATATGCCCGTTATAACGCATTTTGGTAAATTACGATGAACGGAATGCTCACGCGGAATAATGACGCTTATTGACCTGAACGACCTGATAATTGCTGTTCGGCCAGCTGTACCAAGCGTTTAGTGATATAGCCTCCCAGAGAACCAGCTTCACGGGATGGCATGTCACCGTAGTAACCATCTGCCGGAATGGTGATGCCCAGCTCTTGTGCAGCTTCATATTTCAATTGTTGCAATGCGTTGTTGGCTTGAGGAACAACTAGGTTGTTACTGCGACGGCTTCTGCCTTGATTAGCTTCATTCATGTGTAGTCACCTCCTTCGGCTGTGATGAGGTTAGTATGCGACAGAGTTATGAAAATATGCGCCGAAGGAAGAAAAGTGACTAGAGGAAAATTACGGATATATGATATGAATCTGAGTTTTGAGGTCGATGGATTGCTGAGGCTCCAGACGGATCAGCCCGGCTTCCCCGACAGGATCAGGTGAATTGGGCGCATCAGGCAGCCATGTATAAGGCTCAATGCAAAGATACTGGTCGCATTCACCTTTGGTATATAAAACCCAATACTTATAGTATTGCTCATCTGCTGTGTAGCGGATTTGATAACCGTCGTCACGGGTCAAAAGAGCTTCAGCAGGGCCTTCCGTTGCCCGCAGCAGCGTATCTAGATTTGTTCCTTTCAGAGAAAGTCCGGAAGAGAGCTGTTCCAAGTCGTCCAACGAAGTAATGATACCTGTAGGTAGCTGTTCAGCATCCTGCTCATAGACGCCGTTCACAGGCAGCTTTAGGCGCCAGCGCTCAGGTTCTCCGTCCACCATAAACCAAGTGTGATATCCCAAGCCAAATGGAGCTGCTTTTTCACCCAAATTCGTTACGCGCAGCGTTTGACTTAATACAGCACCCTGTAAGCGATACGTCATCTCCAGACGTAAAGGAATGGGGAATTGTTCCATCCAGTGCGGATCACTTTCTGTTAAAAGCTCGGTAGTAACACTGCAACCTTCTTCATCCTCTTCAATATCACTGCAGCGCCAGGATTGATTACGATGCAGACCGTGTATATGATTGTCATTGGCAGTATTTCGGTCGAACTGATAAGGAACACCGTCAAACTCAAATTGTCCCTTGCGAATTCGGCCTGGAGGAATCAAAATGGGCAAGCCAAAATGATAAGGCTTTTGTAAATAGAAAGCCAATTCTTCCTCACCAGGCCGACGTACGATATCCCGGTCGAGCTTCAGATCACGCACTGAGATAATATTATTCCCGAGGCGAGGGATCATCGTAACTTCGAGTTCACCACTATGTAAAACATACGTGTCGTAACCGTTCCAGTGTTCTTTGGTCACTTGTTTCATATCCATGCTCCTTTGTCCACTATAATCGGTTGAAGCTTCGTGTCATTATGATAACAGATTTTTGATCGTAGGGCACAATCGTCATTTGACAATAACATTATGCGGAATTATCATTAATGTAGTTTAGAAAGTAATGACATGGATAACACGATGATGAGGACAAGTAAGCTTTCGCATAAGCTCTTCAGAAAGCCGGTGGTGGATGGGAACCGGTGAGCCTGCACTGCTGAATGGACCTTGGAGTGCCGCACAGAACAGGATTCTACTGTCCTCAGTATGACGGCCGATTGCTCCCCGTTAACGGAGCTTTAAGATTGCAGGCAGCCACGGAGCATAGCTCTGACAAGTAATAGGCTGACGGCAATGAATAAGGGTGGTACCACGGTCTCGCGTCCCTTGAGGATGCGGGGCCTTTTTGCGTTCTAATTTTGAAATAAACTGAGGAGGAAGAATATGAAAACTGTACTTTCAGGTATTCAGCCTAGCGGACAACTTACTTTGGGCAATTACATTGGTGCAATGAAAAACTTTGTCAAATTGCAAGAGGATCATCAATGCTACTTTATGGTCGTGGACCTTCATGCAATTACCGTACCGCAGGAACCGGCCCAATTACGTGAGCAGTCGGAGGCGGTAGCGGCATTATTTATCGCAGCAGGTATTAACCCGGATAAATCCAATGTCTTTTTACAATCCCATGTTCCTCAGCACGCTGAGCTGGGATGGTTGATGACAACACTGACGAATATGGGCGAGCTGGAACGTATGACTCAGTTTAAGGACAAAGCGGCAGGCAAGGACTCCGTAGGAGCAGGGCTGTTCGTATATCCATCGTTGATGGCAGCTGACATTTTGCTCTACAACGCGGATCTCGTTCCGGTAGGCGACGATCAGAAACAGCATCTGGAGCTGACACGCGATTTGGCGGGTCGCTTTAATCACCGTTACGGAGATTATTTTACTGTTCCCGAACCGTATATCCCTGAAGTAGGGGCGAGAATTATGTCCCTGGATGATGTATCTAAAAAAATGAGTAAGAGCAATCCGAATGCAGGCAGCTTTATTGCCCTGCTGGACGAACCGAAAGTCATACGCAAGAAAATTAGCCGCGCTACGACCGATTCTGGCAGTGAGGTTAGATATGATCCGGCCAATAAACCAGAAATTAGTAATCTGATGGGCATCTACAGTCAATGTTCCGGTTTGTCGCTCCAAGAAGTGCAGGATCGCTATGAAGGTCAAATGTACGGAACATTTAAAAAAGAACTGGCAGAGACCGTTGTAGCTATGCTTGAACCGATTCAGCAGCGCTATCGCGACATCCGGGAATCCGGTGAGATTGGACGTATTTTGGCCCAATCCGCAGAGCGCGCACAAGAAGCGGCTGAAGTCACGTTGTCTGCGGTCAAAGAGCGCATGGGCTTTCTGCCACGTCTACGCTAAAGCATATTGCTGGCAAAATAGATTAGGCCCTATAGGATTGGCTTAGGAGCGGCGTTGTCGGGCTTTGACCACGAAACCCCAGCCGATATTGCCGACAGATAATAGCCCCAGTAGAATGGCAAGCCATGCGGAATAACTGATGGATATAGCGGCTGCGGTCAGCAGGACAATGGATGAAACGGCGAACCATAGGGATAAACCTTTGCTCATTGGTAAAAACCTCCAGTGTTCGAATGTTGAATTTCAGGAATAAGTAGTTGTAAGCGAGCCATAATAATCTTGCAAGCTTGCAATGAACCTCACTCACAAAGAACTGAAAGGAGATTCAAATATGAGCAGACGTCGTTCAAACAACCTGCAAGTACCGCAGGCCAACGCCGCTTTACAACAATTAAAATATGAGGCAGCTCAAGAACTTGGCATCACCATCCCTCAGGACGGTTACTTCGGTAATGTTGTTTCCCGCGAAACAGGTTCGCTTGGGGGATATATCACGAAAAAGCTGGTCCAACAAGCAGAACAATCCTTGTCGGGCAGCAGCCGTTTGCAGTAATACACATAAACACTCCATCTTGGAAGCTGTATTATGAGCAACTGTGATGAAGAAAATCCGGAGCGATCATGCTCCGGATTTTTTTACGCATGGCCTATGACCATTGTGAATCACGCAAGTCCGCTTCGTCAAGAGGGCGCTTTCATGAGATCTGATTTTTTGCGGGAGTGACCAAAAAAACAGCAAGCTCCCAGATTAAGGGTAGCTTGCTGTCTGTTGTTCATACGGCTTGTTGTTAGCTTGTAAGCAGGTTTTAATTCGTATGCAGGGAAAGGCGTTTTTGCATCTTTTCGTCACTGAGCCATCCAATATAGCTGTTGATCAGTCCGAACTGCTTATCCATCGCGACCACAGCCACGAATGGATATTGTCTCCGGTGTCGATACCTGACGTCTCCCCATCGCACAATATAGCCCCATTCCAGTTCCTCCACCTCGGCAACGGCAAAGGAGGAAAAATAGCGAAATGCCTGCACATCGCGATAGGATTTGGAGGCTTCTACGGCAGGATGTGTGGATGGAATTGCATGTTTCGTCCAAAATAAGTGTTTGCCATTTAATCCGCCAATGTCATAACTTCCATTCTGATGAGCTTTTACCACATGCCACCGGTTCCATGATACGGTGGGAATGATATAATAGATGTCGCCCTCCTGACGCTCATTGTCCATATTACGTACCGCTTTTCTGGTTATAAAATGACTCCAGGTTCGCCAAATGTAATATAGGCCAATAATAACGTACAGCGTAATAAATAAGGGAGCGGGTGGAGTCAACCCGGTGATCCACAGCATAATCGCAGCAACATGGGTGCCAAAAATAAAGGGATCGAAAATATGGATGATATTCCAAGATATCCACTTGTTTGTAAACGGCCGGAATGCCTGTGTTCCGTACGTATTAAATAAATCTGTGAATACATGCAGGCAGACGGCAATCGTTACCCATAATGCTACATGACCTGGGGGCACATCTCTGAAGATCAGGCAAATCAGTCCTGTTATGGACAAGATCCATATCAACCAGAAGGGAATTGAATGCGACAGTCCACGGTGATTGCGAATGTAGGCTGCATTGTTTTTCAACCGAAGCAAAGTGTCAAAATCCGGAGCTTGTGACCCTACGACTGTAGCGAGCAGTATGACTGCGGCCAACTTTGGATCTCCGGCGACGACAGGATCAGTGTAGGCCAGCCCGGCCAATCCGATTCCCATGACAAAGTGTGTGGCTGTATCCATATCTGTCGCTCCTTTTGTATTGTTTCCTGTACTTATTACTACCCAAATTTACTGTAAACGATCAGCAGGGGCGATTTGCCATCGGAATTGTGAACGTTTTGTGCGTTTTCTGTCAAACTTTTTGGGGTAGGTATATGATAAAATTTATATCGGAGTTCAACTTACTCCCGAATTCATACATCTCTAAGGGGGAGTTACTCACAATGGATAATATAAGTTATAAGACTTCTTCGGATGCGGCTACCTATTCTGTAAAATCTAAACCACCCGGTAAAGCGGGCACTTGGAAAGATTTTATTACAGTTACCAAGCCAGGCATCCTTCGTACCAATCTGGTTGCAGCCTTTGGTGGTTTTTGGTTAGCATCGCAATGGGATGTTGACTATATAAAGCTAATTCTTACACTTTTAGGTACAATGCTGGTTATGGCGTCTTCTTGTGTTTTTAACAACTATTTTGACCGTGAGCTGGATTTGAAAATGGAGCGTACACGTAATCGCTCACTGCCAACAGGGCGTCTGACCCCTACAACGGTGTTGTCATACGCTATTATTTTGGGCGTTGTTGGGTTAGCTGTTCTATTCTCCTTCTCTGGTGTAACGGCAGGATTACTGGGATTACTTGGTATGTTCGTCTACGTCGGTATTTATACACTTTGGTTAAAACGTTCGTCTACATGGAGCACATCCATCGGCGGTATTTCTGGTGCAATGCCTCCGGTGATTGGTTATGTGGCCGCTTCGGGTCGTATTGATATGGGCGCTTGGCTCTTATTCGCTCTCCTGTTCTTATGGCAGCCTCCTCACTTTTGGGCACTTGCTATTCGCAGAGTTGAGGAATATCGCGCAGCAGGATTTCCGTTGTTGCCAGTCGTAAAAGGTATCCATCGGACGAAGATTCAGATGATTCCTTATATTGTATTGCTGATTCCGGTACCCATCCTTATGTATGCTTATGGATATGCCGGTATGATTTTTATGATCGTGTCCGTGTTACTGTCCGTGCTGTGGGCATTCTATGCCTTTAAAGGTTTTACGATTAAGGAAGAAGAAACGGATTCCTGGGCGAAGAAAGTATTTTTCTTTTCCATTAACCATCTGACACTCAGTTTCTTGCTGATGATCGTCGATACGGTTCATAAGTTCTAATGTCATTTTAGAGGCATTTTATAGTGCACCATATAGCTGTCCAACAGGCATGAAAGCGGCCTGAGGACAGCTTTTTGTTATTTTAAAGACTAAAGAACAGGTGGCGGGTATATAATGTATTCTTCCAACCCTGCTTTTTCCAATTGAGCGATCACATATTCGTCTGGAGTGCCTTCTACGCCAGCGTATCCTTTGCGGGTATACATATGGTAGGCATCCGGAAAAGAGTCTGCAAGTACACCCCTTATTTTTTTCCCTGAGCTGTCATTGTCCATAAATAAATATATTTCGTCGTGCTTGGCCCGCTTGTGGAGGGATTCCAGTTTTATAGAGTTTAGTGTGCCGAAGGTGCATAAAATGTGGACCTCCGGGTCAAGTAATCGGCGAAGTTTGCTGCGGTCATTTTTCCCTTCGACGATCACGGTTATCGCCATGTAAGCTCACCCCTTGTCTGATACATATGCTCGAAATTCCCCGGGAAATGAAGAATATGTGTATAGTGTAGCTCCAAATAGGGTTCTCATGCAAAAAATAACAAAACAGCCTGCCAGAAGTGGCAGGCATGGGCACAAGGGGCAACATGTTAGGGCGATTCAGACATTAAATCCAGCAAGTACGGAGAATGATGACGAGCAGAATATAAAGAACAAGAATGGTGCCAGTTGAAGTTCCAATAGGGCAAGGATGACAGTGGCTCACAGGCTGCACCTCCCTTTGTTAGTGAATGTTCAGTCAAAATAGTCTATGTGGATAGGGGTATAGTGTACTGTGCATTTGCCCTCTGGAACGGTATTTTGGGCTTTATAGGTAGGACAATAGCAACCGCTGTCTCAGACTAGCTAGGAATGATAAGGTCCTGAGGCAGACAGTGGCGGCGTCGGAGATAAGCGCTTAACGGGAACGAATAGCAGGCCAGCCATCAGAATCAGAAATGCGATAAAAAAAGGAGAAATGTGATCGGGTAGCTGACCTGCCAGTACAGGTCCGGCAAAGGAGCCGATAGATGTTGCAATAGACTGTAGTGCAAAGGTTTTACCCAGTCGCGCACCTCCAATTCGTATGAAAAGAGAGGCCAGCGCTGGAAAAATGATACCTTTGGCTGTTCCCAAAATAAAAAGTATGATGCCAATCGCCGCTTCAGGCGTGGTGGCGAGTGCGTAGAAACTTAGAGACATCAAAATAATGCCACAAAGTAGCCGCGCCATGGGTGAATATTTGTTCAGAAACAGCAAGCTGAGCGTACAAAGTGCTCCCAAACTGATGATGGAAAAGAGCAATCCGGTGGACATCATGGACGCAGAACCGTTATTTCGTAATGGGATTTCGTAAAATAAAATGCCTTGTGCACACGCCAAAACAAAAGGCAGGAGCAGGTAGCGCCAATTGAATGGTAAACGCGTCTTCTGTACCCCGGATAGTGGAGCGGGTGTCGCATGACCATCTGATAATTGGGCCTGTGGAGCGGGAGCTCTTTTGGGCAAGGTGAAATAAGCCATAAGTCCCGTGACTACGAGAATGATGCCAAGGGAACTAAACGTCTCACTAAAGCCGAAACTGGCTACGATAAATGCGCCGGCGGCTGGAGACAGGACAGAGGCCAATGTGTGAACGACACCATGTCCCGACATATATTTGCCCTGCGTAACTGGATGATCGGATAGCTGTGCCAACAGGGCCAGACAGGCTGGAGATAAAAAGGCCAACACAAAACCGCTAATCGCCCGAAGAAAAAGTAATTCCCACGGTGTGTGGATGTACGATTGAATGATAAGAATGATGCCTGCGGCTGTTAGGCTGAACATAATATATCGGCGGCTGCCGTGTTTGTCGACCTTGGGGCCGGCCATCAAATTACCAGGCAGGTGAGTTAGAGAGTAAATCCCCATCATCCAGCCAATAAAAGTAGGTGCTGCACCCAGGGAGATAGCGAATGGTGTCAAAATAGGATATTGTGCATGCAGATCGAAAAAAGCAATGAATAAAAAGAGATACAGCCAGAGGGCTGTTTTCATGGGATGACCCCCTTCCCTAATGTAAACTTTCATGTTGTACCACGTATTGGCCCTTCCTAAGTTGTACGCTGGAGTGGACGAACATAGACCACTTTGTATGGACAAGAATTGAATAACAAGGTATGTAAAAGAGCTAAGCTGACAGGGCATCACGTAATCATGTATAATTACAGAGACAATTTTCTGATTTAAATGATGTAGTTGAAAACGGGAGTGTAGCGAAATGGATAAGGGCGTCTGGACAGAGTTTTTGGAACATAATTGGCAGATCGTTCAGGATAACTGGCTGTATATATTAATTGGGCTTGTCCTATTGTTAGTCATATTGAAGGTTGTAAGAACTCTCATAAAATGGCTGATTGTTATTGTCGTAATTGCAGGCTTGCTTATCTACAGTGGCATTTCCTTTGAACAGGTCGGCAAGGTCGTTACTCAGGCAAAGGATGATGCGATTAACAAGGTTCAGAGCGAGGCTTTGAACATGATGATCAAAGAGGGACGGGATGCCCAATACACATCCAACGCGGATGGTACGTTTTCGGTAACCAGCTCCAACCTGGAAGTGAAAGGTCCATTTGATGGTGACAAGGTCAAGGTATGGTTTCAGGGGATGTCGCTGGGCGAGTGGAGTATGGGCGATACCGTCAAGAAATATATCGAAGGTGCGAAAGGCTCGGCTGTAACACAGTCGCCACAGTCGCCGTAGAGACAGGAGGAACACAATGAAACCATCCTGGCTGGAGCCTATTCTTCATTGGAATGGCGTGACGGTGTTTTTGATTGTCATTGTACTGCTGTCGTTGATTCAGGGCTGGAGACGAGGAGCTTCCAGATCTGTAGGGGCGCTGTTCAGTCTTATTGTGGATGGCATACTGACTGTGGCGGGTATTTTGTGCTCGCTCGGATTAGCCATGTGGCTTTCACCGAAGGTACAACAATGGCTGGCGGCTTACATGGAACATTTGCCTCAGCGAGAACTAAGCGGGATTGAGCAATTTTATTATACGTTGGTGGCGGGCTTAGAGGGGTTTCCGCTGCTGCGGTTCGCCGTATTGTTTATGCTCAGTTATGCGATCGCCCAATTTGTACTACGTGCAATTTATGTGTTGATGGTAGGGGGCAAGTCAGATTCTTCTTTCCATGAGCATGAAAAAAAATCAGGCTTTTTCAGCAGGGTGGCAGGGGCTGGAATAGGTACTCTTATTGGTGGAGCACGCGCTATCATGGTTATAGCCCTGCTATTCATCGGCGTAAGTCTGTATCCAGACAGCGGGTTTAGCAGCTACGTCCAAGCTTCACCGATTTATAAGCAGGGAGCGCAATCGGTCATTGAGCCGTTATCCGGTACACTGATTAAGGATAAATTGCCCGTATTTACGCAGGCCGTTACCAAGGAATTAAATGGTATCCTGCAGCGAAAATACGAAATGATTGACCGGGAAATTCCGAACGATATCGGTCAGGCTGCGGCCAAGATTACACAGGGGATGAGCGGTGATGAGCAAAAGGCCAGAGCGTTGTATGAATGGGTAGGTACCCGTATTAGCTATGATTTCGGTAAGGTAGAAGCCTATGAGCAGCGTGGTGACTGGCATGAACAGACCCCCAGAGATACGTTTGATACACGTAAAGGAGTCTGCATTGATTATGCCCGCCTGTATGCGATGATGGCTCGGTCGCAGGGACTACAGGTCAAGGTGGTGACAGGGCTTGGATATAACGGACAGGGAGGATATGGTTCCCATGCATGGAATGAAGTGTATTTGAGCGCGCAGGATCAGTGGGTACCGTTAGACCCGACCTGGGCGCAAAGTGGGGACTGGTTTAATCCGCCTGGTTTTGCCCAAACACATATCAAGGATAAAGTGATTTAATAAGGAGTGGAAAAGGGCACATGAGAAAGATAGACAACGAGCAGGGAAAAGACAACGAGACGTCTGATCGAAAAAGATTCAGCTTTCGGATCAATCTGTTCTTTTTCAGCTCGTTCATTATATTTACGGTCATTATTGTAAGACTGGCGATACTTCAATTTGTAGATGGACCTCAGCTTAAGCAGCAGGAGGCCAGTAATGTTACCAAAAATGTACCACTTACGCCGATTCGCGGAACGATTTATGATTCGACCGGGCAGAATAGACTGGCGTATTCTACACCTGTACAATCGCTGTATATCACACTCTCCAAGAACTATAGTGACAGTATGGAAAAGTTACGTAATCCTGATAAAAAGCTGTTGCCTGAGCTGGAAAATATGACACAAAAGCTGGCAAATCGGTTTGCTCAATATGGTAATAAAGATGAGCCGAAAATGACGGCAGAGCAAATTATGGACGCTATGGACCGAAACTATCAGAGATTTAGCGGTTTTACGCCGCGTCTGATTAAAACGAATCTTAATAAAGATGAAGTTGCCTATTTTATGCAGCATAAGAGTGAGTTCCCGGGCGTAGATGTCGTAGAGGAAACGGTACGTCATTACGATCCAGATACGGTAGCAGTTCAAGCGGTTGGCTACATTAAAAGCTACAAAAGTGCGCGTGAAACGTTGGATAAATATAAAAATATTCAAAAATCCATGTCAGCTGAAAATGATCCGGGTCTCATCTATATGGATAACGAGTCTGTAGGCTTTGATGGACTTGAATTTCAATATCAGGAACAGTTGCGAGGGAAAAATGGTTATAAAACCGTTCCGATAGATCCGCGCAATATGCCGGAAGGTGTAGATTCCGTTACTCCTCCGCAAAAAGGAGATAATGTCTATTCCACGATTAACAAAGAAATTCAGGTTAAGACTGAAAATGCCATTATGGATCAATTGAGATGGCTCCATACACACGCGGTTTCTGGAAAGACTCATCCTTATGCCAAAACAGGCTTCGCTGTGGCTATGGAAGTGGATACTGGTAATGTGGTAGCCATGGCGAGCATGCCGGATTATGATGCGAATTACTGGCAAACGGGTACAATTTCGACAGATAAATATAAAGAGATTGAACATGTGTATCAAAACGCCACAATTAAGAACGTTGGCTCTGGCCAATCTGGACAGCACCCTGATTCTACTGTACTTCTCGGATCAACTATTAAACCGCTGTCCGTTCTTATTGGATTGGAAGAAGGACTGTTTACAACAAATACGTACTATCAAGATACAGGAGCGGCTTATTTCGGACGTAACAACTCCTCACGGGTGCGCAACTCATCTGGTCATGTGTACGGTTCAATGGACCCGGCAACCGCTATTCGCCATTCCTCCAATGCCTTTATGGTCGATATGGTTGGCAAACGCTTATATAACAAATACATCAACAATGCCGCAGAAGACCAGGGCGTTAACGTATGGGATCGTTATATGAAGGAGTTTGGATTAGGTGTTTCTACTGGAGTAGACTTGCCCGGTGAGTTCCGGGGTTGGCGGGAGTACACGAGTAAATCAGAGTCAGCACTTTCTAAATTGGCATATGCATCCTTTGGTCAACAAGGTAAATATACACCTATGCAACTTGCCCAATACACAACGATGATTGCTACCAAGGGTAAACGGATGGAGCCGCATTTGGTCAGTCAAATTAAAGATACCAACGGCAATGTAGTTCAAACGTTTAAGCCGAAGGTGCTGAATGAAGTGAAATTTCCGGATGCATACTGGAATGAAGTCATACGCGGGATGGCAACAGATGTCAGCGCATTTAAAGGTTTCCCTTATGACTTTGCTCGCAAAACGGGGACATCGCAGCAAAGTGTGGGCAGAGAACTAAAAGATAACGGGGTATTTATTGCCTTTGCTCCACGTCAGAATCCCAAACTTGCAGTAGCGGTTGTTATTCCTGAAGGGGGCTTCGGGGCTTGGAGCGCCGGACCTGTGGCACGCAAAATCTTTGATGCTTACGATGAAGTATATGGTTTGGACGGGGTACCTAAGAAAAAGGTTGAAACAGCAACCGATTCTAACGCAATCAAACAGCCATAATCATTTTATACGATTTTATACGATGTCATTTCATGAAAGCTTTCCTTAGCCTTTGGGCTGAGGGAAGCTTTTTTATGTTTTTTCTACGTTTTCTTACAAAATTGTCATCTTAGAATTCATCGTTTATTGTTTTAGATATGGTAGGATCAGGAATATGAAACCCTAATCGGAAGGAGTAATGACCAGCTAATATGGACAGAGGAAGTTTGGATAAAAAGTTTTCATTTAAAAAGAAAAATGTTGAAGAGAATGAAGAGTCACGAAAAAAACGGACGGTTTTACGAACCAACCTACTGTTTTTTAGTGCTTTTGTGCTGTTTGCCCTGATCATTACCAGACTAGCTGTATTGCAGTTTGTACAATCGGAGGAGCTGAAGGGCCAGCAGCAATCCGTAAATACGAAAAATGTCCCGTTAGCCCCGAGTCGCGGCACGATTTATGATTCTACAGGTACGGTTAAGCTGGCATATTCGACTCCAGTACAGTCCCTGTATGTAACTTTATCTAAGGATTATAGCAAGCGTACGGAGAAAGATCGCAAGCCGGGGGAAAAGCTGCTCCCTGAGCTCAATGCTTTTGCTGCCAAGCTTGCTGCCAAATTAAACGAACTGGGTCGTAACGAAGGAGAGCAGCTTAATGCAGAGGAAATAAAAAAGCGACTGGACCCGGACTATAATCAATATAGGGGATTTACCCCACGTTTGGTCAAATCCGACCTGAGTCGGCAGGAAATCGCTTATTTTCTGGAACATCGGACAGAGTTCCCTGGTGTAGAGGTTGTAGAAGAAAGTATACGCCATTATGACCCGGATCGGGTGGCGGTACAAACGATTGGATATATGTACAAGTTCAAAGGAGCTCGAACGAACCGGCCCAAATATAAAGAGCTCTATGAAGCTAATTCGGAGGTTCTAAGACCGACACAGGTGTATTCGGAAAGTGAAACGGTCGGATATGATGGCTTGGAGCTTCAGTACCAGGATGAACTGAGAGGAAAAAACGGATATAAAACGGTAGAAGTCAATCCGCGCAGCATGCCGGAGGGCATTGAATCCATTACTCCTCCTGAAAAAGGACATCATTTATATTCCACCATTAACAAGGAAATTCAGCAGAAAACCGAACAGGCCATTATGGATCAGCTTCGCTGGCTTCATACTCATGCCGTATCGGGGAAGCTTCATCAAGACGCTACCACTGGCTTCGCTGTAGCGATGGAGGTAGAGACCGGAAATATCGTGGCAATGGCCAGTATGCCGGATTATGACTCTAATGTATGGAAAAGTGGAAGTACCTCGCCTTCGGTATATGACGAAATTCAGCATAAAATGGGAAATGGAACCATTAAATCCGTCCCTAGCGGAAAAGCGGGTCCACATCCAGAATCCTCGGTGCTTCTGGGTTCAACCATTAAACCGCTATCCGTGCTGATCGGGTTGAAGGAAAACCTGTTTTCTCCCGGACAAACTTATCTGGATACGGGAAGTGCGTACTACGGCAAAAATCGCTCCAGCCGGGTTGGGAATTCTAGCGGACATGTGTATGGTTCTTTGACACCTAGCAGGGCAATTGAGGTCTCGTCGAATACGTTTATGGTGGATATGATCGGCAAGCCGCTGTATGGCAAATACGGAAGTAATGCAGGGGTACATCAGGGAATTGACGTATGGGACAAGTATATGAAGGAATTTGGATTAGGCGTTCCGACAGAAGTAGATCTGCCGGGCGAGTGGGCAGGTAGACTTGAGTATACGAGCAAGCATGAAAGTGCGCTGACACGTTTGGTACAGGCATCCTTTGGTCAGCAGGGAAAATATACAGCGATGCAGTTAGCCCAGTATACAACTGTGCTGGCAACAAAGGGCAAGCGTATGCAGCCTCATTTGGTCAGCAAAATTGTAGATGATCAGGGGAATCTCGTACGTGAGTTTAAGCCGCAGGTGCTGAATGAGGTCGCTTTTTCAGATACGTACTGGAATACAGTGATTCGAGGTATGGCTACAGATGTTAAAGCCTTTAATGGATTCCCTTATGATTATGCCCGTAAAACGGGGACTTCCGAGCAGGTGGTGGGACGTACGGTTAAAGATAACGGGGTGTTCATCGCTTTTGCTCCCCGTCAAAATCCGAAGCTGGCAGTAGCGGTCATCATTCCTGAAGGGGGCTTTGGTGCGACGAGCGCTGGACCGGTTGCGCGTAAAATATTTGATGCGTATGACGAAGTATATGGGCTAGATGGTACTCCTAAAAAGCCTCTGGCAGCAAAGTGAGGACTTGAATACTTTTGTGGGCTTCTCTTTTTCATGGTAAAATGTCGTTGGACATAAGGGACATACAGGAGGAAGAGAGACTATGGGAGAAAACCAATATAAATACAAACTGCTTGCGCTCGACATGGATGGAACTTTACTGAATGATAATCATGAAATTTCCTTGGAAACGATTAACTGGATTAACAAGGCGATTCAGGAAGGGATTCATGTATGCTTGTCCACCGGACGTGCAGCGATGCATGCTCTGCCTTACGGTCAGCAACTCGGCCTGGAGACGCCAATGGTAACCGTAAACGGCAGTGAGGTGTGGAAATCACCCCACGAGTTGTGGCGCCGTTATTTACTTGATAAGGAGCTCGTTCGTAAGATGCACCAAATTGCTGTAGAAACAGGCTCTTGGTTCTGGGCTTACTCAACGGAGGAATTATATAATAGGGATCGTTGGCCGGATACATTGGACACACAGGAGTGGCTCAAATTCGGTTATAATACGGAAAATGACGAAATTCGCCACCAAATTTTACTTAAGCTTCAGGATATGGGTGGACTTGAAATTTCCAATTCTTCGATGACAAATCTGGAAATTAACCCAGCTGGTATATCCAAAGCCAGTGGAATCGCTGAAGTGTGCGATCTGCTTGGCATTACTCTGGAGCAGGTGGTTGCCGTTGGCGACAGTCTGAATGACCTGGCTGTGATTCAAGCGGTTGGACTGGGCGTAGCAATGGGGAATGCTCAGGATACGGTTAAAGAAGCCGCTGATTTGGTCGTGGCTTCGAATAATGACGACGGCATTGTAGAAGTGATCCGTGATTATGTGCTTGTGTAATAAAATGAATAATGCAGCAGGCCGGATGAATGGACGAGAAGGAGGAGGCCCATGGACGTTGTAGGCTGGATTGTTGTTATTGTGCTGTTCATTGTGGGCATGGCCGGGGCGGTATATCCCGTATTGCCGGGGGCGCTCGCCATCTATTTTGCATTTTTTGTATACGGCTGGTTTTTCTCGTTTGCTCCATACAATGCATTGTTTTGGATTATACAAACACTAATCGTCGTTGCCCTTTTTGTTGCGGATTATGCTGTGAATGCGTGGGGTGTCAAGCGATTTGGCGGCTCGCGTCTGTCGGCGATACTGAGTACCATCGGGATTATTATCGGCCCCTTCGTTATTCCGGCATTTGGCCTGATTTTGGGACCATTTATCGGCGCTGTGCTGGGTGAACTAATTGGCAAAGCCCCGCTGGACCGAGCTATTAAAGTGGGCTTTGGCTCTGTATTAGGCCTTTTTACCAGCACCGTGATGAAAGTGATTTTGCAGCTTGCCATGATTATTGTATTCTTGATTTGGGTGTTATGACCCGAGATTCGTTTTGGTTTATTATGATTTGCAGAGACAGAATCGACATGCGGCTCCGCACCGGTGATGGCTCAGGCCATGACTGTTTGTGCGGGGCTTTTGCATGCGTGTGAACAGCAAGAAAGAAGGGAACGCATTTTGTCCAATAAAGAAACATTCCTTAAAGGTACGCTTATTTTAGCCGCTGCCGCCTTGGTGGCCAGAGTACTTGGTCTGGTACAGCGTGTTCCATTGGAGCATCTGCTCGGTTCCGTCGGGAACGCCTCGTTTACTATTGCGAACAACGCTTATTTGATGCTGCTCACGGTCGCTACGGCCGGCATTCCAAGCACGTTGAGCAAAATGGTTTCAGAACGTTATGCACTGGATCGGCCTTCGGAAGCGCGACGTGTGTATCGTGCGGCTTTGATATTCGCGGCCGCGGCAGGCATTATCATTACAGCGCTGCTGTATTTTGGAGCGCCTTACTTTGCCGAGCATGTAGCAGGGGTTCCGCAATCCGCTTTGGCCATTCAGGCTTTGGCACCAGCATTACTGCTGTTCCCTGCCATTGCCATGATGCGTGGATACTTCCAAGGGCGCGGTAATATGACCGCAGGCGGTATTTCACAAATTGTGGAGCAGGTTGCACGGGTAGCGACCGCTATTGTACTCGCTTTTATTATTTTGAAGCTAGGTTATGGAGATCGCGAGGTTGCGGCTGGGGCTTCCTTTGGAGGTGTCATGGGAAGTCTTGGCGCTCTAGCGGTTATGTTGTACTACACGGTGAAATTGCGTCGCCAGGATCGACAGGATCGTCAAGATCAATTCCAAGAGGAAAGCTCCGCGCTACCGATGATGCGCATTTACAAAGATATTTTCAAGCTTTCCATTCCCATTGTATTGTCGTCTCTGACGGTTCCGGCGGTCAACTTTATTGATACGTCGATTGTGGTGAGACTATTGTCTGGTCAAGTGGGATTGGATCAGGCGACTACTCAGTTGGGTTATCTAGGCTCTCGGGCACAGAGTGTGGCGGGAATTCCGCCGATTTTGGCCATTGCGCTCAGCCAATCGCTCATTCCGATCATTTCAGCGGCATTTGCCCGTAAGGATGAGCAGCATTTACAAAATCAGATGACGTTGGCTTTGCGTATCTCTATTTTGACTGGAATGCCGATTGTGCTGGCTTTATGTGTAACCGCCTATTCTATTAATGGTTTACTGTTTAGCTCGCTTGGAGGCAGTGGTATCATTGCTGTTCTGACACTCGGAACGATATTCCAGATTACGATGATGACTTCTAATTCGATACTGATCGGTATGGGCAAGCCGCGTATTTCAATGGTTAATGTCATGGTCGGTATCGTCGTCAAGTTTGCAGCGAGCTGGCTGCTGGCTGGTTGGCTTGGAATTTATGGGATCATTGCTGCAACCGGATTATGTTTCCTCGTGATCACATTGCTAAATTTGCGTGTGCTTAAAGGGATTGTCTCCTTTTCCATCATGGGCCGTCGCTGGGCAGGGTTCTTAACCGCAGTCGTCGTCTCGGGAGCTATCGGATACGGTGTAAATGAAGCCTGTATTCTGCTGGTGCATCTGATGCCTGCGCGTGTGGCCTTCTTGATCGCGTGCTGCATTGCCGGGGCAGCTGTACTGGTATGCTACTTGTTGTTGCTGGTTGTACTGCGCGTATTGCGCAGGGACGAGCTGGGCAACTATCCGCGTATGTTGCAAAAGGTACTGCGTCCGTTAATGCGTCTACAGCGTGAGTCCACAGGACAACGAGGCTAAAAGAGCCCTCCAGTCTTTCAGTGGAAAGGTTGCAAGCTGTTATGGGCAACGTGGGCCATTGCTGTTTTTTGAATGCCATGACGATGCTCATGGCGCATGGCAAATAACAGCGGTCGCCTTGGTTCGCTGAGATGTCCAAGTGTGGAGCCGTCCTGAAACCAGTCATACCGGGGGATTGGATCATAAGCTGTATCGGACCAGACGGCGTTCAGCTCCGGACTGTACAGACGTTGTCCTGGCGGTAGCCATTCATGTGCTAAAAGCGTTGCACTTTCATCTGGAGAGTGCAGCGCTTTTTGTTCATTCGGTGTGAACAATCCGGGCCAATAGTCGCTGCGTGAACCTGTATGCGGCACACTGTTAGCGAATGCGGATACCTGGTCCAGCACCTGCTGATGGCCAAAGAGCATAGCATAGAGACTTTTGCCAAAGCCGATCCGCTCGTCCAAATGGCCGAAACGCTCCATTACTAGTCCAGCAAGTCCACCGTTCAGTCCAAGTGGAAATATAACCTGATTTAGCTGGAGCCAGTCATGCAAATAAAAGCCCGGCTTGTGTGTCACAAATTTTTGGAAATACGGATCTTTTACCACACGTCCTTCAATATAGTTTTGTTCATTAATGATGAGCGCCACAGTCAACAGAGAGCTATCCCGCCAAGCCCAGAAACGTTCCCAAAAGGGCTTCATGAATGGCGAAACGTGAAAATAAGGCAACAAGTGAAAGCAACTCCGACCCAAATGACGGCTGTGCATGTAAAGTTGCAACTGCGGATAAGCGTCTTGAAAAATAAGGGCGTTACAGCGCTCCAGTAGCCGATACAGCCATTCCTTTTCCTGTTCGCCGAACAGGTTGCCAATCAGTCCCCCTTTCAGATCGGTCATATTATAGCCGCCATTACGAGAAACCAGGTGGGCCAGTAATGCCCAATGTAACTCCGGGTAGCCACGATAGCATTCAAGGTAAGCGGCAGTGCGGGTAACGTTGCTGCGATTCTCCTGTGCTGTATCGTTCTTGATCCTCTCCAGTAGCTCACAGTCTGTTTCGCATAAGGGCATATTCAGAGAAGAGGGACGCGTAGCGGGTCCGTTCACCAGCATTATCGCTTCAGCTTCATTCATAGCGGCCTGTGCCGTATGATAATCCCACGCTAGTTCACGCAAGGGGGAGCGTAATTTGCGGGATTCGGTCCAAGCCGCCCGTTTGCCCTCCCAAGCTTCCTCTGCAACACGGGGAACGGAACCCAGTAACTTTAGCCCTCCTTGTAGCTGTCGAGATGCTGTATGGAGCCATTCGGTAAGAGACATGACTAAATTAACCTCCTTTCCAACTGCAAGCATCCCCGTATCCTGCCAAGTATGTTGGGTATGCTGTTAGGATGTCGACGCTTATGTGGATTCTTAAGTATATCTTTAGTATGCCTCAATGAGAGGGCTTCCAATCGGCATGTGAGTAGAATGGGGGAGTGTGCAAAAGCTTCACTTGGCGTTACAATAGAAAGTGCAATCTTTTCAGCACAAAAAGAATTTAAGGAGGAATCATCCATGCAAAAAATCGTCTCTCATGAAGACTTTAATAAGGCAATATCCACTCCGGGCGTTACGGTGGCTGTGTTTAAGGCGGACTGGTGTAAGGATTGTCATTTCATCGATCCGTTCATGCCTGATGTGGAAGAACAATATGCAGATAAGCTTACATTAATTGAGATTGATGTAGAACAGGCCGAAAGCGTCAGTCAAGAGCAAAATGTATTGGGGATTCCTAGCTTTATCGCTTACAGTGAAGGGCGAGAACTGGTACGTCTGGTGAACAGACTGCGCAAATCCCGCGAAGAGATTGAGCAATTTTTGGATCGGGCTGTTGAAGTCCACGCGAGCTTAGCAAAATAACATCAAGACATTCAGAAAGCCGCTTCCTTCTCAGGGGGCGGCTTTCTCACGGACACGTTCACATTTTGTCAACAAAGCTCGTATGTCAAGGAACGATATATCAGTTATAATTACTTTAAGTGATCATTTCACAACATATAAAGTGAATAAATATTATATTTGGAAGGATACGGGTGAATTCTTTGAATAACAAAATCAGAATATTAAAATGGCTGGCACTCGTAACATGTATTGTCATGTTTTTGGCTACCTTCGGTGGAGGTGTCGTGACGCGAACGGATTCTGGTCTCGGCTGTGGCCGGGAATTCCCGCTGTGCAATGGTAAGCTGGTTCCGGCACATACGATCGCATCCCTTATTGAGTTCTCTCATCGCTCCGTCAGTGCCATGGCCGGGATTCTTTCTATCGCCTCATTTGTTGGCTTTTTGCTGTTTATGAAGCATCGGAAGGATTTGCAGCTATTCTCGCTGCTCACGCTCATGTTTGTCATCATACAAGGTGCAATGGGGGCGTTGGCTGTCGTCTTCTCCCAATCGGCTGCAGTCATGGGACTGCATTTTGGCTTTGCGCTTATCGCCTTTGCCAGTGCGACTATGATGACGTTGGGGGCCTGGCAGGAGCATGCAGATTCACGCCACACCCCGCGTCTGATTCCTGGGCCTGTCAGTCGGGGCTTTCGTAACTTTATATGGTTATCGACGATCTATACCTATATTGCTGTCTATTCAGGGGCGTTGCTTAGTCACTCGGTCATCCAGAAGGTTGTAAATATTGGGGGCTTCATATCTCCACTGCTGCTTCATCAGATTTCAGCTGGTCTGCTGTTCGTCATTATCTTGGCTGTGGGTCACTACTCATACCGTTATCACCCGAATCACCGGGATATCCGTATATTGGGTGTCGTATCGGTCTTGTTAATCTTGCTTCAAGTGGTGATTGGAATTATCTTGTTGTACGTCAACAAACCTGAAATCTACATGTTTATCGTGCTGGGACATATGCTGGTGATTGCATCGTTGTTCTCGATTTTGGCTTATCTGAGCTACCGTGTATGGCAATTGTCACCGGACCGCAAGTTTGTTTCGACCCAAGCACAACGTACCTAAGCATTTCATGAATCGTAGTGAAGCGGATTTTTGCCCAAGAGGCGTTTTAACACGTATAATAGCATATAAGAAACAAACCAGGCCCGCGAGTTTCTCGAGGGCTTGATTTGCTTAGGAGGAGTCGTCCAGTTGATCTACCAGAATTTGCGCCAATTTATTGAAGCGCTGCGTAAAGAAAATCATCTTAAAATTATAGAGGCACCTGTCGATCCTTACCTGGAGCTGGCTGAGATTCATCGAAGAGTCATTGAGGAAGAAGGGCCGGCACTGCTGTTCACGAATGTAAAAGGAACCCCGTTTCCTGTAGCCAGTAATCTGTTTGGCACGAATCGCCGTGTGGACATGGCTTTTGGCCCGCGACCAGAGCAGCTGATGGATGCGATTGTAGGAGCGACCAAAACATTGTTTCCACCTACACCCAAAGCATTGTGGAATGAACGTGGCCTGATTAAGGACATGCTAAAAGTAGGGCTAAAAACAGTATCTCATAGCGAGGCCCCTGTATTGGGAGTTCGCCGTACAGAGGCTCCGCTGGCACCACTGCCTAAAGTGACCAGTTGGCATGAGGATGGAGGGCCGTTTATTACGCTTCCACTCGTGTATACTGAGAAGCCAGGTCAGCCCAAGGATCATAATTTGGGGATGTACCGCATTCAGATTTATGATGATCAGACGACGGGCATTCACTGGCAAATTCATAAAGGCGGCGGTTTTCATTATCATGAAGCGGAACTGCGTAATGAGCCATTGCCTACGACGATTATCATCGGTGGCCCGCCTGCCCTGATTGCGTCTGCCATTGCGCCAGCACCGGAAAACTTGCCTGAGCTGTTGCTGGCTTCGCTTATTATGGGAGGCAAGCTGCCCATGACAGAAGACCCGCTCGGGGGTCACCGGATTCCAGCAGAAGCAGAATTTGCAATCAGCGGTTATGTACCGCCTCATGAACGCCGTCCGGAAGGCCCGTTTGGTGATCATTTTGGCTATTACTCATTACAGCATGATTTCCCTGTATTTCATGTCAAACATATGCATCACCGCAAGGATGCCATTTATCCGGCAACCATTGTAGGTAAGCCTCGGCAAGAAGACTACTATCTCGGTGAGTTTTTGCAACGTCTGCTGTCGCCTGCCTATCCGCTTGTGATGCCTTCCGTCAAGTCCCTGTGGGCGTATGCGGAAACGGGCGTACATGCGCTGGCAGCGGCAGTCGTACGTGAAAGCTACTCCCGTGAAGCGCTTGTATCCGGTTTTACTATTTTGGGTCAAGGTCAATTATCGTTGACAAAGTTCCTGATGCTGACGGATCGAGTAATTGATTTATCTGACTTTAACCTGCTGCTGGAAACCATTCTGGAGCGATTTAATCCAGCAAGGGATTTATTTATTTTCAATCACACGTCACACGATACACTCGATTACACAGGCCGCAAGCTGAATCATGGCAGTAAGGCCATCCTGATGGGGATAGGTGAGCCTGTACGTGAATTGCCTCGTGCTTATGAGGGAGGCGATCTGCCGGGAATTCGTGAAATTGAGCCCTATTGCGGAGGTTGCCTCGTCGTATCGGGTGCGTCCTTTGAGCAGGAGCCTGAGCTGGCGGCACGTGTTTTGGAGCGATTAGCAGCGGGTGAGCAAGAGTGGCCGCTCGTCTTCATTGTAGACGATGCCAAAGAAGTCGTTCGCTCTCAAGCCTCGTTCCTGTGGACGGTATTCACACGCTTTAACCCGGCTACAGATATGTACGCAGACAGCGAAGTGCGTTTGCATCATCTGAACTATAAGCTGCCGATTGTAGTGGATGCGCGTATGAAGCCGGGGTATCCAGACGAGGTGTTACCGCGTGAGGATATTGTTAAGCTTGTAGATCAACGATGGACGAGTTATTTCGCTTGACGCCCTAATTAAACCTACAGCCGGATTTTACATTTATAAGGAGGCGTAAGCATGATACGCAAGCTACTGGGTGAGCCACCACGTGTGAACAAAGGCATCCTGCTAGATGCCATGAATAGCATGTCAGCTATGTTGAACCTGCTGGAGCGGCAAATTCAGGCTGGTGGAGATCCGACCCACGATTTTCGGAAGGCGGATATTTTAACACGCGGTCTAATGTCATCTCTGGATGAACTGGAGCAGAGCCATCATGCTTCCGCCTTTTTCCGTATGAAAGTGAAAGCCGGATATGCTGAAGATATGAGTGAGGATGAAAAATCCGATTATGCGTTATATGTTTTCTTTTATAAAGATGGGTTTGTTCGGGTTTTCTCTATTTTGGATAAGCTGGGTAACTGGCTAAATGATCTGTATGATTTAAAAACAGGGCAGTATAAGGCGCACTATTCGTATTTTACCGTGTTGCGGCAGCTCAAGTATCTCAAAATGCATCCTGTATTGACCGATAATTTAATTGATATCAAGGATACTTACAACGATGCCATCAATCGGCTGCGTAAGCGTCGGAATACGGAGATACACTATATGAATACGGAAATGCAGGATGATCTCTGGCAACGACACCGAGCTTTGTATGGAAAAATCCAACTGGAGGACCTTGATCACCATTTGGAAGATTTGCAGCAGGGCTTGGAAATGGTATGTCGGTCGCTGTCAAACGCCTTTACTCATACTGCGAAACAATGGGAGAACCGGGCAGTACGCCCAAAAATATGATAGAAAATATCCTTTGACAAAGCAATGTAAACTATCTATACTGAAACCTAGTTTCAGAAAAATGCTTGAATTATGTTTTTTTTATATAAACTTAACGGACAGCTAAAGCTGGAGTTTAACATATTTTTCTTATCCAGAGAGGTGGAGGGACTGGCCCGATGAAGCCCGGCAACCCGTTCTTTCCCGGTGTAATACACTGGGAGGGAACATGATGGTGCTAATTCCTACAAAACCGCTAGAGTTATAGCGATTTTGGCAGATGAGAAAAGGTTCGCAAGGTGGGGCCCTTTTCATTCTGTGAAAGGGGCTCTTTTTTGTATAAATAAATAGCGATTTTATACAATTCTGAGAGATGACAACTGGTTAAAAGGGTAAGGAAGAAGTGAAGGGGGTCGCAGCACGTTGATAGAGCTTAAGCAGTTAACCAAGCATTATGGCAAAGGCAACCGACGCGTTAATGCGCTATCTGGGTTGAATCTTTCTATAAAGCGTGGAGAAATATTCGGAGTGATTGGTCACTCCGGGGCGGGGAAAAGTACATTGATCCGCTGTATTAATTTATTGGAACGCCCTACTTCAGGTGAAGTATGGGTAGACGGGGTAAACCTCGCTACTGTGAGTCAATCCCAGTTACAGAAGCAACGTCGAAAAATCGGAATGATTTTTCAGCATTTTAATTTGTTATCTTCGGCAACGGTGTATGACAATATTGCATTTCCTTTGCGGTTGGTAAACACTCCCAGGGAAAAGCTGGACATGAAGGTTCGTGAGCTGCTGGAACTGGTGGGTCTGGAAGAACACAGTGGAAAGTATCCGTCACAGCTCTCAGGTGGACAGAAGCAGCGGGTAGGAATTGCGCGGGCGCTGGCTAGTGATCCTCATGTATTGCTGTGTGACGAAGCGACTTCTGCGCTTGATCCGCAAACGACGGGGTCTATCCTGAAATTGCTGTTGGATATTAATCAGCGCTTTAATTTAACCATCGTGCTGATTACACATGAAATGCATGTCATTCAAAGCATTTGTGATCGAGTTGGCGTCATTCATCAGGGCGACATCGTGGAGCAAGGCCCAGTGGCGGAAGTATTTTTGAAGCCACAGCACCAGGTAACCAAGGACTTTATCCAACGGGAGTCAGAACATCCCGAGGAGTTGCAAGCAGCGATTGCGGCAGCAGGTGGCGGTGAGTCGGCGCAGGTGGTGCGTATCTCCTTCTTGGGCAGTAAAACATATGATGCGATTCTGTCGCGTACGGCTCGAAGCACTGGTGTTGATTTTGCGATCTTGCAGGGAACCATATCTACGATTAAAAATGTACCCTATGGACAGCTGATCGTTCGTTTTGAAGGAAACCATGAGGATATAGAGCAAACGCTGCGCGAAGTGTCTGGGCAAGGACTTGATGTGGAGGTGATCGGACAATGAGCGAACTTGATTTTTCACAAGTGAGTTGGGAAGAGCTAGGAAATTCTACTCTGGAAACCCTTCAGATGCTCGGAGCATCCGCATTGTTCACCCTCATTATTGGTTTGCCGCTTGGCATATTATTGTTTCTGGCGAGTCGCTCCTCGTTAACTCTGATGAAGGTGATATACATTGTATTATCATTCATCGTTAACATTTTACGTTCCGTACCATTTATCATTTTGATCGTTGCACTTATTCCTTTTACACGATCGCTGGTAGGTACCTCGACCGGGGTGTTGGGAACCATTCCACCATTGGTTATTGGGGCTGCCCCATTCTTCGCACGTCTTGTCGAAACGTCTCTGCGTGAAGTGGACAAGGGCGTCATTGAAGCCGCACAAGCGATGGGTGCCTCGACAGGACAAATTATCCGGCGTGTGCTGTTACGTGAGGCACTTCCGGGTCTGCTCGCTGCATTAACCATTACCGTCGTTACACTCGTATCCTACACGGCAATGTCCGGGATGATCGGGGGCGGTGGACTGGGTACACTGGCTATCAACTACGGCTATTATCGTTATGAAACGGCTGTCATGATCGTTGCGGTCGTGCTGATGGTCGTATTGGTACAATTGCTGCAAATGGCGGGGGATCGTCTCGTGCGGCATTATACTCGAAAATAGGGAAAACATATAGATATCCTTATTGATCAGGACGTCTGATCCTGAATATTACAAATTATTGGAGGGGTAATAACATGAAGAAATGGGTATTGGCTGTACTAAGCTTGACATTAATTGCGGTGCTGGCGGCTTGCGGTACAAAGAGCACAACATCGGATACAAACAATGCGACCGAAAATACAGGCGGATCACCACGTGAAGTGGAGCTGAAAATTGGAGCTTCTCCTGTGCCGCATGCGGAAATTTTGGAAGCGATCAAGCCTCAGTTGGAAAAAGAAGGGGTTCGTCTCCAAGTCGTTCAGTTTAACGACTATGTACAGCCGAACGTACAATTGTTTGACAAGCAACTGGATGCTAACTTCTTTCAACATGTACCTTACTTGGATGTGATGAACAAAGAGCGCAAAATGGATCTGGTTTCTGTGGGCGCAGTTCATTTGGAGCCATTCGGTATCTACTCCCAAAAATATAAAAAGCTTGATGAAATCCCAGATGGCGCAACTGTAGCCATTCCGAACGATGCGACAAACGGAGGCCGTGCTTTGCTGCTGTTATCCAAGCAAGGTCTGATTAAGTTGAAAGACGAAGGAAACATTGAATCCACGGTGAAAGATATTACAGAGAATCCGAAAAATTTGGAATTCAAGACTTTGGAAGCGGCTATGCTGCCACGTCAGTTGCCTGAAGTGGATATTGCGTTGATCAACACGAACTACGCTCTGGAAGCGAAGCTGAACCCGACAAAGGATGCATTGGCACTGGAAGATAAAGATTCTCCTTATGCTAACGTTCTGGTAGCACGTCCTGATAATAAAGATTCCGAAGCGATTCAGAAGCTGATCAAAGCTTTGCAATCTCCAGAAACTAAAAAATTCATCGAAGATAAATACCAAGGCGCGATTATTCCAGCATTTTAAGCAGGGAACGAGAACGCATTGCACGCAAACCCCAGATTCTCTTGAACAAGAGGACTGGGGTTTCTTTTTGGATGGAGTTGTAGGGGAAGCTTAAATATTTTATACTTGGGGGTGACCGTTCTCTGTGAACAGGAGGAAAATTGTTGAGAGATAAAGTCGCATTCATAACCGGCAGTGCCAAAGGTTTAGGTAAAACGACCGCTTTGCGTCTGGCGGATGAAGGCTGTAATATTGCGCTAAATTATGTGCATAGCCAAGCAGAAGCCGAAGCGCTTAAGCGGGTGATTGAGTCTAAGGGAGTACGCTGCCTGTCTTTACAAGGGGATATCTCTGTTCAGGAAGATATCACGAGGCTGATTGGTGAAGTACAGGATCGGCTGGGCGGAGTCGATATTATGGTGAACAATGCCGGACCGTTCATCCGGGAACGCCGTCTGTTTGCGGATTACAGTGTGGCTGAGATTCATGCCATGATACAAGGGAATCTGGTCGGTACCATGTTGCTGGATCATTTGGTATTGCCCCACATGCGTAGCCAGCATTGGGGACGTATTATTCATTTTGGCTTTGGTCATGCTGGAGAAGCAAGGGCTTGGCCGCATCGCGCCGTCTACGCAGCCGCCAAGGTGGGGCTGGTGTCTTTTACGAAGTCACTGGCTGTGGAGGAAGCTCCTTATGGCATTACGGTCAATATGATCTGTCCAGGGGATATCCGAGGAGCAAATAAGGAAATGTCAATCGCCGATGTCATCGGCATGCAGGATAAAGAGACACCGCGTGGACGTCCGGGAAGTGGAGAGGACATTGCGCGAGTGATCGCCTATTTATGTGAGGAGCATTCGGATTTTATAACAGGCAATATTATGGATGTATCGGGAGGTTTAGACCCCATTCGGCCAACCATATAAGCTTAAGTGATCCTTCAGACGCTGTAACACAAAAAAGAGTCTTGAGCTTCGTTACCGAAGTCAAGACTCTCATGATCATTATGCATCAAGCATTAGAATACTTGTACCACTTCTTGGACGCCGTCGACTTCTTCGAGAAGAGCGCGTTCAATCCCTGCTTTCAGCGTGATTGTGGAACTTGGGCAACTGCCGCAAGCGCCTACCAGCTTCAGCTTAACGATGCCGTCTTCAACGTCAACCAGCTCAACGTCGCCACCATCGCGTTGCAGGAACGGACGGAGCTTATCCAGTACATCTGCTACTTCGTCATACATTTGAACGCTTTGTGTTTCGCTCATTAGAATTCAACTCCTTTCCTATACCTTTATTATTATATTACAAAGCGGGCCAAATTAAAATGCCCGTCATCCAAAGCAGGTGAAAAAATGTTAAGGCCTATTATTGAGTTTTGCACCAGTAATATGCATTGGGGTACCGATGAAATCATGTCCAAGCTGGAGCAGAATCCAGATTATGATGTGATTGAATACGGATGCCTAAGCAATTGTGGTCAGTGCAACGCCGAACCCTATGCGATGGTCAACGGTGAGATTGTATCCGCAGATTCAGCAGAGCTTCTGTACGAAGTGATTATGAACAAAATTAAGGAAGCTGAAGCATGGGATAACCTAGATTTGGATTGAAATATAATGATCCGTTTAGCCAGTTTCCTTTTGTATAGGAAATATACATCATCATTCACTCAACAAACAAAGAAGACCTGCTCTGGGAGCGGGTCTTCTTTGTTTGTTGAGCATGCGGTTAGCCAAAATGGCGTTTCGACTTCCAGAGCACGCCGCTTTTAAGCAGGCGTGGTACTCGTCCACGCAATGAGGTACTGCCCATAAAGCCATAGCCGAACCCGGCCTTCTTGCCAAGTGCGCCTAATGTACCGCGCAGCTTTAAAGGATGCGGGTGAGGCGTTTGGCCTTTCCACAGGTCGCGTACAATGTGTGCGATTTGCTCCCCTTGCACTTCTGCCGCCTGAGCGCTTGGAGAGTAGGGAAGGCTCGCACAGTCTCCGACCACATACACCTCAGGATGATCCGGTATTTGATAATACTCGTTGAGCACGATACGACCCTGAGGGTCTTTAGGGACGGCTAAATCCTGCACGATTTTTACCGGCTGAATCCCAGCCGTCCATACCACTGCATCCGTTACAATTTGCTCGTCACGGTTATAAATAGCCCCCGGCTCAATACGGGAAACCGCAACATGATTCAGCGCATTTACCTGATGCTCCTTGAACCAAGCATGTACATAGGCAGACAAACGTTGCGGGAATGCCGACAGCACCCGCTCGCCCCGATCCATAATGGTAATATTCAAATCCGTGCGGCTTTCACGTAACTCCGCAGCAATCTCAACACCGCTAAGACCGCCGCCTACAATATGGACATGTCCATATGGCTTGATTTCGTTCAAGCGCAGATAGGTTTGGCGAGTATGGTTAAACGACTGGATCGTACAGCTGTGTTCTTCAGCCCCTGGTGTATTGTGAAAGCGGTCGGTACAACCCAACGCAATGACAAGCTGGTCATAGGGCAAGGGTTCACCGTCTTGAAAATGGACAATCTTATTCTCCAGATCCATCGAGGTGACCTCTCCATATTTGCGAATAAGACGTTGTTCATCTGGAAAATGCACCCGCAAATCAAAATCAGAAACCGTACCTGCCGCTAGGGCATAGTACTCTGTTTTCAACCCCTGAAAGGGCATTCGATCCACTAAAATAACTTGAACATCGTCGGGAATGTGTTTATCCAGCAATTCTTTGGCAATGGTAAGGCCGCCATAGCCGCCCCCCAGAATAACGAAATTTTTCATCAAAATCCGCCTTCCTTTCGCTACCGTGTCCCCGGCAAATGGTCTGGTGTCTTATCGATCAAACACAAGTTTTTGTTGTTATAAAACCCGAGAATCAGGCCTGCCTTTGTCAGGCAGACCAGCGTATTCCGAGGCAGCAGATGCTGCATGGTGTGAGTAATGGGGATGAAATGCTCGCGGGAAATTTGAATCCGATATTACATTTATTCGAAAACTTCGATTTCGTTATAGAAGGTGTCCCGTTCTACAGGTATGCGTCCGGCACCTTTGACCAGCCAGATTAGCTCTTTACGGGTCAATCCGGCAGGGGTTAACGCACCTGCGGCATGGCTGATCTGCTCACGCACAATCGTGCCATGGACGTCTGATGCGCCAAAGGTGAGAGCGACCTGTGTCAATTGCGGGCCAATATTAATGAAGTAAGCTTTGACATGGTCGATATTGTCCAGCATCAGGCGGCTGATCGCAATGGTTTTGAGATCCTCGTAAGCGGAGTTACGGCGCATGATGTTGGCGTTTTTGCTTTTCGGCTGCATGGACAATGGAATAAATACCATAAATCCGTTCGTTTCGTCCTGCAATTCGCGAATTTGCAGCATATGTTCAATACGATCCTGATACGATTCGACCGAACCGTACAGCATAGTCGTATGAGTTTTCATGCCGAGATTGTGGGCCGTGCGATGTACTTCGAGATAGCGGTCCACGTTGGCTTTGGTAACACGCATCTTCTTCCGATATTCGTCGGACAAGATTTCCGCGCCACCACCAGTCAGGGATTGAAGTCCAGCCTTTTGCAGCTCCTGAAGCACTTCTTTAATACTCAAGCCGCTTATGCGTGTGAAAAAGTCAATTTCCGCTGCAGTGTAAGCTTTCAGTGTAACGTGAGGATACTTTTCATTTAGTGCCTTCAATGAGTCTACATAGTATTGGAAAGGCACATGATTATTATGACCACCGACGATATGAAATTCTCTTACCCCCGGATGGATGTGCTGCTCTACATAATCAATCATTTCCTGCCCGGACAACGTATAAGAGCCGTCCTCCCCCTGATCCTTGCGGAAATTGCAGAACGCGCAGCGCGCTTCGCATACATTGGTGAAGTACAGGCTCATGTTTTCGATAAAATAAACCTTTTTTCCGTTCTTGCGTAAATTAGCTTCGTTAGCCAACTGACCCAGTGTGAGGATATCGTCAGTTTCATACAAATATATACCGTCTTCAAGGTTCAAACGAATACCGTTCTGTACCTTTTCTACAATTTCCGCCATTCTGCGGTCTGTAAAAGGTGTAACTAATGTGGACATGCCTATTCCTCCTTCAAGTTGCTCTGTGCGAGGCTGTCCGCCAAATCAGCGGCACAAGCGCTAGGTGCGCACAGGATGTCCCGTTCCGTCGGTAAGAATCCGGCAGCGCGGATATACGATATGTGAAAAATGTTACAATGCCAGGCTACAATGATGAATGTCTCAAAATATCGCCTTTGAAATGACAAATTTCCGACAGTTTCTTTTACACACTCTTCACCTATTATAAACCTCACACCACCGGTGTTCAATACAAACGAATAGAAAAACAGGTCTTTAAGCCTGTAAGGGAAGGACATTCCATGACTTGAGCACCTGCTAATAGTGGAGTATACTGAAGGAGAACATGAAGTAAAAGAGGAGGATGGAGCTATGATTAACATCACCGATTCCGCTGCTGAGCGTTTGAAAGATATGCTGGAGCAGCAGGAAACGCCGAATATGTTTTTACGTCTGGGTGTTACGCCGGGTGGTTGCACTGGATTCTCGTATGCAATGGGCTTTGACGACAACGAGACGGATCAGGATATATATATGAACGTACAGGATATGAAGATTGTAGTGGAAAAGGAAAGCATCCGCTACCTAGACGGTCTGGAAATCGACTTTGAAGAGTCTGGAATGTCAGGCGGGTTCACGATTCATAACCCGAATGCTGTAGCGACATGTGGCTGTGGTTCAAGCTTCCGTACAGCTACGGATGCCGGGAAACCGAACGAAGAGCCTTGTTAAGATAGTTTAAAAGGGTACAATGAAAATGAATTGTCTGCAAACCTTAATGATGGGGCGTTAACAATTCGAAAATGTAAATCAAGACCTCCAGAACGGTATAGTCAGGTACTATATTCGTCCTGGAGGTCTTTTTAATATGTAAAGATTACTTTACTTAAGATCATTATCACTACGTATGGATTGGACCAATTTACTCAAGACATTAAAAAAGGCAAATACAACTGTAAAAAGTAAGAGAACTACGGGTTTAATTTCAATCTCAGAAAAAACACTATATAGAACTAAAAATGTGAAAAAGAGTACTGAGCTATTTACGTTTTGTTTTGTGTAAATAGATTTTATAAAATCCATTGTATCACTCTCCAATTTGATTATAAGAATTCAAAACATATAGTATAAGTACCTCATTAACAAAATAGAAGTTAACTCGGTATATATACCATATTGCTGATGATTTTTGAGAGAGAATATATGCGAATGTATTTAATGAACGACTTCTTATACATAAATTACAGTATTGCATACAAACCTCCAGGACTTATCGAATAAAAAATTCACATTATTTGAATTAGAGTTTTACTTCACTAAAATTTCAAGTATAGGAACTTACAATTGAATTCTGAGGGAGTGAAAGTATATATGAGCAATCCAGTTGGCTTAAAAAGAGTTACTATGACATATGGAACTGATGATGACCCTCATATGTATGAATTATTTGAGGGAGTTCTGTATGATCGTAGCTATTTCTTTTATCTTGAACATGGGATATTGTGTCTGCGGCATGTACGAAAGGTAGATCAACCGGATCATCCACATCTTTATGTGGATGGGGAAAGTGGGGGCCTCCAACTAGCGAACAATGTACAGCGTGAGATAATGGAGGTCGTTACAGAAATGATTGAGCGTTTGCGTAGTATGGATGGATTGGCGTTTTTACTGGATGAACTGCTATGGCTACATGGTCGAAGTCATATTGAACTTAACCTCGTAAAAAATAAAGGATGATATATTTCTGTTGAAAACCAACAGCCTGTAACTACATTATGCTTCTATTGAGAAAGAATCTGTTAATATGGTTGCTGTGTTCAGTGAAGCTCTTTATCAATCAATTCATTTTTCCATCAATATGATTTGTAACCTTCCTCCACGGAGTTGGCACTTAAGAATAAGAACACGAAAGAAAAGAGGCTAGGGACGTATGAGGGAGTGGGTTGAAAAGGCGCGGCTAGGGGATGCGGAAGCGTTCGGTCAGCTGATGCTGCATTTTCGCGGGATGGCCTATGCGGTGTCCTATGACATGCTGAAGGATGTTCATCTCGCGGAAGATGCCGTGCAGGATGCGTTCATAGAGGCTTATCAGAATCTGGAGAAGCTGCAGACCCCGTCCGCTTTTCCAGGCTGGTTCAAGACCATTGTCGTAAGACAGTGCCAGCGGATGCTGCGGCGCAAGCATCATTCGATGCTTCCTCTGGATGAGGCTGTGCAGGTTTCCGGAGGAGTACTGGGTTTAGCAGAAATTGCGGAGCGTAGGGAGGAGAGCCAAGTTCTGCAACAATCGGTGAAGGCACTGTCTGCCAAGCTGCGCGTGCCTCTGCGATTGTTTTATTTTTACGGCTACTCTCTGCAGGAAATTTCCGATTATCTGGGCACTCCGGTCCCGACGCTTAAGAAGCGGCTGCACGATGCCCGCCGAAAGTTGAAAGGTACACTCCCGGTAGCCGACCTTGTTTCCGTGTTCAATCATTTGTATGAGGGAGGGCAAAACATGCTGCATATTGTTAACGGTGATGTTGTAGGCGAGATGTTGAAGCAGGGTGTTGTACAGGGTGATGTGCTTGTATGGAGAGAGGTGTATCCGGCAGGACCGATATTTGCAAATCCAGCGGGGGCGGAAGAACGGGCACTGCGGGCCCAGGTCCTGGAAGAAACGATGGGTATTCCGGCCAGCAAATATATTACGAGCTGTGAGGAACAAGAGCAGAAACTTCGTGAGTTTATTAAGTATGATGAAGTCGTGTTGTGGTTTGAGCATGACCTGTTTGATCAGAGCATGCTCGCCTATCTGCTCCACTGGTTCAAAAGACAGAAACTGGGCCGCACGAAGCTGAGCCTGCTCTGTATTGGGGAGTTTCCGGGAATCGAACGGTTTCATGGTCTGGGACAGCTCACTCCGGCACAGCTTCAAACATTATCCGGGACCTGGCGGACTATTGGGCGGCAAGAAATGGAGCTTGGAAGCGAGCTTTGGCAGGCGTATGCTTCTCCTGATCCTGTTCAAATGGCTAATCTGCTGGAAGACAAGAAGGCAGAACTGGCAGCATCCGGCCTGCCTTTTGCCTATGAAGCCTTCACAGCACATCTCAAGCGGCTGCCCTCGGAGCAGAATGGCCTTGGCGTTGTGGAACAGACCACGCTTCAGGCCGTTCATAATGGAGTGAATACGCCATTGGAATTGTTTCGTCAGGTAACTGACGTCCTGCATGTGCTTGGGATGGGTGATCTCGAATACTGGAAATTTATTCGTGCTTTGGCGCAAGGCGAACATCCTTTGCTGATCATTGACGGGGATGAGGCCAGCTTGGATTTCAGACAAATTCCGGATTTTCTGAACCGAAAGGTAATCCTGACAGAGTTGGGTAATGAGGTACTGAATGAATCAGTGGACCGTATTGCAGTTCAAGGGATCGACGAGTGGTTTGGGGGGCTACATCTCCATGGACATGAGGTTTCTTGGCGATGGGATGATTTGGCTGGTGGATTGGTCCGACATTGAAGAAAGTACAGAAGCAGATTGTTTAAAGTGCGAAAGAGTTTCCCGTTTATGGAAAACTCCTATTTATTTTTTTAGTAGACCATATTAAGACAAGAAAACCAGCTAATGTTTGTCAAGGAGTCCCTCGTCTATTTCTCTGTAGCTTATAGTAATAGATGCAGCACTTTCAACTATGACACAAATCGCAATTGATTTTTTAGTGAGTTCTTCCCCTGTGTTAGCTATCATCAGTATAATCAACCGAGTATGTTGGTAAGTCAAATAGTCGCTAGCATTACTTCACTAGAAAAGGGCGACTAGGAGTGTGCGAAACAGTCATTTTTCCTAATGTTAGGAACCGACATGGGCAGATGCGCATATACTTTCTAAAAACTAACATCGGGAGGAGATAAACTTGTATCAAGTACCTTCTTACTGGGGAAATTCATACTATATGCGGGCCAATTTTGTACCTATCTGGAACACAGGATTTCCGAAAGCAGTACAAATGATAAAGGAAGCGGTACAAGGGGAGCGTAACGATGAGTTGTTCTACGATGAATTGATCAATTTGGCTCCCTCACAAGAGCAGGTGGCTATTATTGAAAGCATCCGTAACGATGAGCGCGGCCACAATAAAATGTTCAGAGAGATGTATCGGGCTTTGACAGGACAAGAAATTGCAGGCATCAGTAGTGAGCAATATGAGAGGGTGCAATCTTATACAGAAGGTTTACAGCGCGCCTTGATGGGGGAGTTGGGTGCGGTGGAACGATACCGCAACATCTGGTTTGGATTGCCTGCTGGCATCTATAAGGACACGGTGTACGGTATCATATTGGATGAGCTTAAGCACGCTGCCAAATACAATTATCTGATTACGTTGAATCTCAGGTAACTATTGACCGCAAGTCAATACTACTCCACATCAATTGGATGCTGGATTTTATCCTTATATTCATCCACATAGAGTTGGCCGTTGCTGCCTTTAACGGCATAGAATACGTCCTCTAACTTTTTGTCGCGTGCCTTCAGTTGAGACAGCAGCCATGATTCGGGAATATGATTGGAGTTTAAATTGCCATGTAAAAGCTGTCCGTCGATTACAAGCTCAATTGGGAACTGTGTGGCATTACCTGCATTCAACTGCAGGTCTTTTAATGTCACGGCTTGCAGTTCCTTTTTCTTTTGAACAGATAGTTTTCCGTTAATCTCAAGGAGGGCGTACTCCACTTCTTCTATATTAAAAATTTCTTTCTGGCGAAGCTGTTGATTTAAAGAATCTAATGTCATATTATTTTTTTTTAAGTTATCTTCGAGAATGAACCCTCCTTCTATGAGAACGGTGGGTGCTCCCTCTGTCCACATCTTAAAGTTTCTGAATTTCAAAAAAAACTTGGATAAAACATAAGAAGTAATTGTAAAAACAGACAGGGCTATTAATAGGTGGACAACTTCTATTTTTTCGTTAAAGGCAAAGTTGGCTGCTATAGCCCCTAATATGACCGCCGTCACGAATTCGTGAAAGTTCATATTGGAGAGGGTTTGCTTCCCCAGTATTCTCCCAATTAGCATGAGGATAACGAATGCAGAGAAACTTCTGATCAAAATAACGAGATGGCCATTCATGCAAAAGCCTCCTAGTTTAAAAATTGCAGGTATTCAACATATAGGTTACCCGCCGCACTAGAATAATATACCAGTGGAATTAATGTATTATATGTGATGTATAAGCTTGTTGGCGCAGGCGATCCCAGCTACCTTGTAAGGCTTGCCTTCTTTCTTTTTCTTTTCTTAATAGACCTTTAATTTTTGATTTGCTCTTTGTCGTAGTCCAGCATAGGCAACCAATTGTTTCGGCCCCACGAATTGTTTCCGTCTTTCCCTAAAACCACCTGAAATGGGTTAGAAATTTAGCTATTTGGTCGAATGATTTGATTTCTCTGCATATGAATAGACCTCCTTATGATCATGATCCAATGCTTCTACTGCTTCGAATCCGTAAATAGCTCCTGCGCGGTTCGCACAAATAACTGTACAGCAAGTGAAGCATTATGCAGGGATGGTACAGCGATACCGATTTGGCGTGTGATCAGAGGTGAAGTCTCCTTGACGGTCAGATCATGGGGGAACGTGGACAAGGCGAGTGAAGAAACAATGCCCATACCCAGTCCTTGTCGAACCATGCTGACCAAGGTGCTGATATTATGAGTAATGAATTGTGCCTGCAACTGACTTTGTTCGCGTTCAAAACCTTCCATAATGGCGACCTCATGTCCACCTTTACAAAAGATCATATCCTGCTCATTCAAGTCTCGAATGGCGATTTTGTTGTGCGATTGCAGAGGGTGACCGTCTGGCAGGAGAATAACCATGTCATCCTGACATAAAGGGATGACATCTACCTGAGGGTCTGGTAACAGGATGATACCCGCTTCGATTTCTCTGGTATGAACCCACTCCTTGACTTCATTCGTGGAGCCTTCATGTAGGTCGAAAACAAGGTTCGGATAATGCTGACGAATATGATGAATAATCGAGGGCAGAAAATAGGCTGAGGCAGAAGGAAAGGCACCGATCGTGATCGTGCCCACGTCTAGACCTTTTTCAGCAGCCACCTGCTGCTGTACCTTTTCCATGCTTTGCAGCATCATACGGAATTGCAGCAGTACCTTGTGCCCGATATCTGTCAGCAGCACTCCTTTTTTTCGATCGCGCAGCAATAGCTGGACATCCAGCTCGTTTTCGATGCTGGCGATGGCATGGCTGACCGCGGGCTGCGTCATATGCAGCTCATGAGCAGTTTGGGTGAAGCTTAGCGTTTCAGCTACGCGAACGAAGATCATAATTTGAGTAATGGTCATAAGTGAAAAGTTATCTCCCTTATTGAAAACATTCATTTTATTTATTAGTGATCACAGTATACGCTAGTAAAGCAAAACTTTGCAAACGGCTATTCAGATTTTAGTCGGTAGCAATGAACGATGAAAATCTAAGGGAGAGAAGATATCTATGAAAAAATTAACACCTAAAGCTACACTGTGGCTTGTCTTGATATTAGTGATGGTATGGGGGATCAACTGGCCGTTGACCAAGCTGGCTTTGCCAGATACACCGCCGATATTTTTTTCAGGAATCCGTACCCTACTGGGTGGTGTGATTCTGCTATTGTTCGCTATGCGTCACCGGGAAACCTTGCGCTTTAGACAGAATGCGTGGACTTATCTTGTGCTGGCCATATTTAATATTGCAGGCTACTATGGCTTGCAGACGGTAGGGCTACGTTATTTGCCTGCTGGGTTATTTTCCACTTTAGTGTTCCTTCAGCCGATCTTGTTGGGATTATTCTCTTGGATGTGGTTGGGGGAGCGTATGTTTCCCCTGAAGGTCATTGGACTGGTACTGGGTTTTGGCGGGGTGATCGTGATTAGCTCTGGTGGGATGGCAGGGCATTTGTCGGTACTGGGCATTGTGTTGGGGCTAGCTTCAGGACTGTGCTGGGCGCTCGGAACGATTTATATGAAGAAAAAAAGCAATCAATTGGACTCCATTTGGGCGGTGACGATGCAGCTCATTTTTGGGGGGATCATACTCAATGGGATTGGATTTACGACCGAGAAATGGAGCGATATTCACTGGACTACCTCCTTTATCGCGATTTTATTGTTTATTTCGATATTCGTGATTGCGATGGGCTGGATGATTTATTTTAAACTGATCGATAACGGAGATGCAGGAACCGTCGGCTCCTATACGTTTATGATACCGGTGTTGTCCACGGTCTTTAGTATGGTAATGCTCAAGGAATCACTTACTTTGACGTTTGTTGTGGGACTGGTGCTGATTGCAGGCAGTGTGTATCTGGTAAATATTAAAGAAAGAATAGAGTTATCCACCAAGTATCAGAACGGTGAGACATTTGAGGATTAACGGGGGCGATGGATCAAGAAGAACTTCAATAACTTCTTTCATGCACGCATATTGGAAGCACCAATATAGCGTGCTTTTTTTGACTATGATTTTCAAAGAGGTTTGTCGTACCAAATTAGCTAACAAGATGTACTGTTATAAAAAACATTAAACTAACAAAATGACGTTAAAGGTTTTTTGTTTTTTTTATAGTTTTCGTTCTTATGTAAAGAATTCAATGAATATAATATTTTAGAGCAAAAAAGGAGGTAATGGAAGAACCTTGGTATTCAATATCACTAATTTGTTATGTTTATATGGTGTTTGTTTTTTTAATAATTATTGTATTTTACATATTTTTGTTATGCTAACAATTGACATTTGGTATAACGTAAACTAGAATGAGTAAGAATTCATTTCCCAATCACATAATTAGTTTGGAATAATTGAAAGCGTTTACCTAATATTAGGATAGAGCTCTTTTGGTTCTTTTTTCTTTTCCGAATTATGGCCGGGAGGGAGAGATCATAGTACGTGCCTAAGGGATGGAAATTTGAATATATAAGCTAAGGGAGAGGTGTATGTTGAGATGCGGTTAAATAGAAATGTTGGAAACTTCGAGCAAACGGTGAATTGTAACGCTGGTTACCTGGAGGGTACAAAATGAAGAAATTATTGTCGTGTTTGATCTCGTTGAGTATGCTTGTTTATATATTGCCGACCATGATTGTAAGCGCTAACAATGATGGAGTTACTAATCTAGCGCTTGATTCAACACCGTCTGCCCAATCGGATATTATTTCAGATGCTGTTTACAAAATTACTGCACAGCATAGCGGAAAAAGCCTGGAAGTTGAAGGGGGATCAAAGGATGACGGAGCGAATGTTCAACAATGGACCGATAACGGAAAGGAGCAACAGAAGTGGAGAGTGGTTGACGTCGGTGGTGGATATTATAAGCTGATCTCGCAATCTAGTGGCAAAGCATTGGATGTAGCCGGTGGTAATACCCATGACGGAGCGAACGTTCAACAATGGACAGACAACGGGAACGCTCAGCAAAAATGGAAAATCATTGACGTTGGTGGTGGATATTATAAGCTGATCTCGCAATCTAGTGGTAAAGCATTGGATGTTGTCGGTGGTTATACCCATGACGGTGCAAACGTTCAACAATGGGCCGACAACGGTAGCGCTCAGCAAAGGTGGAGATTCACGCAGATTGATACGACAACAGATACGACACCACCAACCGCCCCAACAAACCTCCAAAGCTCATCCAAGACGAGCACATCTGTCACTCTTACATGGACGACCTCAATAGACAATGTAGGTGTAACTGGCTACGTTATTTATAACGGAACAGATCTGGTAGGCACGAGCACCACAACAAGTTATACAGTGACGGGTCTCACTGCGAACACATCCTACAACTTCACTGTAAAAGCGAAAGATGCAGCAGGCAATATTTCGGAACCAAGTAATGTCTTAAAAGTAACAACAAGTTCCGACTCCTCTCAAAATACAGGATTTTATGTTAAAGGTACGACGCTTTATGATGGCAACGGAAATCCCTTTGTCATGAGAGGAATTAATCACGCTTACACTTGGTACAAAGGTCAAGAGTCGGTTGCGATACCTGCAATTGCCAAAACCGGAGCGAACACGATTAGAATCGTGCTGTCTGACGGTCAACAATGGACGAAAGATGATTTGTCAGCGTTGCAAAACCTGATCACTTTATCAGAACAAAACAAATTGGTTGTTATCCTTGAAGTACACGATGGTACGGGAAATGATAATGCTGCTGTGTTGAATAAAATCGCAGATTACTGGATTGAAATGAAAAGTGCACTGATTGGAAAAGAAAATACAGTCATTCTCAACATCGCGAATGAATGGTTTGGTACTTGGGATGGGAACGGCTGGGCACAGGGGTATAAATCAGTTATTCCAAAGCTAAGAAATGCTGGCATCAAAAATACCATTATGGTTGACGCCGCTGGGTGGGGGCAATATCCGAAGTCGATTTTTGACTACGGAACGCAAGTGTTTGATGCCGATCCGCTTAAAAATACGATGTTCTCCATTCATATGTACGAATACGCTGGGGGAAATGCCGAAACAGTAAAAAGCAATATTGACAATGTATTAAACAAAAATCTAGCTCTCATCATTGGAGAATTCGGAATCAAGCATACAAATGGTGATGTTGACGAGGCCACCATTATGAGTTATGCCCAACAAAAAGGTGTAGGTTATCTCGGATGGTCTTGGAAAGGAAATGGATCAGGTCTAGAATATTTGGATATGTCAAACGACTGGGCAGGATCGAGCTATACTGAACAAGGACGTGCCATTATTGAAGGTCCGAATGGCATCAGAGCAACATCCAAGTTAAGCACGATTTATAGCAACGGTAAACAGTAAAAGATTCATATTGTTTTAGTAACGGCCTTTTCTCGAAATTCTAATGGGAAAGGTCGTTTAGTTTGTTCTGGAATCGTAAGCAAAAGCCTGTACAAATACATAGGAGCAAGGAATAGGAAAAATATACTAGAATATCAAAGGAGGTCATAGTAAAATATGACTATAAGTCTGTTGAGTTAGTGAAAATGACGGTTCAAAATTATCCGCTTGGTAAGCGGGAAGGTGGCACTTTCAAACTCACCAGTCAGCAAGAGGAGGAACCTATGAAGGATTTTGACGTAACCAAAGCCAAGTATGATCCAAAACAGGAAGAACAGGTGAAAAAGGGATTTTTCAACAAGGTAAAGTCCACGGCTGGAAAAGTTCCCTTTGTGAAGGATGCGGTGGCTATGTACTATTGTGCGATAGATCCTGAAACGCCTCTGTATGCCAAAGGGGTAGCATTCGGAGCCTTGGCGTATTTTATTTCTCCATTAGATGCTATATCAGATGTTATTCCAATGTTGGGTTTTACAGATGATGCGGGGGTTGTGCTGGCAGCTTTGAAAGTGTTGGACATGCATATCAAGCCTGTCCATCGGGAGAAGGCGAGCGAATTTTTTTCTTAAGAGATGCAATGAGCGGGGGAGCTAAGGAATGGACAGATATACACCTACAGCGAGGGAACGCTGGCAGATGAAACAGAGTGAGCCACAGCCGCAGGGCTGGGTGCTCGCTCTATTTGGCTGGATTTTTGCAGGTTTGGGGTTCGTATTTAGTTTTTTTGTCGTTGGAGGCTTGTTGGGGATCATAGGTCTTGTTTTCGGAATTTTGACTAAAAAGATGGAACAAAGAGACACGCAGGGTATCTTCATTATCGTAATCAGCTCCGTAGCTATTGGCATCGGCCTATTGATTTTTATGATTTTTTTTGCACAAGGTTTTGTAGAAGGTCTGAGAGAAGGGTATAATGAGCATTATTAGGTCAGGGAGGTAACAGCATTGAGCGTCATTATTTCACAGCAGATCTCGGCAACGGGCGTGAAGGAATATACGAAGGTGATGAAAACATTTGATTCCCAGTTTACACCTTTGGTTGGACAGAAAATTAGGGATACGGCATTTGGCGATATGCAATATTACGATGTCGAGGACGTATTTATTGATCTAGCGGAGAATGAATATTGGGTAATTCTACCTGCCGTTTTGCTGCATTCTGATGATATTGAGGATATACGAGACGCTGTGCGTGAGTATCGTTCACACGGTTGGGAATGTACGAAACCTCTGTAAATGCATACCACTTAGGCATCTATACGGAAACGTCTTTCTTTTGCGAGATAGGCGTTTTTTTGTGTATTTGTGTATAAACTATTTCTAATGATTGGCATGAAAAGAAAGAATTTATGCTGAAAATGCGCAAATTGTATCATTTTTTATCATAAAACGACAAGTTGGGAAATGAAAACGGCCTTAATGTGTTATACTTAGTATATCAAAGGACAAGAGTCTAAAACGACCGGTAAGGCCCTTTCTTTGAAGAGCCTCTGAAAGGTTCAACGTTTATCCAAAATAAATGGTCAAAAGGAAAAGGGGAAATGCTAACGTGAGAGTGAATTTGAAATTTACTAACAAAGGGCAAGTTGCAGTTGAGAAGTTCAACAATGAGGAGCTTATCGAAATCTTTACCCGCTACATTAAAACGTTAAGCAAGAAGTATGATATCTCGGTTACCGTACCGGAGGATCTGAATGAGCAGATCTTGGAAGAGGGTACCGTGAAGGTCGTGTTGGATAAGATTAATTGTGACATGGACGCTTTTTTCAAGGAGCTGAGCCGGGATATCAAGGTGCCGCTGGTCAAAAGATTGGGTACCAAACTGGATAACGTATTTAAGACCGAGGTTGTGGAGCAGGAACAGAACTAAGAATAAGGATCAAGCGAGTCCGAATGAGGATTCGCCATATGAAATGATAAAACCTCCCGAATGGGGCGCCTGGCTAGGCCATGTGCTCGTTCGGGAGGTTTTATATGTTTAAACTACTCTATTCAGCATGAAAACATGCATGGCATGTCTGTCCCTTTTAACGTGTTGTTGTGGAAGTAGGGCGCAGTTGGGCTAAATCAAACGAAGGTACCAGCCCTTCCTGCGCAGCGCGACCAAGCAAAGCTTCGATGGCGGCATATCCGCTGTCTCCCAGATTGGCGGTAAAATCGTTTACGTAAAGGTCGATATGCGATTGGGCGACATCGGGTGAAAGTTCCTGCGCATGAGACAATACATATTCACGCGAAGCTTCAGGATGCTTCCAAGCATATTCGACAGAGGCGCGTATCCAGTTTGTGATCGCATCCAGATCCAGCGTACGGCGGGCAATGATAGCTCCGAGCGGGATCGGCAGCCCTGTATCTTCTTCCCACCAGTTCCCCAGATCGACTTGCTTACTAAGTCCGTAGGACGGATACGTGAACCGTGCTTCATGAATAACCAGTCCGGCATCTATCTCCCCGTCACGGACAGCAGGCATGATTTGGTCGAACGGCATCACGACGATCTCGCCGACACCCCCAGGCACATGCTTGGCTGCCCACAGGCGGAACAGCAGATAGGCAGTGGAACGTTCACTCGGAACGGCTACACGCTTGCCAGACAGGGCTTCCGGGCCTTCGATCGTGGAACCTTCCCTGGTCAGCACGAGCGGGCCACAACCCCGGCCCAGTGCGCCTCCACAAGGCAACAGGGCGTATTCATCCAGCACCCAAGGGAGTGCAGCATACGAAATTTTCATGATATCGAGTCCGTCTGGTGTGATCGCCAGATTGTTGGTGATGTCGATATCGGCAAATGTAATGTCCAGCGCGGGTGCGCCCGGAATCAATCCATGAGCCAGGGCATGGAAGACAAAAGTGTCGTTAGGACAAGGTGAAAAAGCAATTTGCATCTATATAACCTCCGTTAATGTAGAAAATGCGGCTTCCAACGCTTGCAAAGCCTCTTTGATCCGCCAGGCTGCACGGTCACGTGGACCAACAGCATTGGAAATCGTGCGGATTTCCATCGTCGGCAGTTCCAGCCTATTTGCCGCCACGGCTACGCCGTAGCCTTCCATCGCTTCGGCAGCAGCTCCGGGAACGCGCTTGGCCAGCTGTTCCGCTGTTGCCGCCGTACCGGTGGCCGTAGAGACGGTCAGGATCGGCCCCGCGACAGCTGTCTGTCCAGCGGCACGCAACGCCTGAACGAATCGCTGCGCGGTGGCAACATTCACGGCAATTCGGCTTGAGCCGAAACCCAGCTCGTCCACGCTGCTGAAGCCCTCTGCCGTCTCGGCACCCAGGTCGGCGGCAATGATCGCGTCAGCAACAACGACGCTTTCCAGTTCAGCGACCTCCACGAAGCCGCCACCAATTCCGGCGCTGATAACCAGCCGGTAGTCACCAGCCGCCGCCAGTGCTAGCGCGGTTGAAGCCGCTGCGGACGGTGCGCCCACGCCAGCCAGCTCGACCACAAAACGGGTATCGCCTTTCAGGCCCCGCAGTACAGCTTCCCGTTCGCCTTCAACCGCGGTCATAACCAGGATGCGTCCATCTGATGTTGTATGCTCCATCGGTTGATTCCCCTTTAAATTTAGGTAATATGCTCCCTTATCATACTGCTTTTCGAAACGATGTTCAAAAAAAGTCGACAAAAAAAGCGCTCTGAGGCGCTTTTTGGAAAAACTGCAGGATTCAGCAGATATGAAAATCGGTAATTGTAACATAAAACAATTCTAATCTGGAAGAACAGCGCAGGCATAGCATATAATATTTATATCGGCTGATCCTTCGTGATTAACTGAAACATGGTAATATTGCGGTCATAATGGCTTGGGGTTCCATCTTGATTGCGCACCCGAATCATCTCGCTACTGAATAACTCGATATATCCACAGCCAATCTCACAGTATACACCTGTAGGGTCCTCTTGCCAGACCGAAACGAGGTGTTGAGATAGCGCCGCGGTGAAAAATTCGATGTTTTTTTGCAGTACGCGTGGCGTTTTCTTGGGTTCCATAACGTAAATCCTCCCTATATCATGCCATTTAAAAATCAGCAATTGAACGTGGCTTCTAAGTGGTTACTACACATCATAATGAACATAAACAACTGAAAAAGGAACGGTTCGTCAATCTACTCTATGAAACAGACGTAAACACTGTACCGCTTAATGCTATTTTTGTAAAGCATCCGATTGACCTTTTCAAACATCCAGTTTGTGTTTACACACATTTTACATTGCGTTTACACTGCTGTGATGCTAGTGCGTTTCATCTAATAGTACAATAAAGGGTAACTATACTGCATGAATTGATGGAGGCCATATGTTGATAGAGAGTCAGAATAAGGATAAAGCCGGGTCAGAACGTTACTTTAACCGAGATTTAAGCTGGATTGAATTTAATCGCCGTGTGCTTCAGGAAGCTCAGGATGCAGATACACCGTTGCTGGAGAGAGCCAAATTTTTGGCGATTGTATCTAGCAATTTGGATGAGTTTATGGCTGTTCGTGTTGCAGAAACGCGCGAGAAGATCAAGGCGGGTTTTATGCAAAAGGATTTTACGGGATATACCCCCTCCGGTTTGTACAAACGCCTGATCAAGCGTACCGTCTCAATGGTATCGGAACAATACCGGACCTATCGTGATATTTCTCGCCTCTTGACGAAAAAGGGTCTTTTACTGTTCGAATATGAAGACTTAAATACGACACAGCGCAAGTCGCTGGATGCATATTTTCATGAAATTATATTTCCGGTGCTCACGCCGATGGCGGTCGATCAGAGCCGTCCTTTTCCACTCGTTCACAATAAATACGTATATTTAGCGGTCGTCTTGAGACGTCCCGGAGATACGGAGGAGGATAAACCACTTTTTGCCATTGTGCAGGTGCCTTCGAATATTCCACGTGTTGTTACGGTGCCTTTGCGGTCGAACAGCAAGAAGAAATCATTTATTTTAATTGAGGAACTAATCAAGCATCACATTCAAACGCTGTTCACCGGATATGTTCCGGAGGCGGTTCATGCCTTTCGTGTTACGCGTAACTCCGATTTGTCCATTAATGAAGAAGAGATCGAAGATTTGCTCGAAGAGATTGAAAAAGAGCTGCGTCGAAGACGACGGGGGGCGCCGGTAAGACTGGAAGTAGAAAAAGGGATTCATCCCTATGCCCTGATGGAGCTTCAACGCGAATTCAAGCTGTTCGATCATGTGTTTGAGATGGACGGGCCGTTGGATCTGACGTTTTTGTCGTCTTTTGCCGATCATTTGGAGGGGTATTCGCATTTGAAATTTCCGGCAATCAAACCACTGTATCCGGAAGAACTGCCCCCGCAAGAGGATATTTTCAACGTGCTTCGCAAACGGGACGTGCTCGTGTACCATCCGTATGAATCATTCGATGCGGTAACTGATTTTATCATTGAGGCATCAGAGGACCCGGATGTGATGGCAATCAAAATGACCCTGTACCGTGTCAACGGGGAATCGAAGCTGATTCCGGCATTGGCACGTGCGGCTGAATCGGGCAAGCAGGTAACGGTGGTGGTGGAGCTGAAAGCCCGTTTTGACGAGGAACGTAATATTGCCTGGGCGCGTACGCTTGAAAAAGCAGGCTGTCACGTAGTGTATGGGCTGGTTGGCTTGAAGACGCACGCCAAAATCATTCTTGTCATACGCCATGAGCGCAACGCACTCAAACGATATGTGCACGTAGGCACAGGCAATTATAATGAAAGCACGGCGCGCGTGTATACGGATATCGGATTGTTTACGTCGGATCCGGTACTTGGCGAGGATGCCTCCGAACTGTTTAATGAAATTACGGGATTCTCTGCGCTCAAGACTTTGCAAGCTTTTACGGTGGCTCCAACGGGAATGAAGAACAAGCTGTTTGAACTCATCCGTAGGGAAGCTGAGCAAGCATTGGCAGGTAAGCCCGCCCGGATTATTGCCAAGATCAACTCCTTATCCAATCAGGAGATGATCGATGAACTATATGCGGCTTCCCAAGCAGGTGTGAAGATTGATCTTATCATTAGAGGGGTCTGCTGTTTGCGTCCGGGTGTGGAAGGATTCAGCGAGAACATACGTGTCATCAGTATTGTAGACCGCTTCCTGGAACATTCCAGATTGTTTTATTTTGAAAATGGAGGCAATTCTGAGTTGTTTCTGTCCAGCGCGGATTGGATGACGCGAAATTTGACCCGCCGAATTGAACTGATGTGCCCGATTTATGATGACGGGATCAAAGAAATGCTGGCAGATATTCTGCATTTATCGTTAAGAGATAATGTGAAGGCACGTCAGCTTATGCCTAACGGCAGCTATCAATTTGTGTCCAGAAACGACAAAGAGGCTCCCATCAGGAGCCAATCTGAAGCGATGAAGGTTAGAAATTGGAAGAAGGTAGAATGGACCACGACAATGTAAGATTCCACGCCTTTTGGAAATCCTTGGCAACTGATTCCAGCTCCCGTTGTTCTAATATGGGTTCACTCTTGCTTTCCATACGAAGATGCAGTGCATCATCCCCTGTAGTGGGATTGATGCTGCTAATCATTCCGGACTCACTCCGATCCATGCCAATCGCGAGCTGGAGCAGCGAGCCGAGTCGATGTACACGTTCCTCGTCGGAAGGCTCCAAAATATCTGCATGTGTGCGTAGCAAACGGGGTGTCCGGTTCTTGGGATGGTAATCCGCGATCAACGCGGCTAGTACCGTTTCCCTATGGGATAAACCGCCAATGCCTGCATGTAAGATCCAGAACACGGAATTCTGGCGGAAATGATAGTAATTCAAGGCAGCTCCCGTTTTGTAAAGAGTTGCTGCGGTCAGTAACAAGCGTTTGTCCATAGCCGCTGAGGTTCCGCTAGCTAATGTGTCATAGAGCCGGACGGCGTACTCGTTAACCCGCTTGACATGCGCTTCGCTAACCGGGACAGCAAACGAAAGGATATTGCGAATGGATGTGATAAGCGGATTAGCTACCACGGGCTGTTCAGCGTTGACCAGCTCATGAAATAGGCCGTCTCGCAGACCCGCTCCACTGACTAAATACGCGGAGCCTTGAGCAGCTTCAAATATCGTTTTCAATATAATAAGACCCGGTACAATGATGTCGGCTCTGTCCTTGGACAGGCCGGCTGTTTTTTTGCGTTTTTCATAGGGCAGATGGGGCAGACTGCCATAGAAGTAATCGACATCTTCTATCGTCATTTCGTAATGGTGCGTCACAGGAAGTGAGTAATCCAGTCGTTTCTGATTGATTTTAGCCAAAGTACGCAGGGTTCCACCTAGCCCGATGAATGGCAGACCCGGATTGGAGAAGATCCAATCATGATTTTGCAGGGAAGAACGGACAAAGCTCTCCATTTCCTCAATCTGCTGAGGAGACCATTCGCCATTCTTGACCTCACGTCCAAAGCGCCAATTCATATTGACGGCGCCAAAGGGAAATGACACAGTATGCAGTCGTTCTCGATCGCGGAACAACGTAATTTCGGTACTGCCACCCCCGATGTCAATAATGATTCCGTCACTCACATTCATAGTGTTCACTACGCCCAGAAAACCGGCATAGCCTTCTTGCTCTCCGCTCAGTATTTCCAGTGTTAAATTTGTCTCCTCCGCGATCCATTGGACGATTTCGTCCGAATTCGTGGCATTGCGGATGGCTGCTGTTGCTGCTGCACGCATACGGACAACCCCGTGCATATGGCATACCGCCATAAATTGGCGCAGCAATGGAGCGATGCTTCGAATCGCCTCTCGTTCCATACGGCCGTTGGCCCCAACCTTTTCGCTCAGTCGGGCAGCTTCTTTGCATTCCTGCACAATTCGATAGGCTCCTGTCTCTGTCATTTCATAGATCACCAGACGTATGGAGTTTGAGCCAATGTCCATGATGCCAATTTTGCTATTCATGAGTTGACCTCCTTGTTGAAAAAAACGATTTGCCGGTAATTTCCGCTGCTCCGTGCAAATGGTAGTAGATTATTGTCATTGTACCAGTGATGTTCGGTGCATGCTACCGTTCGCCATGATCTTGTCGAAATAGACACATGCCACCGACAATCATCCAAGAATAGAACCTTCCTGTTGAGTATGTATAAGTATACCTGACGGCGAAAGGAGAGGGTTAGATGAGACAACTTGCAAGCAAATGGCTAAAGACGAAGGCGCTGCTGCACCATCCACATACCGCCGTTTATATACCGGAAACCTGTCTATATAGTGAAGATCAATTGCGCATGATGCTGCGGCGGCATGCTTTTGTATTTATAAAACCTGTAAAAGGAGGCGGAGGAATCGGAGTCATGCGTGTGGCAAAGGAGCGTAGAGGATACGCCTGTACGCGTATGGAGCATACACATCGGTTCAGTCATTTTAGAGCACTTGTATTCGGAATCAATAAGCTCCGAATCCAACGTCCATATCTCATTCAACAAGGCATCCAACTGGCAAGTATTCAAGGTAGACCTGTCGACTATCGAGTCAAAGTCGTGAAGGAAGGGCAGAGATGGGATTTTCGTGCGGTGGTTGCACGTCATGCTCGTCCCGGACTGGTCATTACAAATCTGTGCAAAGGGGGAACTTTGCTGAAGGGAACAGAGGCGCTTCGGATGATATATCCCCGGCGGCTTGCTATTCAAAAGCGGCGAGAAATCATTCAACTTACACAGCGCTGTATTCCTGTACTGGAAAGAAGATTTCCTGGGATCGGACAACTGGGATTTGATTACGGGCTTGATCAGAGTGGACGGGTATGGATTTTAGAGGTTAATACAAGACCTCAATAAATTTCTGATTTCTTTAAAAAAATTCCAATATAATCTATTAACAAGACGCTAAATATAATATATTTATATAAATAATAAAAATATTTTTTTTGTGTTCGAGCGTCAAAATTCTGTGTATAAATATTGTCCACATTATCCCCTGTCACATATATGGGTTAACGACACTTACCAACAATTTATACACAGGATTTCCACAATTGACTGTGGATAACAGAACGCTTGTTCCGATTTTGGTATTTTGATAGAATAGATTTTGAAATAAAAGGAAAGGTTGTGTCGAGGATGGCTATGCTGACGGATGAAATGCTTTTGGATTCCTATCAGATGGCAATCGAGCTTAAACTTGAATGTGACTTCATTGCACTGTTGCTGGCTGAGATTCACAAAAGAAAGTTAGAGATGAATACAGCCGTAGTCCTTCATTAGACCGGACAAGCTCTCGTACTGCGACTGTGAAGTCATTCAGGGTTCGGATGACTTTACGGACAATCACTGCAACGAATAGGCACACCGTAAAAAAGGGTATTTCACTCCAAAGATTCAAATTTGGAGTAAAATACCCTTTTTTGTCATAGTCTAAACTAGACTACAATTTCATGTTACTGCTGTGACCAGGAGATAACTTGGCATCTGGATCTACATAGACCTTGGCGTTGTTGACTGCCGTAGGAGCTTCACCAAAGCCGACCGCAATCAGCTTGAGCTTGCCTGGATAGGTCGTAATGTCCCCAGCGGCGAAAATGCCGGGAATATTAGTTTCCTGGCGAGAATCGACCACGATAGAGTTACTTTCGATTTCAATTCCCCATTCAGCAATTGGGCCAAGTGTGGATACAAATCCAAAGTTAACGATCACATCGTCCACTTCGATTTCCTGTGTTTCTTTGGTTTTTACATGAGCAAGAGTGACTTTAGTAATTGTGTCTTCTCCATGCAATTCTGTAATTTCCGTTGGTGTAATAACGTTTACTTTGGAAGCGAGGAGGTTTTCGACACTGTGTTCATGCGCACGGAATTTGTCACGGCGGTGAATCAATGTAACCTGTTCTGCAATCGGTTCCAGCATAAGTGCCCAGTCTACAGCAGAGTCACCACCACCGCTAATTAGCACTTTTCGGCCTGCAAATTTGCTCAGGTCGCTGACAAAGTAATGCAGGTTCGTTTTTTCAAAACGTTCGGCACCTGGAAGCTCCAGTCTGCGCGGCTCGAAAGCACCCACACCAGCGGTAATAATAACCGCTTTACCATGATACTCGCCACCTTTGTCTGTTTTTACGATGAAGTGGCGTTCTTCCTTTTTCTCTAATGATACGACTTTCTCTTCTAGCTGCACCTCTGGATTAAAGTGGTTCATTTGTTGAACCAAATTGTTAACCAGTTCCTGTGCAGTCACTTTAGGAAAGCCAGCGACGTCATAGATATATTTTTCAGGATAAAGGGCTGCAAGCTGGCCGCCCAGTTGGGGCATACTTTCAATTAAGGTGACGGACGCCTGACGCATTCCCCCGTAAAAAGCGGCGAAAATACCGGCTGGACCGCCTCCGATAATAATCAGATCGCGGATTTCCGCACCTGTGGATTGAGCTGTCACTCTAAAACACCTCCGAAAGGGATAGTATGGGATTTGTAGATATTGAATCAGCCGCATAGAGGTTCAGATAGCCGCCGAACGCATGATTCACTGTTTATCATTATAAACTGCTGGGTTCCGCTTGCAAAGTTAAAGCGATTAATATTTGATGAAGACTTTTCTGTGAGTATAAATTAACCGTTTTGAGAGAACAGCTTTGAATAATTAATGATTATGTATATCGGAAGGGGTAGAAGCATGAGCAGTATTCCCAAAATTGTCATTGTGGGCGCCGGATATGGCGGTATATTGACGGCTCAGCAATTGCAAAAGGAGCTCAAGCACAATGAGGCGGATGTCACACTGATCAATCGACATGATTACCACTATATTACGACACATCTTCATATGCCTGCGGCAGGTACAGATACGATTGAACATTCAAGGATTCCGATTGCGCAGCTAATCGATGAGTTCAAGGTGGATTTAGTCAAAGGAACGGTTAAGGAAATCATACCGAAGGAGAAAAAAATCGTGCTGGAGGATGGATCACTCTCCTATGACTATTTGGTCATTGGATTAGGCGGCGAGCCAGAAACATTCGGTATTCCGGGAATGGATAAGTTCGCGCTGACGATTCGCAGTATTAACTCGGTTCGCCTGATTCGTGAGCATATTGAATACCAGCTGGCCCTGTATAAAAATGACGGTAAACCAGGTCGCCTCAATTTTGTAGTTGGGGGCGCTGGTTTCAGCGGCATTGAGTTTGTAGCGGAGTTGGCGGATCGTTTGCCACAGCTCGCTAGAGCGTACGACATCGATTTCAACCGGATTCAAATCATTAACGTCGAGGCAGCTCCTACGGCGCTGCCAGGGTTCGATCCTGAGCTGGTGGAGTATGCGATGAACGTCCTTAAGCATAAAGGGGTCACCTTCCGCATTGGAATTCCGATTAAGGAATGCTTGCAGGATGGTGTAATCGTTGGTGAGGGTGAGAAAATCGAAGCCTGCACGGTGGTCTGGACGGGAGGGATTCGTGGGAACGGATTAATTGAGAAAGCCGGATTCGAAGTGATGCGCGGAAGGGTGAAAATTGACGATTTTCTGCGTGCACCGGGCCACGATGATATTTTTATTATCGGGGACAGCTCCCTGATGTTTAATCCCGAAGGACGTCCTTATCCACCGACTGCCCAAATTGCGATGCAGCAAGGGGTCCTTTGTGCCAAGAATCTGGCCGCTACTCTTCGCAAAAAGGAATTGCACAAGTTTGTATTTTCCAACAAAGGGACGGTTGCTTCTCTTGGAAAAGGCGAAGCCGTCGCCGTGGTGGGCAAACGCAAAATAAAAGGTTGGGTGGCCGCACAATTGAAAAAAATTGTGGATCTCCGCTATCTGTTCATCATTGGCGGAATTCCACTGGTACTGAAAAAGGGACGGTTTTTCTAAAGGTAGAAAGGTTTCCTTGACTCCTAAAAAGGAGCATGGAGACCTTTTTTATTTAGGCGAACAAAAAAAAGGTATTGACTCATAACTATTTGACGACGTATAGTATGGTTACTAATTACAGAGGGGGAGCTTCAGATTGAATTCTGATTTTAATATCAATGCTGATCCCAAGAGAATAAATTTATTGGCAGAAAAGTTTCCAAATGCGGACTCCCAATCGTTGAATACGTTGGTACTTTTCGTGCAGGCAGCGCATGAAGTGTACAATGGAGTGTCTTCCAGACTGTCGGAATATGGGCTGTCTGTAGGCAACCTGAAAATTTTAATGCCATTGTTTCTTCATGAACGTGCATTGACTCCATCCGAGCTGGCTGAATATTCAGGAGTTACTCGTTCAACAGTAACCAGTGTAATTGATAAGCTGGAACGAGACGGCATCATCCGGAGAAGTACGCTGACGGATCGACGTATGACTGCAATCTCCTTGACTAATGAAGGTAAACAGTTAATGACGGAAAGAATTCCGTTGTTTATGCAGCTTTTTGCTGATTTGATGAATGAATTTACGAAGGAAGATCATATTCTATTTGCTACGTTATTAAATAAGCTTTCCTCAGGACTTGAACAGATAAAACGGGAATAAAAAAATTTCCCAACTCAAATAGTTAGACGTCGTACTATCAGGTTCCTTATTAGTTTTCGACTATTAATTTTTAACTATCATTGCTAAATCATCATGAAGGAGAGTTTATTGTAATGAACAAAAAGATCATTGTGTACGTATTACTTATTGTCGCGTTAGGTACCGGGGGTACGCTAATGGCAATGAGCGGCAAGGATGCTGTGAGTATGGCAGCCCAACAAAAAAATACACTGCTTACGGCGGATACCGTGAATGTTGCTTTTCAGGGTGTAGGGGGAAGAGTAAACACGATTGAGGTGAAGGAAGAACAACAGGTGAAAAAAGGGGATGTGCTCATGACCCTCGATCCTGTAGACCTTGATTTGCAAATTGAGAAATTAAAAACGGATATCGCACAGGCTGATGTGAAAATAAAACAGGCTAAAGACGCGCTGCAAAATCAGTCGGAGAAAATTTCGAATTCAGAAAAACAGGGGCAATTGGACATTCAAGCTGCGCAAGCGGGAGAGTCCTTATTAAACCAAGGCACACGTGCGGAGGATATTGTAAGACAAAAGCTGGCTATTGAAGCAGCACAGCAATCGTTGGACGCAGCTCTGACAGGAGTAGAGACAGCCAAAAGAAATGCGGAAATCGCGCAAAAAACAGTAGCATCCAGACAACAGGCTCTGGACTTGGCTAAAGTGAATTACAACCGTATTCAAGCGTTATATGATGCTGGAGCTGGAACCAAAGCAGAACTGGATAACGCCAAAAACCAACTGGATAATGCCCAAATCGCGTTAGATACAGCTAAGGATCAGGTTGAAATTGCCAATAACCAGATTACAGCGGCTAGCAAACAATCGGACATTGCTAAAAATGGGATCGCTCAGCAGCAAACCGCTTTGGATAAAATGGAGGCTGGCGCAACTGCTGAGGAACGCCAGCAGGCTCGTATCAAAACAGAAAAAGCCAAGGAAGCATTGACTCAAACCTCGCAAACACGAAAAGATGTTAAGAATAGCGAATACAATGTGGATCTTCTGGCTCAACAAAAGCAGGCATTGAGTGTTCAACTCAAAACTTTGGAATTGCAGCGCGGACGTATGGTGCTGAAGGCATCTACAGATGGTAAGGTGGCACGTATTGTACCTAAAATGGGAGAGATCGTTTCTACGGGGGCAACGGGCGCCGTTATTGAAACCAATCAGCTATACTACGATATTTATGTGGGCGAGGATTCCATATCACAGTTTAAAGCTGGGGGAAATGTGACTTCGCACGTTGTAGCTTTAGATAAAGATGTCCAAGGCAAGGTGAGGTACATTACTTCTGCCCCTCAGTATACCAACATGAGAATGAGTCGGGACAAAGGTCTGTCGGATATCAGCTCCTTCCAAGTACGGGTGGATGTCCAGCGAACATCTGAATTATTGCCTGGAATGACGGTAGAGGTTGTGACGAAATGAAGGCGTTTATAGAAGAATGGAAGCTGATGATCAGCGGCAAAATGGTTTTTATTATGCTGCTCGTTCCTATCGTTGTAGCTGTTGCCTTTGGATTTGTTTTTAAAAATAATCAGCTTAACGATGCCTCTGTAGCTGTAGTCGATTTAGATCATAGCAGTTATAGCCGACAGCTTATTAATAAATTAGATGCATCGCAGTATATTGATGTACGCCATGTGCAAGAGAACGAAACCGATCCGAATTTACTTTTATATAATGAAAAGTTTTTTGCGGTGATTTACCTTCCAGCTGGGTTGGAGGAAAATAGGATTAAAGGAGTTCAGAGCAACATCGGTTTTTATGTAGATAATACGGTAGGTCAGGCTACTGGAAATCTACGCTCGGCAGTCACAGAGATCATGGCGACGGAAAATGCGATGCTGGTTGGTGGTGGATTAAAGGGTATGGGAATGAGTGACAGTCAGGTTACAGGGCTTACTTCCAATATGCTGCTTCAGCAGCGCCTGTTATATAATCCTACCAATGCTACTTTGATGACCTCGGTTATGGGGTTCATTAATACGGTCATGATTTCACTGATTGGTGCTACTGTACTGACAATTGTCCCGCGATTGCGGGAGCAAGGAAGATTAAAAGAGGAGCTTCAGCATTCGTATGGCTTGATTCTTAGGGTGTTGCCGTATGCGTTAGTAGGATGTGTGTCCTTTTACCTGTCCATTGGTTTACTTAAGCAAATTGGCGGACTACGCTTTGAAGCGAATGTATGGCAGCTCAGTATTCCATTTCTCCTGTACACGATTACGTTGGGTTTGTTTGCGATGGCTTTAGGGTGGAATGCGGCCAATCCTGGAAAAGCTTCCCCACGCCTCATGCTAATTATACTGCCTTCGTTTTTACTGAGCGGCGCTCAATTGCCAGTGGCTATGCTGCCTCCATCGCTGCAATATGTAAGTAACATTCTCCCATTGACCTGGCATTTCAAGTTTTTGAGAGGTATGGGCTTTAAAGGTGGAAGCTTAAAATATTTTATTCCCGAATTGGGGGGATTTTTGATCTTACTAAGTGGTTTGCTGCTTATTATCTCTATTCTGATCGCTTTGGAGAAAAGAAAGCTGGCGCATCAAGATATATAAAAAAGGATTCCGTCGTCCCGAAAGTGGGAGTTCGCGGAATCCTTGATTGTATGTTGCGACATAGTTCCGACGCTTATGGTTTACAGCTTCAACATGTCTTCAAATGTCTCTTCGTTCAACACGCTGCCGACATAGAAGGAGCCGAATTCACCGTAACGGGCACTGACTTCATCAAAACGCATTTCGTAGATTAGCTTCTTGAACTGAAGTGCGTCATCGGAGAACAGTGTTACGCCCCATTCCCAATCGTCAAGGCCGACGGAACCGGAAATGATTTGCTTTACTTTGCCAGCATAGCTGCGTCCAATTAAGCCGTGGCTACGCATCAAGGTGCGACGCTCGTCCATCGAAAGCATGTACCAGTTATCGTCCAGATCACGTTTTTTGTTCATTGGATAGAAGCAAATATAACGGGCCTTGTTTAGTACAGGCTTCAAGCGTGCGACAATTTGTGGATTTTGCATGGGATCTTCATCCTTGCTCAAATAATTACTCAGTTCCACCACACTCACATAAGAATAGGTTTTGGTTGTATATTTGGCGAAGGTTGTTTTGTTAAAGTCATTTTCCAGCTTATTGAGGTCTTCCAGCGTTTCGCGCAGGTGCATCATGACAAAATCAGCCTTTTGTCCGACAACAGTATAGACAGCTGAACTGCCCAGACCCGCTTCCTCGGTAACGTTCCATTCCTTCATAAACTCTTGAAGCTCGTCCAGTGCTCCGGCGCGCTCTTCATCGTCTGCGGTCTTCCATGCTGTCCAGTTGATGGACCGGAAATCGTGAAGCGCATACCAGCCTTCCAGTGTGGAGGCTACTTCGTTGGGTGTTGCTGGGGTTTGTTGAGGTTGATGTTGACTCACGATCTACACTCCTTTACGTCTGTAAATGATAATCGGCTCAGCCGAAATATGTGTACTTCCTTATATCATTCCTGTATCCAATACGTGATGCTTAACCATTATATTGTAGCTCAAAGTAAAGCTTTTCACCAATGAAAGAAGTGTGAAGAATTTTATTTTTACCATGATGCAGGTCACAAAGTCTTAAAATAGTTAGTATTCTCGAAAAAAGTAGAACTCAGACGAATACGGCTGCCAAAAAGGAGAACAATTGCCCTTATTTTGTTGGTCCCACGAGAAGGCAAGTATGATAGAATAGAAAAACATCTTGGAGACCGTTATGTCAGGAAAGGAAGAATGTTGGAATGCGGATGAAAAACCTGCTGCACTATACTGAGAACCACCGCTACTGCGTTTATCGGGAATTTGGCTTGAGCGCACTGGATGAATTGATGCTGGGAAGCGTCTATCAGCCGATGGTAGGCGCATTTGCGGTCAGTCTGTATCGACTGTTGTTCCAGCATGTGCCAGTAGGACAAGTCGGTTATTCGCCGTTGGAACAGCAGCGTCGCCTTTTTCTGACACTGGGACTGGAGCCGAGTGAGAAGGGACGCAAGTATTTGATTGAACAGACCTCCAAGCTGGAGGCCGTCGGTCTATTACAGACGTCCAGGCTGTATGCACCCGAAACGGACGACTATATGTATGAATATGAGATGCAGCCGCCGCTCGCACCTGCTGAATTTTTCAGAACGCAGCATCTCACCCTTTTGTTGAGAGACAAAATCGGTAAGTTTGCAGTGCTTTCTCTGAGAGAATCGTTGTGGAGTAGGGAATCTAGCGAATGGTCGCAATCTTCCTATAATAAAGAAAATATTTCGATTCCTTTCTACGAGTTATTTGAATTGAATACCCATGTTATAGATTACGAACTGGAACAGGCGCTGTCCGAGGTGTCCACTAGCCGTCAGACTGGACCACTAGCGTCAGAATCGGAGGAAGCATTGAATTATGCAGATATTATTCTCCGTTTTCCGCGTGAATCTGCCAATCGCAAGCACGTGGAACGTCTTCGGTTTGAGCACGAGCAGTTAGGCATGGTCAATTACGTTGTTCGCAAATTTGACCTTTCTGTACAGGATATTAGTCGCTTGCTGGATGAGGATGGTATTTTTACCGAAGCAGGCGACTTGTTGCTTGACGAGCTTCAGCTTCGGGCTAGTCAGCACTCCAGACAGGATCGGAAGCGTCAGGAGGAACAGCAGGTACAGGCCGCCAAAGTGGTCGCCTTGCGCCAAAGAGAAGCTTCCACACCTGAAGAGCCGCCTGCAGAACAGGCTGTGGAAATGGAATTTTATGTGGAGGTTCCACCACAATTCACAGCCAAGTGTGACATTCACCAATATAATATGATGTTGCGCAACGAGCCTTATCGCCGTTTGCTGCAAACCTTTTTCCCCGGCACGGTTCCCGGTAACCTGCTGGATATATTCGAGAAAATTGATATCAGCTATAAGCTGCCCGGTGAAGTCATCAATGTGCTGATCCATTATTTGATGTCACTGCTCGTATCGGGGAGCGATCAGCGAATTAACCGAAACTTTGTCGAGGCCGTTGCTTCCAACATGCTGCTTAAGCAGGTAAACACTTACGAAAAAGCCGTTCAATATATAAGGGATCAAGCCAAGGTAAAAGGAAAACAGTCCTCTGCTTCTCCTTCCGGCGGCCGATCCCGCGCATATGCCAAAAATAACGGGCCAGCCAAGCCATCCATTCCAATCGTTCAGGATCACCCTTCCGAGGAGTCTGTATCTGAGGAAGAATTGGATGAACTGCTGCGTCTGGCCGAACGAATGCAATCCGGAAAACAGAAAAAAGTCTAGTGAATTTTAGGTTTTATGAAACTATTAAGCGAAGCCAATTCAAATAGATGTCGACTTTATGGCGGTCAGTAGCGGAGCGGATGGAATCGTTCTGGAGAAGCGATAGCGTTCGCCTTTGCCACCGGATTTTCACCTTTAAATTTCTATTACGATAGAAAAAATCTGGTGGCAACAGCGATCGTAAGAATGATCCATCCGCGAAGCGTCTCCCCCCATAACTCTGCACATTTTAGAAAGGAGGAGCGTTCTTGGAATCACTGGGCGATTTGCTACAGCAGATGCAGAACCCTTCGTTTCGCCAGCGCACTCGCAATGTAGCCGATCAAGTTCTAAATGATCCGCTCGTGCAGGAGTTTTGTGCTGCGCATCCTGATGTGGACGAAACACAATTGCGACTCAACATGAGCATGCTCTTTCAGTATGCCCGGGATCGTCGAAATTGCGACAATTGTCCGGGGCTGGAACAGTGTCCTAACGATTTTCAGGGCCACTTTTGTAAGCTGGGCGTGGAATATCCGAATGGAACAGCCGAAATCGTGGACATTCGGACCCCATGTGCGAAGTTGGTTGCTTCCCAACATGAACAACGGGTGCGTCAGAGAATTAAAAGCTTTTATGTGGATGAACGGGCACTTCTGGAGGGATATAACGCTCTTGAGATTGCGCGCAAAGATTCACAACGTATGCCTGCCGTCACACAGCTATTCCGTTACATTGAAGAAACGAAAAGTCAGGGTCTATCCAAAAAAGGACTTTATCTGGAAGGTACGTTTGGTACGGGTAAAACTTTTTTGATGGGCTATCTATTGCACGAGCTGGCTCTGTCGGGTCTGAACGGTGTGATCGTGTATATGCCTGATTTTGTGGAGGACTTAAAGTCTATGATTCAGGACGGACAGAAGCTGAAGGAAACGACCGAAATGCTCAAAAATTGTGATCTGCTCGTATTTGACGATATTGGTGCCGAAAATTTAAGCCCGTGGGTACGGGACCATGTGATGGGTTCCATTTTGAATTACCGAATGAACCGCAAACCTACTTTTTATACTTCCAATTATTCGTTGCAGGGGCTGGAGAAGCATCTCAGCTTTACGAGCAAGGACGGAGAGGAAATGTACAAAGGACAACGCTTGATGGACCGGATTCGTCCTTTTGTAGATGTCATTACCGTAAAGGGAAAAAATCAGCGGGGGTAAGCGTTTTTCCGTCTGCTATTTTGATATCTTACAATTAAAAGACTATTGTGATATAATTAAAAGGTGTCGAAACAGACATTACAGGTTATAATAATCTTGACTTTTCTATAAAGGAGGAACATACAATGGCAATTGTTAACGTGTCCGATCAATCCTTCAACGCAGAAGTCGAAGGCACAGGAACCGTTTTGGTTGATTTTTGGGCGCCATGGTGCGGTCCTTGCAAAATGATCGCTCCCATTCTGGAGGATCTGTCCACAGAAGTTGGCGACAGCGTCAAAATCGCGAAGGTGAACGTGGATGAAAATCCAGAGTCTGCTTCCCGTTTCGGCGTGATGAGTATTCCTACCCTGATCGTTTTCAAAGACGGACAGCCTGTTGATAAAGTGGTAGGTCTGAACTCCAAAGAAGCGCTGAAAAGCATGCTTACTAAACACCAATAATCATCGCATGTGACCCATGCTCCCGCGGGGGCTTGGTGGAGCGGCCATGAAAGGTCAATGCCTCCGGTTGTAAATACCGGGGGCGTTTTTGTGTATTATTCCTATATATTATAAGTAGTTAGTTGAGCAGTCATTAAGAATGGAAGGAGGAACCTGGCGAATGAAACCTTATGCGGAGGACTTGCAGAATCAGGAGAAGGCGCTGGAAAACATACGGCACAAATTAGCGTTACTGCCGGATGCATCAGGCTGTTACCTGATGAAGAACAGCGAAGGCACCATCATTTATGTCGGCAAGGCCAAAGTGTTGAAAAACCGGGTCCGTTCCTATTTTACAGGTAGCCATAACGGCAAGACGCAGCGATTGGTTTCCGATATCCGTGATTTTGAATATATCGTTACAGGTAGTAATATGGAGGCGCTCATTTTGGAGTGCAACCTCATTAAAAAGCACCAGCCGCGCTATAACGTGCTGTTGAAGGATGATAAAACCTTTCCGTATTTGAAAATTACGAACGAGGCACACCCCAAGCTGGAGGTGACCCGTCGCGTTCTGAAAGATAAAGCAAAATATTTTGGACCGTACCCCAATTCCTACGCGGCACATCAGACGAAGAAGCTGCTGGATCGTATGTATCCGTTACGCAAGTGTGGTGTGATGCCCAAGGAAGTGTGCCTGTATTATCACATGCATCAATGTTTGGGGCCTTGTGTGAAAGAGGTCGAGAAGGAAACGTATGACCAGATTGGTCAGGAGATTGGTTCCTTTTTGAGCGGGGGACATGAGGAAATTAAAAAGGATCTTCAGCGTAAAATGCAGGAGGCCGCAGAGGAATTGTATTTTGAGCGGGCCAAGGAGCTGCGAGATCAGATTATCAGCATCGACGCGATGATGGAAAAGCAGAAAATCACCACATCGGATGCGAAAGATCGAGATGTATTCGGTTTTTCAGTAGATAAGGGCTGGATGTGTGTACAAATCCTATATGTCCGCAAAGGTAAAATGATCGAGCGCCATATGTCGACTTTTCCTTTCTATGGTGAGGCTTACAGTGATTTTATGTCCTATGTGACGCAATATTATAGTGACAACCCAGCAGTGCCGCAAGAAATATTGCTGCCAGATTCTCCTAAGCTGATGCAGGCAGAACAGGTCAATGTCGATCAACCGGTTGCGGCAGAAACTGCACTCCACAGTGCACCTACAGCCGATGTTACCGGACAGACAGATGAGAAAGCGATACAAACGGAGACAGAGCATTCTGCTGACTCACTGCTGGTGGCTGAAGAACGAGTAGCTTATGCAGTAGCAACGAATCAAGGTCAAGTTGGTGACCAAGATGCAGAGATAAAGGAAACAGAAACCCAACTATCCGGTGGACTGGAGGACCCAGCTACGGCAGCTCTCGCTCTGGCTGAATGGTTGGATGTTAAGGTACTTGTACCGCAGCGTGGACTGAAAAAGCAAATGACAGGCATGGCGACGGAAAATGCACGTGTTGCTTTGGATGAGAAGTTTAAGCTGATCGAGCGGGATGAGGAACGGACATCCAAAGCTGCAAGCAATCTCGGACGTGCCATTGGGCTGGATAGCTTGCACCGGGTGGAGGCGTTTGATAACTCCAACATCCAGGGTTCCGATCCAGTCTCCGCCATGATCGTGTTTATTGATGGCAAGCCTGCCAAGAAGGAGTATCGAAAATATAAGATCCGTTCTGTGCAGGGACCCGATGATTATGAAACGATGCGTGAGGTTATTCGGCGTAGATATGAACGTGTGCTTAAGGAAAATCTGGAACGTCCCGACTTGATCGTTGTGGATGGTGGACGTGGACAAATTAAGGCGGCGACCGATGTACTGCAAAATGAGCTGGGTTTGTTCATTCCTGTGTGTGGCCTGGTGAAGGATGCCAAACATAGAACTTCCCAACTATTAGTGGGAGAGTCCTCTGAGGCCGTGACACTTGCACGCAATAGCGAAGAATTTTATCTGCTGCAACGGATTCAGGACGAGGTTCACCGTTTTGCCATCACGTTCCACCGCGAGCAACGCGGCAAATCTATGGTAACTTCCCGGCTGGACTCTATTCCAGGCATCGGCGAGAAACGGCGTAAGTTACTGCTCAAGCATTTTGGATCACTCAAAAAAATAAGAGAGGCCAGCGTTGAAGAATTCCGGCCTCTCTCTATTGGGGATAAGCTTGCGCGTCAGATTATAGCTGCCCTTCGGGAGGAGGAGTCGTAGAATACGGCTCCTCTTTTTTAATAGGTTCAAACATAATTCGATTTGGCTTTTTAGGACTAAACCAATAAATGATGTAACCCACAATGGCTGGAAGTAAGATCCAGAATAGACCAGCGCTCACATTCACAGTGTCTCCCAGACTCATTACACTAAGCCCCATTAGAATGCTGTCAAAAATAACATGGCTGAACATGGCGGCAATAAAACCGTAACGCAGGAACACAAAACTGAACAGCAAGCCAAGAAAAGTCAGCTCAATAGGTCTGGAAATCACCGGATAGATCGGATAAAGTGTATGTCCCAGTGCCCAAATCAGCGTGGTGATCAGACAAGCAACAAAAGTGTTTTTCACTATTTTTTTGACCATCGGAATACCAAACAGACGGTAGACAGTCTCTTCTCCAATACCTGCCATCCAGGCCATAATCGGCAGTAACCATGGATAAGCCATATTGTAAGGGGATTGCGTGGCATCTGTTGTGGAGAATGTATTAAATGTGCGCTCCAGTATAAAGAATAAGATGGATTGTACCCCGAGTAAAATAAAGGCCCACAAGTAGCCAACATACATACTGCGAAGCACATACAGCCCGTAGCCCGGCTCTTTCGCACGCGGCCATGCATTCAGTCCAACCTGACGCATAAGTCCGTCACCGCCGACCAAGGAGAAGTAGAGCGCTACTGCCATGAAGAAGGTAACACCAATCTGGAACACCATAAGAAATATAAGCATGCCCTTACCGCCTGCTTCTGCTTGCAATAAAGGCAGCATGTTCATTGTCCCAGCTATACTTGCAATAAAGTATATAACGGACAGAACAATGCCGCGTACAAATGAAGTATGTCGTCGGGTGAGTGACGCATACACAATGGCAAGAACACCCAGCACAAAGCTAAATAGGGCATAACCCGCATAGGTCATCCAATTCGCCCAAAATGTTTGCTTTTCGATATAATCGGTATAGGACGACGGGGCCGAAAAGCTTTGAGAGAAGGAGCGAACATCACCGTCTTCGAAAGTAAAAGCCAGTGTAAGTACCGAGGCGCCGATTTTTTTATCGTCTACGGTATACTTTAATCCACCTTCTTTTTCAGTGGTGGCGAGCTTCAAGTCCGACGGCTTAAAACCAAAGCGCTTAACCCATACTGCGGCCGCCTGCTCCTTGGCTTCAAGCGTCATGCCGTCCTCAGCTACACGTATAAGCCTGTTACGTGCTTCTTCATCCGTAGAAATATCAGCCTGTGTGTAATTGGTACTGGAGGTGATCCGTTTAAAGCTAACGACCTTCCCAGTGGATAAATCCACATGAATTTGCAGTTTGCTTTTCGCTGAGGATTCAGGCAGATCAACCCGAAAGGTTTCGTAAGGGTAATTTTTCTTCCATGTACGGTCGTACTGTTGAAGCAGTTTTTCTCTAGATAAATAACCGTACAAATCTGTTTCGGCCTGATAGGTCACGACAGGCTCCTCTGGCTGTGATTCAGTATAGCCCAACTCGGAGCGGGCAAAGTCCAATGCGTGTATGACCGCTTCTTGTTTGCTGATGACCTTTGCGTTCATTACTGATTCTGGACTCGGATTGCTAAGCGAGGGAATAAGCAATTGAAAGATAAAAAAGCAAATCAGGCCAATCCCGCCCAGCAAGCCTAATTTTTTGAAGTTGGCCGTGAGCACGACCGGTTTCCCGATAGGATTCATGAGTTTCCTCCTTAATCTGTAAATAAGAACATCCATTAAAGATATCATACTGCACAGGTTCCCGCCAACAGACCAGCGATATTCATGAAAATAGAGTGAAAGCACTTTAAAGTTCCAATAAAATAAGATAAGCTGCGATTAAACGATGCCCATTCGCAAAATAAAGCCAATTTCACGTTTTTTCGGCGAAATCGGTTTTGTGATCTGGATATAGAAGGATTATAATCTTGAGGCAATGCCTATAAAATACATAGGTAATGATATACAGTTGAGCCAAATTTCTATGAGAAAACGGGGGAACCATGTTACTGGGGTGAATTTTACAGCCGATCCTGCTGGATTGGATGTGTAAATAGGGCATACTGTGCTGCCCGAATCCGTCAGCTAACCTCGTAGGCTATGAGCAGGAACCAAGTCAGGCACTCGGTTTTCCGGTGTCTATTTTTGTGTGTATAAAAGTGTGTGGATTGGTTAGACCGCTGCGGGTGCAGATTATTCTTCCGATTGCTGTTATCCCCGGATTTTTTGATTGTATAACCCCTTTAATGGTTAAAATCCGGAGATAAAGGCAAACGCTTCGCTTCTTCAGAACAATTCTGCCCCCTTCGCTGCTGCCCGCCAATAGCACAGGGGGCAGAGTAGTGCTTGACATGCATTCTTCCTGTATTCAGGGAATGCTAATTATAGTTACTAAAGGTTTGGAAAAATCAAAAAAATTAGGGGCAACGACGATCGGAAGATCAAATGGAACGCGTAGCGGGCTTACACCGTATTAAATCACTGTTTTTATAGTTTTAAGGATTAGGAGAGAAGTGATGAATAGATGAATCCCAATGCAAGCTGGCTCCGGCTTTCTCCACCGCAGATATTCGTTGCGGGTTTTGCCATTATCATTCTAATAGGTAGTTTATTGTTAATGCTGCCGATCTCCAATACAACAGGAAAGCCACTTGCGTTTATAGACGCTTTGTTTACTGCCGCTTCCGCGACCTGTGTTACAGGGCTTGTCGTAAAGGATACGGGGACCTTTTTTACAATCTTTGGTCAAGTTGTTATCGCTGCGCTCATTCAGATCGGCGGCCTGGGCTTTATGACTATGGCTACCTTGATCGCGCTGGTGTTCAAACGTCGGATTTCCTTACGGGAGCGCCTCATTTTACAGGAAGCGATGAATCAGACCTCTGTCGAAGGAATTGTCGGATTGATTCGTAAGGTGCTGCTGTACTCGCTGGTCATTGAGGGCGTATGTGCTGCAATATTTGCGATTCGCTGGTCGTTTGATATGCCTGTAGGCAGGGCGATTTATTTTGGGATTTGGCATGCCATCTCCATGTTTAACAATGCTGGTTTTGACTTATTCGGGCACTTTCGCAGCCTGACAGATTATGTATATGATCCGATTGTTAATTTTACAGCTATGTTCCTGATTATTTCAGGCGGAATTGGTTTTGTAGTGATGTCGGACCTGGCAGAATATCGCAAGCGCAAGAGACTTTCCTTGCATACTAAGGTGGTACTCAGCATGACGGGCGCTATGATTGTAGTCGGCACGCTCGTGATTTTTGTATTTGAGTTTACGAATCCAAAGACTCTTGGCTCGCTTGATTGGGGGGGGAAACTGCTGGGATCTTTATTCCAGTCCGTAACCCCTCGTACCGCAGGTGCCAATACACTGGACATTGCAGGCTTGCGGCAGGCTACGCAGTTTTTTATCATCATACTCATGTTTATCGGGGCTTCTCCTGGCTCTACTGGAGGCGGGATTAAGACCACAACATTCGCGCTGCTCATTGGAGCCGTGATTTCGATGCTACGGGGGCGTGAAGATATTGTACTGTTCAAGTACCGACTTGCGCAGGGACGAATTTACAAGGCTTTGACCATTACACTGCTGGGGTTGCTGTTCGTGATCGGGGTGACCATGATTTTGTCGGCAACCGAAGATCATCATTTTCTGATGATCTTGTTTGAGACGGTGTCTGCGTTTGGTACGGTGGGGCTGTCGATGGGGCTTACACCTGATTTGACAGTCATAGGTAAGCTGGTGATTACCCTGACGATGTTTGCAGGTAGACTGGGGCCACTCACGCTAGCTTATGCACTGGGGCCGAAAAAGGGTAAAGAATTATATCGTCATCCGGAAGGCAAAATGATTATAGGATGAATCATTTCATGATAAGTAGTATACATTTCGTTGATTTAATTATTTCAGGATTTTTGCAAAATCCTCATTTATGAAATTGATTCAGATAAGGGAGTTTTCGAGTAGATATGAAAACGCAGCAGTTTGTAGTTATTGGCTTGGGGCGGTTTGGCTCAAGCCTGGCTTTGCAATTGGTGGATATGGGGTGCGAGGTGCTAGGCATCGACCGGAATGAGGATGTTGTGGACAGTATGAGTGAGATGTTGACACATACTGTCGTGGCGGACGCTACTGATGAAGACTCATTGCGATCACTGGGCATCCGTAATTTCGATTGCGGCATTGTTGCTATTGGTGATGACATTCAGGTAAGCATCCTGACCGCCATTTTGCTGAAGGAGCTGGGTGTGAAAAAAGTCGTAGCCAAAGCCATATCTGTGCTGCACGGGCGTGCGCTAGAGAAGCTCGGTGTGGACCGGATCATTTATCCAGAACGGGATATGGGTATCCGGGTGGCTCATCAGCTAGTCACGCCTAATTTGCTCGATTATTTGGAGTTGTCCAAAGAATACAGTATTGTGGAACTCAATGTACCTGCATGTCTGAATGGCAAAACGCTAGCAGAGCTAAATGCCCGTACTCGCTTTGGTTGTAGTGTCGTGGCGCTTCATACGGCGAACGGTATCCTGATCGCACCGACGGCTATGGATCGGCTAAAAGCAGACGATATTATGGTCATCATCGGCTCGAATGACAATATCGGTCGCTTTGAGGATGAGGTTGTTAATGTCAATGAAGAGGGCTAAACCCTCTACACCATACGATAGCCTGCAAACGACGCACGTGTCTCGCTAATCCAGCGTCGTGCTGTCGGACCGAGATCGGTCGTCTCCGAGTAAATGAGGGAGGTCGTTCGGCGTGTCTCCTTCAAATCGGGCAAGTATAATGCAGTGAGTCCATTATCCCGTAATAGTTCGCTGCGCAAATAGGATTTGGGTAGCAAGGCGGAAGCCTTACAGGTTGGAAGCAGGCGTACAATTGCCTCGAAGGAGTCGATTTCCATGCGGATATCCGGCATGATGCCGCTGCGCTGGAATAAGTCATCCGTCAGACTGCGATACCAGGTTCCTTTGGAGAAAATAATCATCGGCAATCCTTGCAGGTCTTTCATCGAGGCCGTTCCTGTCTTGACGGTTAATTCATGTCCAATGGGAACAACAAGCTCCAAATGATCATCAAATAGCGGAATGCAACGCAGTCCAGCTTCATGAATGGCAGACCCGACAATACCGGCGTCTGCTTTTTTATCACGTACAAAGGCGACGATTTCATGGGTTTTACCGGTGAGCAGCTTCAGCTCGGTTTGAGGATGCTTGCTCATGAAAGCTTCGACGAGGGTAGGCAGCGTCGTTTGGAGTGTCGTGAGGCTTGCGCCGAGTGTAAGCATACTCTGGGCTTCATTTTTGTGCTGGGACAGCTTTTGTAAAAAGCGAAGCTGTCGTTGCCGTTGCTCTAGTGCGAATGTATAAACAAATCGGCCAGTGGACGTAATTTCGAGCCGTTTGCCCCGACGATCAAAGAGATTCACACCCAGCTCTTCCTCCAGCTTGGCAATTTTGCGAGACAGGGCAGGTTGGGACAGATTCAGCAGTTTGGAGGCTTTATTCAGGCTGGACTGCTCGACAATGACGGCAAAAGCGTTCAAATCCTCAAACAAATCATCCACTTCCTCTCTATATGCAAAAAAGACATAATAATTAATACGTATATTGCAATTCCATTATAAGCCGAAAAGGAGTAACATGAAAGCGACACAAGATGTTCACACTTTTGTTTTTCCTAATAAGGGACACCTTGTTGGACATTTCCTGTCGGAAACTGTCATTTTATATGTTATATTACTATTGAAAACGCTATTATTGGGAGAAGGGAGCATGACCTAGATGAGAGGATTTTATTCCAGAAAGCTGCATTCGCTTCTTGGCGTCATTCCGTTGGCTCTATTTTTTGTTGAGCATTTGGTGACGAACTTCACAGCGGTGGAGGGCGGCAAGGAAGGATTTAATCGCAGCGTGGCCTTCCTGAATGGTTTGCCGCTGGTTATTGTGCTAGAAACGTTATTCATCTACTTGCCATTACTGTTCCACGGGATTTATGGCTTGTATATCGCTTATCAGGCTGACCCGAATGTCAAAAGGTTCGGCTATTCACGTAACTGGCGCTTTCTGTTCCAGCGTATTTCTGGCGTCATTACATTTGTATTTATTATCTGGCACGTATACGACACACGCTTTCAGGTAGCTCTGGGTAAAGTAACTCATGAGGAGCTAGGCGGCGTTATGCATGGCATCGTGACGAACCCGGTTTATTTCATTTTGTATTTAATCAGTGTCGTTTCGGCATCCTTTCACTTTGCTAACGGACTGTGGGCATTTATGGTCAGTTGGGGGATTACTGTGGGACCACGTGCGCAAAAAGTATCTTCTTATATCTGTATGACCCTGTTCGTGGTGGTGTCTATCGGCTTCATCGCTTCCCTGCTTGCATTCCGCAGCGCGGAATTTCAGGAAACGGCAACTGCCTTGGTGCAATGCAGCGCTTTTAAACAGCTACTGTAAATGAGTCATATCCATTATACATCGTGTTGAGATTCTATTTTTAAACGTAAAAGGGGATTTGGTTAAAATCCTGAAAAAAAGGAGTGAGCAGAAATGGCAGCATCCAACATTATTGTCGTGGGCGGCGGTCTGGCAGGTCTAATGGCTACGATCAAGGCGGCAGAGGCGGGAGTTCACGTTCATTTATTTTCTTTGGTTCCGGTCAAAAGGTCCCACTCCGTTTGTGCTCAAGGCGGCATCAATGGTGCGGTAAATACAAAGGGTGAGGGAGACTCACCCTGGATTCACTTTGATGATTCGGTCTATGGCGGGGACTTTCTGGCCAACCAGCCTCCGGTAAAAGCGATGTGCGAAGCGGCTCCAGGGATCATTCATCTCATGGACCGCATGGGCGTCATGTTTAACCGGACACCGGAAGGACTGCTGGACTTCCGCCGCTTCGGCGGTACCCAGCATCATCGGACCGCCTTTGCTGGCGCGACGACAGGACAGCAGCTTCTGTACGCTCTCGATGAGCAGGTACGGCGCTGGGAATCTGCTGGTTTGGTGACCAAGTATGAAAACTGGGAGTTTTTACAGGCTGTACTGGATGATGAAGGCATCTGCCGAGGGATTTGCGGGCAGGATTTGCGTACGATGGAAGTGAAGACTTTTGCAGCGGATGCAGTTATTTTGGCGTCTGGTGGCCCCGGGATTATTTTTGGTAAAACCACGAATTCCGTCATTAATACGGGCACAGCTGCTGGTGCGGTGTATCAGCAAGGCGTACGCTATGCGAACGGTGAGTTTATCCAGATTCATCCGACGGCTATACCAGGGGATGACAAGCTGCGTCTCATGTCCGAGTCGGCACGGGGAGAAGGCGGTCGTATTTGGACGTATAAGGACGGTAAGCCATGGTATTTCCTCGAAGAAAAGTATCCGGCTTACGGAAATCTGGTCCCTCGCGATATTGCAACACGTGAAATATTCAGTGTATGCGTTGATGATGGACTGGGTATTAATGGCGAGAACATGGTCTACCTCGATCTGTCCCACAAGGACCCGAAAGAGCTGGATGTAAAGCTGGGCGGCATTATTGAAATCTATGAAAAATTCGTCGGTGACGATCCGCGCAAAATCCCGATGAAAATATTCCCGGCTGTTCATTATTCAATGGGCGGCATGTGGGTCGATTACAATCAGATGACGAATATACCGGGCTTGTTCGCGGCTGGTGAGTGTGAATTCCAATATCACGGTGCGAACCGTTTGGGTGCGAACTCGTTGCTGTCAGCCATTTACGGCGGGATGGTAGCTGGACCTAAGGCTGTGGAATATATCAAAGGCTTGAAAAAATCTGCACAGGATATAGCTACTTCCGTATTTGATGCGGCAGTTAATCAGCAGACGGAGAAGTATGAGCGTATTTTGCATATGGACGGAAAAGAAAATGCTTATGTTCTTCATAAAGAGCTGGGCGAGTGGATGACGAACAACATGACTGTGGTTCGTTATAATGACAAGCTGGAAGCTACGATCCACAAGATCAAGGAGCTGAAGGAGCGTTACTCTAACATTAACATCAATGACGCTTCGCGCTGGAACAATGCGGGTGCGGCGTTTACACGGCAACTGTGGAATATGATGGAGCTGGCCGAAGCGATGACCAAAGGTGCGCTGTTGCGCAACGAAAGCCGCGGGGCCCATTACAAACCAGACTTCCCGGATCGCAACGATGAGGATTTCCTGAAAACGACGATTGCGGACTGGACACCGGAAGGACCACAAATCTCGTATGAAGCGGTGGATGTTTCGCTGATCAAGCCGCGTATTCGGGATTATTCCAAGAACAAATAACGGAAGGGAGTGTATTTAGATGTCGGAGCAAGCAGTGAAGTCGAATAAAACAGTGAAGTTCGTTGTGACCCGTCAAGCTGATCCTAAAACCAGTTCCTATACGGAAGAATTCGAATTGGCTTATCGTCCGGGGATGAATGTGATTAGCGCGCTGATGGAAATTCAGCGTAACCCGGTGGACAGCCACGGTAAAGAGACGGCTCCGGTGTGCTGGGAGTCGAATTGCCTGGAGGAAGTATGCGGAGCATGCTCCATGGTGATTAACGGCAAGCCGCGTCAGGCCTGTGCGGCGCTCGTCGATAAGCTGGAGCAGCCGATTACGATCGCGCCGATGAGCACGTTCCCGGTAGTTCGGGATTTGGTCATCGACCGCAGCCGGATGTTTAATGCGCTCAAGAAGGTCAAAGCGTGGATTCCGATTGACGGTACCTACGATCTGGGCCCTGGTCCTAGAATGGCAGAGAAAAAGCGTCAGTGGGCGTATGAGCTGTCCAAGTGCATGACCTGCGGTGTCTGTCTGGAAGCTTGCCCGAACGTCAACGAGAAGACGACGTTCATCGGACCTGCGGCGATATCTCAGGTTCGCCTGTTCAACAGCCATCCGACAGGGGAAATGAATCAGGAAGAGCGGCTGGAGGCGTTGATGACGGACGACGGGCTGGAAGGGTGCGGGAACTCGCAAAACTGCGTACGCTCTTGCCCGAAAGGCATTCCGTTGACAACTTCTATTGCCGAAATGAACAAGGAAACGACCAAGCATATGTTCAAGCGCTGGCTGACTGTATAGCACTAGACAGCGAATAGGTTATGCACAAACAGGCTTTTTCTCAAACTGGAGAAAGCCTGTTTTTTTGCGCTCAGGAATGATGGAGGGTAACATGGAGAAAGGAGCGCGGGATAGCAGTTATGGTATAATTATGGTATTGTGTATCGTTTTTGGTGAAAAGGAGGCTGGACAGGTGACTGTGCAACCGATAACGAATCGACCTGTCACTAGGTCGGATGTAATGAAGGGATTAAAGGATCTGGGAGTTCGGAGCGGCATGACATTGCTTGTTCACTCGTCGATGCGCAGCTTTGGACGCTTTGTTCCAGGCGGGGCCTCAGCCATTCTTGCCGCGCTAACCGAAGCGGTTGGTCCGGAAGGGACGCTGGTAATGCCGACACAGTCTCATGACTTGACTGATCCCTCGACTTGGATGAACCCGCCTCTGGATGAGTCATGGTGGGAACTGGTACGCGAGGAAATGCCCGCTTATGATCCGGCCTGGACGCTGACCGGAGGGATGGGCGTCATTGTAGAAACGTTCCGTGGTCTGCCAGGAACCAAGCGCAGCGGACATCCGCATGTTTCTCTGGCGGCACGTGGACCTGCTGCTTCAGACTTGCTGGAGGCGCATGAGCTTGATTTTGGGCTGGGTGAGCATTCGCCCTTGGCAAAGCTGTATGAGGCAGATGCCTATGTACTGCTGTTGGGCTGCGAACATGACAGCAACACGTCCTTGCATTTGGCGGAATATCGAACAGCCTATAATGGACGAGAAGTGATCACGCATCAAGCTCCTATGATGGTGGATGGAGCAAAAGCGTGGGTATCTTTTCAGGATTTTAATATTACCTCAGATGACTTTGAGAAGCTGGGACTTGATTTTGAACGGGACTGTCCCTCAGCCTTTACGCGGGTGAACATTGGGGAGGCTTCATGTTTTTTCGCGAGGCAACGTGATTTGGTAGACTATGCGGAGCAGTGGTTGTCCAACTACCGCTAAAGCTTCTGGACAGTAAGAATTTCTAAAAAGTGAGATCAAGGAATAGATTGCAGGGGGGAATGCATATGGAGAAGACGCCGCACACCCGCCGCGAGAGTCAGGATGGCCCGCATCAGGGGTCCGCTATCCCTCCCGGTTCTTCGCGGCGTTCCATTTCAAATGAACCAGCCAATCCTTCGCGCCGCCATTTTTTGAAAAAAGCGGCTTTAGCCACAGCCGGAACCGCGCTTCTGGCTGGAGGATATGCTTCCTTATGGGAGCCTAATCATTTGGAAATTACACGCTTCAACTTGTCTCTCCCTCGTCTTCCGTCTGCTTTTGACGGAATCAGGGTCGTACATTTTAGTGATGTGCACTTGGGTTTTCACATGGATGAGCAGGATCTACGCGAGCTTGCGGACCGTATAGCAGGTCTGAAGCCAGATTTGCTCTGTTTTACAGGCGATATTGTGGATGACTATGCAGTATCCATGAAGGCTGCTGTTCCAGTTATGGCTTCTATGCACGCCACACTTGGCAAATTTGCTATTCTGGGCAATCATGATTATAGAGGCTTACCAGCCGGAGTACAGGAATTGTATCCGAAAACCGGGTTTACGTTGCTGAGAAACGAGCATGCGATTGTAGAGCTTGCGGGACAGCGTGTAGCCTTGGTCGGTTTAGAGGATAACATCATGGGCAAGCCCAATCCGCAGCGTGCCATTCACGGACTACCTGATGAGATGTGCAAGCTCCTGCTGATGCATGAGCCGGACTATGCAGATGTGGCGGCGCAAATGTCCTTTGATCTTCAACTGTCAGGGCATACGCATGGAGGACAGGTACGCTTGCCGGTCATTGGAGCGCCGATGCCGCCTCCGGGTGGACGCAAGTACATCCAGGGATTATTTCATGTGGGAACGGAGAGAATGCCGCTGTATGTCAGCCGAGGCATTGGCATGACACATCTGCCGATTCGCGTGCTGTGCAGACCGGAGCTTAGTGTCATTACGTTAAAATCCGGCCAATAGGCCATGATCTTTTTTTCATCTTTATCATATATGTTGGAACTACATAAAGATGGCTCGAATGTAGTGTAGAGATGTAGTCGTTTCGGACAAAGGAGTGAGGTTCAGATGGATCGTATTGCTGTCATTTCAGATATTCATGGCAATTGGCCTGCCTGTGAGGCGGTGCTGGAGGATATTGCTTCCCGAGGCATTAGCCGTGTGTTTTGTTTGGGGGATCTGATCGGCAAAGGGCCTAGCCCGTGCGAGGTTCTGGATGCTGTCCGTCAACGTTGTGAAGTGGTCGTGCGGGGGAATTGGGATGAGCTGGTTAGTATTACGGATGATCTCAATTTTAGCTGGCAAGCCGAACGCTTGGGGGCAGAACGAGTGCAGTATTTGGCACAGTTACCGTTTCATTATGATTTCAGAATGAGCGGACGCCGTATCCGTCTGGTGCATGCCTCGCCGCAAAGTGTATATCACCGTGTGCAGCCATGGGATGAGCCGGAAAAACGGCTTGCCATGTTCGATCCGTTAGCAGAAGAAAATGGAAAAGTTGTTTTTGCTCCGGATGTCGTGGGATATGGTGATGTGCACAATGCTTTTATCCAGCATTTTCAGGGAAAAACACTTTTTAACGTCGGTAGTGTCGGGAATCCGTTGGATGTTACGCAGGCTTCCTACTGCATTTTAGAGGGGGAGATGGGAGAGGAGCAGCCTACGTCCTTCTCCATTCATTTTGTACGTGTACCTTATGATATAGAACTGGCGGTAAAACAAGCGGAGGAAGCTGCTGTACCTTCTTTGCCGTATTATATTCGAGAGCTGCGCACAGGAATTTACCGGGGGATTCAGGACCTGGATTAAGTATGGAAACATTCATTTCTAAAAGCCAATCCATCCGCAGGAGGGGACATTGTGCTGACCAGAGAAATGCTTCGTCTTGGGCTACCGGAGCTTTACGCCCGTCGAGTCCGATTGCGCCAGCTAAGAGCAGAGGATTATCCCGCGCTGGAACGGATCCTATCCGATCCATTGGTGATCCAATATGTGAATCGAATTCGCAAGCCAGTCTATACACGAATGCGGCGTCTGGTTGCGCAAATTAAAGTATCTGCTGATTCACTAGATTCCCTGCATTTTGCGGTGGAATGGCATCAGAGAAATACAGGAGAAAGCAATTTACTTGGTGAGTCCAATGAGCCTACCTCCTCACCGTTGCTCGGTATCGTCTCTTTTCAGCAATGGAATGAAAGAACGGGTGAGGCGCAATTGGGCTATATTTTGGATCGTCCTTTTTGGGGACAGGGGCTGGCTACAGAAATGGTAGGAGAAATGCTGAATTTTGGTTTCGGATCTTTGAAGCTCAAGCGGATCGAAAGTCGTTGCCAAGAGGATAATCAGGCTTCCATGCGCGTGCTTATTAAAAATAAGATGCGCCTGCTGCGTACAATTGGTGCTTATGATCCCTCAGGCGAGGTACCGAGTGTATTGGTATTTTCGATGACCCAAGGGGATTATGCGTAGAAATGGCAGTGGAATATTTTGTTACAAAGATGAAATATAACTGCAAAACAACTCTAACACAGGACGGGTACAATACAGACATGACCCCCTTTTGAATAATATATGTTGCTGGGCCCGATGATTCGGGTCCTCTTTTTTTGTTATCCTATAGTTAGAACCGAACAGGAAAGAAGGGCTGGCATTGGCTTTGAATATATGGAGTGCAGACATTCATCATTTATTTGACCAATTCACTGAGCTTGTGGATGGTCATATTCATCATAAAAAATCGGAGCAACAACTCACGATTCCCCCGCATATAGGTAAGGGAAGTATGACTCGCACACGGATTCGTCCAGGTATGGAAATCGTGGTCACGGATCTCACCTTTGAACAGAATATGAAGCTTCATATTCAGGAGGCTTGTCCGCTCTTTGAACTCAGCTATTGCTTAAATGGTGAAATATACTGTGAATGGAACGGCAAAGAAAGTCATACCAATCGGTTGACCGGGAATGTTTTATATTTAGAGGATGAACTGGTTTATGAGGAAAAGAAGGCAGGCGTTCACCACCAAATGGTGGAAATAAGGTGTTCTCCCCAAGAGCTATTTTCTTACGCCGGAGATATTGCAGAAAAGCATAGCATAGAAACATGGTTACAACGTTACAAAGGGAATATTGACGCCTACGCGGATACGCCCGCCATGCACAGGTGTGTTTATGACATGATACATTGTAACTACAATGGGACGATGAAACGGTTATACATGGAAAGTAAGGCAATGGAGTTTATTGCATTGTTTGGGGAGATGGATGGACATGTAACAAGGGGGACAAGCCATTTTATAAGTCGTGAAGATATTTCAAAGCTCCATAAGGCTCGTGAATTCGTCATTCTTCATTTTGAGCACCCCCTGTCGATTCAAGCGTTGGCCCGAAAGGTTGGGCTTAATGAATTCAAGCTAAAGAAAGGATTCCCCCATTTATTCGGAATGACTATTTTTGAAATGGTGCGTAAGCAAAGAATGGAAAAAGCTCTCTGGTACTTGGAAGTTGAACAATTAAACATTGGAGAGACGGCATTTTCAATCGGGTACAGCAACGCCAGTAATTTTACGACAACCTTTCGAAAGTATTATGGTTGTAATCCTAGCGAATATATCAAAAAAATACGTAATCCAGATACATTTACGAATAAATTTTAATGAAACAATCCTTCAAGCATGTCCATCATGTTTGGAGGGTTTTTTATTGGTGCTCCTTCTATAGGGATAGAAAATACCTTTGCAGGTAGAGACCTCCTTGCTTTATAGATGATAATGGTTATCAGTTGAGATAAGAAATGAAAAGATTAAAGATGCCCATTATAGGTTGGAGGAACTACAATGAAAGATCAATTTGCCATAGCCATGACTAATCCTCAAGCAGTACAGCAGGTAGATTCGCGTCGCTGGTACGCATTAGCTCTTATTTTACTTCCTACTTTATTAATTTCACTGAACAACTATATGATGCAGGTTGCCCTTCCGATGATGCAGGCGGACCTGCATGCCAGTTTTTCCGAGGCACAGCTCATATTTACGGGATATTCTCTGGGATTGGCTGTGGCCTTGATATTGGGCGGCAAACTTGGAGATATGTATGGTAGAAGACGCATGTTATGTATCGGGGTGTTGGGGTTTACATTGATGGCTCTGTTAGGGGGGATCGTATCGCAGCCTACGTTAATCATTATGATTCGTGTGCTTCAAGGGATATCAGCTGCCATGATTCAACCCCAGGTTCTATCTATCATGCAAAGCAGCTTTCTTCCCAAAGAGAAGGGACTGGTATTTGCAATTTACGGAGCTATCATTGGGGTTGGATTTACACTTGGTTTAATTCTGGGTGGATTTTTGGTAGACTGGAACCTTTTCGGCCTGGGCTGGCGCATCATTTTCTTTTTTAATGTCCCCTTTGGGCTGTTAGTGTTACTCTTTTGTCCTATTATTACGGAATCCTATGGCAGATCCGTGCCGAATATGGATTGGAGTGGGGCTTTTCTGTTGCTTCTTGGTTTATTGCTGTTTGTCTATCCGTTGACAACCGGGCAAAAGCAGGGCTGGGCTTTATGGACATGGGGGTGTCTGCTGTTGTCCATTCTGGTTTTGGTTGCTTTTATAGTTACGCAGATGGGAAAAGAAAAGAGGGAAGGCTCGCCTTTTATTCGTCTATCTATATTTAGAAAGAGTTCATTCGGCGCAGGGATATTGACGGTAATTGTCATCTATCTTAGTATGTTTTCGTTCTTCTTTATTTTAAATTATTATGTACAATCCGGTTTGAAATACAATGTTCGATCCACAAGTATGGTCTTTTTGCCGCTTGGTGTTGGCTTTTTTCTCACCTCATTATGGTCGTCCAGGCTAGTAAAGAAGTGGGGGAGCAAGGTGTTGAAATCAGGTATGCTAATCATGGGGATTTGTAGCTTTCTGCTCATTGGATCGTTACATCTAGATGCAATCCATTTATGTCATATTCAAAATATCATGATACTAGGTGTATATGGTCTGGGTCTCGGGATGGCCACAACGCCACTGGCCCATGTCGTCCTTGGTGCTGTATCGGCTGAAGAGGCAGGAACGGGTTCAGGCTTGTTTACGACCTTTATGTACTTGGCTAATTCGTTGGGAGTCGCTCTGATCGGTATCTTGTTCTCTTCCTTGCTCCATCACACGCTTTCAGAAGCTAATCTGTCAGATTATATCAGAGCATTCTCTATTTCTGTGGCAGTGAGTGGAGTTCTTGCCTTGGCTGGACTCAATTGCATTTCATTTTGTTACAAAGATGAAACATAACTGCAAAGTTACTTTAACATAGAGTGGGTACAACATAGATATGACCCCCTTTGAATTATATATATTGCTGGGACCCGAAGCTTCGGGTCCTCTTTTTTTATGATTTTAGGAACGGTTCAGGCTGGTTATCAGCTCTGGAAGCCATTCATTTAGGGAGAGAAATGAGTACCCCTCTGACTGGGCTTTGGACGTATCCATGTACCACGATTGTGTAATACCAAATGGAGACATGTGCTCGTCTGCTGTTTTTTCTTTCACCACAGCTTGTTTTCCCGTTGCCTGCTCAATGATCGAAATGATCTCTCCAATTCTCACTGTACCGTCGGAACAAGCATTTACAGGACCTGTTAAATAAGTGTGACCGAGCCAAAGCAGAAAATCTGCGGCTTCATCGGAACGAATAAATGAGATTTGTGCTGCGGAATTAGGTACTCCGATTTCTCTTCCTTCACGAACATGTTCGATATGAAAATGAAGCCTTTTCGTATAATCATCTGTTCCCAATACAATCGGAAAACGAACAGCGACTACAGGGAATGTAGCTTGTTGCATAAAAACTGCTTCTGCCTGCCGTTTAGCCTCCTGATATGTAAAATCGTCTTTCCCGCCCTTGCGAACCGGGTAAGTTTGAGGATCAAAGATGCTCTCTGTCAGCACTTCCGGGCTCGAATCATAGACGGATAGGCTGGAGGTCACAATATACCTCTTGGCTTTAGCATCAAAAATGCGGCAGGCTTCGCTGGCTTCATCTGGAGAAAAGCAAATATTATCATAAACAACATCCCACACTTGCTCACCTACCGCCTCTGCGAGCGCTTGCCGGTCGGTACGGTCTGCACAGATCCGCTGAACGCGGTCACCGAACGAATCGCTTGTTTGGCCTCGTGTGAGGATGGTAACGGAGTTCTCGGAACTCTCCAGCAGACGTTCCACCAGTCTCTTGCCAAAAAAGCGCGTTCCTCCCAATACAAGTACCTTTCTCATACTTTATCACTCCTTCGGAATGGTTTTCATAGATCAGGATTTTGCAAAATTCGATTCCAGTCGCTTATTGTTTTTTTTGCAAAATCCTCAGATATTAAGGTAGACGAAATAATGACTGTAAAGGGTACAGAGCGAATGAAAAGAGCTTAACATACTTTGATGAAGTGCTCTTAGTGCGGAGCCATTTTGCAATCTATCATATACTTAGTTTATTTACATAGTTCATCTAACAATTAAGTAAAAAGAGGAGGATCATAGGCTGTAGTGGAGTCGCATGTCCTGTGGGGGCAGATGAATTTGAACCGGAGTGGCTCATCAAAAAACGAACGTTATGAAATGATCCATCAAATGATGGAACGGCATGAGGAGGCACATCAGGGGAATTGGCAAGAGTTTATGCGACAGAGCGCACAGGATTGGCGCCAATATCCGCAATTGGCACGTAACGAGCTAAGCAGCATTACGTGCCCTGCATTATTTATCGCGGGTGAACATGATGATTTTGCCACCGAAGAGCAGCTTCTGGAATTATGCTTATGGGTCCAAGACTCACGTTATCTAATTGCTCTGGGTTGTAGTCATCGACCGCACATGCTTAGAGAGAAGCCGATCTTAATCAATGATTCTATTCTTTCATTTTTGAACAAGCATGCAATCCGTTGATCATAAGATCAAATCATTCGCATAGCGGTGGAGCACCGCCTAATCTTACTCTCCTAGAAGCTTCAAGAAATTGGCTGGCACCGTAATTTGCTGATTATTAATCATAATCTTCCGAAGCTCCTCTATGGAGTCCTCTTCACCTCTAGCGTCTTTAATTTCCTTGATCTCACGATGTAGACGCTCCATTTGGAGATCTAGCGCATTAGCGGAATCTGCTGCGTTCTTTAATTCACGTGTCAGACTTTCGGGCACAGACTGGTTGTACTTATAAAAGATTTTATGCTCCAGGCTGGCCCAGAAATCCATCGCAATGGTTCGAATTTGCACCTCTACGCAGACTAGCTCTTCACAATCCGACATGAATACAGGAACTTGAACCAGCAAATGCAGGCTCTGGTAACCGTTCGGCTTGGGGTTCTTGATGTAATCCTTAATTTCCAGCACCTTCAAGTCACTTTGTCTCTGAAGCATGTTACTGACATCATAAATGTCAGAAATAAAAGAGCAAGTAATACGTAAGCCGGCGATATCCTTAATATGATTTTTGACAGCATCCAGGGATAACTCGCTATTTTTACGAAGCATTTTGTTCATGATGCTCTCAGGAGATTTAAGGCGTGATTTGGTATGCTCAATAGGGCTGTAATCGTGCAATGCTTGAAATTCCTGTTTTAATATTTCAATCTTGGTTTCCATTTCGTCCAGCGCAAATTTATAGATTAGCATAAATCGCGTGATGTCATGCTTTAGCTTTTTGATCTTGTCCATAGGATCTTCCAAGTGCATATGTAATTCTCCTCACACATAGATGTCATAATCTTGCTAAGCGTTCGCCTTTGCAATGGAATTATCACCTTATAAATTACAATCCCCAACAATCCCATTGCAGTAGCGATCGTAAGCTTAAATGATTTTGAGCGGTAATTCCCACCTTAAATTTTAAAGCGCCACAGGAATTTTACGTTTTTCTTTAAAATAGACCCATTCCCGGAAGCCGATATCCTTCAGCAGTGCCTTTACTTCTTCCCAGTCATCGCCTACCCGCGAAGGCTTATGGGCATCCGAACCAAAAGTAACCTCCACACCAAAATGGTGCGCTCTTTCTAAAATAGAAGCAGACGGGTACCATCCGCCACTTAGCTTGGTTTTACCCGAAGTGTTAATTTCAATCGCCACATTGGATTCCGCAATTACCCGCAAGGTTTCATCAATGGCTGTATCGGCAGGAATGTCTGAAAAGGCAGGGAAATTCCCCTTCATTGCGTCAATATGACCCAAAATCTGAAACATGCCACTTCGCGCAGATTCCTGAATGAGCGCATAGTAGGCTTGTTTGACCTCAATTTTACGAGCGTCGCTTAATTTGTTCCAACGGTTACGGTTAAAAATGCTGTCCCCTTCGACATTGTGAATCGACCCAATGAGGTAATCAAATGGATAAGGAGCCAGAGTGGAACGATATAATTCAGCGAAATCAGGAAAATAATCCGTTTCCAATCCGAGGAGCACGTCAATACGGCCTTCGTATTCCTTTTTGAGCTGTTGTACCTCTTCTACGTATTCAGCAAGCTGTGACTTAGCCATATAAATTTTAGGAAAAGCCTGATCCTGTTCGCTACATAGAAAGGGGGAATGATCCGAAATGCCAATAGCTTGTAAGCCAGATTGAATACCTGCTTCAATATAATCCCGAATGTTGCCGTCTGCATGACCGCAGCGGAAATGATGGGTGTGCAGATCAAATTTCATAGCCTGTCTTCCTTTCGTAACCAAGTTTATATTGCGTATGTTGTTCATAGTGAATTACGTTATTCAGAACTGGTAAAATTCGTCTCCGGCATCCCCTTCAGATCGCTTAAAAATTGCTGCATGGCTGAGTTTAAATACCGGCCGGATTTATAAATCACCCCTACCGGGTGGCTAACTTCCAATTCGGTAATGTGAATCATTTTTAATGTGCCAGCACGCAGTTCCGAAGTGACCGACAGTCTGGAAATAATGGCAGCACCGAGATTAATTTCGACCATCCGTTTGACTTCCTCACTGCTGGACAACTCGATCACGACATGAGGTACGATTTGGTGCTTTTTAAATACATCGTCCACGAATTTTCGTCCCACCGTATCGGGAGAGAGCAGAATAAGCGGAATTTCCCGAAGGGCTTCAATGGTAGCATGTGGTTGTGAGGCCAGCGGATGAGTAGGAGACACGACTAGTTCGAAGGAATCGTAATACAGAACCGAAGTGCTTAAATTGGGATTACGTTCGATCAGATAGCCGATGCCAACATCAATAAGTCCGTTCTCCACCTGCTGATAAATCATTGAGGAAGCCATGGATTGAATGGAGGTTTTGATGAGAGGGAACTGATCCTGAAAGTAGGAAAGCACGCGCGGTAAAATTTGAATAGCGATGGATGTTGTGGTACCCAGCGCAATGTGACCCTGCGGTGTTTCGTTTAGATCGTACAATTTTTGTCTTAATTCCTCAACAACCTCCAATATGCGCTCGGCGTGTTCCAAAAAAACAGCTCCCCGGTCGGTCAGGGTGACGGGCTGATTGCGGTCAATCAGAATGGTTTTGAACTCATCCTCTAGACTTTTAATTTGGGCGGACACCGCCGGCTGCGTCAAATTGAGAAGTTCTCCGGCTTTGCGGAAGCTCATTGTTTTGGAAATCATGATAAGTGTTTCAAGTTGACTGATGTTCATGAAGTTCCTCCTCTCTTTTCTTAATCTTGTCGCAGCTGTATAGAATGAATATTTTTAGCCAATCCATAGGTTCATATGTAAAACCGTCGTTATGCTTTATTTCATTAAATTATAGGTTATTCGAGCAGGAAGGGCAATGAATCGAAGCAGAGCACCTTAAAGTGTGGTATATTGGGAAATAAAGACTAAAGTCCTGATATCCTTCAAAAATAATCAGTCTAAAACCGGTAAGAAGCAAAGATATAGGACATTATTCACATTTTTTGTGGTTTAGCTATAAAAAATTACCGGGCAGCTGTCGATAAGTGATAGAGAGAGCATTTTGTTGAGGATCGATGCGTTTTACAGTAATATTTAATTAAAAAATTCTAATTTAAATGGGACTTTTGTTGTATGTCTAAAAGCCCATCGTAAAGGGGCGCTTTGATCGTGAAGGCAGAAGTGATAAATCCTTTTTTGGAGTCGGCGCGACGGGTCATTGAACAATTGATCCAAGTATCTCCTTCACCCGGAAATCTTGGTGTGAAAAATGTCGAGCTGGTGGACGACCACATCTGGATTATGATCGGGATGACCGGACAGCTTAGCGGAAATATTGTGTTCGGCCTGAATGAACAGGTGGCGCTACGTATGGTATCAGCGATGATGGGCGGATTTGTGTTGACTGAAATTGATGAGATGGGAAAAAGCGCAATTTCAGAATTGGGCAATATGATTAGTGGTAATGCCAGTACGATTTTGTCCAATCAGGGAATTGTCGTGGATATTACGCCTCCGCAGGTCATGAAATCAGAAAACTTGACCACTTTTGTGCCTCAGCGTGCCCTTTATATTCCGCTCACAGTGGAAGGAATCGGTGAGCTGGATATTCAGGTGATGATCTCTTAATATTAAAGGAGCAAGTTTCTTTAATGTGGAGGGATGACCGTGAGTATACTACGGGACAAGATAGTTGTGATTACAGGTGCATCTAGTGGAATTGGCGCCCTTTGTGCTCAGTTGTTAAGCGAAAAGGGCGCGATTCCTATTTTAACAGCACGCTCCCAAGAGCGACTGAAGCAAGTATCTGCGGGAATCAGCGGCAGGCATGAGCTTATCCAACTGGACGTCACCCGCCAGGAGCAGGTAGAGGCTGTTGCTGCACGAGTATTGGAACAGTACGGACGGGTCGATATATTGCTTAACAATGCGGGCTACGGAAAGTTTGAGTATTTTAATGAAACCGACCTGACGGAGTTTGAACAAATGATGGACGTGAACTACATGGGTGTTGTTCGCTGCATCAAGGCGTTTCTGCCGCAAATGACAGAGCGGGGCCATGGACAGATTGTCAATGTAGCATCGATGGCCGGGAAAATCGGGACAGCCAAATCGTCCTCTTACACGGCGACGAAGCATGCGTTGCTTGGTTTCAGCAATGCGCTCAGGCAAGAGCTGCGCGGGAGTGGAGTGACTGTAACGACGATTAACCCGGGGCCGATCGACACACCGTTTTTTGAGCTGGCAGATCCTTCAGGAGGATATGTTCGAAATGTAAGCTGGTTTATGCTACAACCTGATAAGGTAGCACGGCATATCGTGAGAGCGATGGAGCTTGGCAAAGAGGAGGTTAATCTGCCACGGTGGGTATCTCCTTTTCTCAAGCTGTATCAGTTAGCTCCCAGACTAACCGATAGGCTGGGTCATGGTGTGATGAATAAGAAATAAAAGATGTCCCGTAAGCCATTAGCTATGGTGAGGGACATCTTTTATTTTTGTGATTTGGTAACAGGGCTATTTTCGCATATAATGGAGAGTAACGAATTTACGTATAGGGGTTGGACCTTTTCATGACATTGAATTTTGAATCGCTCGGCGTTGAACAAGATCTGTTGGACAAACTGACTGAGCATGAAATTACACAGCCTTCGCCAGTTCAGGCAGAGGCTATACCGGAAATAATGAAGGGAAAGCATGTTTTGGCGCGTTCACAAACTGGCACAGGCAAGACACTGGCTTATTTGTTGCCGCTGTTGCAAGCGATTGATCCACAGAAAAAGGCTACGCAAAAGCTGATACTAGCTCCAAGCCAGGAACTGGCCATGCAAATTGTACGTGAGGGTCAGCGCTACGGAGAGCATCGTGGAATCCGTGTACTCGGTCTGATTGGTGGGGCGGCTATCAAACGTCAAATCGAAAAGCTCAAGGATCATCCACAGCTTGTCGTGGGCACACCAGGACGTGTACGGGAACTCATCGCTTCGAAAAAGTTGAAAATGCACAATATTACAGCCATTGTTATTGATGAGGTGGATCAGATGTTCCAGCTCGGCGGAGCAGGCGATGTAACAAACATATTGGGCACCGCCCAACGTGATCGTCAATTGGTATTCCTGTCCGCAACGCTGAACGATGAGATTCAGTCGCTGGCGAAACGAGAGATGCGTGAATATGTAGAAATTGGGATTGATCCCGACCAGAAGACGGCCAGTGGACTGGAACACTATTACTTTGTATCTGAAGAACGGGATAAGGTGGATATGCTGCGCCGTCTGGTGCGTCATTTTAATCCAAGAAAAGCGCTGGTGTTCGTGAATACAACCAATGCCATCGGGGAGATTGAAGCCAAGCTCAAGCATATGGGGCTGACTACGGCATCCTTGTATGGAGATGCGGATAAAGTCACGCGTAGCAACGTGTTGGCCCGATTCCGCGAGGACAAGCTCAAAGTGCTGGTCGCTTCGGATGTGGCAGCCCGTGGTCTGGATATTGAGGGCCTTGAAATGGTCATTCATTTTGACCCGGCTACGGATAGTCAAGCTTATGTTCACCGTGCAGGACGGACAGGACGGATGGGACGCAAAGGATTGGTGGCGTCGGTTGTCACCGACCGTGAAACGTTCATCATGCGTAAGTTCTCCCGTGAACTGGGCATTGAGATCGCAGAGCGTGCGTTGCACGGAGGTCGAGTAGTTGTGCCGCGTCCGGCGGATGCCAAGCGTGCACCTGTAAGACCATCCGAGGCCAGATCCATGTCTGACGGAGCACAGACGGAAAACCGTAAGGCACCTGTTCGTACCGAAAACGGACGTCTTGGCAGGAATTCCGCGAACGGTTCAGCTCCAGGCAAGAGCAAAGGAGCAGCCTTGTCCAAAGCAGGAAAAGCACAGCGTGAGCGTGATCGCAAAAACAAGGGTGCACCAAGATGGCTGAAGGAAAAAGGATCAAAACCGAACGAGTAAGGGAGAAGAGGGGGAGCCATGGAACAACAGCCTGTGTTGCAAATTAACGGACTGACCGGCGGATATAGCGCCAAGCGCCCGGTGCTGCATCAGATTTCGCTGGATGTGAAACCGGGCGAAATGGTAGGATTGATCGGTCTGAACGGGGCCGGGAAAAGTACGACCATGAAGCATATTTTGGGCCTGATGACACCGCAGGCCGGAGAAATTCGTGTGCAGGGTCATAAGCAGGATGAAAATCCCGAGGAGTATCAGGGAGCCATTGCTTTTGTACCTGAATCTCCAGAGCTGTATCCTGAAATGACGGTGATGGAGCATATGGAATTCACGGCCAGAGCGTACGGAGTTAGCGAAGCAGATTTCCGCACACGCAGTGATCAAATGCTGGACTTGTTCCGTATGCGGGATAAAAGTGGAAGTATGTCGATGCACCTGTCTAAAGGGATGCGCCAGAAAGTGATGATTATGTGCGCATTTTTAGCGGGACCGCCGTTGTATGTCATAGATGAGCCTTTTTTGGGTTTGGACCCGCTTGGTATTCGTTCCCTGCTTGACTTTATGTTAGAGATGAAGCGTTCGGGTTCGTCCATTCTGCTCAGTTCTCATATTTTGTCCACGATTGAAAATTATTGCGATCGTTTCATTGTACTTCATCAGGGTGCCATCATTGCACAGGGTACGCTGGACGAAGTGACAGCACAGGCGGGTAAGCCGGGCATGCCGCTGGAAGATGCATTTTATGAGCTGGTACAGGGCAGGGAATGAGCATGGATTTGCAACGTTTGCATAAAGAAAGACGTGTAGCGTTCTGGGGACAGGTGCTGCCCTATCTGGGCTATGTCATTCAGAGCGGTCTGGCGGTGGTCTTCGGCTTTGCACTGATTGCCTTTGCCGCATGGTACACGTCGCTGCTGATGCATACTCCACCGGATTTGCCCATCCGCTGGATCATGCTTATTGTGGCTATTCCGATTGCTCATGCGAGCTTTCGTACGTATTTAAACGCGGCGGATATTGTTTTCCTCCGTCCACAGGAGCACGCGATGCACGATTATTTTAAGGCCAGCCGGATTCGGGGTGTGGTGTATAAAATATTCGGTTTGCTATTGCTGTCTATTATCGTGTGGCCGCTGTATATTCGCAGTGATACCGCGCCTAAGCCGCTGCTACTGACCCTGCTACTGTTCGTGCTGTTAAAGCTGCTATTCAGCTACGGCGGCTGGCAAGAGCTTCGCATGGTATCGATTGGCGGGAGTGTAGGCTATCGTCTGCTTCGGTGGGTGTTGGCTGTGCTGATGGTAGCCGCATGGCTATGGCAGCCTCCACTACACAGCGTGCCATTTATCATATTGGTCGGTGTGGTGTACGTGCTTGTTCTGCGTTTTCCGGTCAAGCTGCTAGTGGCTTGGGAAAAGCTGATTCGCACAGAGGGTATGCAGGCTGCTCGGGTGATGCGCACTTTGGGCTGGTTTGTCGATGTGCCCGCCCTTACGCAGAGAGTGACGCCACGTCGTTGGCTGTCCTGGTTGGGAGGTAACATACCTTGGAACAGAAGGGGAGCGTATCGTTACCTGCTGTTTAAGACATTCCTGCGTACAGAGCCAGCAGGTATTGTCATTCGGCTTGGAATTCTGGGGTTGTTAATTATATATATCACCCATGCTAGCTGGATTGGGATTGCAGTATATTTATTTTTCATATTCCTCATTGGTGTACAGGTCACTTCACTAAGGCAGTATCACAAGGATTCGTTATGGCTTCAGTTATATCCGATTCCTGCGCATAGTCGTCGTGCGTCTTTTCTCGACTTTGTTGTTCGGTTGACGTTGCCGGCTGCTGTGGTTCTGTGGCTTCCTTTTCTGGCAAAAGGAAAGGAAGATCTACTGTCTACACTGCTCACGCTGCTTGGGGGAGTTGCAGTAGTGTTCCTGTTACGAGGCGCTCAAGCCAAAAAATGGCGTTTGGACGGTCAGGATGAAGAAGAAGTGTAATGTGTATCTATGTGAATAAAGTAAAGGCTAATTCGCAAGCAGCAAGAGCTGTCTGCGAATTAGCCTTTTTTTGTATGCTCACTGCTATCGTAGCTGTGGGTGCAGATAATCGTCTGCTTATATGAAGATCGTTTTGCTGATGATAACTAATAAAATGAACAGTACCAGAATTGTTCCTGTGCTTGTAAATGCGCCGTAACCACCGTAACCGCCTCTTGTTTCTTCTGCTCCCATGCTCATTCTCCTCTCGGTCATTGTGATAAAGGATACATCGTATCTTATGAAGTGGATTTTCAGATTGCGTGGGCCAATGCTCAGTTGTGTTGCCGAATCGCCTTATATTTTTCATCAGATGTAGGGGAGGAGAGAGGAAAAGGCACGTATTATCGAGAATAGAAGAAGTACGTAGTCATTATCACTTGGAAAGTGGGAAAGACGAGATGCTGGTAGATAAGCTGCTCGTGAACATATTTCTTGTGTTTGTACCATTATTAGTATATAGCTCTTTGTCAGATCATCGGCATATGAAACATACCCCGTTGCTTATGGGAGGGGTGCTGGGTGTGTCTTCTGTGCTTTGCCTTATGTTTTCGTACATCTGGTATGGATTATATTGGGATCTTCGATATGTTCCTCTGATCCTTTCTGTTTTATATTTTGGTCCTAAGGCAGGACTTCTAAATATAACGCTGATGGTGATGGCTCGTATGTATATAGGTCCTGAGTCTATTGTGGTAGGATTTCCCAGTATGATGTTGTGTTATTTGGGCCCTCTCTTGGTGAGAAAGAAGTTTATGCAGCTCAATAGTATGTTGCTTCGGGTGGGCATGAATATGCTAATGAGTATATGGACCAATATTGCCATGCTTATAATTCTGTTAATACATTCCTGGGCCAATGGCAGGCTGGATAAGGATGAGATCGAGCTGATCCGGGCAATACTCTGGTTCGGTATGATTCAATTCCTAAGCATTGGAGCCTCCTCTTTCTGGATGGAGTTTAGTTTGGAACGGGAAGAAATGAGAAGGAAGGTTAAATATGCTGAGCATCTGAATACGTTAGGTGAACTGGCTGCCTCTATGGCTCATGAAGTACGGAATCCGTTGACTGTTGTTAAAGGGTTCCTGCAAATGGTTCAGTCAGGGCTAGAAGGGAAAAATCGCAGATATATTGCTTTGGCACTAGCAGAGGTCGATAGGGCTGAAAGAATTATTAGCGACTATCTGAACTTATCCAGACCGCAGATTGGGAACACAGAGCTGATGGATCTGTCTGGCATGGTTCAACAAATTGTTTTGCTTTTGAAACCGATGGCGACCAAGCAAGGCGTAAGACTGTATACTGAGCTAAGGAATGAAATATACGTACATATGGATCGTAATCAGCTGTTACAGGCGTTAATACATGTGACGAAAAATGCGATCGAAGCTGCGGATGATGGAGGCAGGGTATACATAAAGCTGGCGATTCAGGAAGAGAAGGCATGTCTGCATATTAGGGATACGGGAAAAGGCATGAGTCAGGAGCACCTGGAGCGAGTGGGTACTTTGTTTTTTTCAACCAAAGAGGTAGGAACAGGACTGGGAACGGTCGTCTCCTTTCGAATCATTGAAGCCATGAACGGAAGTATACACTATGAGAGTGAGCCCGGAGTCGGAACTGAGGTAGTCATCCTGCTGCCACTCGCACAGAAATCTTTGCTCGCTGCTGAAGGATAGTTTGTTTCGAAGTGTGATTCACAATGGTTCAGCCCATTAAAAAGCGGTATGCGCAACATCTGGCATACCGCTAATGATGCTATATTTAATCTGTTACATATTAGGTGTTCAACAAATCTTGTGCGCCACGGTAAACAATGTCATACAGGTCTTCCAGATACTCTTCCTCGATACATGAGAATGCGATTCGGAGATCATATTCACCCAGCGCAATTGTTCCTACCCCATATTGTTCCAGCAAATGTGTGCGCAGTCGTTCAGCGGACAAGCCGTTCAGCTTGAGGCACATAAAATAACCCGAATTGAAAGGATAGTAGCTCCATACATCTCCGTATTTTCCACTATCGAGCAACGCTTTGACTTTGTTAGCCCGTCCCTTCATAATCTGGAACTTTTCTTTCTTCTGTTGTTCAAAGTCAGTTGACTTGAGGGCATCCAGGACGAAGGTTTGAGATGGGTGAGGACCGCTCGAAATCGTTGCCCGAATAATCCCTAATGTTTTTTGTTCCAGTGCGCTCAGTACATCCTGATGTTCCGAAGCAAAGGTAATAAATCCGACACGGAAGCCCCAAACGAATTCTTCCTTGGTAGCTCCGTCAATTTTGACTGGTAGAATTCTCGGATGAAGTCCAGCTAACTGACCGAATAGTGATTCATGCAGGGAGTCCTCGAAGAACAGACCAAAATAAGCGTCATCCGTCACAACTACGACATTGATGCCTGCTTCCGCGGCTTCCTGGATGGCAGCAACAATCGCTTTACCCTCTTCCACTCCCGGTGTGTAGCCTGTCGGGTTATTCGGGAAGTTCAGCACAACGATCGCTTTGCCGTATTCTTTCTGTGCCAGTAGCGCGTCGCGTAATCCTTCACTATTAAAACGTTGATCCTCTGTGAACAACGGGAAATTCACCAAACGTCCATGACGGCGAATACCGAAAGTCAGCTCATAGTTTTCCCAGTTTTTGTCTGGGTAAATGACAGCATCCCCTTCATCCGTGAACAGGTCGGCAACGATGCTCAAACCGTGGGTCAGCGCGTTCGTAACTACGGGAAGGCCGTAACTTTTTCCAGCCAACGAAGGGTTTTCCTTCAGCATTTTGTCACGCCATACACTACGAAGCTCAGGTTTGCCCGCAGGGGGAGCGTAAGGGTATAAATCCTTGGGATTGTAAGCGGACAACTTCTCCTGAATGACCTCCAAATGCATAGGACCATTGCCTTCTGTAGCAATGCCAATCGTGGCGTTGTACTTTTTAGCAAGCTTCCCTGCTTCTGCGGATTGACTCAAAATCCCTTCTTTTGGGAAATAAATTTCTTTCCCTAAAAGAGAAAGCATTTGATATACATGCTCGTTGCCTGTCTGAATGTTTTGGTTTAACTGCGCTGCCAGTGGATTCATTCCCGTTTCATCCTTCCAAGTCATTTTGATTACATATTATAGCATTACACACGGTAAGCGTCACGCAAAAGCCTCTGGAACATAAAAGCGCATTTTTTTGCTTAATGACGGCGCTGAGCTTATATTATAAATTAACGGGATAAAGGACAACCAAAGATGAACAAAAGGAGGTGCAGATTTTGCTGGATACATCTGCGTCATCGTTTATCCTGTTGTCGGCCTTCGCCAAAATTGTGTGTGAGCCGGGCTGGAAGTGGCAGGTACGCGAGAAGCCGATGCCAAACTATGATTTATTTTATGTATGGAGCGGAGAAGGAACAGTGATCTTAAACGGGACGTTGTATCCGGTAAGCAAGGGGAGTTGCTTCCTGTTCAAGCCGGGGGATGATACCCGTGCCACGCATAACCCGCAAAAGCCGCTCATACTTACCTATATTCATTTTGATCTTATCGAACAGCCAAAGCTTATCCCTGCAAGCTACCGTATGCTGGAGGAAACGTTCGAGGTAGAGCATATGCTTGCCAGATACGTTCGACTACGTCTGGAGCGTGCTTACGGAGCTGACGAGGAAGGCAAGCTGATCCTGAAACAACTGATGATTCATCTGCTGCGTGCGGACCGCAAGGAGCCTCAGGAGCAACAAGCCAGTAACCAGCTCACCGAGGTCATTCGGGAAACGGCCAACTATGTGCGTCAGCATCCGGGACTTCCTCATCGCGTCGAGGATTTGGCTGCACGGGCGGGGCTGTCACCGCGTTATTTTTCGATTAAATTCAAGGAGCTGCTGGGTGTGTCCGCGCAATCTCATATTATCAGTATGCGGATTGAGCGTGCACAGCATCTATTACTACATGCCGGAATGAATGTGACCGAGGTGGCAGAGGCTCTGGGGTATCGTGACATCTTTTTTTTCAGCCGCCAATTCAAGCAGTATACGGGGAAAAGTCCGTCTGAGATCCGGTAATGCTATGGACGGTGGACAAGCTGTTTCGGATTTAGGCGTAATGGGATTAACGAATAACGAATATAAAGGATAAATTCCAAAAAGGACCCGAGCAGTTACGCCGGGTCCTTTTTTTATGAGCAATTTAGCATCATCCGATCCCGATGCTCATATGTGTAGCTATAATACGGTTACGGTAAATTCACTTATGCTTTGGGATCATGTCGAAAGCAACCCAGACGTTGTCCCATTTTCACCGCATCCCCCGGCTTCAATGCGGGGTCTGGATCAAACGTGCCGTTTTCAGTTAGCAAAACGACAGTTGATCCAAATTCGAAATAGGCGAGATCGTCTCCTTTTATCCATGAGACGGCTTTATCATCCGTATATTTGATGCTACTCACATTCATTGCGCCAACCTTGACGACCGCCACCTCACCATATTCATGGGCAATGTACGTAATCTGTCGTTCATTGCGGCTAAGAACTGCTCGCATATGTTGCAAGCCGAAGTCATTCACTGGGTATACCTTGCCGCGCAGATGTTCTTTTTCTACCAGCGTACCGGATACTGGTGCATGAATGCGATGATAATCCGTCGGGCTGAGATAGAGTACAAAAGCATAGCCGTGTGTGTATTTTTCAAGACGCGGAGAGCGGTTAAGAAGCTCTTCCAGCGTATAGTCCTGCCCTTTGACATCCAAAAGAGTGCCGGACGTAATTGGGCCAGTGAAAGTAATCCGTGCATCCACCGGACTGGTCATCACCTCGGCGTTCGTATCAATCGGGCGCATGCCCGCTTTTAATTTGCGTGTAAAATAGGCGTTTAGGGAACGGTATTCCTTCCATTCCTGTTCCGCCTCATGCGTCTGGATCTGGTACGTACGTATAAAGGTGGGGATAAAAAGTCGGCTTGCACCGCTTTGCGCGAAGGAGCCTACAATCCGGCACACCCATTTGCGCGATGATAGCTCCGTCATGAGCCGCAGCCACTGTTTTGCCATTACAGATCCCCCTTGTTCATTTCCGAGCCGTCTTGGCCGGAACCTGTCCGGCCGCTCTGAACTATATTGACACAGAATGTGACGTAAATCAATACAGTGGACGGCCTGGTGAACGTTCGGTGTCTGACGAAGGCATCCGTTCGAGAAGCCAACGAGCGTAAGCCATCGGCTGAGTGTATGTTTCTTTCCAGACATTGTGCATGCCCGCCTGGCTGAAGCCATAGCGCTGATCACGACCGTTGCATTCGATAAAAACAATCTTGCCCTCATGGGTAATTCCCAGATCCAGACCGACGTCGGCGAGACGGGGAAGGGTTTGTGCCAGTCGGTGCACGATTTGTAACGAGAGTCGCTCCAATTCATTCATCAGCCGGACTGCGTTCGAAGTCTGAACCGTCTCGGTTTGTGATAATACCTCCAGTAAAGAACGGGCCGTACCGCCCTGTGCAACATTGGAAACGAAGGTGTGGGAAGGAGCAATTTTAGCATACATGCCTGTCACACCCCAGATACCGCCATATCCGCGCTGAACTGACACACGGACATCAAACGGACGATTATTGTTCAAAGCAAGCGGTATGGTTTCCTGTACGATATGAGGCACATGCAGCAGTCGTTTGTGTAGAAATAATGGGAGTTCCCCAACATTCAAACGTAGTGTGGACCAACGCTCAGGTATAGCCGGATGAGCACATTGCAAAGTCCAGCCTCCGCGGGAATGCCGCAGACGCATAATTCCTCTACCTACGCTACCGCTACTGGGTTTAATTACAACATCTCCGGTTTCCTCCATCAAGGTATGGATGGAGGAAAGGTTGCCTTGCAATGTTTTGGGGAGGTGGATGCGTAGCAAAGGGTCTTCTTGCAGAATTGCATGTATATGGTCTTTGTGGAAACGGTTTTGTTCATTAAAAATATAGAATCCCTTTTGTACAAGCTTGTTGATATCGCTAGCATTTTCATTTTGCCGATAGAGAGTCCGATTGTGGATGACCGGCGGCAACGGAAGAGTCATCTGCCGATACTCGTTGCCGTGTTTAACAAAAGCCCGGCATGTTCCGGTTGCTATATGAATATCCTCCAGACGAAGAAAGCAGGGGATGAGCTCGTAGCTTAACCCGGCGTCCTCGTAATTGGCGATAGATTCATATCGCGTCCTCATGGCGGGAATGCCCCGGTAGGTTGCCGGGTTGAGCATGACGCCGACATGCAACATGAGTATGTCCGCCCTCCTTGTAGTCACTCCAACTGATCATACTGTGATTCTAGTCCATCATATGTATCAAAGATCGGCCAGGCATGGACGCTAGCCTTGCGGTAAGCCCAAAGTTAGAAGCGAGGCACCTTTCAGGGAGGCGGACGATATGATACAAGATGATTGTTGAAGAGTGTTGGAATAGGGTCAGAAAGTAGGTGAGGTGATGCAGAGGCCGAAGGTAGCAGTCGTTACACCGGGCTCCTTTGTTATACCTTCGCCCCGCAGCAGTTCTGTGGAGCGGGTAATTGCCCACATGGTACCGCTGGCTAGTCATGAGCTCCAAGCGCAGATCTATGGCATAAAGGGAGCAGAGGCACCTGATCATGGCGATGTCGACGGAATTCCCTGCATGCGTTATAAGCGGGGAGCAGGTTATATTTCTGAGGTGATTGCTGATTTAAAGAGATGGTTACCAGCGGTAGTAGATGTACACAACCGTCCGGCAGTTGCGTATGCAATTCGCGAGGCTTTACCCGATAGTCGGGTTGTGCTGACTTTGCATTCGACCACGTTCATCCGGGAGCCCCACCTCAAACGGGAGGAGATGGGTAGGCTGCTGGCATCGATGGATCGCATTATCGTGAACAGTGCGTATTTGGGGGCAATCGTAGCTTCTGACTGTCCCGACGCGGTCAGGGAACGCATCGTCATAAACAAGCTGGGTATCCATCCCGGTGATTTCCTACCAAGGTGGACTCCTGCAGCAGAAGCGGCCAGATCGGCGCGATTGGACGATTTCGGCTGGTCAGGCCGTCAAATCGTGTTATTCGCGGGCAGACTGATGCCAGGAAAGGGCGTTCACCGACTGCTCAAGGCCCTGCGGCATGTCGTCCGCGCCTGCCCGGACATACTGCTGCTCATTGCAGGTAGTGCCTATTACGGGCATGACCGCCTCACGCCGTACACGGCGTCGTTGCATCGGCAGATGCGTAAACTAAGGTTGGGGAAGCATGTGCAATTCCTCGACTATGTTCCACATCCAGCATTGGCCTCGCTATATCAGCTAGCTGATGTGACCGTTGTTCCTTCAGTGAAGGATGAGGCCTTCGGGCTGGTCAATCTGGAAGCCATGGCGGCAGGAGTGCCTGTGGTCGCTTCACGAATCGGCGGTATTCCGGAGGTTGTACAACACGGCGAGACAGGCTGGCTTGTGTATCCGTCTCACGGTGAGCAGGAAATGGCCGATGTCATCATCAGGCTACTCCAGCAACCTGGCTTGCGACGACGGATGGGAGAAGCCGGACTTGGCGAGGTACGAAGACGATTTTTATGGCAGCACTCAGCACAACGCTGGACACAAATCATAACGGACTGCGCAACGGAGTGACGTAGGCGCTGTTACGCGCATAGGCTATCTTATAGGCATTAGCCATGATTTCCAGCCGGGTGAATGAAGCGGGGCGACCGCTGGTTCACTCCTGTGCCAAAGGAGCGATCACCATGAACCATCGTACGAACCATAGCCCTAAGGATAAAAGAACAGCGCGGCGTAACCTTCCCAATGCGGTTCCCTCACCCCGTGTTAACAAGGAGAAAGCGGCTTCGACTTCCGGCAGTCATAGACCGAGCCAACGTGGGATGGAAACGGTCCCTGCCCCTGCCCCCGTAGAGAAGGATACCTCGGTTCAAGCTATAGAGGAAGCGGCATGGAAGAAGCATAAGCTTCCCAAAACGCTAGAGGAAGCGATGCAGATGAATCGAGCATCTGTACTGCTGTTGTCTGTGCCTGAGTCAGATACGGAATACAGGACGGATAACGACATACCGTCTATTACGACGGAAGATCAGGCAGAGCAAGATTCGCTACTGGATTGTTCCATAACCAGTATTCACATTGCGGAAGGAAGACACCGCCCAAAGCAACGCGTGGTCTTGCCTGAGCAAGATATCGATCCAGCTTTCGATACGGAGAAAGAATTAGACTTGAATGCCATTCACGACGAATCAGCGACCAGTGACGAGGCTTCTGACGATCATATAGCTTCATCTCAATATGGGAGCATTTCTTTTCACCTCCCCGCACGAGCGGATAGGGGCGAAGTGAGCGTTATATTTGAGAAGCCTTTTATAGATACACTATATGTAATCACTGCCAGTGCGAGTATACCGGGAGTGCTGGTATCCGTCACACAACGTCAGAGGTATTCAGCAGTACTTACTGTGGAACGCATACACTCAGGTCCGATATGTGAAGGGTTGGTCCTTTGGATCGCGATGGGGCAATAATAAGAAGCCAGGAATATAAGTTGCCAATAATCAACTTCATACTAGAAAAAGGCGTCCCACAGTGGGACGCCGTATACATAAGAGGGAAGGGGGAAAACTTGTAATATCGGGGAAGTTTGTATTTATTACTTATCTCACACCTACAGCGTCAAAAGACTTAATAGCAGAGGTTACGGCTATTGAATTTTCACCATAACTATCTTTGGCCGCTTGGATAACAGCGGCACGCGCGGTGGAGAAGTTAGACGTGGAAGTCAGATAATTGGTGAAGGCATTATAATAAATATATACGGCTGCATCACGTCCGATTCCATCTACCTTGACACCATGGAAGGTGCCTCCTTGTGCCAGTAGATAGTAGGCTTTATTAATAATGCCACTATTAATATGGGCTCCACCATAATCCTCGTTGTTAGGATCAGGATAGAGATTGCTGTAGTGATCGACTTGACCGTATTTGACAGGATCGGAAAGGGAGCGAATGGCGTCGCCCTTAATATTAGGGGTATAAGCGACTTTGCCGAAGTCCCAATTGGTACGCTCAATGTCGTTGCCTATAATATCTGAGATGGCTTCACTTAATGCACCAGATTCAGCGAAATACACGAGCCCTGATGAATGCTCGGTCACACCGTGTGTCAGCTCATGGGCAACAATTTCAAGGTCGCTGCTGAAAGGAGCAAATAACGTGCCGTCTCCGTCTCCGTAAAGCATATGAGTGCCGCCCCAGTGGGCATTATTGTAGTTCTTTGCGCCGTAATGGACTGCCGAAGCGATGGCCATGCCATGCCCGTCAATGCTGTCGCGTCCAAATCTATCCTTGTAATAATCGTAAGTGCGGATAGCGTAAGCGTGGGCATCCACCGCAGCCGGATCTTCCCATACGTTATCTGAATCTGTATACAGGGTGCCGGGGAGCGTCTCGGTGTTGTGGACGTTATAAGTTAGGATTCCTTTACCACGAGTCGTATCCTTTAGTTGATACTTCTTGCCCGAAGCTGTTGTTTCAAATGTTTTGGTGTCACCGAATACACCGCGCCCTGTGCCGATCACTTCGTTAAGGATGTCATACTTGAATACAATTTTTCCATTATTAGCGTCAATAAAGTAACGTGTGCGCAGCAGAGTGGGTTGTAAAGTATTAACTTCGGTTACATAGACTAGACGTGTTGAGTCTCCATCGGGATAGATGTACAGTTCTGCTTTAGGGTCCACGCTTGGTTCCAGATTGGCAATTTTGGGGATAGAGGATGCAGGCGCTACCGCTTCCAATTTACTGTTCTCCAGTTCAGCTGCTTTATCCAAATCCAAGGAGTCCTTTTCAAGAGAGATTGATAATTCATTGTTAGATGCTTTTTCGTAAGTGTCTTTACTTACACTACTTGTATCCTCGTAAGGTTCAGGAACGATTTGGACGGAGGAAGAGAGAGATTGAACCCGTATAGCTGCATCTTCATATGCGGTATATACAGCCTCAGTAGCACTGATTTTTGGAGTTGTATTTTCTTTAGCATCGGCTTGTTGATCTTCTGAAATGACCGCTCCCAAATAAGAGGTGATTTGACCAGACTTGTTTACATGGATGGTCTGTTCGGCTCCAAATACGGGAATTCCGTCTACGTATTGTTTTAACCGATAATGCTTTGTACCAAATTTGTCACTGGTACGATCCACGATACGAAATTGCTCGCGCACATGGGAACCGATGTGGGTATTGTCCAGACTCAATAATGTTTTTTGTTGTCGATTTAAAAAGCTCCAGACCAGATTGTCGCCTGTTACCGTTGAAGGGGACTTCCAGTTCACCGTTTGGAATGTTGGCGTAAACTGAGTCGGATCGGGAACAGAATTTTCAGCTGCGGAGGCCCCCGGCGCTATAGATCCTAATAACATAGCCCCTCCAAGAAGTGAAACCCATACTTTTTTCAATTCATACTCACTCTCCCTAATTAATATTGGGGTGAAAAACACCCTGTTTGCAGAAGCTATTCGTCATATATGTAAGTCTTGTTGCTCCTTTGAAACGTGAAGAGGATTGAAAAAAATTACCTTATGTAAAATATTAAGGTTTATTTTTTTGCAATCTCATCGTCTTGGCTCTGATATTAGCACAGAGGTTGTCGAACGAGAAGGTTAATTTTACAAAATACCCCAAAATGAATCTTTAGTCCCTGATTTACTGTTTATTTGTCTTATTTAGTCGAAAATGATCGAAGGGACCCGATGAACAAGAAAAGGGCGCCCCTTTGAGGGGACGCCATAAATAAGGGGGGAAGGGGCGCAGACTTGTACACTGCACCCCTATTTTTTCGTCCATTGTATGAGTCAGGGCCAAGTGACAGTTGCACAACGGCAAAGGTCTATGGACGGGATATGAGGATTATAGCGTATATGATTTAGTTTACGCCTACAGCGTCAAAAGATTTGGCAGCTGCAGTTGCTTCTGCTGAGTTCGCACCGTACTGATCTTTTGCTGCTTGGATCACAGCAGCGCGTGCGTTGGAGAAGTCGGAAGAAGAAGTCAGGTAGTTCGTAAAGGCACTATAGTAAATTTGAACCGCTGCATCGCGGCCAATTCCATTTACAGTTACGCCATGGAAAGTACCACCTTGTGCTAACAGATAGTAGGCTTTATTGATAATACCGCTGTTCGTATGAACGCCGCCGTTATCGGAGCTGCCTGTATACAAGTTGGAATAGTGATCTGGTTGATCGTACAGGGTAGGATTGGACATAGAGCGCAGAGCATCGCCTGCAATGTTTGGCGTATAAATATCATCGCCTACAAGCCAATTTTTACGCTGAATGTCATTACCGATGACGTCCGAGAAAGCCTCATTCAATGCACCGGACTCTCCGTAATACTCCAAATTCGAAGTATACTCTGTGACACCGTGCGTAAGTTCATGACCTACCACATCGGGGTCCCCGCTGAATGCGATAAATGTGCTACCGTCCCCGTCTCCATAAGTCATTTGGGAGCCATTCCAGAAGGCGTTGTTGTAACGGCTACCGTAATGGACTGTCGAACGGAGTTGCAGCCCGCGTCCGTCAATGCTGTTGCGTCCAAATTTGGCCTTATAGTAATCATATGTTTTGGCAGCATACGTATGGGCATCCACGCCGGCTGGATCATTCCATACATTATCGGCATCGGTCAGAATGGTACCTGGGATGCTTTGACGGTTGGAGGCCGTGTAGGTCACAACCCCGTTACCGCGTGTTGTATCTTTTAACTGGTAGCTACTTCCGGAAGCAGTTGTGGTGAATGATTTGGTATCACCAAGCACACCTTTACCTGTGCCTGTCGCTTCATTAATGATGTCATACTGGAATACGATGCTGCCATCATTGGCATCAATAATGTAGCGAGTACGCAGTGGGGCAGGTTCTAAAACATTGACTTCTGTTACATAAACCAGCTGCAGGTCATCCCCTTTAGGATAGAAGTACAGATCGGCTTTAGGATCTACTTCTGGCTGCAGATTAGCGATTTTGGCAATGGAACTTTTTTCTGCTTCCACCGCTTCAATTTTGCTATCTTTCAGGGCAGATGCTTTATCAAGACTCAGCTCGTCCTTATCAGTAGATAGCGTTTTTTCGTTGTTAGATGCTTCGGCGTAAGTGTCTTTGCTTACACTGCTTTGTTCCTCAACATCTTTAGAAATCGTATCGTCGGAGGTAGGGAGGGCTTCAATCCGTGCAGCTGCTTCTTTATATGCAGTGTAGACCGCTTCAGAAGCGCTGATTTTTGGAGTTGTACCTTGCGTAGCTTCAGCTTGCTGATCCTCAGTAACCACCGCTCCTAAGTAAGAGGTGACCTCACCAGATTTGCCCACATGAATAGTCTGTTCAGCTCCATATACGGGAATCCCGTTTACATACTGTTTCAGCCGATAATGGCTCACACCGGACTTGTCGCTTGTGCGATCAACGATTCGGAATTGTTCACGTACACTAGAGTCGTTCGCACCCAGTAACGATTTCTTTTGCCGATTCAAATAGCTCCATACAATGTCGTCCCCCGATACCGAGGAAGGGGCTTTCCATTGCTCGGCGTGAAAGGTCGGTGTAAGCTGAGTTGGCCCCGAAACGGAACTCTCCGCTGATGCACCAGACGCGACAGACCCTAATAACATAGCTCCTCCAAGAAGCGAAACCCATACTTTTTTCATTAAAAATTCACTCTCCTCGATTAATGTCAGGATGAATCATCCTGTCTTGAATAAGGCATTGCGCCATTTATGTAGGTCGTGTTGTCGTCTGGAATAGAAGAAAATGGAACATGAAGAGAAATACCGAAGTGTTTTTCATGAAGCGTACGTGAAAAGAGGGTACTGCAATATGAAGCATGTAGCCTAAAAAGGTGACAAACTCCTCCTTTCCTGTCGTATATAAAGAAAATAGAATAATGGTGGATAATGGAAAAAGTTGTCTTATGCAAAAAAAACAAATGTTGATTTTTTGAACTCCCATCATCTGGCTCTGATATTAGCACAGAGAATGACGGACGAGAAGATCTATGTCACAAATTTATCCAAAATGATTCTTTAGACCCTAATAACTCATTTATTTAATAGGATTAATAAGTTTTGTAAAATAAAGTCGAAAATTGCTGTGTCGAAAAGACTCCACGATTGCCGTTACACACGGCTTTTGGACCGCATAGGTTATGTTGAACTGTCCTAATCATGCTGTCCATCTATACAGCAGGAAGGGAGGTGAGACGGGAGCATGAAGAAGCAGGGAAGAGCTGGATACAAGATCAAACGGAGGCGGCATTCCGGCGCTTACTATCATTCCAAGATGTGGCTGCCGTTACGAATGCCGAACATGCATAAGAATCCGGTAACCCCTGCCATGAGGGAGGTACTCGACACGGAGAGAGGGGCACAGAGCGGAGAAGAGCGACCATCTGAACTGTCATCAGTGGGAAAGTTTTTCGTATCTGTCATTATCCCGGCCATGAATGAGCAAAAAAAAATCGGAGCTGTGATTCGCGAAGCGCGCCGTGTCCATCCACATACAGAGGTTATCGTCGTTGAGAACGGATCACACGATAGAACGGCGAAGGTGGCAGCAGCGGCGGGAGCTCGTGTACTTTCTTTCCCGGAACCGCTCGGACATGATGTTGGCCGTCGTATTGGAGCGGAGGCAGCATCCGGACAGATCCTGCTTTTCCTGGATGGGGATATCGTCATTCCCTGCGTTAGACTCCGGCCGTTTATACACGCCATATGTGCAGGGGCGGATGTGGTGCTGAATGATTACCATGGACCTGTGAATCGTACGCCCGTACATCCTGTAGTGGAGGCAAAGCATGTATTGAATATCTTGTCGAATCGTGCTGATTTAGGGGGAGCATCTATGACTGGCATTCCACACGCCATAAGTCAAAAGGCTCTAAAGGAAATAGGTCTAAAGCCCTTGGAGAAACCTCCTTTATTTCAAGCTATGTCCATCGCCTCCGGGTTACGAGTGGTGACTGTATATGGAATAGCTGTCGGTAAAATAAATGCGACACGTAAAAAACAGAACGGCAAGGACCCGCTGGCAGATGTAATTGTTCAGGATCATCTGGATGCCATTGCCTGGCTTACATCGCGTCTGGGAACGCGTGCGGGATATACGGATTTGGGGCGCAAACGGATCAGAGACGAGGTGAAACTGTGAGTAGACAGTATCGCAGAGGGAAGCGTGAAGAACCGAGCTGGGGGATCAGACGTGTTCAGCGAAAACGAGGAACGACGACTTCAATGCATAGCCGTAGGGTGAGAAAGCCCACACCTCGGGCGAAAGGAATGACCGAAGTGACTCCGCCTGTGGAACGCGAAGTTCCGGGAGATATTGTGTTACAGGGAACGGCAGCGGCCGTGGTCAGCGCCTGTAATGAAGAGTCAACGATTGACCGGGTACTGGGCGAGCTGGAAAAACTTCCGTTTACGGATATCATTGTCGTATTGAACGGCTGCACGGACGGCACGCGCTCCACCGTAGCCAAACATCATCCCAGTGTGACTCTCGTCAACGTGCCGGATCGACTGGGGCATGATGTTGGCCGTGCAGTAGGCGCGCGTATGACGCAGGCTGATATTGTGCTGTTCGTGGACGGAGATTTGCCGATTCCAGCATCTGATTTGTTACCTTTTCTCCACGCGGTGGATCAGGGAACGGATGTTGCGCTTAATGATCTGGGCAGACATTTGCCGCCCTATGCCCAGCAGGACAGCGTGACACGGTGCAAAGCATTCCTGAATCGCGTACTACGCAGGCCGGATCTGGGAGCAAGCTCATTGACTGCCGTACCGCATGCCTTATCTCGGCGTTTACTGGATCAGCTTGGCTCAGCCGTGCTTGCCGTACCGCCAAAAGCCCACGCCATGGCAATTCTGCATGGCATGATCGTGGCGGCAGTACATGCTGTCGATGTCATTAAAACAAACCGTAAGCGGACCTTCAATGTTGGCAAAGGGAACGCTATGGAACAGTTGATCGTCGGTGATCATGCAGAGGCACTGACGGCGGTGTTTCAGGTAGCCGGGTATTCCCCGCTCGGGCCTGTTCCAACACGGGTAGACGTTGCCAAAGGGAGGAATGCACAATGAGTCTGACGAGCATCATTATTCCGACTTATAACGGCCTGCATCTGTTAAAGCCGTGCATTGAGGCGATTCGGACACATACGATAGATGTACCGTATGAAATCATTGTTGTGGACAACGCTTCGAATGACGGAACGGATGATTTTTGCGCATCCGAGCGGCTGATCAGCATACGTCTTCCTGAAAACAGAGGCTTTCCAGCAGCATGTAATACGGGGCTCCGGCTGGCTTCCGGTGACCAGTTCGTTATTTTAAACAATGATGTGACGGTTACGCGGGGATGGCTATCGAATATGTTGGCTGCATTGCAGAGCGAAAGCATAGTGGGATTGGTGGGACCGGTGACGAATTACGTCAGCGGTATTCAGCAGATACACGGATTAGAAGGAGATTTGGCCAGTTGTCTGAGATATGCGGAGCAGAATAATGCAAGTAATCCCTCCAGATGGCAGGAGGTCAAGCGGTTGGTCGGATTTTGTTTGCTGTTCCGGCGCGATCTGATGGAACGGATCGGATTGCTGGATGAACGGTTCAGCCCCGGACATTATGAGGATGACGATTATTGTCTACGCGCACGCGTGCATGGCTACAAGCTGCTCATGTGCAACGACTGTTTTGTCTATCACGAGGGGAATGCGAGCTTCTCACGCTCGGAAACTTCCTGGATGGAAGAGCTGATCGAGCGGAACTATCGTTTGTTTATAGAGAAATGGAGTATAGATCCCAGAATGTTCATCGAAACTGGAAACGCTGGGGTTGTATGCACTGAACATGCTGTCGAAGGAGGAAGGAAGATATGAAAGGGGTTATTCTCGCAGGAGGAACCGGATCGCGCCTTCATCCGTTGACTACATTACTCAACAAGCATCTGCTTCCGGTCGGCAAGTATCCCATGATCGTATATGGTATCGAGAGGCTGCGACAGGCGGGGATCACCGATATGCTTATTATTATTGGTAAACAATCGGCCGGACTGTATACCGATTTTTTGGGCAGTGGCAGCGATTATGGTGTCCAACTGACATACCGGATTCAAGAAAAGGCGGGCGGCATTGCGGAAGCACTCGAACTGGCAAGAAGCTATATGCAGGCAGAAGAGAAATTCACTGTTTTGTTAGGTGATAATTTGTTCAAGGAAGACTTGGGACCTGTGATCGAACGGTTCAAGCAACAGCCCCCGGGGAGCGCCAGAGTGTTGTTGAAAAAGGTGGCAGATGCTCGTCGTTACGGGGTACCCGTATTTGATCCTGAGCGCCCGGAGAGCATTATGCGGATTGAAGAAAAGCCACAGCATCCCCAATCCAAATATTGCGTTACGGGTATCTATATGTACGATACTGCCGTGTTCGATAAGATCGGGCAAATTATACCTTCGGCACGCGGTGAGCTTGAGATCACGGATGTTAACAACTGTTATGCCGCTGAAGGCAAGCTGGAATATGATATTTTACGGCGCTATTGGAGCGACGCAGGAACCTTCGATTCCCTCCAGGAAGCTGGAGTGAAAATGAAAGGACTTCTACCCTGATCTCAATGAAACACCATCCGGCCGGGCCAGGCATATAGTATAGGCATAATGCCACCCGGAGGAGTGAACGGCATGAAACGCCTGAATATGCAAAGGAAACACAGCAAGCGGCTCGGAAAGAAAGGCTATTGGTCAGGATATAAAAGGGGCCAGGAGCAAGGCAACAGGTTGGGCCAGGCTTCGTTCGGCAAGGTTTTTGAAGGCGTCAGTATTATCATTCCGTCCTGCAATCAGCTTCAACAGCTCCGTGCATGCATTCACCGTATTGAGGAGAATACGAGCCATCCTCACGAAATTATTGTGGTGGACTGCGGCTCGACGGACGGGACATCCACCTATTTGCTCCGTAAAAGCATCGCTGTGCGTTATGCGCTGTTAAAAAAGGATGTTCAAATGATAGGTAGCCTGAATCAGGGGCTGATGATGGCAAAAGGCACAACTATTGTGGTACTGGATCAAAACTCCATGGTGACCCCCGGCTGGTTGGATCGGTTGTTAGCGTGTTTATACAGCGATCCGCGTATCGGTGTTGTTGGGCCTGTAACGAATGGTCCATTCAAAGAACAGCAGATTGAGGTTCCTTATATGAACGAAAATGGAGCACGTCAATTTGCCATGACCTACAATATGCCTAACCCGGATGCATGGCGAGAGACCGAAAGCTTAGCCGGATTTTGTTTATTGCTGCGCAGAGAGACACTGGAAAAAACGGGCTACTGGGACGAAGGCTGCCACAGTACTCAGGAAGCCCATGCAGATTGGCTACTGCGTGTGCGTTTGTTGGGGATACGTATGGCAATTGCCGGCGATGCTTTTATCCATTATGAGGAAAGAGATCGGGATACGGTGTATGCTTTTCCTCAAACGACCGAAAAAAGCGGTTCAATGGAGGAAAGCAGCCGGAACCGATCCTTTTTTGTACAAAAGTGGGGGGACGCGGATAAGCTGTTCCACAACCTGAAATTCAGTACAGCGGAGACGGACGGCCAGATATCAACAGGTAAGGAAACACACGTATCAGCGGCAAGCTTTTATCCCATCGGAGCGGTTGTTCAGGGACCGTCTGGAGCAGTATTTCGGTTAGAGCCGGGAAGAAGGCGGTATCTGCATGGAGTCAGTGCTGCGGGAGGTGAAAATGTGCGCCCTGTTAGAGTGTCTCAGCTGGATTTGTTGGTGCTTCCCTTGGTAGGGAAGCCGGAGGCCACAGTTTCCGGCAGCATTGATGCACCTGTAGCTGAGCCGCCAGAGGAACCCATTCCTGTACTGGCGGCTCCCGATCTGGAGAACATGTCCATGCTGCCCACACTGAATATACCGGCTCAACGCAAGCGATGGATCGAGGTATTGTATGCTGAGGGCGGGCAACTGTATCAAATCGGTAACGGCTGGAAAAGGCCGTTCCTTACCCTGTACGCTGCGATGAGCTGGCGGGCAGAGGACTACCGAATTCAGTTTTTGTCTCCCGGAGATTTGTCGGCTTTGGTGGAGAAGCAGCCTATTATTGCTCCACCAGTGCTGCACGGGCATCTGTAATGATCTGAATAGGCGCTTTTAGGCGGAACCGACTACTCGCTGCGGCATACGCTGTAGTAGCGGAAAGCCCGTAGGTAATTCGTGCGTTCCGCACGGCGGAGCACATAAAGGAGGGGCTTATGCATAACGAGTTAGATGATTTGCTGATCCACATTTCGCACTCGCAGCAGCAGATGTCAAGGTTGTTGGATGCGGAACGTCAGGTGGTTGTGCGCATGGCGCAGATCATACATGAACTGCCAGATGAGGAGCCGCGTTTTGATGGAATTCCGGGCATTCTCGACAGCTCGGGACAAGTAAACAAAAGCATTGTGGCCTATCTGAACGGTATTGCCGATCTTCAGGAAGCAATGGCTGAAATGCTCGTTCGTGTCGTGAAGGAAACGGCATACCCGGAAGAGGAGTAACGTAACAACCGAGGGCAGGGAGTGAACACATGAGTAGGGAACAAGCAATGATTCACATGCTGGACGCAGCCTCCAAAATGCAGCGGAATGTGTCTATGATTCTGGAGGCCAAGGCGGTCGAAGCAGAAAAAGTGCGTAATTGGGCGCTGAACCATCTGGCGCCCCACGCCTTTGAAACCGATGAAGAACAGCTGGGACGACCTTTGGAGATTCACGAGCAAATGGTGGAAATGCTGGAGGGATTAACGCGGCTTCAGACTGGACTTTGCAGCAATCTCAAAGCATTGCTGGATCAGGATGAGCAGCAGGGTGGCGGCATGGAAGGGATGATGGGAGGAATGGGCTCGGGGGATATGAACTAATGAGCATGAGGCGTGAACGTGAGATCAAGCTGGATATGATGGAGTCTATTGCTGCCAGCCAGCACGCCGTTGCTCGGATGCTGACCAGTCTTGCGGACTTGACGCCCCATGCGGATATGTCGGCTACCCGTCTGGAAGAAACCATTCGTATACTCAGCAACTACCAGGGAGAAATCACGCAAATGTTGGCGGGTATTCCATTAAGACGACAGGTATATGGGAAACCGACTAAGCCGTGGCTCCATGTGCCTGTTCAGAAAAATGAAACCACCACGAGAAAGCAAAGGAGGAATGAAAATGAGTACAAGGTGGGAACGCGCCACTCGGGACAAAGCCCGCAAAAGACGTAAAGATGCCCGGCGTTCCAGCATGCGGAGATTAAAACGGAGAAGAAGACGTCTCCTTGCTCTAAGACGCCGTAAAAGAGGACTTCATTCTGCACGTAGAAGACATCCTCTTTTGCGGCGGCGGAAAAAACCTCAAGCTAACCCGGCGGCAGCCCCTTCTGCGGACAATCCACAGCCCGGGACTGTTGTATTGGAGCATGATCCGCAGGCATTTCAGCAGGGATATGATGCAGCTTACAACGAGGGTTTCAATTCAGGCTTTGCCAAAGGTTATGAAGATGGACACCAGCTCGCTTACAAAGCTCAGTAAACTGTGCAAATCATCTATTACTGTTCTCCCCCGAAGCTAACAGCTTTGGGGTTATTTGCGGTTCGGCAGTTGGACGGGCAAACGCCAATTTTGTCCGGGCAGTGGCAGTCGTCCATGATGCGTTTGACCCCTCCGCATATAGTTTAGGAGTGACAGAAGTTTATCCCACAACAGGACAGGGTGAAGGATGTGAACGATCAACAAAGCGGAAATGAACGCGAAGCGTACCGATGCGGCTATCGGGAAGGACGCAGAATGGGCGGTTGCACGGCTGCTCTGTCACAGGTCGTGGCAATACAGCCTGCTGTTCGTCATTTGAAAGTGTTATATATTCCGCAAGGTTTCGCAGCTATAGACACAGGTGTGCAAGAGGCATTAGGCCAAATATGCAGCTCATGCGCCATCGGTACGCCTGCTACGATGCTAGCTGACGCCGAGGCTCAACGTCCAGACCTCGTGCTGGTCATGAACGGGCTGCATGTTTTTCCGGCGGATCATCTGGAGCAGGTACAGCAAATACGAGCCCTAGGCATTCGGACGGCCATATGGTTTGTAGATGATCCTTACTTTACGGAGGATACGGCGTTGATCTGTCAATCCTACGATGTCGTATTTACGCACGAAATTTCTTGCCTGCCGTTTTATCGCGATCAGGGAGTAACGAGGGTTCACTATTTGCCGCTGGCTGCGTCAACTCGTATCTTTTATCCCCGGCGGGTAGAGCGGGAACATCAGCATGATATTTGCTTCATTGGAAATGCCTTCTGGAACCGTGTGAAGCTGTTCGACTACCTTGCTCCCTTCTTGGCGGACAAAAGAGTGCTGATCGTAGGTGGGCACTGGGATCGGCTGACCCGGCGGGATGTGCTGGAACGCTTTATCCGTCCAGGTTTTATGGAGCCGGAAGAGACCGCTCAATATTATAACGGCTCCAAAATTGTCATCAATATGCACCGCCCGACAGACCCTGGACTGGATAATCGGAATACACACCAGCTTTCAGCGGAGTCCATCAATCCTCGGACATACGAAATTTCTGCTTGCGGCACGCTTCAAATGACGGATATTCGGAAGGATTTGAGCCGTTATTACCGACCAGGCTATGACATTGAAACCTTCTCTGGAGCAGAGGAGCTGAAAGTGAAGCTGGACTACTATCTCAAGCATGACTGGGAACGCGAACGCATGGCCTGGCGCGCATTGTACACGACTATGCAAAAGCATATGTACTCCAATCGCATGGAAGAACTGCTGGACAAGGCGATGGCCTAAAGTAAACACCATAAACAGTGAGGAGTGAAAGTGATGACGATATCTACGACAGGACCGTATGACCCGGCTGTTCACCAGACGGCGGCAGCCTCCTGGGAAAGGGGGAGAATTGCGGGAGTGCATGACGGATACGACGAAGGATATCTGCGCGGACGTGCTAACGCAATTGTTGGGCGGATGAAAGCAGTTTTCCCTTTTCGACAAATCCATGTACTGTATGTCGTCTCCGGCAAAGGCCTTCCGTATTCTCCGCTGGATGAGGCGGTCATTACCACGTTGCAAAGCATGACGGCTCAGGTTACCGTAACAGACCCACGTCAGCCGGTAGGAGATATTGCCGCTCAGCTCCGTCCGAATCTGATGCTGGCACTGGATGGAATGGATCTTCCGTTGGAGCAGGTTACTGCGGTACGCCAGTTGGGCATCCCCACCGCCATCTGGCTAACGGACGATCCGTATTACACCGACACGACGACCAAAATCGTTACGAATTATGATTATGTGTTCACGTTAGAAATGAACTGCCTGGAGCTGTACCGTCAGTTGGGTTGCACGTCTGTGCACTATTTGCCCTTTGGGGCATTTCTGACTCACTATTTCCCACTCAGCTCGCCCGCTTCGGTACGACGTGAGATTGGGTTTACAGGCTCAGCCTACTGGAACCGCATCTATTTCTTCAATCCGATTATGCCTCAGCTCATGGCCCGTAACATTAAAATCAACGGAATCTGGTGGGATCGTCTCCCGGATTATCAGTCGTATGGTGACAAAATTGAGCTGGGTCGCTGGATGTCTCCGGTCGAGACCAATGATTCGTATAACGGCAGCAAAATCGTAATTAATCTTCATCGTTCCCATCAGGATGATTCGGTGAACAACAACTCACTGAAAATTCCGGGGGCTTCGCCCAACCCGCGCACGTTTGAAATTTCTGCCAGTGGCACGTTGCAACTGACAGATACAAGAGATGATCTGGCTCGTTTTTACAAGCCGGGGGAAGAGATAGAGACCTACAGCTCTCAGCAGGAACTGCTGGAGAAGGTTGAGTTTTATTTAACGCATGAAAAAGAGCGCCATGAGATTGCCCTGCGTGCTCTGGAACGAACCCTGCGGGAGCACACCTATGGTCACCGGATTGACCAACTGTTATCGGTCATATTTCCATAAGGTGATTCACACGTCCGATGGTTGCTATTTTAAAGGAGGTGAACTCCGATCAAGCCGAAAATGATGCTATTCAGCCATGTTAGCAACGTCCGAAGTATTACGGGGGCAGAGAAACTGTTATTGCAATTTTGTCTAGACATGCGTACGTACTTCGATTGTATTCTCGTAACGCCTGGTGAAGGGCGGCTGACCTCAATGGCCCGCAAGCGCGGAATCACCGTTCTGACACAGAACCTGTTCATGCTGCATGGCATGTATACCCCATATGAGGGATTGGCGCAGGATGCGGAGAATTTGCGGACCCATGTGGCGTATGCACCGTTGTTCCAGATGCTTCGGCATGCTCGACCTGATGTGGTGCTGGTCAATACCTGTGTGAACGTCATGCCTGCAATGGCAGCCCAAGAGCTTAATATTCCAGTGATCTGGAAAATAACCGAGGTCATTAACCAGAATGCGCATACGCCCGTTTCTGTTTCTATCATTGAGCGCTATAGCCAATGGGTCATCGGCATTTCGCAAGCTGTAATGCGTCCTTTGCATGGTGGGGGACTGACACGTCCGCATACGGTGTTGTCTCCCTGCCGGGATATGGATATGCCGTCTCCCAAAGAGCATGTGCTGGAACGGAGAAGGAAACGTGAAAAACTGGGGCTGCGGGATTTTCATATTTGCATTGGTTATATTTCTTCCTTTATCTACGAAGCCAAAGGGCTGTTACCTTTTGTCCAAATGGCTCTAAAGCTGTGCGAAACCAATTCGCGGTGTCGTTTCTGGATCATCGGCAGCTCGGTGGACTCGGAATATTACGTAAAATGTGTCTCTTTAATCCGCCAATCTCGTTATAGCCGCCGCTTCCAGTTCAATTCATTCGAGGAATCCGTGTCAACGGCCTATAGCGCAATGGATATTGTTGTGATCCCAAGTATGGTGGAGGAAGGCTTTGGCCTGACCGCCCTGGAAGGGCTAGTTTACGGTAAGCCCGTGGTAGCCTTTGCGCAGGGTGGACTTGTGGAATTGATGGAGGCGACGGGAAATACAGATTTTTTGGTAGAGCCGGGCAACAGCGACATGCTGGCGCAAAAAGTGAGCTATCTGCTCGATCATCCCGAGGAAGTGGAACGGATTGGTGTGCGTAACAACAGTGCGGCTACACGTGTATACGGACCTGATTCCTACCGAAGCAGTCTACACCTCATGGTCAGTCAATGGGTATGTCATCATCCGCATTGGTTCCCGTTGATTCAGCAGCCAGGTGGACCAGTATGGACGAGGGAAGGCGAAGGACTGCGTCAGGTCACTGCTATACCGGAGGGATATACCAGCACGATTCGAGAATTTCCCGAATCGGTGGTGTGTCAACTGCCTGTGCTGGGTCTGCCGCCAATCGAATATGCAGCCATTCAGGGCTTGCCACAACCACCATCCCCTTTACCTGAGTCGCCGCCCGAATTGCTCCGCGGCAAGCGTAGTGTTCGGGCGAGATGGCCAAAGGGCCGCAAGCGTACCAGATTGCGGAATCGCAGGTATAAGAGAAGCGGCGGCAAGAGTCGCCTCAAGAAAATTCACGGGTCCCCGTTGTCGAAGGGACTTTATCCGAAAACCAAGTCCAGACAGAAGCTCAAGCGGAAATTCAAGCACCGGTCACGACGGCACAACGCGCACAAGCAGAAGCGAGTCACACTCAAGGCTGGACAGCATATAAAACAACGGTCCGGGTGAATCTACGCCGGACCGTTGAGATGAACGTTAAGCTGGAGCACAGCCAGTCTGCTGGATGGCTATCATTCATTGAACGCCACAATTCAATGAAACAACGACAGCAAAGGTGGGTTCCAAAACCATGAAAATATTGACCGTGCTCGGCACAAGACCGGAAATTATACGGCTCAGCCTGATCATTCCGAAGCTGGACCGCCATGCAGATGAACATGTGCTTGTGCATACGGGCCAAAATTACACCGAAAGCCTGAGCGGGCAGTTCTTTCGCGAGCTGGGACTGCGTGCCCCGGATTATGTACTTCAGGAGAAAGCGGGGACACTGGGCAAACAGTTGTCCGTCATGTACTCGCAGATGGAGGATATTTTAAACAAGGAACGCCCTGATCATGTGTTATTGCTCGGTGATACGAACAGCGCCTTATGTGCTTTGCTTGCGGAACGTATGGGTTACCCGGTCGTGCATATGGAGGCGGGGAACCGCTGTTATGATCTGGATGTGCCGGAGGAGAAGAATCGGCGTGTCATTGATGCAATATCTAGCATTAATATGCCTTATACGGAGCAAAGCAAGCAGCACCTACTACGCGAAGGCTTTCCAAGTCAACGAATTATACTGACTGGAAATCCGATCTACGAAGTGATGCAGCACTATAAGAAAGAGGTATCGGGCAGTGGAATTTTGAAAAAGTTGGGACTGTCGCCGGGAGAATATTTCCTGGTCACTGCCCACAGAGCTGAAAATGTCGACCATCCACCGCATTTGCTGGCTATTTTAGATGGTCTTAACCGGGTAGCCCAGCAGTTCGGGCAGCGGGTCATTTGCAGTATTCATCCCCGCACTGCCGCCCGAATCGCAAGCCATCCGCCGATCCAGCTTGACCCGCTAGTGGAATTTCACGAACCGTTCGGTTTTTTTGACTTCGTTCTGCTGGAGCGGCATGCCCGCTGCGCTTTGACGGACAGTGGTACCGTACAGGAAGAATGCTGTGTCATGGGGGTACCGACGGTTACGATGCGCCGGACGACCGAACGGCCGGAAACGGTAGATTGCGGCAGCAATATCGTGTCTGGTCTTGATGGCGAGGTTATAGCAAACGCGGTAGCCATAATGACCGGGATGACCCATAAGTGGCAATGTCCTGCGGGCTATCTGGCGGAAGATGTGTCGGATAAGGTAGTTAAATTTCTGCTTGGAGGGAAACGGCATGTTTGAAAACCAACGTATCTTGGTTACCGGCGGTACCGGCTCCTGGGGGCATGAGCTGGTTGCCCAGTTACTGCCGCGTAACCCCAAAGAGGTCATTATCTTTTCACGTGGAGAATCCAGTCAGGTTGCCATGAACAGGCAGTTTGAGGATGAACGACTCAGCTTCTGTATTGGAGATATTCGGGATAAGGATGCGCTGACTACCGCTTGTCAAGGAGTGGACTATGTATTTCATTTAGCAGCGCTCAAGCACGTTCCCGTCTGTGAGGATCAGCCCTATGAGGCACTCAAAACCAATGTAGTAGGCACCCAAAACGTGATCGAGGCCGCTGTTGCCAATCAGGTAAAGAAAGTCATTTATATATCGACTGACAAGGCCGCAAATCCGTCTAATTTTTACGGCATGACGAAGGCGATTGGAGAAAAACTGATTGTTTACGCCAATCTGCTGAATAGCGATACACGTTTCGTGACGGTGCGCGGCGGTAATGTTTTGGGCACAAACGGAAGCGTGGTGCATCTGTTCCAAAGCCAGATTCGCCAAAAGGGTAAGGTTTCGATCACAGATATGAACATGACCCGCTTCTTCCTGACCTTGCGTGATGCGATCAGTCTCCTGTTCAAAGCCTCGGTGGAAAGTGTCGGCGGGGAAATTTTTATTATGACCATGCCAACCTGCCGTATTGTGGACTTGGCTGAGGTGCTCATTGAGGATTCAGGTGTGGAAAACGTAGAAATTGTAGAAAAAGGTGTGCGTCCCGGCGAGAAAATTCATGAAATTCTGATGAGTGACTTTGAAAGCCTGACGACGGTAGTCTATGACGAGCAATATTTGGTTATTCTCCCAACGCTGAATATTCCTCAATTAAAGGACCGCTATACTCAGTGCCCTCCGGTGTCGTTCAGCAGCTTTAGCTCGGAGTTCAATTTGATGTCCAAAGAGGAGATTCGCAGCATTCTCCAAAGCGGGGGGTTCATCAAATGAAGCTGCTTATTTTGGGTGGTAACGGCATGGCGGGCCATGTTCTGGTTAGGTATTTCCAAAACCAGAGCGGGTATAACGTGTTCTACACCACCCGTGATCCCGAAAATAAAGGCGGTCTGCTGCTGGATGTAAAGGACAGCTTTATGGTGGAGCAGCTGGTACGGAGTGTACGGCCAGACGTTATTATTAACGCGGTAGGCGTACTGAATCAGCATGCTGGGGAGAATCAGATCGCAGCATACCAAATCAATGGATTGCTGCCACATCTTCTCCGGCGAACAGCGGACAGTATCGGTGCCCGACTGATTCATATCAGCACGGATTGCGTATTCGAGGGAAATCGGGTACCAGGTTTATATAAAGAGACGGATCAACCCGATGGGACAAGTGCCTATGCTTTGACGAAAATACTCGGAGAAGTAAAGGCCGTAGGGCATCTGACTATCCGTACCTCCATTATCGGGCCGGAAATTCGGCCGGGAGGCATTGGTCTGCTGCACTGGTTCTTGCAGCAGAGCGGAGACGTTAACGGGTATCGCCGGGTCTTTTGGAACGGGGTTACGACGCTGGAATTAGCGAAGGCGATACAGGTGCAGATGAATGAGCCGCTGGACGGACTCATTCATCTGGTTCACCCTGAACCGATCAGCAAGCATGGTTTGCTGCTGCTGTTCAAAGACATCTGGAATAGGGAGGATATTCGGATCGTGCCGAAAGATGAGCCGGTGCAGGACCGGACGCTTCGTTCTACCCGGGCCGATCTGCTCTACGATGTTCCTCACTACAGCATCATGCTGAAGGAGCTGCTGGAATGGACGGAAGCACAGCGGAACAACGTCGGCCTGTCATAGTCATTACCGGAGCGGCGGGCTATACCGGGATGCATGCCTGCCGCCATTTTGCAAAGCTCGGCTGGGAGGTAGCGGCGCTGACTCGCACTGTCGCTTCAGTCTCAGAACTGATCTTATTGGCTCGCGATGATGAAAATAACAGTCCAGAGGCGGAGACCCGTAACTGTATTACGCCTTACGTGTGTGACTTGCTCGACAAGAAACGTCTGGGCGAAGTCATTAGACAGATTGCACCGGATTATGTGCTTCACCTGGGTGGTAAAAATTCCGTCCCTGAATCTTGGCAGAGTCCCTTGCTATACATGGAATCCAATGTACTGTCCACCCTGTATCTGCTCGATGTACTGCGACCTTTCCCCAAAGCCAGAATTGTCGTGGCGGGCTCTCGGCTAAAGACGGCTTTGCAGGCTCCGTATCATCCAACTCATCCATACAGCCTTAGCAAAAGCCTTCAAGAGGCAGTCGCGCTCTCGTGGGGCGCGCTGTTCGAACAATCCGTCATGCTGGCAGAGCCTTGCAACTTGATCGGTCCGGGTCCATCTACCGGATTTTGTGCATTACTCGCGGGGTATATCGTTCAGACGGAACGTCTGCAGGGGCAGTCCGTAACTGAAACTGCCCCGTTCCGGGTATCTTCCCGACATGCGCAACGTGATTTCCTCGACGTTCGTGATGCCGTTCGCGCATACGGTGTGCTATTGGAACAGGGGGTGCCAGGCCGAGTTTACTCGGTCTGCACAGGCCGCATTGTGGAACTGGGCAATATCGTGGAACGTATGATTGCGCTGGCCAAAACATCTATTCCCATACAATGGGGGGATGTGGAAGAGTCAGCATCCACTGAGGCATACCGTGCGAAAGAGCTGGAGGACATGGGCTGGAAGCCGACCATACAGCTGGGGCAATCTCTGGAGGATATGATTCAATACCGCCGAGCTGGAAAGGAAGGAACGATATGAGACCGAAAGTAACGATCGTCATTCCCTTTTATAACTGTGCCTATGTGGATCAGGCTTTGCAAAGTGCACTAGAGCAAACTTATGGGCCCCTCGAGATTATTGTCGTCGATGACGGGTCCACGGAACATGTTGATATGCTTCAGGCCTATCTTCCGTATATACATTATTTGGGCAAATCCAACGGTGGAACAGCCAGCGCCCTGAATCATGGTATCCGACATGCCAGCGGGGAATATATTGCCTGGCTCAGCTCCGACGATACCTATCATAGGGACAAAATTAATAATCAGGTTTCTTTTATGGTGGAAAACGGTGCGTACATCTCCCACACCAATTTCAATTTCATCAATCAATACAGCCAAGTCACAAGTTATCAGGCAGCCGCCGTGTTTCCGTCTATGACGGAGTTTTACCGTTTTTTTCAGCAAGGAAATCCGGTTAATGGATGCACGGTTATGTTTAAAAAGGAACTGTTTGCACATATCGGTTTGTTTGATGAACTGCTGCCGTACACACATGATCTGGATATGTGGTACCGAGTAATGATAGCGGGATATCCATTTCCTTTTCTGAACGAGTCCTTGGTTAACTACCGCTGGCATGATGAAATGGGAACCAAAAAACATTGGCCCGCTGTGGAGCGGGAGTACAACATAACCCAAGCGCGTTATCGAGATCGCTTCAGTCAGGTATTGAGCGGTTTATCCTCATGAAGCCGAAAGTCTGTCAGGGGGGATTGATATGGTAGATACGGGGATTGTTATGCCACTGTACAAACAGGATATCGGCTATCTGCAAGCTGCGATCTCATCCGTACTAGCCCAGAGCTACAGGGCATTTCGCTTCATCATTGTTATTGACGGAGCGCCGGAAATGGTGGGACCAGCGCTCCACGCAGCAATGGGAGACCCGCGCGTTCAGTTGGTTACACTCCCTCAGAACAAAGGAGTATCCCACGCCCTTAATCGAGGATTCGATGAGTTGTTTAAAGATCCTGCGATCAAGTATGTGACCTGGGTATCCAGCGACAATGTTTATAATTTTTCCTTTATTGAACGATTGCGGCAGGAGCTGGAGCAGGGACCGGACTCACTCGGCCTTGTGTTCTCTACTTTCCGCCAGGTTGACGCATGTGGGAACCCGTTGTATGACGAGCAGCATCAGCAAGCTTTGATCCGGTACCAAGGCCAGCCGCATCATGAATTGCTGAATGCCAGCATTGTCGGGGTTTCATTTATGTACAAAAGCAAATATGCCCGCCAGATTGGCGGCTATCGGCTGCAACCAGTTGAGGATTATGATTACTGGCTGCGGTTGACCGAGACGTGCAGCATGAAATTCATCCCGGAGATCCTGATGGATTACCGGGTGAATTCCACATTTAGTGTATCGGCCGGCCTGCACAGCCAGAAGGAGCACCGACGCTGGCGGCACGCATTCCAAATCGCCAAGCATGAGGCGAGAGCACGTCGGGGCATCCCACTTGAAATGACGATTTTAATGCCTGTCACGGCTATGGCTCAAGCTGAACCATTGCTGGATAATCTGCTGGAGCAGCACTACAGCAATTGCGTGGTACGGTTGCTGGATTTAACGCCAGAACAGGGAGCCGCCGCTTTCCTGTCGATGATGCTCGATCCTCGGCTAATCGTAACGCCACGTCAGCATTATTCGGTCCAGGAAGCACTGGTTCAGGCTATTGGTGAAACAACGACACGCTTTGTTGTATGCTTCGGTGTCAAACCATATATTGCCGTGACGGATTTGCTGTATCTGACGGATTTGTTGCGCCCATTACAGGATACACATGCCTTTTCCTACTATACAGATGACCACTCAACCATCGGTAGCGGCCGAGGGGTTCAGTCCGTACCGCCGGAATGGAATTACGTGTATTACACCCACAGATTGCATCAAGCACTGGAGCAGGGCAACTTTAAATAACAGGAGACAGCGCCGGGATTGTGGTCAGTTCCGACTGAAGAACACGATGCTCCTGTACAACATTACCAAACTGATCCAGTCCAAAGTTGGAGAGCACAACATTGGAAGGTGCAGCGGAGACTACGTTGTATTGTACCTCGTAGGCAAGGACCCCTTGCACAAAGAAGGTACGTCGGGCAACGGAGTTTACAGGTAAGTTAACCGATGTCACGTATAAGGGGATCTTGGTATCCGGTACAAGCGAGAAAAAAATTTGGATGGTCACGGTTGCCGCGTTCACTGTATCCTCGTTGACCAAATTTACAACGACATTGGAGCAGGCAGTACCGAAATCTCTAGTGTTGGTCATATATCCGGTTGTAAAAGCCAATCGAATCATCCTCTCAAAAAAACAGAATATTGGAAAACCCCTGAAGGGATGCTTCTATACTATGAATCTATTGAAAAGAAAGCTTGTATGGTTGTCTGTAGACTGAGCTGAAAAAAGTACATTTTGATAGAAACACTTCAGGCATGTCCATTTATATAATGAAGGGAATGCTCACGATGCCCTTTAATTTTCAGGTAACACCCAGCGGTTTGCCCAAATTTGAGCCCAGTGTCGCCGTTAATTTGTTGAATCCGAATATCGTTGTAGCTGTCGCTGTTGACTTTAGTAGTGGGCCCCCACTCATTGGACTGTATCGTTCCTTGGACGCCGGGGCGAACTGGACTGATACTTTACTGCCAATTCCACCGGGATATACAGGAGCCGAGGCAGGAATGGTAGCCTATCTGTTCCCGAATATTTTCATCATATCCGCACATGTGTTTCCAGGAAATGAGAACGGTGCTGTTGTGGTCTATCGCTCTACGGACGATGGTGCCACCTTTGATCCTCCAGTGGTCATTAACCCGGGCTATGGAGATTACATTAATAATGACTGGACCAATATTACGACGGATAATGCAGGAGCAAGTCCCTATTTAGGGCACGTCTACGTTACGTATAACCGCCAATACAACGTAGAGTTTAATGCCCGGTCTGCGGCCTTTTACCAGCGTTCTACGGATGGAGGATTGACCTGGGATCGACCGTTATTGCTTTCCAATATCCAATCCTCCACGGAGCGGCCTGAGCCTGCGGTCGACAAATATGGCAGTGTATATGTCAGTTGGATTCGTACAGGGCCGCAGACACCGGCTTTCTTTATCCGGCGCTCCTTTGATGGAGGGGCAACTTTCAGCGGGGATATTCTTGTGTCCAATATAACGCTGGTGCCCAATCCTTTGCCCGTTCCTGGTTATGACTTTCGGATATTGAATTTCCCTAGCTTGGCCGCGGACTGCTCGGGTGTGCCTTCCACAACAAATACGCTATATGCCGTTTGGCAGGATTTTGGTCAGGGATACAGCAATATTTTATTGTCCAAATCAAGCGATTTTGGCGGTACCTGGAGTGCTCCGATCATCGTGACGGACAGCCCGCCCGGCTCGCAAAATTTCTTTCCTGCGATTTCGGTGTCGCCTAAGACGGGATTGGTCGTTGTCGTGTACTATACCAATCGCCTGGACGGCTTTAATCTGGATGTGTTCACCGCCCAATCGTCAGATGGAGGCAACACCTTTACGAACAGTCGTCTCACAACGACCTCCTTTAATCCGAATGTCGGTGGAGGCGAATCAGAGCTGATCGGCGACTATATTGATGTCGCCATCGTACCGCCGAATAGTTACATTTCCGTCTGGACGGATACGCGTACAGGCAGCCTGACGATTTTTGCTGGTGTACCGGGAGGTGAAGCCTGATGCCGAACGTACAGCTCACGCCTAATGGAAGGCTGGCGCAGGAGCCGAGTGTAGCTTTCAACCTGCTTGACGGTACCATTGTGTCTGCGGCTATCGATTTTACGACTGGGCCGCCGTTGACAGCAGTATACCGTTCAGGTAACGGCGGTGTCTCCTTCACACAGCAGATTTTACCGCTGCCAGCCGGCTATGTAGGGGCGGAATCCCATAGCGTCAGCTACGGTTTTCCCAACTTGTTTGTCATAGCCTGTCACGTATTTACCGCAGACGGCTTGAGCGGTACTATCGCTACCTATGTATCCAGAGACAACGGTAATACATTTGATCCGCCCGTGATTGCCCAGCGGGGGTATGGGACATTTGTCAATAATGTTGAGGTCGGCGTGAAATTTGATACTTCTCAGGTCAGCTCCTATACCGGAAACATCTATTTATGTTATACGCATCAGTACAATCCTGACTTTTTTGGCGGATCAGTCATGTTTTTCCAGCGTTCGCAGGATGGAGGGATCACGTGGGATACACCCGTGGTGCTCACCGCTGGCTCCAATCAGATCACGCGGGGGGAAATCACCGTGAGCATTACTGGGGTGATTTATGTCGGGTACATTGTAACTAATCCGGTTAACCAATATCAGGTCATTGTGTCCTTCAATGGGGGGACAGCATTCAGTTCTTCGCTGCCTGTATCTTCTGTTGTCCCGGTTCCGAGTCCGTTGCCCGTGGCCGGGTTTGGCTTCAATGTGCTGCCGATGGCCAACATTGCGGTGGATCGCTCTACTAGCCCGAATCAGGGAACACTTTATGCGGTCTGGCAGGATAATCGGGCAGGGTATGCGGATGTGCTGCTCGCCCGTTCGGTGGATGGCGGATTAAGCTGGACTGCGCCGGAATCTGTGACAGGGGCTAGTGCAGGGGCACAGCATTTTTTCCCGGCTATTGATGTTTCGCCTGTGACCGGTGTGATTAAGATCGTATATTATACCAATCAAATAACGACCTCTTTATTAGACGTATTTGTGGCCGAATCAACGAACGGAGGAAATACATTTACGAACCTCAGAATAACAGACAGCTCCTTTAATCCTAACGGGATTAGTCCCGTTCCAGTCGTTACGATCGGTAATTTTATTGATGTAACGATCGTGCCGAATAATGGATTTTTTGCGGTCTGGACAGATGCGTTATCGGGTTTCCAGCAAATTTACGGAAGCAACGGAATGTAGCTCAGCGTACGAGACAGAGGAGGTGAGGCTGTTTTGAAAATTTTGTTGGCTACGTACTGGCCGATTCCTCATTTGGGTGGCGTATGGCCCTTTATGCTGCAAATTAAACGGAGGCTGGAGCTACTGGGTCACACAGTAGACTTGATGGGGAACGGACCGGATACACCTAAATACCATATTGTTTTTGAAGATAGGGAGCTGCTGAAGGATCAACTGCTGCCCCTGTTGCATACGAAGCTGAATGAATCGGCTGTCCCTGTATTACATTTGGATTCATGGGTGCAGACGGTGGAAAAGGATCGATACTGTATGGAGCTGGCAGCGGCGTATTTCGGGGTTGAGCAGTATGATGTTATTCACACGCAAGATGTCATTGCGACGCGTGCTCTAAGTCGGGTCAAACGTAAGGACAGTGCGTTGGTAGCGAATATTCATGGCTCGCTGGCTCGTGAAGTCATGATGGCTCTGGAGAGGGATCATGAGGAGGGTTACCGTGAGACGTTGATGTGGAAATATTATTGGGCGCTGGAGCACTATGGCGCTCTATCCGCGGATATTACCATTACGTCTACAGAATGGATGAAACAGACGCTTGTGCGTGAGTTCGAAGTGCCTGAGCAGCAGATTGCTACTTTCCAATACGGATTGGATACCGAGCACTTCTGGGAAGTCCACGCCCGGGGAACGGACATAGTACGACCTGAGGGGAAAAAAGTTATGATTTGTCCTTCACGGCTGGTCTATATCAAAGGGCTGCATTATTTAATGAGCGCTCTTGGCCTGCTGAAAGCAAGTCGTACGGATTGGGTTTGCTGGATTGTCGGGGAGGGAGATAAAAGGGAAGAGCTTCAAACACAGGCGAAGGAGCTAGGGTTGGAGGAAGACGTGTTTTTTTTGGGGCATCGTGAAGATGTACCTGCTCTTTTACAATTGGCGGACCTTTTTGTCCATCCGAGCATACAGGATAATCAGCCGTTTTCGGTCATGGAGGCGCAGATTATGGGGCTTCCGGCAGTGGTATCGGATGCGGGCGGACTGCCGGAAATGGTGAAGCATGAACACACCGGACTGGTCTCCCCGGTTGGCGATGTGGAGGCACTGGCAGCTCATTTGCAGCATTTGCTGGCTCAGGATGAAGTGCGGATAGCTATGGGGAAACATGCCAAAGCATGGGGGACCGCGCATTGGTCTCTGGATGTTATGATTGAGCGACTCGTGAATATTTATGGGCAAGCGCTGAATCAAGTACGTTGAGTATGTTGATTCAACAGTTAGGAGGCAGAGCATGACTTTTCCTGTCGTTGGAGACTTGTACAACCGTATTTTTGAAATCCAGCAGTCGCACCCGGATCTGAAGGTCGATTACGCAATATGGAACCGAATTAACACCTCGTTGCCGGAAGATTATAAGCTGCCAGACGCTGACATTTTGGAACGTCTGAAACAATCCGCACCATGAAGGCACAGACCCTATAAAAAGGCAGGTCGGGCTAAAAACTCCCACCTGCCTTTAGTTTATTTTTGCTCATTGTCCATCCAGTTTTTCGTCAATCTTCATAAACTGAGCCTCGAATTATGAGCGGCCCCGTAACAACAGCACGACGGTCAGCTGATTGTACGGTCAAGCAGTATACATAAGGCTCTGCCTGTTCTCCCGTTTCCTCATAGCTTAACTCTGCAAATCCCTCCTGATAACAGGAATCCTGCAACCAATCCAGCATAGGTCCCTGCTCATCATTGCGACGCAATCGAATGTCCAACTCCCCGATATCCCAGTTGAGCAGCGGATTTTCCCATGCCAAAGAGACTTCAATGACAATACGTCCTTCAGATTCACTTGCAGGAATGATTAATGTAGAGAGCACGCTCTCCTGTTCGGTGACCTGAAAAGGCAGTGCATATGTGTCTGGCTCAGCTTTGTTTTGAACTGAATATTTCAACATACCTTCTTCCTCCTCTGCCCGTTCATTAGGGTGTCACGGTAAAATGACTGGCTGTACGCTTAGCGACAATGTTCCCGTTTTCCAAAAATTCAGCCAGGATAAACAGCGTTTCCGGATTGTAAATACTCGTTACCACTCGCAGGTAAAAAGGATTTTGGGCGGTCTCCATATCCTTGAGTTCTAGCACGGAGCCAGCTTCGGGAGAAGGGTTCAATCGAAGGAGCTGCCGTCGGAAAACGCCACTGTCATTTCCCATTTCCAGCAACACATCGACGGCTCTCTTTTCACGATTGAAAAGGGTCACATGGCAGCTTTGTATGTGGGCGCTGTGGTAAGCGAGATGGTGATCGACGGTTAAAAGAAACACGGACATATGATGATGCCTCCTTGAATTCCGTTAGGTTACCAGCCTTAATATGATATGAAAAATAGCCGGGATTGGACTGGATAGTTGTACGCCTCTTTGACAAAAAGCGCATCGGTGTCCAACCCTTTTCGCCGTGCTGTGCATGTAATGTAGAGTGGAACAAACTACGGCCTGAAGTCCCTTTTTGACTACAGAAGAGGGCCAAGCAGGATATGAGGGAAGGGTCGTATTAAAAAAGGAGGCGCGGCTATGAGACTCGCACAGCTGGCAGGGGAATATGAAGCGGTCTTCAGTCTGGGACAAAACTGTACACCTGCCATTCAATTGGAAAAGAACCGTTTGCGGCCGTTTGCCGGGGTACTGGATTGGATGATGTCTGACACGCTGTCCGATGTGAACCGCTTGCTTGAAAATCGGTTTGCCGGATTTATGGATTTGCCTAATTTAAGTGTCGTTGGTACGAGCCAACTGAATTATATGGTGAGAGATATCGCTTATAATGTGATCTCGGTACATGATTTTCCGCAGGAACGCAATACGTCCTCAGATCTGGTGACCTATCCCGAGTTCAAGGAAAAGATAGACCGTCGTATCGAACGTTTTTTTGCAAAAACACAGATGGCGAAGCGCAGCTTGTTCGTCCGTATGCTGGGAACCTATGAAGAAGTAGAGGAACTGGAACGTATTTTGTCGGGCATGGTAGCGAATGAATTTCGTTTGTTGGTGGTGAATTGTTCCGGCGTAACGGAGTTGACGGAGGTGGATTGGCAGCTTCCGCATGTATGCTCGGTGGAAATGCCTTTTGCCGATGTATGGAATTACAAGAGTGATCCGCACTGGCGTACTCTTTTTAAAGGGATGACCTTGTCTTCGGAAAGGGGAGGGCGTCGTGCTTGAGCGGTTGCAGGGGGATTATGATGCTGTATTCAGTTTGGGTGGACATTGCTTGCCTTCCATTCAGCTGGATAAAAACGGACTGCGTCCCTATGCGGGTCCGCTGGACTGGATGATTTCCGGTAACTTGTCACAGATCAGTCGCTTGCTGGACGCCCGTTTTGCCGATTTTATGGATGTTGATAGTCTACGTGTCACGGGGCATGATTACGGCGAGCATAACTTCATGGTTGAGGATGCATCCTATGGGATTACAGCAGCACACCATTTTCCGGTTAGCCAGAATACATCGGAGCAGCTGACTTCCTACCCTGCATTCAAAACGACGCTTGATCGCCGCATTGCACGTCTACTGGACCAATTCACGCTTGCGTCCCGTCTGCTACTGGTTCGTCTCGGGGGCAGTCGGGAGCAAGCGGTGGAACTACATGATGTGTTATTACAGAGGATTACACATGATTTTCGCTTGTTATACGTGGATTATACAGGGACTGATGGTGTGACGGAGCTGGACTGGGGGTTGGAGCGGCTGGTTTCAGTGGAGCTGCCACCTGAGGATATATGGAACGGTCAGGATGAGATGTGGCGTTATATGCTGGAAAACGTGAGACTGCATGTCTGAGGTGCTGAGATTCTAGAGACACATTATAGATTGTCTTCGGACTGTGCTTGTGCCTGCGCCAAGCTATAGGGAGTCGCATAACATGATGCGAAGGGAAATCATATGCTTCGGTTCAAAAGGAGGGTGAGCTAGTGAAGGCTTTGGTCACCGGGGGAGCCGGATTTATTGGTTCTCAGCTGGTACGTGCGCTTGCTGATTCGGGCATCAGAGTGCATGTGCTGGATAATCTGACGACCGGGAATATGGCAAATGTGGACCCGCGCGCGGTCATGCATATTGCGGATATTCGCAGCTCTGAAGCTAGGACGCTGCTGATTCGGGAAAGCCCGGATATTGTGTTTCACTTGGCCGCACAGGCGGATGTGCAGCAATCCATCCATCGACCCGATGAGGACGCGGATGTGAATGTGCTGGGGACGATTCATTTGTTGCAGGCTTGTCATGAAGCGGGTGTGTCGAAATTTATATTTGCATCCACGTCCGGTGTATATGGAGAGTTGCAAAAGCAATGTATACAGGAAGACGATCCCGTGGAGCCCATTTCAGGCTACGGACTGTCCAAGCTGACCGCAGAATCGTATATTCGACTTTTTTATCGGCTGTACGGTATGAACTATACGATTTTGCGTTATGGAAATGTGTATGGTCCCGGTCAGGCCGCGAAGGGAGAGGGTGGTGTAGTCGCTCTCTTTATGGAGCGGCTGAAAAAAGGAAGTCCCTTGCTCATTCACGGCGATGGGACACAAACCCGAGACTTTGTGTACGTCAAGGATGTAGTTCGAGCGAATATGGCGGCTATCCATGCAGCGGACCAACGCACAGTACATGTAAGTACAGGACGAACGACGTCCATTAATCGACTGGCCTACGATTTACTAAAGCTGCACGGTTCGTCTGTCCGCCCTGTGTATTCACCAGCGCGAGCGGGAGACATTCACCATAGCTGTCTTAGTAACGCAGTCGCCAGACATTGGCTTCGTTGGGAACCGCTATACGGCATTTCTGCCGGTTTACAGGAAACGTATGTGAGCAGTATGGGTTCAGGCAAAGAAGGTATGTCTTGATAAAGAGCGCGCAACTCAAGAAAGAGACTGAGGTAACTCTCAGCCTCTTTTTCATTTGAATAGCAATTAGATGTTCTCGCCAGCCAGCTTCAAGGCTTGATCTAGGACAGCTGCACCGTTTCCTCTACCATAAGCCAACGTGTCAATGACATCTACAGGGATACCATAGGGAGCTGCAATTTCGGTTACTGCCTTTTTACGCATCCGCACTTGAGGTCCGAGCAAAATAGCAATCACAGAATCTGTAACGGCTTCTAGCTCTTCCTTGATGGTGCTTTCGGGGATGGCTTCGATGTTCAGCTCTATGGATCTTGCTGTTGCTTCTTTTTTCATTTTAGAAACCAAAATGGATGTGGACATACCCGCAGCACATGCCAAAATAATTTTTTTCATATTTGAGCGCCTCCAGAATTCATTTTTAACTATTTATACTCTTCATCCAGATCAGCAATAAATGAGCGTTCCTTGATCGCGGCTTGATACCAGTAGCCGGATTTCTTCAAATGCCGACTTCGATCATTGTCAAGGTTAATTTCCACCAGTCCATAGCGATTTTTAAAAGCATTCATGGGAGAAACGTTGTCTGTAAAGGCCCACAGCATATAACCTGTACAGTTGGAGCCCGCTTCTACAGCTTGTAATGTGTAGTATAAATGCTCAGTTATAAAGTCAATACGATAGTCGTCCTGAATAATGTGTTCCTCATTTTTGAAAGCAGCTTCATTCTCAATGCCCATACCATTTTCCGCGACAAACCACTCGATATTGTGATATTCGTTCTTGATACGCATTCCCATATCGTAAATGATTTTCGGATAAATCTCCCAGCCCCGTGACTTGTTCATTCTTTTACCCGGAAGATCAAAATGCTCATAGTAGTAAGAGGGGTGAAAGGGGGTGTTTTCGTTCCACGCTTTACTCTGTGCTTTTACCCGATGGGGATAATAGAGATTGATCCCGACGTAGTCAACGGTATTTTCCTTAATGACTGCCAGTTCTTCCGTTGTAGCTTCAAATGTAATATCATGCTTGCCCATGAGATCGAACAATTCTTGCGGGTATTCGCCTTTAATAAGCGGGTCCAGAAATACTCGATTGTAAAATAAATCATACACATGTGCCGCATACTGGTCATGAGGGGCGCTTGATCGGGCATAAGTGACTTCGGGATTCAGAATAACGCCTATTTTAGCCCCGTGCTGACTATAGTTTTTTGCTTTGAAAAGCTGTACGCATTTCGCGGTAGCCAGCGTTTTATTATAGTTCCATTGCATCCACTTCCGCGTATTTTGTTCATAGGGGTAGCGAAGGGCATCCAGATAGACACGAGTCTGTACAACTATGGGCTCATTAAACGTAAACCAGTGCTTGACCCGATCGCCGTACCGTTCAAACACTTTTTCCGCATATTTTACAAACAGCTCCACCACATGCTTGGAAGACCAGCCCTCATATTTGTCCAGCAAATAGGCGGGTACCTCATAGTGTTCTAGACAAATCATCGGCTCGACTCCGCTTGCAATCAGCTCATCAATGACCCGGCCCATATAATCCGCATATGTTTCATCCACCACTATGTTCTCATAATCCGTTAAGAAGCGGGACCAATTAATAGAAGTCCGATAATGGGTTAAACCAATCTGCTTCATCAGCGCAATATCTTCGGCATAGCGATTATAAAAGTCGGTTGCAACCGCGGGTCCATATCCATTGTGCCAGACATAGCGGTCATTTTTGTACCATTGGTCTAGGAATGAGTCCTGACCTTCTTTTTTACCGCTCCAGCCCTCTGTCTGCCAAGCGGAAGCCGCTGCACCCATGATGAAATTCGACGGAATTTGTATCGTATGTTTAGCCATGACATGTTTCTCCTTTTCATTGTATAAAGAATGCGTTTTCAATTAATTGATGTATTTCTATAGTAACGCATTATTCAGCCGTTCGCTTGTTGGCAATTTTGACGAATGGGAAATAAATGATAATGGCTACCACAATACAAATGATCTGAGTTACGACGGCGCCAATGCTTCCACCTGTAGACAGGTAGGCATTAATAATAGGCGGAGTAGTCCATGGAACCATGACGACGGCTTTACCTGCAAATCCAAGCAACGTCGAGAAGTAACCAATCGTTCCTGTGATGAGCGGAGTAATAATGAAAGGGATAGCCATCAATGGATTCAGCATAATCGGAAGTCCAAAAATGACAGGCTCATTAATATTAAACAGACCCGGACCCAATGAAAGCTTTGTTATTTCCTTCATATCTTCACGCTTGGAAGCGATCATAATACAAATCAAGAGGGCCAGCGTAATTCCTGAACCACCGATACTCATGTATACGTCCCAGAAAGGCATCGTAATAATGTTCGGAATGGGCAGTCCTTGCTCATAAGCAGTCATGTTGACGGTAATCGCGCCAAGTAGCAGGGGTTCACGAATGGGCTTTACCATTTGGTTCCCGTGAATACCGATCACCCAGAAGATTTGCGCAACCAGCATCAGCACCAGTATACCTGGCAGTCCCTGTACTACGGTCTCCAGAGGTTTTTGCACCACATTATAGACGGCATCGTACAGGTAGAGACCTGTAAACTTATGAAAAAAGAATCCAAACATTGAGAAGACAGTCACCGTAATAATGGTAGGAATGAGTGCCGAGAAAGAAACGGCCACATTGCTGGGAACACTCTCAGGCATTTTAATTTTTAGTTTATCGGACTTGCCCAGTTTGCTGTATAGCTCAACGGATAGGATGCTTATGAAAATACCTAAAAACAAGCTCTTGGTATCCGTAAATTGACGGGCTATGACGTCTGTTACTTTTTGCATGTCACCGTTAACCATCAACTCTATCGTGGTTGGTGTTACAGAGATAAAACAGATTAAAGCAAGCAAACCGGGGAAGAGATTTTTCTCACCGTTAATTTTTCCTAGCTCCAGACCAATCATGAAAATAGCCAGAATGGTAAGGATATTCAAGCTGGCATAGTTAATGCCCGAGAAAATCGGTTTGTACTCAGCCAGGAATGAGAACGGCTTAAAATGCGCAAGGCCATTGACCGGGTCCATGACCATATTAGAAATCAATACAGCAAAGGCACCGACAATAATAACGGGCATCAATGTGATAAAAGCTGATTTGATCGCTATAATATATTTAAAATTATTGATTGCATTTGCTACCGATGTGAGGCCATCGACCAGTTTGTCTTTGAATGCCATGGGATAGCGTCCCTCCCTCTACGATTTCGGTACGAATTGATCAATGCGTTCATACAGGTCTACAAACTCTGAGGCCATATCACGTATGGTGATGGCATTCATCAAATGATCTTGAGCATGCACCATCATGACGGACATCTCTGTTTTTTCACCTGCTGCTTCCTTGCGGATGATTCTGGTTTGAATTTTGTGGGAGGACACCAGTTCTTTTTTTGCTGAGGCTAATTCTTCTTTGGCTTCACGGAATTTCCCCGCCTTTGCAAGCTCAATCGCCTCCATGGCCGAGCTGCGTGCATTCCCTGCGTATAATATAATTTGGAATACAATCTCTGTATCATCCATGTCCTCCATGTTCACGTCGTGCTCTGTAGATTCATCATTATTCACGTGATCTTCTCTCCTTTCAATCTTCCCTTCGTATAGCTATTATAATTTGGAATCGCTTTCAACATAACGCACATTATTTCCTCTTCTTAACGGAAATAAATCGTTCTTCATACTCCTCATGTTCAACAATTTTTATGCAACACTTCTATGAATTCTGTATACGATTTGCAGCGAATAAGCTGCTGGACGAGCTGTTCATTATTTAAAATATCAAGCAAAATATGATACATAGTCTGTAAATCTTCTGATTTAGTACGCTGTATGCAGAGCATACAAATAAATTGTACCGGCTTGCCGTCCCAGTCGATAGCTTTTTGTAATGTACAGATGGCCCAAAACGTAGAATCTGCGAAAGGTTCCATCGGATGCGGGATCGCGACAAAGTTGCCAAATGAAGTGGGGGAAACGGCTTCACGCTCTATTACAGATTGCAGCAGGGGGCCTTTTACAAGATCTGCTTCGTGTATTTTTTCGGCTATAAATTCAAGCACTTGGAGTTTGTTCTCAAACTTCTGCTGAAGAAAGACCAATTTTTTTCGTACATACTGCACAGCAGGAAGTCTGGTCTCAGAAATGGCTTGCTCAATTTTAGTAATATCGGAACCGCCTAAAAATGTATTCACATGGATCATGGGGATAGAAAGCGGTTCTGAAATGGGGATCGTGCTAATAACAAAGTCCAGTGTATCCAACGGCATTTGTTTCAGCTTATAAAATTCAGTGGTTCCCACGATATCCAACCTGGAACCGAAGACCGATTGAAGCTTGTAATACAGCAGCTTAGCGCTACCGAGTCCAGAAGCACATACGATCATACATCTTTTGGGCGCGTCCTCCATTTTCTTTCTTTCCATCGCGACTCCGATATGAATGGCTAAATACCCAATTTCATTTTCCTCGATGTGTATATGAAGCCGCTGCTTGATGACCTCCGCAGCAATGATACCTGCTTCAAAGGCAAGCGGATAATTGGCTTTGATTTCATCCAGCATAGGATTACGCAAATTCATTCCGTATTGATAGCGGTTAATCACCGGTTTGAGGTGAAGGCAAAAAGCAATCAGCAATTCTTGATCGTTTTGAATGTTCATTTTCAACTGCTGATCAATTTGGTCCAGTATTTCAATAGTCAGTTCGTAGATATCTTTATCAATGATCTTTTTAATCTCCACTTCATCCATACGGGCACTAACGACGGTCCTTATACCCAACAGGTGAACAGCAATGTACGCAACTTCAACAAGTGGAAAGGAGTACTTCATGTTTTGTTCCAAGGCGGATACGATCTCAGTCGCCACCCTAAACTCTTTTTGCGCTTCGATTTTTTTCATCTCTTGAGGATAATACGAAACATACCTTTCTTCGCGAATACGCTTACATGCTATAGCAATATGAATGACCAGATTGTTCAGGGCAATGTCCGACAGCTGAATATCATTGATCTCAATACGATCCAGAATCACTTCTCTTATGAATTCCATCTCTTCGTTAGAGATCAGAGGAGGGGGGGACATCTGCTGGTTGCCTATTTCATCTATCCTATTAAATATATAGTCGGAAATGCAATAACGCAGCCTGGCCTCATTACCTTTGACTCGAATACCATGATAGGGTCTATTCTCCAGGGAAAGTCCGTAAGTTGCCAATAACTTGCGTAGTTCTTTGAGGTCATTCTGTAAAGTAGATCGACTAACATACAGGATCTCGGCTAAATCATCAAGTTTAACATATGCATTGGTAAGCAACAGCTTTTTCATTAAAAAACGATTTCTGGCTTCAGAAGAATTCGCTAATGGATAGGGTACATTATTTTCATAATCCTTTAATTGCTTCAGCAGATGATGAAATGCTTGTTCGTCCCGAACCTCTAACTTGTAGCCCGTTCCTTTAAGGGGTTTAACTGCTGCTCCATGCTTTGACAACAGCGCACCCAATTCCTTTAAATCCGTTCGTATCGTTCGAGAAGATACCTTTAATGCATTTGCCAAGTGTTCTCCTTTGACCATCTGTTCAGCAACTAATATACGAAGAATATCAAAAATACGCACAACGAGCCCCCTTTCTTAGCTGTTCTGATGAACAGTATACAACGGTTAGAGCGTAACCAAAAGAAGGGTTGACAACAGCGTAAATCCTAGATGACCTTGACACACCAGCAGATTCAGAGATATAGTAGACACAATAAGTCTTTGATTGAGGTGTAGTTATGAAATTTACAAAAGCTACAAATTATGCGCTGCACACCATGCTCATGCTCGTTGCTGATTCGTCGGTTAAGCCGGTAGGTGTTCAGCAATTGGCCGAATCCCAAAATGTTTCACCAACTTATCTTTCAAAAATTTTGACGAGGCTTGTGAAGGCTGGAATGATCGAATCCGTTTCTGGAGCCAATGGAGGCTATCGCCTATCCCGTCATAAAGATGATCTTACTTTTTTGGATATTATCCATGCCATTGAAGGTACGAATTCTTTGTTTGAATGTGATTTTGTCCACGGATCTGAGTGCCTGATTCAAGCTGTAATGAGGGAAGCAGAGGAGAAAATGGAACGACATCTTAAAAATACGAAATTGGTCGATTTGGCGCAAAAGCAAACGCAAGTTTAAAAGTAAGCGACTTTATATAGAAAGAGGGTGGTTGCCAGTTATGTAAAGCGTTTTTTTGGTTTTATTACAGATATAAAGAGTCTTTAATATCTTTGAAAAGGAGTTGGGTGTTATGCTGTACGATTGCGCTATTATTGGTGGAGGGCCCGCCGGATTGAATGCAGCCCTCGTGCTGGGCAGGGCAAGAAGAAATGTGGCTTTGATTGATAATAATCGGCCCAGAAATGCGGTTACGCATGCGTCGCATGGTTTTATTACGAGAGACGGCGTAACGCCAGCCGAGTTCCGCCGTGTAGCTTATGAGGAAGTGCTGCGTTATCCGTCTGTCCATCATCTGCAAACCGAGGTTGTTTCGATTACGAAAAACGAATCCGGATTTGAGGTGCTTGATTCGTCAGGCCTTCGCGTTCAAGCGCGAAAATTGATATTAGCGACGGGCGTAAAGGAGATATTCCCCGAGATCGAAGGTTTTTATCCGTTATACGGGAAAAGTCTGTTTAATTGCCCTTATTGCGACGGCTGGGAGTTGCGGGATCAACCGCTTGTCCTTGTCTCTGAATCGGCGGCTATATTTCATACAGCCAAACTACTCCTTAACTGGAGTAAGGATTTGATCGTATGTACGAACGGTCATGCATCCCTGTCGGAAGAACAAAAAGAACGGCTTCAATCCAAGGGAATTGTGGTAATGGAGCAACCTGTTTCAGCGTTCATCGGTCACAATGGGCAGCTGGAGCATGTGCGCTTTACGGATGGCACTCAAGTCCCGAGGGTCGGCGGTTTTGTGTCTCCCCAGTTTGTACAAAGTACACCGTTTGGAGAACGTTTGGGCTGTGAAAGAACGGAGTCGGGCGGGATCAAGACGGATGAAGCGGGGAGAACCTCCATACCCGGTGTATATGCTGCCGGGGATTCATCGTACTTCATGCCTTCTCAGTTGATTTTTGCCGCGGCCGACGGCAGTCGAACCGCTGCGAGCGTAAATATGGATTTGACAGAGGAAGATTTCAACGAATGACGAGAAATTGGAATATTCTATATGGAATCTGATGATAGAAAAGGCCGCCAACATGGCGGCTTTATTCTAAAATCATAGAGAGAGCAAGCAATAATAAACCAATGATCATAGGTCATTTCAAGGCTAAACAAGATCTTCTTTCAATAACCTCTGTATTCACAAGAACCTGAGTATGATGCCTCTGATGATTGTTATGCCTCTCCATAAGCAAATTTACAGCAGTTCGGGCCAAAATATCCTTTTTCACATGAATGGTTGTGAGTTCCGGGCTAATGACCTTGGCCTCATGAATATTATCAAATCCCATGACGGAAATTTGTTCAGGCACTCGAATGTTCATTTCCTGAAACGTTTTAATGGCACTGATCGCCATATAATCATTTTCGCAAAATAGGGCCGAAGGTAGCTCATTCAATTCATGAATAGCTGTTTTAAATGCGTCCTGTGACATCACAAGCATGGGATGCATATCAAATATAAGCCCATTTTCTATGGAAAGATTGTGCTCCTCTAAAGCCGCCATAAACCCTTCCTTTCGTTTTTTAAAGTTAAGAATTCTGGTACTGGATTGTACGTATCCTATCTTTCTGTGTCCTGACTGAATTAAATATTGGCCTGCCTGATACCCACCAAGATAGTTGTTAATAGATACGAAACTGGCGTCGACGTGTTCAAAGTAGGTATCTAAAATCACGATATTGGAATGAATGGATTGTATAGAATGAATAATCTCGGAAGTTAAATTGGTGCCAAGCAGAAGTATGCCTGAAGAAGGCTGATCTTTTTCCAAAGCAGATAATTCTTCTTCGAGGCTATGGCTATCAAAAGACGAAAAAATCAAGGTGTTTCCATGTTCTCTCACCTGATTGGTAATATGATGAATTAATTCATTGAAAAATGGAAGTGAATCATAATGCTCTGTTACGATGTCTGTATTTTTACAGGCCACAAAGCGTATCACATGATGATTTTTAATGACTTCCTTGCTTGTCTTCATGGTGCGTGGTTTATATCCATGCTCTTGGGCTATTTTTAGAATTTGCTCCTTGGTTTCTTCACTGACTCCGGGTTTGTTATTAAAAGCAAGAGAGACAGCAGATTTCGAAACACCTGCAAGCCTTGCAATATCATCAATTTTCAATGTGGAACCCCCTATTGAACTAAACTACATAAATTATATCATTACTCTACAAGAAAGTTTAGATTATAAACTAAACTAAACTAAATAAATGAAAAGAAAAAAATGTTGACCTTTTATTATTTGTAGTGTTAATATGCAAGTGTAAAGCGCTTTAATTTAGTTTATTTGCGAAAAAACATATAAATTTAGTTGTTTATTTTAGTTTTTTGTTTAGGGGAATTTGTGAATGTAGCAAGAAAGGAAAGGTGATTCATTTGAGTTTAAACATTGCTGAAAATCAAAGAAGTTTTACAAAAGAGGACAAACCTTTTTTTTATTTGGCAGATACGGTTTGGAGTGTATTTACCAACGCGACGATAGAGGAGTGGAGCGATTATCTTGACTATCGGAAGATGCAAGGTTTCAATGTGTTGCAAATCAACATGCTCCGACAATGGGACGCAAGTGAATCGGATCTGAATCTACAGCCGTTTGCATTACTGGAAAATGGGGATTTCGACTACCATACATTAAACGAAGCTTATTTTGACCGGGCAGAAATCATGTTGAAAATGGCTGTAGAGCGTGGATTTGTTCCGGCACTGGTTCTGTTGTGGTGTAACTATGTACCGGATACATGGGCCGAAATGTTCCAAAAGGGCAACAAAATGCCATTTGAATGCGTTGAACCCTATGTAACGTACGTCGTAAACCGTTTTTCTCCATTTGATCCTATTTTTCTGGTTAGCGGGGATAGTGATTTTCCGACTGAACGTGCCAATTCCTATTATTTAAAAGCACTGGACATTGTACAACAATTAAGCCCTGCAAGCTTAACTACGCTGCATATTCAAGGGAGATTGAGAGAAATTCCTCCAGCCTTTGAGAAACACAAGGGTCTTGGATTCTATATGTATCAATCAGGACATAACTCCCAGTTTCAACATGTAGCCCATGAGATTGCTCAACATTTCTATCATAAGTCAGATATACGGCCTGTCATTAATGGGGAGCCATGTTATGAACAAATTAGTTACAGCCGCAATGTGTATGGCAGATACACTGCACTGGATGCCAGAAAAGCAGCATGGCAAAGTCTCCTTGCAGGCGGGGGAGCGGGAATTACCTACGGGGCGCATGGCATTTGGAGCTGGCACAAGAAAGGAAAGAAATTCGGCATTGTAGAAGGGGAAGGATTCGATAGTCCCTACGATTGGAGAACCGCATTGCGATTTGAAGGTGCGTGGGATTATTCCTTTATTAAATATTTGTTTGAAATGTATAACCTTATCGGCATAAAGCCGCTAGATATTGTTTTAAACAAGACAGAGGAAATTAGAGCTGCGGGGAACGAGAATACCCTTATCTTGTATGTCCCGGTTAACACGAAGGTGCGACTAAGTATCAACGTGCAGGATTACAAGTTTACAACGATTGATTTAGCCGGGAAGCGGTTTGCCCAAACTGACGTGTCCGTCCAAAAGGATCAATCGGTGCTAGACATGCACAGCTTTGAAAGTGATGTTGTCATCATCGGAACGAAATAAAAACAGAGAAGAATGTGGATGGAGTGAAGCAACATGTGGAAAATCGGCGTTATTGGAACGGGATATTGGTCGGAAAAACATATAAAAGCATGGCAGTTTATCTCGGATGCAGAAATCAAAGGATTTTGTGATCGAAATTAAGATTTACTTTTTCAAAAAGCAGCTCAATTCCATATACCTACTGAATTGGGAGAAGTGCCGTAATTGTCGCAGTTATAGCACATCCAGCTACTACGGATAGAAAAATAGAAAGCGCATCCAAGAAGGAGTGAACATGATGGATCATAAAAAAACAGCCAAAGAAGTATTAAGTGCCGTGGGCGGAAATGAAAATGTGAACAGTGTCATTCACTGTGTCACTCGATTGAGATTTAAACTGAAGGATAATCTATTGCCAGATAAAGAAAAGATCAAGCAGATTGACGGTGTCATTACCGTTGTGGAAAGTGGTGGCCAATTTCAGGTGGTCATCGGAAATGAGGTTCCCAAAGTATACGAAGCTCTTTTGGATACAATGGGAGTAAAGCATGGAGATCAAATGGTTGAAGACGATCAAAAAAATGAAAAAGCGAGCCTATTTAGCCGCTTTGTCGATGTAATTTCAGGTGTGTTCATGCCCGTTGTGGGTGTGCTCGCTGCTGTAGGGATTCTAAAAGGACTATTGGCTTTATGCACATCCCTGGGCTGGATGACTGATCAGATGGGCACGTATAAAATTTTATATGCGACAGCAGATGCTATGTTTTATTTCTTTCCGGTTATTCTAGGGTTTTCAGCAGGTAAAAAATTTGGAGGAAACCCGTATCTGTCTGCAGTTTTGGGAGCAGCGATGGTGTACCCGACCATTACTTCCGCCTTTACGGATAAAACGGCGCTGTCCTTTTTGACCATACCTGTCGTTCTGATTAATTATACTTCTTCTGTTATACCGATCATTATTGGAGCGTTCTTGGCAGCTAAGGTCGAAAAAATGATAAGTAAGTATGCACCTGCCTCCATTAAAATGTTCATAGTGCCTTTTCTGACTTTGGTCATCATATCACCGCTTGTTTTTCTGGTTGTCGGTCCGATAGCAACTATAATCAGCGATGGGTTAGCCAAAGGCTCTATGTGGATTTATCAGTTAAGTCCGGCTGTAGCTGGCCTCGTTCTGGCCGGGTTCTGGCAGGGCATCATTATCTTCGGTCTGCATTGGGCATTCATTCCAATTCTCCTGAATAATGTAGTTACGAATGGGTTTGATCCGATTAACGGTATGCTCTTCTGTACGACTTTTGCGCAAACAGGTGCGGCATTTGCCATCGCTTTGAAATCACGGGACCCTAAATTAAAACCCATTGCCACTTCTGCCACAATTGCGGGTTTGATGGGGGTTACTGAACCAGCTATTTACGGGGTTACGCTACCCGCCAAAAAACCGTTTATTTTAGCCTCGATCGCTGGAGGTATAGGAGGAGCTGCAGCAGGCTTACTCGGCTCAACGGCATATGGATTTGCTTCGGGCGGCATTTTTGGTATCCCTCTATTCATTAATCCAAAAGGCATGGATGCAGGCTTCATCGGCTTTATCATATCTTTGGTTGTAGCTTTTGTAGTTGCATTTATTCTGACCTATCTTTTCGGTTATAAAAATGCAAAACCTGCGTCTGAAATTAAGGTTGCAGATGAAAACAAAGAGGAAGAAAAGACGGTATTCAGTCCTCTACACGGTGAATTAATTCGTTTAACCGAAGTAAAAGATGAAGCTTTTTCCAGTGGTGCGATGGGCCAGGGGGCCGCAATTATTCCGAAAGAAGGAGTAGCCTATGCGCCGTTTAACGGAACTGTTGTTACCGTTTTCAAAACAAAGCATGCCATCGGGCTTATTTCTGAGGATGGAGTTGAACTGCTCATTCACATTGGAATTAATACGGTCAGCTTGAAAGGAAAACATTTCACTTCCTTTGTGTCTGAAGGGGATACGATTCAAAAAGGGGACAAGCTGGTTGAATTCGATCCCAAAGCTATAGAGGATGAAGGATATGATATTACCACATCCGTCATTGTAATCAATACAGCTGTGTACACGGATATCTTAGTTGAAGATTCCAAGGATATTCATGTAGGAGACCGCTTACTAAAGATTAGATAGATTCCAATATTCAAGAATAAAAGGCAAATTAAAGCTGACGATGGCCCGTATATAAAAAGGGTTGTCGTCAGCTGTTTTTTAGTTACCTCACACCCAGCGTGTTCATCATCTGCCGGAAGGAGCGCACATATTTGTCTGGTGCCAACAGGTTAACGATTCGCTCCAGCCCTTTTCTGCGGATAGATTCGCGTTGAGGTACGTTGTTCATCAGGTCTAGTCCTTGCAGTATCGCCTGCAAGATGTCTCCCTGCTGATAAAATTTACCGGTTTCGTTGTGGTCAATGAATGCTCGTACTCCGTCTGAATCAGAGCTTAATACCGGGCAACGACAGGCCATCGCCTCAGCAACCGCATAGCCGAAGCCCTCCACCAGCGAGGTCGATAGCAGGTAGCCGCCTGAGTCGCCAATCATGGAGTAATACAGGGGCATTTTGGCATGAGGCACGCTTTTAAAGCGCTCGATAATTGAGGACATGCCAAGCTGAGCAAGCATGTTCTCGAATTGTATTTTATCCTCCGGCTGAGACAAGGTGTCATCATAAAACATCCAGATTCGAAGATCCGCACGGTTTTGCAGCATCCAGTAAGAAATGTCGACAAAATGCCTCCAGTTCTTGTTGGGCTCCAATCGCCCAACCCAGGCAATAATCGGATTGGTTGGAGGAGTGTTAGATACATAATTAAATACGCTGGTATCCAGTACGTTTGGAAACACGTAGCGATTAAGCCATGGACACATGCTGGAGAATAAATTCACTAAATGAGTCGTATCTGGCAGGAGCACCGCATCGGCGTACTTTTGAAGATATGGAGCCGCATCCGCGACTACCCATGCCGCTTCCTCGTGTGGGCCAAAGCCTTGCGATTCATAGATTAATACCCCCTGATAGCCCAACATTCGCAGTCTGGGGAGCATGGGATAGTCCGAAGAGACGATAATTGCATCATAGCGATGAGCCTCCACCAGTTTTCGAATTTCTTCTTCAGAAGAGGTCATGAACACTGGAATATCGCCGTGTAGGTTTTGCATCCCCGTCCCCTGCTGATAATAGAGAAGGTGACACTCAATCCCGTCCTGCATGAGCACTTTACAGCGTTGGCGGTTCAAGGTTTCCACACCGCCGCTGGGTATATAAAAAGTAAATAGAACTTTGATCTCAATAACCTCCTTTGCCAAACGCAAGCTCCTATACCAAGTTATTCAACCCACAGGACGGGGTGTGGGTTTCTATGGAAGCCTGGATTGAATCAGCGCATAATTATGGCTAAGGCGAGGGTCTTCCGGGGAGTGCTCTGTTGCTTCTCTCGCAAATTCACAAGCTTTGTGTAAAAGACCTAACTCGTAGCAAGCGAGGGCACCAAGATCATACAGTGTGGCGTCCCAGCAAAAATCCTCTTGCATGTACGTATCCGGTCGTGTTGAAATACGTAACGCTTCTTCAACCATATGATAGACAGCGGACCAGTTCCGTGTATGATAGGCCAGCTGAGCCATTTCCGTGTAAGGTTCACGTAAATACGGTGCTTCCGCAATAGCCCGGTATAACCAACGTGTTGCCTCCTGCCATTGTTCACTTGCTTTATAGGCTCTAGAAATAAAGCGCATCGAAGCGCTGCGTTCATCTGCCCAGCGTGCCTGCGGCATGGCAAGATGTTGTTGCAGTGTAGCAATGCACTCGTCCCAACGGCCATGATACATATATTCCCGCCCCAAGTAATGCATGTTGCGGTCATCCTCAGGAAACTCGCGCACAGACTGCTCCAGCAGTGGAAGGTATTGGTTGCGGGACTTGTGCGGATCGGGATCATGATACAAGCGTAGCTGGTCGGATCGGATGCTGCGTTCTTCACCCTTCCCGATATATTCAAGCACCTCGTGAACCGGGCGTACCCAGCGGTAACCGTGACGAGTGTGTATTTTTTCTTTCCAGAACCATGTATAAACGGTATCTTGCCCAGGCTGTCCATGTGTAAAGGCATATAGCATCCGGGTAGTTCCTTCCCTCCAGTTGCGTTCCAGCCGCGACCGCCAACCTTCCTCCCAGACTTCGTCCAGATCCGTACAGACACAAATATCTATATCGTCAGGGACCAGCCGTAGGGACTCATTGCGAGCCTTGTCAAAACGCCAAGGAGTTACCTGGATACGATGCACCTCTGCACCCGCTTCGCGTAGCAGAGAAACGGTATCGTCTGTAGAGCCGGTGTCCGCTACAATGACAACATCGGCTTCACGCATGCTGTGCATCCATCGTTTGGCGAATCGGGCTTCATTTTTGCTAATGGCATAGACAGCTATCTTGTACCGATTCGATTGATGCATTCCGCTTGCTCCTCCTTTGACTTACTAAAAGATTGAGGGGGGTATGGGGGACACTTTATTGGGGAGGATTCAGGATTGAGCTGAAAAATTGTCGATTATGCAGGATATGCGGGTCGTTGGGAATATACGTGGCAGCTTGCTCGTTGTGCCAATTCGCACGTGTGTAATCCTTCAGCCGAAAATGGCAAATGCATAGCTGGATATGAGGAAACCACGTTTGGTACGCGTCCTGTACTGGGCCCATCGTGTCGGGAGGATTGAGAGTGGTAGCCATGTCGTACCAATAAATAGCTTTGGTGATCTCATTTTTATGCAAAAAATAATGACCTATCCGACAGCATAGATCTGCCCTGGGTGTATCGAAGGTCAAACTATGGAGAGCCGCGGTAATACTTTGCTCCAGCTTGCCCAGTTGTTGCAGGCAGTCAGCCATTTTGCTACATGCACTAATCGCGTCCTCTACCCAGCATTGTCCGGTATCCAGAAAATCCCGGTAAGTCTGCACGGCCTGCTCATATCTTTTATTGTCTCTTAACTCGTTAGCGTAATAGTAAAGGTCACGAGGAGAGAAGACATGACCTTGGGAGAGCAATTTCTCATAAATTCGCAGGTTTCGCCCTGGAGAGGCCGTGTGTGTTCTAGTGTGAGTTATGGCGATATCGGCATGTTGAATATTCCCGTCAACGGCGAGGTACTCATGCACGGCTCCATGCCAACGGAACCCGGCTGACCTTCGGATCAAGCGGTTTCGGCGAAAATGTAGGGTGACATTGCCATGATCATCAAAGCCATAATGATAATTCATAGACACGGAATCGACGGTTGGTACGGCTGAGGAATCAAGGGTTTGCTTCAGCTCAAGCAGCTTGACGGCATCCTGCTCCTTCAAAATATCATCGGCATCAAGCCAGAGAATGTACTCCTGCGTAGCTTGCTCAAACGAATAGTTACGTGCAAGGGCAAAATGATCTACCCATTCAAATGGAAAAATTCGATCTGTAAAGTTGCGACATATGTCAATGGTCCGATCCTGTGAACCTGTGTCCACGATATTGATCTCATCCACAATATGATGGACCGATTCCAGGCAACGGCCAATGGTATGTTGATCATTTTTGACGATCATGCACAGGCTGATACTGATCAATTGAGCATCACTCCTTTGGGAACCATTTAAGGATTCCGATCAAACATAAAGTTGGATTTAAAAGAGGTCTGATTTATAGAAGCCCTGCCGCAATCGCGGCAGGGCATGGATGACAAAGCCTTAACATGCTGTGCGGCTTTGTCGATAAGGTATGGTACATCGCTTAAAAATGATGTGACAGAAAAAGGAGGTTAGAGTCCGGTAGGCCCCGTAGGTCCAGTCGGCCCTGTAGGTCCGGTAGGTCCAATCGGTCCTTCTGGGCCTGTGTCTCCTGTTGGTCCAATCGGTCCAGTCGGCCCTGTAGGTCCAGTAACACCAGTGTCCCCCGTGGCGCCAGTAGGCCCGACAGGTCCGGTAACGCCAGTGTCGCCTGTAGCGCCAGTAGGCCCGATAGATCCGGTAACGCCAGTGTCCCCCGTGGCGCCAGTAGGTCCGACAGGTCCGGTAGCACCAGTGTCACCCGTAGCGCCAGTAGGTCCGACAGGTCCAGTAACACCAGTGTCGCCCGTAGCGCCTGTAGGTCCGACAGGTCCAGTAACACCAGTGTCACCCTTAGCGCCAGTAGGCCCAGCAGGTCCGGTAAATCCAAGGCCGAATGGTCCGGTAGGTCCAGTCGGCCCTGTAGGTCCCGTGTCGCCCGTAGGTCCGACAGGCCCAGTAGCGCCTGTGTCGCCAATAGGCCCGATCGGTCCGATTGGTCCAGCAGGTCCGGTAACACCAGTGTCCCCCGTGGCGCCTGTAGGTCCGACAGGTCCGGTAGCACCTGTGTCCCCCGTGGCTCCCGTAGGCCCGACAGGTCCGGTAACGCCAGTGTCGCCTGTAGCGCCAGTAGGCCCGATAGATCCGGTAACGCCAGTGTCCCCCGTGGCTCCCGTAGGTCCGACAGGTCCGGTAGCACCAGTGTCACCCGTAGCGCCTGTAGGTCCGACAGGTCCAGTAACACCAGTGTCGCCCGTAGCGCCTGTAGGTCCGACAGGTCCAGTAACACCAGTGTCACCCGTAGCGCCCGTAGGCCCGACAGGTCCGGTAGCACCTGTGTCACCCGTGGCACCAGTAGGTCCGACAGGGCCAGTAAATCCAAGGCCAAATGGTCCGGTAGGTCCAGTCGGCCCCGCAGGTCCGGTATCGCCCGTAGGCCCAATAGGTCCAGTAACACCAGTGTCCCCCGTGGCACCAGTAGGTCCGAAAGGTCCGGTAGCACCTGTGTCCCCCGTGGCTCCCGTAGGCCCGACAGGTCCGCCAATGCCCGTGGCGCCTGTGGCACCCGCAGGCCCCGTAGCACCTGTATTGCCACTAGCGCCTGTAGCGCCCGTAGGCCCGACAGGTCCGGCTGGTCCTACAGCTCCAGCTGCACTTGCTTTAACAAGAGCAATAGAATCAATGGCTACATCAGCAGTGTTAGCCAAGGCATTTTTACTAATAACCAAAAAGGCATAGGCTGCGTTGGCTGGAACAGGAGCTGTTACTTCATATAGGCTTTGCCATGTTCCATTCACAGCGTCTGGCAATGTGCCTGAGCTCAAATAGGTAGTTAGCCCCGTGCCAAGGAAGCTAAAGGCTGCGTCATAGTAATACAGAAATATGTTAACTTGAGGACTGGACAGGCTTCCTACTTTTGCAGCTGAAAGGCTTAATGTATAGCTTTCGCCTGGTGCAGCAAAAACGACCTGGGAAAGAGATGCATCTACTGCGCCTCCTGCCAGGATCGCACTATAAAAGTTTGTCTTTTTTACAGATAAGTTAGTGACAGTCACATTGACAGAGCTCCAAAAAAGGGTTGATCCGATCTCGAAGTCGCCGTTAGAAACTAGATTGGTAAACAATACACTCATCGCTTTTATACACTCCCTTCACACGTTGTAATGATAGTAGATGCGAATCCATATCCTAGCGAACCGTACAAGTTTCCGAGGGCAGATGTGTATTTTTGTGTTCACATTTCAGACACATTATTTTAAGCTTCTATTTAAGTGACGTTAAGCTGGAGTTATATGTGGGGGATTATCATTAGAATTTAAAAGTGTAGCATAAGGTGCGGGGAGACCGCTCCGCGAAGGCTTTGAGCTTCCGATCGCTGTTGCTGTAGGATTCTTCTTTGATTAGATAAGACATATAAAGGTAAGAATCCTACAGCAAAGGCGAATGCTGGCGCTTCTCCAGCTTCAAATCCTCCGCTTCGCTGCTACCCGCTACTCATGCAACATTTTAGGTGGGAGGGAAGTAGGGGAGCAGCAGGGAGAAGATTACGATAAAAGAAAGGGTGGAACATGTGCTCAAAGTGCAGCAGGTGAGCAAGTGGTATGAGGGCAACCGGGGGGTACATAAGCTGGATTTTGAAATGCAGCGCGGTGAAATTGTTGGTTTCCTGGGGCCGAATGGTGCGGGTAAAACGACGACGATGCGCATGATTACAGGGTATCTTCAACCCAACGAGGGAGTGATTACGATTGACGGTATCCCGATTCAGGATAAGGGCAGACAGGCCCGTTCCAAAATCGGTTATCTGCCGGAGACTCCCCCTTTGTATGAGGATATGTCCGTAAGATCCTATTTAAAGTTTGTAGCTAGTATTCGGGACGTGCCTGCGAGAGAGCAGAAGCTGCGTATTTCGGAGATGATTTCCAGGCTAGGACTGAATGGGCGGGAAAAACAATTAGTCCGCAGTTTGTCCAAAGGGTATAAACAGCGCTTGGGACTGGCAGGTGCGATTATTCATAACCCGGATTTATTGGTATTGGATGAACCAACCTCAGGTTTGGACCCCAATCAGATTTTGGAGATTCGTCAGCTCATTCAGGAGATTGGCGAAAATCATACGGTATTGCTAAGTACGCATATATTGCCTGAGGTGGATGCTTTGTGCAATCGTGTTCTCATCATCCATGAAGGGAAACTGGTCATGGATGGGCGCCCTGATGCGCTCGGCGGTTCGATGGAAGATGGATTCAAGGTGAAGGTGGAGGTCAGAGGGAAGCGTGAGCAGGTGCTGGATGTCCTGCGTACTTGGGGGAAAGTAGAGGTTGAATCTATGGCGACCACGCTGCCTCCAGCGAACACGGAGCTGACTGCCGCAGAGCCAGATATGACCGGATTGCTACTCACAGGAGACTCAGGTGAGGATTTTCGCGAAGAACTATTTTATGTGCTGTCTGATGCGAAGCTTCCAATTTTGGAGATGAAAAAAGAAAACCTTAGCTTGGAAAATATCTTCCAGCAGTTAACGACCCGCGAGACGGAAGAAGGTCAGGTCAGCGATCCAGCAGTACAAGACCTACATTCCTCGGAGAATGCAGCCCCTACGGCTATCACGGTGGAGCATGGAGATGCTGCGTCCGGCGACGATAAGGCTGAAGAAGATAAGGATACAGGAGGTAATCGGTCATGAGGCGTTTGTTCGCGGTCTGTCAAAAAGAGCTGCAAGCCTATCTGTGGACACCAACGACGTATTTTGCGCTTGCAGTGTACATGCTGCTGACGGGGTTACTTTTTTACACAAATTTTGTTATGTATCAGCCTAGCATTCTGGACTATCGGCTGGTACTCGGTGACACCTTGTCCATGCTGGTGTTCGTCGTCCCATTGCTCACGATGAGGCTGGTTGCGGAGGAATTCAGGCAAGGTACGGATGAACTGCTGCTTACCTCACCTGTGAGTGTGACGGAAATGATCGTAGGTAAATTTTTGGCGTCGCTGGGCATGTTGCTCATATTAGTGCTGTGCAGTCTAGCGTATCCGGTCGTGATGTCCTTTTATGGGAAGCTGGATTGGACGCTGGTATTAACATCTGTGATCGGTCTGTTCATGCTTGGCGCAGCCATGATGGCGATCGGCTTATTCGCTTCGACGCTTTCACAGCATCAGATGATGTCGGCGGTCGTCAGTTTTATTATTTTACTTGTGTTCTGGATGCTGGATTCGTTTGGTGGACAGACGGGTGCATCTGCGGCGGTACAGCAATGGCTGGAACCTTTTTCACTAACCGCACGGTTTGACAGTTTCACCAAAGGATTGCTGAATGGGGCCGATGTGATGTACTACGTGACGGTGGCGGTGCTCTTTTTGCTATTCAGTATCCAAGTGGTTGAACGGAAACGGTGGAGGTAATGAATATGAAAAAATGGCTGGGTCATACCAATAGTGTGGTACTATCGATTGCTGCTGTAGGGATTTTTATTTTATTGACGTTATTTCTGCGGTCGTTAGGTGGCTTTCAACTGGATCTGACGGCAGGCAAGCAGTATACGCTGTCTGACCAAACGTTGACGACCATCCAGGGTGTAAAGGAAGACGTACGGCTCATTGCTTTTACCGTATCCACTTCACAAAATCAGAAGCTGAACCGGGATGTTACGGATATGCTGAATGAATACGCCAAGCGTAACAACAAGCTCAAGGTCGAGCAATACGATCTGAATCAGGAACCGATACTGGCCAAGCAATATGGTGTTACTGCAGCGTCTATTGTGTTGGTGCAGGGGGAGAAGAAGCGGGTTATAGATATTGGGAGTCTATTTACGCAAGCTCAGGGGAGTGGCGAAGGGGCATACCAATTTACCGGGGAAGAAAAGCTGACTAGTGGACTGTTGGGATTATCATCTACCCGTCAAGGGAAAGTAGCCTTTCTAACTGGACATGAGGAAATCCCGTTGTCCCAAATGACTGAATTAAGTAGCTCACTGTCACAAGATAATGTGAAAACAGAGGAAGTTCAGCTCAATCAGGCGGGGAGCGTGCCCAAAGATGCGTCTGTATTGGCTATTGTCGGACCAGAACGTGATATCAGTGCAACGGAACTGAAGAGTATTCGTACGTATCTGAATGATGGCGGAAAGCTTTTTATGGCACTAGGCTTTCACCCGAACATGGGGTCCGATTGGAAAAACCTTGATGCATTAGCGGCTGATTATGGAGTGAAGGACACTCATGCCATCGTGGTGGATCAGGAACAGACGAATACACTTGGACCTCTATGGACGGTTCCTACCTTCGGCAGTCATGCGATCACCGACAAGTTGGCGGCTTCCAATCTGTACCCGGTTCTTTCACTGTCTATTGCTTTGCAGGCAGGAGAGCAGAAGGATTGGAAGACGACGCTTTTGATGAAATCTTCTGCAGCCAGCTATGGCGAAACGAATATCCAAGGGCTGCTGAACAACGAAACGCAGAAGGATGACAAGGACCCGCAGGGGCCGCTGAATCTCGGTTATGCGGTAGAAGGGAAAGACGGCAAGCCCAAAGCCGTTATTCTCGGAACGTCTGCCCTTTTAAGCGACACTGAGATCAACACAGGAGGCAATCGAGACTTTGTGCTGAACAGTCTGAATTATGTGCAGGAACATTCTGATGGGCTTACCATTCGTCCTCGTCAGGAGCAGGATTATAAGGTAGCTTACTTGACTCCTGCACAAGCAAAAACGATATTGACCATATCTGTCATCGGATTGCCGTTGCTATTCGCGGTCATCGGAATCTTATTATGGTGGAGGCGAAGAAGAGCATGAGAAAATGGATACCCACAGTGCTACTGTTAGTTGTATTGGGAGCGGGTATAATCTATGCAAAGAGCCAAAACTTCTTTCGTGAACAAGCGCCGGCGGCTCGCCAGCTGGTTCAGCTTACGCATGAGAATATTACGTCTTTCGCGATCACAGGAAAGGACGGCAAGTCGTTGGAACTTGAACAACATGATGGTCAATGGAGTATGAGCAAGCCACGGACTTACCCGCTAAACCAATATACAATAGACAATTGGCTAGCAGCGATTCAAAATGTAAAGTTGGGTGAAGTGGTGGAATCTTCCCCTACAGACGTAGCCAAATATGGGATCAGCGCTACCCATGATCAGATTGAGATTAAGACCAAGAAGGGCGACGTTCGTACCTTTGCCTTCGGTGAAACGTTGCCTTCCGGAGATGCTGTTTATGTATTATCAGACAAAAAAGAGATAGCTTCTGTACCTATAGATACACTTTCAGGGTTGTTGCTGGGTGCTGATGATTTTATAGATACAACGCCGTTCGATTGGGACGATACCAAGCTGAGCGGAATAGAGTGGGAAGGCCAAAATTCTTCATGGATGCTCAAATCCTCCGGTAACAGCGGAACCGGAGACAGTGCTTCCACATCTTGGACGCTGAACGGAAAGTCAGTAGCCAATGACACGGCGACTTCCCTCTCGCAGCAAATCAAAAACCTGGCTAGCAGTCAGGCCTTGCGCAAAGCCTCCGAGCTGAGCAAGCCTGTTCACCGCTTTACGCTGAGTATATCGCTGGGTAAGGATGATTCCCAGCTGGTCTATCAGGGCTGGACGCTTAACGATGATCCAGATACCGTATGGGTTGTGCCGCCACAAAGTAACTGGGCTTATGGTCTGTCAGTATCTGACGTGAACCGTACTGAACAGAATGGCCACGACCAAGCTCAGACTGGAAAATAATCATTAGAAATTAAATTAGCGCACAAAGAGGCTCCAACGGCGGATGATCGTCGTCTGGAGCTTCTTTGTGTTCGTTATTCGTCAGGTTTGCTGCTTTTGGAAGAAGAGCTGTTATTGTCGTTTAAATCTTGGATAACCTGAATCAGCTCATGAAGTGAGAGATCCAGCTTATCCAGCTTTTCTTCCATCGTGTGCAGGATGTGCCGCAACAAAATAAAACAAAGTCCAGCCGGAAAGCCTACGTTGGTAACCAGAGAAAGAGCATCATCCATTTGCAATGTATTCCCTCCTTTTTAGCCATATATAAAGGAAGGTAAATTAAAAGAACCATATACAACTGCATGTAAAAATAGTATAATAAATAAGAACAAATGTTCTGTTTTGGTTGTAAAATAGGTTTGCAAATTACCCTATAGTATGAGGATTTAGAAAAAGTCAAATCCAAAGAGAAAGGGTGATTTACAATGGATAAGTCTCAGCTAACATTGGTGGAACAATATCGAAAGAAGCTGTACCGCATTGCCTGGAGAATCCAGTATCGTGCTCGGGTACAAACCAATCATGAATTTGTAATGGAAAAGAACGAAGCCGTCAGCGCCCCATCTTTTACAGAATCTTCAAACTCTAATATGTACACACTACAGCTTATCAACTCTCTATCTTCTGAGATCGGAAAAATGATCATCTTTGACCTTTACATACTAGACAAAACCGAAGCACAGATTGCAAAAGAGTTAAAGCTATCCCAACAGGCGGTGAATAAATGGAAAAAGAAAATGCTCAAAGAGTTATTTCGGATGCTGAGTTCGTCCAATTGCTAAAATTAGTACGAAGTGGAGATCAGGAGGCCATGTGTAGGATACTTCAATTGTTCGAGGAAGACATTCAAAAGACCAGTCGGTATATTCGTATGTCCCGTGAAGATGCTGTCCAAAGCATTGTGACTGATTTTATAGAAGAACTGCAACAAGAGTTAAAGACAGTAAAAAGTGGACAATGGATATAGCCTTGGCTATCCTTATCCGTAGATTTACTTATTTAACGGAGGGCTTATAAGTTTATGAGTGATAACAGGGCTTCTTTTGAAAAAAGTATGAAGATGTACCCAGTCAACAGTATTCGTTCCAATGTCATCATTCTTGTTTCATTACTGTTAGATCTGTTTCTAGTTATCCCCTTAGTGGGAAATCCATACATTGCAGTTTACGTTTATGTACTGTTGCCACCGATTGTTATGATAAACATTTGGGCCCTTGTACTGGTCATCATGCCACGCAAATTGCAGTTGAATTACATTTTATTCCGTGGTGTATTTGGTTTGGTTTGTTCTATTGGCTTCATGATCATGACACAAAAGTTTGCTTATGGCATGTTGGATCTGGATACTCCATGGTATTTTGTAGGTTCTTTTGCCCTTTATGGAGTGGCCTTGTATTACTTTATAAAATATAATTTAACGAAATTCAAAGATCCTTCAAATCATAAGAAGAAACCAAAGTTTAAGGAAAAAAACAAAAGAGCGCCTGTAGTAACTATCACCACATTTACTGGGGCTGGTTATCTGATAGCTAATGTTTCCCTCGGATTCGCTACACAACAATTAGTTGCCACAGTATTGATAAGTGTATACTCGATGCTGGCATGTGTTCTTTTTCATTTTATTATGGATATACACCACTACTATTGGCTTCATAAGCTGAGGAATCAGACAACGGATTGAACACAACGAATGCCTTACAAAGTATTATTTCTATCAAGATGTTTTGTAATGAAAAAAAGCCTGCAAACGCCCCAACTATAATGGGGGTTTGCAGGCTTTTTAGGTTGTAGATTTATTTAGTCAACATACTTGTTGCCGTCAGCATCAATATAAATGGATTGAACAGCTGTGCGGCGGTACGGATATCCAGCCTCTGTGGTGCCGCTAATTTCATAGGTTACAGAATAGATGCCGGGCTTGTCCGCTTTGGATAGCTCAATTTGTCCGGTAGGGTTAACGTTTTTTTGCTGTACCGTCAAACCTTTGGATGTAGAAGTGACTCCTTGCTGCGGATCACCATAATATTGAACTTGGTAGGTGACTTGTGTAACACTGTTCGGGGAATCCTGTGGTTTCAAATTTAGCTTCGGGCCCACTGCATTTAAATTGTATTTCAGCTCAGGAACTTGAACAGCCTGGTAACGTGCAATCAGGAGATACGCTCCATTATCAGGAACCGTGACGTTCAGTTTATAGGTGCCCGGTTTTGGATTTTGAATGACGGCGTTATGATGCCAGGCACCAGCAAAAATATCGTCATCATAGCCTGCTTTCAGATTAATAATTTCACTAGTACCGTCAGGCTTGGTTAGTTCCAGTTTACTCACACGTTTATCGCTGATCCAGTCCAGATCAATGGATTTTACACCATTTTCAACAGTGAGGGTTTGTGAGGCTTTTCCATTATAATCGCCGCCTCGGATAAAATATGAATTATCGATCTCGCTATAGGTGGATTGTGAAGCAGAAGCAGTCAGGGAAGATGCTGAAAGTGCCTCAGTTTCCTGATTCAATGCTGGAGTGTTCGCTTGGAGGTAGGGTTGGATCAGGGAGAAGACGTAAGAACCAGTGCGAACCTTGGCATGATCCCAAGATCCGACTTTAACTACACGTCCGCCGGGAAGCTTAGCGTTGTCGACTGTGACCACTCCATCATTCTTACCAAAGGAGGAGAGGTAAAGTCCGCCCAGTATGTAGGAAGCAGTGCCGCCAGACCAGTTATCACCAGCAAACGTGAAGAATGGAACTGTAGTCGCATTACTAAGTGAATCGGTCTTGGTTCGGAAATACTTCATATAAGATGTTTGTAAAGTGGAGGTACCGGGATTTTGTGACCCGACGATATCTGCCAGCCATCCGGCCCAGCTACTGTAGGCGAGATCTGCAAGTTGTGAACCATGATGAGGACTGCTGAGGGTGATGACACGTTGTACATAAGGAGCGGCTCCGTTATATACGAGAGCGGTTTGAGTATCCACTCCACCTTTGCTGTGGGCGATGACGATAAGCTTTTTTCCAAAGTGATTGCTGATGACCTTAATTTTGTCGGCCAGAAGCTTACCATTGTCCCACATATCTTGGGATGTGCCAGTTGTATCGTACAGATTAATGGTGGCTGTCTGGTATCCGGCGTCACGTGCGCGCTGAAGCATATCGTTATCATTCTTGGTCCAGACTTCAGCGCTACTGTTCAAACCATGTACGAACAATAGTGCGGGCTTGGCTGGATCAACGCGATTAGGTGGTGGACCTTCTGCCCAGCTTCCGGCGGGATCTTTTGGGGGTTGGGGTGTAGTGGAGCCTGCAAAAGCACCAACGGGAACAAGAGTAACTGATAACAAAAAAATGAGCATCAAAACGGTGATCTTTTTCAAACTGAAAATCCTCCTTTGTAAAATAAAGTATTTTTCAAGCTTATTATACATGCCATCTTGTGGTAAATCATCAATTGTATTTCATATTTACATTAAAATTTTATTTTTTTAGTCATTTTTTAGTCAGGATATCCCTATGATTCATAGCGCATGATAATCTCGTCACACATTTTATAATGTATGGAGGATGAGTTCATGCCAGGAACTAAGAAGGTCATCAGTTTTACGATTTCTGCTGCTTTACTCGCCAGTATGGCTGCTTTGACCGGGTGCGGAAATGCCGATCATAACGTTCGTACGAACAGTACACGCTATAACGCGCAAAGCACACATCATATGGATGGTGTGAACCGTTATGGTATGGATGGTGTCAATCGTTATGGGGTTAAGTCCAATGGTATGGACGGGATGGCATTGAATGAAAATGCCAACCGAACCGGACATCCAGTCCGTAATCTGCAAGTCGATCGCAATTTGTCCAAACGTATATCCGAGATGCCGGATGTAAAGTCTGCGACAGTGCTGGTCGGTGAACGGCATGCCTATGTAGCCGTTTCCTTGAAAGACCAAGCTAACGGAACAGGTGTTGGTGTTCCAAGTGTTGACGGTACTCCAAGTGCAAATAGTATTGGACGTAACGGGAATGTACCGAGTGTGAATGGCGTTAATGGTACTAGAGGAAACCGTACTACGGATACTACAACGCCTGGAATGACAGACAATGGAGTAACCAGGAATGGAACACCTGCGCGTCGTGATGACGGTTTATTCGGTACGATGGGTACAGGCTCGTACGGTATGTTGCGTGGCTTGACGGACAACAATCGCGCAAATACCGGAAACACCACCATCGAGGGAGCAAGAACTGCATATGAACCAAGTGATGCAGTCAAGAGCCGTATCGCGAATAAAGTGAAGCAATTTGCGCCTTCGATTGAACAGGTGTATGTATCCGCTAACCCGGACTTTGTTAAACAAGCCACTGACTTTACACACAGTGTGCAAAATGGTCATCCGATTAGAGGCTTGAGCAATGAAATGGTAGATGTGATTGAACGTGTATTCCCAACTCCGGCGGCTGGTACAAACCGTCCAATGGAAAATACAGCACCCACACGCCCACAAAATCATACGCCCGCGCCAATGAATCATCGCTAATTCAAACCCTATAAGTGTGTGCAATGCCAAAGAAAGAGCTATCCATCTCAGCGAATACGCTGGTGGATAGCTCTTTAGTTTTGGGGAATGATAACTATAACTGAATTATTTGCGCAATCCTTTAATCCATACGCCTTGCAGCTTTAAGTCTCCATCCAGTAACAGGATGTCTGCTTGTTTACCTGCTTCAAGCGAACCTGTACGATCAGCAATGTGCAAGGATCGAGCCGGATTCAGGCTGGCCATTTGTGATGCCGCGGGAATACTTATACCCACATGTTGAACCAAGTAGCGGAAGCCTTCAATCATCGTTAGTGTGCTTCCTGCCAAAGTGACGCCATCCTCCAGTCGTGCTACACCGCCCTGCACGATCACCGGCAAATCGCCGAGCGTATAATGACCGTCTTCCAGACCAGTAGCAGACATGGCATCTGTGATGAGAATGAGATTATGATCCTGCTTTAATCTAGCGAGCAGGGAAATGGCGGCGGGATGCACATGAATGCCGTCCGCGATGATTTCTGCTTCAATGCGCGGATCAGCGAGTACGGCTCCGGCGGCTCCCGGCTTGCGATGATGCAGCGGAGTCATAGCATTAAATGCATGCACCGCATGATTCAGCCCCGCCGTCGCTGCCTGTTCAACCTCTTCATACGTAGCATCCGTATGACCGAGAGCCGCGGTAATGCCATGGCTACGCAGCCATGCAATCAGTTCCAGCGCTCCTTCCCGTTCGGGCGCAAGCGTGAGCTGGCGAACAAGGCCTGGATAGCGCTGCTCCCATTCTGCCACCCATGAGAGATTCGGTGGCACGATATGTTCTGGGTTTTGCGCTCCAGGCCAGTTCGGACTGATGAACGGCCCTTCCAGATGTACGCCCTCCAACTGAGCATAGGGCATAGGTAGTGCCATGTATGCGTGAACTTCACTCAATACCCGGTCAATCTGTTCCTTGGGCGCGGTCATGGTGGTAGCCAGCATAGCCGTCGTTCCTTGTGAACCGTGAAAGGAGGTGATCGTATCCAGCACCCTTGAACTGGAGTCCATAAAGTCCTCACCGTTACCGCCGTGAACATGAATATCAATAAAGCCTGGTAGCAGATATCCTCCTTCCAAACGCACAATGTTTGCGGTTTTCGCTGCGCTTTCTTCCTGATTTGCCAAGACTACCGCTGTCCAATCGGCGGGTAAATGCTCTTCTGAACCAGCGAATACAATGGATTGCCCCTCAATGACGACAACCCCTTTTTCAATGATGTCATTCCCAACGACGACTTGCCCATACAGTAGCTGGGGTACGTTACCACTCATTTCATCTGACTTCAATTGAACCATCCTCCCGCTTTCTGATCTAGTAAAATAAGTACGTTGGGGTGACATTGCAGCAGAGAAGCCGGACACTCAGTCGTGACGGGTCCAGTTAAAGCCTGCTTTATAATATCAGCCTTATCCGCACCAAAAGCCACCAGTATAATTTGCTTCGCCTTAAGAATCGTGCCTACTCCCATCGTAACTGCTTGCCTGGGTACAGCATCTATATCGCCAAAAAATCGGGCATTCGCCGAGCGCGTACTTTCTTTCAAATCTACAACATGTGTGGCTCCAGTCAAGCGGTGACCAGGTTCGTTAAAGCCGATATGACCATTATGACCAATGCCAAGCAATTGCAGATCCACGGGTCCATGGTCCAGAATGGCCTGCTCGTGCGCTGCACATTCTGCTGCCAGATCCAGTGCATTCCCGTCAGGGACACGTGTATGGGATATCGGAATATCGATATGCTGGAACAAGTGCTCATTCATAAAGCTTCGATAGCTCTGCGGATGTTCTGGGGGAAGACCAACATACTCATCAAGATTCACGGAATAGGCTCGTGCAAAACTGACCTGTCCCTTGCGGTACATATCTGCAAGATGTTGGTAAATGCCAATCGGCGTACTACCGGTGGCCAGGCCAAGCATGGCCTGTGGTTTGGATAGCAGCAAGCTGGCGATCACAGCGGCGGCAGTAGCGTTCAGGTCCTCACGGCTGTTCAAAATGCGTATGTTCATCTTAGTGACCCCCTGGTTGTTTTTTGAGCTTGCTCACTTGTTGATACGAACCTTCCAACCTCGGAATATATTTGTCAAAATCTGCGCTCACCATACCTGTAAACAGAATATCTATGATATGAAGCTGGGCGATGCGGGAGGCCATATCCCCACGTCGCATTCCTTCCTCCAATGAGGAGGAAAATAGCGCAATATCCGCAAGGCCTGCCAGCGTATTGTTTCCGAAGGAGGTCAGGGATAATGTCTTGGCCCCCTGTTCCTTTGCACAACGTAGAGCCGCAATGGTCTCCTGGGTTTCCCCTGAATAAGAGACGGCGAAGGCGACATCTCCCGCTCCGAGCGAGGAGGCAGAGGTAATCTGCATATGCGAATCTGCAAAGGCAGTGCTGTTCTTGCCAATACGGATGAGCTTCTGGTAAAAATCCTGTGCCACAATCGACGATGTCGCCATCCCATAGAGATCAATGCGGCTCGTGGCTGACAGCCATGCAATGGCCTGCTCCAGCTTGTCGTAATCCAGCAGTCGGGTCGTGTCCGCAATGGATGCGGTATGGTTCGCCTGAATAGCCTGCACGATTCGGGAAAGTGAATTTCCGGCGACAATATCCTGATAGGATTCTTCACCATTACGGTTGGAGTGGGACAACTCGGCGGCCAGCTTCATTTTGAAATCGGGATAGCCTTTAAAATGTAGTGATTTGCAAAACCGCGTAACGGTCGCCGCGCTCACACCACAACGCTCTGACAGCTCCCGAATACCCAAATGCAGCACATCTTCCGGGGATTGCAGGATGGATTCCGCCAGCTTGCGCTCCTGTACGGGAAGCTGCTCCAGTCTATGGGCTAATGTATGAAGAATGGGGGACATGAGCTGTGCTCCTTTGGCTGTAGAATGTTTGTGTGAAAAAAAGTATCGTATACAAGAAGAATATAAGGAAAAACATTTTCATGTGTATTGTAAAATAATTCTGCCGCTCATGCAAGAGATGTGAGGAGAATTTTTATTAGATTTTGCGAAAAAATAGCCGGCGAAAATTGTAGAAGTTATCATACATTAATTTACATATTGCGAGTTTTACTTACAAAACAACCTATTGACTTGTCTCTTCATTGGAGGAGTATAATTGAATAAAGTTCCAGTGAAGGAATTTTTCTAGGAGCTTTCTTTGCAGAGGGCATCGTTGGGTGGAACGAACAGAATCTCATTCACAAGGAGGAGTTTGCTATGCAAAGCCAAGTGATTGAAATGATCAGCGCGGTTAAGGAAGATCCTGAACTGGTCGCTAAGCTGGATGGACATTCGGACATTATTCATGATGCCGGACTGGATTCGTTGCAGTTGGTTCATTTCATGCTGCAAGTGGAGGATGCGTTTGATGTGGAGATTGATTTTGATTCCTTTGAGCTAGAGCATTTGAGCTCGGTAGATGCGTTTTGCAGCTACATTCAGGGGATCAGCGATGCGGAACAAGCGCCGCACCTGGAGGGAATGGAGACGGTCTGACGTACAGCTTGGTACATGTGCCTGAAAATCCATTAAACGAGGTGTTAGCATGCAGCCCAAAAGCAATGTGCTGATTGATGAGAAAGCGTTCAAGCTCATCAAGCGTAACCTGAAAAACGCTTCTGTATCTTACCGTAACGCCACACAGGACCCTACTTTCAAAACGGACATGCCCCAGACGATTGGCATTAAGCTGACCAACCGCTGCAACCTGAGATGTACACACTGTTTTGAATGGAACGAGGAAGGCTACCATCACCAAATGGATAAAGAAGAACAAAACATGGATCTTGCTCCGGACATGCTCCGGCAGATTTTGAGCGAAACCAAGGAAGCCAAGTCCAGACTGTACATGTGGGGCGGCGAACCGATGTTTCACCGGCGTTTTGATGAAATTTTGGACGTGCTGGCGGAAGATCGGCGCGAAATGACCTTTTGTACAAATGGATTACTTATTGATAAATATTTGGACCGGATTTTGGATTTGTCCGAAAATCTGGAGTTATTAATAGCGATTGAAGGTTTTGAAAGAGAACACGATCTAATTCGCGGTAAAGGCACCTTTCAAAAAACAATGCGGCAGATGGATAAGCTGATTGAACTGCGCGACCAGGGATTGTACAAGGGACGGGTAACTGTCCATGCGGTCATTAACGATAACATGATCGGACGGATGTACGAATTTCTGCAAATGCTGGAGGACAAAAGGCTGGATCTGGTGCTGCTGACGTTCCCCTGGTACATTTCCAAAGAGACCTCCCTCAAAATGGATGAATATTTCACACATAATTTCTCCTGGCTCCGACAACTTGAAGAAAAAAATATTAGTAGCTGGCATGCTTTCAAATATAAAATCAACCCGGATAACATCGATCCTCTGATGCAGGAACTACAGCGGATCAATGAGCGAGTATGGAACATTCGCGTGCGCTATCAGCCCGGTTTGGATTATGAGGAAATTGATAAATTTATACATGGCGAGGAAATGGTCAGCCGTTGTTCCAATCATTGTTTGGCGCTCACCTCCAGAACAGATATTTTACCAGACGGGAAGGTCATGCCTTGCAAATTTTTCAGTGAATTCACGATTGGAAGCATGCGTGAGCACAGTCTGAAGGAGATATGGAACTCAGATGCGTATGAGAAAACTCGTCAAAAGATTAATCATGAAGGATTGACTCCGGTGTGCTCCAAATGCAGCGTATTGTATCTGCACGGGGCAGGCTCTCTGAAATACATTTAGTTTTCTATGGATGTTGTTTGTTACTGGATGGAAGAGAGAGGGATGATGACAAGACGTGACGACTAAAACTATTAACCTTGTGGAAGCGCTTGCGCATGAACGGGACCATGGAGTCCTGATTTGGCTGTTTAATATCGGCGCAGAGCAAGTGTGGCATCCATCCCCCCGCAAGGGGGGCATGGTAGACCGGGATGAACAGCAAGTCGTAAACCGGATGGAGGAAATGAATCTCCTGCTATGTCGAAGTCAGGATGTCATTGTACTTCGGGAACAGCCGGATGAGGCGTTTCTGGACATGCTCCAACGGTTGGGCTTTAGCCTGCCGCGTATTGAGGTGCCGGAGCCTTCTGATCCGCTAACGCCGATTTCAGAGCTGGTGCTGGCGGATGAGGCGCTTTTGGCACGACTGCGCACGGTTGCAGATGCAGGCCACAGCAGCGGCGGAGCCAAAGCGTGGCTCGTCCCCTATGCGGTCACACCGCAGGAGGAAGCGATTGCGGAGCTTTGCGGGCTAGAGCTGATCGGTGCTCCATCCGCGGTCAGTGCTCAGGTGAATGATAAAATATTCAGCCGCCTGACCGCGCAAAAGCTTGGTTTTGCCGTCAGCGAAGGCGCTGTATGTGCAGACGAATCGGCGATCCGCAGGGAGTGTGCCAGACTGGCTGACTTATCGGATGGACCTGTGAAGCTGATTATCAAGCAACCGCACGGTGCCTCAGGACAAGGCATGTATATGCTGGACGAGCTGTCCAAGCTGGACACACTGCTGAGTGTGATGAAGCGTTTTGGCGGCTCGTCGCCATCTTCCGGCGGTTGGCTGGTGGAGCGCTGGCACAATAAGCAGATGGATCTGAACTACCAGCTCTGCATTGACGAGGGCGGTGGTGTGACGATGTTTTCGCTAAAAAGGCAAAACGTGGATGGCACCGTATATATCGGATCTCAAGTGCCGGCTGAGATTGGCGATGCGCTGGAGGAAGAAGTGAGACGCTGCGCCTATCAGCTGGGTACGCATCTCTATTCCATTGGGTATACGGGAATGGCCTCTATTGACGGTTTTGTTGACGAAGAAGGTTTGCTGGTTCCAGTCATTGAGATAAATGGTAGATTTACGTTGTCTACCTATATTTCGTTCCTGTCATCCGTCCTGGGAGAACAGCATAAAACATTATCCCGTTATTACCGCAACGTTACCGCTACACCTCTCACCTACAGCCGCTTGTGCGGGTTGCTCGCGGAGGAGGGCTTGCTCTATACGCCCGAACGTCCAGAAGGGGTGTTTGTGTATACGGCGGGTACATTGTCTGGTATTCCTGTGAAGCGGGGCTATGTGAACCGGATTTTCACACTTATTTTGGCAGACAGCTGGCAGGAAGCTGATGCTTATGCGCACAAATTGGAAGGTATTATTGCTGGATTAGGATGCTCATAAATTGGAGGGAATCAAAAATGAAAACAGATGTATACCATGTAGTACCCTTGCTGGAAAAGATTTTGAAACTGGCTCCGGGAGAACTGGAACAGTTGACTCCGGATCAGGATCTGCGAACCTTGGGGCTGAATTCCTTATCCGCTGTGGAATTAATTGTAGAGTTGGAAAATGAGCTTGATATTACGATGGAGGACGACGATCTAGTGCTGGAGCATCTATCTACACTGCAAGGCATCGAGCGTCTGCTGGGCAAATATGCATAAGGGCGCTGAAAAGACAAGGTTGATGCAGGAATCCGATATGGAGACTCGTCATGATTCCGTTGTGGACTATGGTGCAGAAGAAGTCGCAAACGCTCTTCCAGGGAAACATTGTGTATATTCTTCCCTGCGTACCTCATTGCGGAGGTACGGGGTGAACATGGCCGAATCCGAGCTATTCATGCTGTGTGGAAGTATGTGCGCAGAGTACGGTGGAGATTTGAAGCGCTTCGGACCTGAGAAATATCCGGAGCAGCTTCAAGAAATGGCAGCCAGTGGTGGACCTGTTATTCGGGTGGAACCGTGGGTCGCTGGTGTCAGCGATGAAACCAACCTGTTGCAGGTGCTCACATCGGGCTACGGTACCATGCTGCATACGTCGAGCACCGCTTTAACCTATCACGATGTATATGTGAAAAATTACCCAAGGGGCCACGTGATTGAGTTGTGCGGGTTGGACTTGCAAGAACGGACAGCACAGGTGAATGACAGCTTCCTGCTCGATTCCTCGGGACATGCCATGACTTATGTGGGCTCAGCCCGGCTCGACGATCTGATGCAGGGCATTATTGAGTATGCATGGCTGGTGGAGCAGCCTGCCCCGCTTTCGCCAAGTGAGATGCATGCTGCGTGTGCTCATCATATTCGACAGTATTTGACTGGACACGAAGCCATCTGGAGAGGCGTACCTACGTCTAATGAGTCGGAAAGTCAAACGGGGAAAGCTGTGACAGGCAAGCAGGTCAAGCGGGGAGATGAGGGGTACCGGGCATTTGTCGGTGACTTCCATCTGTTGGCAGACATGGAGGATCAGGATTTTCGGACGTACTGTCATGAAATCTATTACAATCTGCGATTGGGCAGTGCCCTTCATTTGACGGATTATACAGCTGATTATTGCCTGCTGCATCAAGCTACGCTGGGACCACAAACACAGCATGTAATTGAATTGGCACAGGCGCTGTACGCGGATTGGCACAAGCTTAATCTGCATATTTACAAAACAGGGCTTCAATTGCGCAAGCATCGGATGCCTGAAATTACGGAACGAGCTTTGCATTTAATTGAAAGACAGCGGCATATGCTGGAGGAACTGATGATTTTAGCAGAGCAAGCAGCCGAGTAGTCCAAGCATTCGGCCGTATAAGAAACGTTCATCAGGTGTCCTGCACAGAGGAAAGAGGAGGGGAATTGATTGCCGTCCATTACATTAAACCAATTGTCGAAAACATTTACGTACTACAAAAAGGAGCCGGGCGTGCGCAAATCGTTACAAAACTTGTTCAGGCGTGAGCAGCTGACCAAAGAGGCTGTGCAAAATGTCAGCTTTAGCATTGAGGAAGGCGAAATTGTCGGATTTCTCGGTCCAAACGGGGCGGGCAAAACAACGACGCTCAAAATGCTGTCTGGCATTCTCCATCCCACGGACGGGGAGGCATCGGTACTTGGCTTTACCCCGTGGAAACGACAAAAAGAGTTTAAACGTCAGTTTTCCATTGTAATGGGACAGAAAAACCAGCTCTGGTGGGATTTGCCTGCAAGCGAGTCATTCGAGCTGAACAAGCTTATCTATGAAATCGATGAAAACCGTTATAAAGAGGCACTAGAAGAACTGGTCACCCTGCTTGGGGTGGAGGAGCAGCTTCATGTGCAGGTTCGGCGGCTGTCTCTCGGCGAGCGTATGAAAATGGAACTGATCGCCGCGCTGCTGCATCGTCCACGGGTCATTTTGCTGGATGAGCCGACCATCGGACTGGACCTTGTTTCTCAGCGGCGGATTCGAGAGTTTTTCAAAGCCTATAACCGCACGCACCGGACAACCATCCTGCTGACAAGCCACTACATGAAGGATATTGAGGATTTGTGCAGTAGATCCATCATTATCAGCGGGGGCAGATTGGTCTATGACGGAGACTTACACAAGGTGAATGAGGTCATCGGTGCCCGTAAATTACTCAAGGTTCGACTGGAGACCCCCGTATCCAGCCTAACGTTGGCGAGCCTCGGCAAACTTCGCTCCAACTCGGAGCTGGAGGCGGTATTTGAGCTGGATGCAGAAGATACCTTGGCTTGGTCCAAAAAGATTTTGGACGCACTGCCTGTCGTTGATTTTACGATTGAGGACGTCCCGCTGGAAGAGGGGATAGCCAATTTGTACGATGGGGGCAGGCTGGCCGATGCGAAATAACAAATATGTGAAGGTACTCCAGCTTGGTATGCAAAACGAAATGGAGTATCGGGCTAATTATTGGCTCCAAATGGCGGGATTTATGTTGCCGATCATGACGCAAATTTTTCTCTGGCTAGCTGTATTCGGTTCTTCGGGACAAGCAAGAGTGCTGGGCTATTCTCTGCCAGAAATGCTGGTGTATGTGGTCATGGCGGGAGTAACTGGAAAACTGATTGCTACGGGCTTTGAATACGAAATTGCTACAGATATCAAGGAAGGTGGACTGGCAAAATTCATGGTACAGCCTGTGCATTATTTTGCTTACCGTTTTTGCCGGTTTATCGGAGGCAAAGTCATACAGTCTGCGGTCGTGCTGCTGGCGGCTGCTATTTTGCTGTTATGTCTTAGCCTGGAAGGACAAATCAGCTTCGGGCTATCGTACATCCTGCTTTACATATTGGCGTTGCCGGGAGCGCTTGTGCTTAATTTTGTGGTCTATTATGCGCTGAGCGGCATAGCCTTTTGGGTGACGGAATCGGCGGGACTATTTTATACGCTGTCGCTTGTCATTTACGTAGCTAGCGGTACCGTGTTTCCGCTGACGATTTTTGGAGATGTTTTGGCCCGTCTGTTCAGTCTGCTACCGTTCAGCTACACCGTATTTTTTCCGGTGAATGCGTTGACGGGCAAGCTGACTGTGCTGGAAGCCGCTAAAGGCATTGGCGTGCAATGGCTCTGGATTGTAGTGCTGGCGGCCCTATCACGCTGGGTGTGGCAAGCCGGGGTCAAACGCTTTGTCTCGGTGGGGGGTTAACATGAAAAATGTTTTCCGAAACGTTAGGCGCTACATCAGACTGTACTGGAAGTTTGTCCAGTTTTCTGTCATGTCGCAGATGGAATACCGCATTAATTTTATAACTGCATTTCTGGTTGAAACGGCTTATTTGCTCATCAAGCTGCTGTACGCATCGGTTCCATACCGCGCTGGGACGGATATTAATGGCTGGTCTCCTGACGCCATATTGTTATATATCGGCGTGTTTACGATGATGAGCGGATTTTATAGTGGATTGTTCTACAGTAATTTTACAAGCCTGCCTGACAAAATTCGTACCGGCTCACTGGACGTGCTCATGACTAAACCCGTATCGCTGCAATTTATGGTAACACTGCGTCAATTTGAATTGGGCTATACCGTGCCGAATGTAATTGGCGGCGGAATTATGACAGGGGTCGGCTGGCAACGACTCGGATTGCCGTTTAATTTTGAAACTGTAGGAGGGTTCTCTGTGCTGCTTGGATGCGGGGTGCTTACGGCATACTCCGTATTTTTGCTCCCTCAACTGCTAGCCTTCTGGATCATCCGCACGAACGGCGTTACGGAGCTGTCCAACAGCATTTTCGAGACAAACTATGTGCCGATGGCCGTGTACAGTAATCTGATTCAGCGTATCGGTTTGTTCGTGCTTCCGGTGTTTGTCATTTGTAATTTTCCGCCCATGTTCATTCTCGGCAAAATGGAAACCGGGTTAGTGGTATGGGCATTTCTCGCACCTCTCTGGCTGCTGGCGATCATCCGCCTGATATGGCAGTTTGCTCTACGTGATTATACGAGCGCGAGCCAGTAGCGCTACCGTGTAGTAGGCCAATAATGAAGCAGGAAAGGAAGCGAATCATATGAATGCGATACCGAATCAGCGTCATTTGTATATGGGAACGTTCGAAGCGGAGGTTTACTGGCGGGATGCCCAGTTAGCTTCCTTGCCAGCCCTGCCAGACCGGGCTTCTTCTGCGATTGTAGCAGCCATGGATGAACTGCTGTTCAGCTTTTGCCAGCCGGGAGATGCGTTATTGACCCGTTATGCCATTTCGCCCGTACAGCGTCAGTATATCGCGCAGTTGGGCTTTCATCCGGCTGTCAACGAACGGGACTTGACCGATGGCATGGAGCGTGCAGGCAATGTGTCGACCGCATCAGTATTTGAACTGCTGGGCAGTCGCAAGGCCGATGCCGGAGAGGGGTTTCCTCAACTGGAAGGCTGTGTGCTTAGCCCGTTTGCGGGTTTACCGCATGTGGAGGAGGCTGCACGTGCTTGGGGAATAACACTGCATCAGCCGCCGCTGGAAACGATTCGCAAGGTAAATGCCAAAACGTATTCCTCTGATCTGAAACGCAGTCTTGGTCTGCGCAACCCGGGCTATATTGTGACTTCGTTTGCAGATGTTGCTGAGGCGGGGCGTAAGCTGCTACGGGATGGAAGCTTTTTAATCAAGGATGATTTTGGCGTATCGGGCAAAGGAAACCTGCACATTACCTCGACACAAATGCTGGACCGGATCGTATCGTATTTGCGTGGACAGGAGCGTAAAGGCAAACAGGTGCTTTTCCTTTTGGAGCCTTTTCTGGAGAAAGAGCAGGATTTTTCATGCCAATTTACGATTGGTGATGATGGAAGTGTCGATATCTTATCTGTACAATGGCTGGCTAACACTCAATTCTCCTATCGGGAATCCTTGTCGCCGGACGGGGCATTTTTGGAGCGGCTGGAGCGCGAGGGCTATTTTAGCTTGATGCAGGATGTGGGACGGCAATTGTATCAAGATGGTTATTATGGCGATGTTTGCATTGATTCCATGACACTTCGTGGTGGGAAGCTGGAGCCAATTATCGAAATTAATGCTAGAAAGTCGATGAGTTTGATCAAGCATCAGCTCGATACCTTTCTGGCCAGGAAAAATATGCGTGGCACGCTGACGAATTATTCGCTGTCCCATGATGGCAGTCTATCCTATGAAGAACTGCTGGAAGGGCTGAAAGGTGAAGGATTGTTGTTCACAGGTGAACGTGAAGAAGGCGTCATGCCTCTGGGTGCCAATACGTTATATGTGAACACAGGTGGACGAGATGGCGAGAACAAGATTGTGGGCCAAACAAGCACGCCAAGCAGAAATGCAACTGGGCGCGGAGGCAGATCATCTGCCAAGCAGGTTCGTGTGAGCGGGATTGGGGCCAGCGATGGCGGATCAGAAGGGAACGGCTTGGGTAAGCCAGACTTGAATGGTGAAAAAGAAACCGCTGGAAGCGAACGTGTACGAGGCAAGGGTCGTCTTTATTTGGAACTGGTTGCTGCGAGCGATGAGGAAAAAATGCGATTGACTACAAAGCTGGAGCGTTTTTTGGCAGAGCATCATTTTACAGTGCTGAATTAAACGGGAGGCGTATGAGCATGCGTAAGAATACGGATAAGCTTATGAAGGTAACGATTTTGTGTTCCGGTTTCGGATTGGGCTTTTATACCCCTGGCTTGTTGTTGCAAGCGGGTCTTCGCAGGCTGGGCGTGGATACGGCGATTCATGTATTTGAAAATGTGCTGCCAGAATCGGCCCGTCTCAAGGTCGACAAAAGCCGCAAAGCTTACCATGACAATTTTGCGGTGGCCTTAATGTCGCAGAAGGTTCCGCAGGATATGCGTAATTCACTGGATCTCGCTGCGATGGAAGTGCTGCTGAACCAATGGATGGAGGAGGATCGGCGGTATTTTATATGCTTATCCGGTCATTGGATGTATGTACTGGAGGAGTATCGCAAGCGCAGAGAACCGGAGTCGGTGCATGTGGACATTGTGTATATGGATTCGACACCTTCTCCTTCCTGGAAAAATCTAGCCAAGCATAACCCACGTTTTGCGGATGGCTGTGGAGAAACGACCTTTTTTGAAAATGATAACAATAGAGTCAGCCACTATATTGATGTACCGGCCGTGGAGTATGTACCGTTTGAAGCACGGCAATCCCGCTTATTCGTACATGGCGGCGGCTGGGGCATGGGCACCTACCGTGACAAGGTTGGACGGTTGGAAGAAGCGGGCTGGGAGCTGGATCTGCTGTTGTATGATCAGGATCAACCGGATGAACAGCGGGACAGTATACGCTATTTTCAGATGGACCCGCAGTGGAGGACATGGCAGCGAAATGAAGCCGGAGAGCATACATTTCCACCTTTCGGAGAGGTGAAAAGAGGCGAGAAGACAGTGTATCAGGTTGGACCGGATTACCATAGCATGCTGGACCAAGCATGTCGTGTCCAGGCCATTGTCAGCAAGCCAGGTGGTGGCAGCCTAACCGATTCGTTCGCTACAGCCACTCCACTCATTATGCTGGAGCCATTTGGTGTGCATGAGAAGCATAATGCGGATCTATGGGAACGGCTTGGACTGGGTATGCGGTACGATACGTGGATACAAACCTATGACGGCAGTGCTCAGATACTGGAGGATATGCATCGCAGGATCGTAGAGCTGCGCAGTCGAACGCCGCGTTATATAGAGTCCTATGTGAATAGCATCCAAATGTCAGCAAGCTCACTGGGAATGGAGCAGGGGTCATGAACGCTGCCGCGGCTGCGCAAGAACCTGCGATGCGAGATATTCGCTTTGGGATCATTGGCTGTTCTGCTATTGCTCCGCGTGCCTTGCTGGAACCGATCCGACATGTAGCAGGGGCACGCGTGACCGCGCTTGCGAACCGCACGGTTGCCAAGGCAGGAGAAATGGCAGATCGTTTTGGCGTCAGTGTCGTTTATCGTCATGCTGAGGATATGCTAAAGGACCCGGAGATCGACGCTGTATATATTGCGCTCAGCAACGACTTGCATGCCGAGTGGATTGGCAAAGCACTACGGGCTCATAAGCATGTGCTGGTGGAAAAACCGTTATGCCTGAATACGGCTGATCTTGCTCCCTTGGCAGCGACAGTCGAACAGAGTAGCGCTTACCTGCTGGAGGGAGTCATGGTGCAGCACCATCCTTGGCAGCATGAGCTACGGAGGATCGTAGAATCGGGGCGTTATGGTCGCTTATGCTCCATAGAGACGAGTCTATGCATTCCGGCAAAAGAAGGACATGCGGACAATTACAGATCTCGTCCGGAGCAGGGTGGGGGATGCTTTTGGGATCTGGGCGTGTACTGGCTACAGCTGCTTCAAGCCGTCGTTGGATTGGAGCAGGCTGAATTCCACAGTCAATCGGATTTTGATGGTCCTCATGGCTGTGACTGGACATTTCGTGCGCAAGCCCGTTATCCGAGCGGATTGAAGGCATCTGCCCTCTTTTCATTTGAGCGCCCTTATCACTGTGCTCATGTACTGACCTTTGATTCGGCAGTAGTCACTTTAAAGGACTGCTTTCGGGCAAATTTAGGTTTTTATAAAATGACACTCAAGACGGAAATAAAGAAGGATATCATGCCGAATATAACGGATGCGGACGCACTGCCTGTGTTATCACAGACATCCTCGCATACCAAAACGGTTTTCGAGCCTATGAACTATTATGTCAATCAGTTGAATACCTTTTGCAGCATCATCCGGGGAGAAGCGGAGCCCATTCCATTTCGCGAGGCTGCTGAACGCGTCAGACTGCTGGCAGCCATTCATGAAGCAGCACGCTCGGGCGAGACGATCTATGCAGTATGAGTATGATTGTGTTTTCGAGCGGTGGGGAGCGAATGATGCAAAATACTGAGTATCAAGGCAAAGAGAGGAGGGGAATTCAGTAGATGGATAAAAAGGACGAAGCCCTACTGGAGCGTTTCGGCGAGCATCCGACGCCATTTTACTATTATGATGGGGACGCGCTGCATGCTCACGTCAGCTCGTTACTATCCCGATTGCACCCGGCCGTGCGTGTACATTACGCGCTCAAGGCTAATGGTAACGTAGCCTTGGCTGGGTTGCTGCGCTCGTTAGGTTGTGGTGTTGAGATTGCTTCGGCTGGAGAAATGTTCGTCGCTATGGAGGCCGGGTATGCTGCGGAAGACGTGCTGTACGCCGGACCAGGAAAAACAGTAGCCGAGCTGAACGAGGCGGTAGCCTGTGGAATCGGCTGTATTCATGTCGAATCGGTGAGGGAGCTGCGTCTGCTGGAGGACATTGCTGCCCAAGCGGGCCAGCTTGTCAGGGCAGCGGTTCGCATCAATCCCGATAACGACTTGTCTGGAGCAACGATTAAAATGGGCGGTGTTCCGCGCCCCTTTGGAGTGGATGAAGGGCAGCTGGATCACTTTTTTAAGGTGCTGGAAGATTGCCCGCACGTCAATTTTCAAGGTATTCAGGTATATACAGGTACGCAAATGTTGAAATCGGATCAGATTTTAGCTTCATTTGCGAATACGCTGCAGTTGGCAGAACGGGTACAGGCTCAGTATGGTGTGGCAATGCATACGGTCAATTTGGGCGGCGGGTTTGGTGTACCTTATTTTGCTCATGAGCAACCGCTCGATATGGATCACGTCATTGACGGACTGAACGCACTCGCGGAGCAGACCCGAACCCGCATGCCCGGGGTTAAGCTAATCATCGAAAGCGGCAGGTATCTGGTTGCTCAATCGGGCATGTATGTCTGCCGAGCATTGTATACAAAGGAATCCAAGGGGGAGAAGTTTGTCGTGGCTGATGGTGGCATGAATCACTACGCCGCAGCTACTTTTCGAGGACGCCGAATTAGGGACAACTACCCGGTGCGAATTATGCGCAGGCAAGCGGGAGAATTGAAAGAGCCCAAAGAACGAGAAGTGGAAGCAACCCTATGGATGGGGCAGAGAGACGCTTCTGCTCAAACGGCTGTGGCTGTCGAACAATCATTAGAAGAGGTTGCAAACCGAATAGGAGGGCCTCTGGAAGAGGCATCCATGGAGCTTGAGACGGTAAGCATTGTCGGTCCGCTTTGTACACCCGAGGATTGTATTGTGAAAAAAGCGCAGCTTCCTCCGATTCACGAGGGCGATTACATTGCCTTTCCGAATGCAGGTGCCTATGGATTAAGCTATAGCCCACTACAATTTTTGGGACATGCTACCCCGACGGAACTGCTCGATTTTCGTGGGGAGGTGCATGTCATTCGTGAACACGGTGACCGCACAGACCTGCTGCATCATCAGCGCATGATTCCGTTGCCTGAGGATGTGCAGTAAGTATGTAAAAAAACGCCAAACTCATGGGAACCGATACAAATCGGACCTGTGATTTGGCGTTTTTTACATGATGAGTAGGGTAGCATCGACTTATTGTTGCTTGGAGCTGCGCATTTCCTGACGCACAAGCTGCCATACCATAAAGATCAGTACAGCGATTTGTGGGACAAATGTTTCCCAAGTTGGATACATTCCCAGCCAGCTAATGGACGGAAGCGAGGAGGCAGTGTGCCCCGGAAGCTTACCGGCCACCTGAAGCGAATGAATACTTTCGCCCAGGAATCGGAATACGAGATAGTAAATCAGTACAGTGGCAGTCAGGAAAAAGGCGCGAATTGGCAATCGTACACTGAATTTAATGATCGCAAACGCCAGAATGACCAGAATAATCGTCGCTGAGCCAATGCCGATCAGCAATTGTGAAGTTTCGATGGCTGGAGCCATACCGACATAAAAGATAGCTGTCTCGGCTCCTTCACGCAGAATTGCGAGCGCAGAAATCGCAAATAGCGACCACAGGCTTCCTCGTGCCAGCGCGTTGCCCACGCTGTTTTCCACAAAGCGGTTCCATGCGGCAGCGTTGGATTTGCTATGCAACCAGCTACCCACGGTCAGCATCAGCACGACCGCCACCAGCCCGGTGACACCTTCCAGCAGCTCACGCATGCTGCCTGATGCGGCAGCTGCCACCAGTGTGGTGAACAGCACTGCCAGAATTCCGCTCAGCACCAGCCCCGTTCCGGCTCCTGCCCATATCCAACGTCCAGCCACGGCTTCGCCGCTTTTTTTGGCATACGCCAGCAGAGCTGCGAGCACGAGGATGGCCTCCAGGCCCTCACGCAGCAAAATCAGCGCGGCATCCCACGCAGTGTAAGAACGTTCTTCCGTCAACGGACGGAGCCTGTTCAGCATCTGATCAAGAGTCTGAATGGCTTTGTCCGTATTCGGTGGAGAAGACAGCAGATATCCGGAAGTTTCGGTCATTTCATTTTCAATCGCAGTGTAAGACGTCGGATCGGAAATTTGTACATGTCCTTCGACGGAAGGCCACAGAGCGATAAACTGCACTACCTTATCAGCCGCTTGCTCTGATTGATTAGCTACAGCATCTTGGCGTGCGGATTCGAGCAAGGTGACTGCATCGGTCAGAGAAGCTGCCGAACCATTCGCCGTTCCCGTAGCCGTATTGCCTGTATCTGTTCCTTGGCCTGTGTTCGCAGACTTGCCCTGACTATAATCAGACAGCAGAGTCGTTAATTCCTGCATTTCCTTAAGAGCCTGTTCTTGGCGAATAGGCTCAGCTTGCATAGAGATGCGGATGAGACTGATTTTAGTTTCGAGCGAACTGTATACCGGAAAATTGTCCAAACGAATCGGTGTTTCTACCTGATACCAGGCTTTGACGATTCGATCGTAATCCACCCGGGCAGCAGCCCAATCACCTTTTTGCATGGCGGCCAGACTGCCCTTCGCCATGGGAAGCAATTTTTCCGCTGCTTTGGCTCCAGCCGGGGCTGGTTTGTCCCCTTCGGCAGCAGTGACGTACTCATTGACCGAGCGCGCCAGCACGGATAAGGCAGCTTTCGCTGGTTCCCCGCCGCCACTGGCGAGTGTCTGCTCCGCATCGGTGAGTGCTTGATCTACAGCCGCGATGTGAGCTGAATCTCCGCCATTCGTTTTGGCGGCCTCCCACAGCGTGCGGAATTCTTTCAGATCCTTGGAGGCTTCCGTCCATTGAGCTTGTCCCGCCTCCACCAGCGCTCCGCCCACCACAGGCATTAGCTGATCATTGGTGACAGCTTTGGCATCCGTTTGTGCAAAAGCGACCGACCCGGAGCCGGACATGAACGGAGTGACGGTCAGCAGCAGAGCTGTCACCAGCACAAACACCCATCCCAAGCTTTTATTGCGCCGATTCATATAAATCCCCTTCCTTGCCTGCTGCTAAAATAACGTATCCCCGATGTAGCCGCCTTGCGATACACCCGGGAAGCAGGCGAACACCGCACTGCCTTTGTGTACAATGTATTCGTTCAGCTTGTCATTGCGTGCAAGCTTCTCCTGAATATGAACGAACTGCTTGAACAGATCACGCTGGTAGCTGATGAACAGCAGCCCGGCATCCAGCTGCCCTGTTTGCTTGTCCAATCCGCTTGAATACGAATAAGACCTCCGCAAAATATTAATGCTCCCGTCCCCATGAGCCAAAGCCACATGAGAGGTGGGAGGTGTAACTGGCTTGCCTTCCGGATTTTTGGCCGCCAGATCAAGCTTGTCGAACTCCTTGACCTTGCCGAGTGGGGCCCCGCTGCTGCGATGACGTCCAAAAGTATCCTCCTGGTCGCCCAATGTTGAGCGATCCCACACCTCTACCCGCATGCGTACACGGCGTACAGCCATATAACTGCCGTTACCCATCCATGCTGGTCCGTCACTGGTCTGAGTCCACACCAGCCGATTCATCTCGTCTGCCTTGGAGGTGTCCGGGTTCCCCGTACCGTCCTTGAAGCCCAGCAAATTGCGTGGTGTGCTTCCCGCAGGATCGGCCTGTGCTGTTCGCTGGAAGCCTTCCTGCGTCCAGCGAAGCACCGCCGTTCCTCTGGCGATACGCGCCAAATTACGCAGGGCATGGAAAGCTACCTGCAAGTCATTGGCACATACCTGCACTCCGATATCGCCGCCGCACCATTGCTCCTCCAGGGCATCCCCTTGAAAACGGGGCAGCTCACGGAACTCGGCAGGTTTAAGCCCTGCCAGGCCGTATCGTCCATCAAAAAAGGATGGGCCCACACCAAAGGTGATCGTCGTGCGGGATGGCGACAATCCTGCCGCCTCGCCCGTATCGGAAGGAGGGAGGTTGAGATTTTCATTATCGTTGCCAAGGAGCACGCCAGAAGTCATTGTAGCGCTTGCTTCCGTCCAGGCTTTGAAGAGGCTACGCATCTGTTTCTTGTCGCTGGTTGTTAGATCGAAAGCGGCGAAGCAGATGAAATCCTGCGCCGGAGTCACAATACCTGCCTGATGCTTACCGTAAAAAGGGATTACATCTTTGGTATCCGCATCCGTCATCATGCTTTCGAGGCGTTGACCGGCTGACAGCACGGCTCCCACGCCCCCGCCGCCAAGCAGGAGGCCTAGTCCACCTACCCCGGCCAGCTTCAATAGGTCTCGGCGTGATACGGATTTGCTTTTTCCTGACGACTCATCTTCCACTAGCTTCGCATCCTTTTTTACCAGATCAGCCTGTTCATTATGGGATTCCGCATACTGCGGCTTTTCTTGCCCTTTTTGCCGCTTAAAGCCTTTCATATCATTACACTCCTAACAATTTCCCCATTTGGGACAACGGTTCTGCCAAGGCATCGAGGTTTTGGCTCAGCTTTTTAACTTCTTCCGGTTTCAGTTTTGTATACGATACATAGCCTTCTCCGTCTTTAAAAGGAGCCAACTCCTGCTGTAAGGCCGCAAAGCGCTCACCGATTTGTTTTTCCAATGCCGCATCTTTTTGGTTCAGATCTGTTTTCAAAATGTCATATATCTTTTGCGCGCCTTCTACATTGGCAGCAAAATCGTACAAATCCGTATGAGAATATCGCTCCTCTTCACCCGTCACCTTCGAGGTAGATACTTCATTCAACAACTCGACTGCACCCGTTACCATCAGGCTGGCGTCAATATTAACTGTTTCTACTTTGGCACGCAGCAGCTTGGCATCACTCAGCAGTCGGTCGGAAAACTCGTCCATTCCTTTGGTTGTGTTTTCTTCCCATAATGTTTTTTCAATACGGTGAAAGCCGCGCCAATCCGCTGCATCCACATCACCGTCACGTGCATCAATATTCGGGTCAAGATCACCCAGCGCTTCTGCAATCGGTTCAATCCGTTCATAGTACATACGTGCAGGGGCATATAGCGCCTTGGCTTTATCCAGTTCGCCAGCTTTGACCGCGTTCGTGAATTCTTCTGTCTTCTTCACAAATGTATCGCATTGCTCGATGGCATAGGTGCGGTAAGCTGTTACCGCTTGATCAAAATTGGGGGCAGAAGCGGCAGGAGTCGTTGTCTGTGTTGTGGCTCCTGCATCTTTGGTCGTTGCGGCAGGCTGCTGAGTAGCAGTTCCGGTTTGTCCGCAACCTGCGAACAGAATAGAAGAGACCAGCACTCCGGCCGGTACGGCATAACGTAGTTTCATAATCAATGAACACCCTTTCTGGCCAAACTGGCCCTGAACCATAGTCTGTTGCGCGATATCTATATCGAATTTTTATTTTGATAATGATTATCAGTCGCGGTTTTTCTTATCATAAGGCTGGCCCATATGCCTGTCAATACATAATTTAGACACAAAGTCCAACCCATCATTAAAACAGCAAGTAAGGTGCCTATGCCCATTTTTATCCGTATATTGAACCATACCTGAGCACATGACATAAAATGTGTTGACTGTATCCCTTAACCTTGTTACACCACACAAAACCCGAGCAAGGAGGGGTGAAATTGACGAAGGGTAACGACCACAAAAACAAGTTTTTGTTAACTCACCGTGAACGTGAAGTATTTGAACTGCTAGTGCAGGACAAAACAACACGTGACATCGCCGGACAGCTATTTATTAGCGAAAAAACGGTCCGAAACCATATTTCCAATGTGATGCAAAAATTGAACGTAAAAGGTCGTTCACAGGCGGTCGTGGAATTAATCAGGCTTGGCGAATTAAAAATCTGACCTCTCGTTCCTTGCGGGGTACAAAGTCTTCTCGATGATCCTTCGACAGTGAAGGGTGGTCGGGAAGGCTTTTGTTTTGTGAGAATTTTGAAAAAATGCATTTTAGATTGAATAAAAAAGGTTTTATTTTAAGTGAAAAAATTTGAATATATGATCTCATTTCTTATTTCGATATAAAAAGACAAATTTCGACAAAAAATGCTATATCTTTTTTTTGTTATTTAAATGATAATAGTTTTCATTCTCACTTTTAATAATGCTTAAAACAAGGGGCTGTCAGTAAATGAAAAAGAATTTTATGTAAGTGGAAGGTTTATATGCCTCCGAGCGGCATTTATTATCACAGTTACAGAATGGAGTACGAAAATGAAGAAAGCATTTAACACAAAGATTTTCATGGTCAAGCTGTTTTTATTTTTTTTACTGTTTTTTTCAATGTGTTCTAGCCATTATATTTCTGCTGAAGCAGATTTCGAGAGACTTCCAACGAATGTATCAATAGGTGGAACACATGTTCTATTAGTGGATCATAAAGGAAAAGTGTGGGCGTGGGGGAAAAGTACCAAGGGACAGTTGGGATTGGGAAATACGTCTGACGCGTATGGGCCTACGTTGATTCCTACTTTATCCAATATTAACTCAGTGGTGGCTGGTAAAGAGTTCAGTTTGGCACTGGATCAAAATGGTGAGGTGTGGAGCTGGGGAGACAATGCTACTGGACAGTTGGGAATGAGCACTTATGCAAATCGAACGGTACCTGTAAAAATACCAGGTTTAAAGAATGTGGTTGAAATTGCTGCTGGAAATGAACATAGTATGGCTTTGAAATCCGATGGATCAGTGTGGGTGTGGGGGAGTAACGTCAGTGGACAGCTTGGTCTTCCCGCAGAATTGGATGAGACACCTACTCCCCTTAAGAATGATAACCTCATACTAATTAAAAAAATTGCGGCAAATGGAGATAATTCGCTAGCTTTACGGGACGATGATAAATTGTTTTCATGGGGAAGTAATGGGTTTGGTCAGTTGGGAGATGGGACTCAAAGTACAAGATATAGCCCCGTACAAGTAAAGGGTGTGAATCAAATTTCAAAAATTTATCAGGGGATGTATCATACAGCAGTTATAACTTCTGATGGATCGGTATGGACATGGGGAGCGGGTTTTACTGGGGCTCTTGGCCACAATAAAAATTTTCTATTACCTAACAAAGTAGATGATATAGGCCATGTTAAACAGCTTGCCTTAACTGGATTATCCACACTGGCCTTGAAAGAAGAAGGTACTGTTTGGGGATGGGGAGCAAGTGCGTTTGGAGAGTTAGCCAAAGAAAAGAATAGAACAGAAGATCAAATGGCAGCAATTACACAGATTAAAGAATTAGACAATATCCAATCTATTTATTCTCAAGAGTCAACAGCTATGGCGTTTAATAAGCAAGGAGAATTATATTCATGGGGTTCCAATAAAAATTTACGTTTAGGAATATATAGTTCTGAGCTTAAAACACCACAATTAATTAATCCTATTGAAATATTCTCAGCAAAAGAAATTCCGTTACCACCACAGAACTTTAGGTTAGAAAGAATTGATGAGCACAAGATTAGGGTTAAATGGGATGCTCCACAGAACGCCGAGCTTATCAGTGGATATGATATATTTGTCGATGATTTTTTTATAGATACCGAGAATAATACAACATTCACTAAAGAATTAAACATCGATAAAGTGTCAGGATACACAATTACGGTAAGCTCAAGAAATACTGCAGGAGAGCGATCAGAGCCTACTAAAGGTATAACAATACGCCCTTATAGTAGTTTGAAATATATTTACGATGCAGCCGGGCGATTAGAATATATCGAAAAAGGTGGCAAACAAATTCTACGATATGAATACGATAACAACGGTAATCTGCTTCGCTCTATAAAAATGAATCCTTAAATAAAGCAATGTAACTTATTTAATAGCAGACAGGAGTAATGAACTTGACAGCAAGACTGAAAAAAATCACATCCATTATTATCATTACAGCATTTATCTTCGGGTGGGTTGGAGAAGTGGTTCCGTCTACTATATTCGCTACCGAAGAATCAAGCAATCCAGTTGCTAGCGTAACATCAGAAGTGTATTCTGCTGGTTCTGAATTAGACAGGCCACTCCCTGTCAAAGCATCGGTATATGATGAAGTGTATGGTTGGCAGGTGAGACAAGGTACCTTCATTGAACTTAAGGGCGATGAAATGCCCAAAACCGTTATTGGAAGTGTATATAGCACAGAAAATTATGATAGCAGTGTCACCGATCAGGTATATGGCAATACGAATGAAATGCAAACTAATAGTGTGACAAATGATGTATATTGGGATGATTCAAAAAAAACACCCCCCTTCATACTAAGCCTTCTTTCTATGAAGATGGCGGCAGTTAAACCTCCTGTAGTTTCGGAGCAGGCACCTGTTTATGATAAAACAAAATTTAACGAAGCTCCATATAGTGTAGGAAATAATGGTGAATCCATATCTACACTTACGGGTAATCTTTCGCTGGAAAGCACAGATATGACGCTACCAGGTAGAAACGGCCTAGGTTTTTCATTGAGGAGACAATACAACACCTCTGATGCTCAATTTTATGAGATGGACGTGCTGGATAATTCCTATGATCAGAGCTTGTACAAATACTGGGTCAATTATAATGCGGTGAAAAGATTGATTATACCGCAATATGAAGTGAAGTTTACTCAAAAACGTTGGAAGCAATATGATTATGGTAATGATGGATCGGTCGATCAAGAGACAGATTATCAATACGTCAATCAAACGAAAGGACCATATAGCAACGAGGCTACGGCTAGAAACACTGCTGCTGAACTGAGGACTTACCAGATTCCAGATGATCAGAAGCGTGTCAACGATTATCGAACTCAGTCACGCTCATCTAACTTCACAGGCTCTATTTTTTACAGTAAGAATGGCTACTCAGGCACACTGTACACCAGTGGTTCTCCATACGTAATCTCTGGTTCTTATTCACAAGGTGGATCAAAGACGATCACAGATTCTTGTACTAATAGTATTCCTGGTAAATATGATTCAAAAGGGATTTGGCAAAGTACAGGAAGTGGTAGCTCTTGTCCAGCCTCTAAATCTTATAACAGCGATGGATATACAGGTACTTTAAACCGCTCAGGTGTAACTGATACTGTAAAAGAATGTTCTTCGCCAAATAAAAGTGTAGCTGGTTATGTATGTACCAAACAATTTAGAGCTAATTATTCTGGCACTGTAACCAAGCCTACTATAGATACTCGGACATGGAAGCAGGAATACAGCGGGACTATTGTCAAGCCGGGTTATACAAGCAACGTAGCATACAGCGCTTGGCAGCATGACGGAAATGGAAATGTTACCAGAGACGCTTTCACCCTGGAGGGAACAGCGGAGGTTCTAACCTATTACAATGAAGGACCTGTGGAAAGCGTAAGATTATCTGAGACCTTCGATGATATGGAAGAAGCCGAATCTTTTGCCGCCTATATAAATGGACAACCCAACGGTGCGCCTATTGGTCGCCAAAACGGATATAACTTCTATTTAAGCAACCCGGGCGCCTATGTCTACATTGAAACGATAGGTCAATATCGGGTACATATTTATCGTAACAAAGTCATTAAACCTGCAAGAGATACTCAATATCCACTTGGTAAAGGCTGGTCATGGAAGCTTCCCTATGTAGAGACTAAGGATCAGAAAACATATGTCCATCTCATGGAAGGTGGAAGTTACGAGATTCAGGGAACCACTTTGAAGGGATACCCGTGGAACGGTCTTAGTTATTCGCCTGATACATCTATATCCGTGAATGGAGAAGTGTCCAGTCATGTGCTAGCGACGATCACTGGAGCATGGAAGCAGTATTTTAGTGCTGATGGTCGATTGTTGCAGATTTCGGACAATCATAACAACCAGGTTCAATTTATGTATAGTAAGAATGAATCAGGTGTACCGCTGCTGACAGCCGTCCGGGATGCTGTGGGGAACACGATTCAGATCAGCTATTCACCAACTGATGTTACGATTAGCAAGGGAAATGAACGTGTCGTGTATCACAAACGTCAGGAGCAAAACGTAGAGTTGCTGGACAGTGTTACAGATGCAAAGGGACGTAATACCTCCTATTCATACCTGCTGGCAAATGCGAGTTTTAACCTGTTGTCCTTTGATGCGTCGCGAGGGGTATCTAATCCATATGCGTTAATGACACAGATTCAGCATCCGACAGGCGCGTCTACTGTATACACTTATGAGAACACACCTGTTAAAAGATACATGGGTGTAAGCTCTTTTAATGAAGCTTATCGAATGAAGTCGCGTAGAGACCAGATGGTTACCGAACAAGGAACGAATGAAGAATATAATCGTCAAACGGTATTTTACAATGGTGACATGGGTTCTTCTTATCAAAAGAATCTTCAATTCTCAGCAGCACTGGATGATGGGTTAACGGTATCTACCTATAATTATAAGAAGGCATTTGTTGACACGAACACAAGTGAGCAATATTATCTGGAGTCCTCGACAGTCAAGGCGGACCAGATTGAGAAAACGACGAATTACAGCTATGAAAAGTATGTTTCAGGACGTAGCTATGCAGCACCGGAACCTACTTCTATAAGAATGACCACCAATGTTAATGGCGATACACAATTCTCAAACACTCAATATGATGACTATGGTAGCGTTATTCAAAGTACAGATGACACAGGGGCTATGGTAACTAATACTTATGATGATAAGCAACGGTTACGAACGACTCGTGAATCCGCTGACACCAGTTCCTATCATTATACAGAGCTAGCACGTAACGGGCTTGGAGATGTCACGGAAATGACGATTCGTCGGGATAACGCATCGGGTGAGTTGCTGCAGCGTGTCAAATATGACGGAATAGATGACTACGGTAATGTAACGAGTCAGACGATACTCAACGGTAATCAGCAAATTACGACCCGAACGGAATATGGCGGACAGTATGGTGGTGCTTATCCGACAAGTCAGTCTGTTGGAACGACTGATGTGGATGGTAAAAAGTCTGTTATTCGTATGAATTCTGAATACGACCTCTCAACAGGTAGATTAACAGCATCCACAGACGGTAAAAACCAGCGAACGACATATCAATATGACGTGTTGGGCAGAGTCATGAAAGTCATTTATCCAGATGGAAAGACCCTGGAAGTGAGCTATGACGATCAAAATAACACCGTAACAGTAAAAAATGAATTGGGTATTCAAACACAAACTCGTTGGAACGCATTGGGATGGAAAACACGGGAAGGTTACTGGAGCGGACAAGGGTATCAATTGCAGTCGAAATCCAGCTATGACAGCTTTGGGCGTTTGGATTCCAACTCCGATGCTCTAGGCAATGCAACACGTTATTTTTATGATAACTGGAGCAGACCCACTCAAACTGGTTATGCGGACGGCTCTATTTCCAGAGTAGTGTACAATGATGCTAGTCGTACCGTTACCAGAATTGATGCAGAAAACTACCAGATCATTGAAAGTTATGATACTTGGGGACGTAAAAGCAAAACAGAGGAAAAGGTTCCTGGTGAGACCTCTCTCAAACTGTTAAGCAAGCAAAGCTACGACAAGATTAGCGGTAACATCTTGAACGCTTGGGATGGAAATAACAATAAGACTTCTTACACGTATGATGTGCTTGGTCAATTGAATTTGGTAACCAACGCTAAAGGAGAGACTACTCAATACAGTTATGATATGATGGGTCACCCCGTCTCCGTAACCTATGCGGACGGTAATCAAAAAAGTAAAGAGTTCAATGAACTGGGTCAGGTTATTAAAGTAACTGATGAAAAAAATCAGGTTAGCAAACAATACTATGATGAAAATGGGAATCTGATTCGACGTGTGGATCGTAATGGTCAGGCCACTCGTTATGATTATGATGTGCGTGACCGTCTGCAGCAGCGTGAGAGCAAAGATGAAACGGTTAGCTACACGTATGATGCGACAGGCAAGCGTACCAGCATGACAGATACAACAGGCAAGACGTCGTATCAATACGATCCATCCACTGAACAGCTAACAACGGTTACATTCCCAGATGGTTTGCAATTAAAGAACCAATACGATGCAAATGGTAATCGAACCAAGATGAAGGACCCCTTCGATGGTGATGTATTTTACACCTATGATGCACTTAATCGTTTAACATCAGCAGGAACAGATGCTTCTTCTCCAGACGCCAAGTATACGTACTATAAAAATGGTCTCTTAGAACAGACAATTTCATTAAACGGCTTAAAACACCAATTCCAGTACACTGGGCTAGATATGATTGGGTTGAGTGTGAAGCAAGGGGAACAATTTAAAGATACTTTTAAATATACAAGAGACGGAAACAAAAATATTATTAAACGGCAACAACAGGGAAAAGAAGATAGCTTCCAATACGATGCGTTAAACAGAATTAAAGAATCAAGCGAATTTAATACATCTTATGAGTACAATGTACGTGGTAATCGTCAAATTCTCATGACAGAGAAACTTCCTAAAATGGTTCCCTCTGAGCATACGTTTGATGCACAGGATCGTTTAACCCGGGTGGTGAAGAACGGGAAGACGATACAGTATGCCTATAATGGGGATGGATTACTGGTAGGTCGGACTGAGGGACCAAACCAGACCCGCTATTACTATGACGGGGATCAAATCATTGCCGAAGCAAGTGTAGTAAACGGCACGCCTCAGCTCAAAGCTCGTTATATCCGTGGTCAAAAATTGGAAGCCATCCAATATACAGATGGTACTAAGGCCTATCCGTCATACAATGGACATGGTGATGTCATAGAGCTACGCGATCAGATTGGAAATGTTCTTAACACGTACGCTTATGATATTTGGGGAAATATGACCTCATCTCAGGAAAAAGTCCACAATCCATTCCGATATTCAGGTGAGCTGTGGGATGATGCGGCCGAGCTGCAATATCTACGTGCGAGATGGTACGATCCTTCTAACGGAAGGTTTATCAATGAGGATACGTATGAAGGAGATATTAGTGATCCGTTAAGTTTAAATTTGTACACGTATGTACAGAATAATCCACTAATATTTTCTGATCCTACTGGTCATGAAGCTTTACCTAATTTTGATTTTTACGAGATGAAACGAGAAGGACTAAAAGTAATAGAAGGTGGAAAAAAGGGAGCAATCCAAGGAGGTAAAAAAGGTGGGTGGTTTGGTATCGCAATAGGTGTCATCATGGGCTCTATTCTGATAGCAGACCATGATGGCGATACTCAAGCTAACATAAATGCTAATATCGCATCTAATTTTAATTTACCATTGATTAGTTCGGCCCAAGCTGAAAAATTCAAAAATGATAAAAAAAGACAAAAATATGTATACAGAGCTATAAATGATAAAGACGTTAAAAATCTAGTAGCTGGAAAAGATTTATCAGCTAAAAACCCATATGGCCTTTGGAATCTAACTTCACATATAGCATGGGGGTCCGTAAAAAGCCGTAGGCCTGAAACTAGCGATCCTTGGATATCTACATCTAGATTTTTAGCTATTGCAAGAACTAGATATGATAAAGGAAATGGTACTGTTGTAATTGATTTGGGAAAAGTTAATTCAAAATATGTGTGGGCTATGGATCATTTGGATCCAAAACATTCAGATTATCAAAAAGCCGTTGCTTTTGCACGAACTGATCAAGAATATTCAGTGTTTCAATATGTAAATAGGAGTGCGATAGTGGGATGGATTCCAAAATTCGAATGAAAAATGTAGAAGATAAATTATATACCTTACTGGTTGATATTGAGGTGACACTACGAAGCAAAATAAGAATAGATTTCCAAATCCTCTTTGAAGTAACTTCATCTTTAGATGAATTAATTAAACTCTCAGAAGATTATCACTTAAAGAAGAAAATAATATATTATCTTTTAGGGACCCATTCTTATATTATATCTGAGATTTCATATTCAGATAGCGAAAGGAGAACTAGACTAAAAAAATTCCTAGAAAAGTTTGAAGAAATTATTGAGTCATTCCTTAAAAGTCTAGTAGTTAAGAGTAATATAGGCCAAGGTTATGACAAAGCAAAATTAAATAAAATTCTTATACAACTAAATAATTATCAAGAAATAATTAAGAAAAATAATAAGTTCACTGATACTGAGTTTTTAAATTTATTTGATCTCTTAGAAATGGTGACCCATTTAAATATTAACAAAGACTCAATTGATATAGTTTTAGTGTATACATTGTTTTCTTTATGGAAGTTTATTATTAGAAAATCAGATTATTTAGAAAGACTAATAGCATATAATGAGAATGATTCAGAACTTTTTAATTATTTCAATATATTAAATTTAATCGAAAAAAATGTAGAAATTAGATGAGTTACAACTCCAACTCTATTCCTTAGCTTTTAATTGTTGTCTCAAGGCCTCCCTGTTGATTTCTTACTAGTAGGATAGTAAAGATTTGGATGAGGTTCCGAGGAGTTGGAATGGCTAAAAATCTGAGTACATTCTCAATATAATGAATTCTCCAAGCAACACAAACGAAAGCAGTCTATAATATAGACGGAGAGTATGTAGGTGATTTCTTTTATTTAGATAGTCCATAGAATTGGTTTTGTGAATGGTTTGGAGCTATTCAATCGTTCACCATCATTTTGGATAAAAAGCGTTTTTCTATTGGGAGATTAATAATTTTGTTGTTTGGAGATGCTATAGTGAATTTTTTTGAATTAATCTAACAGTGAGCATAAGGCGACGATTGAAAGCAATCGTCGCTGTTTTTTTACTGAACATTGTATAAGTTCAAGGTATTTTCTTTTTGGAGAATACCTTGGAAAATTTCACACTCTGTGGGTCGAAAGATGCTTTATGGTTTAAACAAATGATTATAGATTTAGATAAAATATATTTACGTCTTAAGGAATGTAAAAAACGATTAAGCCACTGAAATATGTGGGAATTTGCGTGTAAATGATGTACTATATATAGAAGGAAGAAACTACCATTAGAGATCATAGTGCAACTAACAGGAGTGATCAAAACATAAGACTGTACCACAAAGTTATACTAAGATAGAAATGCATCTGGTGATAGTCTAAGAATATAAATCCCTACAAAGCAGTATTCAGCATGACGACAGGATGGAAGATGGATCAGGTTTTGAGCTATACTTTTATATATAGGTGTTGAAGAAGAATCACAAGGCAGAAAAAGCTCATTGCTTCAGGTAGTAGGAAGTAGCTTTTGCCTAGAGCTACCTGTGGTATATTCTTGATCGGAGGTGAACGTTAAGACATATGACACCCAACCAACACTTGATGACTTATACGCTGAACAGCGGTATAAAGGGAACTGTCGACCTAACCAGTAAGCAGGTGCAGGAATGGATCAAAGCATATCGAATTGGCAGCAAGTTTGTAACGGTTGTGGGGAAACAGTATTTTGGTTTAAACCCTGAGTTGGTAGCAGATTTCAAGGTACATAATGAATACTCGGAGCAGAGAGAACACATATCCATAATACAGCCTGTAATGGAACGCAAAGCTGTAGAGCTGGACCCACTGGTAGAGGCGTACAGCCAGTATAAAACATTAATTCAGGTAGAATGTAAATGTGGTGCTTCCTATATAGAAGAGTCACCGCATAAAAGAACCAAGTGGTCATGCAAGGAGTGTAATAACATTGTGTTCCTAGATCGTAAAAAGGGCATGGTGGATACGGATAAAGGCAAGGCGTGGTACATGACCAACAAATACTATGTGGAAAGACAAAGCAACTGACAGATTGTCAGTTGCTTTCTAACCATACACTCACACCTCTTATGTGCTTACCGAGATATATTAAGTCTTTTGCCAAATAATAAAATTGATGTTTTTTGCGCTTTGTAGTACATTATCAAGTGTATTATAAGGAGGCTTCTCATGTACGGACATAGACAAGATGATACTTTATACATCATGACTTACACATTAAATAGTGGTATCAAGGGCACAGTGCCTTTGTCTAATCAACAGATACAGGAATGGCTTGAGTGTTACAGAATTGGCAAAAAATTCGTAACCGAGATCGGCAAAGAGTACTTTGGACTGCATGCGGAACTGGTGGCTGATTTTAAAGTTCATAATCAGTATTCAAGCTATCAGGAGGTTATTATCCCGATTCAACAGCCGGACACTGGCCTAAAAGAGTTGTCCCAGGCTTACAAATCAACAGAAACCTTAATTAAAGTAGATTGCAAATGTGGTACATCGTATGTAACAGAATCTCCCTTTAAGCGGACCAAGTGGTACTGCACCAAATGCCGGGAGATTGTTTTTCTCGACAACAAAAAGGGAATGGTGGATACTTCCAGAGGCAAGGCCCATTATATGACCAATAAGTATTTTGTGGAACGGGAAACAACTGGCGTATAAGCCGGTTGTTTTTTTGTTCGTAAGGTTTGTACATGTCCTGACTTTTCAAAGCCGATTGCGCTATAGTGAAAAAGGGGAAAGATAAATCTTAATATAACGATAGTCAGGTGGTGAACGTCATCCGGGAAGATCATACGAATGGTGCAAGAAACCGCATGAGCACGAACCATGTGTACATAAACGAAACGCTTCATTTGGAACAAATCATAAGTGACCTGCGGGTGATGGGCTATGTGGCTTTTCATCATCATCCGCAAATCACAGGTGAGATTGATGAGCTGGAGGCGTTAAAAAAGCAACTATTATCGTTTTTTCAACAGCATCATGTATTGTGGATTGAGCTTGATCCGCTAACGCAATATGTGGTGGTGAATAACATGGGGAAGGCAACGGTGCTCAAACTCATTGGTCGGAAATTGAACCCGCTACGGGATCTGAGAGCAAACGCTGCTTTGGCTGGACAGCCGCTGCATGAGTTGGATCGGGAGATAGAACGGCTCAATCGGCTAGCTCACCTGTTGCGCTACACCCGTTTTTCTTAAGCGACGGGACTAACGTAAAAAAAAGCATTCACGAAGCATGGATGGTTCCATGCTGTGAATGCTTTTTAGTATTCTATTTTTTACCGCATAAGATGAGCAAATCTACTGTGACATACGGTAAATTTATTTCCTGCACTTGCTGCCAGTCTGCTTCCGTAGCTCCCCACGATAAGGGAGTCATATGGAGCAAAGGTTTCATGAGGTCGGCATTTAACATAAAACGATAGGTTAACCGTTCGGCGGATAGAAGTTTAAAATGATCTTTAAATCGGCTTAATATATTGTCATTCGAATAAGCAGGCTTATTCTTTTTCTGTTCATACAAGCATCTCAATTCCCGAAGATAATATTGTTCGGGAATGACCTTCAGGACGCAGCCGTCCTCCGAAAGGATTCTTGTAAATTCAGCATAATTAGAAGGGGATAAAATATTGAATACACCGTCAAATTGTTGATTTGAAAACGGACAATGAGCCAGATCCGCAACACACCAGAGGGTATAAGGATATTCTTTGGCTGCGGCCACAATACCTTCTTTAGACAGATCCATACCTACGCTTGTAAGCTCAGTGATTCCCTTCCAGGTCAGCTTATCCTGAATGTGGCTCAAATGAGTGCCTTCCCCGCAACCTGCATCGAGCAAGTAAAGGTGTGATTTTTGATCAAACAGTGGCTTCATAAATTTCATTATAGTGCTGCTTATCGCTACATTTAAGGGATCGAAAAATCCGTTATTGCACATCATTCTTCTGGAGGAAAATAGTTGTTTATCATATTTAGTCTTATAGGACCGGGCGGCTAAATGTAAATACCCGTATTTTGAGAGATCATAGCAATGCTGATTCGTACATAGGAGGCTTTTACCTTCCACCATACGCATCGGTTGAGAGCATAGAGGACACCTAAAGAGATGTTGATGCTTTCCAATTAGGTCAGCCTTCATCTCGTGTTTATTCCATTTGGACACAGAAAAGCACCCCGTTCATTCGTATTTGGTGAATGAAAAAAGGCACAGCCAAATAGACCCAACCCATTTTCGGAAAAATGGTTGAGTTTTCATGAACTGTACCTCACATTACCGTAAACGAATAAACTGAATAATCATATTATGTAGCGCTCCTCAAAAAAAAATAGAAAGGGCTTTCGCCCTCTCTATTGTAACTTAGTCATAAGAAGTTGTCATGTGCTTACACCGATTTCAAAAACTCTACAATCGTCAGCAGACCCTTGTCAAAATTGTCCAAGTTAAAATGCTCGTTTGGCGCATGCAGGTTCTCATCTGGCAAGCCGAAGCCCATCAGCACGACTGGGGCAGTCAGCACACGGGAGAAGGTCTCCACGATTGGGATAGAGCCTCCATCCTTGGTAAAGAGGGCACGCACACCGTATACCTTCTCAAAAGCATCGGCCGCCGCTTGCAGAAACGCGTGTGACGGGTCGATGTTAAAGGCGTTCGCTTTTTCACCCTGTTGAATATCCAGGGTAGCTCCTGCCTGAACATGGGCGCGCAAATGGCGCTCGATTTTGTCCAGAATGTCTTGCGGATTCTGGTTAGCCACCAAGCGGCACGTGATTTTAGCATGAGCTTCTTTTGGAATGACCGTTTTCGTGCCTTCCCCTTGGAAGCCACCGTATACGCCGTTCAGCTCCAGTGTCGGACGTGCCCCAACACGCTCAACGAAGCTGAATCCTTCTTCGCCATAGAGAGAATCAAGTGCAAGATCTTGTTGCAGCTTGCTCTCATTGAAGCCTTGCTTCACGAATTCTTCTCTCATCTCTGCCGATAATGGAGCAACATCGTCGTAGAATCCTTCGACGCTTACGCCGCCTTTGTCGTCATGCAGGGTTGCCAGCAAGGAAACCAGAGCATGCAGGGCATTCGGCACGCCGCCACCGAAAGAGCCGGAATGTAGATCTGTGTTCGCCGTGTGAATGGCGACTTCCAGTGAACATAGTCCACGCAAACCTGTGCAAATGGCAGGCTTCCCTTTTTCGATCAAGGAAGTGTCGGACACCAGTACAGCATCCGCGGCCAGACGTTCAGCTCCAGTTTGCAAAAACTCAAGCAAGTTCGGACTGGACACTTCTTCCTCACCTTCAACGCAGAATTTGATGTTCAGCGGCAATGTGCCTTCCTGCTTCAAAATGGCCTCAACTGCCTTAATGTGCAAGAAAACCTGCCCTTTATCATCTGTCGCTCCGCGCGCATACAATTTTCCATCACGGATGGATGGCTCAAACGGTGGCGTTTCCCACAGGTGAAGCGGATCTACGGGTTGTACATCATAGTGTCCATACACGAGGATCGTTGGTTTACCAGGTGCGTGCAAATGATCCGCATATACCAGCGGGTGCCCTTTGGTTGGAATGATTTCAACGTTTTCCAGACCGGCAGCAGTCAGTTTGGCAGCGAGCCAATCAGCTGCTTGGTTAATGTCCTTTTTGTGCTCCGATAATGCTGAGATACTCGGAATGGACAACCACTCCTGTAACTCGCCCAGTTGTTGCTCTCTGGCTTTTTCAAAATAATCAGAATAACTCATAGACTATGTATCCTCCTTTTTCAATGTAAATCGTGTGAATGTTGCGCTATCCTCCGAACGAGGTCGTGGACGATATGTCTAGTTTACTACGTTTTGTGCTGAACGAAAAATAGGGAGATAAAAAACGATTCTACCCGGGTCTGTCCAGACCTGAGCAGAATCGCCCTTAACCAAGCATATGGATGCACTTATGCGCGAATGTCCAGTTGACCGCCAAGATGAGGCTGTACGCTTTTTTCCATCATCTGCACTAAAGCCTGTCCTTGTTCACTGGCCTGATCCTTAGCCATACTTAATACCTTCACACTTACAGCTTGAGCCAAGCTGGCCTGACTCATACCTGTTGATAATGCTGCGATATCCATGTTCCAACCCTCCTTCATTGTGAAGACTCTTTCTCTGTATTTATCGGTTGGAACGGTTATTTTGTTTCATCTAATTGGAATTGTGTCAGTAAATCTTGAAGCTGCTCTGCCAGACGGGTCAAATCTGCGGCAGACGAACCGATCTCTTCCATGGAGGCGAGCTGCTCCTCTGCGGCTGCGGACACGGTCTCCGTATGGGATGCCGCTTCTTCAGCGATGCGTGTAATTTCCTCCATGCTGCTGACGACTGAACTCGTTCCATCTGCGACTCCAGCGGTAGAAGCTGCGACGTTATCGAGCTGCTTCGCTGATTTGGCTACCGCTCTACGGATGCGAGAGAAGGAGCGACCGGATAGGTCAATGGAATTAATACCATCACTTACGCGTTCCTTGGCGGATTCCATAGCGATCAGGGCTTCAGATACACCGCTCTGTATCCCTTGAATCTGTTCACGAATTTGTTGTGCGGAATAAGCTGAGTTTTCAGCCAGCTTGCGGACCTCTGTCGCCACGACAGCAAAACCTTTGCCATGCTCGCCTGCACGTGCTGCTTCAATAGAAGCGTTCAATGCGAGCAGATTAGTCTGGCTGGCGATTTCTGTAATGACGGTGACAATCGTTCCGATTCGTCCAGAGCGGTCACTCAAAGCACTGATGATGGTATCCAGTTCTTCCACGGTAGTGCGAATGCCATCAATGGAAACGACGCTGTTGCCGATATGCTCGCTGCCTGCATCCGACGCCTGAATGGCCTGTGCGGAGTAAGTGGTCATTTCAGCCATGGTTTCGGTCATAGCGGTAATGTCTGTTGCCATGCCGCTAACCCGTGTCTGATTAGCTTTAGCGCTGCCCACTTGGCGTTCGCTGCCTGCAGCCACATCTTGAATGGCTATGGTCACATGCTCAATGGCACGGGTCGTTTGTTCTGCACCTGCTGCTAGCTCTTGCGAGGATGCCGACAAATTGCCTGTCATCGCTTGAATTTCTTTAATCATGTTACGCAGGTTATCTACCATTTGTTGAAAATATCTTGATAATTCACCAATTTCATCTGTACTGGTCGTAGCCACGTTTATCGAAAGATTACCTTGGCTGATGGCATCCATAGAATTACGTAATCTTTGGATGGGCTTAAGTATACTGCTGATTAGCCACATTGCGAGCACACCAATGATGATGGCTGCAATCACCAACACGATGATCGTCGTGATAAGAATCGGTTGGGCGGAGGCACTGGTTTCTGCTTTGTCCATCGTTCCAGCAATTCTCCAGCCTGTCAGCGTATTGGTTTTGAAAATCAGGTGTTTATCTACGCCATTAATATCGTAACTAAAGCTACCTTCTTTGGAGGCAAATAATTCAGGTATCGTTTCCCCCATTTTGGTACTTCCGCTGACTTCTGTCGGGTGGGTAACGATACGTTTGGTACCATCTAATATCATAATATAGCCATTTTGTCCGATTTTTAAATTTGTGATTTCTTTTAAATTATTTAGGTTCAGCGAAAGACCGAGAACACCACTGTTGTCAGGAAGTGTACGTGAAATATATACAACGGGGACCTTAGCCGTATTGAGTCCGACAGGGCTGATTACGGTTTGTCCGGGTTTCTCCATGGCCTGTTTGTACCACGGACGTTCACGAGGGTCGTTTGTGGAGCCTACGGCTTTGCCAATAATGAGTTTTCCTTCGGGAGTTCCTACAAACATATCAACAGCTTCCGCATGCATTTTTAAATACACTTGTAACCTTTTCAGGATGTCTTCATCTGCTTCGGCACTGTTATCACTAGCCGTCATCGTCGTAGAGTAATATTCGAGATCAGCGATTTTGGCTTGAATCGTTTGAGTAACTGCACGATCGGATGCGGTAACGCTAGTTGTCGCACTATCGAGTAATTGGCGGTCCGTCTGTTTATATGCTGCTTGATAAGAAAAAGAACTTACAATAATGCTTGGAACAAGCATGACCAGTAGAAATGCTGCTGTCAATTTCTTGCGTAGTGTTAATGTTTTGAGTCGTCTCAGTTGTTTCATCAAACCCCTGCTTTCTATCTACATATTCATTTCTAATATTTATACCATATGTATTTACTATCGGTTATTTTGAGCTGAATTGATAGATTTATTACTAATTTGTCCAATACGCTAAAGAATTTCTTGCATAGCATGGAGTATCTTGCAATTTGGAGGGATAAGGTATGGGTTTTTTTCTGGATATGAGAAGCTCCACCAATTCATCAAAAACAGGTGAGGGTCCCGATATACAGCTGGGTCCTATACCGGAGCGGTTCGGTTTGATCACCCTGCGGACCTTTCTTGTGCCGGGTCCGATTGTAACTTTTAGTGGTTCCATTGGTCTGCTCGGTGAGCTTGGCGATACGTATGCGGTTGAAATCGTGCGTGGAGCCGACTATGATCCGAGTGAGGTAGTCTACCGCGCCGAGGGGGTACTGGGCGTGACTGGTTCTAATGAAACGCAAGCTTTTAATGCACAGGATCTGTCTGCTCCCTGGGCAATACAAACAGTATATTCTTCTTATATTTCTGGTGTATCGACCACTGTTCGTAATGGTCCAGAGGTATTCACGGGCATTGCTTCGACTCCGTTTTTGTAAATATATCAGGTGATTATTTCTATAGTAAATGCTCGCTGCCTGTTCGTGGTTCTCCTAGGATAGTCCGCTGCGCTAACTAGCCACGAGCATAGACAGACATCTGCTGCAGACTCGTGGCTATAATTCTCAACAACACCCAGAGCACAAATGACCTAGTTGTTGTAAATTCCTTTATGAGCGTGTTCTACAGAGTTGATTGTGCTTCTCGGATTCTATTTCTTTAGAATCTCTCGCAAATACACTGTCAACTCATCTGCTGCTTTGGCATGGGCGGAGAGCCCGGGATGGCTGCGAGATCCTATCGTTTCTTCCGTCGTGTTAGGCAGTTGGAATACAGACACATTCCGATCCCTCGTTTTTTTCTTGTACGCGTCTACCGCTCGGTAGATTGAGGGCATCATCGGAGTACCCAGCATCCCATAGGCCCACACAATATGGGCAGCAGGATTGCAGGTCCGAAGCTTGACAAGAAAACGTACGATAGCGCTTTCAAAAGATTGTAAATCTTCTTCATTGAATGTGCCGTCCTCGTTCAAGCGTTGCTTGTACACTTTCCCGCTTACTGGGTCCGTCCATGCAGGAGAATAAAAGGCTCCCCCGTCATTAGTCCCCAAATTCACTACGACCACGTCCGGCTGCCATGAGGTAAAATCATGATCTGAAAATGCCCCTAATGCTTCATTTCTCTCACCGGTCAGCACACCACATATCTGCTCATAATATGCCGGTATGTTCGCATGCGGATTATTATCCCAGCTTGTTAGGACACCCCATCCGCTTTGTGATAGCACTCGGTAGTCCGCATTTAGTGCTTCGGCTGTTATGGCTGTATAATTGCGTAGTGCTGTGAACAGCATGGGAACCCAGTCTGTCTCCTCCTTCGCTCCAATCGTTCCTTCTCCCGAGGTAATGCTGTCACCGATAAATTCCACCTTGAGGGGCTTATCAGTGACTGGCAGCAATTCCCCATCAACCTTCAGGGCATGAATTTGCAACAAGCAGCGCGAGTCCGAACTCATAGGCTGGACATCCTTGACCACACGGACATTTTTGACCGTGTCAGGGTTCAACCCTCTCAAAAGACAGATCCAATGTCGTCCTGCGGTCACCATCAGGCGACTCATCGGAACCCCATTGATGACAATACTGATCCAGGGTTCAAACACCTGGTAATCGGCCTCAATTTCAATCCACAGCTCTGAGCCTTTGATATTCAATTCAATGCCACTGCCTGTCCAAAACAGAGTAAGAGGTGTACGTGTTTGCGTAGTTCGACCATGAACCTTTACATGCTTTGCTTTTGTAAGTGGATATGTCTTCAATCTCTTGTTATGTGACATTTCAACATCCTCCTCATAATTTCTAAATGAATGCTAGTTTCTGTAATATTGTAAAAGAAGTGACAGGAAATCTCAAATTCTATTTCTAAACAAGCAAGGGCCCAAGGCTTTATATGGATTATTCTTTTCGATCACGGACTTTAGGAAAATGTATGATAGCAAAAAGCACCAGCAAACTGAAATTTGCTAGTGCTTTTTTGATATACGGAGCAAAGATTACTTGTTAAGTGGATTTTTTCACAAATTATCTTTATTCATTAATTAGCTTTGCCGAACATGACGATATTAATCGCCTTGCCGAAGTCTATACCTACTTTGCCAGTTAGCTCTGCTGTTTTTTGTGCTAACACGACTGCATTGACACCACAAGAGAATAGCGCAATATCAAAGTCATCTTTGTGTGCTGCGATCCATTGGAGTGTTTCAGGCATTTGTTCATATTGATGAAATGCCAGCGTGTGCGCGATATTCAGCCTGTACGGATCGGCCTCAAGAACAGGCTTTACTTCAGCGGCCGTCCGGGTGACCAGCAGAATGCGTCGATTTTTCAGCATGTCCCAGAAAGCGGGTGTCTCAGCCAAATACCGATTCAGGCAGGCGTGGCAGGTCAGCGCGGGGGAAAGAGCATAGTGAGCAAAGACCTGATCGGTCAGCTCCCGCTTCATATAGGATGGTGCTTTAATAGATTCGTCATCATATGGCAAAATGCCAGCAATGCTAGCTTTGCTCACTGCCTCAGCCACCGCGTCCCGTAGTTCCGTATTCGGTAGAAACAGTCCCTTTTGACCGAGATTGGCTTTGACCGCCCAACGTTCCTGTAATACCTTTTCCATCGGCCAGACGGTGTCCTGCGACAACACCAAATTTTCACCATCCCCAATACGAATGAGAGAAAAGGACTGGTGCTGATCGAGTGCCAGCTTCAATCGTTTCAGTACCTCGTCAATCTCCAGATACCTTGGATTCGTCATAACATGTTACCTCCCTGTCGTTCCTGCTTGTTCAACTTTTCAGATGGAGCAAAAAACTTTGTATTCTATCATATGTCGAAAGCGAAAAGGTTTTTGTATGAACGACTATTCTTTTTGGATTCTACCTATTTTTACAAGATTCGTTGCATCTGTACGTGCCGTTTCAGAGGCGTCTTCATAACTTGAGAGAAGACGGTTGAAAGGGAGGAAGATCAATGAATCGCAAGATTGTAATTGAAATTAATTTTAATAACTATGGGATGAATCCCAACCGCCTGACACGTGAGTGGATCAGCGAGCGACTGGATATATTCAGAACCTTTACGCTGCGTAGTTTACTCAGTCAGACAAATACGGATTTCTTATCTGTCGTCAAGCTGGCGGGCGGATGCAGTGACATTGTGGAAGAGGAACTAGCCCGACATGAGCCCATTCCCGACCACATCCGTTTTGGTACGAGCATCGAAAGTAAACGTCGAATTCATGCGTACATCGAAGGCGCGGACGAACTGCTCATTGCTCGAATAGATTCCGACGATTTATACCACCAGTCATTTGTACAACAGTTACATGATTACAAGTTTCAACCGGAGACGGTTGCGCTGGTGAACCAGATGGGTTACCTGTGGGATGCGGTTGAGGGGCAGATGGCACCGGTGTTTCACCGTTCGCCTTCTTTTTATGTGTTTCGCTATCAAGTGGAGGATTTTCTAAATGATTACCGTGTCGTCATTCCTGGGAAGGGTACGCACGGATATGTAACGGAGCTGCCGCATGAGGTCATTCCACTTCGCAACTATGTGAACGTCATTCATGCCGCAAATACTTCGGTAAAAAAAGTGCCGGCGAAGGATCGGCTGTCAGAGAATGAAATGAATGCTGTGCTGGCTGAATTTCTGGGAACAGACATTGCCAATTCGTAACGGTCAGGAGGAGATTATATTGTTTAAAGGAAAAAAACTGCTAGTGACCGGAGGCACGGGATCTTGGGGGCAACGCCTAACGGCTGAATTGCTGAAGGAGGGACCGGCGGAAATCCGGATATTCTCACGCGGTGAATTTGCACAGATTGCCATGCAGCGGCAATTTCAATCTGATCCTCGCCTGAATTTCATGATTGGAGATATTCGCGACCTTCAGGCATTGCAGGAGGCATGTCGCGGAGTGGACTATGTGTTCCATTTGGCGGCATTAAAGCATGTCCCTGTGTGTGAGAAACAGCCGGAAGAGGCCTTCAAGACGAACGTACACGGTACGGAAAATGTGATCCGGGCCAGCATTGAGCATGGAGTCGCCAAGGTAATTGATGTCTCTACAGACAAGGCGGTAGACCCGGTGAATGTATATGGCATGACGAAGGCGATCGGTGAAAGACTGATGATCCGCGCCAACACTTTAAGTGAGCGTACTCGCTTTGTGTGTATTCGCGGCGGCAACGTGTTGGGGACGAGTGGAAGTGTCGTGCCCCTGTTCAAGCACCAGATCGCGGAAGGGCAGGATTTAACGCTGACGAGCCCAGATATGACACGCTTCTTCCTCACGCTCGGAGAGGCGATTGGCTTACTGCTGAAGGCTTCTGTCACGGCAATTGGGGGAGAGACCCTTGTGATGAAAATGAAGGGCTGCAATATTGCAGATCTGGCAGAAGTGATGAAAGAACAGGCGGGACAGCCTGCGTTGAAAGTGAAGGAAATTGGTATACGTGGTGGGGAAAAGCTGCATGAGGTGCTGATTTCGCCCTATGAGGTGCCGCATACGTATCGCTATGATGACCGTTATTTTGTTATTCTTCCCCAGCAAGCAGACGAGCGCTTACTGAGCCAATATGGTGGATTGGAACGAGTGAGCTTCGATCAATATCGCTCGGACGATGAGTTAATGGATCGCGCTGGAATTGCTGAGCTACTGCGAGGCATGGAGTAACAATGAAAGAGGTGGGTATTTTGCAGCTTATGGAAAAAATAACTAAAGGAACTGTAAAGGTTGCGGTAATCGGCCTCGGTTATGTAGGGCTGCCCATGGCAGTGGAAATGGCACAGGCTGGTTATGATGTATATGGTGTAGATTCCGATCCTGTCAAAGTAGCCAAGCTGCTTCAAGGAAAGTCTTACATCATAGACATTGGCGATGATGCATTGGAAGGTCTGATCGGGCAGCAATTGCATCCAGTTACGGATATCAAGGTGCTGGAGCATGCGGACATCGTCGTGATTTGTGTGCCTACGCCGCTGACAGACGGACATCAGCCGGATACGTCCTATATTGAAACGGCTATTGATCAGGCCATACCTCATTTGCGTAGACAAACACTGTTGATTCTGGAAAGCACCACCTATCCGGGAACGACCGAGGAACTGATTCGGCCGGTGATAGAGCAGCGCAGGGGCTGGACGGTAGGTAAGGATTTCTATGTGTGCTTTTCACCGGAACGTGTTGATCCGGGCAGCATTCATTTTAATATTCGCAACACACCCAAGGTGATCGGCGGTTGCACGCCGGATTGTCTGGCAGCGGGAGTGGGTTTTTATGGCTCCTTTTTGGACCAGATTGTTCCAGTCAGCTCGACAACCGTGGCGGAAGCCGCCAAGCTGTTCGAGAATACGTTCCGTAGCGTCAACATTGGAATGGTCAATGAGCTGACAGCCGCCTGTGAGAAAATTGGCATCAATATATGGGAGGTACTGGATGCAGCGGCAACCAAGCCATTCGGCTATATGCCTTTCTATCCGGGACCTGGCATCGGGGGGCACTGTATCCCGGTTGATCCGCTATACTTGTCATGGAAATCCGAGCAGCATGGTTTTCCACTGGAATTCGTGGACTTGGCAGATCGCATGAATCGGCGTATGCCGCTGTATATTGCGGAGCGAATTGAAGCCATGCTCGCTCAGAAAGGTAAAGCCATAAACAAAGCCAAAATCATTCTGGCAGGTGTGGCCTACAAAAAGGACATTGATGATGTTCGGGAATCCCCAGCTCTTGTCCTGTTTGAACATCTAATAAAAATGGGAGCTTCGGTGAGCTTCACCGACCCATATGTATCGAGCTTTAAGCTGAACGGTGAAGCAATCCCATCTCGAACGACAAATGCTCAGCTATGGGAAAGTGCAGATATCGTAGTCATCACGACAGACCATTCTGTGGTGGATTACCAACAGCTGGTCGACCATGCCCCGCTGGTCTTCGATACACGTAATGCGACCGCACATTGCACAGGTGGACATGTCGTGATCTTGGGGCATCCCGGTGATGGAGGGGGCGCCGCTGTTGGCTAACCGTGATCAGGTAAACGAACGTTATTACGGGCAGATCAATTCGGAGGAATCTCATGAAGCCACCCGCAATAGAATTCACTGGATTTGCCGCCATGTACAGGGGCGTACCGTGCTGGATGTTGGGTGCAGTCAGGGGATAACGTCCATTTTGCTTGGACGGGAAGGCTTTGAGGTAACGGCTATTGATTTGGAAGAGGGCAGCATTTCTTATGCAAAAAAAGAACTTCGTCAGGAATCCGCACCCGTCCGGGGAAGAGTCCACTTTCAGTTGAAGGACATTTCACAATTTGAGCGTCCTCCTGGTGGATTTGACACCATTATTTTAGGGGAGATTTTGGAACATTTTGCGCATCCCGACACCCTGCTGGCTCATGCTTACCGCTTGTTGAATAAAAAGGGAACGCTCGTCTTGTCTGTACCTTATGGATACCATCCTTTCCATGATCACAAGCGGACTTACTATGCTGGGAGCCTCTCCCGTGTGTTGTATCCTTATTTTGATGAAAAAGCGCTGGAGGTACATCACAAATATCTGTGCTTTGCAGGCCGCAAGAAGTCGAAAGAACTGCGTGAGGTCAAACCAGAGGTAGCGCATCTGAATGAGTGGATGAAACTGGACGAGGAACAATTTCGACTGGTGGAGCAGCAGCATGTTCGCAAAATGAATCAGCGAAAGGCCGCACTCGACAAGGCGGTACAGCGAATCCGGCATATGGAGGAACAACTTTTGCCGATGGAAAGGTATGCACGTGCCGAACAGCTAGACAAGACGCAGGCTGAAAGGAGAGGTGCATATACTGATGGCGAGTCTACCGGAAAAACGACGGCAGATTCAGCTAAAGGTAAAGGGGGGATGACGTGAAGTCATGACTGAGCATCCAATGACCATCAGCTTGTGCATGATCGTAAAGAACGAGGAGCAGACACTTGCACGCTGTCTGGATTCGGTCGCAGACCTGATGGATGAAATCATCATTGTGGACACGGGATCGACGGATCAGACGAAGACGATAGCAGCCCGCTATACGGATCGGCTTTATACGTTTGAATGGAAGGATGATTTTGCAGCCGCCCGTAATGAATCGTTTGACAAGGCGACGTGTTCCTACATCATGTGGCTGGATGCGGACGATATGTTGCTGGAGCCGGAGCGTGAGCGCCTGCATGCCTTGAAGCAGCGTTTGTCTATGGATATCGACGCAGTGGTAATGCCACTTCATTTGGCAGAGGGGGAGCAGGGTGAACTGTTGTTCACCTCACGCCGTATCCGTCTCGTGAAGCGTGAGCGACAATACCGCTGGAAAGGGCGTCTGCATGAGGATCTGGTGATACCTCAGGGGCAAATCGTGCATTCGGATGTGGCAGTAACTCACCGCCGAATGCAAGACCACACGCTCCGTAACCAACGTATTCTCGCCCGGTGGATCAGTGAAAGCGGTAAGCTGGAGGGGCGTCTGCTGTATTTGCATGCCAATGAATGTTTTGACCGTAAAGAATATGCCGAGGCGGCAGAGGCGTTCAATCATCTGTTGGAGGAGCCGAGCGGCTACCGGGAGGAGCGGATTACCGCTTGTGCGCGCTCGGCGGAATGCTATTTTCACCTCGGGAAGCCGGAGCAACAGCTGGATAGTCTGTTAAGCTCCTTTCGATACGGTGTACCGCAATCAGACTTGTGTTGCATGATCGGTGACTGGTTTTTCACACGAAACGAATGGAGCACTGCCGCATACTGGTATGAAAAGGCATTGGAGCAACAGCATCACCTTCCGGGTATGCGACCTGTTCCGCTGCCATGCTACTCCTGGTTACCTCATGTGCGGCTCAGCCATTGCTATGCCCATGTAGGTAAGCTGGACGCTTCGTATGAGCATAACCAAACCGCTTTACGCTATTTACCTGACGACCCGTATTTACTGGATAATGCACGCAAGCTCAAAAAGGCTATTTCCAACTCCTCACCCTCAGCCCGTTCCTCAAAATAGTTCAAGCTGTTCCGGCCCGTTATCCTCTTCGGGTGGCTTGCGAGGTGGAAAAGGTTTAGGGTCCATGCCAAGCATGGTCATGAGCTGCTTGGCGTTAGCAGCTGCGTCTCCACCTGAGTTGTTGTTGAAAATAACGCACACCTCACGGCTTTGCTGCTCCAGCTCCAGCAATCTGTCTCTCCATTCGGTCAACTCTTGTTCATTGTACCGATACAGATAACGAACCTCCCGCCAATTAGGCGCGGAGCTTTGATTCCAGCCCGATATGTTCCGTCCGTGGAGACGTACGACTGTCAGATTACCATCTGTAGCCAACGGCACAATGGGAACTGACCCCGGTCCCGCCTGCGGCTCGTCGCATACGCTGTGTATCCAACCTTCTTCGCGCATGAATGCCAGCGTTTGTTTCCGAAAATCGGGTGTGAACCAGCTTTGATGTCTGAATTCAAGTACGGATGGGACCTCTCCCATCCTTTTTTTCGTGTCTCGCAGTACAGCGACATTCTCACGTGTACAGTCGAACCAGGGTGGGTACTGAAACAGTACGGCTTTAAGCTTGCCCGCTTCGCGTAGAGGCTGTATGGATGCATGCAGTGCTTCGTACATGGCATCTATTGTTTTGAAGTAAGGCTGCTTGCCGCGGGTATGTCCAGTCATGCCTTGATAGGCTTTGACGAGAAATGAAAAAGAGTCTGGGGTTTCCGCCGCCCAGCGTGCCATACGATCTGTGGGCTGCACCGCATAGAAAGAACTATCCATCTCTACTACCGGAAAATGGCTTCCATAGACGCTTAGTTTTTGGTTAGCTTTGGTGCCCGTTGGATACAAGTCATCGTGATCGCCCCAACCCGTAAGTCCAATTTGAATCATAACTTCCCCGCTCCTTTCTCTTATGAATACTTCTAAAAGCGTTCCCATGAATCATTTTAATGATAAAATGGGGTGGATCATGTACTCTTTATTAAAGCTACTGAAGGTATTATGAAATGGATTCAAATAACGATTATTGTAACATGTTTGTTGTTCAGGATTTTGTAAAACCCTTATTCGTAATGCTTTTGAGTTTCCAGTTTGAAAAAGCTAATATAGTATGTAATAGAGCGAAATGAGTTCATGGAGGAGAAACGATATGGCAGAATGGTACGAGCAAAGCTTTGGGGAAGATTATTTATTGGTATACAAGCATCGCGACTTTCAGGGGGCCTATCAGGAAGTGCAAAAAATGATCTCCTGGCTCAAATTACCGCAAGGCTCCAGCGTATTGGATTTATGCTGTGGGATGGGACGTCATTCGCTTGCGCTCGCAGATGCAGGTTATAAGGTGACAGGTGTGGACCTTTCCAATGTGCTGCTGAGAGAGGCTCGTGCAGCTGATTCCGAAGGGCGGGTAAGTTGGCATCAAGGGGATATGAGAGAGGTGCCGCTGGATGAAAGCTATGACGCGGTGATGAATTTGTTCACCTCCTTCGGTTATTTTGAAAAGGATGAGGAGCAGCTTAAAGTACTAAGGGAAATATATCGGTTGTTGAAGCCGGGAGGACGCTTTATCATAGATTATTTGAACCCTGCTTACGTAACCGCTCATTTGGTACCGCATTCGTCACGGGAGGATGAAGGAAATTGGATTGAGGAGCATCGGGTCATTGAAGATGGCTTTGTGAAAAAGCAAATTGCGATTCGGTCAGCCGCATCTGTTACGGCCACTGAGGCAGCCTCTGCTCTGGGTACGACTCCTACTGAGGGAGAACCCGCGCGCGTGTATCATGAACGAGTGAAGCTATATCCGTATGAAAAGTTCCGTGGATTGCTAGAGCAAGCCGGACTATCCGTAGAGCAGGTGCACGGAAGCTATAATGAAGATCAATATATCGAAGATGCTTCGCCTCGAATGATTTTTGTCGGCGTGCGGGCTTAAAACAGAAAGGCGGATGGGAAGCCATGAAAATGCCAGAGCTTACACCGTGTGAGCGAATAGACGGAGGCTTTCAGGTCAAAATATCCATGTCCTTTCCGCTGCGCTGGGTGAATAGCTATGTGCTCAAGGGACAGCACGGTTTTACGATTGTAGACCCGGGGCCGCGCAATATGGATACCGAGGCAGAATGGGCGCATGTCTTCCAACAGCTGGGGATGTCCTTTGAGGATATCTCTGACATTGTGGTAACTCATCATCACCCCGATCATTACGGATTGGCGGGCTGGATGCAGCAGCAAAGTCAGGCTCGTGTACATATGTCAGCTCGAAGCCATAAGGAAGCGATGATGATGTGGGACGCTCCAGAATCGACGGTCGCAATGGAGAACAGGCTTCCTAGCTTTTTTGTCCAGCATGGCTTTCCTTTGGAGCAAGTGTCGGCATTGGAATTACATATACGGCAGGCTTATTTGCAAGTGAATCCACAGCCTGAGATTACCGTTATTCCTACCGGAATGGACGCTCGTCTGGAATGGGGTGGACGCAGTTGGCTGCCCGTCGAGACAGGAGGGCATGCGCCTGGACATGTGTCCTTATATGACCCGAATAGCGGCGTTATCCTCTGCGGTGACGCAGTTTTGCCGCAGATTTCTCCTAATATCAGTCTGCTGCCGGGCAGCGATGCCCAGCCGTTGAGGTCTTATGTAGACGGCTTGCAGCGTCTAGGCGAGCTGGAGGTAGCGTGGGCATATCCGGGGCACCGCAATCCGTTTGGTTATTTTCGGGAGCGGACGCAAGCGTTGCTGGCGCATCATGAAGAACGGCTGGATAAATTCCAGCAGCTGATCCAACCGGAGGGCAGCACAGCCTATGAGCTGTGCATTGCCATGTTTGGTGGCAAGCTGGGTATTCACCAGCTAAGGTTTGCCATGTCCGAGACGCTGGCTCATCTGGTGGAGCTGGTGCGCCGTGAACGGGCCTCTATGAGCGAGACGGACTCAATCACGCGCTTCTATCCCCTTTGCCGTCAATAGTCGCGGAAAACTACCCAACAAGTGACATGACGAAGCAACATGACAAGCGGCATGCATGCCGGAAAAGAGGATTTTATGAATTTGCTGCTGCTGGGAGCTACCGGACGCGTAGGACGGTACATATTAGATTATGCATTAGAGGACGGTCATGTCGTTACTGTCCTTGTTCGTTCACCGGATAAGCTGGAGGATTTCGCACCCGGGTACGGGAATCAGCTGCAAATCGTACAAGGCGATGCCACTAATGCAGAGGACGTAGCACAAGCGCTGAAGGGTGGGGCGACGGCTGTAATCAGTGCGCTGAATACGGATGGAACGACTACCTTATCCGTTAATATAGCCCTGCTGGTCCGGCTCATGCAGGAGCAGTCCATTTCCCGGCTCATTACAGTAGGAACGGCAGGGATTTTGCAAAGCCGGACCGAACCGGACCTGTATCGGTACGAGTCCTCCGAGACCCGGCGACGCAGCACTCGTGCAGCCGAGGAACATCGGCGAGTGTACGAATTGCTGCATGAATCGCCACTAGACTGGACAATCGTATGTCCAACCTATCTGCCGGATGGAGCGCGGACAGGTATTTATCGCGTGGAAAAAGATTTTTTGCCTGAAGGTGGCTCACAAATTACCACCGCGGATACGGCTGATTTTACCTATCGTCAATGCAAGAGTTACGAATTTATCCGTACACGGGTAGGCATTGCCTACTGATCGTGGAACGCCAAACATAGCTTCATTTTTAAGCATTCAACCAGAGCGCGGTAAGTGTACCTACTCATTGCGTTCTTTTTTATTTGACAAACACTCAGGCTTAGAATACTATGGTTCTTAACAGAAACAATGTTTCCTGAGATCTTGTGTAGATCTTTAATTTATTATAGTAGCATCAAGCAACAGTTTTTAATAAGCAAAAGGAAGTGCATTCAATCATGACCGAGCCATCGCATCCCTATAAAACCTATTCGGAAGTGAAGCTACAGCAGCAGCAATTGCTCCGTAAAAATGTCATTGACGCCGCATGTATCCTTCTTGCGGAAGAAGGGCCAGAGGCCGTGACCGTGCGGCGAGTTGCGCAGAAATTAAGCTGTTCCACCAAAATTATTTACAGTATTTTCGGCAGTAAGGATGGTCTTGCCAATGAGATGTACCTGGATGGATGTCGGCTATTGGCTGAATCCTTTCAGCAAGTACCCGTTACCGAAAGCGTACTCGCTGATCTTGAAGCTCTATGCTGGGCGTACTGGGAATTTGCGCAGCTTCATTCAGCCTATTACAAAATGATGTTTGGCGGGGCATTATCTGATTTCAAGCCGGATGAACAGAGCTTGGAGGGTACCACAACGGCCCTGTCTCAAATCCTGCAAACCGTCATACACGCTATGGAGCAGGGAGCATTGAAAGAACATGATCCGCTGCTGGTTGTCCGGATGTTTTGGTCTGCTTTACATGGAGTCATACATCTTCAGTTTGCAGGTCATTTTTCAGATGTAGATATGGCTCAAGGAGTGTATGCATTTACACTGAAGAATGCGCTCGTAGCATTTAAAACATCCTCATCTCCATCGTAAATATGAAGTGTACTGAGGTCGTCATAGTAGATGACTTCAGTTCATTATAGAGTAGTGGTAACAATGTTTCTTAAATAAAACAACAATACTATGGAGGTTGTCATCATGTTTATGTACGCAAATAAAATAGCTCTGATCACAGGGGCTTCATCCGGTATTGGCGAGGCCTTTGCCTATTCGCTCGCAGCTAAGAAATGTAATCTCATTTTGGTAGCACGCAATGAAACCAAATTAAAGACACTGGCTAAAGAACTCTCAGCTAAATATAACGTAAAAGCAACGGTGATTGCGTTAGATCTTTCTACATCAGGAGCACCCCAAGCATTGCATCAGGAGGTTCAAAAGCAACAGCTAAAGGTAGATCTCTTGATTAACAACGCGGGTTTTGCCACCTATGGATACTTTGAGCAGGTTTCAGGAGAACGACAGCATGAGGAAGTGATGCTCAATGTGGCTGCTTTAGTCGACATCACACATGCATTTATGCCTGATTTATTGCGTAAGCGGGATGGTGGATTAATCAATGTTTCTTCCACAGCTGCATTTCAGCCCGATCCTTATATGGCGGTGTATGGAGCAACCAAAGCATTTGTGCTTTCTTTTACTGAAGCGCTATGGGCCGAAAATCGGAAACGGGGGCTTAGAGTTCTGGCCCTTTGTCCAGGCTCAACGGAAACGCCGTTTTTTGATATTGTTGGCGCAAGTGAAGCGTCAATTGGAATTAGGGAAACTCCCCAAACCGTTGTGAAGAACGCGTTGAGAGCATTTGAAAAGGGGCGTAGTCACATCATTTCCGGTCGCCAAAACTATTGGGTAGCTCAGGTGTCCCGGTTCTTCTCTCGTCAATCCACGCTGGGAATTGTAGAACGTGCACTGCGTCCACAAAATGGATTGTAATTTATGAATGAAGGTAGTCTGAGCTTGAAATGTTAGAATTGCCAATGAATAAGCTGTGAGTTTTATGCACCGTGTCTGACGTTTATAGCTCGACTTGAATCAGACCCGGTGCTCCTATTTGTATAGATCAAGCGTTAGATCCTAGTTCTAGTCCTCGGGAATATAGTAAAATTCCATCCCGTTTCTCCCAGCCGTTAGCTGACCAGAAGCGTTGACCCCCTGCGTTATGCTCCATCACAAACAGATGACATTTATCAATGCCTTCTCTCAGCAAAGCAGATAACGCTTTATCCACCAGTCTGGGCGCGATCCCTTGACCACGATGTGCTGTGGCTACACCCAGATGATACAGAAACCCCCTGCGACTATCGTGACCCGCCAAAATCGTGCCTATGATGCTTCCATCATGCTCACAGACAAAGCTAAGTCCTTCGTTCCGTTGTAAAAAGCGTGCAATCCGCTCCGGTGAGTCGGCCTCGCTTAATCCCAATCCGTCTAAGCCATTCCAAAGGTCAATGGCCTAATCATAATCGTCAGCCTGCATCGTACGGAATGTATACCCTTCAGTTACGTTTGCCATGTCTAGTTCTCCTCTAACCCTATATATATCTGTTGTATTCCAAGCGTTGTTTGTTGTTTAACGGGTTGTATTCGGTGCACTTTCTTCCCCAAGCTCCTGCTCGCGCTCTGCCTGTTTGCGATGGGCGATGCGGCTGCTGGCCGAAGCTGCGATAGCGCCCACAATGTCGTCCAGGAACGTATGGATCGGCCCGAGGCTTTTATCATTCAGGCGTTCCAGCACACCCGGTTTGAGCTTATCGACATAACCGTAATTGGTAAATCCAATGCTGCCGTACACATTTACGATGGAAAAGGCCAGAATTTCATCCACACCGTATAATCCCTCATCATTCTCAATCATGTCCTGCAATGGGGGAAGAAGAGCGCCTTGTTCAGCAAGGATATCCAGTTGGATGCCCGTGAGCACGGCATTTTGAACCTCGCGCTTCATCAGTACCTTGTCCACATTCTCCATACATTCTTCCATCGTTAGGGTCGGGTAATATTTTTTTTGTAAAAGCATGACCAGTTCTGCAATTTCAGTCAGGTTCACACCACGCTTGTGCAGCAACTCGCGGGTGGCATCGGCTACCTTTTTACTATTCAGGCTGTAAGGTGCTTTTTTCTTGTCCATAAAGTTGAAGTTCCCCTCCTCGTATAGATCCTGATTTCTACTGCAATTATGACCAGTGTGTCCAGTCTGCTGAAAAAGTAGTTATTTTTTACGCGAGGCTCGTATACATATTAGTACAATCTGTACAAAATTGTTAGGGAGGAACTTCACTTATGAATATAAAACACCCATGGCGTATGACCTCTGTAGCTGGACTGCTATCCCTACCCCTGTTGTTGTCGGGCTGCAGCCTTTTCGGCAACGAATCGGCATCCATTGACCCCCCGCCGTCCACGACAGAGCAGTCCATGATTAAGGCTGTAACCGGAAAAGCACCTGCCAGTACAGGTCAACTGAGAGCTGTTTTTTTGCAAGATCATAACGGTTTGCTGGCCCCGGTATCTTTACCGATTGCTACAGGTGATGTGCAGGCAGATGCCAAGTCAGCGCTGGAAACATTGGTTGAGGGCGGGCCGTATGCTGGATTATTACCAGAGGGATTTAAAGGGGTAATACCCCAGGGTACAGAAGTGAAAAGTGTGACGGTGGACAAGAACAACAAGCTGGCTGTTGTCGAGTTCAATAAATCTTTCGCGAACTATAAGCCACAGGAAGAACGAAAATTAATGGAGAGTTTGACCTGGACCCTGACCGACCGTCCCGATATTGAGAGCGTACAGATCTGGGTGGATGGCAAAAAACTGAACGAAATGCCTGTTGGCGGCACACCGCTGGATCATCCGTTGACGCGTGCAGTAGGTATTAATTTGGAGATTGGTCATGGCGTAACACCCCTGGATTCCAGTCCAGTCACCGTGTATTTCTCTTCATCTTCTCCTGCTGGAGTTCAATACTACGTACCTGTAACACGGTTGGTCAGCCCTGAAAAAGATCGTGTCCAGTCAGCGCTGCATCAATTGATTCAAGGACCGCAGACCAAGGATGGGTTACAAGAAGTGATGACAGGGGAGACGGCGCTGAAATCGGTAGAACGCTCCAAAGACAACGTAATTACGGTATCTCTTTCGGATGATATGTTTGCTAAGGGAGAAGCCGTGCCTGCTGAATTTTTGGAATCGGTTGTGCTGACAGCGGCAGACAATTCAGATGATGCGGTCAAAACAAAAATTCGGATTGAACTAAATGGTGAAAAAAGCGTGATTGGACAAAATAATCAAAATTATGGAGAGCCTGTAGCCAAGCCGCAACATATTAACGAAATCCCTCTTTAAGGGCGGGAATCGTCCTTGGGGTGCTTTTGCCTGCACACTTTGGTAAAATAAACATATAAGAACAGGTTGCATACGACGTAGGAGGAAAAAGCATGAGTAGATCTAACGGACGAAACGGTGACGAGCTGCGCCCGATGAAATTGACAGCAGGAGTAAATAAATACGCGGAGGGCTCTGTTTTTATAGAGGTTGGCGAGACGAAAGTCATTTGCACGGCTACTGTAGAAGAACGCGTACCACCCTTTATGAAGGGACAAGGAAAAGGCTGGGTAACCGCAGAGTATTCCATGCTTCCGCGTGCGACTCATAGCCGTAATCAGCGTGAAGCTGCGCGTGGCAAGCTGACAGGCCGTACCATGGAAATTCAGCGTCTGATTGGAAGAGCGTTGCGTTCGGTGGTCAATTTGCAGGCGCTTGGTGAACGGACGATTACGTTGGATTGTGACGTCATTCAGGCGGACGGCGGAACACGCACAACCTCAATTACCGGTTCTTTCGTAGCGTTGGCGATTGCGGTCAATAAAATTGCCACCCAGCACAAGCTGCCTGTTTTTCCAATTACCGATTTCCTGGCTTCCGTCAGCGTAGGGGTTGTTGGTGAAAAAGCATTGCTGGATCTGAACTATGAAGAGGATTCCAAGGCCAAAGTGGACATGAATCTTGTCATGACTGGCAGCGGAAAATATGTTGAGCTGCAAGGTACAGGTGAAGAAAGCCCATTTGACCGTAACGAATTGGATCAACTGCTTAGCTTGGGCGAACAAGGGATTCTGCAAATGATTGAGCGCCAAAAAGAAGTGCTTGGACCGATTGCTGATAAGATCGGTGCTGGACGTACAGGAGCTGGCGCCTAATGCGGCTGGATGGCCCGGTCGTCATTGTCGCTACGAAAAATAAAGGAAAGGTGCGGGAATTTGCGCATGCCTTTGCGCCGTTTGGCAAGGAAGTCAGAAGCATGTACGATTATCCCGACATTCCTGATGTCGTTGAAGATGGCAAAACCTTTGCCGAAAATGCACTGAAAAAAGCTAAAGCGGTTGGAGATGTGCTCGGATTGCCCGTGCTGGCCGATGATTCCGGCCTCTGCGTGGACTTGCTGGACGGTGCGCCGGGGGTATACTCTGCCCGTTATGCTGGAGAAGGTGCCAGCGATCACGAAAACAATATTAAGCTGCTCGACGTTCTGGAATCGAAGCAGCTGGGTGATGATACGGGACAGCCTTTGCTAAGCCCGGCTCAATTCGTCTGTACCTTGATTCTATATAATCCGCAGACTGGCGAGACGTTGGAATCGACAGGCTCCGTGGAAGGCTGGATTACTACTGAAACCGCCGGCAGCGGCGGGTTTGGGTATGATCCGCTGTTTTATTTGCCAGAGTTTGAAAAGACAATGGCCGAGCTGACGTTGGAACAAAAGCAGGCTATCAGTCACCGAGGGATAGCTCTGCGTGATTTGGCAACAAAGCTGGGTAATCCACAGGCATAGCTTGGTAACAGGGGAGAAATCATCCCCCCATTCACATAACGAAAAAAAAAGGCTATCCGTCAGTCATGAGCTGCGGATAGCCTTTTTGGTACTTTCTGTTCCCCATATAGTACACAGCGAAAAATTGCCGCTGCCGCTTAGAAGCTCTATTGCTCCAGCATTCAGTGTAGCTTATCGAATAGCTACCTTGTAAGTGCGCAACCAGTTATCCACTTGAGCCAAGTAGGCAAACAACTGGGGACCCGACATCAGCTGACCAAACCAAGGCAGATTGGTGGATGCCTCCGGTGAGGCGGCAATATCGCGTACCTTTTGCGCATCGATCAGCTTGAGCAGTGGGGAAGAGGAATCATCCAGCAGCTGCAACGCCTGCTTTTTCACAGCCTCAAGATAGGAAGGGTTATGCGTTTTGGGATATGGGCTTTTTTTGCGATACAGCACATCATCCGGCAATACGCCCTCTAGCGCCTTGCGCAAAATACCTTTTTCACGTCCGCCTGTCATCTTGATACTCCACGGAATGTTCCATACATATTGTACCAGTCGATGATCGCAATATGGCACCCGCACTTCGAGTCCCGCTCCCATACTCATCCGATCCTTACGATCCAGTAGAGTAGGCATAAAGCGGGTGATGTTCAAATAGGACATGACGCGCATTTGCGCAGCTTTACCTGTTTCCCCCGGTAGCTTCGGCACTTCTCCTACCGCTTCTGAGTAGCGATCGTTCAAATACTCCAGCGGCTTGATCCAGTCCCGTACCTCGGGAGACAACAGACTGGCTCTCATATCGGGTGCAACTGCCCACGGAAATGTGCCCGAATTCAGCATATCCTCCCGGTGGAACCATGGATATCCGCCAAAAACTTCATCCGCAGCCTCGCCGGAAATAGCGACCGTAGCTCCTTTTTTAATCTCCCGGCAAAAGAGATACAGCGACGAATCCACGTCCGCCATGCCGGGTAAATCCCGCGTTAGTGTGGAGTTGTTCAGAGCTGCTACGACTTCTGGCGTATCGAATTCAATCCAGTGATGATTTGTCCCTAATTCATCCACCATCCGCTGAATCCAGGGGGCATCGGCTCCGGGTTGAAACGCATGGGCTTTAAAATGCTTGTCGTTATCCACATAATCCACCGAATACGTATGAACTTGTCCTTGCCCGGTACGGTTGTAATAATCGACAGCTAATGCGGATAGAGCGCTTGAATCCAGCCCGCCAGACAATAAGGTGCACACTGGAACATCCGAAATGAGCTGCCGCTCCACCGTATCCAGCAACAGTTCTCGTACCTTGAGCGCCGTTTCTTCGGTGTTATCCTCATGCGCAATGCTTTCCAACTTCCAGTAGGCTTGAATGCGCACGCCGTCGCGGGTGTAGGTTAGCGTATGCCCGGGACGTAGCTCCTTCATGGACGAATAGACGCCGTGTCCGGGGGTACGTGCAGGCCCAATGATAAAAATTTCGGCCAATCCCTCGGCGTCCACTGCTGCTTCTACTGCTGGATGCTGAAGCAGTGCTTTGGGTTCTGAGCCAAATACGAATACTTCTTCGGTTTGGCTATAAAATAACGGCTTCACTCCCAGCCGATCCCGTGCCAGAAATACCTGCTCCCGCTCACTATCCCAGACCGCAAACGCAAAAATGCCGTTTAACCGATCTACACATTCGGGGCCCCATTCGATATAGGATTCGAGCAGCACCTCCGTGTCGCATTGTGTACGGAAAAAATGCCCGCGCTGTTGCAGCTCTTTTTTCAGCTCAGGCGCGTTATATATTTCCCCGTTATATACAATCGTATAAGTGATATCCTCCAGCTGCCGGATCATGGGCTGAGCGCCATTTTCCGGGTCCATTACGCTCAGTCTTCGGTGTCCGAAGGCACACGGGTTGGATATCCAGGTACCCGCAGCATCCGGTCCGCGATCGGAGAGCGTTTGTGTCATATTCAGCAGCAGCTCAGATTGATGCATTAAGTCTCCGTTCCACTGTATGAAACCTGTAATTCCGCACATGTCTGTTCATCCTCTCTTTGTCGTGTTCATCCAGTGTTGGAATGAATCAAAAACTAAATCCCCAGTTCATCAGTATATATGCCGAAAAGAAGCATAAAATGTCTGTCCGTTCCGAAAACTACAGATGGGGAAACCCGTCTACTCGCAAGGAAGGAGGGGAGACCATGTACTACATCAAGGATGCCAAAATACGCCGCTTCACTGAACTTGACGGAGTGCGCTGTGCTGAGGTAGAGGTGCGGCCCGGTGCCGCAGATGACCCGGAATTGCTGGTCTATATCACGGCCAAGGATCAGACGGATGGTCAGCATGACTATGACATGGTACGGATCATCCGCAATGACGCCGATCTGGAGCTGGATTGGTACGACAATAATCTGCATTCGGCATTTGAGGAAGTGACAGACAAGGCTTTTACCGACTCTACACACATTACTGCTGGTGAGGAGCGAGAGAAGTTTAAAAAAGAATTGCTCTCCTATGGGCAGCTCAGCACAGAGTTCGCCAAGGAGTTCGGGGCATGAGGATATGGTGTGCTATGCCTCGGCTTTTGTTGATTTGGGCCCCGGCGCCATCGCCGGATCAGCGTGAAAGGAGGGGGAAATCATAGACGGCAAAGCGAAGTATAAGAAAAACAAAGGCAGCAGTTATATTCATAACAATGAGTTCGCGGAAGAAGTATTGGAGAAAAACGTAAGACATGAAGTACGGAAAAGTCCTAAACGCTTTGGGAATAAATAAGCAGCCATTGAACTAAATAGCAACAGCAACTCATCAAAAATGACCCTAAAGAAGCCTCCGTATCCCGCCAAATTTGCGGTATGCAGGAGGCTTCTTTTTGAACTAAGCCGCTTCACGCAGCGTCATAATCCCTTTGTAGATGTTATAAACAAAAACCCCGAGATAGACCACTACGAATAGAAGTACAAACCCGATCACTGAACCTGCATGATTCGCCGTAATAATAAAATACACTAGCGGAATTGCCGCAATAATGGGAAAAATATGCGATAAAATAGCCTTTTTTGCATGTCCCTGAACATATTCGTCCCGTACTGCAATCCACACAATGACAGGCACTAGAAAAGGTGCGAAGAAAATGCTGAAATAACAAAGTGACGACAAAAGACCTCTCACGGATTAACCCCTCCTTTATGCATGGTTCTTTGTACATAATACCCCGTTAGCGTCCAAATGATTCCTTTTGCAGCCAGCTTCCCTGTATCATAAAAAAATGCTTTTGACAGTTGGCCGAATTGTGATATAATAATCAATGCGCTGAATACATAAGGTTTTATTGATCACCATCTTGTCCCAGTAGCTCAGCTGGATAGAGCAACGGCCTTCTAAGCCGTCGGTCGGGGGTTCGAATCCCTCCTGGGACGTCGAAGCGTTCAGATATGTAAAGTTTGAACGAAATTAAAAATGCTTCAAATCCTTGATATATAAGGGTTTGGGGCGTTTTTTCTTTTATTGGGGTTACGATAGAAAACGTTAGAAAAAGGTGTGATTAATACACCTGTTTACTCAAATTATACACACGATTTTTACACGCTATATAAACGTTCAAAAATGTCTGTTGTTTGTTTTGAATCCTGTTCACGTAGCTCTTTCATAAGGTGGGCATATGTAGAGGTAGTGATATCTAATGAGGCGTGACCAAGCCGCTCCGAAACATACAGTAAACTAATACCTTTATATAGTAGCACGCCTGTTGAATAACCACAAAATGGTAGAAAAAAGATCGTCTTTTCTATAGAATCGTTGGTACCATCCAAACGAATCCGAAAGAAGACGATCTCATGAAAAATTCTATCACGATTACATCTATCCTTCAATCCATGCTGACTCCTGAAGAAGTTCAAGGGGTTGTGAAGTTAATAGGTTATGAAGACAAAGCCCGCAAGTTTACGGTGTACCATTTACTCCAATACTGGTGCATGGCTGCGTTGGAACAATGGGGTAGCTATCGATCCAGCGTAGATTATGCGGCTCTCTGTGGCTTGCCCGTCGTCCACTACTCACGCTTTTCAACCAAAGCCGCCGAAGTCTCGTTTTCCGTATTTAAGGAACTTTTCCATCTACTTGTTTACAAATGTAACCGGGAAGCACGTCGGAAACTGACTTTCCCAAAAGAATTATTACTCATAGATTCAACCACGATGACGGTGGGAAAAACGCGTTTGCCTTGGGCTCCTTATCACGGGGAGCGTGCAGGTATTAAACTTCAAGTCGCTTTACGAGCAGAAAATGGGCAACCCCTTCAGGTGGTCGAAACGCTGGGCTCCAAGCATGATGGCCCCATGAGTGAAGCGTTGGCTCAACCGGACTACATTTTGGTGATGGACCGTGCTTATGGGAAACTGGAGCGTCTGGATCACTTCAAAACCCATGGACAATCGTTTGTCATTCGGCTTCGCGACAACGTCCATTTGGAAAAGCCTCATGCGCTACGTCGCCTTATGAAGCCAGATTCATCCGTCATTCGGGATATCACTTGCCAGTTGGGAACCCCTCAGTGTCGTTCCAGACAACGTCATCGTGTGGTGATGTTTCGGGATTTTGAAGGTCGGGAAATTCGGGTGGTTACCGATTTAATGCAGGTGACCGCAGAACAAATCGCACAGATCTATAAGGCTCGATGGCAGATTGAAGTCTTCTTTCGTTGGATCAAGCAACATTTGAATATTCCAACGCTGTTTGGTACGACTGAAAATGCGGTCTATGGGCAATTATTCTGTGCTCTAATCGTCTATGTCCTGCTCAATTGGCTATTTGTTGCTGCTCAGACTTCATGGCCCCAACATGCCGTTCTTTCCTTTGCGCGATTTTCTCGTCTATTTCTTCTTCAAAACTACCTGTTGAATGGCTGATTCAGATTCAGCGCGTTCTTCTTCAGTGCACCTCTTGTTTCATGAATTGAGTTACTTATTTTGGTTATTCAACAGGCGTGGCAGAATCTAAAAGTATCTATAATCATAAAAGATTTATTTCACTTTTAGATAAGGATTGAGAAGACCATTTCAGCTAACTGCGGCTTTAGTTTAATCACAATCTTCCATAAAAGAGCGCGATTCTATAATAAGGATCAGTTCGTTTTTATTAAAGGGCCATATTATATCTTTTAATTTAAGTGAAACTGCCTAAAAAGTATGTTAATATCAGATTTAACAGACAGACAAACTAGTATTTATAGAGGCGAAATTATGAAAAAATATAGAATATATCAAGTAGACTCATTTACAAAAAATAGATTTCATGGTAACCCTGCTGGGGTTGTTCCAAATGCAAATGGACTTACAGATGAGCAGATGCAGAGAATTGCAAGAGAATTAAATAATTCGGAAACTGCATTTATTTTTGAAACAGATTCTTCAAATTATGATGTTGAAGTAAGATTTTTTACTCCAACAACAGAGGTTCCAATTTGTGGTCATGCAACAGTAGCAGCGCATTATATTTATTCAATTGAGAGAAAAGCTGAAACTGGAAGAATTATTCAAAAAACAAAAGCAGGTATATTGCCTGTTGATGTTATAAAGTATGAAGATGACTATTCTATTGTAATGACACAGGGAGAACCTTCTGTATCAGAGCCTTTAAATGATGAAATAAGAAGTCAGATTGCAAATGCGTTAGGTATTTCTTGTAAAGATATTTGCATGGAATATCCAGTTGCAATATCTTCAACAGGTCATTCTAAGGTAATGGTTCCGATTTACTCCAATGAAATACTACATAGTTTGAAACCTGATTTGCAGAAGCTTACAGAAATTAGCAAGCATATTGGATGTAATGGATATTATGTTTTTACATTAAATCCACAAGAGGATATATTGGTTCACGGAAGAATGTTTGCTCCTGCAATTGGAATAGCTGAAGACCCGGTGACAGGAAATGCAAACGGACCGCTTGGAGCCTATTTGGTACACTATAACATTTTGCAAAATGAGAATGAGCAGTCTTTTGATTTTGATATTTTACAAGGTGAGGCAATCAAAAGAGAGGGAACAATGCATGTTCATGTGAAAAAGGAACAGGGAAAACCCGTATTAGTTCAAATTACGGGGAAAGCGGTTATTGCTTTTTCAACGGAGATCATACTTTAAAAAGTCTAACAAATTTATCAATAAGCTTAATGACGGATTGTCAAGCCAAGTACAAACCCAATAACACCAACGTCCCAGCAAGTACTCCTGGGACGTTTAGCAAAAAGCTTCCTACATGTAGGAAGCTTTTTTGTGTTCCAGCAGGATGATTGCTGCTAGCTTTATACCGTCGCCTTCTCCTTATGAGCAAAGAATTGAGGTAGATGCTCTTTGTGTGCTTCTAGCAATTCATCCAGTACGGTTTGAGCAATGTCCCCGCTTGGTACGAGCGGATTCAGGGTGAAGGCTTGCAGTGCGGTTGCATAGTCACCGGTGACCGCCGCTTCAATCGTCAGCTCTTCCATTGCCTTCATTACTTGCAGCAAGCCCCGCTGTGCAGGTGGGAATTTGCCAAAGTTGACAGGTTCGGCGCCATGGGCGCGAATGACACTGGTCACTTCGATGGCGCTATCATAAGGAACATCATCAATCGCACCATTGTTACGTGTACTAACCACCATCAATGTGCCTTTGTTGTTATAAATGGAATTAATGATCTCACAGGCTGCATCGCTGTAATGCGCACCGCCGCGTTTGGATAGTTCCTCTGGTTTGTAATCCAGATTCGGATCTTTATACAATTCAAACAGACTTTCTTCCAGACGTTTGACCACTTGACCCCGAGTTCCTTCGTTTTTGGCTTCCTCTAATTCTTCCTTGAGCATGTTATCCGTCATATAGTAATACCGATGGTAAGGACAAGGCAGCATTTTCAATTGACGAACTTGATCATACAGGAAGCGCATGTTTCTAATATTTTCAACGACCTTCTCCGGTTTTGCGCCAGGAGCGTACAGTCCTTCAATGACTTGCTCTGTTAATTCGGCCCCTGTTTTGTCATAAACTTTGTGCCAATGAAGGTGGTTAATCCCTGCAAATTTAAAGAACAGCTCTTCTTCCGGTTTGTCCAGCACAGCTGATGCACTCTTGATCGCGCCGATTGGAACATTACATAATCCGATGACTTTATCCCACTGACCATAACGAAGCACAGCTTCGGTGACCATACCCGCAGGGTTGGTAAAATTAATCAACCATGCATTCGGACACAGTTCTTTCATATCTTCGACGATATTGAGGATAACGGGTATGGTGCGAAACGCTTTGAACATTCCGCCGGCACCATTGGTCTCCTGACCGATCATGCCATGTTTTAACGGAATACTTTCATCCTTAATCCGGGCTTCCAGCAAGCCTACCCGAAATTGGGTCGTTACAAAATCGGCGTCCTTCAACGCTTCCCGACGATCCAGTGTCAAATGTACCTCACAATCAATGCCTGCGGCCTTCACCATCCGTTTGGCCATGGCACCTACAATCTCCAGTTTTTCACGTCCTGCCTCAATGTCTACCAGCCACAATTCCCGAATGGGAAGCTCTGCATAACGTTTGATGAAGCCTTCTACTAATTCTGGTGTATAACTGGAACCTCCGCCAATGGTTGCAATCTTTATGCCTTTTTTCATGGTTAGTGCCTCCTAAGTATGTTTTTTTAACCGCTTTCTTAAGCACAAATTCACTGTAATCCCTGTAATGCATTACAGGTCAAGCGCTTTTAAAAAACTTATTTTGGGAAGGTGACAATTATAGGGCGGGCACTACGAACATGCTAAACACGAACATGCTAAAATAGGAAGAACGAGGTGAGAAAAATGGCGAATATTCATGAAATTGCAAAGCTGGCAGGTGTATCCTCGGCTACGGTGTCCCGTGTCATTAACAACCATCCGTATGTAAGTGAACCGACAAGACAGCGTGTGCAGGAGGTCATAGACCGACTGGATTATGTTCCTAATCTAAATGCGGTATCTTTAAAAAAAGGCATGACCAAGCTCATAGGGATTATTTCACTTTCTTTTAATGATTCATTGGGTTTATTTGTGCGTGGATTTACAATGTATGCTCAGGAGCATGGCTTTAATATAGCGCTGTTTATTACGAATGGGGAGAAGGGGCGAGAACTTGAAGCGCTGGAAATGTTGCGGAGAAAGCAACTGGACGCCTTGGTCTGTATGATTCGTGTTAATGAGTGGAGTGTGATTGAGCATTATACAAAATATGGTCCGATTGTGACCTGGCAGCGTGTAAACATTGAGGCAATCCCGTCTGTATTTATGGATCAGTATCAGGGCTATACGCTGGCGTTGGAACATTTGTACGCCCGAGGATATCGGAAAATTGTGAATGTGTACGGCAACATGCGGGGGTTGAACACAAAAGAACGCATTCGAGCTTATCATGACTTTTGCGAAAAATATGATTTGGATGCTGAGGCCTTCCCGCATTTTTATGATTTAAATTCAATAGAAGCTGGTGAACAAATAGCTCATTGGTGGGCAGAACGAGAACAAACAGATAGACCAGATGCCTTTGCCTGTTCTACTGATTATTTGGCAGCAGGTCTTTTGACTGAAGCACGGAGACTCGGTGTTTCTGTACCAAGGGATTTTGCAGTAGTAGGCTTTGATAACACCGAAATATCGCATTTGCTTGATTTAACAACGATTCATTACCCGATAGACAAGCAAGCGGAGAATGCGTTTATTATGATTTGCAATGCCCTTGAAGGGCTGGATGAAACGATACATCATCTGGAATTCAAATTAGTAGAGCGAGCGACCACCTGATTCCAAAAGGGACTTCTTGTTAGTGGTTATTAATTACCATATTCAAGTTTATATAGTAGGAATAATGGAAGAAAAATGTTGACACATGTTAATAATTGGTGAATAATTTGAGGTGAAAGTATAAAATTTGGATTTTTTGTATGAAGGGTGGTTGTGACTTGGGACATACACCTACGATTTTGGCGAAGTTAGAGGATTATTTAGGGGAAAATAATTTGACGCTGGCACAATTTGCCGAACATTCAGGTGTTCATCAAAGAACACTTAATAATTGGATTGCCAAGCATCGTCCTGTTGCGATACATCAGCTAGATCGAATCACTTGGGCTATGGGACTACCAGAGGGTTTTTTTTACGAACTATACATAGATAACTACATCATTGAGCGCTCCCCGGATTGGAGGCGAATTGAGCCGTTGTTGTTTCGCTGTGCGGAACTGGACAAGTTGGATGCTATCCAGCTTGTAGTGGGACATATTATGGACAATCTTCTATATTCCCCAAAGTTATTTGATGCAGCAGAAAAATTATTCGCACAAGGTCAACACAATGCTGCATTGTTGCTCTACGAAGGGATTGCGGAAGGCGAGAAGTACCAGCACTCTGAACGCTTGGCTATCTGTCAGTATCGTCTGTTTACCATTCAGGTGGGGAACAATCAGATCCGAAATCTCAAGGCGGCTACACGATTTGAACCCTTTGTCGAACGTCTGAATGAAATAGATCAACTTGATGCGTTAAAAGATTTGGCGAATGTGTATCGTTCTCTGCGTGAATGGGACAAGCTCGATGCAACTGCTCGAAAAATGAGAGCCAAAGCGGAGATCCAATATTCTTTGAAACATCAACAGAAAAAGCGAGAGTGGGAGGAGTCTGAACAGAGGCTGAGTCGCCCGATGTTTGTGTACATTACCTATGCTGATTTACTGTGTGCGAGTGTCTGTGAAGCGCAAGGCGATTATCAGCAAGCATTACAATTTACGTACGCCTACACTGATTTAGATTGGGTGATCGAGACAGACCAGGAAACCCAACACTGGGTCAACTTGTTCAAGCATTGGGCAGAAGGTAATACTTTTGTAAATAGACTCCTATCTGGAGATACCAATGTGCTTCCTCATTATGTTGAATATATTGCATCCACATCAATCACTACCGAGAATGAAAAGCTATCCAAGTTGCTGAACGTTATGATTGCTGCTAACCGATATGCAATAGATATCAATGATATCCTTTCACGTTTTGAAGTGGAGATTAATTCTTTTGCTCTGCTATCACAATCTACTGATATGTACACCCAACAAGTGATGCCGGATTATTTTGCATGGTTTGGTTACGAACTGGCTTATTACTATTTAAGACGGGGAATGTACAATGATGGCTTTAAACACTTAATATATGCATTGGTAAAAGCCCATATACTAAATAATGAGACTTATTTCATAAACTGTACAGGACTTTTTGCACATTTCCAAGCACATGCGCTTCCCGAAACAAGGGAAGAGTATTTCAAACTATTAGAAAAGGTGTGGTTAGACAATGTTGAAAAAAATGATTCTGCTGGTCATCGCAGCTAGCTTCTTGTTTATTTTAGCAATGCCTGTTCAGTCGCATAACCAAAATCAAAGAATAACGCCTCACGTACAAATTGGAGGTGCTTAAACGGCTAGAAACAAAGACAATTCTCACCGACTAGTTCAAGTTTGGGGAGTTCAGCGACTATTAGAGATCAAACCAAATAAGGTTAATCTCTAGGTCAGAATTGGCATGTATGCTCTATATTCATTGGATTTCTTTATGAAAAGGGCCTCTGTTCCACTTAATTAGTGGAAACGGAGGCTCTTTTAACGTGGATTTAGGGGCATCTTTGTTTATGCAAACTTTTGGGATGTTCTTTTTTTGTTAGGCGCATCATTCGAAAATCCAAAAAACGTCTTTTTGTCATAAAATATGACATATAGGAGGGATCATGCTGATGAACCAAGGTGTGACTTTACTTTGTGTCGAACGAGCTAGGAAGAAACTGTACCAGGTCCAGAAAAAGTATGGATTTTTAACACATCCCAAAGTAATAGAACAATCTAAAAAGCTGGATGATCTGTTGAATCATTATCAAACATGTAGATCGGATCATTGAGAAATGATACCATATTTTTCTTTAATTCCTTGACCGCACCTCTAACCTGTTCTGACTGTGTCACGGCTGAAATCACCGCCACACCATCTGCACCTGCACGTGCGACTTCCTCAACACGGTCCACTGTAATACCTCCGATCCCAACAATCGGCACATCAATTCCCGCTTTACGCATCTCATATAAAATTGCCGGTCCCTGTACGGCATGGGCATCATCTTTCGAGATGGTGGGATAGATGGGTCCGACGCCGAGATAATCAGCACCTTGCAGGATGGCTCGACGTGCTTCCTCAATGGTATGGGCAGAGACGCCTAGAATTCGATTTCCGATTCGCTCGCGGACGGATTCGGCGGATTCATCGTCCTGACCGATGTGAACACCGTCGGCGTCGAGTTCAAGAGCCAGCTCCACATCGTCATTGATGATGAAGGGGACACCAGCGTGACGGCACAGTTCCTGTAGCTGGCACGCAAGTTCGAACATAGGAACGCCCGTTAACGCGCCAAGACCCTTTTCTCGGAACTGGACCATGGTTGCGCCGCCAGCCAGAGCCTCTTGCACGACCCAGCCTGGTTCCGCGAGGCAATTCACGCTTCCAAGCACCAGGTACATCTGTAGCTGGCGGCGCACCACCTCTGACAACATTCTGCCGTTCATAGCAGCATCTCCTGACGACGGCGGAAGGCCCAATGATTGGTGGGTCCATGTCCTTGTCCAAGCTGCAAAGGTTCCTCAATCGCTGCCTGGATGAAGGCTTTGCCATTCGAGATAGCCTCCGGTACAGACATCCCTTTCCCTAATTCCGCGGTAATCGCTGCTGAGAAGGTGCATCCTGTTCCGTGTGTATGAACAGTCCGTACTCGCTTGCCGCTCAGCTCTGTAAAGGCGGTTCCGTCAAAGAGTAGGTCCACAATCTGTTCGCTGCTCTCGCTCTCGTCAGCGTGGCCACCCTTGATCACAACGAATTTTGATCCCATACTGCTAATATGTCTCGCAGCCTCGCGGCGATCCTCCATCGTATGGATACTGATCCCTGTCAGGGCTTCTGCCTCCGGGATATTCGGTGTAACGACCAGGGCCAAGGGTAGCAGGTCGTCCTTCAAAGCCTGCACCGCTTCCAGTTGCAGCAGTTCAGCGCCTCCCTTGGCAATCATCACGGGATCGACGACGACCTTTTTCCAGCCGAACTTTCGAATCTGCTTGCTCACAAGACGGATGATGCCCGCATTAAACAGCATGCCAGTCTTCAGGGCATCCACTCCAAGGTCTAATCCTACAGCTTCGATCTGTTCCGCTGTTGCTTCCTGTGGCAGCGGATATACGCCGTGGACCCCTAAAGTATTCTGTACGGTAATGGCCGTAATAGCCGACATGCCGTAAACGCCAAGCTCCTGAAAGGTTTTGAGATCGGCTTGAATCCCGGCCCCGCCGCCACTGTCCGAACCGGCAATCGTCAGTGCTCTGGGTACACGAACGTCTGTCATCGCGCACCACCTGCTGTGGTTGTTCCGGCTTCACGGACAGTGACATGCCCCTCTAGCGAACCTGTATGTAGTTTGGCGAGCTCGTCGAGAAAGGCAATCTGGAAGCTGCCGGGCCCCAGCTCTGCGGTACGTGCTGCGGCTCGGGAAGCTGCTGCACCGTAAAATGCCAAGCCTGCTGTACCTGCGAGCAGCAGGTTGGGTTCAACAGCTGCAAAGGCACCTAACACAGAGGTCAGCAGGCAGCCTGCTCCGGTTACCTTCGTGAGCAGCGCGTCTCCACCGCTAATCATTCGTACTTCGGCCCCATCGGTGATGACGTCCTCTTTTCCAGTAATGACAACCATTGTATTGAGCGTTCGAGCAGCCCGAATTGCCAGATCGACATTTCCGCTGTCAGCACTGTCACCAGCATCTACGCCTTTAATCTCACGCGCTTCTCCAACAAGATGCGCGACTTCGGCTGCATTGCCCCGCACCAATGAGATTTTGACTTTTCTCAGGATTCGCAGTGCCGACTCAGTTCTAAAGCTCGTTGCTCCCGCACCGACCGGATCTAGCAGGACCGGAACACCGTGTGCATTCGCCGATTGTCCAGCAATGATCATGGCATCCACCAGTTCGCGGTTCAGCGTACCGATGTTTAACACGACGGCTCCCGCTATTTTTGCCATGTCTGCTACTTCCTCGGGTGCATAGGCCATCACCGGGGAGGCGCCCAATGCATACAGGCCGTTGGCCGTAAAGTTAGTGACTACCACATTGGTCATATTGTGAACGAGGGGTTTGCTGTTTTGTACCTTCGTCAGGAGATCCGAATAACTTTTTTCCCATGTACTCATAATGATTATCCTCTCTATAGTTGGTGGTTCAACAGGGCATTAACTGTACTTCACGCATCGAATTGCCAAGCTGACTATTCCAAGACCGCTGCCTGTATCTGGACCGGCCATTCTTCCTGCTTATAGGCCATGTCCCAGAACTTATATTCCAGCTGGCAGCTCAGTATAAAATGCTCAATCATCCGCTCTCGCTCAGCAGCCGTTGCGCCTTCCGCCCAAGCATCTACACGTTCTCGGAACTTGAGTGTTGTATCATCAAGCTGGTCTCCATAGAAGCCCATCCATTCATAGAACGGATGAGACTCATCCGGCTTTACTTCATCCAGCAGCCTGCGACCAATCTCGGCATACGTCCACATACATGGCAGCAGCACAGCCAAGATCTCGCCCAGGCTGCCCTCATGCGCAACCGTCAGCATGTGACGGATATAGTGATGAGCCGACGGAGCGAGCGGATATCCCTGCAACTCTTCATAGCTCACCCCTGCGACAGCACAGAAATTTTGATGCGGATGAACCTCGCTGTGGAGAATAAAAGAGATTTGTTCATTAAATACAGCCATGTCCTCCCGATTCGTGCATTTGGAGATTGCGATGCCGTATATCCGCATGTAGGCGTTCAAATATTCAAAGTCCTGTTTTACATAGTGAATCAGCTGTCCCCTTGTCAAACTTCCTTCAGCAATACCTCTCACAAAGGGATGCTCAAAAATCGCTTGAAAAATGCCGTCCGCCTGCCGACGGAGTTCTTGTGTAAAACTCAATTTCCCCACCTCCATTAAATTGAAGAGCAAGAAGTCCTGTAAGAATATAATTCCGGAACAACGCTAAAAAGCCGCCCCGGAAAAATGGAGCGGCTTCAACAATAGGCCCAATACGCAAAAAACGCTTGAAACCTTATATACGAAGGCTCCACTTTCCTACGCTAGTACGAACTAGATCAGGTTCAAAGGGTCCAAGATACATTCTTGTCTCAGCCATATTGGCTCCCCTAGTGGACTTCTATTCTTTTGACTATTACTGTACATACGTTCATACGCTATGTCAAACATAGTGTGCAAAATATTAAATTTCCTCTAGTTAGGTGTTTTGGGCTTAGTGAGGATGATGAATTACACTTTCCACTGCTTTGACCTTGGCATATTCCGGTTTCCACATTGCATCTTGTATAGCTTGTTCCACATCTGAAATGTGCGCCTGAGCTACCTGATCCTGTATCGCGGCTTTTGCAACCGCAATCGCAACAGCGTACGAAACTTCGCGTAATTTTCGGATATGAGGGAGTAGCGCACCGCCAGGCGTATTCGAATCTACACCATTGGCAACAGCAACTGCTGCCGCTGTAAACATCGCAGGGGTAATCCTTTTGGCTTTAACCACAATCGCACCCAGACCCAGTCCCGGAAAAACAAAGGCATTGTTCGCCTGCCCAATCTCAAATTTCGTACCGTTATAGGTGACGGGCTCAAAAGGACTTCCGGTTGCGATCAGTGCTCTGCCATCTGTCCACCGGATCAAATCCTCGGGTACTGCTTCTGCAAGGTTTGTAGGATTGGACATGGGCATAATGATCGGGCGTTCTACATGTTTCGCCATCTCCTTGATGATCTCTTCAGAAAAGGCACCTGCTACACCGGAAGTTCCAATCAATATCGTAGGCTTCACCTGACGGATGACCTCTAGCAGTGGTATTTTGCCGTCACCCGACCGGGTCCATGAGCTGACTTCATCCTTTTTGCGCACATACGGTTTCTGATATTCCAATACGTCTTCCATATCTTCCATTAACAGCCCGCGATAATCAAAGGCCCAAAAGGACTTGAAGGAATCTTCTGCGGAAAGGCCGTCCTCGATCATAGCACCCCGAATTTGATCAGCATTACCGATTCCTGCTGCCCCTGGGCCGAAAACAAGTATTTTTTGTTCACGCAGCGGAGTCTTGGTGACACCCACCGCCGAAAGAATCGCAGCCAAGGTCACCGCTCCTGTACCTTGTATATCATCGTTGAAGGTGAGTATGCTTTGACCGTATTTTCCTATAATATGGCGTGCATTTACGCTGCCCACGTCTTCCCAATGTAAAAGCGTCTTTGGGAATTGCGCTAACGTTTTGCTGATAAAAGTATCAATAAACTGGTTATAGGCTTCTCCGCGAACCCGTTTATGGCGGTTTCCGATGTACAGTGGATCATTCAGCAGCTTTTCATTATTTGTACCTACATCTAGTACAATTGGCAGCACCCGCCCGGGATGAATGCCTGCCGCAGCCGTATACACTGCAAGCTTGCCGATAGCAATGTTAATCCCCCCGACGCCCCAGTCACCAATCCCTAAAATACTTTCGGAATCTGTCACGACGATCAGATCCACATCATGGCCGCTCAAACCAGAATTATGGAATGCTTGTCCAATACCGTTCGGGTTATCTATCGACAAATATATGCCTCCAGGACGGTTGTACTCGTGACTATATTCTTGAATCGCGGTTCCTACGGTCGGCGTGTAGACTACGGGCAGCATTTCACTCAAATGATCGGTTAGCAGCCGGTAGTAGAGTACGACATTTCGGTTGTGAAGGTCGTTGAGAGAAGCATTTTTTCGCAGCATGGTGGGTTGTGCCAGAAACTGCTGATATGCCCGTACGCTCTGTTTCTCCAATGAAAGGACGGTTGGAGGAAGGATTCCTTCCAAACCCAGCTCCTTGCGTTCTTCTTCTGTAAAAGCGACACCTTTGTTCAAAAGGGGATTTGCCAACACATCCTTTCCCCGTAAAGGAGTAGATAATGACCCATCGCGATTGACATAAAATGCTTCCATAGAAAGACCTTCCTTCTCTTCATTTACATATGGTAAGGATTTCACAAAATTCGATTTCAGTTGCTCCGAAGTGCAAGATATAGACGAACTAAACCATTTAGATCTATATCTTGTTCATTGAAAGTCGCTTATCGGATTTTTGCAAAATCCTCAAGATGACATGTTGTCCATAGTATGGACGTGCAAATCTGTTTTATTCTTCTATTTATCTATGACAAAATAACCATATATTCTTCCTTCTGTTGATCTAAAAGAACTAATTTTCGATATGGATGCACTAACTTATTCTGATGGTTTTGGTTCTAATGAATCAGGTCTAAATACTCTGTTTTTATCAAATATGAAAATCAGTTTTTCTTCTCTTATATCCTTATATATCATGGAGTGTCAGCTATTTTGTTAAGGAAATATGAAGTATTTGGACATTAATTTAACTCCTATAAGCAAACATTCTTAATTCTTTTTCAACAAAATAGAACTATTCGGAGGAAAAGGAGAGGTTTGTGTGCAGGGACCTATAGCCATTTTTAGCGATAACGACAGGGCTATTGATTATCCCAATGTGATTTGTTTTTACCAATATATACAGTGCGAGGACACGGAGGCAGCTTCAGTCTACGAGAACGCATGTTGTTGCCTGATTGATTATAGGGAGCCGGGGCAGGCGGTGCGGAAAGCCAATCAGATCCGTAGCCAATTTCCGCAAATGCCATTGTTACTGGTGACGGATGTAACAATTCCGTTCAGTGATCAGCATATGGTGCAAATCACCGGAGTAGGCCGTTTGCGGCTGCTATTTTGGCAAGCCAATGACACCGAAGAAATGCTTTCGGAAATACAAAGCTTGCTCTATCCCGAGTATTCGACCAAAAGCCAACATATTGCATTTATCTTGTCTGTATATAACGAAGAGCAACGTTTTGTTCATGTCAAAACCTTTGCTGAACGACTGCAAGCCTTTATCCGCAGCCATATTATTGAAGGTTCGATTTATCTCATTGATGATGGCAGCCACGATGGTACCAATGCCTTGATTAAAGCGCTGGAGGCAGCAACGGACTTGTCCGTAAACAGGATTAATCAGAATCTTAGCCCGCTGCTTCAAACAAGGGAATTGGGACGCAATACACGTAAGGCAGGGACGTATCTGGAAGGGATGCGGACCATAGGTGCGGATTACTACGTATTTGTGGATGCGGACGACTCCTTTTTTATTGAGGATATTGCCAGAATGATTAATGTTGTTCAGCAGGGCTATTATGATGTCGTGATCGGAACCAAGGATATGACCGCCGAGAATCGATCTTTATTGCGATCTGTTGTCAGCTTTGGTAAGCGGGTCATTTCCCGTCCTTTTTTACCAACAGGTGTGGTAGATTCGCAGACTGGGCTTAAAGTGATGAGTTCGGTTGCAGTGAAACGGATGTTTCCGCATTTAAAGGAACAGCTCGGACTGGCGCTGGATCTAGAAATGATGTTTATTGCCAAGCGACTCCAGCTTCGTGTGCTGCAATTACCCGTCAAATGTATTGACCGCGATGGCTCGCACATCCATGTCTGGAAGGATTCTATTCGTTTTTTACGCTCTATCATTGATATTTGGCGACTGGATCGGCGGGTGAGATAACAACGTGAACAACCGATTGCGATCGTTGATGTTCCCTCTCTTTAATGTGCTGCTTAACGGATTTAATTTTTTCTTCCACATTGCAGCGAGTTGGTATCTTACGGGACAAGCTTATGGCCAGGCGAATGCGCTGCTGGCACTTTTTGCACTTTTATCCGTTTTGGGTTTATCCATCCAGCTATTAACCGCCAAACTGGTCTCTAAGGGAGACCAAAAGCTTGCGCTACGAAGCTTACCGCTCGGTTCTCTATTACTCAAAGCACCTTTGGTGCTAACCGTGCTTGCCATGGTCATTTTACTCATCTTTCATCCGTTACTGCGTTCGCTATTAGGTGTCGAATCCGGTCCGCTGTTCATGCTGTATGGCTTGATTGGACTGCATATTCTTGTGAGTTCGTGCCGCGGAGATTTACAGGGCAGGGAACGCATGTTGGCGCTCAATGTGAACTATTACATTGAGGTATTAGGGAAGCTGAGCCTGTTTTTTGTTCTGGCTGCACTGGGGTTAAAGCTGGAAGCCCTACTGTTAGCAAGCTGTGGAGGAATGTTGCTGTCGCTGCTCCACGGCTGGATCGTTTCGGCTCGTGGCTTGTCCTTATTCACATACAGTGGAGAACATATCCCTTCTGGGTTATGGAAATCATTGGGTCAGGATTTCACCGATAGCCTTATGACGAATTTATTCATTTTGTTTTGTATCTCCATCGACATGTTGTATGTACAGCATTACTTTCCTGAGCAGGCCAGCAGCTATGCCATTGCGCTGAAGTACAGCCAGTTGGTCTATTACGTTTCGTATAGCCTAATTGCTGCTTTTATTCCAAAGATCGGTGCGCAGGGGCATGACCGCCAAGCTTTGGGCAAGTTGATTGCCGTCTATGCCGGTTTAATGGCTGTAGCTGCGATCTGTGTATATGTGGGCACGACCTTTGTGTTCCCATCCTCTATTCCCATATTATTCGGAGCCTCTTACCAATCGGCCGAGGCCTATATTCCATGGGGAGGATGGGTGTACTGGCTATTTTCCATCGTGCTGTTTTTTGTGCATGTGCACGTATTGGTGGGCAGACGAAAATTTATGTTCAGTCTGATGGCAGGAGCCGCGGCTTTATTAGTAGCCTTTCATATTGCCCACACAGATCCGGTAGATTTTTTGCTATCTGAGTTCATAGTTTACGGGGCTATGGCTCTCTACTTTGTGATAGACGCCTATGTGCATTTGTTCAAAATAAAGATAAAGGGGGATTTACCCCATGAATACCATACATGAACAGGACGGTAAAACCGTAGTTCTATTGCTTTCCTGGCGTGACATTCGTTCACCTAAAAGCGGGGGAGCAGAAATTTTTACCCATGAAATGCTTAAACGCTCACAGCAAGGACGTTTCCAGTTCATTCATTTTTCACCCCAATTTGAGGGGATGCCTGAGCATGAAATTATTGACGGTATTACGTATATTCGAAAAGGGAACATATACAGTGTTATTTATTATGCGATGCGCTATTACCGTCGTCATCGAGGGAAGATCGATTATGTGATTAACCAGGCAAATACGCATCAATTCTTTACCCGATTTTGGGTGGAGGCATCCAAGCGGATTTTTTTCATACATCAGCTAACAAGGGAAATATGGTTTGAGAACGCCAAATTCCCGCTAAATGTTATTGGGTTTCATATGGAGCCCTTGATGCTTAAGCTGGCTCGTAAGGATCGGACGCTTACGGTATCTCCGTCTACCCGATATGATCTGCTTAAGCTGGGCTTTCACCCGGATCGTGTTCATCTTTTACCGGAAGGCATTGAGTTTGATCATTGGCCGCGCGAACAATTTTTAACGAAGGAGCCTAATCCGACCTTCATGTATGCTGGGCGCTTCGTCAAATATAAAGGTATTGATCTGGTCGTTGAGGCCTTTGGGCAGCTCAAGGAAAAGTTCCCTCAGGCTATGTTATGGATTGCCGGAAAAACCGATAAAACCTATGTGGCAGAACAATTAGTGCCGATTATGAAACAGTATGGTTTGACATACGGAGAACCGGATGAACAGGGGCAATCGCAAGCCGATATTACCTTTTACGGATTTGTTTCAGCAGAGCATAAGCTGGAGCTGATGAGTCGTGCCCACGCGCTCGTATTTCCTTCCTTACGTGAAGGCTGGGGTTTGACGATTACCGAAGCGGCAGCCGTTGGAACCCCTAGCATTGTCAGCAATTCACCGGGTCTGGTGGATGCAACGGATTTTGGGAAGAGCGGGTATCTATGCTTTCACGGCGACATCCGAGGATTATCTGAACAAATGGAAAGAGCAGCAAAGGGCGGCGAAGATTACATGGCCATCCGTGAGCGGGCGTATCAATATGCGTTAAGATTCCATTTTGATCATACGGCTGCTGCGTTTGAGCAGTTGATGGAAGATTGGGTAGAGGAGGCGGAACAGAGTGGACAAAGTGGTCATTCTCTTCTCCACGTACAACAATGAACGGACGATAGAGCCTTGTTTGCGAAGCTGTATGGGGCAAAATTACAAGGATCTGCATATTGTAATTGCTGATGATGGCTCCAATGACCGGACCGTTGAGACGATTCGTATGCTGTCGGCAGGGAGTTCAGTACCCGTAACGGTATTGGAGCTTCCCCATGGGGAGCGGGGAGTCGCTAGGGTCAGGGCAGTTGAGGAAGCGAAACGCTTGGGTGCCGAATACATATTTGTATTGGATTCCGATATGATTTTAGCCGAACATCTGATTCAGCAGAGCATTGACTTTTTTGACGATCATCAGGATATTGGCGCCTTGGTCGTTCCGGAAGAGGCGTATTCGGAAGCAAATAATTTTTTTTCCAAAGTGAAAGTTTTTGAGCGAAATGTGATTAACAATGCGGGTGAGACCTTGGGAAAACGCTCCATTGAAGCGGCACGCTTCTGGCGAATGAGCGCTTACGAATCGACGGGCGGGTTTAATGCGGAGCAAATTGCTTTTGAAGAAATACAGCCGACCTTGCGTTATATAGAGTCTGGCGGAGTCATTCGCCGGGCGGTATTTACACGGGTATACCATGATGAAAAACAGGTGTATCTGCACGATGTATTACGTAAAAAAGCCTACTACTTTTCGGTGATGGATCGTACGATGTCATCTGAAGAGGGCGGATTGCGAAAAGCGCTGGAACGTTGGTACTTCTTCCGTCCGGTGCTGTATACATGGGGGAATTTGAAAAACTATATCCGTCACCCCTTGCTGACGATGGGGATGTTGTGGATGTATGTATGCCTGACTGTGATTGGGGTAGCCGCCGTGTTAAAGGGCGGCACCCGTCACTCAGGCGATCTCGCTAAGGCGGATAAGGCGTAAGGATGAATGGCCGAGGGTCAGTGTATCCAGCGTGTATAAGTCGGGATCGGAAGATTCCGACTCCTCATACGGTATATATAATGAATGCGTGGTTAACTGAATACCTTCCCCGTCAGGATGACGTAGTGAGCAGCCGACAGGATACAGCTCAGCGAGTGCAATGTGTACAGCGGTTACGATATCTTGTTCATTCAGCAGCACATAGGGTCGGTACGGTGCATTCAAAATGCTGTCTATAAAAACTGACAGGTTGGAAGCTACGTTCTGGTCTGCATGTAGGCTGTTTCGGTTGAGTTTGGCCTGATCAAGCGCCTCATACAGTATTTTTTTTAGCGTATCATCATCCAGCTCCAGCGGTTTCGTCAAAAAACGGAACACACCGACTTGGTTAATCGCCGATAAAATGGACTGCGTATGCAGGTGACCAGACAAAATAATTCGTACGATATGTGGATAATCCTTCTTAATCATGCGAAGGAAGGTAATCCCATCCAGACCAGGCATGAGCAGATCGGAAACTACCACATCAATCGGGTGCTGTTCCAGCACTTGTAAGGCTTCTTTGGGCGTGTGAGCGGTATGTAAGGTGAATGCTTCTTGCGTCAAGGTCCGTTCAAGCAGGGACAGAACCATAGGGCTGTCGTCAACAAATAGAATGTTTTGGGGTGTCATAAGAACTGCGCAACTCCAATCAGGAAGTAAGAAATGAGGAACTACATGTATAATATCAGCGTTTTGGCATTTTTGAAAGATGTCAATACAGAACGGGCGTTGCGTCTTTTTTGTGAACGATTTGATTCGGCTGAACATGCCCTCTGGGAAAAAGGTATGCGTCTCCTTCATCAGTATCATGCTGCACGGCATACAGGAGTGACCCTGGCTGTCTCCAGCGCACTTCAGCATATGGACGATCGTCATGATATTTACGTTGTTGATCTGCGAGAATACGGTGAGGAAGAGCTGGATCGCTTATATATCGCAAAAACATGCGAGTTGATCCTACTGACGGACGGGGCAACGGAAACCGCTGCGAGGTTTGCTGCACTCCAGCGCCGTACTCCCCGGTTGCTGTGCGCACGGCTACCGCTGGTCAGCTACGAGCTGGAATGCCTGATGCAGGCTATTTTGAGCCGTCTTGAACAGAATGGGGGGGACAGGGGAGCATGAAGCAATGGGCTTTGTTGAAACCAGGTTGGCAAAAGCTGATCCTGTACCTGATCGTTCTGGGTGTGACATTGTTCTTGGCCGCTGTGCTTCAATGGTTTGTTGTGCGGCAATTCAGTGGTCACTTGGCGGAGATTCAGAACGAGCAGCTCCAGTATGAGGTACAGGAACTTTCCAGCAGCATAACCGAGCGTTATGCTGCATGGCAGACTGAACTGAAGGAGCTGTCGTCCAGTCTGGGCAGAGATATGCTGAATCAGGGAACACGCCAGTATCCTGAAGGGTTTAAGCGTGAAAGCGGCGGGGCCTTTTATGTGCTGGATGAGCAGTATCGTGTGATGGTCGGACGAGACAATCGTGAGATGAAAAGTGCGGTCCAGCAGATTAAATGGCTGCAAAATGGTTGTGCAGTAAGCTCTTTTGTGACAGAGGATCATCAGCCTGCCCAGTATATAGCATGCAGGATTCAAGGAGCGCAGATGGGCGGTTTTATGGTGCGCACGGTTGACGCTGATATGCTCAGCGGGATTATTAAAAGTAAACCAGTTAACCAGCATGAGACTTTATTTTATAACGGTCAATTTAAGGTCGTAGCTTCCCGAAGTACTCCGGATATTAACCGAACGGACATCACGGGCGTAACCCGTAGGCTGCTGGAGGGCAATACAGGTGTCATTGAAGATGACGGTGAGAAACACGGAATAGGATTCAGCCGCATTGGGGAAGAGGCCCTTTACATATCGATTAAGGATGTCAGCGAGGATACAGCACAGCGAATCAGCTCCTTTCGCAAACAATTGTGGATGGTCATGGTTCTGATATTGTTCATTCTGTGGGCCATGCTCGTACAGTTCCGCAAAAGGATTGTAAAGGATGCCATCGTGAACAATCAGGTGCGTGACCAACGGCGCGATGAAGATATGCGACAGCAGCAGGACACATATTATTTGCCGTTAATGCAGACGATTGAGCAGCAGCTACAAGAGCTGCAAGAGCAGACTAGCCGTCTCACAGGCGGTGATGATTTGAAGCTGCTGGGATTTTATCATGATCTAGCAAACCGTTTTGAAGCGGCTTCCAGTCAGGGAAAAGGAGCCTCTCATGAGGAACTGGAGTATTTTCGCGAGTTGAATGAAAATTTCATCCAGGGTCGTCTCAGACAGGAATCCTCACTGGGAGAGTTACTGACGGGAGTCCGTAGCTTGCGCGATGAGCTGGAAGAGAAGATGCATGATAATAGTGGAATTAGCTTTACAGATATGAATGAAGTATTGTCTGAGTCGCTGAAATGGGCGAACCGTTCATTGAACATGAAGAACATTCAAGTGATCTTGCGGCAAGAGCCTGTTCCATCGATTGCAGCACAAGCACCCATGCTGTACAAAACGATTCAGGGGCTGCTGGAAAATGCAGTTCAGGCCATGGGCCAAGGTGAAGAGCAGCCTGAGAATCAGGAAAAGGGCCGAACAGGTCTGCGGTCCAAGCGGCAATCTCAAGTGCTTAAGGTTAGTTCACGGCTGGAAGAAGGAGAAATTATTATTAACATTGAAGACACGGGCGGCGGGATTGATGATAAAATGCGTTGGAGCTATTTCCAGCCAGACTATTCCCAAAACTCCCAGGAGCATGCGTTCAGCCTGTATCATATGGATGCATACCTGAAGACCATAGGCGGTCGTTTAAAGCTGCGTAATACCGATCAGGGCTTGCAGGCAATCGTTCGTTTGAGGAGATAGGCCCAAGATAACCGACAGATATACGAGAAGTTCAAGAGAGGGGGACAAGCATGAAAAAATGGATATTTCGCTACCGCTACGATATGGCGGCAATGATGTTGATGCTGATTGCGATTGTTGCATATCTTGCACCCATCTATGGACCAGGGCAAATTGTGTTTAGCGACATTGCTTTTGGAGCCACCTCTCATCGGTATCTGGAGGAAATAACCGGAGTATGGAACGAGCGATGGTCTACCTCGACCTTGTTCAATGCTCCACGTATCCTGTACATCTTGCCCTTCTATGGACTGTCACTCTTATTTGACGAAAGCGGCCCGGTCTTGCTCAAGTCGTTTATTACAGGCTTGTTATTTGTTTCGGCATTTTCGATGTATGCCTTTGCCAAGCGTCTGGTTAGCGTGTATTATTCACCAAGCTTTACGAAGACCCGTATTTTTGCCATCATGGTCGGCTCGTTGTTTTATGCGCTGAATCCGTGGGTTATTTTCCGCATTCAGCATATTTATTTGCTCTGTGGATATAGTTTGTTTCCGTTAATGCTGCGATTCTTTTTCAGTGCGGTGGACCCCAAGTTTCAAATTCAACAAATTAAAAACTATCATCCCCACAAGTTGTATCAGCGAAACTGGATCGACCTGTTCCTGTTGGCTGCGGTATTCACCGTTAGTGCTGCAGCAATTCATTATTTTTTCTTCGGCATGATTTATTTGGGATTGTTCACCATGTTGCTATTAATCAAGTTGACCTGGACCCACCGTAAGGCCGGTCGCACCTATTTGCAGCCGTTATACGGCAATTTTTTGCGTAAAGGGATCATTTTTGGCGTGTTTTTCGGTCTGCTCAGTTTTTATTGGTTGTCTCTATATGTCGGTAGCATGTTGATGGACGCTCAAGCGTCTCAGCATAATATCAACGTCGTGGATACGTTGTCTTTGTTCAGCCGTAACAGCAGCTTAGATAATGTGGGTTATTTACTGAGCTATTGGTGGCCCATGTTTTCCTTGTCCTCACTGCCTGGCATGTTTTATGTAGGAGGGGGATTTTTGTTGCTATTGATTGGGTATGCGATGGTGACACGTTCACATAAAAATCCGATCATTCTGATCTTCTCGCTACTTACGTTGCTGTTTCTGGTTGCAGCTACCGGGACGACGTTCCCATCCATTGCCAAGTGGTTTGTCATTTTGGTTACGAAAACCCCTGTGATTGGTTCGGTTTTCCGTGATCCTAACAAATTTATTGGACTGATTGCCCTTAATTTCGGGGTGTTGCTGACCTTCGGTGTTATTCAATTTATGGAATGGTTCGGATCATCCCCGTTGCAGCGTGTATATAAAAAGCTGGCGGTAGTTATTGTCGTTTTATGCCTGGGGATATATTTTGCTCCCTTGCGTACTCAGTTCATTGAGGGGTACTACAAGCCGGTACAAGTGCCGGAGGCTTATAGTCAAATGGCTGAAAAGCTGACTGACCCGGATCGTTTCGATAGCAAGGCATTATACTTTCCGATTGCTGACAATATGATTCAGAGCTATAACGGAGTAGCCACGCCCAAATGGAATAAAGGGAAGACCGCAAACGAAAAGGCAACCGGAGATTTTCAGGTATACTCTTCTCCTAAAAATACGATCTTTCATCATGAGGGGAATGATCCCGGCATTACATACTATATGAATTTTCTGCAGTATGTCATGGACAATGGATTAAGCTCCCGATTAGGCTGGCTGTTCTCTACCTTTGGGGTCAATCAGTTGGTCTACCATGATGAATATGTGGGGCAGGAGAAGCGGCAGGATTTCCACCTGTCTCAGCTGGAAGGTCAGACCGGGCTGAAACGTACGTACCAGAACGGGCTATTTTCCATATTCAATCTCGATCAGACACCGCCCTATATGAACATCCTTGCGAGTAAAATTGTAACACCTTACGGTTTTAGCCGATTGGAGAGCTACAGTCATCTGCCTGGTTTTGATTTTAGCCGCTTTGGGGTGCTGTTCAGTGCGTTAAAGCCTGAGCTAAAAACCATCCAGACGATTAACAAAGGGGATTATGTGGAAGCGGCGTCCTTTAATGACTTGTTGTTGTCACAGCTTCCAGCCGAGGATTACTTACGCCCTTTTGATGCCATTGAGGATGGTAATGCCTTTTTAAAATGGTCCAAAACCTTTGCCTCGACTAACGATTGGTTATGGTATTTATCCTCCCAAAATATACGGAACTTTCCGTTCGATATGGAAATGGATGCAGGGATTGCGGTCACCTTTGCCAGTAAGAAGCTGGATGTGGCCCCGTATCAGATGAGCAGTATCGAAGGGAAGACGGTCGTGGACTTTGATTCCATGTTGCGGACCGAAACCTTCTTCAAGCCGGATAATCCGCAGTTGTTCAGTGTGCAGGCTAATCCCCGTGAGGAATTGAATGATGTGCCAACTCTGCACGGCGAAATTATGAAGGGAGACCCGAGTAATATATGGCAGGTCGCTAGATCGGGTTTGCTGGAAGCCAAGGAAAATAATCCGTATCAGTTCCAAATTACTGTTTCCGGTCGCGGAACGAACAAAATGCATGTGAAAATGAGATTTTACGATAAGCAAATGCGTGAACTGGGGGTTAGCTATGTCGTGGCGCCTTCGGAGGGATATAATTTTGACAGTGTGAAATTTTACGGGGAATACGTGTCGCCGCCCGGTAGCTATTGGATGCGAATGGATTTGTTAACCCTACAGCGTCCACAGCAAAAAAATTACTGGTGGATTCATGATATCCAGCTGCGTGATTTGGGGCAATATAGCAAGCCTAATACGTTTACGATGCACAAAAAACTGGATCAACCTCAAACCTCGCATGTATATGCTAGAGTGTTTATGAATAAGGCAGGCGGAAAATTACAAGTCACACTGCCGGACAAAGTGGTTAGTATCAAGACTCAGGATGATGGTTTAAACCAATTTCAATGGGTGGATCTGGGAGAACATGTTTTTCCAAAAGGAGATACTCCAGTCACGGTTAATAACCTGCAAGGCTTTAATGCGATCAATCAATTTGCGATTGTCCCTGTGGATCAGCTAGATCAGCTATCTTTTCCAGTGGAGCAGGCATTGAAGCGGGGCAAGCTTTTTTTCACCTTGGAGGCAGAGAGCGATTTTAACGCACAAGGGAATGTACAGACGGAACGTGCTTTACCAAGACTTAGTATGGGGCGGGGGATCAGCTATCAGAAGGGGACGTTAAGCAGGGATGTGGAAGTCGCCAAAACGGGAACCTATGCCACAGCTATTTTGGCTAATCTCCCCGCTGGGTACCAGGGGTCATTAACGATGAAGTGGACGAATGAAGAGACGGGAAAGGTGCTGACCAGAACGATTCGTACGAAGGAGTCGTATAAGCGGCTACCCGCGACCTCTTTATCCGAAAAGCAGGTTATTGAAACGGTGCCCGATCAGGATGGTTTTGCCAAGAAAATCATACAAATTCCCGGTCTGCTGAATGACTACGGCCGAGTCGAATTTAAAAATCTGTTCCTAACCAAGGGGAAGTATCGCTTAACCCTTGTGCTGGATAGTCAGGTGCCGTCATTGAGCCGTTTTGGAGATATTCATCGAATGGCTGCGCAGGAAGTGACGGTGATGCCGGGGGAGGATACGAAGGAATCATTGAGCACGACGGATGTCGGATGTGTGGCGGATATTCGACCTGGGCAGACGAATCTGTCAATCAAGGACGAAGGACTCTCTATCCGTTACGCACCTAGCTATTCCTGTGACTGGAATATTTATGCGTCCAAGAAAATGAAGGCAGAGCCGCTGCAAGAGTATGCCGTTCAGTTGGATGCGCGATCAGAACAAATTGGAAGTCGGCATATGAAGGTCATTTTTTTGAATAAAGCGTCCCAGGTTCTCCAAACCTCCTATATTGATGAGGTGGAGGAGAGAGATAAGGAACAATGGAATCATTATGATCAAATTGTGAAGGCTCCGGCAGGAACTGCCTTGATGCAGTTTCAGATTTTGGCGCATGCGCACAAGAAGCAGTCAGGCTTATTTCAAATGAAGCAATATTCCATCATCCCTTATCAAGCCATGATTACAGTGGATCAGTTTACGTTGTTTGAGGGATCGGATATGGATACCTTTTTTATGGCTCCACATGCATCGGAGAGCATTCAGGCAACTCGTGAAAATTCCATGGAACGCAGTTTTACGCTATATAATCCAACGCATGAACAGGTGCTGATCCGGGAGACCGAATCACCCAATCCACTGTGGGAGTTCAGGCTAGGTAGCGAAAATCAGCGAGCCCGTCTGTCCGTCAATGGAGTGACTACCGGATTCATTACCAATGGTAACGGGAACGGGAAAGTCGTCGTTATTCTGGCTTCCGCCTACCGTTTCGGCTGGGTACTGTTCCTCATAGGGATACTGGGTGGAGCAGCTTGTTTTCTTCCTTATCGGCGATGGAAGAAGCGAAATCTTTCATAAAAAGCAAGCTGCTCAGTGGGGAAATGGGTAGCCATGATACGGCTACATCTCATATTTGTAGCCTCTGCCCCAGACGGTACGGATATGCTGAGGATTTTTAGGGTCACGTTCTATTTTTTTGCGAAGGCTGGAAATATGTACGTCGATGGTACGATCCAGATAAGCGCCATCTCCGCCTTTGATCCGATCCATCAGCTCGCTGCGGGTAAAGACTTTACCTGGATTGCAGGACATCTCTTTTATAATGGAAAATTCAATTTGAGTGACTTCTATTTCTTGGTCATCGACTAACAGGCTATGACGGTAATCATTCACCCACACTCTTACCTTTTTAAGCTTTTGAGTTACCGTTTGCGATTCAATGGGCATGTTGGGGCCGCAGCGGCGCAGCAGGGCTTTGATGCGGGCATTTAACTCTATCAGGCTGAATGGTTTGCATAAGAAGTCATCTGCTCCGTCGTCCAGAGCCTTTATTCTTATATTCAGCAGGGTGTTATTAGAGATAACCAGCATAGGGACCGTAGTAAATTGACGGATTTGGCTGATCAGCGCACATTCGACTTTACCGGAAAACATTAGAGCGGTCACAATAATATCGGGCTTAAAACGCATAAGTGTAGGAATTGCAAGTTTAGAGTCATAGATAAGTTCGGTATGATAGCCTTCCTCCTGCAGATGAAGAGCAATCATATCTGCCAAACTTTTTTGATCTTCAATGATGAGTATTTTTATGGGCATGACTGACATCTCCTGTACGGATAAAGATACAATTACATTGCATAAGTATGTATTTTCCACGATAATACATACTTATGTATTCGGCAGAAATGCGAAAATCGAACAGTCCTATAATGAAAGAAAAATATTAATTTAGAGGAAGAAGGTTGCATCTTTGCGAATGATTTTATTATCTGGAGGTTCGGGTAAACGTCTATGGCCCTTATCCAATGTGAACCGCCCCAAGCAGTTTCTTTCTATTTTACGTCATGATGAACGTCCAGAAAGCATGCTGCAACGAATATGGAGGCAATTAGATGAGGCGAATTTGGCAGATGAGGCCTATTTTTCAACGAGTGGAACTCAGGCCGAGCTGATTCGGGGGCAAATTGGCGGAGATGCTGTAGTTATTGAGGAGCCGACTCAACGGGATACCTTCCCGGCCATTTCCCTGGCTACGGCCTACTTGCATGACGTTGCAGGTGCATCACGCGATGAGATCGTAGGGGTCATGCCTGTGGACGGGTATGCGGGGGATGAATTTTTCGAGCATCTGCGTAGGCTTCCTTCGATATTAGAGCAATCAGGAAGCCATATCGCATTAATGGGGGCTGCCCCAACGGAGCCCTCAGATAAATACGGATATATTGTGCCTTCAGCCTCTCCTTCACTTGACCAGCCATATTACAGGGTTAGTTCATTTGTTGAAAAGCCGGATCTGATCCGTTCAGAAGCGTTGATCCGTGAAGGGGCCTTATGGAATTGCGGGGTGTTTGCTTTTAGACTGGGCTTTTTGTTGGATATTCTGGAGCAAATGGGTTTACCAGCCGACTATGAATCTCTTTCGACAAATTACGCAGACTTACCTAAAACTAGCTTCGATATTGCGGTAGTAGAGCATACTCATAAGCTCTCCGTGCTTCCCTATCATGGAGAGTGGAGAGACTTGGGCACATGGGATTCTTTGGTACGGGAAGTAAGTTCGAAGCTGAGTGGCCCGGGATATATTTCAGAAGCTTCACATGACTCGCATATCATCAATGAACTGGAGATTCCGGTTAGCATCTGGAATGTTCCAGACATTATTGTCGTTGCTGGTCCAGATGGCGTGCTGGTTACGGATCGACAGTCGTCAACAGGAATTAAGGATATGGTGGCAGAAATTGAAATCGGCCCGCGTTTTGAGGAGCGCTTCTGGGGAAAGCAAACCGTATTATCCCATCAACAGGCGGCAAGTGGATTGCAGACAGTGACCAAACGCGTGGTCATTTCAAATGGGAGATTTATCAGCTATCATGAGCATCAGTTTCGTAAAGAAGTTTGGACTATAGTTTCTGGAACCGGGAGTGTCTCTATCAATGGCGTGACACAGACAGTCAGCCCTGGTGAGGTCATCGTCATAGAACCCGGTACAAAGCATTTTATAGGGGCAGTAGGGGGAGATTTAGAATTCATTGAGTCACAAATCGGACATATCGTATCCGAAACGGATATTATCCGATATGAATTTCCTGATTCGATTGACGATCATACTCTATGAAGTGTCTACAATATAGGGACTGATAGATACGAACGAGGTTTATCAGAAGGCAGTGAAGAGTAGTAGGAACTATTTTTTATTAGAGCTTAGATGACCTGTACATTCCTAAAAAAGGTATTCATGCGCTACACGAATGAATACCTTTTTTTGCATAAACAGTTCTTTGTGTGCGTAATGAAATGGATAGAAAAGAGACTTATAAAATAAGTTTCTTGGAGGTCAGCCACTCTTTTACAGCGTCTGTACTGAGATCTCTTTTAGGCGTCCATTCTATTTTATCAACCAGCTTGCCGTTTCTGAATTCTGCAATGGTGGGGGTGTATTTAACGTTGTAATCCTCTTTGAATTTATTCCATTGGGGCTTGTCCTTATGGATTTTGTGAACGTTCAAAAAAGTAATTTTAGAGCCTAGATTATACTGTTCGATCATCTTGTTAAAGTTAGGCTCAAACCGATTGCAGTCGCCACAACTCGGTCTGCCGACATAGACAAATACACTTTGATCCTGTTGAATCAAACTCTTAAAACCATCAAATGTAACCGCATTCAAGTGGTCATATATTTCTGGGTAATTGCTTTTGCTCGCTTGGATTTCTTTGTCTTTTTGTAGAACAACCTGCTCTAGGTCTTGAAATTTAACTACAGCTGAAATAGCGATACCAATGATAAGCAACACAATGACACTTAACCCGGCGATATATCCTTTTTTCACAGAAATCCTCCTTTTTTTACATTCTTACACTTACAATAAATGATATTTCCATTTTTCGCTGTAACACTTGTCTCATTATGTATAAAAAAAGAAGCTTTCCATGGGGAAAGCTTCTTTAATCAGCATTTTGCATAATTCGATTCCCAACGCTTGTAAGTACAGTATATAGACGAACTAAAGCGTTTCGATCTATATACTGCTGATTTGAAAACGCTCCTGGGATTTATGCAAAATGCTCTAGTCTGAAAGTTAAACGTTAGACCACAACAGTCAACAAGTAATCCTCACGCTTCACTTCAGTTTCCATTGTGTTCAACACATCCAGGTATTGAGCGGAATTTGTTACGATAATCGGCGTAGCCGTAGTATAGCCTGCTGCCTTAATTTGCTCGATATCAAATTCAAGCAACAGTTGTCCTTGCTTAACTATATCGCCTTCCTTGACGCGCTTGTCAAAGAATTGTCCTTTCAGCTTCACTGTATTAACACCCACGTGAATCAGAATTTCTGCTCCGTCATTGGAAGTAATACCGATGGCATGTCCGGTCGGGAATACTGTCGTAATCGTTCCATTGACAGGAGATGTCAGCACACCCTCTGTAGGATCAATGAGGATTCCTTTCCCCATAGCACCTGAAGCAAAAGCAACATCAGAAGATTGTTCCAAAGGCAATACTTTACCTTGCAGTGGGCTTACGAGAATTTCTTTCTCGATTGCCATTTCTTTCTTTACGGGTGCAGCTTCTGTTTTTGCAGTTTCTTCTTTTGGATCATCAAAGCCCAAAATCATAACCAATACAACTGCAAGTACAAAGGCAACGAGCAAACCGATGACTACCCACAAGAATCCAGGTCCGAAATAAGTCGGCAACGCCAGTAGACCCGGTAATGCAAAGGATTGTGCGTGCGCTCCGCCAGAAGCGATAATCGCCCCGCCGATTGCCCCGGAAATACAAGCATAAATGAACGGCTTTTTCAATTTCAAAGTTATGCCATAAATTGTTGGTTCTGTAATCCCGAAAATAGCGGCCAGCGTAGAGGAACCTGCCAAAGCCTTCATCTGAGTGTTCCGGGATTTCAGGAATACCCCCAATGTTGCACCAGCCTGAGAAAGTACGGCTGCTGTAAGCATCGGAAGCATCGTGTCATAGCCCAATGTTGCAATATTCGACAGCATGACCGGAACGAAGCCCCAGTGTACGCCGAAAATAACAAACACTTGCCAGAATGCCCCGGCAACAGCCCCGGCAATTAGTGGGCTTAAATTGTATACCCATGTAAAACCGTTTGCCAAGCCCTGACTGATCAGGTTACCTACTGGACCAAAGGCCAGAAATGTTAACGGAATAACGACTAGGAGCGAAAGCATCGGCACGATAATGTTTTTAACCGATTGATGGATAAAGGAATTGAACCAGCGCTCCACATAGGACTGAACCCAGACCGCGAGAATAATTGGAATGACACTGGAACTGTAATTAATCAGAATGATCGGAATACCTAAAAACGCCAATCTTTCTGGGTTGCTTACCGCCGTTATAACTGCTGGATAGACCAGAGCTCCAGCGATTGCCACCGATACAAAGGTGTTTGTCTTAAATTTACGGGACGATGTAATAGCCAAAAACACAGGTAGAAAATAGAAAACACTGTCGGAAGCTGCACTTAGGATCAGGTACGTACCGCTTTTATCATTAATCCATTGAAAAGATAAAATTAACGCCAGTAGCCCTTTAAGCAAACCTGCCCCGGCAAGAGCACCGAGAATGGGAGAAAAAATGCTGGAAATGATATCGACCGCTTTGCCAAGAAAATTCGTTTTTTCAGAAGATTCTTCTTTTTTGGCATTAGGATTGTCTGCATCCTGCAAATTCGTTTCTGCCATCATATGCTCAAACACTTGACCTACATTGTTACCGATGACCACTTGAAACTGGCCGCTGCTTTCCACTACTGTAATGACACCAGGGGTTGCTTCCAGTGCGGCTTTGTCTGCTTTTGTACGATCATTTAATTTAAATCTCAAGCGTGTAGCGCAATGGAATACCGAATTGACATTCTCTTCGCCACCAACGAGGGTCACTATTTTTTTAGATAGTTCTTTATCACTCATGTTCAGAACTCCTTATGGGTTATTCTTGCTACTGATAGGATTTACTGTTTACATCTGTTGCTAAGATGCGCCGGCGTGCACCTTTTTAAACTTGTAAACAAGAAAAACCTAAACTCGTGGTGAAAACTACGCACTCTCCTATAGAGGAACGTCGATTTCACCATCAGTTTAGGTTTTGCCTGCCTTACCAGTCACAATCCATGAACGATGAGGATATGAAGTTGTTAATCTTATATGTTATTACGCTCAGTTACCCGATGAATATGGATAGTTAGATATACGTATTCATCCTTGCTTAAATATTGATCGTATGTTTTTTCCAGATACTCATTGATCTTTTGGGCACAAGCAAAAGCTTCGGTATACGTCTGCTTCACCTGGTTGTACAAAAATTCTTCACCACTGTGAATGACTTCTTTGCGAATCACTCGCATCGCAAAATATTGCAAATGTGTCAAAAATCTCGAATAGCTAAAAGAAGACTCATCCAGCACAATTCCGTAATGATACGTAATAATGTTCAATATATGTTGGACAATCTCGGTCATTTTCAGTGTAGATTTCATTTCGTTACCGTCGATCCGTGCATTCACCATATGCAATGCAATAAATCCCGCTTCATCTTCGCCCAATTTTACTCCGAGCGTATTTTCAATTTTTTGGAGAGCATCCAGTCCAACTGCAAATTCTTTTTTGTAAAAGCGTTTAATTTCATACAGCATCGCGTTTTGGAGTGCCAGTCCTTTTTCTTGCCGTTGTATGGCAAAATGAATATGGTCGGTCAATGTTAAATAAATATTATCGCTTAACTCCGTATCCAGCACTTCCGTTGCATGGGTTACGATTTCATTCACGACCTCCAGATGAGACACTGGAATATCGTTCAGCAGTTCAGTTAGTTTAGCCGTGAACTCGTTTTCATTTAACATGAAAATCTTATCTATTTTATCATCATCGACTTGATCGCCAGCCACCTTTTTGAAGGAAATACCTCTTCCCATCACGATGACCTCTTTGCCTTTATCGTTTTTAGTCAATAGGACGTTGTTATTGAGCACCTTCTCAATAATCATTGAAGTTCCCCCTCCCATCCTTTACCAATAAAAAATGCCTAAGCACAATTCAACACTATTGTTAGCAATAGCACTCAATTGAACTCAGGCATTGCCCGCATCACCGGTCACAATCCTTCGATATAGTGCTATTGTAGCACAAAAAAAAGCGATTTCAACATATTTTATTCTGATTCGACAAAAAATATTTCATATCAAGGCCCTTTTGCCTAATTTGCAAGTAAATCGTTACCTTACGTGGTCGTACGTTCAATGAGGCAGTACTCTAGCGAATGAAGCTCCATTTGGCGTCCAATCAGCTGAGGGGAAAGCATGAAAAAAGCATTTTGTGCTTGAGCCATGATGGGATTTTGAATCGTTGTAATCCCCATCGTATGCGCCAGCTCCGTGTTATCGAATCCGACAATCGCCAGATCTTCCGGTACGTTCAGCCGTTGTCTGCGTGCTTCGCAGAGAATGCCCACTGCTACATAATCGTTAGCACATAAAATAGCCTCTGGGAATTCTTCCCGACGCTGTAACAAATCCCGTACGACCTGTTCGCCATCACGGATATTATAAATAGAAGAGTGATTCCAGTGTTGCAACACTGGAAGATTGTGCTCACTCATGATCTGTTCGTAGGCTCGTTGTCTGCTATGGGTATTGATGCTGCTCGGACGACCAAAAGCATTGGCTATACGAGTATAGCCTTTTTGTATCAAATGTTTTAGCGCTAACATATATCCTTCATACTGATCCATAGCGACGGAGCGAATATCGGTATGCTCCATTCGTTGCCACGAAACGATCGGGCCATATTTGCAATAGGTACTCAAAAAATCAGTGTCATTCACGCAGGAAATGATGACCAGCGCATCGACTCTTTTTCTTTTTAAATCCTCAAAGGCTTGAAGCTCTTTCTTTTTGTCTTCTCCCGAAGTATAAATAATGGTTTGGAATTCATACTGGCCGGCTACTTCCACAAAGCTGTCCAGAAAAGCCAGAACAATTTCATTAATAGTTGAAGTAATGATACCGATCTGAAGCGTCTGACCCTTGGATAGAGAAATGGCATTCCGATTAGGAACATAATCCAATTCCTGCATGATTTTTAAAATCTTAGTTCTTGTTTCGTGACTGACATGGGGTGACTGATTTAATACTCTGGATACCGTAGCTTTGGAAAAGCCCGCCAGTTTTGCAATTTGATCAAGATTCGACATGATGCTTCTCCTCACATAAGAAAAAAATACTTGACATGAAACGCGTTACAACGATTAGGATGCTTATGAAGGCATTACGTCTATTTTAAAGCATCTGTCAATCCTTTTCAAAGGAAGAACGGTTACCGTTAGGTATTGATTCACATTTGCAGCACTTGATGGGATTACTTGACCAAAGTAAAAATCTTAAATACGGAAAGAGGTTTTTATACCATGACGAAGACGCTAAAAGGATTTCCGAAAAACTTCTTGTGGGGCGGGGCAACCGCAGCCAACCAATTGGAAGGTGCTTTTGACGTAGATGGAAAAGGATTGTCCAGTGCGGACATGGTTGCCTATGTACCCAAAGCAGAGCGCAAGAACGATCATGCTATGGAGATTTCGTCCGAGCGACTCGAAGACATTTTGGCAGGCAAAGTCAATGCCCGTTTTCCAAAACGTGAAGGTGTGGACTTCTTCCACCACTACAAAGAAGATATTGCATTGTTCGCGGAAATGGGCTTTAAGGTATTTCGTATGTCCATCAACTGGTCGCGGATTTTCCCGAATGGCTATGATGCCGAGCCGAATGAAGCGGGACTGCAATTCTACGATAATGTATTTGATGAGCTGCGCAAATATGGTATTGAACCGCTGGTAACATTGTCACATTATGAGACACCGCTGGGTTTGACTCAGAAGTATAATGGCTGGCTGGGTCGTGAAGTTATACAGCACTACGTAAATTATGCCGAAACTGTGTTCACGCGTTATAAGGATAAAGTAAAATACTGGCTGACTTTTAATGAAATCAATGTAATGACCATGAGTCCGTTTACTGGTGGCGGGGTGGTCATTGACCGCGTAGAAAACAAGCAGCAAGCGATATACCAAGCACTGCATCATCAATTTGTAGCTAGTGCACTGGCGACAAAACGAGGACATGAGATCATCCCGGGCTCTCAAATCGGCTGTATGCTGGCTCGTTTGGAAAGCTACCCACATACGTGTAACCCACAGGATATACTGAAAGCCCAGCATGAAAATCAGATGAACCTGTTCTTTACGGATGTGCATGCCCGTGGGGAATATTCCAACTACATGGATCGTTATTTTGAAGAAAATAATGTTGTTATACACACAGAACCAGGCGATGCCGAAATTTTAAAAAATAACACGGTCGATTATATCTCATTCAGCTACTACATGACCTTGACCGTATCTGCAGGTCCAGAAGGCGAGAAAGCAGCAGGAAACCTGATTGGCGGCGTGAAAAATCCATATTTACAGTCCTCTGACTGGGGATGGCAAATTGATCCGATCGGCCTGCGTGTTACGCTGAACACGTTTTATGACCGCTACCAAAAGCCGCTGTTCATCGTGGAAAATGGTTTGGGTGCGTATGATAAGGTGGAAGAAGACGGCTCTGTGCATGATACGTATCGCATTGATTACTTGCGTCAGCATATTGCCCAAATGAAGGAAGCGATTGCCGACGGTGTTGATCTGATTGGTTACACCAGCTGGGGTCCTATCGACCTTGTGAGCATGTCTACTTCCGAAATGTCCAAGCGCTACGGATTTATTTACGTTGATCTGGATGATGACGGTAACGGAACGCTCAAACGCTCCAAAAAGGACTCATTTAACTGGTATAAAAATGTGATAGCAACCAATGGTGAAGAATTGTAATTCCAAATTTTCTCGGGCGGGTATAGCAGAGGACATCCTAAGGATGCAATCTGCTGTACCCGCTTTTTTTGATAGACATAATAATAATGTTTCAGAGGGCTTCACAAACTTTTCACTTGTAATAAGCTGAAAGTTTTCTGTATAATAAATAAAAATTTCATATGTCTGGTTGATGTTTGCGGGAGATGGAACGAAAGTTCCGACCGAAGGGGCAAAACTCTCAGGTGCTTAGGCTGATTACAGCAACAAGCGGGGACCGTAAACGGACAGAACTCTGGAGAGACCCTTAATTGGGCGCCGAAGGTGCACCGCAGAGAACATCTGCTTAAACTCTCAGGCAAAAGGACAGAGACGCGAATAACCTGTGACAGGGAATGCCCTAGGCTTTTTTATAAGCTATTAGAGGCAGAAACCTGCGCAAGATGGTTGTATTTTTTCGTGCCTTTAACCTCTCCAGGAGTCGAATCAGCGGATTTGACTCTTTTTTGTTTTCTAATATGCTGGAGGAGCGGGTTGAAATGAATTTGGTACATGTGTTAGAAGCGATTAGCAGTTGGATATGGGGGGCGCCTCTCATCATTCTTGTCATGGGAACGGGGTTGTGGCTGACCATACGTTTGAAGATGCTGCAGGTATTCCGCCTGCCCCTGGCGATCAAGCTGATCGGTAAGGCCCCGAATGAAGGCAGCGGGGATGTAAGTAGTTTTGCGGCTTTGAGTACAGCGTTGGCGGCTACAGTTGGCACAGGAAGTATTGTCGGCGTAGCGACAGCCATTAAGCTGGGCGGGCCGGGTGCCTTGTTCTGGATGGTCGTTGCAGCCTTTTTTGGGATGGCGACGAAATATGCGGAAGGTGTACTTGCGGTAAAATACCGGGTGAAGGATCGGAATGGGCAATTTTCCGGCGGCCCGATGTATTATATTGAGAAAGGTCTGGGACGCCGTTTTAAACCGCTGGCGATGCTGTTTGCTTTTTCGGGCATGCTGGTAGCGTTGTTCGGGATTGGAACGTTTCCGCAGGTCAAAGCGATTGTATCTTCGACCGAAAACAGTTTTGGCGTTCCGCCCATTGTAACGGCACTGATTATTGCTATCCTTACAGGACTTGTTACTATTGGAGGACTCAAAAGCATTGCCAAGGTATCGACGAAGGTCGTTCCTTTTAAAACAGGCTTGTACGTACTGATCTGTCTCATCGTACTGATTCGGTTTGCTGACCAACTACCTGCCGCAATTGCGCTGGTGCTCCATTCGGCATTTTCAACTACATCTGCAACGGGCGGATTTGCCGGAGCTACGATTATGCTGGCGATGCGAAGTGGGGTAGCCAGAGGTATTTTTGCCAATGAGGCCGGATTGGGAAGCGCACCGATTGCAGCCGCAGCTGCCAAAACCAAATGGCCTGCGGAGCAAGGGCTAATTTCCATGACAGGCGTGTTTATTGATACGATGGTTATTTGTGTGATGACCGGGTTGACGCTACTGGTTAGTGGTGTGTGGAGCGGGCCTACCGATGCGGGCCTGATGACTCAGCAAGCATTTTCCAGCGCATTCCCGCTGGGGGCAGAACTGCTCACAATCATTCTGATTATGTTTGCGTTCACCACCATGCTCGGCTGGAACTATTACGGGGAACGCTGTGTTGAATATTTGCTTGGGGTCAAGTGGATTAAGCCATACCGCTATCTGTTCATCCTACTGGTTGCCGGGGGCGCGTTCATTAAACTGGATGCGATTTGGCTGCTGGCAGATATCTTTAACGCAATGATGGCTTTCCCGAACCTGATTGCCCTGCTCGGCTTATCAGGAATTGTAGTCGCAGAAACCCGAACCTATATGGATTCTCTGAATTCTAGTAAGAAAAAGGGCATTCTTGCAGGTGCCAGTGTAGGGGCAGCTATCCAAGTAGAAGAAAAAGGACAAACGGTTAATTCATAAATTCCAAAAGGGAGTGCCCTCAGTCATCACAGGCTTGAGGACACTCCCTTTTGAATGTTATAACGATGCGTGCAAAATAGCTGAAATATCTTCTTGGTTCAGCTTTTTATAATTACCGAAGCCTCCGTATTCCATTTCACGGGCTGCAATGTTTGCGACTTTTTCCAATTGCTCATCATTAATATTGTAATCGGCCAGGGTGGAAGGGGCACCGAGACTTGTCCAGAATGCACTCAGGCGATCAATCCCCTCCAAAGCAATTTCCTTATCCGTTTTACCAGTGGTATCTAAATCAAACATGCTGAGCATCAGCCGCTTCATGCGTGCAGCATCCTGATCCACCGTATGTCTCATCCAGTTGGGGAACAGGATCGCCAGACCGCCAGCATGAGGAATATCATATACAGCGGATAATGCATGTTCAATCGTATGCGAAGCCCAGTCCCCGAAGTAGCCCATTTGTAGTGTTCCGTTAAGGGCAATCGTTCCGGCATATAAAATCGTTTCACGATGCTCGTAGTTGTGCAAATCCTCCAGCAGCTTAGGTGCAGTTTCGATCACGGTTTGCAACACGGAAAAGCACATACGATCTTGCAACGGTGTATTTTTAACATTGTGAAAATATTGTTCAAACACATGGCTCATCATATCCACCATGCCATATACCGTCTGATCACGTGGCACAGAGAAGGTGTTTTTTGGGTCCAGAATCGAGAATTTCGGATGCGTTACCGCGCTGCCCCATACGTATTTTTCGTTCGTTTCCCAGTTGGTGATAACAGAATCCGGATTCATTTCTGAACCGGTGGCGGCGAGTGTGAGGATGGTGCCGAATGGCAGAGCCTGGGTCGGCATGTGCTTTTTGTTGATAATATCCCACACATCGCCGTCATATTCAGCCCCTGCTGCGATGGCTTTGGTGCAATCAATAACGCTTCCACCGCCTACAGCAAGTAAGAAGTCGATTTTTTCATTTCGGCAAATGTCGATACCCTTCTTAACGGTGGACAAGCGCGGATTCGGTTCTACGCCGGACAATTCATGAATGTTCAGATGTAGCGGTTCTAACGCGTTTAATACCTGGTCATATAGACCATTTCGTTTGACACTTCCGCCTCCATATACCAGCAAAATGTTTTTGCCGTAATTCAGCAGTTCCTGCTGGAGTTCTTCAATTTGATTGTCTCCAAAAATTAATTTGGTGGGGTTATAATATGTGAATTTGTTCATCTGGTAAGTTTCCCTCAGTTCTTCATTGTTCATGTTCAAATCGTAAATCGCTTAACCTGATTGCCTGTTGGATACCTAACTTCATCATGTAAGCTATTTGAAATGACGATTAACCATTATACATGAAATGAATAAGGGAATTCAAGTAAATCTAATCTTTGACCGCTCCGGCGGCAAGATCGGAAATAAACTGGCGGCTAATGAAAAGAAATAAAATAATAAGTGGCAGTACAGCCAGCAGGGTGCCCGCAATGACCATCGCATAATCCGTATTGTAAATCCCGTTCAATTGTGACAGTGCAATCTGGAGCGTGAATTTACGCTCATCCGTTAAGACGATTAGCGGCCATAAATAATCATTCCAGGCTCCTATAAAGGTAAACGCGCCGAGAAAAGCGAACGCAGGACGTAGAATAGGCAGTGCTACATTCAAGTACAGTCGAAAAAAGCTGCATCCGTCCATCCGGCCCGCATCCAGCAGTTCCTTTGGAATGGATTCTTCCGCATATTGACGAATCCAGAAAATGCCGAAGGCATTTACCATCCCCGGGATGATAAGCGCTTTGAACGTACCTACCCATCCAAAGGAGGCCATCATGACAAAGGAGGGGACAAGCGAAAGTTGTGAAGGGACCATCATCGTAGCTAGCAGAACGATAAATAGCACTTTTTTGCCCGGAAAATCAAACTTGGCGAATGCAAAACCTGCTAGTGAATCGAAAAACAGAACCAATAGGGTAACAGAACCGGCTACAAAAAGGGTATTAAAAAAGGCTCCGGCAAAATTAATCTGTTGTAATACTCTCGTTATGTTATCCAAGAAGTGGCTGCCAAACCACAATTGTGGTGGAAAACGATAGATGTCTGAGGTTGTACGGGTTGCCATGACGATCAGCCAGTAAAATGGAAACATCGACAGGATGATTCCCACCAACAATCCAGCATATAAAACAAAGGATTTTGCGCGTGTCTGCATCATGTTGTGAAGCTCCTTCCCATCGTTATTTTTTACCTTGAACGAGTTTCCAGTTTATGATGGAGAATAGAGCAATGATGAGGAACATGCCCCATCCGACGGCTGCACCATATCCAAAATAGTTGTTAATGAACGACTCGCGATACAGGTATAAAACGATGGTCATGCCACTTGCCCCGGAACCGCCGTCATTACCGACCAGGACCTGTGGCTCGGTGAAGAGCTGCATACCGCCGATGGTGGACGTAATCACCGTAAACAGAATGACTGGGCGTAGCATGGGGATAGTGATGCGGAAAAAAGCTTGCGCTCCGGTTGCCCCGTCTATTTTGGCGGCCTCATACAGCACATGCGGAATACTCTGGAGTCCAGCCAGATAGATGATTGAGTTATAGCCCATCCATCTCCATACGACCATAGAAGAAATGGCGATTTGGATACCCCATGGCACATTCAGCCATTGAACCATGGGTAGCCCCATGAGTTGCAGAAGGTAGTTGAGAAATCCAAAATTGTTGGCAAATAAGGCACCGAATATGATGGCAACAGCTACAATAGACGTCACATTTGGCAGGAAGAATCCGACTCGCCATAAGGTACGCATTTTCACAAAAGGGGCATAAAGCAGAAAGGCAATAATCAGTGCGAAGAATAGCATCGGAATCGTTGCATACACCCAGATCACAAAGGTGTTGCCTACAGCCTGCCAAAATTCATGATCTGTTACAAGGTAGCGAAAGTTGCCCCAGCCGTTGTAGGTCATGTCTCCGATCCCGTCCCATTTGTGAAACGCTAGATATAATGAAAAACCAATCGGAAACAGTCCAAAGATGCCAAACAGTAGATAAAACGGCGAGATCGCAGCATAAACGGCACGGTGCTTCCAGATTTCTCTCAGCATATTGTCCACACGCCTTTTTTGGATTTTGTTTTTACCGCTGTAATTCCCGTTCGATTCGATCCATTGTTTCCGTCCATAATGCATCGGAATTGGCATCCTGCTTGGCGACATTAGCAAGACGACGGGTCACAATGCCGTGGATGACAGGATAGCGCTCGCCGAAATAGCTGCTTTTCACATTACGTGCGGAGGTGGCAAAGATGAGTCCGGTGGCCTGACCACCAAAGAAAGGCTCGGGTGTCCCCATGATAGGATCGTTATAGACGCCGGGAGTGGACGGAAACAGTCCGATTTTGTGGTAGGCTTCCAGTTGGTGTTCCGGGTTTTGCAGCCAGGTCAGCACTTCAAAGGCTTCTTTGGGATGTTTGCTGGATTTGAGGATAGAAATGAAAGAACCACCCAGGTTGCCGTCTCCTCCAGGAGCACGGGCGACTCTCCATTTACCCGCTGTATCCGGCGCGGCCTCTGTGAGAACTTGCTTCATCCAGATAGCCCCTACAAAAGAGGCGATTTTGCCGTTATTGACTGAAGCGTTCCATTCGGGAGTCCAGCCATCCGCATTGGCGAGCAGATGCTTCTTGTGGAAATCGACAGCGGTTTTCCAGCCCAGACGGATGTCAGGAGATTGATTGCCGATATAGCTGCCATCTGGCTTGAAGTAAAGGTTTGTATGCTGAGCGAGTACCTGATTGTAAACGTTTACAATATTGTCAGCCAAAAATGAACGGCTTCCGAATTTCTGGCGAAGTTGTTCTCCGGCCGCCATGTAATCATCCCATGTGCGAATGGAGGCACTAACCTTTTCAGGATCACTAGGCAAGCCTGCTTGTTCAAACAGATCACTTCGGTAGAAGAGGGCGGTAGGCCCAGTATCCATGGGAAATGCAATCATTTTACCATCAGGAGTGATCCCTTGATTCCATTTCCATTCCAAATATTGATCCTTCAAGCGGTCTGCTCCGAGTTCCCTTAAGTCATAAAAACGATCCGCACTGGGGAACAGCTCCACCATCCAATCGTTCAGAGCTACGATGTCTGGTTCACCGGAACGAGCTGCGAGCGTTGTCTTCAGTTTGGCTTTGAAGTCACCGCCTATTTTTTGAGTTTTTAATTCAATGTTGGGAAATTGTTTTTCCGCTTGGGCGAGTAGTTCATCGTCAATGGAACGGTTCCAGTACCATAATGTAAGCGTTATCTTTTTTCCATTTGACAAATTAGTTTCAGATGATTGACTTTCAGAGGACGAGGGTTCACTACAAGCACTGAACATCGTGAGAAAAGCAAGACATAATACCAGCCATTGTACTGTCTTCACATCATTTCCCTCCTTGCTGTCTGAGATAATCTGCCTGCTAAACAAGTTGTAAATGGTTTAGCTCCATCATATGAAGCTGTTACCCATTTATGTGCATTGACTTAACCAAAAACAAAAAAATTGAAACAAAGCATGTATAGAAATTAAATACTCTAAAGATATTGATCCTACTAATTCGAAGGATGATAAAACAATAAGGCAGATATTATGTCAAAAGGTATCTAAATCGTCAATGCTGAGCAATATCTTGGAAAAATCTAATGATGAATTCGAAGAACGATTTCTCTATATCGGTGTGCAGTTCCCCAGTAGGAAAGGACAGATAGATTGTTCGCGTACATCGAGGCTCCCTGATTTGAAGCAGCTTAATGTCTTCGGTTACGACGTTCCTCCACAGGATAGAAGGAATAAAGGAGATGCCAAGTCCTGTTTGAATCAACCCTCTTACCGTAGCCGGATCATCACTTTCAAAGACGATGTTGGGTTCAAAAGGGATATGAGTAAAAAAGAGGTCCGTTGTTTTCCTAAGCGAATTACCAGGTGTAAGGCTGATAAACTTCTCATGCTCTAGATCTTTCAGGAATACGGTGTCCTGAACGCTCAGAGGGTGAGATTTTGGTACGCCAAGCAAAATTTCCTCCTCCAGCAGGATCGCATGCTCGTTGTCCGCCAACTCTTCGGACGTAATCGCAAAATCGTACGCCGGTCCTTTCTTCATCTTCGCAGGGTGCTGGGTCAGGTTGAATCTAATTTGAGGATAGAGATCGCGAAACTTGCCGACAAGGTTGGGCAATAGCATAGAGCCGACAGCGACGTATAACGTGATGACCTCTACCTTTTCGTTCTTCATTTCTTTGACTTCGGATACGCCTTGCTCTAGTGCTGATAGCGACTGGTTCACTCTTTTCAGGAACTTCTTGCCATATTCATTCAGCACGATATGTTTTCCTTCGCGGTCAAATAGCTGCACACCCAATTCCGTCTCCAGGTTTCTAATCATTTTACTTAAGGCAGGCTGTGAGATAAACAACTCGTTCGCGGCACGTGTGACATGCTCATACTTCGAGGTCACTTGAAAATACTTAAGCTGCAAATAATCCATAGTGAAAAATCTCCTTTATAACCACTAGGTTATCGATCATATGTGAATATATATATTTTACAGGTATTTACTCACTTCTTACAATTAACAATGTAAAGAAAATGAATCCGCTAAAGGTGGTGAGATTCTGAACATCGTTTTTACATTTCCCGGCCAGGGGTCACAGGTTCCTGGAATGCTCCAAGATGTACCCGAGTATGTGAAAAAGGCAACAAGTATCATCGGAACTGAACTGCGTGATGATGAGGAGGCTATGGGCTCAACGGTCTGGATTCAGATGGCACTCTTCGTTAAGGAGACGGCAATAGCCTACCGGTTGATCGAGCAGGGTATCCGGCCCCAATTCGTGGCAGGGCATTCCATTGGTGCATTTCCTGCGGCGGTCATCGCGGGAGTTCTCTCGTTCGAGGATGCGCTTCGGATCGTATGGCTCCGTGCCCGGTTGATGGAAGAAACCTTTCCTGAAGGCTATGGAATGGGTGTGATTATTGGGCTTACGCAGGCCGAGGTTCAACAAGCCGTGCTTCTCTCCCATAGTGAGGCGACGCCAGTCTACCTCTCGAATATAAACGCAGAGCAGCAAATCGTCGTATCCGGATCATTGGTAGGGTTAAATAAAGCATTTATGCATGTGAAAGAGCTTGGGACCGCTAAAACGGCGTTTCTGAAGGTTCCGATTCCTTCACACTCCCTGCTGATGTCAGAGGTAGCCAATAAGCTATTGCTGAAAATACACACTTTTTCTTTGCGGGACGCTCAAATACCATATTTGGTGAATCATACGGGCAGAAAGACGAAAGCCAAGGAAAAAATCGCGGAGGACCTTGCACTAAACGTAGCATATCCCGTTCGGTGGATGGATATGGCGGCTGTCTGCGTCGAATCGGGAGCTGACTGTTTCATCGAGATGCCGCCGGGTCATACTCTTTCCAGACTTGTCAAGCAAGCCCACAAGGATACCCGGCAAATGGCCGTGGACGAGATCGGTCTGGAAGCGACTCAGTATCTGATTAGAAAATGGAAGGAGCAAGAAGAATGAATAAAGTACTGCGATCCTGGTCACAAAAACGTGATAAAAAGCAGGAAAAGTTAGGAAAGGTGGAAAAGTGGCTCGACGGAAAATACATCGACTCCTCCCGAATTGTCGACCTGATGGAGGCGCTAATTGATCCAGGCGCGAAGGTCGTCCTGGAAGGAGATAACCAGAAGCAAGCGTCTTTCCTTTCCCAGAAGCTGCTGGAAGTCGATCCTGGCAAAGTGCATGATTTGCATATGATTATGTCCAGCATTTCAAGACCCGAACATTTGGATATTTTCGAGAAGGGCATCGCCGGGAAGCTGGACTTCTCCTACAGTGGCTCCCAAAGCCTGCGTGTTGCGCAAATGATTGATGACGGGATACTTAAGCTCGGTGACATCCATACGTATTTGGAATTGTTCGGACGTCTCTTCATTGACCTTATTCCAGATGTGGTGCTGGTAGCGGCAGACAAATCAGATCGCGAGGGCAATCTGTATACCGGAAACAATACGGAAGAAACTCCGACGATCGTGGAAGCAGCGGCTTTCAAGGATGGGATCGTAATCGTGCAGGTTAACGAAATCGTGGATGAGCTGCCGCGAACCGATATTCCAGCGTCCTGGGTCGACGTCATTGTACAGGCCGAAAAACCGTACGCACTGGAAGCACTGTTTACCCGTGATCCGCAGAATATTACTGAACTGCAAATCCTGATGGGCATGATGGCGATCAAGGGTATTTATGGAAAACATCAGGTGCAGTCGCTTAATCACGGCATTGGCTTTAATACTGCAGCGATTGAGCTTTTGCTGCCGACCTATGGTGAACAGCTTGGCCTGAAAGGGAAGATTGCCAAGCACTGGGCCCTGAATCCGCATCCAACTTTGATTCCGGCGATTGAATCGGGTTGGGTCGAAAGCATTCACAGCTTTGGAGGCGAGGTCGGTATGGAGAAATACATTGCGGCTCGTTCAGATGTGTTCTTCGTCGGCAAGGACGGATCTATGCGCTCCAACCGCGCGATGTGTCAGGTTGCAGGCCAGTTCGCTGTAGATATGTTTATCGGATCAACGCTACAAATGGACTGTGCAGGTAATTCGTCTACCGTTACTTCCGGCAGATTGTCCGGTTTTGGAGGAGCGCCGAATATGGGGCATGATCCTCGGGGGCGGCGACATGCGACTCCTGCCTGGCTTGACATGATCGAGCGCCCGACGGAACTCTCCAAAGGCCGGAAATTGGTCGTGCAGATGGTTGAAACATACGGTGCCAACAAAAAGCCAGTATTTGTAGATTCGCTAGATGCCATCAAGGTGAAGGATGAATCTGGTCTCGCCATTACGCCAATCATGATTTACGGGGATGATGTCACCCACGTCCTTACCGAGGAAGGCATTGCATACCTCTACAAGACGGACAGCATAGAGGAGAGAAAGAAGGCTCTCGCGGCAATCGGAGGCGTAACACCTTTAGGAATGGAAAGTAATGAAAGCGATGCAAGCCTGTTGCGTGACAGAGGGATCGTGGCCTATCCGGAGGATCTTGGGATCATGCGCAGACAAGCCAAGCGCTCGATGCTGGCAGCACAGACGATTAACGATCTCGTAGATTGGTCAGACGGATTGTATGATCCACCGGCTAAATTCCGGAGCTGGTCTTAAAGCCATGCTCACGATGAATCATTCAGCTTTCGCGGCTTCTCTGGCTGCCAAAGCTGTAAAGGCACTGATGGAAGAGGCTCTTCTTACGCCCAAGCCTGGACTTGTCGATGCCAGAGACAATGGCTCTCATACTGATATGTCCATCGATCTTATGCTTGCATCCGCAAGAGCATTGGAGGATACGTTTCGGGAAATAGCCATTGTGTCATACCTTCACCCGGTGGACCAGACTTTGCGTGAGCAGATCGCTCTAATCGGGCGGGAGGGCGAGAAGGTGATGCTCAGTGCAACGAACGGTGTCAATACACATAAGGGTGCCATTTGGGCCCTTGGGCTTTTAACAAGTGCACGGGCAGCCTTTCCAAGGGAGCGGGACCCACATCAGATTATGAGCATTGCAGGAAGAATTGCATCGTTCCATGACCGGTACCGTCCGATGCAGCAGACGAATGGACGAACGGTTAAGAAGAAATACGCGGTAGTGGGGGCAGAGGAAGAAGCGAAGCTAGGCTTTCCGCACATCCGGGACGAAGCTTTACCTGCTTTGCTGCGCGCTAGGGCTTGTGGGAAGACAGAGGTCGAAGCACGCTTAGAAGCTTTATTGGCCTTGGTGGCATGTGTGGATGATACCTGCATCCTACACCGCGGTCAGTTGACGGATCTGATGGCGATTCAGAGTATGGCCGCAGCCTTCCTTGCAGCAGATGGATTAAGAACCCAGTCTGGCAGAAAGCTGCTCTACCGCTTGTCCGAGTATTGCAATGTTAGACAACTCTCGCCCGGAGGCAGTGCCGACCTGCTAGCTGCCACATTATTTCTTATCGATTGATACTTTTAATTGGAGGTGTTTCTGAAGGATGGAAAAATTACAGTTTCAATACCAGACTACGAAGCCCATCTGTAAGCCGGCACATATAGGTGTTGTCGGTTCGGGAGATTTGGAGATTATTGTAGAGCCTGTAAAAGGCCAGACCACCAACGTCAGCATTTTAACAGGCAGTGAAGGATTTGAACAAGTATGGGAGAATGTTCTGACCCGTTTTTTTAACCGTTATCCGATTACTGCCAATATTACAGTTCATGACTTCGGAGCTACTCCGGGTGTAGTAATGCTTAGATTTACGCAAGTGCTGGAGGTGCTGGATTATGCAGAATAGTTTTGTGGAGCTGAATGGACGCGAGAGAGCTAAAGCGCTGCTGGACGAAGGGACTTTCCGTGAGATACTTGGGCCGTTAGACAAAATCCAATCCCCCCACCTAGAGCCGCAAGGCATTGTTCCTCAGAGCGACGACGGGATTATTCTGGCTCTTGGCGAAATACACAAACAGAAGGTCTTGATCATTTCGATGGAAGGCGCTTTTCAAGGAGGGGGGATTGGAGAAGTCAGCGGGGCCAAAATTTCCGGAGCGCTCGAACTGGCACTGGAAGAGAATAAGAGAGGGAACAAACTATATCCCGTCATGATCTTCGATACAGGGGGTGTTCGGCTACAGGAAGCGAACTATGGATTGTTGTCGATTTCGGAGATTGCTACCCAGATCGTTGCCCTGCGTAAATACGTTCCTGTTATCGGACTGATCCCGGGCCGCGTAGGGGCATTTGGGGGAATGTCCATTACTGCAGAATTGTTTACCACTCTGATTGCTACGAAGAAAGCGCGCCTCGGTCTGAACGGGCCGGAGGTCATTGAGCAGGAAGCAGGGGTCATGGAGTTCGATGCAAGCGACAAAGCCTTGATTTGGAACACAATCGGAGCTAACCAGCGCTTCCAAACCGGATTGATTGACGAAATGGTGGAAGATACGACGGATGCAGTTGTCGAAGCGATTGATACTGCGCTCAAGGCACCGGCGAAGCCTGCTAAAACAGAGCAAATCGATTTCTATCTGACCCTGTTAAACACTCTTGATCCTACAGAAGCTTGGACACCTGAGCGCTATCGCGAATTTTACACGCAGATACAGCCTGTGCAGCAGCCTGTCCCGCTGGCAAAAGAGGGTGCGGCCGACATGTCGGATAGTAGAGGTTATCGCTGGTTCTCCCGCTTGACGGGCATTGCTCACCCAATCAGCGATGTTCCTTCAGTGCTTGCGGCAGACGTGGATAAGAACGGACAACTGTGCAGATATATCGCCATTGTTCCGAATGCCTCCAACCGATTCCCGCGTGTCAGAAACGGTGAGGTTGGTATGCTTGAAGGCTGGACGGTGGCTCAAATCATCAGGGACGCAATCCGTCAAGATGAGAAAAAAGAAACCAAACGTCCGATCATTGCCATCATTGATGTACCCAGTCAAGCCTATGGCTATAAGGAAGAAATGGTCGGTATCAGTCTTGCCCTGGCTGCAAGTGCAGATGCTTACGCAACCGCTAGATTAGAAGGCCATCCAGTTATCGGTGTGATTGTCGGTAACGCGATTTCCGGGGGCTTCCTCGCGCATGGGCTGCAATCGAATCGTTTGATCGCACTGGATGACAGCAAGGTCAATATTCAGGCCATGTCCAAGGCTTCTGCTGCTCGGATTACCAAGCGGACGATTGCCGAGCTTGAAGAAGCTACCAAGAAAGTTCCAGCTATGGCCTACGATGTTCGTAGCTACAGTACTCTGGGGGCATTATATCAGATGCTGAGCGGTATCCATGCAGACGATCCACAGAGTAGTGATGTAGCCATCGTGGAAAAGACCGTTTCCGAGGCAATCGAGAGTACAAAAGGAGCGCCCCGCGACCTTAGCTTCCGATTGCAGACCAAGGAAGCTATGGCGGGCGGGCGGACTGCAACCCGTGGCGTTCGAGATGCGCTTTTGGAGCAATGGTAATCCATCCACATGATCTGATTGAAGTGTCCAATTTGAAATATCTCTCCTTATATGAAGACAAGGAGTGGGTAACCGCCTCGCTGAGGCGGACCCCCTTTGTGGTCGTTCGTCGAGCCGATCCGTCGGCGGATGGTTGTATTCCCGTCGGAGTACGTGGACAGGAGCGAAATCAACGGGAAGCTGCATTCCTGGACCCGAAGGGGGTGTCCCAGCTCGTGTCTCCCTATGCGATAGTGAAACGTCAGATGTGGAACTCCTTGCCTACAGAGAGACGGCAGCAGCCTGTTCTTCAGTTGATGGACTTGTTAGCAGAAATGATGGCGGATTGGCGCTGGGGGCCAGCGGGAAGTGCGGGATTCGAAATAGCGACAGGATACCCCGCTGTGAAGGCAACCAGTGATCTTGATCTCGTAATAGATGGTTCTGAGACTATTGATTATTCTACAGCTGAAGGCCTCTTGCGCAAGCTGGAGCAGTTGGATGTTCGAATCGATATTCAATTGGAGGTGAAGGGCGGCGCCTACGTCCTGCGCGAAATCCTTGAGAGACGGACCAGCACCGTGGTGCTGCGAACTTCTTCAGGTCCGAAGCTCGTCTGCAATCCTTGGCAATGATGGATGTACTATACCAACGGCAAAAGGGAGGAATGCACGACCATTTGACGTAAGCCAACATAAGCTCTCAAAGGGGAAGTGCGTATTATGGAAAACACTACCGGCCCAAAAGTTAATATTAATGAAAGCGACATTTTAAAGGTGTTTGCCGTCAGCGGAGCGATCCTGCAAAGCGTTCTGGGCATGTTACTGAAGTATGCCCATAATAACGCGGATCTGGCCTTACTAGGCGTTATTTATAATTTAGTGAAATATACCGCGCCAGTCTTTATTTTTGCCATCGTGTATGGAATGGTGATGAATAATCAGCATACCAGGGTATCACATTTTTACAAGGAAAAATTCAGCGAGCTCGTGATTCCTTATTTTCTGTGGGCGTCAGCCAGCTTGCTCTTCTTCCCGCACATACAGGTTAATCAACACGTTACTTCGTTTTGGACGCTCATTGAGTCTTATGTGCTCGGTAATTCATCACCGCAATATTGGTACACAGTGATGATGCTGCAATTTCAATTACTGATGCCAGTCATTATTTTCGTCTGCTATAAGTACCTGGCTAAGCCTTTACGGGTCATTCCGTTGCTTATTGTGAGCTTTATAATCTTCGGCGCCTGGGTATGGATGTATTATACCTATGTATTCCATGGAGCTTATGCGTCCAGTTTGCTATACCTTGACCGCTTTTTCGTCAGCTATTTTATATATGCTCTACTAGGCGGAATCGCTTGGGTGTTCAAGGGAAAATTTGACGGGGTGCTTCGACGGATTCAGTTCATACTCATTCCGGTGATGCTACTTATTCTCATTTGGATAAATCGCGAATTTTTCAGCTTTGGATTCAAGCATATGTCATTTGGCAATCTGATTTATCTGAAGCCGTCCATGACCTTGTACAGTTTGGTAGTGATTTTCCTGATTTACATGCTGGCAAGACATTTGATCAGCGTAAATTCCCGTTCACTTCCCTATTACAAATGGTTCTCTACTTATGCGTACAGGGCCTTTACAGCGAACGTATTCATTCTGGTCATCGTGCTGCGCTTGGTCGGTGACTTGGTAAGTCAGCTTCCTTTATTTGTAGCGTTGCTTTTGGTTTATCTGACGACTGTGGCCTGCTCCTTCGGCGTCGTCTATGCCTTTGCGCAGATAAAGGTAAAGGTATGTCGTGAATGGTTATTGTTGAAACAAAAAAAGAGCGCACAGCACCAATCTAAGATAAGTACCTAAAAGAAAATAGTACATGTAACAACGTATATATTATACTATAATTTAGGTGTACCTAAGTTATTGGCAGATTGACGGCAACCCAAAAGGGTATCTCGATGATTGAAGAGATACCCTTTTACTTACATCAGCCGCTGTATTTCATCTTTCAGAATTTCGGACCGAGTCCCGAAAATAACCTGCAGGGTACCATTACCAAGCCTGATGATTCCCGACGCTCCGAGCTGCTTGAGAGCTTGATCGTTAACCGCTTTGTCGTCTTTGACGACAAGACGCAGCCGCGTGATGCAGGCATCAATGCTTTGGATATTGTCTGAACCGCCGAGGTAGGTTAGTACCTTGCCTGCCTGACTGGACTGAGTATCGGATGTGGTGCTTGCCTTTCCATCGGGTATAGTTTCGTTAACCTCAGACAGGAGACTGTCTTCTACATCATCTTCACGCCCAGGAGTTTTTAGGTTGAATTTGAGAATGATAAATCGGAACAGGAAGTAATACACGCCGGCAAAGGCAAGCCCGACTGGGATCATTCGCAATGGGTGGGTGGAGAGCTTCATATTGACCAGATAGTCAATGAGTCCTGCTGAAAAAGAAAAACCGAGTTTGACATCCAGGAGATACACGACTAGGCCACTCAGACCTGTCAGCAGAGCATGAACGCCGTAAAGCAATGGTGCAATGAACATAAATGAAAATTCGAGGGGTTCGGTAATTCCAGTCAGGAATGATGCCACCGCAGAACCGATGAAGATGGAAGCGATTGCTTTACGTTTTTCCGGTTTGGCTGTATGAATGAATGCGAGGGCCGCTGCCGGCAGAGCGAACATCATAATGGGGAAGAAGCCGGACATGAATATACCCGCCGATGTATCGCCTGCGAAAAAACGCGTCAGGTCACCATGAACGACCTCACCGGCAGCATTGGTGTAGTCACCAATTTGAAACCATGCGATCGAGTTCAACACATGATGCAAACCGAGTGGGATCAGCAGCCGATTGGCAATCATGAATATCATTGATCCGATTCCGCCAAAGCCGACAATCCAGTTGCCGAAGACTGCAATCCCATCTTGTATCGGACTCCAGATCATACCGAGCAGAATGGCCAGAATCATGGTCGTGAAGGCGGTGATCATGGGGACAAAGCGTTTGCCTGAGAAGAAGCCAAGCCAATCTGGAAGTTGAATATTGTGATATTTTTTAAACAGAAAAGCAGACCATCCACCGATAAAAATACCACCCAATACGCCCATGTCCAGCTTGACGTCGTCTGGAATATATGCAAATATACCCGGCACTGCCGCCAAAATACGGGTCAGCACCATATAGGCAATGACTGCCGATAATGCGGCTACTGCGTCGCCTGCCAGACCAATGGCAACACCGATGGAGAAAATGAGCGCAAGGTTACCGAAGATAGCCCCCGCCCCCTCGTTCAGAAAAGGAGTGACATAATGATTCAGAAATCCGCCAACTCCGGGACCAAGTGGTATATCCGTTTCATAATTAATCAGTGCTAATCCTTGTAAAATCCCTGCGGCGGGTAGAGTGGCTACTGGAAGCATTAACGACTTGCCGATTTTTTGCAGAAATTTCAGCATAACATTCTTCCCTTCTTCATCGAGTTTGGGAGTGTCGTATTCATCCTGAAACCCTTACATTAAACCATTTTTTTACATCATAAATCGGAGAAACTAACATGGTCAACGATTATTTTAAGCTATGAAAAGACGTAAATCCGTAGTTGACATCGCTTACATGCTTATATAGTATCAAATTTAAGTTAATAATCGTGACGGAGACAAGAGAGCCACGCAGACACCCATGGTACAGCACAGGGTTGGTTTGTGATGGCTTTTCTTTTTTTGCGCGATGAAAGCGATCGAAATCGGATGATCTATTGAGGAGGTAGGTTGTATGTCGCCATACGCAGCCGAATTCATAGGGACAATGATTCTTATTGCCCTAGGTGGCGGAGTGTGCGCAGGGGTGTCTCTGAAAAAGTCATTTGCTCACGCTTCCGGCTGGATTGTAATTGGAATGGGATGGGGGCTCGCGGTTGCTATTGGGGTGTATGCAGTGGGTGAAATCAGCGGAGCGCATTTGAATCCGGCAGTGACACTGGCGTTGGCATTTCAGGGCATTTTTCCATGGCAGGACGTTCCCGGCTATATTGTGGCTCAGCTTCTCGGGGCCATGGCGGGTGCGATAATCGTCGTTTTGCATTATTGGCCTCACTGGAAAGAGACGGAGGACACAGCAACCAAACTCAGTGTATTTGCGACAGGACCGGCTATTGATCATCCGTTTGCCAACGTGCTTAGTGAAATGATAGGTACTTTCATCTTTGTTCTTGCTCTGCAGTCATTTGGTGCCAATTCATTTACAGGGGGCTTGAAACCGCTGATTGTGGGTTTTTTGGTTGTCAGTATCGGTTTATCCTTTGGAGGCACAACGGGCTATGCCATCAATCCAGCGAGAGATTTTGGGCCGCGTCTGATGCATTATTTACTACCGATTCCCGGTAAGGGAGCATCCAATTGGAAATATGCCTGGGTGCCCATTGTAGGGCCGCTGTTGGGTGGATCTTTCGCAGGGCTATTTTATCAGGCTGTTTTTAAGGGGAGTGTGACTCCGGCTTTCTGGATTTTACTAGGGATCATCGTGATTGTACTTTTGATTACCTTCCGTATGAGTCGTACTTATAAAAATCATAAAACGGATCACAAACTTACAGCTTAAAAACGATGGATTTACACGGGGAGAGATGAACAATGGGAAAATATATTTTGTCACTAGATCAGGGAACGACAAGCTCAAGAGCGATTTTGTTCAATAGCGAAGGAGATGTAGTGTACTCGGCTCAGCGAGAATTTCCACAATATTTTCCTCATCCCGGCTGGGTGGAGCAGAATGCGAATGAAATCTGGAGCTCTATTCTCGGAGTCATTGCCTCCTGTCTTTCCGAATCCGGTGTAAAAGCAAATCAAGTGGCTGCCATTGGCATTACCAATCAGCGAGAATCGGTGGCTGTGTGGGACAAAAATACAGGAGTGCCCGTGTATAACGTACTCGTATGGCAATCACGCCAAACCTCGGACATCTGTGAAGAATTAAAGCGGCAAGGGCACGAGGAGCTGTTTCACAGCAAAACAGGGCTGTTGATCGACCCGTATTTTTCAGGCACTAAAGTAAAGTGGATACTGGACCATGTGGAGGGCGCTCGGGAAAAGGCAGAACGAGGTGACCTATTATTCGGTACGATTGACTCGTGGCTGATCTGGAAATTATCCGGCGGAACGGCACATGTAACAGACTACTCCAATGCAGCTAGGACGCTGATGTACAACATTTATGAACTAAAGTGGGACGAAGAGCTGCTGGACATTCTGGGTGTTCCGAAAATCATGCTACCTGAGGTAAGACCTTCTTCCGAGGTATATGCGCACACCGTGGATTATCATTTCTTTGGTCAGAATGTACCTATTGCCGGTGCAGCAGGTGACCAGCAGGCAGCCTTGTTTGGTCAGGCATGTTACGAAAAGGGGATGATCAAAAATACTTACGGCACAGGCTGCTTCATGCTGATGAATACGGGGGATCAGCCTGTTGAATCCAAGCACGGCCTGATTACGACCATCGCTTGGGGACTGGAGGAAGGTAAAGTACAATATGCACTCGAGGGGAGTGTGTTTGTAGCGGGGGCGGCGATCCAGTGGCTGCGAGACGGGCTGCGCATGTTCCGTGAAGCGAAGGACAGTGAGCCTTATGCCGCCCGTGTTTCGTCTACAGAAGGAGTGTATCTTGTACCCGCTTTTGTCGGACTGGGCAGCCCCTACTGGGATAGTGAGGTGCGCGGAGCGATGTTCGGCCTGACACGCGGGACCACGAAGGAGCATTTTATCCGCGCCACATTGGAGTCACTCGCTTATCAGACCAAGGATGTGCTTACAGCCATGGAGATTGATTCAGGTATTGCAGTGAAATTGCTGCGGGTGGATGGAGGAGCTGTATTGAACAATTTTCTGATGCAATTCCAGAGCGATATTCTGGATGCAACAGTGGAGCGGCCAGTTATCCATGAGACGACGGCACTGGGGGCTGCATGTCTGGCAGGTTTGGCTATTGGATATTGGAAGAGTACGGATGAACTTCGCAAGCGGGTGAGGGTGGAAACCTCTTTTGCCCCGAATATGGATGAAGCAACACGTGAAAGCTTGTATGAAGGCTGGAAAAAGGCTGTGAATGCGACGATGGCCTACAAGTAATAGATTAAGCGATGGGTCTCTGAATATTAAACTGCAAAAAGATGACTTCTGAATTTATCAGGAGTCATCTTTTTTAAGGCATATGCTAACTCTTGACCTTCGTATGGTTCCAATGTTGCCGGGCTCCGCAGGAGCTACGAATGACTAGTTCCGGCTCTACTTTAATACATTTCGTATCCATTTGTTTATTCATCAGGTCAAACAGCACCATAGCGGCTAGACGGCCTATTTTTTGCTTGTCTTGTTTTACCGTCGTCAGTGGAGGTTCGGTATAACGACAGGCTTCTATATCATCACATCCCACTACAGCAATATCCTCGGGTACCCTCAAGCCGCTTTCCTTGAAAGCACGTATGGCACCAAAAGCAAGTAAGTCGGTCGCCGCAAAAATAGCTTTTGGCAAATTTCCTTGTTGTATCCACGTCTTCGCGATCTGGTATCCATCTTCTGCCGCGTAGTCCTTACCATACACGATCCATTCAGGTCTGACATCAAGACTAAACCGTTTTAGTGAAGCGATAAAGGCCTCCTCTCTCTCTTTAATAACCAAGGAGGGGCGTTCAATGCCTATAAAACCCATTTCGCGGTATCCATTCATGTAAAAGTGCTCAACCACCTTCATTGAAATCTTCTGATTGTCGGACATGATATAGCAGGAACTAGCTCCGGTTAGTTCAATATCGACACCGATGCAGGGGATAGGGCTGGCGTCGAGATCAAAAACACTCTTCTCCACCTCATCTCCAGCAATAATAATGCACCCGTCCACTGAAAAATATTTCGAGCGAGCCAAATAGTCCTCTCCATTATCCAGAAATTTCTCATTTGAAAAAAACAGCAGATCGTAACCGAGCAAGCCAATCTGTTTTTTGAAGACATTTATGATATCTACAAAAAAAGGATGACTAAAATCAACATTCAGCTTGCCGGCAAATATAACGCCTACCAGATTAGATTTTTTGGTAGCAAGCGTTTTAGCCGAGGAGGAGGGTCTATAGCCTGTTTCCTCCATGATTTTAAGTACCCGCTGCCGGGTTTCCTCACTGATGTCCGTATAATTGTTAATGATTTTCGAAACCGTTGCCACTGAAACGCCTGCCATGCTAGCTATTGTTTTTATATTCATGGAATCCTCCGTAACTAAACTGATTTAGTTAAATTGACTTTGCTTTTCAAACTTAATGATTACTCGTATTCTATGCTACCTCATAGAAGTGAGTCAACAGTGTGAATAAAGGATGTTGCCTAATATTTCAAGGAGTAATAACGGTGATTTATGTTTTATTTGATAATTTACAATTCTCTATTTACAAATACAGGCTATCCGATACATAATAGTAGCTGTAATTAACTAAACCGCTTTCGTAAAAGTGAATGCATTTATTCTAAGAGTACAGGGGGAATTTTGCAATGCTGAAAAAGTGTTTTTCTTTACTTATTGTAACCGCTTTAATAGTGGTATTGGCTGCTTGCGGCAAAGGTGGTGAAGCTGGACAGAACGGGAATAAAAAGGTCACGTTAAAGATTATTCATTGGCAGCAAGAAAATATTAATAACTATATAAAGGAATTTAATAAAAAGTTTGAAGAGAAGTATCCCGATGTTCAGGTGGAGTATACGACGGTTCCTGCTGATTCAACTTATGATCAACTGATGCAAACGCGTATGAATGCTGGTTCAACCGGTGATGCAGACATTATTCCTTTGAAATTCAGCTTCGTAGGCGCACCGCAGGAATGGTCTAAGGGAGCAGCTGATCCGATGTGGAAGCAGTGGATTGAGGGAGGACTCATTGCAGATCTGTCGGATCAAGCTTTTATCAAAAACTATAATCCTACAGATGTCAAAAATGCCATGACCTACAACGACAAAGTATACGGTGTAAACATGGGAAAGGTGGCCCTGACAGGTCTGTTTTACAACAAAGAGATTTTTGAAAAATATAATCTTACTGTGCCAACGACATGGGACGAACTGGTGAATGTGATGAAGGTGCTCAAGGATAATGGCGTAGAACCGCTTGGTTTTGGCGGTAAGGATGTATGGCCTATTAACCTTGCTGTCCAAGGGCTTCAAGCCTCTATCCATGATGATCAGCTGGAATATATCAAAGGGCTGTGGACAGGTAAGACGAAGCTGACAGACCCCGCCCAGCTCGAAGTTTTGGAAAAATCACAAGTTTTAATGAACAACGCCATTGGTGGATTTATGGGGATTGACTATGGAACCTTGCCAAGCTTGTTTGCTTCAGGGCGTGTAGCTATGATTGCGGATGGTACGTGGGATGCAACTACGATCCAGACAGCCAATCCAGAGCTGAAATTTGGTTATTTCCCGATTCCGGGCAGTAACGATCCAGCCAAAAATAAAAACCTTGCAGGCAAGTACGATATGACCTGGATGGTATTAGAAAAATCGCCAAACAAGGATTATGCGATCAAATGGCTTGAAATGCTCTCCGAGAAGCAGAACTATACCGATTTCGTGAACGCTGCTGGATTTTTGCCAACACAGTCTGATGTGAAGATAAGCAGCGACTTTGTTAATGAAATTCAACCTTCACTGGAAAACTTCAAGCTCTCTTGGGATCAGCTGTTTATCAATCGTAAGAATGTTGGACAGTACATTAAGGAAGCCAGCGTACATGCGGAATTTTTGGCGCCTGCCGGTCCGTTAAAGACGCCTTTGGAGCTTGCCCAGAAATCTCAGACAGACTGGGATGCGGCAGCCCCTAAATAAATCTATAGATTTTACAGGAAAACAAATGGGCAACTGCAAAGCTCCCATAATAATGTAAAAAGGTGTGAGACCCATGTATCCCTTCGGAAAGGGTGCGGCCCGGATAATGCCCTATCTTTTGCTGAGTATTCCGGTGCTGCTCTATTTGCTTCTTGGTTTTGGACCCTCTATGGTAACCGTGCTTTTTTCCTTTACAGATGCTACCGGGGTTCCGGGGCAGACGTGGCATTTTATCGGATTCGAGAATTACACGACCTTTTTCACCTCCTCCGATTCTGGAGATCGCATCGCTTCCATTGGCCGTTCCCTATATTTTGCCGTAGCGGTGGTTGTGATTCAAAATGCAGTGGGGCTGTTCATGGCCATCCTTATTAATAAGAAGCTCAAAGGGGATGTGTTATATCGCTCTGTATTTTTCCTACCCGTTGTGCTCGGGGTAACGGTATCCGGCCTGATCTGGCAGCTGCTTGCCAATCCGCTTGGGGGCCCTGCGCAAGCCTTGATGAACTTTTTTGGAACCAGCTCCAACTTCTTCGGGGATTACGATATTGCATTTGAGTTGATTATTTTTGTGCAAATTTGGATGTACATGGGTTACTCGATGACTATTTTCTTAGCCGGACTCCAATCTATCCCCAGTGACTTATATGAAGCAGGGTATATGGACGGTGCCTCTGGATGGAAAGCGTTCAAAAATATTACCTTTCCGATGATTGCACCGTCCTTTACCGTCAATATGCTGCTGTCCATTATCGGCGCATTGCAGACCTTTGACATTATTTATGTGCTGACAGGTGGTAAATTCAACACGACGACACTTGCGTTTGATGTATATGCCACAGCCTTTGGCTCTGGGACATCAGATTACGGCCTTGCTTCCGCAGTTGCTATGATCCAGTTCGTGTTCGTGTTTACGGTATCGATGATTGCCCTGTATTACTTACGTAGAAGAGAGGTGGAAATGTAATGAGCAGTACCAAAGGAGCCAAAATACTGAGCTACATCATCGTACTGCTCATGCTTTCGTTGTATGTATTCCCGCTTTTCTACCTTTTTAATGTATCGATGAAGACTCAAAGTGAGTATCTGATGGACCCTGTAGCTCTAGCCAAAAGTCTGCGCTTGGAGAATTTTATGGATGCTTGGGAAAAAGGGAATTTCTCTCAATACATGTGGAACAGCATTTTGTATACAGGCGTATCTACGTTATTAACGCTGATTATATCCGTGTTTGCGGCTTTTCCGCTGGCGCGGGGATATGTTAAGTTCAGCACCTTCTTTTATGTGTTTTTTCTGATATCCATGTATCTCCCGAATCCGCTGATTCCGCAATTTGCTCTCATTAATAGCCTGGGACTTTACAATACCCAGCTTGGTTTCATTTTGCTGAAAACAACAGGTACTGGCATCGCTTTCCTGATGTTTGTGGGATATATCAAGTCTGTCTCCCGAGAGCTGGATGAAGCGGCTGCAATGGACGGGTGCGGATATTCACGATATTTGTTTACAATTCTTGTCCCGCTGATGAAGCCGGTGTTGGCGACAGGCATTATTTTGACAGCTATTGGGGCGTGGAACGACATTATAGGTCCTACTATTTATTTGTCTGATCCTGCTTATCAGCCAGTGACCAAGGGATTGTTCTCCTTCTACGGACAATACATGAACAACTGGCCGCTGCTTGCTTGCGGCATTCTGATTGTTACACTACCGCTCGTGATTTTGTATATTTTCCTCCAGCGCTTTATTGTCGGCGGTGCAATGGCCGGAGCTGTGAAGTCTTGATCCCTGAAAGGATGATACCGAGTATGAGTGAGAATACCTATACATTCCCCACCACGTTTATGTGGGGAACTTCGACCTCTTCTTATCAAATTGAAGGTGGCGTGGATGAGGAAGGGAGAACGCCTTCTATTTGGGATACTTTCTGTCGAGCACCCGGGAAGGTGATAGGAGGGGACTGCGGAGATGTGGCTTGTGACCATTTTCACCGCTTTAAGGAAGACGTGCAATTAATGAAGCAACTTGGCTTTTTACATTACCGTTTTTCCGTGGCCTGGCCGCGCATTATTCCCGCACCCGGCGTGGTTAACGAACAGGGGCTACTTTTCTATGAGCGTCTGCTGGATGAGATTGAGTCGGCCGGGCTAATTCCAATGCTGACGCTGTATCATTGGGATCTACCGCAGTGGATTGAGGAGGAGGGCGGTTGGACGCAGCGAGAGATTATCCAACATTTTAAAACGTATGCCTCTGTAATCATGGATCGATTTGGACAGCGTATAAGCTGGTGGAATACGATAAATGAGCCCTACTGCGCCTCTATTTTGGGCTATGGCACAGGCGAGCATGCCCCCGGCCACGAGAACTGGAGGGAAGCCTTTACTGCCGCTCATCATATTCTGATGTGTCACGGGATAGCCATGAATTTACACAAGGAAAAGGGCCTGGCGGGCAACATCGGTATTACGCTGAACATGGAGCATGTCGATGCAGCCACTGAACACCCTGAAGATGTAGCCGCTGCTGTCCGGCGGGATGGCTTTATTAATCGTTGGTTTGCCGAGCCATTGTTTAACGGGAAATACCCTGAGGATATGGTGGAATGGTACGGGGCGCACTTGAACGGATTGGATTTTGTACAGCCTGGTGATATGGAGCTGATTCAGCAGCCAGGGGATTTTTTGGGCATCAACTACTACGCCCGCAGCATCATTCGAGCGACTACAGACGCTTCGTTGCTTCAGGTCGAGCAGGTTTCCATAGAGGAACCGGTAACGGATATGGGATGGGAGATTCACCCCGAATCCTTTTATAAGCTGCTGACGCGGATTGAGAAGGATTTTACCAAGGGATTACCTATCCTGATTACGGAAAACGGAGCAGCGATGAAGGACGAACTGGTGAATGGAAAGATTGAGGACATTGGGCGTCAGCATTACATTGAGGAACATTTAAAGGCATGCCATCGCTTTATTGGGGAGGGAGGTCAGCTTAAGGGCTATTTTGTCTGGTCATTCCTCGATAACTTTGAATGGGCCTGGGGATACAGCAAACGTTTCGGTATTATACACATCAATTACGACACACAGGAACGGACACCCAAACAAAGTGCGCTGTGGTTCAAACAAGTGATGGCGAATAACGGGTTTTAAATAGAAAAGGGGGATACGATGCAGCAGTATTATTTTGACGATCAAGGACGTTTTGTGATTGAGAATTATGCGCAGGCCAAGCCCTTTTCCAGTTTTCTACCCGGTATTGCTGGGGTTCAGGGGATTCCTCTGTGGGCGTATTATATTAATCGTGGGCAAGGAATCGCAAGCTTTGGTGTAGAGGATAAGAATGGAGCAATCATGGAGTTTTTTCCGGCCAACCGCAGCTATAGTCTTGTGCCGATACATGGCTTTCGAACGTTTTTAAAGGTGAAGATGCAGGGGGAGTGGAGCTATGTGGAGCCATTTTCGGCTGTGCATCCTGTGGAGCGTGAACAGCAAAAAATGCTGATATCCCGCCATATGCTCGAAATACACAGCTCTAATCCAGACACAGGGCTTGAGGTACGTGTGCAATATTTCACGCTTCCTCATGAAAGTTACGCTGCTTTGGTGCGCAAGGTGGAGATTGTCAATCATTCCGCTCAAGAGCTTGAACTGGAGGTGCTGGACGGCATGCCTGCCGTGCTGCCCTTCGGTATTGATAATACGGCATACAAGGAGCTAGGACATACACTGAAAAGCTGGATGGATGTGTATAATCTCAACAATAGCATTCCTTACTATAAGGTACGTGGAAGTACAGCGGATACAAGTGAGATTCATCAAATTGAAGCGGGACATTTTATGTACAGCTTTGTGGAGGAGGAGGGCAAGACCAGGCTATTGAGTCCAATTGTCGATCCGTCCGTAATATTTGGTGAAAATACGGCACTGACCTTCCCGGATCGCTTTATCCATTCACGCGTCGAAGACTTGGTTTCACAGCAGCCTGTGACGACGAATAAAGTGCCTTGTGGGTTTAGCGGCTACACAGCACGACTAGCGGCAGGTACTGCCGTCAATCACTGTACGATCATTGGGCATGTGAATGATATTCACTCTATCAATGAACGGATTACGGAAATTGCAACCATGTCTTATATTGAGCGGAAGGCGGAGGAAGCCAAAGCGTTGATCGAAGAGTTGACGGATGAAATGGCAACGCGGACATCCATTCCGTTATTTGACGAATACTGCCGTCAGAACTATCTGGATAACCTGTTACGCGGTGGTTATCCATTGCTGCTGGACAACGGCACCGAGCAACCATTTGTATATCATGTATTTTCGCGCAAGCATGGGGATCTGGAACGGGACTATAATTTCTTTAAGCTCCAGGCGGGATATTATTCTCAAGGAAATGGTAATTTTCGAGATGCGAACCAGAACCGGAGAAATGATGTGTGGTTTAACCCCAGCATAGGAGATTTCAATATCCGTTTGTTTATGAGCCTGATTCAGCCAGACGGCTATAATCCGCTTGTTGTAAAGGGGTGTAGCTTTCAAATACGAGAGCTGGAACCGTTGTTAGGACAGGTGGAGGTGGCAGATCATTCGTCTTTGCGTGCTTTTTTCCAATCGTCGTTCACCCCGGGTGAGTTGATTCAACATATCATTCATGACAACATCGCGCTAAAGCAAACGGTTGAGACGTTTGTAACCGAAGCTCTCAAGCATTCCGAACAATGCTATGAGGCTGATTTTGGTGAAGGTTTTTGGATCGACCATTGGACTTATAACATGGATCTAATCGAAAGTTATCTAAGTATTTATCCGGACAAACAAGAGGAACTCTTGCTCGCGACCCGAGAGTACATGTATTACGACAGTCCGGCATGGGTACAGCCACGTCGAAACAAATACGTGCAGATGAAGGACGGACGTATCCGTCAGTACGGGGCGGTCGTAGAGAGCAAGGAGAAAGAAGCTCAGCTGCACGCCCGGGATCGCGATGTTCATTGGGTTCGAACCGAACATGGAAGCGGAGAGATTTATAAGTCCAATTTATATGAAAAGCTGCTGTCATTGGCAGCCATCAAGCTGTCCACGCTGGACCCGGAGGGCTTGGGAATTGAGATGGAGGCGGGCAAGCCGGGATGGAATGATTCCATGAACGGACTTCCGGGGCTGTTTGCTTCTGGATTCAGTGAACTGTGTGAATTACAGCGACTCCTAAGATTTTTAATACATGCACAGGTGAAGCTTTCGGGCGATTCTGTGCTACGGTTGCCGCGAGAAGTTGCTAAGTTAATCCAACAGCTGAGGCTCACAATGGAGGAATACTACCACGCTTCTGATGAGGCTGATTACAGGAATGAAAGCAAGGATTACAGCTTCTGGTCACGAATTTCGGATGCTAGAGAAGCGTATCGAGAAACAGTTCGTTTTGGATTTGAAGGGGTAGAAACACCACTAGCGTTTGATGATGTGCTGGTGTTTTTGCGCCAGGCTGAACGTAAGCTCCAACAGGGGATGGATAAGGCTCTGCTTATCGGTGAGGGGATATACCCAACCTTCTTTTATTATGAAGCCAGAGAATTCGAGGTACAGGAGGATGACTGCGAAGACAAGCTCGTAAACATACATTCCTTCGAACGTAAGGATACACCATATTTTCTGGAGGGACCGACCCGGGCTATGAAAGTGGTTGGTGACATTGTAAATGGGCAGAAGCTGTATCGGCAAATCAGGCAGAGTGGACTTTACGACAGGAAGCTGGGCATGTATAAGGTGAATGAAAGTCTGGCGGGGCAGCCGTTCGAACTTGGTCGTTCCAGAGCTTTTACACCGGGTTGGCTGGAAAATGAATCTATATTTATGCATATGGAATACAAATATTTACTTGAATGCTTAAGGGCGGGTCTATACACTGAATTTTTTTCAGACATTAAAAAAGCGTTACCGCCTTTTATGGACCCAGAGGTCTACGGAAGAAGCACGCTGGAGAACAGCTCCTTTATTGCTAGTATGGCTAATCCTGATGCAAGTTTGCATGGAACGGGATATATTGCGAGGCTGAGCGGATCTACGGCAGAATTTATTCATATGTGGATATGGATGATGACCGGCGGGCAACCGTTTGGCTATGATCATAGGGGCCTATCCTTGAGACTGGAGCCCAAGCTGCCAGGCTGGCTGTTCACAGCTACAGGTGAGCTATCTTTCTGTTTTCTCGGAAGCTGCCAGGTGACTTATTTAAATAAGGATCGCAAGGATACTTATGCACCGGAATGCATAGTGACCCAGTATGTACTGCATTACGCCAGTGGCGAAAAGAAGACGATAAGCCAGGCTGTATTAGATCAAAAAGAGGCGCAAGATGTGAGAGAGCGGTTGATTTCCCGTATCGAGGTATATTTGGGGAAATAGCTCCATTAATTAAAGCCGTCATGCTGCAATAACAGAGCATGACGGCTTTTTAAGACTTCATAAATCCTTGTGCCAGGCAGGGGGGGCCTATGCTGAAATATCTTGCAATTCCAATATCACAGGGCAGTGGTCACTGCCTGTAATATGACAATCAATGCTCGCATCCATCAATAGCGGACGAAGTCTCTCCGAGACGAGGAAGTAATCAATCCGCCAGCCGATATTCCTTTCTCTCACCTTTGGCATGTAGGACCACCAGGAATAAACATCCGTCCGGTCAGGATAAAAGTATCTAAAGGTATCTATAAATCCGGCGTCTAGTAGCTGTGACATGCGTTCCCGTTCCTCAGGCGTAAATCCGGCATTTCCGTAGTTAGCTTTGGCATTTTTGAGGTCGATCTCCTGATGAGCTACGTTCAAGTCTCCACAAACGATGACAGGCTTCAAAGCATCCAGTTGTTGCAGGTAGCTGCGAAAACGGTCTTCCCATTCCAGTCTGTAGGGCAGTCGGGATAAGTCCCGTTTGGTATTTGGTGTGTACACATTGACGAGATAAAATTTTTCGAATTCCAAAGTAATGGTTCGGCCCTCCGGTTCTTCATTTTCTTCAAGTCCATAATGCACAGAGAGCGGCTTGATTTTGGTGAAAATAGCCGTGCCGGAATATCCTTTTTTCTCAGCATAATTCCAGTATTGTGTGTATTCCTCCATGTTCTCCATGAGGATTTGACCTTCTTGAAGCTTCGTTTCCTGTACGCAAAAAATATCGGCATTTGTTTCTTTTAGATAAGTATAAAACCCTTTGGTCACACAGGCTCTTAAGCCATTTACATTCCAAGATATTAATTTCATTTGATTAATCTCCTTGCTAATTCACGCGGTCAAGCGATGTGATTTGTATATCCTTTGTTGACATAAGTTTATAAATGTCTTCTATCTGGACTTCATAGGTCTTTTCATCAAAATGGTCCTGACCAAACATATAATCGTTTATTTCTATTGCCTTAAGGTTTTGTTTGGTATTCATAGTCGAAGGGAAGTATTCGATATCTAATGAGGCTTTATTTCCGGCCAACACTGTCTTGAGAACTTTCGCGGTTTGTAATACTCGTTCTTTTTCCAATGGCAATCCTGAGTCAGTTAGATCCTCGAATACAATTATACGAATATACTGATCGCCGACCGCTTTGGGATTCAGTTTAAAATCGTTGTATTCTTTGATCATTTTATCCGTGTTCCCTTCTTGCACTCCAGAATGAACAGCGGCTGAATCATCGTATAGCTTTTGTATAACGGGTTTGAGCTTCATGTCCAGTTGACTCTCCCAAAGGGCGTTAAGATAATTTTCTCTAAATGGGACATCCTCATAAGGACGCTTAGTCATGTTAAAGAGGACGGAAGGATGACGATTAGAGATCGCCTCCATGGTATATTCAGTGAAGGGAATACTATGATAGCTAATATTTTGAATTTGAAAGTCCTCTCCGTATTTCTGCTCCAGATATTGCTCTGATTCTGCGGCTACGTTGCGTTTATTTTCACCTGTTTTTGTAAAAGGCTCGATAATATCTACGTATTTCATTGTGACTGCAAGAAGTAGAAGTGTAGCTCCCAAAGCGAGACTGAGTAAAGTGCGCCATTTGGAAGGCAAGGATGCAACCGTCGGCGCTCTCTCCGCATGGTGTGGAATTTGAAAAGATCGTACTGTAAAAACAATGCCTAAAATGTGAAAAAGAATGGCCAACGGTCCCGAGATAATAAGCAGGTATCCGAGAGAGAACATTGTAAAATAGATCAGAATTCCCTGTGTGATGATAAGAGCCGCTCCTCCAATCATATAGGAAGGAATGGCGAGATAAAACATACCCAATCCAGTACCTAATATGGAAAGCAAAGTGGCAAGAAAACGATGAATTTCCCGCGACTTTTGCAGTTTATTCGTAGTCAAGGGAGTCAGTCTACCTCCTTCACTTAAAAATGGTGCAACATGATAGATGATAGCAATTTCTGCGTTTTTTTGAAAGAGTAGAGACTTAAAACCAGCGCCTAAAGTAGCGTTGGGCAGAATAATCTTTCTACATTATTTATAATGAAAAAAAGCTCCCTTGCGGAAGCTTTTTTTTGGTGTAATTTATCAAGAGAGATACTCTCCCTATGGGGTCGACTGCGAAGTATAGGCTAACGATGCCGATGGTCCGACGTTCCCCCGTGGTTTATCTCATGAGAACAAAAAAAGCCTCCATTATGGAAGCTTCTTGTTATGACGTCCCAGGAGGGATTCGAACCCCCGACCGACGGCTTAGAAGGCCGTTGCTCTATCCAGCTGAGCTACTGGGACATAAAATTCAAGCGAATATTAATATATCATATGGATAAAAGAAATTCAAGTCTTATTTTGCATATATCGCTTATTTAAGCTTTATACTGCATAAATTCTGAGTAGACGTAGTTTTTTTTGCCTTATAAAAGGGTATGTTAGAATACAGGTGAATATGTGTAAGACGAGTGGTTGGACTTCGGCTACTGTTTCTCATATAATCTACAAATACTTGAGCTTGCGAAGGAGAGGGGGTGCCTTGAATAAAGGACTCCAAGGTGACGACAAAAGAAAATAATATTGTATTGTTTCCGAAGACACTGGACTATTATCAAATTCAACTTACTGTGATGCTTGAAAACGAACGTTACGGAGAGGCGATGGCGATGCTGCGTTTTTTAATGCAGTGTCAGGGACAGGAGCAGAAGCAATACGATGAATGGAACGCTCTATTACAATGGCTGGAAGCTGCATTTCCACAGTACGCTGACAGCGGGGCGGTAACGGACGCTGTGGAAGAAGAAGTCAGTGAAGTAGAGTTAGCTCGCCGTCATGCACGCTTTAAGCAGGAGCAGGATGCAGGCTACGGCAACAAGCTGTTGCGGATGGCTATGGATGAACCCTTATCCGAACAGACGATTTTAGCATTGGAGCAGTTGTCCTATCTGGAACTGCCAGAAATCGATGATGCCTTGCTTCGCTGGATTACGGAACGGGAAATCCATCCTTTACTTCAATTCCGTGTTCTACAGACCATGCGAAGACGCGGAACGGAAGGGACGATAGAAATCAAACGGGGTGATGAACAAGCGGAAATCGACATTGAAACGGTTCCGTTACAGCCAGGTGATTTTCCAGAGTCGATTATGCGTATTTTGGAACGGGTGGCCGATCAGACTGAGGTGCACGAGCCTACACTATTCTATTTTGCACAGGAGCTGTGGTCACAGTTTGTGATGGCGGTATACGGTACGAAAGATTATAGATCAATGTTGGTGGAAGAGGACGGAATGCCAGATATTTGGGCTGCAGCACTCCATCAGACAGTTTCGGAAAGTTTGAACGGAAATAATAATGAGGAAGAAACCCGTGCTATATATGGCATTACAGATGCGTTGCGCTTCCGTTTTGAGCAGGCGTATCGGTCGATGCGACTATTTGTAGCGGCGGGAATGAACACTCCTTAATGACCGGAAACGTTTACCTGTGAAGCATTCAAAGGGCTGCTCTTGAAAAAGACAGTAATGTTAGATATACTATAGTGGTTATTTTGTGTGCGTTGATTGTAATGAAAACTAAGTGAAGATTTTGTTGGAGGGGAAAGCATAAAATGAAAGCAACTTGGGAGAAAATAGAGAAGAACCTTGGGGTTCTTGAAGTTGAGGTTGACGCGGATCGTGTAGCCGCTGCACTCGACAAAGCTTTTAATAAAGTGGCAAAACAAGTAAGTGTACCAGGATTCCGTAAAGGTAAAGTACCACGTCCTATTTTTGAAAAACGCTATGGTATTGAAAGTCTGTACCAGGATGCAATTGACATCCTGTTGCCAGAAGCTTACAGCCAAGCTGTAGAGCAAACGGACATCTTCCCGGTTGACAGCCCTGACGTTGAAATTGATCAATTTGCTAAAGGCGAATCTTTCAAGTTCAAAGCGAAGGTTACTGTTAAACCTGAAGTAACTTTGGGCGATTACAAAGGCGTAGAAGTGCCTGTAAGCAAACTCGAAGTAAGCGACGAAGAATTGGCTCAAGAACTGGAGCGCCTGCAACAACGTCATGCTGAATTGGTTGTCGTTGATGAAGACGCTGCTCAATCCGGTGATACAGCTATTATTGACTTCGACGGTTCCGTGGACGGTGTACCGTTTGAAGGTGGACAAGCTGAGAAGTATTCTTTGGAACTGGGCTCTAACACATTTATCCCTGGTTTTGAAGAGCAAGTGGTTGGTTTGCACACTGGCGATTCCAAGGACGTTGAAGTAACGTTCCCTGAGAACTACCATTCTGCTGACCTCGCTGGCAAACAAGCGGTATTCAAAGTGAAAGTTCACGAACTGAAACGCAAAGTTCTTCCTGAACTGGACGATGAATTTGCTAAAGATGTAAGCGAATTTGACACACTGGCTGAATTCAAGGAAGACTTGAAAAAGCAATTGTTGGATCGTAAGGAAAACGAAGCTAAAGCAGCCCGTGAGGGTGCTGTAGTGGAGAAAGTTGCTGAGAATGCAACAATCGACATTCCTGAAGCAATGGTGAAGAGCGAAGTGCAAAACATGGTTCGCGATTTCGACAACCGTTTGCGTAGCCAAGGTATGAACCTTGAAATGTTCCTCGGATTCTCTGGTCAAAGCAAGGAAGACCTGGAAGAGCAAATGAAAGCTGATGCTGAGAAGCGCGTACGTAACAACCTCGTGCTGGAGCAAGTGGCTAAAGCAGAAAACATCGAAGTTTCCGAAGCGGAAATTGATGAAGAACTGAAAAACATGGCTGAAGCTTACAAACGTTCAGTTGAGGAAATCCGCAGCATTCTGGAAGGTAACGGCTCGTTCGCTAACCTGAAAGAAGAAATTTCACTGCGCAAAACAATTGCTTTGTTGGTGGAAAACAGCAAAGAAGTAGAAGCGCCAGTTGAAGCTGCTGAATAATTCAGACGATAAATATACGGAGTATGCTGTAACAAGCTGCAACGTAGCAATTAGATAGGGATAAGGCACGTAGTGAAAGTTACGTGCCTTATTTTTACCTTTGGTAACCCAAATTTTAGTCGTTTATGGAAAGTGCTGTGAGTCGTGTTTTCTTGTTTTACATAAGTCACTACCGTATATTTGCACATACATACGAAACATGGTTAAATATGAGAAGGTCTCGGCAGAGTGTACTTTAAACAGCCCGCACTGCATATATGAGCGCATGCAAATATGACACGAGACTCTGAACATGTTAAAATATTTTGTAAGGTGTTCACGTTTCATGCTTGCTGCTTCCGTTTTAATGGGGCATAAGGAAGCGGATGAATACAGGTGTTCATTTTAATAAAGAAAAGAGGTTGGTCGTGATGAGTCTCGTCCCTATGGTTGTGGAACAAACGAATCGAGGAGAACGATCTTACGATATTTACTCGCGGTTGCTTAAGGATCGTATTATTTTCCTAAGTGGCCCGATTGATGACGATGTCGCCAATCTCGTCATTGCACAGCTATTGTTCCTTTCTGCGGAAGATCCAGAGAAGGATATTAATTTGTACATTAACTCGCCAGGCGGTTCTGTAACTGCGGGCATGGGTATATATGATACAATGCAATTCATTAAGCCGGACGTATCGACGATCTGTGTAGGCATGGCTGCAAGTATGGGTTCGTTGCTGCTAACAGCGGGTGCACCAGGCAAGAGATACGCACTTACCAACAGTGAAGTCATGATCCATCAGCCGCTCGGTGGCATTCAGGGGCAAGCCTCCGATATGCTGATTCATGCGGACTGGATTATCAAAACACGTGCTAAGCTGAATCAAATCTATGTAGAGCGTACGGGTCAGCCCCTCGAAAAAATCGAACGTGATACTGACCGGGATTTCTTCATGGAAGCGGAAGAGGCAAAAGCATACGGTATCATTGACCAGGTGCTGTCTAAACCGATTAATCTGTAAAGGGGTGGCTCTATGTTTAAATTTAATGATGAAAAAGGACAATTGAAATGTTCTTTCTGCGGTAAATCTCAGGATCAGGTTCGCAAGCTTGTTGCTGGACCGGGCGTATATATATGTGACGAATGCATTGAGTTATGCACGGAGATTGTAGAAGAGGAATTGGGTCATGAAGAAGAAGTAGATCTGAAAGACATTCCGAAACCAATGCAAATCCGTGACATTCTGGACCAATATGTCATTGGTCAGGATCAAGCGAAAAAATCGTTGTCTGTAGCGGTATATAATCACTACAAACGTATTAATACTCAAAACAAAATTGATGATGTGGAACTGCAAAAAAGTAACATTTTGATGCTTGGACCTACAGGTTCGGGTAAAACGTTGCTTGCGCAAACCATGGCTAAAATTTTGAACGTTCCTTTTGCTATCGCAGATGCCACTTCCCTTACGGAAGCAGGTTATGTGGGTGAAGACGTTGAAAATATTTTGCTGAAACTGATTCAAGCTGCCGATTATGATGTGGAAAAAGCCGAACGCGGCATTATCTACATTGACGAAATTGATAAAGTAGCCCGCAAATCCGAAAACCCGTCCATTACGCGTGACGTATCGGGTGAAGGTGTACAGCAGGCGTTGCTTAAAATTTTGGAAGGCACGGTTGCTTCTGTACCTCCGCAAGGCGGTCGCAAGCATCCACATCAAGAGTTCATTCAAATTGACACCACGAATATCCTGTTCATTTGCGGTGGTGCCTTTGATGGTCTGGAGCAAATGATTAAACGCCGTATCGGTAAAAAGGTCATCGGCTTTAACGCTACTAGCGAACAAAAAGATCTGAAACCAGGCGAATATACTTCAATGGTATTGCCTGAGGATCTTTTGAAATTCGGTCTGATTCCGGAGTTTGTAGGACGTTTGCCGGTTATTTCTACGCTGGAGCCGCTTGATGAGAACACATTGGTTCGTATTTTGTCTGAGCCGAAAAATGCGTTAGTCAAGCAGTATCAGAAGATGCTTGAACTGGATAATGTTACTTTGGAGTTTAAGCAAGATGCTCTGGAAGCCATTGCCCGTGAAGCCATCAAGCGTAACACGGGTGCCCGTGGTCTTCGTGCGATCATTGAAGGCATTATGCTGGATGTGATGTATGAGGTTCCTTCCCGTGATGATATCACTACTTGCGTCATCAATGAGCAGGTTGTAAAAGATAAAATCGCACCGGAACTCGGTGGTACAGATAAGGATAAAAAACAAGAAGAGAGCGCCTAAGGATTGATACTTCGCGATCTCTAAAACATGAGAAGCCGGATCTCCACTTCACTAAACCTGTATGAGGTTTTAAGGGGTGGAGGTTTGGCGTTAATGGGAGAGAAAAGTACATGTTCTTAAGACAAGACACACGTCCCGTAAAAGTCGGGAATCTGACGATTGGCGGCAGCAATGAAGTCATCATCCAAAGCATGTGTACAACCAAAACAGCAGATGTGGAAGCAACTGTAGCCGAGATTCTTCGTTTGGAAGAAGCCGGATGTCAACTGGTGCGGGTTACCGTCAACAATGAGGAAGCTGCCGCAGCCATTAAGGAAATAAAAAAACGGATTCATATTCCGCTGGTTGCAGATATTCACTTTAATCACAAGCTGGCTCTACTGGCAATTGAAAATGGAATTGATAAGGTTCGCATTAATCCAGGTAACATTGGACGACGTGAAAAAGTGGAAGCTGTCGTTAAGGCATGTAAGGAAAAAGGGATTCCAATTCGGATTGGTGTGAACGCCGGGTCGTTGGAACAGCATTTACTTGATAAGTATGGCTACCCTACGCCAGAAGCGATGGTAGAAAGCGCACTGTATCATATCGGGATACTGGAAGAGCTTGATTTCCATGACATTATCGTGTCATTGAAGGCGTCTGATGTTCCTATGGCGATTGCCGCTTACACGAAGGCAGCTGAAATTATTAAATATCCGCTCCATCTGGGTATTACCGAAGCTGGGACGCTCTTTACGGGTACGGTTAAAAGCGCGGCAGGTATGGGCGCTTTGCTGGCATCAGGCATCGGCTCCACAATGCGTATTTCGCTCAGCGCCGATCCGGTGGAAGAAGTGAAGGTAGCACGTGAGTTGCTCAAGACGTTTGGATTGATCACAAACGCAGCTACACTGATTTCTTGTCCGACTTGCGGACGTCTGGATATTGATCTGTTCTCTATTGCTAACGAGGTAGAAGACTACATTGCAAAACTCAAGGTACCGATTAAAGTATCAGTACTGGGTTGTGCAGTGAATGGCCCGGGTGAAGCGAAGGAAGCTGATATCGGAATTGCCGGAGCGCGCGGGGAAGGCCTTTTGTTCCGTTATGGAAAAATGATTCGCAAAGTACCTGAGGCTGATATGGTCGAGGAATTGAAAAAAGAAATTGATATCATCGTCAAGGCATATGAGGAAACAGGGAAAATCCCTGGACGTGAAGAACGTCATACCGCCGAGAAGGTGTAGGCAAAAGCAGTTATTATAAAGAGGCATAGTCATAATCTATTGTCATCATTTATACGCCGTGGAGAGCAGCTCTGCTACAGAACTGTTCTTCGCGGTGTTTTTGTATTTCTCTCTGATCTTTTGAAAGACCGCCGTTTAGCTATCGCGGAAAAGGAAATACTGTTTTTCATAGAGCGGCATTTTTCAAATTGCTGAGATGAGAAACGGAGGAAATACGATGGACTTGACTATGATTTTGTTATTGGTGCAAATGTTTTTCGGGATTGTTATTGGTCTGTATTTCTGGAACCTCCTGCGGAGCCAGAAAACGAACCGTAGTGCGGTGGATCGAGAATCCCGGAAGGAATTAGATAAGCTACGCAAATTGCGTTCAATTTCACTTACTAAACCATTGGCTGAACGCACACGTCCTGCCACATTACAGGATATCGTGGGTCAGAAGGATGGATTGCGCGCGCTCAAGGCTGCGTTATGTAGTGCGAATCCGCAGCATGTCATTATTTATGGCCCGCCGGGTGTAGGGAAGACGGCTGCTGCACGCGTAGTGCTTGAAGAGGCTAAGAAGAATCTGTCCTCCCCGTTCAAGGGAGATGCCAAATTCACGGAGATCGATGCTACGACGGCCCGCTTTGACGAGCGCGGTATTGCGGACCCGCTGATAGGTTCAGTACATGATCCAATCTATCAAGGGGCAGGAGCGATGGGGGTGGCGGGTATACCGCAGCCTAAGCCTGGAGCTGTAACGAAGGCACATGGGGGTATGCTGTTCATTGATGAGATTGGTGAGCTGCATCCAACGCAGATGAATAAACTGTTGAAAGTGCTGGAGGATCGCAAGGTATTTTTGGAAAGTGCATATTACAACTCGGAAGATTCGCATACTCCTGCTTATATCCACGATATATTCCAAAACGGTTTGCCAGCGGATTTTCGTTTGGTAGGTGCAACTACCCGTTCGCCGCATGAACTGCCACCTGCGATTCGCTCCCGGTGCATGGAAATTTATTTCCGTGCCTTGCAGCCACAGGAGATTGCCCGTATTGCTGAGGACGCTGTCCACAAGCTAGGCTTTGGTCCTTGTCCTGAGGCGGTAGAAGTTGTACAGCGTTACGCAACGAACGGTCGGGAGGCGGTCAATATGATCCAGCTTGCTGCTGGTTTGGCACTTACCGAGAAAAGGGAACGTCTCAATGCTTCCGACGTGGAATGGGTAGCGGGCAGCAGTCAAATTCAGCCTCGTCCTGACCGAAAAATACCGGGCTTGCCGCAAATCGGATTTGTTAATGGTTTAGCTGTATACGGTCCGAACATGGGAATGCTGCTGGAAATTGAAGTTACCGCGGTTCCGGTTCCTGAGGGAAAGGGAAACTATAATATTACAGGAGTCGTGGATGAGGAAGAAATCGGAGGTGGGTCCCGCACACTGCGCCGTAAGAGCATGGCTAAAGGTTCTGTGGAAAATGTTCTGACCGTTTTGCGTACGCTCGGATTGGCTCCGTCGAATTACGACCTGCATATCAATTTCCCCGGGGGTACGCCGGTAGATGGCCCGTCCGCAGGAATTGCGATGGCAACAGCTATTGCTTCCGCGATGCGGGGAATTCCGGTGGATCATGAAATTGCTATGACCGGCGAAGTTAGCATCCATGGTCGTGTCAAACCGATTGGTGGTGTATTAGCCAAAGTTGAAGCCGCTTTTCAGGCGGGAGCCAAAAAAGTGATCATTCCGCAGGATAACTGGCAAGCTCTTTTTGACAGCATTGAGGGTCTAAAAGTCATCCCCGTACAGTCGGTTACAGAAGTGTTCCGACATGTGTTTGGGGAAGAGATGACGTCGGATTTGCCTGTACATGCGCCAATTGAGACTTTTCGCCCATCCCAATCTTCCTTGTTACAGGCTGATGGAACGCATAACGGGACGATATCAGATACAGGATCTTGCTGATAAACCACCCTTTCATTGGTTTTTTCATAAAACATTTGATAAAATATGAAAGATAGCAACGTGAGGATTGTAAAATCCGGAACCTGAGAATCACTGGAGGTGCGAAAGCGATGGGACCCACCAAGACAAAAGGTCGTCGTTTTCCTTTGCTGCCTTTAAGAGGGCTTCTGGTCTACCCGAGCATGGTTCTGCATCTCGATGTGGGCCGGGAAAAATCGGTCAAGGCTTTGGAAAAAGCGATGGTTGAAGACAATTTGATTCTCCTGTGTTCTCAATCAGAAGTAAATATTGAAGAACCCACACAAGAGGACATCTTTCGAGTCGGCACGGTAGCCAAGGTACGTCAGATGCTCAAGCTTCCTAATGGAACCATTCGAGTATTGGTGGAAGGGCTGGAACGCGCCGAGATTATTCAATATACGGACAATGAAGAATATTACGAGGTAATGGCGAAGGAGCTGCACGAGGCAGAAAACGTACAGCCTGAGACGGATGCGCTTATGCGCACTGTATTAACTCAGTTCGAGCATTATATCAACTTGTCCAAAAAGGTAACACCAGAGACTCTCGCTGCGGTATCCGATATTGAGGAGCCAGGACGGCTTGCAGACGTGATCACAAGTCACCTGACGCTCAAAATTAAGGAAAAGCAGGATATACTGGAGACGATCGACGTTACTCAGCGTCTGGAGAAGCTTCTGGATATTTTGAACAATGAGCGTGAAGTACTGGAGCTGGAACGTAAAATCAACCAGCGTGTGAAGAAGCAGATGGAAAAGACGCAGAAGGAGTATTATCTGCGTGAACAAATGAAGGCAATTCAGAAGGAACTTGGTGAGAAGGAAGGTCGCGCAGGAGAAGTTGAAGAACTACGCAACCAGCTAAGTGAACTGGAGTTGCCTGTTCCGGTGAAGGAGAAGGTTGAAAAGGAAATCGACCGTCTGGAAAAAATGCCAGCAAGCTCTGCCGAGGGTGGCGTCATCCGTAATTATGTTGATTGGTTGTTAAGCTTGCCATGGAACAAGTTTACCGATGATGATCTGGATATCGTCAAAGCTGAAGAGGTACTCAATAACGACCACTACGGACTGGATAAACCCAAGGAGCGTGTATTGGAGTATTTGGCTGTACGTAAGCTGGTGAAGACCATTAAGGGACCGATTCTGTGTCTTGTAGGTCCGCCAGGGGTCGGCAAGACCTCGTTGGCTCGTTCGATTGCCAAATCCATGGGTCGGGAATTTGTCCGCATCTCTCTCGGAGGTGTGCGGGATGAAGCGGAAATCCGTGGTCACCGCCGGACTTATGTTGGCGCGATGCCGGGGCGAATCATTCAAGGGATGAAGACCGCAGGAACGTCTAATCCGGTATTTTTGCTGGATGAGATTGATAAAATGGCTTCCGATTTTCGAGGGGATCCATCGGCAGCATTGCTCGAAGTGCTTGATCCTGAACAAAACAATACGTTCAGTGACCATTTTGTCGAGCTACCGTTTGATCTGTCCAATGTGATGTTTGTAACGACAGCCAATGCTGCACACAACATCCCGCGTCCGCTAATGGACCGCATGGAGACATTATATATTCCTGGCTACACCGAACTGGAGAAGCTGGAAATCGCCAATCGGTATTTGTTGCCCAAGCAGAAGAGAGAGCATGGCTTGAACGAGGAACAACTGGTTATCGGGGAGGATACGCTACTGCGTGTCATTCGTGAATATACCCGTGAATCCGGTGTACGGAATCTTGAGCAGCAAATGGCTTCTCTGTGCCGCAAGGCGGCGAAGTCAGTTGTATCTGGTGGCGAAGGCCCGATCCAAATCACACCGGATAATCTGAAGGATTATCTGGGTATCGCTAAATTCCGTTACGGTGTTGCAGAACTGGAGGATCAGATCGGTACGGTTACAGGCTTGGCATGGACAGAGGTCGGTGGTGAAACACTGATGATTGAAGTGACGGTCGTACCTGGTAGCGGTAAACTGATTCTTACGGGTAAACTGGGAGACGTTATGAAGGAATCTGCACAGGCGGCATTCAGCTACACTCGTTCGAAAGCAGTTGATCTGGGCATTGAACTGGACTTTTATGAGAAAAATGATATCCACATTCATATTCCTGAGGGTGCGATTCCGAAGGATGGCCCATCTGCGGGAATTACTATTGCTACCGCATTAATTTCAGCTTTGACCAACCGTCATGTATCCAAAGATGTGGCTATGACGGGCGAAATTACTCTGCGCGGTCGTGTATTGCCAATTGGTGGTTTGAAAGAGAAGTCGCTGGCTGCCCACCGGGCAGGCTACAAAAAAATTCTGCTTCCCAAAGATAATGAACGGGATTTGAAGGATATTCCCGACAGTATCCGGCAGGATGTTGAATTTGTCCCCGTTGCCCATATGGATCAGGTGCTAAAGCATGCTTTGGTTGAGCAGGCAAGGGTACATTAGAGAGGAATTAAGGACACAATGAAAGTAACAAAAGCAGAATTTATAATAAGTGCGGTTGGTCCCGATCAGTTTCCTGTGGACGCTTTGCCAGAGATTGCTCTGGCGGGGCGCTCCAATGTAGGAAAGTCTTCACTGATTAATCGGTTGATTAACCGTAAAAATTTGGCGCGTACCAGTTCTACGCCAGGTAAAACCCAGCAACTCAATTATTACCGGATTAATGATGATCTCTATTTTGTCGATTTTCCCGGTTACGGTTACGCCAAAGTATCCAAAACGTCCCGCAAGGCTTGGGGGCAGATGATTGAGTCTTATTTGCTGGAGCGTGAGCCACTCAAACTGGTGCTTCAAATGGTAGATTTACGCCATCCGCCCTCCAAGGATGATATCATGATGTATGATTGGCTGCGTCATAATGGGCTTCCCGTATGTGTTGTAGGCACGAAGGCAGATAAGATCCCTAAAACGCGACGAGAAAAGCATTATAAAGTAATCAAGCAGGAACTCGGAATACTTCCCGGGGGATTGTTTATCCCCTTTTCATCCGAAGAAGGTATGGGCAAGGAAGAGCTGTGGTCTGTCATCTCCAGCTATATAGAGAATGACGACGAAGAGCAGGCGGAATTGTAAGGCTAGGGACGTCCTTAAGGGCGTCCTTTTTTCATGATTCGGGCTTCGGGAAAATAAACTTACTAAAACGGTAGGAATAATATATAATAACTAAAGGAACTCGTGGACTTTAAGCAGAAAAGTGAGTGTATATGGAGGATAATGCAGTCTCAACCTCATTATTTTCTGTTTTTTTCGATGTATGGCGGAAATTTATGATTGATGTGCAAGAAAAGCACTGTAGGTCTGATGTATAATAAAGCATAAAGCTTAAACTTATAGGTTCAGGAAAGAATTGAGGAGATTGGTATGGCTCAGCGGTTAGCCACAGAGTATGTTAAAACCACATTGACCTTGTCGGAAACTCAAATGGACGAATTTTTGCGGGCAGTGGATGATCCGCAGGTGCATTACCACATTAAAGTTCTGGATAACGGAAGTCAGGAAATCGTTCTGGAGCATAGTGCGGGTGAGGAAGTTCATTTGTTTTTTGAAGCCAAAGAGGGAGCATTAGTGTGTGAATTGACTTGCCGCTTAATTCATCCGCAACTAACCCTATTTATACGCAAACTTTTTGTTCGTTTTAAGGGTGAAGGCATCGTTTACCGAATGTATCAAGGATTCACTATGGTGTATTTTTATAATGAAGGTACGGTTCGTAAAATTATGGAGAAGAATGCCGCAGGCTCTAAGCTGGTATTTGAATATAAAAATACGGTACAGGAACTGCAACAGCTTTTTCAGCATCAGAACGTCGAAAATGAAATATCAGACGTATATCATCTCATTAATTCGTTGCTTGACCAGCGGAATTTGGCGCGCACTTTCTCGGAGTTGGAACAGATTGACCACAAGCTTCGAATGAGTTGCTCGAAATTATTTGCACTGGAAGCTTAATAAGGCATGAATATATGGAATGAATCGTTATGCAGTGTAGTCCCTTTCTTTACCGAAAGGGGCTTTTTTATTCCAAAAAAATGATTGCATTTGCTGCACATAGATGTTATTTTTAATCTCGTTGAAAATGAATATAGGAACCAGGATTCACTCAGGACATTGAATGTTGCGAGAGGTTATTCCCTCGGGAAGTGAATGACGTAGGTCCTAGCGGATGAAATTTTTTCAAACATTTTATTCCTAGGAAGGGGGAACCGAAAGATGGAATTGGAGTACTCAACTTTCGGAAGACACGTTGCCGTAGATACTTGGGGTGTTGAGTTTGAATTGCTGAATGATGCGCAGTTTTTGGAGGCTCAATTAGTTGAAGCAGCTGAAGCTTGCGGAGCAACGGTGATGTCCGTTCAATCCAAGCAATTCGAACCACAGGGAGCTACCGTGCTTGTACTGTTGTCGGAGAGTCATCTCTCTATTCATACGTATCCTGAGAGAGGATTTGCCGCTATTGATTGTTATACTTGTGGTGAGACTGTCGATCCGCAGCTGGCTATTGATTACCTGGTATCCGTTCTAAAACCGAAAAAAACATATGCGAAGAAGCTGATTCGCGGCTTGGGAGAACTTCAGGTGGAATCACCGGAGTGCAAGCTGGCCGAGTTAGTGTAAATCGTTCTTTATGGAGCCATTTGTGCGTCCTATATTATAACCATGGAACATTTCCATGGTTATTTGTTTTAAAAGTGGTTTACACTAAATCAAATCATACAGAACGTGCTAGATGTTCATGAAAGCCATCCAATTTTCATAAACAATTCATAAAACAGCCGGAGGAGATTCGGACTTCTGTGATATAATTAACATAGTTTATGATAACAGTGGTTATTCTTATTACAGTTTAGGCAGGTGAATTTGCAATGCACATCGTCGTTGTTGGGTTGAATTATCGTACGGCGCCTGTGGAAGTCAGAGAGCGTTTTACATTTGCAGAACAAGATTTGCCAAAAGCGCTGGAACAACTCAAACTTACCAAAAGTGTGTTGGAAGGCGTAGTTGTCGCAACCTGCAATCGGACTGAAATATATGTTGTGGTGGACCGCCTTCACATGTGCGGTTATTTTATACGCAGTTTTATGGAGCAATGGTTTGGCATTCCGCGTGACCAATTTACACAACATTTATATATATATGAGGACGAGCAGGCGATTCGGCATTTGTTCCGTGTGACTTGTGGTCTTGATTCTATGGTAATCGGAGAAACACAAATTTTGGGACAGGTAAAGAACGCTTTTCTTCAGGCTCAATCCCAGAAAATTACGGCAACGTGGTTTAATATGTTGTTTAAGCAGGCCGTCACATTGGGCAAGCGTGCCCATTCGGAGACGTCTATTGGAGAAAGTGCCGTATCTGTCAGCTATGCAGCAGTTGAGCTGGGCAAACGGATTTTCGGGATGTTTACCGATAAAAAGGTACTGATTCTCGGTGCTGGTAAAATGAGCGAGCTTACTGTTAAGCATTTGTACAGCGGCGGAGCAGCCGAGGTTATTGTAGCAAACCGAACCTTGTCCCGTGCGGAAGACCTTGCCTCCAAGTTTCATGGAACGCCGGTTACGATGGAGGAAGGCATGAATCGGTTGGCGGATGTGGATATTGTTATTAGCTCGACAGGTGCCCAGGGTTATATTCTGGATCGGACTCGGGTTGAAGCAAGTATGAAACGTCGACAGTCCCGTCCTTTGTTTATGATTGATATTGCGGTTCCGCGTGATCTCGACCCGGCTATTGGTGAATTACAGAATGTTTTCCTGTACGATATTGATGATCTGGAAGGGATCGTGGAGAGCAATTTGGAAATGCGCCGTACCGAAGCTACAAAAATCGAGCATATGATCGAAGATGAGCTTAGCGAGTTTTATCAATGGTTGAAAACGATGGGAGTGCGTCCGGTGATTCGTGCATTACAGGAAAAAGCGGAGTCTGTACATCAGGATACGTTGGAAAGCTTGTTCAATAAGCTTCCCGAGCTGGATGAACGGCAACGCAAAGTGATTAGCCGCTTGACGAAGAGTATGCTGAATCAGATGATGCATGATCCGATCAATCGGGTAAAGGAACTGGCTGTCCAAAAGCAGGGAAATGAGGCCCTAGACATGTTTAGCCACATTTTTGCTCTGGAGGATCGTTTGGATGACGCCGCTCAGAAAGTAGATAAAAGCGATGCATCTGCGTTAATGAAACCGGAAGCCGGTGTTCATGAAAAGACCGTTCAGGCTCAGGCTTTGCCAGCGTCGTTTGCGCCGGCCAGCCTGTAAAGGTGGGTGAACAGACGTGGCTTCAGGCATGCTTATATATGATTCAATGATTTATGTTTTTGCCCTGAGCCTTCTGTTTGTATTCTCGGATGGGATTCGTCGCAATGCGAATGCTAAACGGACAGGTACAGGGCTTCTTGTTGTCGTTCTGGTGCTCCAGCTTGCTTATATGGGGATAAGAACCTGGAATGAAGGGCATCTTCCTATTTTCGTGACCTATGATTTTCTATTTCTGTTCTCAGTTATTTTGGTACTGATTTCTTTGATTCTGACACGTTATCAGCGATCCGAATTTGCGGTATTGCTGCTTAATATTATTAGTTTTGCAGTGCTAGTGCTCAACAATATATGGATGAAGCCTCTCGACAACCCGCTTGGAAATTGGCATACAGTGCATGGGCTGCTCCTGATTCATATTGCGCTGGCTAATCTTGGTTTTGTAGCAATGACGGTAGCGGCTGTATTTTCGGGGTTATATCTGTTTTTGCATCGTAAATTGAAAGTAAAGAAATGGAATGACACGATCAGACGCCTGCCGAGTCTGGAAATGATGGATCGGTATACGCATATGGCGCTGTTGATTGGTACTCCTTTGCTGGGAGTCTCTATTGTAGTTGCCGTTATTTCTATTATTGCTGAGGAACGCTGGCGTCTCTTGCTTGATACCAAGGTGCTGATGACAGCGATTGCCTTGTGCGTGTATATTGTATTTTTAGTGAGCAAAAGATTGAATCAGCGTTCAGGGCTTGTGATGGCAAAGTGGGCATTGGTGGGCTACACGCTATTGATTCTTAATTTTTTGCTGAATTCCTGGTCTGTATTTCATCAGTGGACGGGAGAGTGAAAAGCCTTTTGCAGCATTTTGTCCCGATTTCGTTGAATTGTAAGAATAGGATCTGTTGTGTTGTAGGTGGCGGTAGGATTGCGGAACGAAAGGTAAAGGGGATGATGGAAAGTGGGGCATTCATTACCGTCATTAGCCCGAATATAACGCCGGATTTACAGGTTCTGGCGGATCACAAGCAGCTCCACTGGGTAAATCGCGTATATCGCGAGGGTGACCTCCAGGGAGCCTTTCTTGTATATGCGGCGACGAACCAGAGAGAAGTGAATTATGAGGTTGCGCATGAGGCCAGACAAAGGGGTATACTGGTAAATGTGGCGGATCGATCGGAAGATGGAGACTTTATAACGCCGGGTATCATTCGACGAGGAAGATTGACGATTAGTATTTCCACAGAAGGGGCTGGCCCTGCTGTGACCGCTGATATTACATCAGCTTTGGATACGTTGTTTGGTAGCGAATACGAGCCATATCTGGATTTCATGCACGATATGCGACAGATCATCAAACGTAAGATAAGTTCCCCACAGCAAAGGACCAAACTACTGAGGCGCTTGGCGAGTAGCGGTATTTTGGATCAAATACGCCGTCATGAATTTATGGCTTGGACCGAAAAAGAAATAGACCTATGGATTGCGCAAAATCAGGAGGAATAACATGCGAACAATTGTGGTAGGCAGCAGACAGAGTGCGCTGGCGTTAACTCAGACCGGGCATGTCATTGAAGATTTGAACGCGCTGTGCGCGGAGCATGGAATGGATTTGCAATTTGTCGTGAAGAAAATCCTGACCAAGGGTGATCGAATATTGGATGTAACCTTGTCCAAAGTGGGTGGCAAAGGGCTTTTTGTCAAAGAAATTGAACAGGCCATGCTGGCTGGTGAGATTGATATGGCAGTACATAGTATGAAGGATATGCCTTCCGAATTACCGGAAGGGCTTGTCAACGGCGCTGTGCCGCGCCGTGAGGATCCACGTGATTGCCTGATCACATTGGGCGCCAAGAGCCTGGAGGATTTGCCTCAAGGGGCAAAGGTGGGCACGAGCAGCCTGCGCAGAGCCAGTCAAATCAAGTCCATGCGACCTGATCTACAATTGGAGCCTGTGCGTGGTAATATTGATTCCCGTCTGAAAAAGCTGGAGACGGAAGGTTTTGACGCTATCATTTTGGCGGCAGCAGGCTTGCATCGGATGGGCTGGAAAGAGCGAATTACGTCCTATATACCGGAAGAAGACTGTTTGCCGGCTGTTGGGCAGGGAGCGCTGGGTATTGAATGTCGTGCGAGCGACGAAGAGCTATTGGCCTTGCTGCGCCTTTACAACGACCGGGATACCTCAGCTACCGTTGCGGCAGAACGAACCTTTCTGGGCGTGTTAAATGGGGGATGTCAAGTGCCGATCGGGGCTCATGCGGTCTGGGCTGGTCAAGAAATCAGCCTCACGGGCATGGTAGGATCGCCAGATGGCGAGGTTATTTTGAAGGAAACGCTCCAGGGAAATGATCCGCAAAAGCTGGGAGAAGCGGTGGCGGCCAGTTTGATAGCCAAAGGAGCGGAACAGATTCTGGCGCAGGTGAGGGGATGATAGCATGGCAGGAAAAGTATATTTGGTAGGTGCAGGACCCGGAGACGCAAGATTAATTACGGTCAAGGGTTGGGAATGCATTCAATTGGGCGATGTCATTGTGTACGACAGACTGGCAAGCCCACGCCTCTTGGGACTGATGAAGCCAGGTGCCCAAAAAATATATGTCGGCAAGTTGCCAGATCGTCACACCATGAAGCAAGAGGAAATTAATCAGCTGCTGGTGGATTTGGCCTTGGAGGGCAAAACAGTTGTTCGTCTTAAAGGGGGAGACCCCACTATATTTGGACGAGTCGGCGAGGAAGCCGGGCTATTGCGTAAACACGGTATTTCCTATGAAATTATACCCGGCATCACATCAGCGATCAGTGTGCCCGCCTATGCGGGCATTCCAGTCACACACCGAGATATGGCCTCATCGCTTTCTATCATTACAGGTCATGAAAGTCCGGATAAACTCGACAAAAGTATTCATTGGGATAAAGTGACGAACGCAACGGGCACACTGATCTTTATGATGGGTGTAGCAAAGATCGGCTATATCAGTGAACAGCTCATAAAACACGGCAAGCCGTCAGATACTCCTGTTGCCTTGATCCGTTGGGGGACCCGTGCCGAGCAGGATACGCTGGTGGGTACGCTGGCGGATATTGAAGCTAAGGTGAAGGCCGCGAATTTTCAGCCTCCCGCCGTCATCGTTGTCGGAGAAGTGGTCAATCAACGTGAACAGTTAAAATGGGCTGAGGACATGCCTTTGTTTGGCAAGCGGATTTTAGTTACTCGCGCGCGTGCGCAGGCCAGCAGTCTGGTTCACCGGATTGAAGAGCTTGGTGGCGAGCCTTATGAATTTCCAGTTATTCAGACTGTCGCCCCTTCGGACGAGCCAACCAAACAGGAAATTAAAGAGGCATTTGCACGACTGCCTGAATATGATTGGGTGTTTTTTACCAGCGTTAATGGAGTGGAATACTTTTTCACGCACTTAAAGGAACAGGGCAAAGACGTACGCGCGTTGTTCAAAGCGCGTATTGCCGCAGTCGGACCGGCTACAGCAGCCGCGCTTCGGACGCACGGAATTGCAGCAGAACAGATCGAAGGCCCTTTTCAGGCAGAGGGCTTGCTCGAAGGGTTTGAGCAGGATTTGCAGGCAGGGCAGAATGTATTTCTCCCAAGGGGTGATCTAGCTCGGTCGTGGCTGCCAGAAAAGCTGAGGGAGATGGGCCTTCATGTGACCGAGGCTGATTTGTATCAAACGGTGCTGGCAGCCAACACACAGGATGACGAGCTCCTCAAGCTGCTTGAGGAACGTGCCATTCACGCGATTACGTTTACGAGTTCCTCAACCGTCACCTTTTTTCTGGAAGCGCTCAGACAAATGGGGATCCATGATCCGTTGTCGCTGCTGGAGGGAGTTACGATTGCTGTGATCGGTCCTTTGACCGGTGAGACAGCTACCCAAGCCGGTTTGACTGTGAGTTTTATGTCAGAGAAGGCAACCATTGAAAGTCTGATTCAATCGTTATGTGACTGGAAACGATCAAGTACTCTTATGACATTATAATTTTTTGTTTTTGCTAATGAATGTATAAAAAATGGAGGTTTGTATTCATGAGTGTTCCTTTTACTAGACATCGTCGTTTGCGCCAGTCAGCTGCAATCCGCAGTATGGTGCGTGAGACGGTATTGAATCCCGCTGATTTTATCCAACCGATTTACGTAACATTTGGCACTGGAGTGAAACAGGAAATTAGCTCTATGCCAGGTGTATACCGTTTTTCTCTGGATCGGCTGGAGGAAGAACTGAAAGAGATTAGTGAGCTTGGCATTCCCGCCGTGCTCCTGTTTGGCATACCGGAAACAAAAGACAGTGTAGGGACTTCGGCTTTTGTGGACGATGGTATTGTTCAGGAAGCAACTCGTTTGATCAAGTCTCGTTATCCCGAACTGCTGGTTGTGGCTGATACTTGTTTGTGTGAGTTTACGGACCATGGACACTGCGGTATGGTACACATGCATGAGCATGATGGTGAGGTATGCGGTGAAGTATTGAATGATGAATCTCTGGAGGTGCTGGTACGTACAGCCGTTTCTCAGGCCAGAGCTGGTGCGGATATTATCGCGCCATCTAATATGATGGACGGTTTTGTACAGGCGATTCGGCAGGGGCTGGATCTAGAAGGCTTTTCACATATTCCGATTATGTCGTATTCCGTCAAATATGCGTCTGCTTTTTATGGTCCTTTCCGGGAAGCTGCTGATTCTGCACCGCAGTTTGGTGACCGTAAATCCTATCAGATGGATCCTGCTAATGCACGTGAAGCATTGCGAGAAGCGGAATCTGATGTGCTGGAGGGTGCGGATATGCTGATGGTGAAGCCTTCTCTTTCTTACCTGGACGTGATGCGCACGATTAAGGATCAATTTGATCTGCCTATGGTGGCTTACAACGTTAGTGGTGAATATGCCATGGTCAAGGCAGCAGCTCTTCAAGGCTGGATTGATGAAAAAGCAATGGTGCTAGAGATTTTGACAAGCATGAAGCGTGCGGGTGCAGATATGATTATTACCTATTCGGCCAAGGATGCGGCAAGATGGTTGAAGCAATAAGTCTATTTTCAGAAGATAGGAGTGGTCAGATTGATCGATGAACAACGAACAGTGCGCAAGGATACGAACTCCAAAGTAGCCTTCGATGAGGCAAAACAATACATTCCGGGTGGCGTAAACAGCCCGGTACGGGCTTTTAAATCTGTTGGGATTACACCTGTATATATCGACCATGGCGAAGGATCGCGCGTATATGATATTGATGGTCAATCCTATTTAGACTATGTATGTTCATGGGGACCGCTTATTATGGGGCATGCACATCCCGAAGTGGTTAAAGCTTTACAGGCTGCTGTTGTAAAAGGAACCAGCTTCGGCGCACCAACGTTGGCAGAAACTGAAATGGCCAAGCTCGTTTGTGAACGTGTTCCTTCCATGGATATTGTACGTATGGTTAACTCCGGAACTGAGGCGACTATGAGTGCGATTCGACTCGCACGCGGATTTACGAGCCGTAGTAAAATTCTTAAATTTGAGGGATCATATCACGGTCATGCGGACAGCTTGCTGATTAAAGCAGGCTCTGGTGTTGCGACCTTAGGCTTGCCCGATAGTCCGGGTGTACCTGAAGTCGTGGCTACCCATACAATCACCGTCCCTTATAATGATTTGGCTTCGGTGAAGCTAGCTTTTGAGAAATTTGGCGAAGAGATTGCCGCAATTATTGTCGAGCCAGTAGCAGGCAATATGGGCGTTGTACCGCCACAGCCTGGATTTTTGGAAGGTTTGCGTGAGGTAACCCAGCAGTACGGAAGTCTGCTGATTTTTGATGAAGTAATGACTGGATTCCGGGTTGGACTTCATTCGGCTCAAGGTCGCTTTGGTGTGACGCCGGATCTTACCTGTCTGGGTAAAGTGATTGGTGGTGGACTCCCTGTAGGTGCTTACGGCGGACGTCGCGATATTCTGGAGCAGATTGCTCCATCGGGACCAATATATCAAGCGGGTACGCTTAGCGGAAATCCGCTGGCTATGGCAGCAGGTTATTCGACACTTAAATTGCTGACGCCAGAAGTATACGATCGTCTGGAAGAGCGGGCAGCAAGGCTTCAAGCCGGATTCGAACGTAATGCGAGCGAGCTGGGTATCCCTGTCACGATCAATCGCGTGGGTTCTATGGTTTGTCCATTTTTTACAGAAGAAAAGGTTGTCAATTTTGACACAGCTAAAACGAGTAATCAGGACCACTTCCGCCGTTACTTTACTGAAATGGTGGATGAGGGAGTTAGTGTGGCACCATCTCAATTTGAGGGTATGTTTGTGTCGGGCGTGCATACGGTAGAGGATATTGATGCTACCATTGAGGCGAACTATCGCGCGCTCAAACGTCTATGAGCTGGCAAGGTGGCTGGAAAAGAAGAGGACCGTGGCTGGAAGTCACGCCAGGACGGGAAGTCACAGACGGGGAAAAAAACAGCGCTGATGCTGTAGATCAGTGGTTGCTGAATCGTTTGGAATTACCGGAAAAGCTGTGGCGCAGACTGCGTCATGAAAAAGAGATTGAACTTACAGGGGACCGGCTGCGGCTGGCCCTTTTTCCTGTAATGAACCTTGGCATCACCCCTCGTTGGTATGATTTGAAGGTACTGTATGAAGATGATTTTTGCCTGGTAGTGCATAAACCAGCAGGTATGGCAGTACATCCGGACGGCGCTGTGCAGGATGGTCCGCTGACGTTGGATCATGCTGTCGCATCCTACTATGAGATGAATGGCATACATGCGGCGGTACGGCATGTACATCGCCTGGATGTGGATACGACGGGCCCAGTGCTATATGCCAAAAATGAATTTGCGTTGCTTAAGCTGGACAAGCAAATGAGAGCTAAGGATATCGGCCGCAGGTATGTAGCTTTGGTACGAGGGAAAGTACCTCCATCGCTGCGAACGTTGGATTGGCCGATTGGCAAGGACAGGCATCATAAGCAGCGCCGCCGTGTATCTCCGACTGGGCAGAAGGCGGTTACCCATATTGAACTTGGGGAAGTATGGGGAAGCGGTTCAAGTGCAGTGAGTCTCGTATATCTGACGCTGGAGACAGGCCGGACGCACCAGATTCGCGTACATCTTAGTCATGCTGGCTACCCGTTGCTTGGGGATGTATTATACGGGGGTCGGGCTACTGATTTTGGCAGGCAGGCGCTGCACGGAGAGCGTCTTACCTTCTGTCATCCGCTGAGTGGCGAAACAATTACGGTGGAGGATGCTTGGCCGGATGATTTTCAAAAGCTGCACAAACAGCTATAAAAGATGGCATGCCTTCTATTTTGGCGCATATACTTGAACCTAGAAACGGTTTGCAATATGGAGTTTCCGTGCGCCTGACCAGAAGTCAGAGGATGTGCGGAGACTGCCCAAAGGAGGATGCCATCCTTGAACAAACAACAGAATGATCAGCCGCAAGGCTTGCGTTTTGATATTTATGAACGCATTCATTTGACGGAGGAAGCTGCCGGGATTGCTGAGTTGGAGGAAATTGAGCTTCTGCCACGCATTCAGGTTGTAACCCACGGCGACCATGCCGCTTTGCGAGGGCATTTGCTGCTGGAGGGCGTGTACCGCACACCTGAACAGATTACGAGCGAGCTTCATCATTTGATCCCTGTGGAAATTACCATTCCGCTAAACCGCGTAGGGAGATTGGAAGATATCTCTGTCGAGATTGAAAATTTTGATGTGGACCTGCTCTCTTTACGTAGTCTAAACATTACAGGTGTTCTTTCTTTGCATGGCGTGGAAAGCTCGCACGCGGAGGAGACGGCGGTCTGGCTGGATGAGGAATTCACCGTAGTGCATGCACCTGAGCATCCGGTTCAATCCCATACCGCCGATGGGGAGCATCGCCATGCAGAGGCCTATTCTACCAATGACTCGACCTCCGATTACGTTACAGACCCTGAAACCTCCTACAGAGTGCCAGCACAACAGGAGTCCGTTTCATGGGAACAGCTGTCTGAGGGCCAAGGAGAACAGAAGGCATCGTCGGAACAGCAAGCTTATGAGTCGGCAGTAGATCCTAACCGATTCTATGAGCCTTGGACGGGTAAAGCAGTTGAAGACAGCTCTCCAGAGGTCAAGCATGAGCATGGGTCTCCGGAAGTGTGGGGATTTCAGCAAGAGGAAGCATGGACAGGGGGGAATGAACCTAAAGTATCTTCCGCATCTCCCAATATAGTATATGACCCTTTGTTGAATGAACCGCATCCTGCCACGGAGTCCGAGGTCTATTTGGAGCCACAGTTGGAGGAGAGTCAAGTAGATAACTTCGACTTCAGGCCTGAAGCGTCAGAACAGGTGAACCACGAGGCCCATGACACCTTTACTGAGGATAAGCCAGAGATGCGTGTGGCGCTTAACAGTAAAAAGGATGAAGGGGCAGACGAGCCAGACCCGGTTGTCTACTCATCATTGCTCCAATCCAGCCGTTCGGTGAAGGAAGCCGAATACCAGCAGCAATTGGAGCAGGAGCCGCAGGATCAGGACCAGAAAGCCGAAGAAGAGCGGGAGAATGCCAAGTGGAAGAACCTTTTTTTTCATACACAAGATGAAACACCTTTTCGCAAGGTGCGCTTATGCATTGTACAGCGCGAGGATACACTGGAAACCATAGCTGACCGTTATCAGCTCAGCACACGTGAGCTTCAACTGTATAACAGATTGGCGGAGCATCATGTGGAAGAAGGACAGGTATTGTACATCCCTTGATCCGGTTGCTGAAAAATGCACAGCGGGTGTTGACTATAGTCAATGGGAAATGTATGATGTGGTATAGTTATTGAAAGACTGAGATCGGGAAGAGTAGGCAGCAAGCCCTTCAGAGAGTGGAATTGCAGCGCTGTGAGGTTCCGCAGGAAGCTACTGGCCGAAGTCACCCGGGAGTCGCCTGTTTGAACGGTTCCTCATTTAATTCCTACGGAAGATAAGAGGTTCACGGTAGAATAAGGCCGGTCCGCAACCGTTATCTGCATAAAGTGTCACACCATGTGTAATGGATCAGTGGATACATACACTAGGGGTGAAACAAAGGTGGTACCGCGAGAGAACAGCCTTTCGTCCTTTGAGGATGAAGGGCTTTTTTTATTTGCCAATTGAAAAATCATGGAGGTATCCTGATATGTCAGAACAAGACAACAAGACAACCTTGGAAATGCCAACAACGTACGATCCAAAATCAGCAGAACAAAAATGGTACAAAACGTGGATGGAAAAGGGCTATTTCCGCGCCGGGCAACATCCAGAGGCAGAGCCTTTTACAATCGTTATTCCACCACCGAATGTTACAGGTATGTTGCATATTGGACATGCTCTTGACTTTACTTTGCAGGATATTATTATTCGCGCCAAGCGGATGCAGGGTTATGATGCCTTGTGGCTGCCAGGGGCAGACCATGCGGGTATTGCTACCCAAACAAAGGTAGAACAAAAGCTGCGTGAAGAAGGCCTGACACGTTATGATTTGGGCCGCGAGAAGTTTTTGGAGAAAGTGTGGGAGTGGAAGGAACTTTATCTGGATAACATCCACAATCAATGGGAAAAAATGGGTTTCTCTCTCGATTATTCTCGTGAGCGTTTTACGTTGGATGAGGGACTGTCCCAAGCGGTACGCGAGGTATTCGTTACACTGTACAAGAAGGGTCTGATTTATCGCGGTAAACGCATCATTAACTGGGACCCCGCTGCACGTACTGCATTATCGGACATTGAGGTGGAATACAAAGAGGTGAACGGAAATCTGTATCACCTGCAATATCCACTGAAAGACGGTAGCGGATTTATTACGGTAGCTACTACACGTCCTGAAACGATGCTGGGCGATACAGCAGTAGCTGTACACCCGGAAGATGAACGCTACAAGCAAATGATTGGCAAAACGCTTGTGCTCCCAATCATCGGACGGGAAATTCCGGTCATTGCGGATGACTACGTTGATAAAGATTTCGGTAGCGGCGCGGTTAAAATTACACCGGCTCACGACCCGAATGACTTTGAAATGGGACAACGTCACCAGCTGCCACAAATTACGGTGATGGATGAAACGGGAACGATGAATGCCGAAGCAGGCAAATATCAGGGCCTTGATCGTAGCGATTGCCGTAAGCAAATCGTCGCTGATCTGAAAGAGCAGGGCGTACTGATTCGTATTGAAGAGCACGTACACCAAGTAGGCCACAGTGAGCGTACAGGTGTAGTTGTAGAACCTTATCTGTCCACACAATGGTTTGTGGAAATGAAACCTCTGGCAGCTAAAGCGATTGAAGTGCAGAAGGCTGGCAACGGGGTAAACTTTGTACCGGATCGCTTTGAACGTACTTATCTGCATTGGATTGAAAATGTGCGTGACTGGTGTATTTCCCGTCAATTATGGTGGGGACACCGTATTCCGGCTTGGTACGATGAGGAAACCGGAGAAGTTATTGTATCGGCGGAGGACCCTACAACTTTGCCTGAGTACGCTGGCAGAAAGCTAAAACAGGATGAGGATGTGCTGGATACTTGGTTCAGCTCGGCTTTGTGGCCGTTTTCGACACTGGGCTGGCCTGAGCAGACAGAGGACCTCAAACGCTACTATCCGACTAATGTCTTGGTTACAGGCTATGACATTATTTATTTCTGGGTATCGCGTATGATTTTTACCGCGCTGGAGTTTACGGAAGAGATTCCGTTCAAGGACGTACTTATGCACGGGTTGGTTCGTGATGCGGACGGTAGAAAAATGTCCAAATCCCTCGGCAACGGTGTTGATCCGCTCGACGTGATTGACCAATATGGTACCGATGCCATGCGTTATATGATTTCCACCAGTAGCACGCCTGGGCAAGACCTTCGTTTCCGCTGGGAGCGGGTAGAGCAGGCCCGTAACTTTGCCAATAAAATCTGGAATGCGTCACGCTTTGCGCTGATGAATCTGGAAGGCGTCACTTCGGCAGATATAGACATTACTGGTGACTTGAGCACCGCTGATCGTTGGATCCTGCATCGTCTAAACGAAACTTCACGCGACATCACGCGTCTAATAGATGCTTATGAATTTGGCGAGACAGGCCGCCTTCTGTATAACTTTATTTGGGATGATTTGTGCGACTGGTACATTGAGTTTGCGAAGCTTTCCCTATATGGCGACAATGCAGAGGCGAAAAAGAAAACGCAATCCGTACTTGCATATGTATTGGATCGGACGCTGCGCATGATTCATCCGTTCATGCCGTTTATCTCTGAGGAAATATGGCAGCATCTCCCGCATGAGGGAGAAACGATTACACTGGCCGCTTGGCCTGTTTATGATCCGGCTTTTGAGGATAAGGATGCAGTCGCTGAAATGAATTTGCTGATCGACGTAATTCGCGCTGTACGCAATATCCGCGCTGAAGTCAACGTGCCGATGAGTAAGAAAATTGAATTACTCATAAAACCCGGCGATCAAGCCGTTCTCGATATCATTAACCGCAATGGGGAATATGTACGTAGATTCTGTAATACGTCTGAATTCGACGCAGGATTAGAATTCACCGTTCCAGATAAAGCGATGACATCTATAGTTAGCGGCGCAGAGCTATACCTGCCGCTGGCCGGACTGCTTGATATTGCCCAGGAAATTAGCAGACTGGAAAAAGAACTTCAGCATTTGAACAGTGAAGTGGAGCGCGTGGAGAAAAAGTTATCTAACCAAGGCTTTGTGGCGAAAGCACCAGCTAAAGTCATCGAGGAAGAAAAGGCCAAGCAAGCCGATTACTCAGATAAGCGCGCTAAAGTTATCGCACGTATTGAAGAACTCAAGGGATAATTTCACTCACAATAAAATGACCTGAAGGTGAAGAGGATGTCAGATACGATCAGGGGCGGAGATACGGCTCCTTTACAAAGCTATGATGAAGCAGTGGAATGGATTAACGGCTTGATTCCGTTTGGCATCAGACCCGGATTGGAACGAATTGAACAGCTAATGAGTAAGTTGGGTGATCCGCAACGACATCTGAAGTTTGTGCATGTTGCGGGAACCAACGGTAAAGGCTCGACTTGTGCCTTTCTGACCTCTGTGCTACTGAAATGTGGGTACGATGTCGGAACTTTTACATCTCCGTACATCACCCGATTTACGAACCGTTTTCAATTCAATGGGACCGATATTCCTGATGAAACGCTGATTTTGCTTGCCAATCGCTTGTATCCGTTGGTGAAAGAAATCGCAGATAGTGAATTGGGATCACCTACGATGTTTGAGGTATCGACAGCGTTGGCTATTTTATACTATGCTACGGTATCTTTCCCAGATGTTGTGGTATGGGAGACAGGTCTCGGGGGAAGGATGGATGTAACTAATATCGTGAGTCCAATCGTCTCGGTTATTACGAATGTCGGCTATGATCATACGGATATTTTGGGAGATACGCTCGAACAGATTGCAAGGGAAAAGGCTGGTATCATCAAACCGGGTGTACCTGTCGTCAGCTGTGTTTCCCAACCCGAGGCTATTCAGGTCATACGTGAAACGGCGGCAAAGCAAGGAGCTACCTTGTACCTGGCAGGAGAACAGTTTACGTATGAACGGCTAAATGGGGATGAAACAGCTCAGACCTTTTCATTCGCGGGGCCCTTCCGACATATGGAAATTGACATCACGTTGTTAGGCGAGCATCAATGTTCTAATGCGGCAGGAGCTATGATGGCACTTGAGGTCCTACGTCAGTATATGGCTTTTGTGTTGGATGATGCAGAACTGCTGGAGGGCTTTAGGCAAACTGCCTGGGCAGGGCGTCTCGAACAAGTCAGTGCCTCGCCGAGGATTGTCCTTGATGGAGCTCATAATCCAGAAGGAGCACAGACGCTGGCCAAGAGTCTTCCTCAAGTGTATTCGTACAAAAAATTGGTTTTAATGATGGGGATGCTGTCAAACAAGCATCATGAAGCATACTTGCAGCATATACTGCCACTAGTGGATACGCTTATCCTGACCGAGCCCGATTTTCGCCGCAAAATGAATGCCGCTGAATTGGCTCATCTCGTGGAGAAGCTGCGGCCGTCTTATGCCAAAACGGATTTAAAAATAATTGTAGAAGGTGACTGGAAAAAGGCTCTTGGCCTGCTTCAGTCACATACGGAAGCGGAAGATCTGGGGGTGGTGTCCGGCACGCTGTACCTTATTGCGGATGTACGGGCTACCCTTATGTATCAAACCGATTCGGAAAAAGGTTGGTGAAATTTGTTGATTACTTCGGAACATGTTCATTTTATCGGTATCGGCGGCTACGGGATGAGCGCGATTGCTCGGGTCATGCTGGAGATGGGTTATACCGTGACTGGCTCAGATGTGGCATCACAGGAGCTGACAGAAAAACTGGCGGCAAAAGGCGCAAAAATATATATTGGACACACACCTGAGCATATTGCAGGCGCGGATATCGTCGTCTATTCAACAGCATTGTCACGTGACAATGTGGAGCGGGTGGCAGCGGAGGAATTGAATATTCCAACTCTGCATCGTTCGCAAATGCTGGCTCGCTTGCTTAACGAACGTAAGGGAATAGCTGTTGCGGGTGCGCACGGTAAAACGACAACCTCTTCCATGATCGCTCTGGTTATGGAAAGATGTAACGTTGATCCAACGTATATTATTGGCGGCGAAATCACGAATTTGGGGACGAATGCCAAAGCAGGTAAAAGCGAGTTTGTCGTTGCTGAGGCGGATGAGAGTGATGGTTCTTTCCTGCAATATCATCCTTGGCAAGGCATTGTAACCAATATTGAAGCGGATCATTTGGAAAATTACGATGGCGACTTTAATCGTCTGAAAAGTGCCTATGTACAGTTTTTGAGTCAAATTCGACCGGATGGGGCGGCTATTGTATGCGCAGATGATCAGAACATCCGGGAAATGTTGCCTCAGCTCCAGACTCGGGTCATTACTTATGGAGTGGAGCATGAAGCGGATTATATGGCGACAGATATCCAATTAGGTGACCGTCGATTAAGCTTCACTATGAGCCGTAAAGGAATAGCACTCGGAACGATCGAACTATCAGTGCCGGGTAAACATAACATGTATAATGCGATGGCTACTGTGATATCCTGTTTGGAAGCAGGGATTCCATTCGATCAAATCGCTGCTACTATTGTAGAATTTCACGGAGCGAAGCGTCGTTTTCAAGTACTAGGTGAAAGCAATGACATACTGATTATTGATGACTATGCGCATCACCCAACAGAGATTGAGGCTACGATTAGCGCAGCGAGAGCGACTGGCAAGCGTATTATTGCTGTATTCCAGCCGCAACGCTATAGCCGCACCTTTTTCCTGCTCGATGCGTTTAGCCGCGCGTTTAGCGAGGCTAGTGAAGTCATCATTACCGATATTTATTCACCAGCGGGAGAAAAACAGATTGAAGGCGTGCATTCTTCCAAGCTCGTGGATTTAATCGTCCAAAACAGCAATGCGAATGCAATCTATTTGCCGACCAAAGAAGCTGTGATCGAGGAGTTGAAAGATCGCTTACAGCCGGGTGATCTTGTGCTGACGATGGGAGCGGGAGATATCTGGAAAGCAGGTGACGCGTTAGCGCGCCATCTTCGCGGACAACAAGTGTAATACGTATAAAAATGAGCCGTTACGCCAATGAATTACATTTATTCGAGGGTATTCCGAACACGACTGTGTTTCGGGATACCCTTTTTTTGTAATGCTGGGGTATATATTCTTAGCTTGACTCATACAACAGACTATGAGGAAGTATGGGACAAGGAGGGAGTGCATCCATGAACAAGACCAAGATGACATTCCGGTTCGACCAACAGTTGCCGGAGACAAGCCGGGAGGATAAGCTACAGGTGCTTCCGTACAAAAACGAGTCGATTACGAACGAACAGCGTGAAACTGATAACTCGCATAAAGGAACGGAACGGAACAGAGGAATGAAGAAAAATACTGTAGCTACGCAAGAATCAGAGATCAACGAGCCTGAGGATCTGAACAAACGCATTTCAAGTCGGCGTTTTGCTCCAACATTAAGAGTACAAGAGGGATGGGAGGACCCCTTTGGTCGTTCGGCGGCTTCCTGGTCAGATGCGGAAGTTCTACCAGATAGCCTGGAAGAGGATGAGGAAGCTTATCATTCTGTCCAAGAGTACAGAAAGCGTCCGCCCCACCCTTCAAGATGGAAACTGGTTGGCTCTGTAGCCAGCGCGCTGGTGACTGGAGGCATGTTTGGATATATTATGTTGTTACTGTTTAACGGAGGAGGCATGGTCCCGGGATCAGATCCTTCAGTAGAGGAGGCTGTACCGGTCTTTAAAGAATCTGTTGGTGTGGATGCAATATCTGCAAAAGAGAATTCTGTCCCTGTCACTGTCATAGAGGCTCAGGTACCTCCACAAACCTACTATTTGCTGCAATATGGGGTTTTCAGCACTCCAGAACGGGCCTTACAAGCAAAAGAAGAACTGTTGAAGGCAGGCATTGCAGCAGGAGGGGATACCGAGGACCAAAACCGGGTATATGCAGGAATATCGCCGGATAGGGAGCAAGCCAAGTTGCTCAGCAATCAGTTGAAAACACAAGGAGTCGATTTGTATGTTCGTGAGCTTGAATTGCCTGGATTCGAAAAAGCAGCTTACGGAGGCGAAGGTGATAAACTCACTAGCTTTTTTCAGTTAAGCAGTTCATTGGTGGGTAAGTTGAGCGGACTTTCCTCAACCTTGCTCGGAGAAGGAGGTCCGAATACGGTGCCAGCCTCCGACATGAAGGAGCTGAACGACCTGCATCAGCAGTGGACACAAAATATCACTGCACTTCCCACTGGGCTTTCGAAGGAAGCGGCTGTCTCCGCAACCTCACTTGAAAAGGCGATGAACAGTGCGATCTCTGCAATTGGGGAATATAACAAGAACACAGCCAAGGAACACATTTGGGAGATTCAATCCTCCATGATGGAATATGTTTTGCGTGAGAGGGAATTTATCCAATTCATAAAACAATAAGCTAACCATATTTTCCGGCAAGGAACTGGAAATAGTTCCCCATGCCGGATTTCTGTTTGTATTGCAGTACAAATCACCGTATAATAATGAAGGTGTCAAAAAATGGCGAGGGAAGATCAGGATGAAAAAAAATGTAGGAATGCTTATACTGTTTTTGTTGCTCGGTTGGCTCTTGGGTGCATGGATTGCCAAAGCCCTTCAATCGATCAAGTTCCTTTCCTTTCTGACCCACCCCACTAGGATATCTTGGTCGCCGAGAGCGGACCTGGATATTATCAGCTACAACATAACGATAAATTTTGAATTGAGCCTGCTTAGTCTGATCGGCATCATTGCCGCGTTCTGGCTGTACCGCAGGCTCTAACTGATGAAAAGGAGCTTCCCTTATGGACGGGAAAATTACGCCCCGCATTATTCTGGCATCGACTTCACCAAGAAGGAAGGAATTGCTCGCATTTTTGAGATTCCCCTTTGAGGTGGTGCCAAGTCATGCGGATGAGAGCACGCCTGAGAGCTGGACGCCTCAGCAAATCGTGGAGACCCTTGCGGCACGCAAAGCCGAAGCGGTCGTGAACACTGCCGCTCAGTCGAAGGAAGCCGGACTGGTGATTGGCAGTGATACCATTGTCGTGCTGGATGGTTCGGTATTGGGCAAGCCTGCCGACCATGCGGACGCGGTTCGCATGCTGACTGCATTGCAGGGAAGGACACACCGTGTGTACACCGGGGTAGCCTGCATACATACCGGAACCGGCGAAATGCTTGTCAGACATCGCCAAACGAAGGTTACAATGAAGCCTCTGAGTCAAGAGCAAATTGTGGCATACGTGAATACTGGTGAACCGTCTGATAAAGCAGGAGCGTATGGCATTCAAGGCATGGGTGCTACGCTGGTGGAATCTATTCAGGGTTGTTATTTTAACGTCGTAGGATTGCCGCTTTCCTTGCTGTCGGACATGCTGTCCGATTTTGGAGTGAATGTGTTGCGTCCATAAAGGGGATAAACATATGCTGGAGTCGCCAATACTGATGCTTCGCGACCTCCCCCATGAAGAACGACCAAGAGAGCGCATGATGACATATGGGGCGGATGCCTTAAGCAACGCGGAGTTGCTGGCAATATTGCTGCGTACAGGAACGCAAAATGAGTCTTCGGTGCATTTAGCGCAGCGTATTTTGCAGCAGGCAGGAAATTTGCGTCAACTGGTGGATATGAGCTTGAGCGAGTTGACCCAGATTAAGGGCATTGGGGATGCTAAAGCGATACAGCTAAAAGCGGGTATCGAACTGGGGCGTCGATTAGCATTGTCTCGCCATTTGGAGACCCCGGTGATTAGTTGCCCGCGGGATGTGGCAGATCTGCTGTTTGAGCAGCTTCGTTATTTGCAGAAAGAGCATTTTGTATGCTTGTTCCTTAACACTAAAAATCATGTCATTGCTCAGGAAACACTATCTATGGGTAGCCTGAATTCTGCCATCGTGCATCCTCGTGAAGTATTTCGGGCAGCAATCAAATGCAGCAGTGCTTCAATCATTTGCGCTCATAACCATCCGAGCGGTGATCCGAAGCCAAGCCCGGAGGATGTCCAGTTGACTCGCCGCCTGATGGAAGCGGGCAACATCGTGGGTATCGACGTGCTTGATCATATTGTGATCGGGGACGGGACCTTTGTAAGTTTGAAGGAACAAGGTCTAATATAATATAATATTTAAATCAAACATTTAAACACGACCGGATAATCCGGCCTGAATAAACCGTTTATACATGGATAACAGATTTCAGGGAAGAGAAAAGGAGATTACATCATGCTGGGTGGCTTTACAAAAGATTTGGGAATAGACTTGGGGACGGCAAACACGCTTGTATACGTAAGAGGTAAAGGAATTGTGGTTCGTGAACCATCTGTAGTCGCTTTGCGTACAGATACAAAAACCATTGAGGCTGTTGGTGAATCTGCGAAAAAAATGATCGGTCGCACACCGGGAAATATCCGTGCGATTCGTCCGATGAAGGACGGTGTCATTGCTGATTTTGATACGACAGCAACGATGATCAAATATTTTATCCGTCAGGCGCAAGCACAACGCTCTTTGTTTCCGCGCCATCCGAACGTGATGGTTTGTGTGCCTTCAGGCATTACTGCGGTGGAGCAGCGTGCTGTTGAAGATGCGACGAAGCAAGCAGGCGCAAGAGAGGCATATACGATAGAGGAGCCGTTTGCAGCAGCAATTGGCGCTGATCTTCCTGTATGGGAGCCTACAGGCAGTATGGTTGTCGATATCGGTGGAGGTACAACCGAAGTGGCAGTCATTTCCCTGGGCGGGATTGTAACAAGCCGCTCCGTGCGTGTGGCTGGCGATGAAATGGACGAGTCCATCATCCAATACGTGAAGCGCCAATACAATCTGATGATTGGTGAACGGACTTCAGAGCAACTGAAAATGGAAGTTGGTTCAGCTATGCCATTAGAGCAAGTGGAAACCTCAGAAATCCGCGGACGTGATCTGGTAACAGGTTTGCCGAAGACGATTACGATTACTTCTGATGAAATTAGCGAAGCGTTATCGGATACAGTCAATGCAATCGTGGATGCGGTCAAAGTAACACTGGAAAAATGCCCTCCCGAGTTGGCAGCGGACATCATGGATAGAGGAATCGTACTTACTGGTGGTGGAGCACTTCTGCGTAATCTGGACAAGCTGTTGGCAGGTGAAACCGGAATGCCGGTGATCGTAGCGGAAAATCCTCTGGATTGTGTGGCAATCGGTACAGGCAGAGCGCTGGAAAATATTCATTTGTTCAAATCGCGCAGCAGTTCTGCCGTCCGTTCCAAACGTTGAATCGGGGGTGTAGGAACTGTTTAAGCTGTTTGGCAATAAAAGACTATTTGTTCTATTGATCGGAATCGTTCTGTTTATTGCCCTTATGGGGATTACACTTGGACAGAGAAATTCCTTAACCTGGCCCGAGAAGTTCGCCAGAGATTCAATTGGCTTTGTGCAAGGTATCTTTTACAGGCCCGCTTCAGCAATAGCGGGCTTCTTTGAAGATATCGGAAATATGCGCAGCATCTACGAAGAAAATGAACGGTTAAAAATTGCTGTAGCAAAGCTGACTCGTGACCAGATTCAGACCCATAATTATGTTGAAACAAATGCCAGACTGCAGAATGAACTGAAGTTCACCCAAACGCAAAAGGCGAAGAATAATTATGATTATCGTGTTGCTCAAGTGAACAGTGTCAGCAATGATTCCAAAACGCTTGTGATCGATATTGGTGAGAAGGACGGAGCGAAGGTTGGTCAGGAAGTCAGTTCGCTTGAAGGATTTGTAGGAGTCATTAGTCAAACGGGGAATTTTACGTCCACCGTTACACTGTTGACTACATTGGATCCTAAAAATCCGAATTCTTATGCCATTGCAGCGACAGTCTTGGGCAAGGAAAATCAATCGTTTGGTATGATTGAAAGCTATGATCCGGGTACGAACAGATTTCAAATGACTCGCATTGAGGAAAAAGATCCAATCGCAAAGGGTGATCAGATTATTACGTCTGGCGCAGGCGGGAAATTCCGCAAAAACCTAATGATTGGAACGGTAGAGAAGATTCAGGTTGGAGAGTTTGGCAAAACACGGACAGCGATTATTAAACCGGCAGCCAGCTTTGTGGATTGGAAAGAATTGCTCATCCTCTACACTCCTGAGGTACCGGAATAATGAAGATGCGCGGTCAGGTTCTAATACTGCTGCTGTTTGTACTGTTTATAGCTGAAGGGACGATTCTTCCATGGCTTCTTCCGGATAGTTGGCATTCAAGAATGGTTCCGAATTTTGTGTATGTCGTGATCTTGTTTGTGTCTGTGTATTACAGCCGTCATACAGCATTGGTGCTAGGTATTGTTTTTGGACTTATTCATGATGTAGTGTTCTACGGGTTTATCATTGGACCTTATTCTTTTGCAATGGGGTTGTCTGCATACTTATTGGGGCTTGTTTTTACAGCTCGACGTGCGCAGATGCCCATTATGATGGCAGCCGTGTTGATTGGTAGTTTCCTGCTGGATTCTATGCTATTTGCTATTGATCAGCTGTTCCAGCTGAATCATCAGACTTTCAATTGGGCACTTGCTCAGTATATGATTCCTGATTTATTTATCCATTTTCTGTTCGCCCTCATCATTTATGTCCCAGTTCGCAAGCAATTGCAGCGTTTGGGTACCCGTGTGAAAAAGGAAGAGGCTGTCTAGGTCTTTTTACACACATTTTGTCCGGGTTAGCAGGGATTTGACGTCCCGGGGACGAAATGATTGAGATAGGAGGGACAGGCTAATGGCGGTGAAATCGAATCATGTCACGATTAAAGGCATCAAAGATGGCCTGGTATTCCTGCTGGACGATCAATGCGAGTTTGAAGATTTGCTGGGTGAGCTGCGTTTTAAGCTGGAGCACAGTCATCAAAATATTTTAACAGGCCCGATCATTCATGTGGATATTAAGCTGGGAAGCCGAGAAGTGACAGAGGAACAGAAGGAAAGTATTCTGGAGATTTTGAAGCAGAAGGGGAATCTGCTCATCAGGTCTGTAGAATCACCTGGACTGCCTGTGGAAGTGCAGGGAAAGCCCCCTATTCACACGGTGACAGGGATTATCCGTTCTGGTCAAGTGCTTCATCACAATGGGAACCTACTCTTTTTGGGAGATGTAAACCCGGGTGGAATTATAACATGTACTGGTGATATTTATGTCCTCGGCGCTTTGCGAGGCATGGCGCATGCAGGGATGGAGGGAAATAGTGAAGCGATTATTGCGGCTTCCTATTTTGCACCGACACAGCTGCGAATTTCCGAAATGATCAGCCGTCCACCAGACGAATGGGAGACACGTGAATCCGGTATGGAATTTGCGTATCTCAAGGATGGCGCTATGCAAATAGATAAAATGAGCAATATTGTGCGTCTGGGCCGCGATTTTAACGTGTTCAAAGGGGTGTAGCACATGGGAGAGGCTATCGTCGTCACTTCAGGAAAAGGCGGCGTCGGCAAAACGACGACGTCAGCCAATATAGGAACAGCGCTTGCACTGCTCGGCAAAAAGGTATGTTTGGTGGATACGGATATCGGTTTGCGTAATCTAGACGTTGTGATGGGTCTGGAAAACCGGATTATTTACGACCTTGTTGATGTAGCGGAAGGTCGTTGCCGTTTAAATCAGGCACTGGTTAAGGACAAGCGTTTTGAGGAGCTGTATATGCTGCCAGCCGCTCAAACCAAGGACAAGAGTGCTGTTACGCCGGAGCAGGTTAAGGATATTATTTTGGAGCTTAAAAAGGATTTTGAATATATATTGATCGACTGCCCTGCGGGTATTGAACAAGGCTTTAAAAATGCCATTGCCGGAGCGGATCAGGCCATTGTTGTGACCACTCCGGAAAATGCAGCCGTACGCGATGCAGACCGGGTAATTGGTTTACTGGAAAGCTCACATGTGATATCACCCAAGTTGGTGGTTAACCGCATTCGCAATAGCATGGTTAAATCCGGAGATATGCTGGATATTGACGGGATTTTACAAGTGCTTAGCATAGACCTTATTGGGATTGTGCCGGATGATGAAATGGTAATTAAAGCAGCTAATACAGGGGAGCCTACCGTTATGAATCCAGATTCACAGGCCGCGATTGCTTACCGTAACATTGCGAGACGGATTTTGGGCGATACAGTGCCCCTCATGCAACTAGACCAGAAGAAAAGCGTGATGACACGCTTTAAGAAGTTTTTTGGTATGGGTGGATGAGGAAAACAGGAAGTTATGGCTGGTAAATTGCTTCCACACTTCCTACGTGATTTTCCATTGGTTCTAAGGTAGGAGCTGTAGTAGTATTCATTTGTAATACTAGACACTTAAATAAGTAGTAATCTTATTTAAGTGTTTTTGGTTTGTTTTTTAAATTTCCATAATACAGTTTCTCAAAATTTAGGGTCACTACATAAATATCATAAATACAAAACATAACCGGTGCGCTAGCGCCGGTTTTTTTTGATTTTTAGGTGCGTATTCCCGAACCAGACAACATAAGTTGAAGCCCGTCCTCATAAGATGTATCAAACATACCTCGCTGAGGGGGCTGAACAGGATGAATAAAAATTCCGGAATCAAGCAGCGCAGAGAAGAACGTATACAGCAGCTAATCGCGGGAAGCAAAGCGGAGACGTATCCCTCTGGCATATATCAGAACAGGCACGGGGATAAAGATATGAAGTCGATGCCTATAGTCAGTGCCAACTCGCCCAGAGACCCAGAAACTGAGTGGAAAAATGAGCGGCAACGCTGGCAGCAATCTTTTGGGACGAATCGTGGTCCGTCTTTTTGGACTTCCTTTTGGCGAAGATCAGTCATAGCAACGGTGTTATTTGGAATGGTATGGGGAATGTTTCGTTGGGATATTCCCTATGCAGTGAATTTGAGAATGTTTATTGCGGATGCCTTGAATAAGGATATGGATTTTGCAGCCGTCGGACAATGGTATGAAACTTATTTTGACGGAGCTCCTTCCTTTTTGCCGATTTTTGGCGAGGAGCATGAAACGCACAAGGTTGATGCAAGTCGAAAGGGATCTCCACCGATCGAAGGCAACATAACACAGCCTTTTGTACTGAGCCTTAAAGGAGTAGAAATTACGCCGAATGTTACCGACAACGGGGCAATCGCTGTTAAAAGTATAGATGCAGGACGAGTATTAGACATATTAAATCATCCCAAAAGCGGGATTTCGGTTACAGTTCGACACACTGGCGGTATCACAGCAACTTACGGAAGGCTTTCCCGCTCTACCTTAAAAGTGAACGACTGGGTTCAGGAGGGAGATGAGATCGGTGTACTGCCAGCAAGTCACAGTGGCAGCGAGGCGGCAACTTTGTTTTTGGCAGTTCAGAGAGGGGATCAATACATTGACCCGTCGGAAGTGGTAGCCCTTGATTAATGTCCGAGGGGTGACCTTATCATTACATCCACTGTTTGTATTGGTTATGCTGACCTCTATATTAACTGGACATTTTATCGAGATCATAACTTTATTTACATTGGTGTTTATTCATGAGCTAGGTCATGCGACAGCTGCTTCGTTGTTGGGCGCGCGGGTGCTTTCCATACAGATGTTACCCTTTGGAGGAGTGGCGGTCATTGAGGATCAGGGGAAGCTCAATGCGTGGAAGGAGATTGTCATTGCGCTAGCGGGGCCCCTGCAAAACGGAATCATGATCATCATCCTTTTGTGGTTCAGAAATGTGAGTGGGCTGGAGTATGATTATGTAAATTATATAATTCAGGGGAATGCAGTTATTGCACTGTTTAATTTGCTGCCCATTTTACCACTGGATGGTGGAAAAATATTACAGTCATTGATTAGCTTATCTTGTTCTTATCACCGCACATTAGTGTGGACTTTTAGAGCCAGTATCGTAACGAGTCTGCTATTTTGTATGTATGGTATTTCACCATTGTTAAGGCAAAATGGACCTATGCATTTAAATCTGCTGGCGGTAGGGATTTTTTTGCTTTATTCTAATATTGTGGATTATCGGAATATCCCTTACCGTTTTATACGGTTTTTGCTGGGGAGGGACGAGCTTTTTTACCGCGAAGTAGCTAAGGGGAGTATTGCCTTACCTATTGTATCCCTGCCAGTGAAACATTTGGAGCCTATTTTGCGTCTTTTCAGAAGAGATCGGTATCATATGGTTTATGTTATGAATGAACAGGGACGGATTGTAGCCGTACTGCCGGAGCAACGTCTTATTCGCTCTTATTTTGCGACACGCCCGCCAGATGGTGGAGAACCCAAGCCCAAATAATGTTTTATGAGTTAAGGAAGAGGCTGTATCCAGAGAGGTTGAAAAACCATGAAGCAAATGATTGTACAATGCCAGCAGCAGATGACCCAAATGGCGCTGTTGGAAGAGGGACGATTGGTTGAATATGCGGCTGAACTACCGCGAAAACGGGGAATTCTAGGTTCTTTTTTCAAAGCGAGGGTGGTCAATGTGCTACCAGGTATGCAAGCCGCCTTTGTTGACATTGGACAGCGAAAGAATGCCTTTTTGTATGTAGATGACGTACTTCATGCTCATTTGGACAAGCAGCCGGAGGTAAAGCCATCCATTTCAGAAGTGTTAAAGGTGGGGCAGGAAATTGTAGTGCAGGTATTAAAAGAGGCTGTTGGTAGCAAGGGAGCCAGGGTCACCACTCATTTTTCACTTCCGGGTCGCTGGATCGTATATATGCCCCGTGCTGATTATGTGGCCGTATCCAAGAAGATCGAACGTGAGGGCGAACGTACCCGTTTGAAAGCAATGGGAGAGCAGCTACGCACAAGTGAGGAAGGACTCATAATCCGTACCGTTTCGGAAGACATGAGTATAGAGGCGATTGAAAATGATTTAAATCAACTGCGTAAGCAGTGGGCGGCTATTCAGCGTAAAGCTGGTGAACACTCGGCTCCGTGCGAATTACATCGGGATTTAAGTATCGTTCAGCGATTGATTAGGGATGTGTTTACACCTGAACAGGATGAACTGGTTATTGACAGTGAAGAGCAAGCAAAGGACGCAGAAATAATGCTGCAACAGATTGGTCCTGCGAAAGCTCATGTAAGTATATTTCGTGGTGCAGAAGAAACAATTTTTAAAGCTTATGGCATTCATGAGCAGCTGGAACGCGATTTTGCGCGAAAGGTATGGTTGCAGGGCGGCGGTTATATTGTCATTGATCATACGGAGGCATTAACCGTCATTGATGTGAATACGGGGAAGTTTACGGGAGGCAGTAATCTGGAAGAGACGGTGACCCAGACTAACATTGAAGCAGCCGAAGAGATTGCCCGCCTGGTACGTGTGCGTGATATTGGTGGTATCATCATCATTGATTTTATTGACATGGAACAAGAGGAGAATCGTCGGGAAGTATCCTCTGTGCTGGAAGCAAGATTGAAGAAGGATCGGACCAAATCTTATGTTGTCGGTTGGACGCGGTTAGGTTTGCTGGAAATGACCCGTAAAAAAGTGCGTGAGGAAAAGACGCTCGTGTAGAGCGGTGCGAAACCAAAAATCATTTTAAAACTAAAGGTTGAATGTGTACAAAGCTTGTGCTACAATCATTTAGTATGTGTGATGCGTAAGATTGGCTGCACATGCTGTAACCGCTCCAATCAGGTACTGAAGTACAGTATCCTAAGGGAATCTGTCACCTGCTATTAGGCGAGTCTGAGACATAAGGAGGTGCAAGCAAATGTACGCAATTATCGAAACAGGTGGTAAGCAATACAAAGTTCAAGAGGGCGACGTATTGTTCATCGAGAAGTTGGAAGCTAATGATGGTGAAACTGTAACGTTCGATCGTGTTCTGGCAGTGTCCGGCGACAATGGCTTGACAGCAGGTACACCGCTTCTTTCTGGAGCTTCTGTAACAGCTAAAGTTGAGAAGCATGGTCAAGGTCAAAAGGTCATCGTATACAAATACAAACCTAAAAAGAACTACCATGTGAAGCAAGGTCATCGTCAACCGTACACGAAAGTGACGATTGAAAAAATCCAAGCGTAAGAGGGTGCGATAAGTGATTATCGTGCGTATTACACGACTGGAGGATGGCAGCATACAGGGGTTTTCCGTTAAAGGGCATGCGAATTTCGCTAAATCTGGCGAGGATATCGTATGTGCTGGCGTTTCAGCAGTAACGGTAGGAACTGTCAATTCGATTGGAGCTCTTACGGACGTTGAGATGGAAACGGAAATGGAAAACGGCTTTTTAAGCGCGTATCTTTCTCCTGAAAGTTATCATGATGCGAACGCACAGGTTCAACTGTTGCTGGAGTCCATGGTGATTATGCTGACAAGTATTGCTGAATCATACGGTAAGTATATTCAAATAGAAAATAATCAAAGAAGGAGGTAGACATCATGTTGAAATTGACATTGGATCTTCAATTATTCGCATCGAAAAAAGGTGTAGGTTCCACAAAAAACGGACGTGACAGTAGATCGAAACGTCTTGGAGTGAAACGTGCTGACGGTCAAGCAGTTACCGGCGGTAGCATCCTGGTTCGTCAACGCGGAACGAAAATTCACCCGGGCACGAACGTGGGCATCGGTAAGGACGACACTCTGTTCGCGAAAGTGGACGGCGTTGTGAAGTTCGAACGTTGGGGCCGTGATCGCAAAAAGGTGAGCATCTACCCGATCGACGTTGCTCCAGTAGCAGCTACTGTAGAAGCTTAATAGCGGCTTAGACACGCTGAAAAGCCTCCGGCACTTTTGTCGGAGGCTTTTTTGCATGATGGTAATGAACTGGAAAGTTAGTCTGTGCTATACTGGATTAAGGTTCTTTAATAATCCATTTAATTTCGCAGAACGGAGAGAAGCCATGTTCCAGCGGATAAGAGCGCCTTATCTGGCGTTGGGTTCCATTCTGATTCCTTTGGTTTTTTCACTGCTCTATCCTGAAGTATTAACGATTATCTTATTAGCAGTATGGTCTGTAGTTGCTGCATGCTTTGGTATGTGGTATACGCAAAGACAGGTTGAGTATGAGCGGAAAGCTGCTTTGCGTTCTTTTGAGCGTACAGCGATTTCAATGCTTAACCATCATCGGCATGACTGGATGAATGACTTGCAGGTGCTTTATGGATATATTCGTATGAATAAGCATGATAAATCTGTTGCTTATGTGGAAACAATAAAAGGGCGCGTGGCGGAAGACAGTAAAATATCTAAGTTGGGTATTCCCTCACTGGTGTTTTATTTGCAGTCTTTTCGCGTGAACGCCGGTAATTTACAGTTGTCGGTACAGGTTGAGGAACAGTTAAAGTTAGACGCTGTCATGTCTCCCGAAGACGGCGAGTCGCTTGCCTCGGCCGTCATAGAAACGGTGCGTGCGTATCAATATGGCGGGGGCCGGTCGTCCTGGGGAGAAGTGCGCAGATTGACACTTTTTTTCGGTATGGATCAGAATGATGTTATCGTCCGTTTTGAAGGAAGTGACATACCTGCGGATTTGAATATCCTAAAGCGGGTCAGATCCGTACTCGGAAGTGAACGCATTCGAACAGAGAAGCTCCCTACGGGCGAAATGTTTCAAATTCGGATGCAGTGCCAGACATAAGGAAGGTGTAACCATGTTTGTAGATAAAGCGAAGATTTTTGTTAAAGGCGGTGACGGTGGGGACGGATTAATTGCGTTTCGCCGTGAGAAATACGTTCCTGAAGGTGGCCCAGGTGGTGGTGACGGAGGGAACGGTGGAGACGTAATTTTCCGTGTAGATGAGGGTTTGCGTACCTTGATGGATTTTCGGTACCAACGTCATTTTAAAGCCCAACGTGGAGTGAAAGGTCGTAACAAAAGCCAACACGGAGCCAATGCGGAGCACATGATCGTACGTATACCACCGGGAACGGTCATCATAGATGATGATACTGGTGAAGTAGTAGCAGATATGACACGTCATGGTCAACAAGTCGTCGTAGCTAAAGGAGGACGCGGAGGACGCGGGAACATCCGTTTTGCTACACCGAATAATCCAGCGCCTGAGTTGGCTGAGAACGGCGCAGAGGGACAAGAACGTTATATCACGCTTGAGTTAAAAGTAATGGCTGACGTAGGTTTGGTCGGGTTCCCTAGTGTAGGGAAGTCTACCTTGTTGTCGGTTGTATCTTCCGCAAAACCGAAAATTGGGGCATACCACTTTACAACGATTACTCCGAATTTGGGCGTTGTGGATGTGGGTGATCATCGTAACTTTGTGATGGCGGATTTGCCTGGTTTGATTGAAGGAGCTCATGAAGGTATTGGGCTGGGACATGAATTTCTGCGGCACATTGAGCGGACGCGTATTATTATCCATGTCGTGGATATGGCGGGCTCCGAAGGACGTGATCCGTTTGAAGATTGGACTAAAATTAACGACGAATTGAAGCAATATAATGCAACATTGGCTGAGCGTCCACAAATTGTGGCGGCCAATAAAATGGATATGCCGGAGGCGGAAGAAAACCTGACTCACTTCAAAGAGCAGATTGCTTCTATACGTCCTGATCTTGAAATCATGCCTATTTCCTCACTGACACGTCAAGGTGTGAAGGAACTGCTCTACCGGGCTGCTGATTTGCTGGATCAAATACCGGATGAGCCGGTTGTTGAGGAAGTAGCAGAAGTCAATGAACGTAAGGTATTTAAGCTGGATACAGCAGAAGACGATGGCTTTACAATTGTACGTGAAAACGATACATTCGTGGTGCAGAGTCCTAAAATTGAGCGCATGATGAAGCGCATGCAGTTGAACTCGCATGATGCCATTTTGAAATTAGCAAGAACGTTACGCCATATGGGTGTGGATGCTGAGTTACGCAAGCGTGGCGCCAAAGATGGTACATCTGTACGCATTGCTGATTTCGAGTTCGAATTTGTTGAAGGCAGCAGCTACTACTAAATTTCAAATAAAGTTCTAAAACCTGAACGGTTACTGTACTATAGGAAACTCTATAGAAGGCAGTAGCCGTTTTTTGCATTGTTTGCTTGCTGATTTTCAAGAGTTTCGTTATAATGTCCTCTATACAAAAACATAAGTCTTTGAGGAGAGGACGTTCTTGAAAGAGCGCTATTACTTGGTACGGGAAGATATTTTGCCTGAAGCAATTGTTAAGACCATACAGGTAAAACTGCTGCTGGCTTCAGGAGATGTTAAAACCGTGCATGATGCCGTGGAGCAAGTTGGGCTAAGCCGAAGCGCCTTTTATAAATATAAGGATGGCATACATTTGGTTAACCAGCTGGAGCGTGAGCGAATTGTCAATATCTCTATTGATTTAGAGCATCAATCCGGAATGTTGTCCAGGGTGCTTGGCAGAGTGGCTGATTTCGGAGGCAATGTGCTGACGATCCAGCAAAGTATTCCACTGCAAGGCAGAGCCAACGTAGTCATCTCCGTAGAAATGTCCAGACTCAGTGAAGAGTTGGGTGTTCTACTGGAGGGCTTGGAAGATATTTCTGGAGTTAAACGTGTTCGCCTGATTGGGCAAGGTTAAGGCAATTCAGTTCATTAGACATAAGTTCGCGGGAGGGGAATGGATGAAACCGGTCAAAGTAGGATTGTTAGGTTTGGGGACGGTTGGAACGGGAGTCGTTCGAATCGTAGAAGGCAATCAGGAAGACTTGAGCAGACAAGTCGGTTCACCGATCATCATTGAAAAAATAGCTGTAAAAAACATAGAAAAATATCGTTCCATTGAAGTGGAGACAGCCAAGCTTACTGAGGACCCATGGGAAGTTATTCGGGACCCTGAAATTGATGTAATTATTGAAGTCATGGGCGGCGTTGATCAGACGAAGGAGTACATTCTTGAAGCGCTGGAGCGGGGGAAACACATCGTAACAGCAAATAAGGACTTAATGGCTTTGCACGGTTCTGAAGTATTAGCAAAGGCGCAGGAAAAGCAGTGTGATATTTTTTATGAAGCTAGTGTAGCAGGTGGTATCCCGATCATTCGTACATTAATTGAAGGCTTCTCCTCCGATCGCATTACCCGCATTATGGGGATTGTGAACGGTACGACAAACTTTATTTTAACAAAAATGAGTCAGGAAGGGGCCTCGTACGAGGAAGTTCTCAAGGAAGCGCAGGAGCTTGGGTATGCTGAATCGGATCCGACCTCAGACGTGGAAGGACTGGATGCAGCTCGTAAAATGGCAATTCTCGGCACGCTTGGTTTCCGCTCTAATGTAGAGCTCAAGGATGTAAGTGTCAGCGGCATTTCAAAGGTAACCAGTGAAGATATTGCTTTTGCTAAAAAACTAGGATATGAAATGAAATTGCTCGGGATTGCAGAGCGCCAAGGTGATGAATTTACGATTAACGTTCAGCCGACTATGGTACGCAAGCAGCATCCATTGGCTTCGGTGAACGGGGTATTCAATGCGGTGTATGTGCATGGTGAAGCAGTGGGTGAAACCATGTTTTATGGTGCGGGTGCAGGTGAAATGCCGACGGCAACATCGGTTGTAGCCGATTTAGTAGCTGTAGTGAAAAATCTCAAACTTGGTGTCAATGGGCTTAAAGCCATCGTTCCTTACAATCCCAAAAAAATTAGTAACGATGAAGATGTGTATTTCAAAAACTTCGTGCTTCTGCATGTGGATGATAAAGCAGGGGTGTTGGCACGGATTACGCAAGTATTTGCTGAATTTGATGTCAGTCTGGCATCTGTTGTGCAGCAACCGAATGAGGTTAACCCCGATGCTGAAATTATTATCGTGACTCATTTAGCCAGTAAAGCGAGTATGAAAAAGGTTTTGGAGCATTTTGAAACTTTGGACGTCATCCGTCGCATCAAGAGCGTATATCGAGTAGAGGGATAGTCAATAAAAGCAGGAGGAATTGTCTGTATGACCGTTTTAAAAACAGCAAGAGTGCGTGTGCCTGCGAGTACGGCCAACTTGGGTCCCGGCTTTGATACATTGGGCATGGCATTGTCCTTATATGCATGGATTGAAATGAAGGAGGCCGAACAGACGGCTTTTCATTTATACGGAAATGAAATGAATGGTGTTCCCCAAGATAAAACTAATCTGATTTTCAAGGTAGCACAAATGGTTTTTCGGGAAGCAGGTGTATCTGTTCCTGAGCTCGATATTTCGATGTACTCGGATATTCCACTTACTCGTGGTTTGGGCAGTAGTGCTTCTGCCATTGTGGGCGCCTTGGTCGCTGCCAATACGTTGATTGGCTCACCTCTGCCGGATTCCAAACTGTTCGATATGGCAAGCGCCATTGAAAAACATCCGGATAATGTTGGAGCTTCCCTGTTTGGTGGTATTATTACAGCGATGTGGGATGGCGAGAATGCTAGGCATTTACGACTTGAACCGGATGCTAATCTGGAGGTTATGGTAGTTATTCCAGATTTTCAGCTATCCACGTCGAAAGCCAGAGAGGTTCTACCCGCGCATGTATCATTGAAGGATGCCGTATATAATATAAGTCATGCTTCCATGCTAGTAGCAGCATTGGCGTCGGGAAGAACCGATTTAATTGCCGAAGCGATGCGTGATCAGCTTCATCAGCCTTACCGTGCGGCGCTTGTGCCGGGTATGACAGAGATCCTGCAGGATGCGCACCATTATGGTGCCTTGGGTGTGGCTCTCAGTGGGGCTGGACCGACGCTGCTGGCATTGACGGATCAACGGGTGAATCGGAAAGCGGAGCTGGAGCAGTATTTAACGGATACCATGAACAAAGAGGGGATCACTGCTTCTGTTTTAAAATTGCGCCCTGAGAGTGAAGGAGTTAAAGTATATACAGAAGGGAATACACTCCCTTTTATGGATATGATTAAAGGGGAACTTACGATATGAAACGAATTGCACTTCTTCCTGAGGGGACCGTTTCTCATGAAGCGATTAAGTATTTGTTAGGAGATACGCCCCATGAATTACTGTTTTACAAGCATATTGCGGACGTATTTCAGGCAGTAGACAAGGGACAGGCAGACTATAGTGTAATTCCCATTGAAAATACGATTGATGGCTCTGTAAGTTTGCATATGGACTGGCTTGTACATGAAGTAGACATTCAAATGCAGGCGGAATGGGTATATCCTTCAATTCAAAATCTTATTGGACATCGTAGTGAGTTTACGAAGGATTTGGACAAGCTGGATTTGAGCAAAGTGGTCAAAATTATGTCTCATCCTGTAGCGCTTCCCCAGTGTAAAGAATTCATACAGGCTTCCGCTCCTCAGGCCGAGCTGGAGGGTGCAGGAAGTACGGCAGAAGCCGTCGAAATTGTTAAACATAACCCCGGTAAAGGCTGGACCGCTCTCGGAACCAAGCTCGCGGCTGCCAAACACGGATTGGATATTTTGGCCAGCAAAGTAACGGATCACGATAACAACTTTACCCGCTTTGTCTTGATCGGCCATCAACCTATAAGTCTCCCGGGTACACCTGAAGGTCAGCGAACCAGTATTTTGGTCACGCCACCGCAGGATTTCCCGGGAGCGCTGCATCAGGTTTTATCCGCATTTGCATGGCGCAGGTTAAATCTGTCCCGTATTGAATCGCGTCCGACCAAAAAGCAATTGGGGAATTATTATTTTTACATTGAAGTTTTGGAATCTCTGCATTCCGTTCTGCTTCCGGCAGCCTTTGCAGAGATTGAGGCTTTGGGATGCCATGTACGTATTCTTGGCTCTTATCCAAGTTACAAGTATGTTGAAGCAGCGATCGAACCTATTTTAAAGGAACATTAATCGGAGGTGTGGTTTTAATGGCAGAACAATGGATCTATCTGGATGGGCAGCATGTGACTAAGGAAAACGCAAAGGTTTCCGTATATGATCATGGATTCTTGTACGGAGACGGTATATTTGAGGGCATTCGTATCTATAACGGGAATATTTTTAAATGTAAGGAGCACTTGGAGCGTCTGTATGATTCTGCGAAATCCATTCAGTTAAACATTCCGTTGTCTCCTGATGAGATGTTGGAAGCAATGGCTGAAACGATTCGTCTTAACGAAATGCGTAACGGATATATCCGTCTGATTGTATCCCGAGGTGCAGGAAATCTAGGTTTAGATCCTCTTCGTTGTGCGAAGGCGAGTGTCATCATTATCGTGGAACAGCTCGCCATTTACCCGGAAGAAGCTTACTTGACTGGCCTGAAGACAATTTCTGTCTCTCAGCGTCGCAACATCCCAGATGCTTTGAATCCGAAGATTAAATCATTGAACTATCTCAACAATATCCTCGTGAAGATCCAGTCTAACTATGCTGGTGTAGGTGAGGCTATTATGCTCAATTCCCAAGGGTATGTGACAGAAGGCTCTGCGGACAACATTTTCATTGTCAAAAATGGAGTGTTATATACACCTCCTTGCTATTTGGGAGCGCTTGAAGGGATTACTCGTAATGCTATTATCGATTTGTGTACTAAGCTTGGATACCCCCTTAAGGAACAACCTTTTACACTGCATGATGTATATGTTGCGGACGAGGTGTTTTTTACAGGAACTGCGGCAGAAGTTATTGCAGCTTATGAAGTGGATGGTCGTACGATCGGCTCCGGTGTTGCTGGCCCAGTGACTTTGGAGCTCCTGGCTGAGTTCCGGAAGATCGTGGATAAGGATGGCTACAAAGTGTGGCAGGACTAAAATAAAACCGAATCCTTTTAGCTGAATGCTCGTGAGAGTATTCGGTTGAGAGGATTTTTTTGTTTGTATGGGGTCATTCGCCCGGGAGGTGCATAGGATGTAATAACAGAAGCCGGGCGTTTATCCCGCCCGAACGAAAGTCTAGGAGGTTTGTGACCTGTGAAAATACACATCGTCAAAAAAGGTGACACTCTGTACTTGCTGGCACAGAAGTATAATGTGACGCTGGAGAAAGTTATTGCCGCCAATCCCCAATTGGCAGACCCTAATCAGTTGAGCATCGGCGAGAAAATTAAAATTCCAACAGACCCTGTTACGATGGAAACACAGCCGTCAACGGTATATCAACACAAGGTTAAGCAAGGAGATTCATTGTGGAAGTTGTCCAAGGCGTGGAATGTACCGCTTAAGCTAATTATTGATGCCAATTCCCAGCTTAAAAACCCGAACGCACTTCTGGTTGGAGAAACAGTTAATATTCCACACTACAAAGAAGAGGCGTCTGATTTTACTGAGAATAAAAAAAATACCGCAGTCAAAGAAGAGATGACACAGCCTAAACCTGAATCCCCAACCAAGCAAGAACTTACCCAGCCCAAGGCGGAGTTGACGCAGCCTAAGCAGGAGAATATGCCTAGCCCTAAAGAAGAGATGACACAACCAAAAGAAACAGTGAATCCTCCTAAGCTTCCTGAATTAAAACTGCCTGAAGTTCCTATGGCACCCGTAAATCCTGCTCCACCTCAAATGCAGCCCATAGTTACTCCACCTGCTCCACCTCAAATGCAGCCCATAGTTACTCCACCTGCTCCACCTCAAATGCAACCTATAGTTACCCAACCGATTGCATCTAAGCCACAGCTTCCTACAACTGTTGTGAAGCAACCTGTAGCTGAAAAATTTTGCGGCTGCACAAAATCGGAGCCGATGGTGAATTCCGAGTGGTCGATACAACAGCCGACATTTGATTATAGCCCACAAATAAATGCAATGCCGAACTCGTGGTATCCGGGGATTGGGTCTCCTCAACCTTTGGGGAATGCACCTATAAATACCTCCTTAGCAGAATATGCTTCTCCTACTGTAGTATCTGATCAGGACTATCATCATGACTGTGAGCATCCATGGTGCTGGGGGCCTGTGCAGACATCACCCATAAATGCCCATCCAACACCTTATCCTGCCTACTCAGATTGC